>JAJEJG010000016.1 GCA_022828225.1 Nitrospirales bacterium | reverse complement strand
GGTACGACCTGCAGCGGCACATCGGGAAATCCTTGGAATCGTTGACGGCGCGGGAGGAGAAGGTGCTGCGGAAACGGTTCGGGATCGGGGAGGCGACGGACCACACGTTGGAGGAAGTGGGGCAGGACTTCGAGGTGACGCGGGAACGGATCCGGCAGATCGAAGCGAAGGCCTTGCGCAAACTCCGCCACCCGACCCGGAGCAAGAAACTGCGCAGTTTCGCCGAAGGCTTTTAACGCGTGACCGAACGTGGGCCCATAGCTCAGTTGGTCAGAGCGGCTGACTCATAATCAGTTGGTCCCAGGTTCAAGTCCTGGTGGGCCCACCAACTTTGCTATTTTCAGGATAGATACGGTAGAGTATTTCCTCATGAATCGTTCATTTCTTTCTCGCGCGCAGAGGCGTTTTTGAATTTTCAACTTTCCCTCCTGGTACAACTCCAGCAGCTTGATCTGAAGCTGCATGATCTCGAAAAACAACAACAACAGATTCCCGAACGGCTTCACGCGGCCCAATCGCCGGTCGACCGGGCGCGGAAGCGCGCGGAAGACCTGAAGGCCATGCTGGAGACCATTGCGGCGGAGCGGCGCAGCAGCGAAGATGACTTGAGCGCGCACGAGAGTCACGTCCAGAAAATGCGTGGGCGGTTGAACGAGTTGAAGACGAACAAAGAATATCAGGCCCATTTGTTTGAACTTGAACTGGCCAACAAGAAAAAGGATGGCCTGGAAGAACGGGTCCTCATGGCCATGGAGCGGGGGGAAGAGAAGCGGAAGGAATTGGACGAAGTCGAAACCCTGCTTCAGGAACTTACCCAGACCCTGGAACGGGAAAAGGGTGAGCTGGAGGTCTTATCGGCGAAACTGGCTGATGAGGTCGCAGAGATCGAGCGACAAAAGCAAGGCCTGATCGTCTCGCTGGAAAAACGGGTCCATCATCGATACTCCATGCTCAAGTCTTCCATGAAGCTCGTGGTGGTGGCCACCGTCCAAGGTGAAACCTGCCAGGGGTGTCAATTACAAATACCTCCCCAGTTGGTCGCCAGTGTAAAGCGGGCCGACGACCTGTTGACTTGCCCCTACTGCTATCGCATCTTGTATTATGAAGCCGCGCTTCATGACACGCCTGAAGACGTGGGCACCGAAGAACCCGTGGCTCAAGAACAGATGGATGGGTGAGCGTTCCCTGCCCGTTCTCTCCCGGTCTCTTGTTTCCGACACAGGCATTGCGTATCATGGTTCCCGGTATGGGGGTGGGTCAGGTGGCCGCTCGCCCGTCCCGGGCGAGAGGAAAGTCCGGACTCCACAGGGCAGGGTGCTGGGTAACGCCCAGGCGGAGCAATCCGACATGAGCGCCACAGAAAATATACCGCCCCGGACCATCCTCGGATCGGTCCCGGGGTAAGGGTGAAATGGTGGGGTAAGAGCCCACCGCGTCCGCGGCGACGTGGATGGCAGGGCAAGCATCACCCGGAGCAAGACCAAATAGGAGGACGCGCCGAACGGCCTGCTTGCCTTCGCACGGCAAACGTCGCGTGCAAGGATGAGTCAGGACGTTCGGGAGAGGCCGGCCCGGCCGAAGTTCTCGGGTAGGTCGCTGGAGGCTTATGGCAACATGAGCCGTAGAGACATGGTCACCGCCGTATGCACGATCGATACGGAACAGAATCCGGCTTATCGACCGACCCCCGTACCTTTTTAATAAGGAACCTCTGATTTCTTGCACTATCGGGCGTATGGCTGCGTTGTGTCCTCGCTCAACCCTCACCTATCTCTCTGATAAGCCTCGGGTTTCGCTCCGGGACGTCTTGCCCTACATCCCGCTATCACAATAAATCAGAGGTTCTTTAACCTCAGCCTGCGCCTCCCGGCTTGGTTTCTGCGACTCCCCATTAAGGGGGGAGTGATCGTGTCGGGCTGGAAACGTCTTTGAAACCGAAACACGATCAACAAAGGTGTCGTTTGACTCGATCCGATCCCCCCTGTTACCATGCGTTCTTTCCGAGCATTCGTTTCGTGTCCCCATCGTCTAGTCTGGCCTAGGACGCCGGCCTTTCAAGCCGGCAACACGGGTTCAAATCCCGTTGGGGACGCCACTATAGAGCAGCCGCTGGACCCTGTTTCAGCGGCTCTTCGTCGTGGAGCCGGGGACGGAGGAACATCATGAATCGGCACAAACAGCGTGGAGCATGGTTGACCGTGGTCATCGGACTGACGGGGATGGTCCTGGGATGGCATCCGGCAGAAGCCGAATGGAAATATGAGTCAGGTGAACCTCCGATCGAATCCAACTTCGAGATAATCGAGGGGAAGGATGGGGCTCCGATGATCAAGATTCCCGAAGGGGAGTTTCTGATGGGGGCCAATGACGGGTCGAGGAATGAACGTCCTGAACATACGGTCCTGCTGGACAGTTATTATATCGATCAATTTGAACTGACGATGGAGCGCTATCAGAAGTTTCTGGATGAGACCAACCACGATTTGCCTCCCTTGTGGGATGACTATGCGGCTCTTGAAGAGGCGAAAGATCGTCCGGCCGTGGGCATGGCGTGGGACAGCGCGAAAGCCTATTGCGAATGGGCGGGCAAGAGGCTGCCGACCGAAGCCGAATGGGAGAAGGCTGCCCGTGGTACCGACGGCCGCCGGTACCCTTGGGGGCACATGCAGCCGTTTGTGGATATTGCCCGGTACAACTTCGGCACGACCGGATGGGTCAGCTATGAAACGACCTTGGCGCCCGTGAAAAGCGGGGTGACCGGTATGAGTATCCGCCACGGATTGAAGGAGGGGACGAAGAGTCCCTATGGGCTATACCACATGGCGGGGAATGCGTCGGAATGGGTGGCGGATTGGTATGACCGAACGTATTACGAAGAGAGCCCGGAGAAAAACCCGCCCGGACCCGCTGAGGGTGAGCGGAAAATCTATCGAGGCGGGTCGTGGGAAGATCCGCCGAAGTGGCTGAAAGTGACGGCGAGGCGGAGCGCCGAACCCAATTTCCCCATTGACGCGAATGACCTGACGATCGGATTTCGTTGTGCGATGGACGTGAAGTAAGGTCCGTCAATCATAAGAGATTCCAATTATAATTGATATTCGTAGATTCCCGAAACATAGATGTTCGCCATCGTGGTAAGAGTTTTGGCGTATCTCAGGTATCCTTTGGGGACAATGAGATAAAAGGGAATCTTGAGGTTCGAATATTTCTTCCATTGGTTCCATGCGTCTTCCGAAGCAATGGAATCTGTCGTTTCGACTTCAGCAATCCATAGAGCAACTTCACGACCTAAATCTCGCTTCCAACCGATAATGTCGGGATAAAGTTTTTCTGAACCCACTGAAAGGTTTTTTTGTCCTCCCGGGTTCGTCGTAATTGCGTGTCGCGCCGGATCACTCCATTGCTGTGCCGCAATAGCAACAACGCGGTCATGCATCGATTGCATACCAAATTGGAACACTGTTGGAACCTCCTTGGTTTACGAACACCCCGTGGTTTCACCACAGTTTCTGCAGACCAGGCACATCCCGTTGCGGACTAATTTGAATTGTTTGCAATTGGGGCACGGGTCGCCTTCAAACCCTTTTTGAAACGCCGTCTCTATCTCAGTCGCATAGGTGAGTGTTTCCCGTTTCAACTCGATTTTGTGTGCGACTTTTCCGTTGCCCTGGCCGTTGCCGTTCCCGCCGTCTCCTTGAATGCGTTGCCTTGCGGGAAACAGTTCCGGATCGATGGCCGTCGTCGTGATGGTCCGGGGATCGGCCGGTTCGTCGTCGGTGCATTCGGGGTCCTGTTTGACCGAATCCCCGCGCAGGTCGTCCTGGTTGACCTGCGCGAGTTCCTTCTTGTCCAGATAGGTAATCGCCAATTCACGGAAGATGTAGTCGATGATCGAGGTCGACATTTTGATGTGGTCGTTGAGGTTGACCGGGCCGTTGGGTTCGAAGCGAGTGAACAGGAAGGCCTCGACGAATTCTTCGAGGGGTACGCCGTGTTGGAGGCCCAAGGATATGGCAATGGCAAAACAGTTCATCAGGCTGCGAAACGCCGCGCCTTCCTTGTGCATGTCCAGAAAGATTTCCCCGAGCGTCCCATCCTCGTATTCCCCGGTGCGGAGATAGATCTTGTGGCCGCCGATCATGGCCTTTTGCGTATATCCCCCGCGTCGTGAGGGAAGCGGGCGACGTTTGGCGAGATACCGGACCATCACCCGTTCCGTCACCTGCTGGGCCGCCTTCATGACGTCGTCATGACGTTCGGATTTTTCGACCGGGTCCGTCGAGGCGTTGAGGGGCTGGCTCAGTTTGGACCCGTCCCGATACAAGGCCACGGCCTTGAGCATCTGCTGCCATCCCATGAGGTACGCGTCTTCCGCGTCCCTGACCGTGGAATCCGAAGGCATGTTGATGGTCTTGCTGATGGCTCCGCTGATGAACGGCTGGGCCGCGGCCATCATCCGGATGTGCGCCTGCGTGGAGATGAACCGTTTCCCGATGCGACCGCACCGGTTGGCGCAGTCGAAAATCGGAAGGTGTTCGTCTTTGAGGTGCGGCGCCTTTTCTATCGTCATGGTCCCGCAGCAAAAGTCATTGGCCGCGAGAATTTCTTCCTGGGTAAAGCCCAACGCGTTGAGAATCGTGAACTGGGGATCGTTGAGTTGGTCGTCGGAGAAGCCGAGGACGTCACGGCAGAACTCCTCACCCAACGTCCATTTATTGAAAGCGAATTGAATTTCAAAAACCTCGTCCAACGTCGCTTCCAGGCGATCGAGCACTTCCGGGGTAAACCCCTTGGCGCGGAGTGATTCATGATTCAGGAACGGAGCCTGTTTCAGGGTCCGGGTGCCCGTGGCATAGGTGATGATGTCGTTGATCTGCTGCTGGGAATAGCCCAGTCCCTTTAACGCCGGGGGCAGGCTTTGATTAATGATCTTGAAATAACCGCCGCCGGCCAGTTTCTTGAATTTGACGAGCGCAAAGTCGGGTTCGATCCCCGTCGTATCACAGTCCATGACTAACCCGATGGTGCCCGTGGGGGCGATCACCGTGGCCTGCGCGTTTCTGAATCCGTGGGCTTCGCCCAATTCGATGGCGCGGTCCCAGGTCTCCTGCGCGGCCCGGACCAGTGCGGCGGGAGCGGTAGCCGAGTCAATGCCGTTCGGCGCAATCGTCAGGCCTTCATAATCGTCAGGTTTGGCCTGATACGCGGCCCTTCGATGGTTTCGCATGACTCGCAGCATCGGCTCGCGGTTTTTCTTAAACCCGGGGAACGGGCCGAGTTCCGCCGCCATCTCCGCTGAAGCAGCATAGGCTTCGCCGGTCAGGATCGCGGTCAGGGCCCCGCAGATCGCCAATGCCTTGGGAGAATCGTAGGCAATACCCTTGCGCATGAGCAGGGATCCGAGATTGGCATATCCCAGCCCCAGCGTTCTGAAGTGAAAACTCTTTTCGGCGATGGGTCTGCTCGGGAACCCCGCCATGAGTACGCTGATTTCCAGGACGATCGTCCAGAGCCGGATGGCGTGTCGATACGCCGAAACGTCGAATTCACCGTCCGGCGTCATGAAGGCGCCCAGGTTCAGAGACGCGAGGTTGCACGCGGTATCATCCAGGAACATGTATTCGCTGCACGGATTGGAGGCGTTGATGCGCCCGTCCTCCGGGCACGTGTGCCATTCATTGATCGTGGTATCGTATTGAATGCCCGGGTCGGCACACATCCAGGCCGCCCAACAGATGCGATCCCACAGATCCTTGGCCTTGAGCGTTTTGGCTACGGCTCCGTCCGTCCGGCGGGTGAGTTGCCATTCGCCGTCCTGCCGGAGCGCATCAAAAAATCCGTTGGGCACGCGAATGCTGTTGTTGGAGTTTTGTCCGGATACCGTTTGGTAGGCTTTGCTGTCCCAGTTCGTATCATATTCATGAAACACGAAATGGGTATAGCCTTCCTGGGCATAGGCAAAGACCCGTTGGATATAGGCCTCGGGCACACTGGCTTGACGAGCCGCGCGGACGGCCTCCTTGAGCGGACGGTTGCGTTCGGGGTCGATTTCGACCGTATCGGGACCGTCGACATTTTTTTGATGGCAGGCTTTCAGGACGGCGTTCAACTGACCGGCGCAGATCTTGGATCCGGTCACCATGGCGGCTACCTTCTGTTCTTCGATCACCTTCCAGTCGATGAACTCTTCGATATCGGGATGGTCCAGATCCAGGCACACCATTTTGGCGGCCCGCCGGGTGGTGCCGCCCGATTTGATCGCACCCGCCGCCCGGTCTCCGATCCGTAGGAAGGACATCAGCCCGGAGGATTTTCCTCCACCCGACAACGGCTCGTTTTCTCCTCTGAGCCGGGAAAAGTTGGTGCCCGTGCCGGACCCGTATTTGAACAAGCGGGCCTCGCGGACCCACAGGTCCATAATTCCTCCGTCGTTGACGAGGTCGTCACCTACGGATTGGATGAAGCAGGCGTGAACTTGAGGCCGTTCGTAGGCGTTTTTGGACTGTTTTAGTTTCCGGGTGCGGGGATCGACGAAAAAATGCCCTTGCGAGGGGCCGCTGATGCCGTAGGCATAATGCAGGCCCGTATTGAACCATTGCGGTGAATTGGGGGCGGCCATTTGTCTGGCCAGCATGTAACACAGTTCGGCATAAAAGGTCCGGGCATCCTGGTCCGTGTCGAAATACCCGTGGGTCTCGCCCCATTGTGTCCAGCAGCCCGCCAAGCGATGAAACACCTGCCGGGCATCACGTTCGCCGCCCGTGACGGGGTTCCCTTGTTCATCCTTGATGGGGTGCCCATCAGCATCGACCTGCGGCACGCCGGCTTTCCGGAAATATTTTTGGGCCAGAATGTCCACGGCCAGTTGTGACCACTGATCCGGGACCTGTATGTCATCGAGATGGAATACAACGGAACCGTCCGGATTCCTGATTTCTGAAGACCGCGTGGAAAAAGGAATCCCTTCGTATGGAGATTCTTCGACTCGGGTGAAACGGCGTTCGATTTTCACCGTCCAATAACCTCCAGAGTTTTATTTGTACCTTTTAGTTGGGATCTACTTACGTATGATTATACTACCCTTAGAGTCTGATCTGAGTCGCCAATACTAAATATTGTGCTTCTTGTTGTCAAGACTGGAATACAATGAATAGCCTGGGAATAACCAAAACGCTTGATATTCATAAATTTATGAGAAAATATTTTATGTTATACACAGGACGAGAAAGGTGTTTTTCAGCCATCCACAGGGTTCTGCCGTCTTCCAGGTCGATGAAGAAGTGGGCCTTGCTCGTCATTGAATCTCGATTTTTGCCGGCATCCATACTATTCTACCCGTTGCGCAAGGTGACAGTGCTTCGACCAAGAATCACAATTGAACCTTGATTCATTATAGGAACCTCTGATTTGTTGTGATAGCGGGATGTAGGGCAAGGCGTCCCGGAGCGAAACCCGAGGCTTATCATAGAGATAGGTGAGGGTTGAGCGAGGACACAACGCAGCCATACGCCTGATAGTGCAATAAATCAGAGGAAAAGGAGGCGTGCCTCATGTACGTATGGAGCAAACGGATTGTGATCACCCTGTTGGTGACGTTCGGCGTCCTGCAAATGGTCTTTTGGAGCACTGCTACGGGTGACAGCACCAGTGTCCTCACGACACGCGCTACGCACTGGCTGGGAATCAACTATTTCTTGCTGGTCGTGTGGGTGTTCGTCTGGATATTCGACCAGGCGCGGGTCCGTGGGAAGAACGCGTGGGTCTGGCTGCTTCCCCTGCTGGTTGCCCCGTTGCCCACCCTCATGGCATTCGTCCTGATCCTGCAGCGACGTCTGAAATAGCGGAGATTGCTCTTATCCGATCATGACCCTGGATTCCGGGAAACGATACCGGGGAGTGGTGGTGGTGTACACGGCAAAAAGGCCGATAAGGAGAGGCCCGAAACGACCGATCAGCATCGAGGCGATGATCACCAGCTTGCCGAAGTCGGTGAACAGGGCGGAGAAGCTTCGTCCATCCCCGTCGCCCAGGGACATACCCACGATGCCCATGGCCGAGGTGACCTCGAACATGATGCTCAAAAACGGGCGTTCTTCCGTAAAGGCGAGGGCCAGGGTGAACACGGTGATGGCCGTGAAGGCCAGGATCGCAAGGCAAAACGCGCGGACCACCAATTCCCTGGGTATTCGCCGGTGAAAGATTTCAATGTCCTGCCGTCGTCGAAGGACCGCCCAGATAGTCACCCAGATGATGGCGAACGTCGTGGTCTTGATTCCCCCCGACATACTGCCGGGCGAGCCGCCGATGGTCATCAACAGCAGTAGAAAATACAGGGTGGCGTCGTTCATCGCGCTGATATCCATGGTGGTAAAACCCGCGGTCCGGGACATCGCGTGGAAATGCGCCGTGGCCAGGCGTTCGCCGATACTCAAGGGTTGAAACGTCTGTGGATTGTTCCATTCGAGAATGGTAATACCGAGCGTGCCTGTCACGAGGATGATCAGGGTGACGACGACCACGAGTTTGGTATGCGTTTGGAGCCGAAAGCGTCGGCCCTTGAAATTGTCCCACCCGTCCTGAAAAACAAGAAATCCGATGCTTCCCAGAATGACCAGGATGGTCACGATCAGATTGATGGACACGTCGGTTCGATAGGAGATCAGGCTGTCGGAGAACAGGGAGAACCCCGCGTTGTTGAAGGCCGAGATGGAATGAAAGAGCCCGGAGTAGAGGGCTTCTCCCCAAGGCATGTCTTGTGAAAAGCGTAAGGCCAGGAAGAGAAACCCCAATCCTTCCAATGCCACGGTGGCGATGGCCACGATTTTGACGTAGCGAATCGATCCGGCCATGTCGAACGTGCTCAGCGTTTCGGCCAGCATCATCCGGTCCCGGAGCCCGATGCGATGTCCCAGGGCCAAGAGGATGATCGTCGCCAGCAAGGCGTACCCCAGCCCGCCGATCTGAATGAGCAACAAGATGATGAGTTGCCCGAAGGTGGTGAATTCATGCGGGGTGTCCATCACGATCAGCCCCGTGACGCACACCGCTGATGTTGCGGTAAACAGGGCGTCGATGAACCGCAATTCTATCCCGTCCGGGGTGGCGAACGGGAGCATGAGGAGGGCCGCGCCGATGAAAATCAGAGCCGCGGCGGCTAACGCGACGACCTGACCGGGCAAGAGGCGAATGGACGCCAGCCGGCTACGAAAAGAAGATGGGGCTGTCTGGGACTGTTCAAGAAGTGACATGGGGCCGGTATCGCGTGAGTCTGAGGGCGGCTGTTCGCATCCGGGAGAGTGCCGCTATCCCCTGAAGGGTATGCGGGGGCCGGAAGCGTTCAGCAGCGTTGCCCGTTAAAAAGGCAGGGTTTGTAGCGGGTCGCGTCAAAATCAACGTCTTCTTTATAGACGAGTTCGTTCCCATTGACTCCATCCTGTTCGGGATCATTCCACATCGTGTGATTCCACCAGTAAAACAGGGGATAGGATTCAAAATAGTACACGGGATTGCCATACACGCTTCTCTGGTGCTTCCAGACTTTGCGCCCGACCACGTAATCGACTTCTTCCGTCCCTTTCAATGAATACAAAAAGATGACCATGCGCGATTCATGATCGTATATTTCATCCAGCCTGGTTTCTTCGTCCGGCTCCACGGGCAGGGTAGGCTGCGCTGCGCTCAAGCCCTGCAGGGCAAGCAGCAATGCGAGGACAACCGGTGCAATCGGAAACGGGTGGGTCATACGGCACCTTCCGGCAAGAAGAGACGTTGAACAGCCATTTCTTCGGCAACTCCCGTTCATTCTACTCCTAACGATTTCCTTCGGCAATTCGTTTTTGTGACTGACGCTGAATATGCCCTTTAGTCGCGAACGGTTGTGGGCGTGAGGGCAGGTTCTCTATAATATTTCTCTTTAAACGAGATCCGGACTCATGAAGAAAAAAGTCGCTTTTTACACGGCGGGGTGTCGCCTCAATCAATCGGAGACCGCGGTGCTGACCGACCGGTTTACGAACATGGGTTACGAACAGGTACCCTTTGGCGAGCCGACCGACGTGCTCGTGTTGAATACGTGCAGCGTGACGGAAAACGCGGAGGCCGATTGCCGCCGGGTCATTCGCCGGACGTTACGCCATTCACCTCGGGCGTTCGTCGCAGTGACCGGATGCTATGCGCAGACCGGGCTCAACACCTTGCAGCATCTTCCCGGAGTGGACCTGGTCTTGGGCAACCAACACAAAATGTTACTGCCGGACTATCTGCAAGAGATGCCTCACGTGCAAAAACGCGCGTCGACGTTTGTCCGGCATTCGGGATCGATAAGCCGGGAGGATTTTGTTCAGGAGGGGGTAGGAGAATACGCGACGACGCGAGCCAACTTGAAAATCCAGGACGGCTGCAATTTTATGTGTTCCTTTTGTCTGATCCCGTTCGCCAGGGGCCGGGAACGCAGCCGGTTGTCCGATGACGCGGTGCGAGAGGCTGAACAACTGGTGGAACGGGGCCATCGGGAACTGGTTCTGACCGGTGTAAATATCGGGCGATTCGCGAATGGGTCGGAAGGGTTACTCGACCTGATCCAGCGGTTGGAACGCATCCCAGGATTGGCCCGCATCCGCATTTCCTCCATCGAACCCACGACCATCCCCGACGCGCTCCTCGAGTATATGGGCACCTCGAGGAAGTTGTGCCGGTTTTTACACGTGCCCTTGCAGAGCGGGCATGACGGGATTCTGTCGGCGATGAACCGTCGGTACACCGTGAGCGAGTTTCGGGCTTGGGTGGAACACGTCGTGCAAACGATCCCCGACGTCTGTGTGGGCACCGACGTGCTCGTCGGGTTTCCCGGAGAATCCGATCGCGAGTTTTCGGCGACCTACGATGTGGTCCGTGATCTGCCGTTGGCCTATGCTCACGTGTTCAGCTATTCCGCTCGACCGGGGACCTCGGCCGCTCGTTCGGGCAATCCCGTGCCTTCGGCAGTGATCAAGCCCCGGAGCCGGTTGCTTTCGCGGCTGTCTGCGACGAAACGGGCGCAGTTCTACCAGCAATTTCTCGACAGGGATTGCCTGGTGTTGTTCGAGTCCGTCGGCAAAGACGGATTATGGACCGGCCTGACGGATAATTTTATTCGGGTGAGCGTGGCCGGTTCCGGCTCGTTGGCCAATCAGATACGGCGGGTCAGGTTGACAGGGGTCATGGAACATGCGGCCTTGGGGAAATTGGCGGACGAGGAGCCGCCGCGGCCCAAGAGATTCCCGATTCCGGTGTTTCAGTCCTTTGAAAAGGAAGCTGCGTTACCGGCGTAGCACAGTCCCGGACAACGGTTCAAGAGGTTCCCAAGTGTCTTATCGCGTCTACGTTCAAACGTTCGGCTGTCAGATGAATGAATATGACACCGAATTGGTGCGGTCGTTGTTGAAAGATAAAGGGTTCGCGTTTACGGAGCATCCGGAACAGGCCGACGTGGTGCTGATGAATACCTGCGCGATCCGGGAAAACGCGCATAACCGGGTCTACGGTCATCTGGCCGAGTGGAAAGCGATGAAGCAATCACGGCAGGTGGTGATCGGCGTTCTCGGGTGCATGGCCCAGAATCTCAAAAAAGAATTGATGGAGTCGCAACCCGTCATCGACGTGCTCGCGGGACCGGATTCCTATCGACAATTGCCGGACCTGTTGACGAAGGCTCTGGAACATCGTGAACCGTCCATGGCCGTGGATCTGTCGGAATACGAAACCTACGAAGCGATTCTTCCGGAGCGGAAACCCGGGGTCAACGCCTGGATCGCGATCATGCGGGGCTGCGATAATTTCTGTAGTTTCTGCGTAGTGCCCTACACTCGTGGGAGAGAACGGTCTCGCCCCGCGCAGGGGATTCTGGAAGAAACGCATGCCCTCGTGGCCCAAGGGTACAAACAGGTCACGCTTCTGGGACAGAACGTCAATTCGTATCGGAGTGACGAGGTCACGTTTGCCAAGCTTCTTTCTGACGTGGCCGACGTGCCCGGCATCGAACGCGTCCGCTTCACGTCCCCGCATCCCAAGGACTTTCCCCCTGACCTGATCGAGGTGGTGGCGCATCACCCGAACGTGTGCCGGCAAATTCATCTTCCCCTTCAAGCGGGAAGCGATCGCATCCTGGACCTGATGGGACGGTCGTATACGCGGGCGGAGTATCGGGCCTTGGTGGCTGAAATCCGGAGGCAGGGCGACATTACCCTCAGCACGGACATCATTGCGGGTTTTTGCACCGAGAGCCACGAGGAATTTCTCGAGACCTATGAGTTGGTGCGGGAGATCGAATTTCAATCGGCCTATATATTCATGTACTCGGAACGAAAGAACACCATTGCCTATCGAAAATTCCCCGATGACGTTCCGGAATCCGTCAAATCGGAACGGGTCACGCAATTGGTCGACCTCCAGAGAACGATTTCCGCGGGGAAGAACCGGCAGGTGATCGGAACGGACGTGGAAGTGTTGGTGGAAGGCAACGCGAAAAAATCGTCCCGGCAATGGATGGGGCACACGGAGAGTAACGTGACCGTGGTCTGGGACAAGGACGCGCTTCCCCTCTCCCTCGGAGACCGGACCACGATCAAGGTGGAGGACGCCTCGGCCTCCACGCTTTTCGGGAGCCCCGTTTCCTCACTCGCCTCCGTCGGCTGAAAGCATCCGGCTGTCCCAAGAGACACAGGGTTCTTGCGTGAACGCCGAGTTGACCCGGCTTCGCCGGGCCTTGTATATAATGGGCTCCCTTGAAATGCGCCTTTCCAAGGCCCACTTCCGTCAAACAAACGTTCGCGCCCGTAGCTCAATGGATAGAGCATTTGACTACGGATCAAAAGGTTAGAGGTTCGACTCCTCTCGGGCGCGCCATTTCAGACTGACCTGCCTTCTAATTCTCTAAATTCGGATGCCGCCTGTGCTTGGTCTCGATCTCCTTAGTCGCCTTGTCCCCGTGTAGCACTTCGGCTAAATGTAAAATTTAAAAGGAAGCTTCGGCTCCTCAGTCTGGGGGGCAGATATAAGGACTTCTCCCACGGCATTGGCGAATTTGATGGTTACGGGAAGCCGGTCATTAAACAGGCATGTATTGTAATTAAGTTTAGTCAGGCGCATTACATCCGCTAAGACCATATCCATGGGACAATCCCCTTTTTGGACATGAACGAAAATAGGATTTGGTGTTTCAGGACCTAGGTAGGTGTTTAATCTGGGTATATAGCCACTTGTCCATAAATATGCGGTCCGTTCTGATAATTTTAGTGTAGTTCCTCTTATGACCGGGTATTTCCTTGGGCTGAAAAGCTTTAGTTCTGATTTGGCATCCCGAATTTGAACACCAACCAAATTTGTTGAAGATGGTACAGCGGACTGAAACCCCTCCCACTCTTGGTCGTCGAATTTCGTGCGGCCATGAATAAAAAGCTCGGACGGGTCTTGGTTATCATGCAGTCTCTTATATTCCGATACTACCAATGACATCAGTTCTGCGGCGGGTTTCTTTTCTAGGTGATATTCTTTGTTTGATGGGGTATACCAAGGACCGGCGGCTCCTCTGAATACGAGGCCATCGCCAGAGGATAGAAACATCTGCGCGGCACAGCAGGCATTGGGGTCATCTGAATCGGGATCAGTCTGTTTATAGACTAATCCCACATAACACACACCCGGTCGTACTCCAGACAGTCTCCAGGGTTTGCCCCCTGCCTTATAATAAGCTGTTGTACAAAGTTTCCATGCAATTGTGGCCGGGTCTTCTACCTTACGAATAAGACTTCCAAAACTTGTTTTGAAATCATCAGGAGTCAATGTTGTTTCCCGGACAATCTGCGTCACAATTTTATCTTTAAGCAGTCTTGCTTTAAGTTGCCTGCGGAAATGCTTTGAGTATCTATAAACTTCAGCTTCTTCTTCCTCATATCCAAATAAGGTGGGTGCCGTTTTTATATGTCGAGCTCTGGCTCGTGATATGGTGACTTTGCCTGGCGTTCTTTCATTTCTGGGGACTTTGGATGTCGGTCTGCCAAGTAGATACACAAACTCGGGAATCACCACAAACCAAAAGTCAGGTTCTGCTTCTTCCCTCTTTGAAAAATCAATAAGAGGATCAACGTATAGGTCAACAGCACTTTTGATAGCCTCAAAACGATTTTCTATTCCAAGGGCTTTCTTCAACTCCGTTTCGGAAACTTTTATCGTGGCCAAGGGTTCTGTGGGACATTTGGACCGAAACACGCTCTCAAATCCTGGAAACGAAGTATGGTGTTGGGCTTCTGGGTTTAAACGAGGTTCGAATCGTTTGATATAACCTCCAATTGTTTGAGCCCACCGCTTAAAGCGTTTAATCCCATCGGATGTTCCAATGACCCCATACCGTAGGGTTTCTGGTGCTGCCTCATCTTTTATGGGGCCAAAAAGAAAAAGCCCGTCACGGGGATATTCTTCGTTTTGCTCAAATGCAAATTCCAGTTTGGGCTCTTCAACAAAATCCAATTCCACGATGTTTAATCTTCCTTTTGCCTTTGTATAGATGGTTTTTCTTCGTCAGGTTGAGATTCGTTGTCCTCTTCATAATCTTCTTCGATAAACTCGTCAAAGTTTCCTTCAAAGACAGGATCATCAACCTCAATCTCTTCTGGCTCTTCGCTTTTGTCATGACTGACCGAGACCGGGGAAATCATCGTGATAGGGGGTACTTCGATCTTTATTCCCGAAGATGATCCTGCTTTGAGGGAAACATGGTCTTCTCCATTCGAAAGCCAGAATAAAAACGCAAGCAGCATGTCTCTCCAACGTTCATTTCTCCATGATTTGGGTACAGATCGTCGCAAACGATGCATGCGTTTGGCATCTTCGATAGCATGAAAGCCATCTTCTGTGAAAAGAATGCGTGGCAGAATTCGAATATGAGGTTCGGGTGACATCCAGGGTTTGCCGGATATTCCAAAATGCCATTTAATTCTTGTTTGTCCAGAAGTCGTTTCTCCAACTAACTGCCTCCTTCCAGATGTCCGTTCTTTCCATTTGAAGCTTATTTTATCGCCCGGGATTAACTTTGATTGGACCCACCATCCTAGGATCCCATTGGCGTAATCATAGGAAGATAAATTACAATCGCGAAATTTGTTCTCTAAAGCGCACCTTGTTAGATGACTAACGATGTTTCTAGCTTCCTGGAGATTAACTGAGCAAGCACGTCTTCCTGTCTCGAGAAAGTGCGAAAAATCTAATTCCCTCTGAAGTAGAATCGGAAAAGATTCACCCTGGTCCGTATGGAAATCATTTTTCTCTGCGCATGTCCAAAATCCACGAGCAATAGGGTAGACTGGCCACTTACAACTATGCACTATCGCCTTGACTCGTTCCTCCGAAATTCCAACTCTAAACTCAAAATATTTTATGGAATTTGGCCACTCAATAATCCGAAGCCAGTTAGAAACCAGTTTCTCGGGTTTCGGTTGGACTACGTGAGTTTTAACCAACTGGGCAGCCCGCCAATTTTCAATGCTTTCGGCATGAAATGATTGTAGGCGGGGCAGTTCATAGCCCTCTAAGGTCTCTAGCAAGTCGGCAAGACCCTGGCCCCATCCATTCAGAAAATCGATATAGTGTGCCTGCGCAATTTGGAAAGGCGAGTCATAATGCTGTAGTCGAAGAGGGATGATGAACTCTTTGTCGTCGATTCTTTGGGCTACTTCGGAAGCGATTTGAATTTCATTTCGAACTCCCTGTTTCTCGACCCCCGATGGTGTTCCGACCAACAAAACCTTACAAGCTCGTTCACGAAGTGCCTGCTCCAGTTTTCTTGCCCAGTCTTCACCCCCGCGAACCCTTAAGACATCAGCCCATACTTCATAGCCTGCTCCACTGAGATGGGATCCTAGCCAAATCGTAAATTCATTATCTTCAGGATTTGCGTGACTGATGAATAAGGCCTGCCGCTGGGCAGGTGCTGGTACATGGCAAGTATCCTCTTTTTCTTTATCAATTGGCAGACATGTTTTAGGCAAAGACGACCTCTTGCGGTTTTTCTCCGTTGCGGCGGGGAGTGACTTTCACCGTGACTTTGCGGTCCAACTTATTGAGAAAGCCAAACAACCGTTCCTGGGAAAAGAGCGTGTAGCGTCCATTCATCAGGTTGGACACTTCAGGCTGCTTGATTCCCAGCAGTTTTCCGATTTCCCTTTGTTTCAGATTCCGTTTTTCAAGGATCATTCTCACCGAATGCCTAAGCTGGGCTCGGGTGAGTAGCTCTTCGTGATGGTCCAGACCCAGATCGGCAAAGACGTTCCCCGAGCTGTCTTCAAACTCGATGTGGGGGTTCTTTTTCATGACAAATAACAGGCTTCCGTTCTTTGTGCTTCATAGCCTTTTGCAATTATATAAGTAAATACTTATACAATCAAAGAGGAGTAGATGTTATTTGATAAATTATCAAGATTTTTCTATAATTCTAAACTTGATGAGTTATCATGCTAAGCCATTAGGAGAACGACGACTTAAGGCGGTGCTCAAGGAACGCTGGAATAACAACGCCGTCATCATTCGGCAACATGCTCGCAAACGTATGGCTGAACGGAACATCACAGTCCAAGATATGAAAAATATTTTATGGTATGGCCGGTTAGTTGATCGTTCCATGCCAGAGGGGACTTGGCGTTATAAAATCGAGGGGCACACCCTGAATAACAAACAAGGGTCCTGTGTGGTTGAAATCGAAGACGCACTCATCATCGTTACGGTCATTGGGTGAAAGGAGGATCTCATGAAATGTCCAAAATGCGGAGGCGCCTTGCTGTCGGAACGCACAACGATTGAGAAGCCTTATCGTTTCGTGGAAAGTGGGTTGAGCAATATCTATCTAGCCGGTGTCACGTTACATCATTGTGCGTCTTGCCGTGAATATGACGTGGAGATTCCCAAGCTTGGGCTTTTGATGGATGTCATTGCCGGGAACTTGTTGCGCAAACCAGGGCTTTTAACTGGTCAAGAATTGCGCTATCTCCGCAAGCATGCCGGATTCCAGGCGCAAGAATTAGCGGCACTTTTGCGGATTAACCCCGCCCATCTCTCACGGTTCGAAAATGGGAAATATAAAAATCTTGGTGAAACCGGCGATACCTTAGCGCGTGTGCTCATTCGAGAAGCAAATGCAGGCGAGCTTGACAAGGAAGCCCTGCTCGACTTTGCGAAGCGACTCATGATGGCGAAACAGCCCAAGGGGAAGAGAAAGCCCACCTTTCAACTCATCAAAAATCAATGGCGGGTGGCGGCATAGATTAAGAGAAGGAGGAAGCATCATGAAAAGGAGTACAACGAAGCCCGGGGCTACTCGTCGGTGTGAGCGGTGGGGTTGATCTGCCACATGCTCCAATCCACGGCTTCTCTGAGTTCCTGCATGAGCGGATCGTTTGAACGGGCGGTCCAGACTTTCAAGGCGAACTGTTCAAGCGGTTCAAGTGACCGCAGGTCCGGCGTTTTCCCGATGGCTCTGACGATTTCCGTCTGAACGCGAAGATGAACGTCGGGCGCCTCCATCTTGGCCAGGAGAGGCGGCAGGATTTCGATGTTGCCGCTGTGCGTGCCGATTTCCCCGAGCGCTTCCGCCGCAGCGGCCTGAATGTCCACCGATGGATCGGATAAAAGGTCCAACAATGTTGGAATGGCAGGTTCGCCCATAGCCCCTAAGGCGATCGTGGCGGGGACGGCGAAGACGGCCTCGGTCCGGATCTGTTGCAGGGCCTGCAGCATGGTGTCTCCCGGCACGTGGCCGGCGAGCGAAAGTATTTTAAACTTGGTGGCTTGGTCGGTTTGGGGATCGACCAAAAGGGAAGACAGCCGCTTGGCTTGTTTCCATTCCGCTGCCAGATCAAGCGGGAAGTCACTGTCTCGTAGCGCTTGGCTGAGGTGCTGCAACGCGAACTGGCCTGCATCACCGTGTCCGGCTGCTTTGGCCGCCTCCCATGCATTATCGAAAGTCGTCCTGATCTCATATTGCCAAGGTCCTTTTTGGCCGTCGAAAAAGTAACTCAGCTGGCAGGCCGGTCCTTTCCAATTTCGAGAAGGCGCTCCCGGTTGCTGGATCTCTCCGTCGGATTTCCTGACTCCCCCCCACGGCTTTCGCTCATCGCACTTCACTTTCAGCACGACATCATGCGGCTTGCTCTCAGCCGTGATGACCGTGAACCCGGTTGCGGTCAACCGTTCGGCTACTGCCGTCCCGATAAGGGTCGGATCAACCAATCCCTTTTCCGTGAGCGCGACCGCCTTCACGAAAATGGTCTTGACTTGTTGAAGTTGAGATTTCTGCTGGGGGTTGAAGAGTATACGTTCGGCTGAAACGTGCGGCGCAACGTACCCCGTTCCTAACAGCAAGAGACCGATAAGCCAGAAAAACTTTATACGCATGCTTGGTATGCTCCGTTTTGAAATTCAGGACGGACTGTCCATACAGTTAGGTCATCTGCATACCAAGGAGAATGGATGAAAAGCAAGGGAGGGGAATGAATGCCTCTACCTCCCCTAGCCCCTCCTTACAAAGGAGGGGAAAAGAAAGTGGAATACAAGGGAGGGGAAATGGAGGGGATTAACGCCGGCTGCTCCGGGATCGCCCTCTGGTTCCTCCCCTTTGTAAGGGGAGGTTAGGTGGGGTAGAGGACTTGCTCAAGGGACTCGCCAGGGCCAGCGTGCATTCGAGTCGCGGCTTGTCGCGATCCAGGGCTTTATACAGGTGGATTTCCATGATCCGATTGTCATTAAGGCTCATGGCTTCACAGAGCGCGTCCTGAGCGATTTTCAGCCCACCGTCGATATCCCGTCTTAACAGTGTCGGAAAGTAAAAGTGAATGGTCAGTGTCAGGAAATGTTCCTGGGCCTTCTGCAAAAAAGCGGTCCATTCGGATGAAGAGGGGGCCGTCATGAGCAATTGGCCAACCGTGACCTTGTAGCGACGTCCCGTTGCCGACAACACGCGGCGGCCGTTGACCGTGGCATATTGCCGGTTGATGCTGGGGGGAAGGGGCAGGGTTAGCGAAAGGGCGTTGCCGGTCAGGGAGAAATGCGTGGCCTGCAAGACGGCTTCGGCGGAGAGACGCGGCCGTCCGGGTTTCTTGCGGGGTCGTGAGGAAGCGTTCATGGCCGTGTCCCGTAGAAGATGGGTGATGGAGTCGCCGACCTGGCCTCCTCGGCTGTTTTTTATCACGTATTGAGGCAAATGAATCGGTCGATCCGATGGAAGCACGGGTTTGGTTTGCAGGGCGTGTCAAGAAATGCCAACGGGCGCCTGGAATATGCGGATGCCGGTGGCCTAAAGCAGGTTGAGCATTTTGCCGAGGTTTTCTTCCAATTGCTCATCATGCTGCATGAGATAGCGACGCCATTCGGAAGGATTCCAGATTTCCAACCGGTGAAACATGCCCACGACTACGATTTCCAGGTCGTCTTCAAGCGGGATGACTTTTCTCAGCCGTCCTGGGATGAGGACCCGGCCCGTCTTGTCGATTTCGGACGACGCGGCTTCAGCCACGACGTAGTGCATGAAGAGCCGGCTTTGATCCTCGTCAAACGTCTCTTTGACGCGTGCAAGGACTTTTTCCCACTCTTGCACCGAATAGGCCGACAACGGAAGGTCCTGCCCCTTGACGAAAATCACGCGGTCTCCCTCGACCTGCTCGCGCAAAGGGGTCGGGAAAATGAAGCGACCTTTCTCGTCGAGTTTGCAGTGATACTGTCCGGCAAACATGGTGCGTTTCCTTTCCAACAGTCGTGGGAGCGAGATGCGTACGCATCCTCAGGTATTTAGACTAGATAAAACCATCTACAAAGTCAAGAAGTTCTTTGCGTGTGGCCCACTATTCATGGGCGCTCATCCTGGCCAGGGTCTGAACGTAGACGGCCTCCGCGCCGGCTTTTCTGAGCGCCTTGGCGCATTCATTGACCGTGGTACCCGTGGTGAACACGTCGTCCACGAGCAGCGCGGTTTTTCCCTCAACCGCGGACGGGGCCGCCACGGCAAAGCATCTTCGAAGATTCTTCAGCCGCTCCCTTCGCGTGAGGGACGTTTGGGGAGGGGTGGGCTTCGTCCGCCTGAGCACGTCGATGAGCACGGGAAGATTCCATTGTCGGCCCAAATGGTGGGCCAACAGGAGCGCTTGATTATATTCACGTTCCCGCAGGCGGTTGGGGTGTAACGGGACGGCGACGAGGACATCGACGTTCGCGGGGGCAGGGTGGGTTTGGGCGATCAGACGAGCAAGGGCCGGGGCCAACTGAGTCTTGCCCCGGTACTTCAAGAGCCCGATGGCTTCCTTCAAGGGGGATTGGTAGGCATACGGCGTCCAGGCCCGGTAATAGGCCGGCGGGTGTTTTCGACACCGTCCGCACAGGTGTCCTGGACTATGAGCCAGCGCGTGCGGAGAAGGAAAGGGATGCGCACAGCGAGGGCAACTCGGCGAGAGTATCGGGGTAATATGGTTCCAGCAGCGTTGGCAAAAAAAAGGAACAGGGTCGTCCTCCAGGGCATTGTCGCATGTCCGGCAATTCATGGGAAACACTACGTGGAGGAATCGGCGAAGCAATCGGGCGGTCATGTTTTTCCCGGTCCGGGACGTGAGCGGCAATCTCACGATCACCTCCGACATTCCGCACGTCCCGTCAGCTCGTGTTGTTGGACGTTTCCATCATGTGCTATACGGAATCGTGATGACAAGGCCGCCGTCACACGCTCGCAGTGTCGAGAGAGGTATCGGTGTCTACGATCACCTTAGATCGCGTCTGCAAAGTCTATGAACGGGGCAGCGTCACGGTCTCCGTGCTTCGGGACGCGGACCTTCACGTTGCCTCCAGAGAATTTTGTGTGATCATGGGTCCGAGTGGAAGCGGGAAAAGCACGCTTCTGAATCTGGTTGCGGGTCTCGACACCGTGACTTCCGGCGCCATTTTCCTTGATGACCAACCCACGCACGGGTTTTCCGATGCGGAGTGGACCCGGTATCGACGGGAGATGATCGGTATGGTCTTTCAGGCGTTCCATCTGGTTCCCGGGTTGACGGCCGCCGAAAACGTCGGGTTGCCCTTACGGCTTCAAAAGACGTCATCGGCGGTCATTCGAGAACGCGTTGCAGAGACGCTCGACCAGGTGGGGGTTTCCCATCGGGCCGGTCATCGGCCCTGGGAATTATCCGGTGGAGAACAACAACGCGTGGCCTTAGCCCGCGCCCTCGTCCACCGACCGCGCATCCTGCTGGCGGACGAACCCACCGGAAATCTCGACTCCCGGACTGCCAAAGAGATCGTGGCGCTGATTAGGCGCGTATCCCAAGAAGCCGGCCAGACCGTCGTATTCGTCACCCACTCGGAATCGGCCGCACGGGTCGGGGATCACGTGTACGAACTGGAAGGCGGACAATTGTATCCGATGTCCCATGTCCCCGGAACGACGTGAAATGGATCTTTCGACCACGATTGCCGGCGTCCGTTTTCCAACCTGCCTGATGAATGCCTCAGGGGCCCTGTGCGTGACCAAGGCAGAACTGGAAGCATTGGGTCAGAGCCGGAGCGGGGCGATCGTGACCAAGTCCATGACGCCGGCGTTCCGGCAGGGTAACCCGGAGCCCCGGTATTACAGTTTTCCCGGGGGCTCCATCAATTCCATGGGGCTGCCCAATCTCGGCTACCCGGCCTACGCTGACATCATTCCCACCCTTCAGACCTTCGGGAAACCCGTCATTGCGAGCATTGCCGGGCTTAGCCCCCCTGATTTTCTCGAAGCGGCCCGGGCGATCACGGCCGTTTCTCCCGATCTTATCGAGGTCAATCTCTCCTGTCCGAATATTGCGGGAAAGCCGCAGATCGGCTATGACGTGGAGGCCTCCCGCGCGTTACTCCTGGAATTGAAGAAAATCGTCACCGTACCGATGGGCGTCAAGCTGCCCCCGTATTTCGATCCGGTGCACTATGAGATCACGGCCCGGATGTTACTAGACGTCAAGGTTGATTTTATGACGGTCATCAATTCGGTGGGAAACGGGTTGGTGGTCGATCCGGAGGAGGAACGCGTGGTGATCAAGCCCAGGTACGGATTCGGGGGGCTCGGCGGCGCCATGATCAAGCCCGTGGCCTTGGCTAACGTGCGGGCGTTCTGGAAGTTGATTGGCGACAGTATACCCATTATCGGGACCGGGGGGGTCGTCTCGGGCACGGACATGTTCGAACATATTTTATGCGGGGCAAAAGCCGTGCAAATCGGAACGGCCCTCGTTGACGAGGGGGTCGGCGTGTTTCAACGGCTGGAAAAGGAGCTCGGCGAACTCTTGCAACGGAAAGGCTACGCCTCCCTCTCGGACTGTCGCGGCAGGTTGCAGGAACTCTGAGTCGGCCTCGGGTAAGACGGAAGCATGCATACCGACGACCTTCATGTCTGGCAGCACAGCCATACCTTCGGACAGGATATGAAGCGTCCGGGGGAGCGGCGGACACTGATCGTCATTGCCGTCACCGGCGCCATGATGGTCGTGGAAATCGTCGCGGGAGTCCTGACGGGATCCATGGCGCTATTGGCCGACGGCCTGCACATGGCGTCGCACGCCGGGGCCTTGAGCCTGAACGCTTTCGCGTACGTCTATGCGCGACGCCACGCACACGACGAAGATTTCAGTTTCGGCGCCGGCAAGGTCAACGCCCTGGGCGGGTTCACTGGTGCGGTCCTGCTGGCCTTGTTCGCGCTGTTGATGGCCTGGGCGAGTGTCGGCCGGCTTCTTCACCCGGTGCCCATCATCGTCGATCAAGCCCTTCTCGTGGCCGTTCTCGGGTTGGCGGTCAACGGAGCCAGCGTCTTTATCCTTCGAGTGGACGACCACCATGATCACCATGGTCTCGACGACTCCCATCACACGCACCACCATGACCACAACCTGAAGGCCGCCTATCTGCACGTGTTGGCTGATGCGCTCACGTCCCTTTTGGCCATCGTGGCCCTGCTCTCCGCGAAATATCTGGGCTTGACGTGGATGGACCCGGTGGTTGGCATTATTGGGGCCATCCTCGTGTCCAGTTGGTCGCTCGGCTTGCTGCGAACCACCAGCGGAATTTTGCTCGACAAGCAAGGGCCGGAAAGCATCCGGGACAGAATCAGGAACAGTATCGAACAGGATGAAGACAGTAAAGTCACCGACCTTCACCTGTGGTCTATCGGTCCGAGTATCTATGCCGTGGTCATCGCCATTGTGGCCCACGATCCCGCCACTCCCGCGCAATACAAGGAACGTATTCCCAAAAATCTCGGGCTTGTCCACATCGCCATCGAGGTTCATGCATGCCCGTCAGGCGGTCAAATGGACGGAAATTGAATTCAGTGGGCTTTGCCGGTGGGGATGGTATTCTTCGGGATAAGCCGTAGGGTCATGGCTTGCCGGAGAAGTTGGGCCACGTTTCGCACGCGGAGTCGTCGCATCAGGTTAAACCGGTGGACTTCAACCGTCCGAACGCTGATATTCAGCTGTTCGCCAATTTCCCGGTTCGTGTGCCCTTGGGCCACGAGACGAAGGATTTCCTTTTGACGGGCAGTCAGCGAGAGCACTTCGCCAGCCTTTTCCTTGGCATTGCTCTTGTTCTCTCGAGAAGCCGATTTGACTTTGGCCATAAGAGACTCGCGCATGTTGTGACGGAATTTCCTATACGTTACCACAACTGGATTTTAGGAGACAACATTTTTTGGAACGGATATTCCTATTAAGCACGTTGGCTTTCAAACATTTGACGAGCCGGCCTTTCAGAAGCACGCTCACGGTAGTCGGGGTTGCCGTTGGCGTGGCGGCCGTGTTGGCCATCTACCTGGCGAATCAAACTGTCTTCGAATCGTTTCAGCGAGCCGTTACGCGGGTTGTCGGCGAGGCCACGATTCATATCTCAGGGGCGGAACGTCGACTCGACGAAACACTGGTCGAACGGATTCGCCTGCATCCTGACGTCCAGGCCGTCCATCCGTATCTTTCACGATCCGTCGTACTCGAAGCGGCTGACGGGAAGACCCGGGCCAGTATGGTATGGGGACTGGACTTGTTGGAGGTGCTCGGTAGGGAGACGGGTATGCGGCAAGCTTCCGGTGACGAGGCATTCTCGCTGGATCCCTTGCTCAACCCGGACGCGATTTTTGTGGATCGCGAGTTGGCGACCGGCCTGGGCGTGTCCAGAGGCGATCCCGTGACAGTCCACGTCGGGCCACGTCGATTCGGGGCCACCGTGAGCCGGATCTTGACGTTTTCCGACGATGAAACACGATGGGATTCCATGGTCATCATGGATATTGCCGCCGCCCAGGTGCAATTGGCCCGGCTCGGCCAACTCGATGGGGTGGATATCGTGTCTGCGCCCGGCGTCTCCGTGGATCGCGTGATCCGGGAACTGCAAGCGCAGCTGGGGCCTTCCGTCCTGGTCAATCGTCCGTCCCAACGCGACGCCCAGGTGCAACGGATGCTCACCTCCTTTCAGTTGAACCTTACCACGCTCAGTATGGTCGGGCTCTTCGTCGGAACGTTCTTGATCTACAACGCGGTCGGATTTTCCGTGGTCCAATATCGACGGGAGATCGGGATCCTGCGAGCGATCGGTATGTTCCGGCGACACATCGCCCTGTTGTTTCTGGGGGAGGCGATCATGACGGGCATTGTTGGAGGATGCCTGGGTTCCGTGTTCGGGAGCGGGCTGGCGCATTGGCTCGTGGGGCTCGAACGGGAAACGGTTTCCGAACTCTACGGCATCGCGACGCTTGGAGAACTGCCGTTTACTTTGCCTGTGCTGTTGGGAGGAGGCCTCTTGGGCATGGTCCTGTCCGTGATCGGGGCGTTGGGCCCGTGTCTGGAGGCGAGCCGGACCGCGCCGGCCCTGGCGATTGCGCCCGGTCAATATGAAACCACGCGGCATCATCACGGCCGATGGACCGTCTTGGCCGTGGGCGTGTTGGGCTTGGCCGGGTTTCTCTCCTTACCGGGTCCGGTGAACGGCCTTCCCGTGTTCGGCTATGCCGCGGCATTTTTCGTTCTGCTGGGATGCACGCTGCTCTCTCCTCTGGGTATTCACTTACTGAGTCTGGCGGCTGCCAAAATGCCAGCCTTCGGTATGTTCAATCGGAGTTCGGGGACGGGCGTCAATCCGGGGTCCATGACCCGCCTGGCCGTGGATCAGATCGCCCGGTCTTCCGGTCGCAACAGCGTCACGCTGTCGGCGTTTATGGTCGGCATTGCGATTGTCGTGGGCGTCGGGGTGATGATCGAGAGTTTCCGGGATACCGTTGAACAATGGATTGATCAGACCCTGATAGCGGACCTGGTGGTGACGCCGCATGAGGAAGGATTGGATGCCGACCCGCGTGAGAACGTCTTTCGCATTTCCCCGGAAATGGTCCGGCTTGCCGGGGAGGTGCCGGGCGTGGCAGCCGTGGACCCCTACCGTCAGGTGCGCATTCAAGTGGGGTCCACCCAGGCTTACCTCGCGGCGCGGGATCTGACCCTTCACGCGGAACGGAGTCGATACCTGTTCGTGGACGGCGATTCTTCACGCCGGCTCCGCCAAGCCATTGCCGAACGGGGTGTGATGGTGTCGGAGGTGTTGGCCCGGCGGCTGGGAATCAACGCGGGTGACATGCTGTCGTTGCCGACCGGTGACGGGCAAAAAGAGTTTCCCGTGGTCGGAGTCTTTTACGATTATGCCACGGACGGCGGAAAGATCGTGCTGGACCGGGCGCTCTACGAACAATGGTGGGGTGATCGCACCTCGACGGTGTTGGCCGTCTATCTCGATCCGAACGCCAACGTCCAACGGGTGCGGGACGATCTGAAAAAGGCGCTCGGTCCGCTTGTGCCGGTGTCGATCATCGGCAACAAGGAACTCAGGACGCATATCCTCGAAATCTTCGACCGCACCTTCCGGTTGACCTATGGATTAGAACTCGTCACGGTGATCGTCGGCCTGTTGGGGATAATCAATACGCTCCTGACGACCGTGGTCGAACGACAACGGGAGTTTGCCACGTTTCGCGCGATCGGCGGCAGTCGCAGGCAAGTCCGGGGATTGGTGGTCCGCGAATCCCTCTGCCTGGGTTTCCTGGGATTGGGTCTCGGGTTGCTCGCCGGGATCCTGCTCGCCACCCTCTTGATCGGCGTGATCAACAAACAGTCCTTCGGCTGGACCATTCACATGACCGTCCCCTCCAAGACCATCCTGGAAGCCTTTCTGGTCGCAGGATTGACGGGGCTGTTAGCCGGGTATCTTCCGTCCCGCTGGGCCACCCACGGCACCATCGCCGACGGGTTACGGTACGAATGAGGATCGGATTACGAAGCCCGCCCTGATTTGCTTTTAGGTAGTCGGAACGGCTGAGTCAGTGAGAGTCGTTTTTTTACCTGCCACTTCGAAGCCCATGTCCGTCAGCATTCGTTGGACTTCGCGGGCGGGGTCGCCGGGTGTCGTGAGGTAGCCGTTGACGAAGAGCGAGTCCGCCACGTACAGGGCCATGGGTTGCAGGGACCGGAGATTGAACTCTCGCCCGCCCGCGGCGCGTAGTTCTCGTTGCGGATGCACAAAGCGGAACAGGCAAAGGATTTTCAGGCATCGTTGCGGGGTCAGGTGCTTGGCGTCGGCCAATGGGGTACCCGGGATCGGATGCAGCATGTTCAATGGGATCGAGTCGGGGTTGAGGTCTTTCAGGGCGAAGGCCAGGTCCACCAGATCTTCGTCGGATTCTCCCATGCCGACGATGCCGCCCGAACACAATTCCAGGCCCGCGGCTCGCGCGTTTTGCAGGGTGGTCATCCGATCCTGGTAGGTATGGGTCGTGCAGATGGAGGAGTGATAGGCCTCGCTGGTGTTCAGGTTGTGATTGATGCGATCGACGCCCGCGGCCTTGAGTCGCTTGGCCTGGGGTTCGGTGAGAAGGCCCAGGGAACAGCAGACCTGCATCGGAAGTTCCTGTTTGATCCGCCGCACCGCGGAGGCGATGTCGTCCACTTCCTTTTCGAGCGGGCTCCTTCCGCTGATGACCACGCAGTACCGTTCCGCTTTGGCTTCATGAGCCCGGCGGGCGGCTTTGAGCATGTCCTCGGGTGACACCAACGCATAGCGGTCGATGGGAGCGGTGGAAATGCTGGATTGCGAACAATAATGGCAGTCTTCCTGACAGGCGCCGCTCTTGGCGTTGAACAACATTTGGATCGTGACGGTTCGACCGAAATAGGCGTGGCGAATCGCATACGCGGCGTTGACGAGGGGCAAGAGTTGGGCGTCGTCGGTTTGGAGGAGTTCCAAGCCTTCCTCACGCGTGATGGGATGACCTTGCAGCACTTGTTTCGCGAGCACGTCGAATCGAGTCATGCGCTTACTCCCTCGGTTGGAAAAACACGGGTGTCAGCTTGCTTGAGGAACCATTTTGGGAGATTCGGAAGGCTGAGACAGCAGGTGCCCGAGAGCTTGCGAATCATATTCCGTTGACGGGATTTGCGGGGCGTCTCTCCACATGTTCTCGATGCCGTAATATGTGCGATGCTCTTCACGGAAAATATGCACGATGACGTCTTGATAATCGAGCAGGACCCAGTTCGCCGCGGTTTCACCCTCTATTGTCCCGTGGTCTCCGAAGCGATGCGCCATTTCGTGCCGGATGGCTTCGGCAATGGCTTTGACCTGGCGTCCTGAATTTCCGGAGCAAATGACAAAATAGTCGGCAATCGAGGTGAGGTGTCCTATTTGCAGGACCATGACGTCGGAGGCTTGTTTATCCAGGGCGACTCCTCCGATGAGCAGGGCTTTGCGTTTGATATCTGAAATAGGGCGGCTCCTTAACGCGGGACGTACAAGTTATGTTGAATTATATAAGAATGGACGGGGGGTGGCAACCAGCCGGCGACGTCCTCGCCGTTCCGGATGCGTTCTCGAACCGCGGATGAGGATATTTCACACGGGTCGGTTCGCAGGAACGTGATCGTGGCCTGCAAGCCGATGGGGAGATCCAGGCGAGGTTGTTCACCGGCATCCAAACGGTCCAGTTGTCCGGACGGCAGGGGAGGCAGCAGCGGCAGCGAGGCTACCCGGAAAAAGGGAACGTGGGGGCGCGACAGTACCAGAAAGTTCGTCGAGGTCAATAAGGCCTCGGCCGATTTCCATTCTGCAATCTCGAGAAACGCATCGAGACCGATGATAAACCAAAGCTCTCCCTGCACGGTTTCCCGAAGCGTTCGGACCGTGTCGATGGTATAGGAGGTCTCCGGCGCGTTGGCTTCCATGTCGGAAACCGTAAAGTCCGGCAGATCTGCGACGGCGCGTTGCACCATGCTCAATCGATGGTGCGCCGGGGCCAAAGATTCGCCTGATTTGTGCGGGGGGGCGCCCGAAGGGATGAAGATAACCCGGTCGAGCGCCAAGGCCCGTTGCGCCTGTCCGGCAATCGAAAGGTGGCAGTTGTGTACGGGGTTGAACGTACCGCCCAGCAAACCAATTCGAGTAAGGGGGGAATCGCTCACCGCGTCACGACGAAGGATCGGGATTGAGGCGGTCAGCCCAAGAGCGCAAGGTTGTCCCGGTGGATGACTTCTTCATATTCGTGAGTGCCTGCCTCGTAGGGAATCTCTTTGGTCCGACGCCCCTTGATGCCGGCGACGACGTCCGATGAAAAATTCACCAATCCTTTGGCAAACTCTTTGCCATCCGTGTCCACGCAAGAGACGGGATCACCCGCCGCGAACGTACCGTTCACCTCCACGATCCCGGAAGGCAACAGGCTTTTCCCTCGGGTGGTGAGCGCCGTGACGGCGCCGGCATCCAGCACGAGTTGTCCCTTCGACCGGAGCGTATAGGCGATCCAATGCTTCCGGCTGGGGAGTTTCCGGCCTTGGGAAAAGAACAGCGTGCCGTGGTCTGAGCCGGTCAGGACGCCGGTCAGCAAGCCCGGGGTTTCACCATTGAGCAACAACGTGGGGACTCCGAATTGCCGGGCCAATTTGGCCGCCTGGATTTTCGTGACCATGCCCCCGCGGCTTTCCCGGCTTTGCGAGGTTCCCGCTCCTTGTTCGATCTCCGGAGTAATGTCCGTGACGTTCGAAATCAACGTGGCTTCCGGATCACGTCGCGGGTCCCGGGTGAACAGTCCGTCGACGTCCGAGAGGATAATGAACAGATCCGCATCGACCAAGTGAGCCGCCTGCGCCGCGAGGGTGTCGTTGTCCCCGAAACGGATTTCGTCCACCGACACGGCGTCGTTTTCATTGACAATCGGAATACTTTCCAACTCGATCAACGTTGTCAGCGTGTGCCGTGCATTGAGAAAGCGTTTACGATCGGCCAGGTCTTCATGGGTGAGCAATACCTGGGCAATGTGCTGCCCGGTTTCCTGGAAACAGGTTTCATACGCGTGAATGAGACGGCTTTGTCCGGCCGAAGCCGCGGCCTGCTGCAAAGGGAGGGTTTGCGGATAGGATTTGAGGCCGAGTTTTCCGATGCCGGCCACGATGGCGCCTGACGACACCAGGACGATTTCCCGGCCTTCCTGCTTGAGCTTGGCGATTTCACCGGAAAGGCGTTGAATGTGGTCGAGCCGCAAGCCCGCAGGGGCAGCCAGTATGCTACTGCCGATTTTAATGACGAGCCGTTTGGCCTGTGACAGGATGAGATCTCTCATGCCGCTTCGATTTCCTGAAGGCGTTGTGCCAGGAACGCGCGCAGGGTGTCGAGCCCTTCACGTGTGGCCGAGGAGATCGGGAAAAAGGTCATCTGGCGTTCCTCGCAATAGTGCTCGATCTCCCGGAGGCGTTGGCTGTTGCCCCGGCTGTCGACTTTGGTCCCGACCACGGCGAAGGCACGCTGCCCCAGGGTGCGATCGAAGGCGGACAACTCTTCCTGCAACACGCGTAACGCGTTCACGGGATCATCCATGGTCCATTCGGAAATATCAATAAGGTACAACAGGAAACGCGTCCGTTGAATATGTTTGAGAAATTGATGCCCCAGACCCTTTCCCCGATGTGCGCCTTCAATGAGTCCCGGAATGTCGGCCATAACGAAACTGTCGTATTCGCCCAGGGGAACGACTCCCAAATGCGGCTGCAGGGTCGTAAAGGGGTAATCGGCAATTTCCGGTCGAGCGGCCGAGAGCGTGGAAATCAACGTGGACTTGCCGGCATTGGGAAACCCCACGAGTCCGACGTCGGCCAGGAGTTTCAACTCCAGGTCGAGGTGCAACTCTTCACCGGGTGTCCCCTCTTCAAACGTCCGGGGCGCCCGGTTCGTGGAGGTGGCGAACCGGGCGTTCCCTTTGCCGCCTTTTCCTCCCTTGGCCACGACCGCGCGCTGTTCGGGTGTCACCAGATCTACCAGGAGATCGTGCGTTTCCGCGTGCCGGACGACGGTCCCGATCGGCACCGTGATCGTGACATCTGCGCCGGTGCGGCCATGGCGATTGGCTTTTTGCCCGGGCGTACCGGATTCGGCTTCATAATGACGTTGGTACTTCAAATCGAGTAACGTGGTGACGCGGGCCGACGCCGTGACCACGACGTCCCCGCCGTTCCCGCCGTCCCCGCCGTCCGGGCCGCCGTGCGGGACGAATTTTTCCCGCCGGAAACTACAGCCGCCGTTCCCGCCGTTGCCGGACCGGACAAGAATTTTTGCGTGGTCGATAAACATGCGGCACCACGATTGTCATAAAGAAGTTGGGAGAGCAAGAGCCCGGGGAGGAAGACGGGTCGTTTATGTAGAGGAGGGATACACGCTGATCTTACGCCGCGCTTCGCCTCCCTCGAATTTCACGATTCCGGCCACTTTGGCAAAGAGGGTATGATCTCTGCCCATCCCGACGTTATAGCCGGGATAAAACTTGGTGCCTCGCTGGCGAATGAGAATGTTGCCCGGTTGTACCCGTTCGTCGGCGTACCGTTTGACTCCGAGATATTGAGGGTTGCTGTCGCGTCCGTTGCGAGATGAACCGCCACCTTTTTTATGTGCCATGCCCGGTCCTTTTCCTAGCCCGTGACGATGTCATCGACGCGGAGTTGGGTGAATGATTGACGATGCCCGCGGGTCTTCCGGTAATTCTTCCGGCGTTTCTTTTTGAACACCAGGATCGACCGGGTTCGGCCGTTCCGAATGACCGTGGCCTGCACGTGCGCCCCTTCGATCACCGGTTGTCCGCGAAGGAGTTCCTCACCCGTTGAAATGAACCGAACGGGCTTCAACTCCAAGGTTTGGCCGACTTCGGCGTGCAGCGTTTCGACCTGAAGGATCGAACCACGTTCGACCCGATATTGTTTTCCACCGGTTTCCAAGATCGCGTACATAAGATCGTCATCCTTTCATTGGCTGCACATGTATCATGCACCCGAAAGGGGTGTCAAGGCGTGCCGGGAGGTCGAAACAGCCGGATTGACAGGCTGAGGCGGCCTCGTTATAAGCTAAGAGTATGAGCCTATATTTCCGGGAATACAGTCGAGAGCAGAAAGGTCGGTCATGGTGACGCCGAGTGAAAAAATTTGGATGGATGGAACCTTCGTGAATTGGGACGAAGCCTCCGTCCACGTGTTGACGCATTCCTTGCATTACGGGCTGGGAGCTTTCGAAGGCATTCGTTGCTACCGGGGGAAAACCGGGTCGATAATTTTCCGCTTGCGCGAGCACGTGGACCGGCTGTTCGAGTCGGCGCACATTATGGCGATGAACGTTCCCTACAGTCGCAAGGACGTGGCGGAAGCCATCCTGGAAACGGTCAGGATCAACAAACTGGAGTCCTGTTATATCCGTCCGTTGCTGTACGTGGGGTATGGGGAAATGGGGCTGTATCCCGGGAACAATCCCGTCAAGCTGGCCATTGCCGCCTGGTCTTGGGGCACCTATCTGGGGGAGGATGCCCTAGTGCATGGGATTCGGGCCAAGGTGTCGTCCTTTACCCGCCACCACGTGAACGTCTCGATGACCCGCGCAAAAGTCTCCGGATATTACGTCAATTCCATTCTAGCCAAATGTGAGGCGAAAACTGCGGGGTACGACGAGGCCATTCTTCTGGATACGGAAGGCTACGTGGCCGAGGGCACCGGGGAAAACGTGTTCATCGTGTCGAAGGGCGTGCTCAAAACGACACCCTTGACTTCCATCCTGGAAGGGATCACTCGTCATTCCATTCTGGAGTTGGCCAGGGAGAAAAATATCCCGGTGGTGGAAGAACGGTTTACCCGGGATGCCTTGTACGTGGCCGAGGAAGTGTTCCTTACGGGAACGGCCGCCGAAGTGGCGCCGGTTCGGGAAATCGACGACCGTCAGATCGGAACCGGGAAACGCGGCCCCGTCACGGATCTTCTCCAAAAAGCCTTCTTCGACATCGTGAAGGGCGAAGACCTGTCCCACGGCCAATGGCTGACGCCCGTGTAAATCTCCTGTCATTCCTGCGCACACAGGAATCCAGAGTCTTTATCCTTACGTTTTTTCTTTCTGTCATCCTTGCGGAAGCGAGGATCCGGCGTCTTTCTCTTCGCAATGAAAGGAAAAAGCAAAGCCCCTGGATTCCCGATCGGGGTCGGGAATGACAGAAAGGGAAGGGAATGACGGCCTTTTCCCTCCCCTTTGTAAGGGGAGGTCAGGTGGGGTAGAGAAAAAGTTTCCTTCGCCTTCAGGAAATAATCAATGTGCCGAGGCGGGCGGCTCGGAGGATTCCGCGGGGGTACCCGATGCGTCGGGAGCGGAGGAGGTTGGTTCGCCTGACGTAGCGGGCACGTCAATCACCGACGCGACGTTTTCCTGTTTGGACAGTAACGCCAGCCCGAGCGACGTCAGCATGAAAATAACGGCCGCCGCCACCGTGACTTTGCTGAGAAACGTTCCGGGACCGCGACTGCCGAATACCGTTTGACTGGATCCGCCGAACGCCGCACCGATTTCGGCTCCCTTCCCGGCCTGAAGCAGAATCGCGGCGATCATCAAAAAACAAACGATGAGATGGAGAATGACGGTGGCAGTATACATGGATGTTTCCGGATTCTTATTTCGTAACGGATTTAAGAGGCTATCCGGCAGATCTTAGCAAAGCCTTCAGGATCAAGACAAGCTTTTCCGACCAGGGCCCCATTTACCTCATCCGATCCGAAGAGTTCACGGGCGTTTTCAGGTGAAACGCTTCCTCCATAGAGGATCCGCGTGGTGTTTGCGATCTGCGGCTGTTCCTTCTTCAGGATGGTGCGAAGAAAGGCATGCACGTCTTCAATTTGCGGGACGGTGGCGGCGTACCCGGTCCCGATGGCCCAAACCGGTTCATAGGCAATGGCGAGTCCGGTCATCCCTTCGGCCGGGACATCGAGTAACGCTTGAAGCACTTGTTCTTTGACCACGTCTTGAGTATGACCGGCCTGTCGTTCTTCCAGCGTTTCCCCCACGCAGAGAATGGGGGCGAGGTCGTTCTGCAAGGCGACTTTCAGTTTTTTGTTGATGTGAGCATCGGTTTCTCCCAAGAGTCGCCGGCGTTCCGAATGCCCGATGATAACCGATTGGCAGCCCACGTCTTTCAGCATGCGACCGGAAACTTCACCCGTATAGGCTCCTTCTTCTTCCCAGGACAGGTCTTGCGCGCCCAGTTTGAACGGATCGCCGGCGCGGAGAATTTGCCGGATGCCGTCAAGGGCGGTAAACGGGGGAATGAGCAGGATTTCCGCATGGACGTCCTGATCCAGGGCTTGCCGGAACCGATGAACAAACTCGACAGCCTCGGCTGTCGTTTTGTGCATCTTCCAATTGCCTGCAATGAGTCGGGGGTTCACGAACGTGGTGACCGTAAGCGATCAGGGTGACAGGGAGGAGGCGGACCCATCAGCGAGCCGGCAGCGCCGCCAGCCCCGGCATGTTTCCCCCTTCCAACAAGGTGAGGGCCGCTCCTCCGCCCGTTGAAATGAACGACATGCTGTCGGTTTCGCCGGCGCGGTGGATGGCCAAGGCGGTCGAGCCACCCCCGACGATGGTCAGGGCATACGAATTGGCGACGGCATGGGCCATGGCTTGGGTGCCCCGGGCAAAGGCGTCTCGTTCGAACAGGCCCATCGGTCCGTTCCAGAGGATGGTCTTGGCACTTTCTACGGCCTCGGTAAAGAGTTTGACGGAGGCCGGTCCGATATCCAGTCCATACCAGCCTTCGGGAATCTCTTGTGTGGGCACGATTTTCGTTTCGGCGCCGGGGTCCAGACTGGCCGCCACCACGCAGTCCACCGGCAGATAAAATTTGATGCCCTGTTCGACGGATCGTTCGTACACGCCTTTGGCGAAATCCAGCATCTGGTCTTCAACCAGGGATCGGCCGATTTCAAGGTTCATGGCTTTCAGGAACGTAAACGCCATGCCCCCGCCGATCACGACCTTATCGACTTTGTTTTCGAGGTTTTTAATGACTCCGATTTTCCCCGACACCTTGGCTCCTCCCAACAGGGCCACAAAGGGGCGGACGGGATTTTCAACGGCCCCTTCGAGGTACTCCACTTCCCGTTTCATCAAATAGCCGGCTGCGGAGGCTTTGATGAACAAGGGAATGCCCGCGGTGGAAGCGTGGGACCGGTGTGCCGTCCCGAACGCGTCATTGATGAAAACGTCACCCAACGAAGCCAGTTCCGATGCGAACTCTTTGTCATTGGCTTCCTCTCCCGGATGGAACCGGACATTTTCCAGCAAGAGGACGTCGCCGGGTTGCAGTTGGCTCGCAAGGTTTTTCACGAGCGGGCCCGCACAGTCCGGGGCGAACGTCACTTCCTTCCCCAACAGGCGTTTCAGGCGTTTCGCCACCGGCGCCAGGCTGAGTTCCGGGCAGACCTTTCCGTTGGGACGCCCCAGGTGGGAACACAGAATCACGCTCCCGCCTTCGTCAACCACGTGATTGATAGTGGGAATCGCCGCACGAATCCGCGAATCGTCCGTGATTTTCCGGTCCTCATCGAGCGGAACGTTGAAGTCCACGCGGATAATGACCCGTTTCCCATGCAGGTCGACCTGATCAATGGTTTGTTTGGTGATATGCACGATACTTCCTTTCCTCCCGGCGGGTTGCAGGAGGATGAAGCCTGAAGGCTTAGTTTTTCGATGCCAAAAACTTCACCAGATCCCTCAATCGGCAGGAATAGCCCCACTCGTTGTCGTACCAGGCAAAGACCTTGACGAACCGGCGATTCATCACGGTCGTGAGGGGCGCATCGACAATCGCCGAATAGGAACTCCCGTTCAAATCAATGGAGACAATCGGATCTTCGGAATATCCCAGAATCCCGTTGAGCGGGCCTTCGGCGGCTTGGGCAAAGGCGGCGTTGACTTCGGCGGCGTCACAGTCCCGTTCGGTTTCCACGCCCAAGTCGATCAGGGACACGTTGGGGGTGGGGACGCGAATGGCGACCCCGTCGAGTTTGCCCTTCAGTTCCGGGATGACCAAATGCACGGCTTTGGCTGCGCCGGTCGAGGTCGGGATCATCGAGAGGCCCGCGCTTCTGGCGCGTCGCAGGTCCTTATGAGGCAAATCGAGCAGTTGCTGGTCATTGGTATAAGAATGAATCGTGGTCATATAGCCATGGTCGATACCGAATTGTTCAAGCAGGACCTTGGCTACCGAAGCCAAACAGTTGGTCGTACAAGAGGCATTGGAGATGACGTGGTGCGACCGGGGATCATACGATTGTTCGTTCACGCCCAACACGACCGTGAGGTCGGCATTTTTACCAGGAGCCGAGATCACCACACGGGGCGCGCCGGCCGATAAATGTTGGCTTGCCGCTTCCCGGTCGGTAAAACGACCGGTTGCCTCGATGACCACGTCGACCCCGAGTGTTTTCCAGGGCAATTCCTTGGGGTCCCGTTCGGCAAAGACGCTGATACGTTGGTTGTTGACCAGCAGGTGATCATCTCCGGCTTCCACCGTTCCCTGAAATCGTCCATGGACCGAGTCGAAGGCCAACAGGTGACTCAGGGTTTTCGAGTCGGTCAGGTCGTTGATTCCGGTGACATGGATAGACGGGTCATTCAGGGAGGCTCGAAAAAAATTTCTCCCGATTCGTCCAAACCCGTTGATTCCGACACGTATAGCCATCACGTTTCCGCTTGTGAAATGAACTAAAAAAAGTCGTTAGGAGAGGGGAAAACTACATAATACGTTTGGGAGTGAATGAAGTCAAATCTTCATGGCTTCCTGGACTTCTCCGAGCGTTTGGCGGGAAACCTCGGACGCGCGCTCACACCCGGCCCTGGCTACTTCGTCGAGCCTCGCGGGGTTGGCTTCGAGCGAGCCGCGAGCTTCCCAAATGGGCGAGAGTTGCGCCACGACGCGGTCCGCCACGAATTTCTTGCAGTCGATGCAGCCGATTTTGGCCGTGCGACATTCCCGGTTGACCTGCTCAATGACCGCGGCGTCGGAATAGATCTTGTGGAATTCGAAAACCGGGCAGATCTCGGGGTTCCCCGGGTCGGTTCGTTTTACCCGGGCCGGATCGGTGACCATGGTTTTGAGGGTTTGCCGGACCGTGGGTTCGGTGTCCGACAGGTTGATCGTATTCCGGTAACTTTTGCTCATTTTGCGACCGTCGGTTCCGACGACTTTGGGAAACTCCGTGAGCAGTTCCTGCGGTTCCACCAGCACCGGGGTATAGAGACTGTTGAACCGTCGCGCGATTTCGCGGGTCAGTTCCAGGTGGGGGAGTTGGTCCTTGCCGACCGGCACGGCATCGGCTTTGTAAAGCAGAATGTCGGCGGCCTGCAGAACGGGATAGCCCAAGAACCCGTGCGTGGAGAGGTCACGCCCCTCGAGTTGTTCCTGCTTTTCCTTGTACGTGGGATTCCGTTCAAGCCACGAGACCGGGGTCAGCATCGAGAGAAGCAAATGCAACACGGCATGTTCCGGCACGTGGGATTGGATAAAGACCGTGGACCGTTCGGGGTCGATCCCCGCCGCGAGCCAGTCGATCAGCAATTCACGGACGTAGGTCCTGACGTGACCGGTATCTTCGTAATTGGTGGACAGCGCGTGCCAATCCGCCACGAAGAAGAAACACGTATGGCTGTCCTGAAGTGTTTTCCAATTCGTGAGAGCTCCCAAATAATTTCCCAGGTGCAGGCGCCCACTGGGCTGCATACCGCTTAACACGCGCATCGTTCACTCCTTCACAAGCTATGACAACACCAATCGCGAAAGAATACTGCCGGTCATGAATTGGAAGATCGTCCCGATAAAGCCGCTCACCACGTGAATCCGTGAATCGAAAAAGATCAGGCCGAGGATCACCAGCATTCCGTAAGGTTCCAGGCGGCTGAGCAGAGCAGCCGGTTTGAGCGGCAGGCTGCTCAAGAGGATCCGGCCTCCGTCGAGCGGGAGGATCGGAAGCAGATTAAACGCAAAGAGCAAGGTATTGATGATCACCGAAAACAGGGCCATGGCCACCAACGGCAACAGGAGCATCCCCAACAGGTCGGTTCTCGGGTTGACGCCCGGCTGTGGAGGCCAATTCTCCTGCAGCGTGGGATCGATCGTGAGCAGGACGTTCAACAGGATACCGCTCAGAATGGCCAGCACGAAGTTCATGGCCGGACCGGCTGCCGCCACGAGGGCCATGTCGCGCCGGGGGTTGCGCAATCGTCCCGGCGTCACTGGAACGGGTTTCGCCCAACCGAACAGGAAACCTCCCGGCATCAGCAGGCAGAGCAGGGGAACGATAATCGTGCCGAACCGGTCGATGTGGACGAGTGGATTGAGCGTCAACCGGCCGTGCTCCCGCGCCGTGGCGTCTCCATAATAATTGGCGACCCACCCGTGCGCATACTCGTGCAGGACCACGGCCAGCATGAGCGGAAGGATCACATAGGACAGGGTATGAAAAAATTGGGCCATGGATAACTAATTCTACTTAATCAAGTTGAACGAACCGGCCATTCTGAATTTGGATCATATACACTTTACGAGTGAGGATGCCACCCTCATCGAATTTTTCCAAACCGCTCAGGGTGGGAAGGTCATGCCGGACAAAGAGTTGAATGCGGACGTCAGGGCCGGTGGTCGCCCCGCGGCGGATCGTGTCGAGGACCACGTGCATGGCATCGTAGGCCTGTAGCGCAAAAATGGAAGGGTCGGCCTGAAACCGTTCACGATAGGCAGTAATGAATCCCCGGGTTTTCGGATCGGTGGTCTCAAGGAACAGGGCGTCGCCGAACAGCCCCCCATCAATTGAACTGCGTCCCCATGTCAGGAGATTGGGGTGGTTCCAGGTGTTCGTTCCCAACAAAGGGACGTTCACGTCGAAGAAGGCGAGTTGAGCGGCCAGAAACGCCACGTCCGTCGGATGGCCCGGCAGAAACAGGGCATCGAATCCGGGAGTATATACTAACGGCGCGTCTTCCTCGTTTCCGTCCTCAAGTGCTTCATTGTTCGTGACCATGCCGTTTTCCGGATCGATCGACTCCTCGGGTACCAGGGGCAGCATTTCTCCATCGAGACTCAAGTCCTTCTCTTTCATGCGAATAATTTGACGCGACGCATCGGTCGTTCCCGGCTGATACCACTCCGCGGCGATCACCTCGCCTCCGTTTTGAACTGCGGCCTGTTGAAAAATATGAAGCATCTTTTTCCCATGGGGCGTCTGCGGGGCCAGGATACAAAAACGCGTATACCCGAAATGTTGCATGACGTAGTCCACCAGCCGGTTGATCTGGAGGGAAGGCGTCATGGCGCTGCTGAACCAATACCGTCCGTATTGCTTGACGTTGGGCAGGGTCGCCGTGGGTGTAATAAAGGGAACGGATGCGAAGTCCGGGGTGTCGGCCAGGAGTTGAACCTCTCGGGCCAACAATGGACCAATCAGGGCGATGGGGGCAAATTCGTCGAGTAGTTGAGACACATCGCGACGGAGTCGGGCCGTCGGAAGGGCGCTGTCTTTGACCACCAGACCGACGGTGCCGGAACTCCCCAAGGCCTCCTCCTCCAGCGCCAATCGAATGCCGTTGAACGTCTCGGTTCCAAACGGTTTCATTTTTCCCGAGAAAGGCATCGTCGCCGCAATCACGTGGCGATGGGTTTTGATGCCGGCAGTGACCGTCCGCAGAAGCGCGGTCGCGGTCCGGGCATAGGGATGGTCGGGAAAGCGTTGAAGAAAGGCGCGGATGTCCCGTTCGGCCAATGTGTCGTCGTCTCGTGCCTTGTGGAATTCAATGAGCCGGATTAAAGCCAGATCACCGGGAGACATGCCCGGAAAGGCATCGATGACCTCACCGAGCGCCGGTTCGTTCATCTTTTCCAGGATGAGCTGCTGCACATAGTCCAGGAGATCCCGTCGTTGGCCCGCCCCCGATTGTTCGGCGTGATGCCATGCGGTTTCAATCGCCCGAAGGTACTCACCGTTCGACTCATATACGAGGCATAACCGATAGACGGCCTCGGCGCGCAGGGTTTCGTCAGAACTCAGGTCCAGGACCCGGGACAGGATGGAAACGGCCCGGTTGGGCTGTTGCACTTCGGTATAAAGGGTTCCCAGCCTCAACCGGGCATCGTGGACCAGCGTTGAGCCCGGAAATTCTTCAAGGAATTGTTCGAGGGTGGTAATGGCCTGGTCGAATTGTCCTTCGGTTTCCAGGGCTATGGCGTGCAAGAAAGAGAATTGTTCTATGAAAACGGGCGCGTCGGATTGATCGAGAAACCGTTCGATCACTCGAATCGCCTCTCCAGTGTGTTCCTGTTCGAGTTGGGCCTTGATTTGGGCGAGACCCTGCTCCTCGGTCAGTTCCTCGGGCGACACCTGTGCGAGCGTCGCTCCCGGCCATAAACCGGAACTAATGAGAAGCAACGAAAGAAGTGTGGAGGAAAAAGAGAAACCGGCGATGATCATGGGACATTGTTGCGCATTGTGGTATATAAAGCCAGGGTTGCTGACTGTCAAGAAAGGTGAGACACGTATGAGTGATGAGCCGTCACTGCAACCGTGGCGCATCGAAGACCTGATCGACCAATACCTGACCAATCTACGAGTCGAGGGCGGCGTCGCCAACAATACCGTCCAGGCCTATCGACGCGATCTGGAAAAATTGCGCGCGTACCTGGCGTTGGAGGGCATGACCAATCCGCTGGACGTCCCACCGCATCTGACCGGGTTTCTGAATCATTTGCGTGCGCAACAGTTGTCTCCGGCCTCGGTGTCCCGGTGTCTGGCGGCCATCCGCGGGTTTTACCGGTTTCTCAGTACGGAGCATGGAGCCCCGGAAGTGCTGTCCCAACTGCCCGGGGCGCCCAAGCAATGGGCGAAATTGCCCAAGACGTTGTCCGAATCCGAGGTGACGGCCTTATTGGAGTTGCCGGCCGGGCAAGGATTGGAAGAAATTCGGGATTCCGCCATGGTGGAGTTGATGTACGCGGCCGGCCTTCGGGTCTCGGAACTGATCTCGTTGCCCCTCTCGGCGGTGAACGTGGAAGTCGGGTACGTGCAGGCCACCGGCAAACGCGACAAGCAACGCCTGGTTCCCATCGGCGAAATCGCGCGCCAAAAGTTGGTGGCCTATTGCCGGGAGGTGCGACCGGTCCTGCTGAAAGGTCGAACGGTACCGGCGTTGTTCGTGACGAGGCGGGGAGCGGCCATGACGCGGCAAAGCTTTTGGACCATTCTCCGGCGGCGGGCGGTGCGAGCCGGCATTCACAAGCCGATCTCCCCGCACATGTTGCGCCATTCGTTCGCCACGCATCTCCTGGAACACGGCGCCGATTTGCGCGCCGTGCAGATGATGCTGGGCCACGTCAACATCGCCACCACCCAAATTTACACGCACGTGGAACACAAGCGGCTCAAGCAGGTCCATGACGAGCGGTTCCCCAGAAAACAGCGACGCGGCTCGCCCGCGAAACCGGCTTCCCAGGAATAGACTCTGCCGCCTCCTTCCGTCATCCTCGACGCGTGTCCCCGACTTGATCGGGGATCCAGACAATCCAGGAGGATCCAGGGTTTTTCTTTCGCCTTCGTAGCGCGTCATCCCATGGCGCCACGTCCCGGTGCCTGCGGGCGTGGCTGTGCCGCAGTCCCGCTGCTGATGTGAGGGCGAGGACTGTCTGAGCGAAGCGAGTTCCGCAGCCCTGACTTGAGGGACTGCGTCCCAGGCACCCGGAGGGCCACGCCCGGGCACCAATGGTTTTGGGTCCTTTTGCCGAAACAAAAGGACCTCGTCGCGCGGGGGCGACACCCCGCATCCTTTTGCCGGTTGCAAAGGAGAAATCCCCTATGGCAGGCTTGGTCGCCGGTCGCATTCGTTGATGGCTGAAGGAGGAAAAGCATGAAGTTCAAGCGGCAAGTCCATTACGTTAAAGGGGTCTTTGTCTGTCCCCAGTGCAATCAAACTTTCGTTCAGGAGCGCTGGGTCGAAGAATGGCGCGTGCGCTGTCATCGTTGTGACTATCGCGGCACCCTCACCCATGTTTCCGTGGAAGAACACATGGAAGAAGAAACCGAGCGCATGTAACGATCGAGACGGCTGCCAGCCGCCTCGTGGCGTACGGGTTCTTGCCGTTCCTTCCCCGTGTCTTCGTATCCGTCCATGTCCGTTTTTATCACCATCCGTCATCGAATTATCTCCCTCCTCTTGCTCTCATGGGTTTCAGCCTACGGGCGCGAGATGTGGTTAAGCGGGAGGCAAACAAATTGGATCTGCTGTGATGACCGAACTGCCTGATCACTTTCAGTGGACGGTGTATTGGGAGCGCGAGTACACGACCGCCATTGCGCCGGAACGGTTGAAACTCGATTTCAATCCCCACCGGCCGTTGATGACCAACATGCCGTTGCACGAACAGCGGAAATTGGCCGCCAGTGGCTACAAGGTGCTGCCGGATGATTGCGGGCCGGTGCGCATGGTGGGTCAGTACGGATGGCTGGTCCGGTGTCCGGTGGATTGCAAGATCCGCAGGACGAAGGATGGTTTGAAATGGCAGGCTCCCGAAATACTTCCCGAAGAACGACTGATTGGCTATAAATCTTTTTCCGGGATGTACGTGGACACGATTTTGAACAGCGGCTATGCCAAACTCTGTTGCGGGATCCGGTTTTACTATCCCAAGCAAATCGGCATTATGCTGAAGGACATTCCCAACCATTTTTACCACTATCCGGAACGCACGTTTTCCGTGTGGGAAGGGATCAAGTCACAGGAATACAAGCTCACGCCCAATCTGTACGACTTCCTTCCCGACTATGACGCGTTTGTGGCCAACGTCCTCCTGCAATTGGAGAAACCCACGACGCTCAAACGCGGCGATCCCGTGGCCATGGTCGTCCCCGTCCTGCTCCCCAAGCAATTCCGCCTGGAGGAGCTGACTCCCGACCGGAAACGGTCCGTCCCGCCCGAGTCGCGGTGATTCGAGTCCGGGCCGATCATGGCTCTTCCCGATTTTCATGATGTGGAACGTGCGGCGGCTTGCTTAAAGGGCATCGTCCGTGAAACGCCTATTCAGACCTCTCGACGGCTCGATGATCATTCGCACGCCACCGTGTTTCTGAAGTGCGAGAACTTTCAGCGCGTGGGGACGTTCAAGTTTCGAGGGGCGTACAACGCCGTGACGCAACGGTCATCCTCGAAGCCCGTGGTGGCGCTGTCGTCAGGGAATCACGCCCAGGGTATTGCGCTGGCCTGCCGGTTGTCGGGGAAAGAAGCACACCTGGTCATGCCGGAACCGGTAAACCCCATCAAGCGGGCGGCCGTGCAAGAATACGGGGGCATCGTCCACGTGCCTTCCGGTTCCCGGGATGCGGAATCGTTTTCTCAAGATCTGGTGCGGGAACTTCAGGGGGAATGGGTCGAAGCCTTTAACGATCCCGACGTGATTGCGGGACAGGGCACCGCGGCCCTGGAATTATTGGGCTACGTGCCGGCTCTCGACGTGCTGCTCGGCCCCATCGGCGGCGGGGGGTTGTTATCCGGCACGTGTTTGGCGGCCCATGGCCTGAATCCCAAGATCCGGGTTTACGCGTGTGAGCCGGCCGGGGCGTTGGATGCCCTGTATTCCGTGCTGGAAAATCGCATCGTGCCGCAGGAGTATCCGCAGACCATCGCGGAAGGATTGCGGACGAGCTTGGGAACCCTCACGCTGCCCATCCTGCGGGACCATCTGGCCGGCTTTTTCGTGGTGGAAGAAGAGGAAATCGTCGCGGCCATGCGGTTCGTCTACGAACGCATGAAGCTGGTGATCGAACCGGCCAGCGCCGTGGCCGTGGCGCCGCTCCTCCGGCAGGAACCCGCGTTGCAAGGCAAACGCGTCGGCGTGATCATCTCAGGCGGCAACGTCGATTTGTCTCGATACTTCGACGGACTGCTGGGCTCCTGAGCCTTTTAGTCAGAAGAGGCTGAAGGGAGCGAATCCCGGAGTTCTTCCAGGTTTTTGATGACGAGCAGGTCGCCGTTGGCGGTGGCGACGTCGATGCCTTGCGCGCAGACCGTGCGGCAGCGATCCGGTTGGTTGGCCTGTTTGAGGGATTGCGCCAACGCCAGGACGGCTGCGGAGTAGGTGGGTTTCACCTTGAGGCAGCTTTCCAGGGCGGAGACGGCTTCTTCCCAATTTTCGTCCCCCATGTACGCCTTGCCCAGCCCGAACCAGAGGGTCTCGTCATTGGGATCCATTTGCAGGACTTTCTTGAACTTCTCGATCTTGGGATCTGCCATAGTGTTTCCTGTTGAGCAGCCTCTGATTTATGGCACTATCGGGTGCATGGCGGCGTTGTGTCTTCGCTCAACCCTCACCTATCTCCATGATAAGCCTCGGGTTTCGCTGTGGGACGCCTTGCCTTGCATCCCGCTATCACAATAAATCAGAGGTTCCTTGAATGTGTACAAACGTCCTTGATGCCTTTTCGTTCGCGGACTGTAGCAGAGCGGTCTTTGCGTTGTCTAACCACGGACCCTGTGCTACCATCCGATTCCCGTTTTTCCTTCTCTCATCCTTCACCCCTCACCCTTCCCTCTCCCTCAAGGGGAGAGGGTAAAAGAGCGCAAGGGGAGAAGGTGAAAGACCTCAAGGGCGAGGGGGTGGATAAAATTTCCTCTCCCTTGATGGGAGAGGATTAAGGTGAGGGTGAAGTCTAGTCCCCTCTCCCTCATAATCTAAGGATCATTCGATGGGCCGCGTAGGGATCGTCACGCATCCGGCGTATCTGGAACATGATATGGGCCACTCGCATCCGGAGTCGCCGGAGCGGCTGCGGGCCATCCTGGCGAGACTCGAATCCACCGGGACGATGGCGAAGTTGATCCGGATTCCTCCACGCGAAGCCGAGGAGGAATGGATTACCCGTGTTCATGAGCCGGCCTACGTGCGGCGGCTGGAAGACAGGGCCCCGAGCACGGGCTATGCCTCGCTCGATTTGGACACGTCCCTGTCGCCGGGCTCGTTGCCTGCCGCGCATCTTGCCGCGGGTGGAGCGATGGCGGCTGTCGATGCCATTATGGCGAACCAGGTCGATCAGGTTTTCTGCGCGGTTCGTCCGCCGGGGCACCATGCCGAGGCCAATCGCGCCATGGGGTTCTGCCTGTATAATAACGTGGCGATTGCGGCGCGGTACATCCAGGAACGCTATGGTCTCCAGCGCGTGTTGATCGTGGACTGGGACGTCCATCACGGGAACGGTACGCAACACGCGTTTGAAGACGATCCATCGGTTCTTTTTTTCAGTACGCACCAGTATCCCCACTATCCCGGGTCCGGCGCGGAAACGGAGCGCGGCCGGGGCGATGGAGAAGGGACGACTATCAACGTGCCCCTGTACGGGGGCCAGGGGACGGATGAGTACCGGGAAATTTTTCTCAACGTGCTGGTTCCGGCGGCGGGCGCGTTTCAGCCCCAGTTCGTGCTGATTTCGGCCGGATTCGATGCCCACCGGGATGATCCTTTGGCGAGTATGGCGATCACGGATGAAGGGTATGGTGAACTGACTCGTATCGTGGGGTCCATTGCTCACACCTATTGTCAGGGTCGCATCGTGGCTTGCCTGGAAGGCGGCTACGACCTGAGGGCGCTTGCCGCTTCGGTTGAACAGCATATTCTGGCATTGATGGACGCGTAACTCATGGCAAGCACGCGACGAAGACGACGGGGCAGAGGCCGGTGGTTTGTCCTGTTGGGTCTGTTGGTGGCCGTTCCCGGCTTGCTCTATTATTTTTATACGGAGATCCGGCCCACCGTGATTTTCGGATTACGCGACGACTATGCCCATGCCATTCCGTTCCAGGATGTTCCGGCGGGGTTGGACTCGTTGAGCGCGGAGTCATGCGGGCAATGCCACCAGGCGATTTATGAAGAATGGAAAACGAGCATTCATGCCCATGCCTATCGGGACCCGTTTTTCCAGGCCTATTGGAAAAAAGACGGGTACGTATGGGTTTGCCTCAACTGCCATACGCCCTTGGAAAATCAGCAACCCACGCTGATCAAAGAGATCCCGAACAACCGGGTCGAAAAGGCGGTCGAGGTCGACAACCCGAACTACGATATGGCCTATCAAGCGGAAGGCGTCACCTGTGCGGCGTGTCACGTACGTGATGGCAAGATCCTGGGACCGTTTGACGATTCGGCGGCTCCTCACCCCACGGAATACGATCCGGCCTTTCGTACCACGGCAATTTGTTATCGTTGTCACAACGTCGTGTCCGGGCCCTTTCAATTTTATAACGTGGGTCCATGCGGGACCTACGCGGAATATGAAGGTGAGTTTTTCATGAAGGAACAGGGATTCACGTGCCAGCATTGCCATATGCCGGAAGTGTCCCGGCCGGTGGCCGAAGGCGGGCCCATTCGGCAGGGCCGCCGCCATCTCTGGCGCGGCGGGCATGATCCTGACATGATCAAACGGGCCGTCGCGATCCAGGTCCGGGCCGATCCACCCAACCCCAAGCCGGGCGAGACCGTTATGATGACCTTGACCCTGATCAATGCCGGGGCCGGGCACAAGATTCCCACGGGCGACCCCGATCGTCATTTTACCGTGGAATTCTACGTCAAGGATCGGGAAGGCCGGATTCTCGATCAGCAAACCGACACGATGGGGCGATGGATTCTCTGGCAGCCCGTCATTCTGGAGGTCTATGACAACCGTCTTCTGCCGCTGGCCAGCCGAGACTATGAGTTTTCCTATGACGTTCCGGAAGATGGAGCGGACCTGGTGGTGGAAGCCCGGGTCCGGTATCATATTTTGACCGACGGCCAGCATGCCATGTTGCGGGAAACCTATGGGTTGCGGTCGGATGACCCGTACCGGTATACGATCTATACGCGTGAATTTCCGCTGAATGACACATTGAAAACGGCGTTGCATGCGCAAACGCCGGTCGAGACACGGTTGGGATGCGCCGCTCCGGAGAACGGGGTTCATCCCGAGGAATCCGCCCCCGCGCGCGGGCATCATGATCTTTTAACCATAGGTTGATTTATGTGGAGCACGTACCTCATCGATACGGAAACCCTGGCCCTGAATCTTGGCCGGGAGGATTTGGTGATCATTGACGTGCGCGGCCAGGGTGCGTACACCTCGCACATCCCCGGAGCCGTGCATAGTACCTGGCACGAATACAGCGATCCGCAGGCGACGGCCAAGGGCCTGCTGGATCCCGACGTCGCTCGTTTGGAGAAACGGTTGCAGGCCTTGGGCATGAACAATTCGAGCGACGTCGTGGTGTACTCCAATCCCTTTGATAATTGGGGCGACGAAGGCCGGATGTTTTGGATGTTGCAGTATCTCGGACACAAGAGCGTCAAGGTCCTGGACGGAGGCTGGCCCAAATGGACGTCCGAACATCGACGCTATGAACATGACCCGGTTCGTCTCAAGCCGGGCGACTTTACGGCGTCGGTTCAGCCGGACGCGATGATCGACAAACAGGAATTGAAAAAACTGGTCAAAGGTCCCCATCGGGACACGGTGATCGTGGATGCCCGAAGCGTGGAGGAATATGCGGGGAAGGAAATCGATGGGTTGCCGAGGCCCGGGCATATACCTTCTGCGGTCAATATACCCTGGAACGGGTTTCTCCGGCAGGACGCCACGGTCAAACCCGAATCTGCCCTTCGGGAAATGTTTCATGCGTTCGGCATGAACGAAAAACAGGAAGTGATTACATATTGTTTGGGCGGTCTTCGGTCGGCATGGATGTATTTTTTACTGAAGTTGGCGGGTTATGAGCGCGTACGAAATTATCCGGGGTCATGGTGGGAGTGGAGCCGGGATTTTGCGGCCCCCGCCGAAAAAGACATGCAATTGCTTTACCAGGTGACGGGTAAAGCCGACGAAGAGGCGTCTTGAAGAAAGCGCGATGGCATGCGAGGATATCAGAATAGAAGCACGCAACCAGGAAACGATTATTTCTCTAACCGTTTAATGAGGAGGTGTGGAATGGCGAAGAACCTTTTGCTCGCCGGATTGTTGATTTCGGCGTTGTTCGTATTGGCGGCGGCACCGGCGTTTGCCGACGGGAATCCGCATGTTGCCGAAGCGATTGCGCACGCGGAAGAAGCGGCCAAACATGGCGGCATGGGCCATGCCGATGCCGTGGTCGGTCATGCGCAAGAAGCGTTGAGCCATGCCGAAATGGCTCAGAAAGAAGTCAAGAACCCTCATCTCGATGAAGGCGTGGGCGAATTGAAAGAAGCCATCGCGCATGGCAACCAAGGGCATGCCGAAGTCGCGACAAAGCATGCTAAAAGCGCCGTCATGCATCTGAAGGAAGTCCATTGATCGAATCGATCAGGTCAATATGGTTTGCAAAAACGGGCAGGAGGTTCCTGCCCGTTTTTGTTTTGGAGACCGGTCGCGTTCAAAGAGACAACTGATGAAAGTCGGGTATTTTCAAACCCATCCTGAATTCGGTGAAGTGCAACGCAATATCGACCAGGTGGCTTCTCAACTGGGTTCGGTGGACTGCGACCTGCTCGTTCTCCCGGAATTTGCCTTTTCCGGGTATCAATTCGTCAGCCGGGAGGAAGTCCTCGAGTTATCGGAGCGTGTTCCGGACGGTCCGACGACCCAAGCCTGTATCGAGTTGGCCTGCCGGCACCGGATGCACGTGGTCGCGGGGTTGCCTGAGCAGGCGGGACAGCACTGCTACAATTCGGCAATTGTCGTAGGGCCTTCGGGATTCCTGGGGTGCTATCGCAAGACGCATTTGTTTTGCGAGGAGACTTTGTTTTTCAGCCCGGGTGATACGGGGTTTCAGGTCTGGGACATCGGCCAGGCTCGTATCGGGGTCATGATCTGTTTCGATTGGTACTACCCGGAATCCGCCCGTACCCTCGTCCTGCAGGGCGCGGAGATCGTGTGCCATCCCTCGAATCTGGTCCTGCCTCACTGTCCCGATGCCATGGTCACGCGTTCCCTCGAAAACCGGGTCTTCAGTATTACGGCCAATCGAATCGGCCAGGAGGCCAGGGGAGGCAAACCGCCCCTGACCTTTATCGGGAAAAGCGAAATCGTTTCACCAAAAGGGCAAATTCTTTCCCGGGCCTCCGCCGATGCTCCTGAACTTACGGTGGTCGAAATTGACGTGGAAGAAGCCCGCAACAAGTCGATCAATCCCTACAATGAGTTATTGAAAGACCGCCGCCCCGGGTATTATGCATCCTGAGCAGCAGGTCGGAAGCCTTTATGCCCATCAAACGCAACATTGTTGATATTTCAAAATTCAACAAGAAAGCTCAACTGCCCTACGAATTGCGCCGGCAGGATTTTCAAATGGCAATGCAGGACGTCTATGATTTCTTTTACGACGTCAATGCGCATCTTACCGGTAAGGGACTGCAACGGCTCGATGACACGCTTCGTCCCGCAATCATGTCCGGTGTGCTTTCCGATATGTTGACGGCAAGTCTCGCCAAACACTCTCGCGTCCTGACTGAAAATGCGTACTTCAATGGTCATCCTGATCTCATCGTGCAGGGAGTCTATGCCGATAACGCCGTCAAGGCAGGTACGGAAGGTGTGGAAGTCAAAACGACAAGAAAAGCCGGGGGCGCAGTCGATACTCACGGCGCGCGCGAACAGTGGATGTGTGTGTTTGTCTACATGGTCGATACCGACTCGGAACCAGCCCTGGACCGAGCGCCGATGACTTTCACGGAAATCTACCTGGGAAAGGTTACGATGAATGACTTCAGAAAGAATCCGAGGGGGGAACTGGGAACTCGCACCGCGACGCTTCACAAGGACGGCATCAGGAAACTTCGGGATAGCTGGATATACAGGCTCTAGTTCCCCCGTTCGTTTCGAGTGCCGCAAGTTTCGGTATCGACTTGCGGGCCAAGGCGAAAAATTCAGGGTCCTTCTCTACACCGATGCTCGCATAGCCTACAGCTTCCGCTGCAGCCAGCGTGGAACCGGCACCAGCAAATGGGTCGAGAATCACACCTTCCCCCAGGGGCAATGCAGCATGAACAACCTGTCTCATGAACGCTTGCGGCTTCAGACTCGGATGAGAGGCAAGTAGTTTTTCATTCTTTCTCGTAGGCGACGAAGCGATCACGTCGCCGAAAGGTTTATCCGGCATGGGTCGTCGAAATCCGCCGGTTTTCCATTTTTTTAGATTGTCCTGCACGCGGCCGTCGACGGGCTTTCTGCACACAATCCATGGTTCCCACATCGAGCGCGGCATAACGCTGATTTCGCCGAATCTTTCGTGAGCGCCCTTGGGGCGGTCGCCCCCGCGCATGGTCATGGTCAGGCGTACGATTTCTCCCCTTCTTTCCAAACCGGCCTCCACTAAGGCATTCGATACGATGTAGGAAACAAGGGGGTTGGAGGCAACGACGACGTGTGCGCCCGGAACGAGTTTTGGAAGCAGCAATTTACCCCATACGAAGAAGAACGAACCTAGCTGTTCCAATTGTTGCTGCGTCAAGGTCGTAAAGCGGGGAACAGGTGAACGCCTGTTGCCATCGAACGACGGGGGTATTCGCCAAACGCCGCCCTTGCCCTTGCGCAGTTTTTGCTGCTGCGCCGGCGTGTATTCATGTAAACCGTAAGGCGGATCGGTGACAACCGCATGGAGACTGTTCGGGTCCTGAGTCTCTAGCCAATCAAAACAATCGGCGTTCACCAGGGTGGTTTTTCCGTAATCGAACGGTTCTTCCCATCGTTGTGGATAAGCCAGTTCCCGCTGGATCCCTCCGGAATTATTCGTCCGAAGACTGTAGACGCCGCGTTCCTCGCGAACGAACATATCCGGCGTATTGAGTCTCAAATAGGATCTGATGGACGACGGCGGCGTTGGCCCGGCGATTCTTTCCACCCGGCTTTCGATTTCCTTGATAGGTAAGGGTTTTGAAGTCAACGCCAAGACTTGCAGGATGGCGTCTCGTATTTGCCCGGGGTAATTTCGAGACTCTCGCCGTTCCATGAGACATACAATAGACGTCCAGACGTCATGAGTCAAACGTTCGTATTCGCCATGCCCACTTCGTGTGTTCAATGTCTATGAACAGGCGACTATATCACGAAGAGAATGATTGTCCCGAGGGCCACGCGGTAATAGCCGAACACCTTGAGCGTGTGTCGTTTGACGTAGGAGAGAAACGCCGCAATCACCGCCCAGGCCACCAGAAAGGACACTACCAGGCCTATGAGCAGCGCCAGGAGATCTTGGGCATTGATGAGATGGTAGGATTGTACGAATTTGTAGCCGGTGGCAGCGAACATGGTCGGAAGCGCCAGGAAGAAGGAAAATTCCGTGGCGACTTTGCGCTCCAACCCCAGGAGCAGCCCTCCCACAATAGTCGAACCCGAGCGAGACATGCCGGGAATCAATGCCATACACTGTGCGAAGCCGACTCCTACGGCCCTCGATAGGCCGATGCGTTCCAATGACGTGCAACGAGCCTGTTTGGGCCAGGTTTCCACGATGAGAATCACGACCCCGCCCATGATGAGACTCAGGGCCACGGTTCGAGGAGAGAAGAAGTGTTCCTCAATCCAGTCATGAGCCAGCAAGCCCACCAGAGCCGCGGGTAAAAAAGCCGCGACTAAGCCAATGAGAAACCAGAGATGCTTGTGAATGTCAATTGAAGTTCTGAGCAAGTCCACGAGGGAAGAGGTCGAGGTTTCAAGGTTGCGTCGCAAGTTGCGTCCTTCTTGGTTCGCATGACTTAGTAGCAAACGGATTTTGACACGTTCGTAAGCCACGACGGCCAACACGGCTCCCGCCTGGATGCAGATTTCGACGCTGATTGCCACGTGGCCCGTAAATCCCAACCAGTGTCCGAAAAGAATGAGATGACCGGTCGACGAGACGGGGAGATACTCCGTGAGTCCCTCCACAATACCGAGCAAAACGGCTAGACCTGGTCCGAATTGTTCCATGGGTGACGGCGGCGGCTTATGCGTGAATCCGTGCGAATAGTGCGCTGATGACGGTCGATTCCTCGTCGTGCGAATTGTTGACAAAACATATCAGGGGTTTCATAGTAAATGCCATGTCAAAAGGCCTAAGCCAACCACGTTGTCTGTCTGACGAAAAATCCCTTTCGATACTGAGCACAACTGACGAGGCCCCCGGGTGGGGTCGGCGATACGGCATGTGGGGAGTGAGCCTTCTCTGCTGTGCCGGTCTGTTTTTGGGAGGTTGTGTCGTCCCCAAGGGCAAATATGAAACAACCGTGGCGGCCTTGGAAGTGACCAAGACGGAACTGAAAAAACGCCGGATGCAGTATGAGGCCCTCGAAGAGGAAAATGAAAAATTACTGGCCGAGCATGAGAAGGCGGCGTTCGATCTGGAAATGCTGAGTGCCGAAATTGAGGAGATCAAGGAAAACCAAAGGAGTGAACGGGACGTGCTCGCCACTCGTGAGGCTCAGCTACAAAGGGACCGTGCCGCATTGGCGAGCAAACTACGAGACATTCAGCATGTGCACCAGCAGTTGAAAAGTCAGAACCGTACGTTGCGGGATGCGGTGCGCCGCTATGAGAAAGACCTTAAAGACGCCCGCGAAGCCATGACGAAAAGCGCGGCAAAGGCTTCCAGGGCCTCGAAAAAGTTCGGCACGGAGACCCCACCCCTGGCATCCAAGACATCAACGTCCAAGCCGGCCCCCCCTCCGGTCGCCGTACCGTTAAATGAGACGGTGACACCCGTCAATATCAATACGGCTTCTGCGAATGACCTGGAGTTGTTTTTAGGGCTCACCAAGGAAGAGGCCGACAAGGTCGTGTTGAATCGTCCCTATCGGCTTCGCGGAGAGCTGGTCTCCAAACGAGTGGTGCCCAAAGCCACGTTTGACGTGATCAAGGACAGAATCACGGCGGCACCCCAATAAGCAATCCGGCCTTACATCAGAGCACAGGGGGAAGCCGTGTATAGGAGCCGTGGCCTTCCCATGCAGCGGGCAACTTGGTTGGTGCTTCAGAAATACCACGCCAAGCTCATCAGGAGGCCGACGTCATTCGCATCAATACGCGTCGGGACTCTGACTCCCACGTCGCTGAATGGTTCGACCCAGCGCTCACTGTTATACAGAGTATGACGCGTTTCGATGCGAAGCCCGAGGTTTTCGCTCAGCATCTTTTCCACGCCCACGCCGTACGTCCAGGCCGTATAATTCAGGTCGCGGCTGTCCGTTCCCGAGACGAACTCGGGCTGGGTGGTCGAGGTACAGTTCATGTCGGACAGGCAGCCTCTAAAGTGATTCGTAAACTGCGCCTGGATGAGGCGGATACCGCCGAGGACGTAGACGCTCGTGTCCCATGACCGCAGCACGCCGGGGCTGCCGCCCAGCTTGAGCGTGAAGCCGTAGCTCCGGTCTTTTTCAAAGGACCAGCGGTCCGGCCAGCTTTCGCCGGGTTGATTGCGCCCGGGGGAGTCTCCCACTCCCGGAAGCTGTCCCTTTGCCTGGCCGCCGTGAAACGCCAAGTCCACCTCCCCGCTCACGTACAATCCGCTCTCGGTATGCAGCGGGATCCGATAGCCGGCGAGCAACCCGATGCCATACGCGAAGGTATCGTCGGAATCATTGTCGTGAAACACCTGGCCTCTTCGCGGGTTGCTTGAGTTGGTGTTGTCGACGGTCTTGTCGTAGGAGGCATCGACCCGTTCCACCGGGACCTGCACTCCGACGTAGAAGCGCCCGTCGTGGGCGTACGCCGTATTTGTCAGGGCCGTTATGACTGGGAGCGCCAAGAGCATGGCTAGTGCTATGGTGGTGAACGGACTGGGTATCCAGTGTCGATCGTTTCGCATGGATGCGGCCTCCTTTTTCCCGCTTGCTTCGTTTTCTGTAGCGGCTGGGTGAATCCGTTTCTAGGATAGTCAAACGATTCCAGCGTGACAAGCCGATCGTTCCGGGCCCGCTTTACTCCCCGCGGCCGTTCACGATCCGTCCGTCCACCATGTGTATCGCGCGATCGGCTTGTTGAGCGAGGCGTTCGTTATGGGTGACGATCACGAACGCGGTCTTGCGTTTCTGATTCAGTTTTCTCAACAGGGCGAACAGGGTTTCCCCGGTATGCGTGTCCAGATTTCCCGTCGGCTCGTCCGCGAGGACCAGATCCGGGTTGTGAATGAGCGCGCGTGCGACGGCCACCCGTTGTTGTTCACCCCCGGACAACTCACCGGGTTTGTGATGCAAGCGGTGTTCCAGGCCGACTTGCGACAGCAGCGCGCCGGCTTCTTCGACACACTGTGCGATTGGCCGTTTTTGCATCAGACTGGGCAGGTAGGTGTTTTCGAGGGCCGTGAATTCAGGCAGAAGGTGATGAAATTGAAACACGAACCCGATGTGCCGGTTTCGAAACCGGGCAAGCTCGTGTTCCGACAAACGGAAAATATCCTGCGATTCATAGCACACGGTGCCTCGCGTCGGTCGATCAAGGGTTCCCAGAATATGGAGCAAGGTACTCTTCCCTGCTCCCGACGCCCCAAGCATGGCCAGAAGTTCGCCTTGCCGGACTTCTAGCTTGATGCCTTTCAGCACGTCGATGGTTTGACTGCCCAGGACGAACGATTTGGACAAATCGTTCACTTGAAGAAGAGGTGGTGCTGAATCGGAAGAAGGACTCATGGACGTTACTCGTATCGAAGGGCGCTGACCGGTGCGAGCTTGGCGGCCTGCCAAGACGGATACAGCGTTGCGGCGAAACTGATCAGAATGGCGGAAAACGAAACCATGAACACGTCCAAAGCCTTCACGTGGACCGGAATGCTCGAGAGAAAATACACGGTTTGATCGAAGGTGAAATAGTTTTCGATGAGGTAGAGAAAGGTGTACCCCAGGGGGATGCCGATGGCCGTGCCGGTGAGGCCGATGACCACGCCGTTCAGCATGAAGATCCGCATGATGGCGCCTGGCGTGGCCCCCATGGCTTTCAGGATGGCGATCTCGCGTTGCTTTTCGGTGACGATCATGGTGAGCGTGCCCACGATGTTGAAGGACGCGACGAGCGTAATCAGGACCAGCAACAAGAACATCATGGTTTTTTCGAGGCGCAAGGCCGAAAACAGGTTGCGGTTCAAGAGCATCCAGTCTCTCGCCATGTACCCGGTCCCGAGTCGTGCGTCGATACGTTTGGCCACGGCATCGGCGACAAACACATCTTCCACTTTCACTTCAATTCCGGTTACGGCCCTGCCCAGGCTGAAGAACCGCTGGGCTTCCTCCAACGCGATGTAGGCCAGTGAGGCGTCATATTCGTACATGCCCGACTCGAACAGGCCGACGACCTGAAACGGGCGGATTTTCGGCGTCATCCCCAACGCGCTGATGGGGCCCACTGGGGAGACGACGTTGATCCGGGAACCGACGACGACCCCAAGACGCCTGGCCAGTTCCTTGCCGAGGATGATGCCGGGTTTCGGACCGGTTTGAGCGGAGGCGTCGGGAACGGCCAGATCCTGTACAGAGCCGGATTTCACGTTCTTCGTGATTTCCGTGACCTCGGGCTCTTTATCCGGATCGATACCGCGCAGGACTATCCCGCGCACGCCGGTTTTCGAAGTGAGCAGCACTTGTTGGTAAATGTAGGGCGTGGCGGCCACAACTCCAGGCACTTCCTCGACCTGCCGCATCACCTCCGCATAGCCGGCCATGGTTTGTTTCCCTCGTGGCTGGACCACGACGTGCGAGGTTGTCCCCAGAATCTTCGCCTGCATGTCCTCCTTGAACCCCGTCATGATGCCGAGTGTCCCGATGAGCGCGGCGACGCCCAACGTAATACCGGTGATCGAAATGAAGGTATTGAGCGATATGGTCCGGGTTCGCCGTTTGGCCCGGAGATACCGGAGCCCCACGAAAATTTCATACGGCAGGGTCACGATGGTTTCTCCGGTCGAAGTTGGGGAAAGAGAATCACGTCGCGGATGGAGGCTTGGTTCGTGAACAACATCACCAGCCGGTCGATGCCGATCCCTTCGCCTGCGGTCGGCGGCATCCCGTATTCCAGGGCGCGCAGGAAATCTTCATCGAAGTAATGCGCTTCATCGTCGCCGGCTTCCCGTTGGGCGACCTGGGCTTCGAAGCGTTGACGCTGATCGAGCGGATCGTTCAACTCGGAAAACCCGTTCGCCAACTCGCGTCCGGCAATAAACAATTCAAAGCGATCGGTGAGTCGGGGGTCCGTGTCCTTCCTGCGCGAGAGGGGCGAGATCTCCGTCGGGTAGTCCGTGATGAACGTAGGTTGAGTGAGCCGGTGTTCCACGGTTTCCTCAAAGATCAGGTTCAGGATCCCGACGAGTGAGGCATCCTTGGGAACGTCCACCCCGAGTCGCCGGGCTGCCGCCGTTGCCGCGGCCTGATCTTCGAGTACGTTGCGGTCAAGGGCGTTGTATTCGATGATGGCTTCGAAATACGAAAGTCGACGCCACGGGGGAGTGAGATCGATGGAGTCGCCCTGGTACTCCAGTGTATCGGCGCCGAGGAGATCCCGTGCAAGCGCACCGAACAGGTCTTCGGTCAACGCCATGAGGTCCCGGTAGTCGGCATAGGCTTGGTAAAACTCGAGCATGGTGAATTCCGGATTGTGGATGGTCGAGATGCCTTCATTGCGAAAGTTCCGATTGATTTCAAACACGCGCTGGAATCCGCCCACAACCAATCGCTTGAGGTACAGTTCCGGCGCGACGCGCAGGTAGAGATCCCGATCGAGCGCGTTGTGGTGCGTCACGAACGGGCGGGCCGCGGCCCCGCCGGGGATGGGTTGCATCATCGGCGTTTCCACTTCGAGGAACCCGTGTTCCGTTAGATAGGTGCGGATGCCCGCGATGATCCGGCTACGCGTTTCAAACACGGCGTGGACGTTCGGGTTGGCGATCAAGTCCACGTAGCGTTGGCGGTATCGGGTTTCAATGTCCGTCAAGCCGTGCCACTTTTCCGGAAGGGGACGCAGCCCTTTCGAGAGAAACGTCAACGTGCGCACTTCGACGGTCAACTCGTCGGTCTTCGTGCGGAACAGCCGGCCTTCCACTCCGATCCAATCGCCCAGGTCCAATTCCTGCGACAGGCGAAAGGCGTCGTCGCCCAACACGTCTTTCTTCAAATAGACCTGGAGCCGGTGCGCGCCGTCCTGGAGCGAGGCGAACGCGGCCTTGCCGAACCGGCGCAGGGCTACGATTCGTCCCGCGATCCGACAGTCGATTGCCCGTTGATCGAGTTCGTCTTTGCCCGTTGTCCCGTGCGCTTCCAGGAGGCGCACGACGCGGTGCGTCGTCTCGAAGCGGGTGCCGTAGGGTTGCACACCCATGGATGTCAGCACGTCGAGTTTTTGAATGCGCTGTGCGCGCTGTTCGTTCGATTCATCCATCAGCTTGTTCCCATACGCCGCGTCAAAGAACCAACGTCGTTATGCACTCGCGGCGGTTTGTTTCAGATAGGCTTCGATGAAGGCGTCGAGGTCTCCATCCATGACCGAGGCAATGTTCCCGGACTCGTGATTCGTCCTGTGATCCTTGACCATTTGATACGGCTGGAATACGTACGACCGGATCTGGCTGCCCCAGGCGATGTCTTTTTTTTCGCCGACGATGGTTTGAAACTCGGACTCCTTCTTGCGTTGCTCCAACTCGTATATCTTCGCTTTCAGGACGCGCATGGCGCCCATGCGGTTTTGCAATTGCGAGCGTTCGTTCTGACATTGCACGACGATCCCGCTGGGAATGTGCGTCATGCGAATGGCGGTTTCGACTTTATTGACGTTTTGCCCGCCGGCCCCGCCCGCGCGAAACGTGTCGATCTTCAGATCTTTGTCGTCGATCTCGACTTCGACGTCGTCATCCAGTTCGGGATAGACCGACACGGCGACAAACGACGTATGGCGGCGTTTGTTGGCGTCGAATGGAGAAATCCGCACCAACCGGTGCACTCCGGCTTCCGATTTCAGGTAGCCGTAGGCATACGGGCCCTCGATACTCAACGTGGCGCTTTTGATGCCGGCTTCGTCACCGGGCTGGATGTCGATGCTGCCGACCTTGAACTTCTTCTCCTCGGCCCATCGTACGAACATCCGCATCAACATTTGGGCCCAATCCTGCGATTCCGTTCCGCCGGCGCCGGGATTGATCCCCAGAATGGCGGATCGTCCATCATGTTCGCCGGCCAGCAACTGCTCCGTGCGCATGTGCTCCAGGAGCGTTTCCAACTCTTCTATGCCCTGGGTCAATTCAGCGTGGAGTTCGGCATCATCTTCCGCCCCGATGAGTTCGAGCGTGGCTTCCAGATCAGCCTGCCTTTGCTCGAAATCGGTGAGGCGGGTGAGGTCCCGTTCAATGGTGGCTTTACGTCGTCCTACCCTGGTAGCGACATGCGTATTTTTCCAGAAATCGGGTTGGGCACTTTCCTGTGCGAGTTCCTCGAGTTCATTTTGTAGTCGAGGCAGGTCAAAGACGCCTCCGTAAATCTTGGATATGGTCTTCGGTGGTATGCAGACGGGTTCGAATGTCCTCAAGCATGCTATGCTCCTTTGTGTCGCGTTGAAAAGCGGGTGTCAGCCGCGGATGGTCCGTCGATAAAACGAGCGAAGAATAACAAAAACAAGGCCATTATAACACAGGCCCACGCAAACACATCGCCAAATCGGGTATAGACCGTGGAGGGTGCGCTCAGAGGGATCGAGCCGATCACGGCGTGTTCGGCAAAAATGGGCGTTGCCGTGAGAATCCGTCCGGTCGGATCGATCAATCCGGACACGCCGGTATTGGCGGCCCGGGCGAATGCCATGCGGTTTTCCACGGCGCGGAAGACGACCATGGCGAAATGTTGATGCGGGGCCACGGTGTTCCCGAACCAGGCGTCATTGGTGATCGTCACCAGGAAATTCGCACCTTCGAGTGCGAGTCGCCGCACAAGATCCGGAAAGATGACCTCGAAACAAATGGCGACCCCAAACCGGGTCTGCCGCCTGTCCGGTCCGCGTTCAAAGTCCAGCAGGGTCGGCCCCGGTCCCGGCTGAAAATCACCGATGCCGACGACCAATTTGTCCAGGAAAAAGAGCATCCGTTGCAGCGGGATGTATTCGCCGAAGGGCACGAGATGTTGCTTGTCGTACCGGCCGGAGATTGCCCCTGAGGGATTTAACAGATACGCGCTGTTGAGCAGGTACGGAGTACCGTCGTCTTGACGCCGGAGGGCCGGACTTCCGAACACGAGCGGGACCTCGGCGTGTGCCGTCATCCCGGTCACGAGCAATCGATAGTCCGGCTCCTGTTCGAATATAAAAGGCGTGGCCGCTTCAGGCCAAAGGATCAGGTCGGATTTGGGACTGACGGTTTCGGTGAGCCGCCGGTATCGTTCCAGTGTTTCCTCTCGATAGGCTTGGTCCCACTTCTGTGCCTGGTCGATATTGGCTTGAACGATTCCGACGGTGAGTCTGTCCGCAGGAGACACGTGCAGTTGATTCAACCCATAGAGCCAGACCCCGAGGATGGCCGCAACGGTGACGGTAAGCGGGAGCCAGGGCCGAAGCATGTGCTGCGGATTTTCGGTCAACACCCGCCTGATGAGCAAAAATACGGAGATGTTCACCAGCACGATGAGAAATGACACGCCGTAGACGGCGGTGATGTTGGCGATCTGGATGAGCGGCAGCCATTGGAATTGTGAGTACCCGAACAGGCCCCAAGGCAATCCGCTGAACGCGTGGGTGCGCATGTACTCAAGGGAGACCCACAAACAGGGGGCTGCGAGCCAAGTCGAGGCAGGCCATCGTTGTTCCAGCCGGACAAATCCCCAGGCATACAGGCCGGCGTACAGGCCCAGATATCCCGCCAAGACAAGCATGAGCACGATGCTGATGGGCAGGGGGACTTTGCCATAGTGGTGCATGGCGGTCACCACCCAATACATCGTGCCGGCAAACGCCAGAAAGCCGGCCAGCCAGCCGCGCCAAAAGGCTTGACCCGTCGTGGCGCCGATCAGCACACGGTGGAGGGGCAGGAGGGCAATCCAGGCGAACAGACCCCAGGGAATCCCGTCAATCAGATTGGAAACGGAAAGCGAATATGCCGTACCCGTGAGCAAACAATAGAACCATATGCGCGTTTTTGACATAAGCCGATACAGTAGGGGAAGCTACCAGTCGTTGCAAGCAAGGCCGGTTCGGGCTTCACGAGACTGATCGTCCACAGGCCGTCCGCTCAAAAACAGCAGCGTAGGTCGGATGAGCGGAGTCCTTCGACTTCGCTCAGGACAGGCGTCATCCCACAACCCTACTTGTCAAAACAGGCCGATGGCGTGCAGGAGGACAATCGCCACCGCGATCGGGGCGATGAAGCGGATCAAGGCGTGCCAGAGAGCATAGCCGACTTCGCTTTTCGGGTTCAGTTCTTCCCGGCTTACGTGTTTGGACATCACCCATCCCGCAAAGACGGCCATGCAGATCGCGCCTATCGGCAGCATGAGATTTGAGGTGAGGAAGTCGATCTGTTCGAAAAAGGTCAGGCCCAGCACCTTGACGTCCGCCCAGACGTTGAATGAAAAAGCCGTGCCGAGTCCCAGGACCCACGTGACCAGACCGGTCCACGTAGCGGCCGTGGGGCGCGTCATGTTGAACTTTTCGATCATCATGGTCACCGCCGGTTCGATTAAAGAAATAGACGACGTCCATGCGGCTATGAGGAGCAAGACAAAAAAGAGGGTTGCGAAAAATGTCCCGCCACCCATGTGGCCGAAGGCGACGGGAATAGTTTCAAAAATGAGACTGGGGCCGGCTCCGGGTGTGAGGGCATTCGCAAAGACAATCGGAAAGATCGCCATGCCGGCGATGAGGGCCACCATGGTGTCGGAGAGGGCCACCGCGACGGAGGTGCCGGTGATGGAGACGTCTTTGGGGAGATATGAGCCATAGATCATGATGGTGCCCATGCCCAAGCTCATGCTGAAAAACGCCTGGCCCATGGCCGTGAGCATGCTGGTATTCGAAAAATGGGTGAAGTCGGGCGTAAACAGAAAGGCGAGTCCTTTCATGAAGTAGCCGGTGGTCATGGCGTAGCCCACGAGAACCAACAAGAGAATCAGGAGGGTCGGCATCAGATAAGTGACGGCTTTTTCCAGTCCACTTTGTACCCCTCGAGCCACGATGAACATGGTGATGAACATGAAAGCGGTGTGCCAACCCACTTGTATCAAGGGATTGCCGACAAAGTCTCCGAAGAGGCTTGAGGCCCCCGCTCCGCTGAGGCCCGAGAAATCACCGCTGGCCGCGTGGAATATGTACCCGATGGTCCACCCGCCGATGACGCTGTAATAGGACAGGATCAGGATGCCGGCCAGGGTGCCGGACCACCCGATGAGTTGCCAGCCCTGGCCTGCGTTGCTTTCCTCCGCCAGCGTCCGCATGGTGTTGATCGGCGTCTGCCGGCCGCGACGACCCAGCATGACCTCGGCCATCATCATGGGAATGCCGAGGGCGGCCACACAGAGCATATATACCAGCACGAAGGCACTTCCGCCGTGGACGCCGGTCAGGTAAGGAAATTTCCAAATGTTGCCGAGTCCGACGGCGGCGCCGGTCGCCGCCATGATAAAGGTCAAACGAGAGGACCATTGGCCGTGGATGGATTGTCGGTCGTGGGTGAGCATAACCGCGCTCTTTCGATTTTCCCGATACCCTCTGCGTTGGGGTTGGGCTCTGGTTGGACAGACTTTTTCCGAGGAATTTCCTTGTTGGGAGCCGAGTGTAGCCAGCCGCGCTTCGTGTTTCAAGGGACTTTCGTGACAATGTCGTGAAGATGTAATGACGGCATGGCAACTTGAGGAACCTCTGATTTCTTGTGATAGCGGGATGCAGGGCAAGGCGTCCCGGAGCGAAACCCGAGGCTTATCAGAGAGATAGGTGAGGGTTGAG
>JAJEJG010000020.1 GCA_022828225.1 Nitrospirales bacterium | reverse complement strand
TTGGCGGTGAACCAGGTGGAGATGCCCTTCATGCCATTCCGTTCCACGTTCTGGCCATCCCACACCGCAAACGCTACCGGAATGCTCGCCCCGGCGCCGAATTGCACGTCGTTCGCGTCATTCGTCGACAACGCCCGCTTCATCACCACACGCCACGTCGGACCGCTGCAGCAGCCGCCCTTCAACGCGCCGTACGGTTCCCACAGGCCGTTCCCCATCACATCCTGGGACGCCTGCGTCGTCAACGTGCTGAACCCGTTCGCGTTCAAATCTTCCACCGAACTGGCCCGCAAATCCGGATCCGACATGATGTTCCCCGACCAAATCCCCGGATTGAACGGCCCCAAGCTCCGGCCGATCCGGTCCGGATAGGTCACGCCACCCGCCGGCTCTTCATAGTAAAAGTCCCAGGCGATCGAGGGATATTGTTGGTCCACGTCCCACATCCCCGCGACACCCGCGCCCATGTCCCGTTGCCATTCCGCGTTCCAGCGCCAGATGTTCACCGTGCCGCCGGATTGCCCCATACATTGGAACGGCGGGGCCCCGGACGTTTGGACGGGAAATTGTACCGCCACCTGATCCCGGAAATCCTGCGGGCCGATGGTGGTGTTGTTCAGGGTTTGATCGCCCCAGTTGGCCCAGACCCCGATCTCTTTGCCGTTGGTGGCCATTTTGACCATGACGGTTTTCACCGAGATGTTGGGATGCATGGGCGTCGTAATCGTTTGCCCGCTCAAGGGCACCACGATGCCCGGTACCGTTTCCCACACCGGGTTGGCCGCGTCCATCGGGATCGGCCCGCTGATGCTCCCCACCGGAATGGTCACTGGCTGGCTGACGGCCAACGGAACCTGCCCCATCGTCAACATCACGCCGACGACAACGACGGCCGTGAGGGCCGCGATGATAAAAGACTTATTTTGATGATGACCCACTCGCATAATGCTCCTCCTTGTAAGTGGTTTGACGAAGGCTATTATGGCTCGGAGTATGTCGTTATGCAACAGGAAATCGACGAATAATCAAATATTTTCCGTTATAGACCCCCCGGGAGGCCATCATCCCACGGGATGATCCTGGAATTGATCGAGGTGTTCGCAGAGCATTTCCGCGACCTTATCCAGATTGAAGGGCCAGGCGTAAGTCAGGGTCACGCCGGGATATTTCTGACGAAGTTCGGCCATTTCCTCGGGAATTTCGTACTCCGAGTGCGATCCGCCGGGGGTGAACATGGTGGAGATCACGGTAATCTCCTTGGCGCCGTCGGCGATCTGTTGTTCGATGGCTTCGCCGAGTGTGGGGGTGCAAAATTCGTTATAGGCCGTGGAAAACCGTGCGCCGTGCAAGAGGGGTTTGAGGCGGGTGGCCAGTAATTCCAGCCCGGCCTGATAGGGATCGGTTTCCGGGGTTCGGGGCCATAGCCGTATTTTTTGGTCGAGTTCATGTTCCTCGTGGGACATCGGAACGCCCGCGGCGCGTCGTTGAGCTTCCAATCGTTTGAGTTTCGTGACGAGATCACCCGGATAATCCTTGGGAATGCCGCCATGCCCGACAAGGACCACACCTTTTGTTGAATCACTCATGGTTCCCTTCCTTTCCTCTACCTCCCCTTCGCCCCTCTTGACCCTTCGCTCTGCTCAGGGCAGGCAAAGGAGGGGAAGGAAAAGTCTGTTCTCGACGATTATCCTCGTCTTAAATGATCTGAAAATCAGACATGGTTTCGCAACGTGAGTTCCTTGGGATGAGGCGCAAGGTACACTTGGTCCCTCAAGTACGGAACGTCCAGTATCCGGACGTAGTGTCCGATCAAGGCAACGGGGACGCTCAGCGGCACGAACCCGTTGTGATAGTCGCTCAGCACCCCGTGGAGTTCCGTCCGCGCCTTGGCGCTTAAAGCATTCTTGAAATGACCGACCAGGTGTTGCAGCACGTTCACGTGTTTGCGAATGGTCGTCTTGACGGCCAGGGCCTCCATAAACAGGTGTCCGTAGGTCCGCGCCAACTCTCGAACGGGAGACGGTTTGCCATTGGCGACCAATCGACCAAGCTCCCGGTAATGGCGCTGGCTGTGGGCTAACAGGAGGTACTTGTGGACCGTATGAAACGCCACCAACCGTCCCTTGGTAAAGCGGGCGTTGAGCACTTGCCACCGATGATAGCCGAACACGCGTTCGATGAAGTTTTCCCGCAGGCCTTGGTCCCGGAGCCGCCCTTCTTCCTCGATGGGAGTCAAGGGAAACGCCCGGTTGAACGCCTCGGCAAACAATCCTTTCCCGGTTCCCAGGAGCCGGCCGTCGCGGGCATACACGCGGACACGCCGGGTCCCGCAACTGGGTGAATATTTCTTGAACACGTAGCCGGACAGGTTCAATATCCGTAACTCGCGCATCCGTGTTTTGGCGTAACGGCGCATCCGGCCGGTGTAATCGTGATGGGAACGCACTGTGAGTAAACGCGGTTCAGCCACGTCGTCCACCAACCGCATGGCTTCTCGCGGGGTGCCGAATCCCGCCTCCACTTCGGGACACACCGGAACCCATTCCACGTGTTGGCCGAGCACGTCCGCCAGAAAATGGTCCAGTTTATGTCCGCCGTCGTACCGCACCGGTTCACCCAGGAGGCAGCGGCTGATACCCAACCGTAATGGCAGATCCGGTCCCAAGAGTTCCTCAGATCCGTTGTTCTTCTTCGGTCAACTGCGCTTCGCTGGCTCGCATAATCTTCACTTCCTTCACGTCGGAGAAGGTTTTGACGAGCAGCGTGACGGACGTCCCGATTTCGCCTCGTATGATGGACACGACTTCCCGATACGTCATGCCTTTGACGGACCGGCCGTCCACCGCCAGGATTTCTTGCCCGTGCGTCAACCCCGCCCTGACTGCGGGTCCCAAGGGGTGGGTCGCCCGGATGAACAGGCCGGCCGGGTCGCCGATGCGTTCCGCCGTGAGATGCAAGGCGACACCGATGATGCCCGGCGGAGGCAGCATGGGGTCCGACAGGTCACCGTGGGGATTACCCGGTTGGGGATGGCTTGGCTGCGCGTGACCCTGTAGCGGGGTCATCAACAGAAGGGTAAACAGGGCGGCCAGCACAATGCGAACCGGGAAGGTCTGATGAATCGATAACGTCGTCAATGATGGTTGCATCCGTTTTCTCCTTCTACCTTAGATCAATCCGAGTAAACACAATCCCAAAACGAGCGCCACGCTGTTGAGCTGAACCGAGCGGCGATGAAGGGCCTCTCGATCCTTACGAATCGGCACGGTGTCCTCCCCGCGTTGTGCGGCGTCCCTGAATTGGTCGGTCAAACCATTGATGCGCGGGGTCAAATCGGCGCGGCAGTACGTTTCAATCGCCAGGACGCCGAGCCAGAGTGTGGCGGCAATCAAGGCCCGAGGGCCAAACCCGGTGAGCAGACCCAAACCCGTGACGCTCGCCCACCCGACGATGGCCGCGATCATGCCCAGTGCGTAGTAGCGTGGGATAAGCTGGCGCACCACTCGGGCAAACACATCCGCGTTCAGTGTTCGGACCAGGATCGGTGCCGCGACAAACGACAGAAAAACGATCTTGCCGACCAACACGGAGACTGCCAGCAGATGGAGATAGGTGAGAGTCTCGACTATCATGTTATGAGGCCCGCAGTTCCCCTCCTTTGTAAGGAGGGGCGAAGGGGAGGTAGAGTCTGTGGCCAGGACAGCGAAACTCCGGACTCCATGGACGGTGGGCTCTACCCCACCTGTCCTCCCCTTACAAAGGGGAGGGAACAGACGCCCCTTCTTTCTTAGTTCCCCTGTTTTTCACTATACCATGATGTTCCGCTCATTCATTTCCATGACCGCGCGTGGCAGTCACCGGCCCTTTCCCAGGATTGCGGAAAAAGCCGATTCCAGGTCCGGATAGGTGAAGGTAAACCCCAACTGTTGCGCCACGAGGGGGATTACCGCTTGACCGTGAGTGAGGAGCGTGGACAGTTCACCCAACCCGATTTGAAGAGCCATCGCGGGTACGGGAAGCCAGGACGGTCTCCCCAGTGCCCGCCCCAGTTGCCGGCAAAATTCTTTCATCGTGACCGGGTGGGGGGACGCCGCGTTGACCGCACCCTTGAAAGCAGGCTGCTCGAGAATGGCCGCGACGAGTCGTCCCAGGTCTTCGACGTGGATCCAGCTTACGGGTTGGGTGCCAGTGCCGATGGGACCGCCAAGGAATAGTTTGAAGGGGAGAAGCATTTTTTGCAGGGCGCCGCCGTCTTTGCCCAACACCATACTGATTCGCAGGCACACGGTTCGGATGCCGTAGTCCATTGCCTTGAAGGCTTCACGTTCCCACTCCACGCACAGGTCCGCCAGAAAGCCGGTTCCCGGCCTCTGCGTTTCATCGACCTCATCGGCGGTCTCGAGTCCATAGAACCCGATCCCCGACGCGTTGATGAGGATTTTCGGACGAACCGGCTCGGGAAGACCGGACAACGCCGTCACGATCGTGCGTGTGGTCTCGATCCGGCTGGCACGAAGGACGTCCTTCCGTGACGACGTCCATCGGCCCTCGGCGATCGGAGCGCCCGCAAGGTTGATGACCGCGTCCTGCCCTTGAAAGGTCTGTTCCAGGCTCCGCCCATCCGACGGATCCCAGTCTCGAACGTGAATCGTGCCTCCGACAACCGCAGAAGCCGCGCGTTGGTTGCGGGTCAGAATGGTCACCGTGTGCCCGTTGTCGGCCAGGATCGGGGCAATGTTCCTTCCGATAAAACCCGTTCCTCCGACGATAGCCACGTTCATTCTTGACCTCGTTTCACCGGTCGGGGTGTCGCCGGAACGTCCATGGCACAACGGAAGCCGGTCCCATGCGTCTTCAGGGCGAACCCCCCTTTCCCACGAGCTGCCGTCCGAATGTCGGAATCGAAGCTGTGCCACGATCCGCCGCGGATGACTTTGAGCAATCCGGTTTCAGGCCCCTTGGGGTTTCGGTCCGGCGCGACCTGATAATAATCTTTCGCGTACCAGTCCTGGACCCACTCTCGCGCGTTGCCGGACATGTCGTGCACGCCGTAGGGAGAGACGCCTTCGGGTAATGAGCCGACCGGGAGCAGCGTCCCCTTTCCCGTCCAATCGCGATCATAATTCACGTGATGGGCCGAAGGCGTCGCGTTACCCCACGGATAGTGTTGCCCATCGGTGCCCCTGGCGGCCTTTTCCCACTCCGCTTCAGTCGGCAAGCGTTTGCCCGCCCATTGGCAGTAATCCGCGGCGTCGTGCCACGTGACCTGCACCACGGGGAAGTTCCCGATGCCTTTCACGTCGAAGAGGGAGCCCGTGCCATACACGTTGAACGGTTCCTTATGTCCCGTGTCGGCAATGAATCTGAGGTACCGGGCATTGGTGACCTCATATTTGTCGATCATGAAGGCGTCGAGATAAACCGTCCGGCGAGGCCGCTCGTCGGCCCGCCCGTCTTCCGCCCCGCTTCCTCGAATGAAACTGCCTTCCGAAATAGTGACCATAGAAACGGAGTCCCTTGCGAGAACGGGAGGGCCCGCGAAAGCGGCGACCTGCCCCAACAGGATGCACATGGTGAGTGTCGTCATCAATATCGCATTCATGGTTTTTGCCTTCGACTCTGTTCTTTGATGTGCGTGGAAATTGCTCCGATGCGTGCGGTGAGTAAGGAGACGGCACGCGTGTCGTTGTCCCGAGCGGCCTTGCGGGCATCGACCAGCAGAAGCCGGGATTCATTCAAGGCTTGTTCGATCTGCGTCTGGATGGCCGGTGACGCCAGGGTGCCTCCCAGCGCGGCTTGGTGGAAGGCCTCCCATGCTTCATCCACGTTCTTATCGGCCAGGTAGAGCGATTCCTGCATAGGGCTCCGTGGGTGAAAATGAGATCCTGCGTGGCCGGCCAGCCCCGGCCCCGCGCCCCAGGTGATGCCCCATGCCATGAAAATCAGGCTTAAGCAATAGAAAATTTTCATGACCCGCCTCTCCTCCATCATCTTCCTTCGCGTTTCAAGCTGGTGGGGGCATTCTCCCCACCAGCCGATTCACGTTACAGCCTGAGCAGAGGTACCGCCACCAGGCTTAACGCGGTGGCCAGCCATACCGGCCCCATGGTTTTCAGGTAGTGTCTTGCTGTTGCTTCGAATGTGTTCATCGGATTCCTCATGTTTCTGGCCGGTGGGGGTATTTTCCCCACCGGCCGAGCCGCGTTACATCTTGATTTGTTTCATGATGATGTCACGCGTTTGTTGGTATTCCACGTTGTTGGGATCGCCTTTGATCGCCTGATCGATCGATTCCAACGCATCCTTCCATTGCTCCTTGCCCATGCTGATGAGGGCGTGCATGAAATCGTATTTCACCACGTCGCCGGAGTCGGTGCCTGCCGACGTGGCGCACCGGAATCCAAGCCCGACTCCATACGAGTTGTTCTCCGGCTGATTCCAGAAACGGTGGCTGGTGTGCAGGGACGTTTGAGGCGCCAGCCAGGAGCCACCTTTCAGCACCTTCACGGGGCCCTGGTTGGCAAAGTCGTAGCCGTCGGAAGGCCCTTGGGGATTGTAAGCCTCGCTGACCCGGAAATAGTTCGGATCATACCAATCACTCACCCATTCGAAGACGTTGCCGGCCATATTATAAATTCCATACCCGCTCACCCCGTCAGGGTAGGAGTCCACGGGCATGGTCTTTCCCACGTTTTGACCATAATTCGCTTTGGTGGCGTCGATGGTGTGTCCCCAAGGGTAATGGCTCCCGTCAGGCCCCTTGGCCGCGTGTTCCCATTCGGCTTCCGTGGGCAGCCGTTTGCCCGTCCATTTACAGTAGGCATTGGCATCGTACCAGTTCACCCCGACGACGGGTTGACCGGGCTTGTTCAGGCGCGGGTCGTCCCAGTAGGCCGGAGCCGGATGGTCGGTGGCCTTCATGAAGTCCCGATAGTTGGCGTTCGAGACTTCATATTTGTCAATGTAATACCCATCCAGTACGACTTGATGAGTCATTTCATCGCCGTGGTCCTTGCTGCCCATGGTGAATTCACCTTTTGGGATCAGGACCATGTTCGTGGTGTCTGCGGCCAGGGCCGTAGCCCAAGGGCTGAAAATCAAGGTCAAAGCCACTAACAATCCCGTGGTTGGTGTCAGAAAATGTTTGTTCATGCTGTCTCTCCTTTTTGTTGAAGGTGTTGCGGTTTTTCCAAATTGACGGTCACCCGTGCAGTGGCTTCCTGACAAAAGCCTCGACGCCCGTCCAACGTCTGCGACTCAGGAGTTTGAGAGCCGGAAGCCCCTCACCCATGCGGTGTTTAAGGATAAGCGAATCCACGATATCTCCGCATTGCACGCACCGCCGTGCCCATCGGCGCATCTGCCCCGTATCGTCGAACAGATCGAACAGGCCTTCCCTGAGCATCAGTCCACCGCACCTCTTGCACGTGTGCCTGTCTTGTACTGTGACCAACCCCTGGCTTTGGATGTTTTTTGAGGTCGCCATATCTGCACCCCTTCTTGGTTAAACAGTGAGTATTCCAGTTGCTGTTTTCTTCCGGAGACCCTTTGATGAGTTTTTCTGTCTCTCTCAGTGTCTATCAAATTGCGTGCCAGATTTTTCGATGAGAATTTTCATAGCTATTTCATAGAGTTAGAGAAATTATCGCCAAGAAAATAGAACAGCCTGTTTTGCGATGAGACAATAAAGTGTCTCATTATTTACGGATGAGACACTTAGGAGAGAGCGGAGTGAGAGGGCCTTTTTCTGTCATCCTCGACATTTTTAATCGAGGATCCAGCGTCTTTTGTTTTTTTGTTGGTGAGGAGAAAGACCCTGGATTCCTGCTTGCGCAGGAATGACAGTTCGGGGGATTGAATGTCGTTGCCTTTTTCTTTGTCTTTCTTTGTCATCCCCGATCAGGTCGGGGATGACGATCAGGTAGGTCAGGTGAGCGCGTCGTAACCCGGCAGCTAACTGTCGCAGGAATCGCGTGCCTACAAAGACAAGCGCGTGGGGTGGGTGGAGGGAAGGTTCGCGATCCGGACCCAAAAATATTCCAGGGCCTGGACCACGGCGATAAAGGATTCGAAGTTGGCCGGTTTGGTCAGGTAACAGTTGGCGTGAAGATCATACGCCTTGGCGACGTCTTCCGGACTTTGCGAAGAGCTGAGGACAATCACCGGTATCCGTTTCAACATCTCATGGCATTTCACGAACTGTAACACCTGAAAGCCACTTTTCTTCGGCAGATTGAGATCGAGCACCATCAGGTGTGGTAAGCCGTCCTGCATCCTTGTTTCCAAGAACCGCGTGGCTTCAAGCCCGTCACGGACAAAATACAGGGTGGGCTCGATGGAGGACGTATTGAGTGCTTCCTTGATCAGGCGAACGTCTCCCGGATTGTCTTCGACGATCAGGATAACGGGAGATTTCTTCATTAAGTATCCTCAGAGGGGCTGACTTCGGTGTTTTCATTCCTTGATTCTTCAGGAGTATTCAAAGGTTGTGCCAAAGGTCAGGCGGAAGAGATGAGTCTTGTAGATTCAACACGTTACGCGTGTATACCGTTCATCGAAAGTTCGTTGGCTGTCTTATTATCGTGTCTCATGGATGTCTTATGGAGAAGCCAACTGGAGGGCCGGTTCAGGAGAGATCGCGTTTGGAAATATCCAAGTCATCCAACCAGCGATAGAACGTGGCGCGACTGACGCCGAGCAGTTGAGCGGCTTTGACTCGATTCCCCTTGGCCTCTCTGAGAGCGCGTAATAGATGTTCCCGGTCCTTGACGGACGTGGTTGGTTCCGGGACGGGACGCACGGGTTCGGCTGATTCGAGCAATTCCGGAGGAAAATGCCGGGGTTGGATGGTGTCCCCTTCGCATTGGAGCACGGCGTATTCGATCACACTTTTCAATTCACGAATGTTTCCCGGCCATGGATATCGGGTCAGGTGACCCACGGCATCGGCGCCGATATCCTGGACGAACAGTTTTCCCATCGCCTGGCGGCATTGGCCGACGAACGCCCAAATCAAGAGGGGAAGATCCTCCCGGCGTTCACGAAGCGGGGGTAAATGAATGCGTCCTACTCGAATGCGGTACAGCAGGTCGGCCCGGAAGGCCTGTTGGTCTACCTGCTTCTGTAAGTCACGATGCGTTGCGCAGATGATGCGGACGTCCACTTTTCTCGGTTGGGATTCACCCAGCCTGGTAATTTCTTTTTCTTGGAGCACCCTCAACAAACTCGTCTGGACGGGCGCCGGCATGTCGCCGATTTCGTCCAGGAAAATCGTCCCTCCTTGAGCGGATTCAAAAAATCCGCGGTGGTCGCTGTTGGCTCCGGTAAACGCGCCTTTCTTGTGGCCGAATAACTGACTGCCCAGCAGGGATTCCGTCAGGCCGGCACAATTCACCGCGAGAAAAGGCTTGTCCTTTCGCGGGCTGGAATTGTGCAGGGCCCGGGCCACGAGTTCTTTCCCGGTTCCGGTTTCCCCTTCGATGATGACCGTCGAGTCGACTTGGGCGAGGTTGCGAATCTGCCTGTACACGTCCTGCATGGACTGGCATTTTCCAATGAGATCGTGAAATGAGGATTTGTCCTCTAGTTGTTTGCGGAGGGTGTGAATTTCCGTGACGTCATACAGAAAGAACATTTTCGCCCGAGCGTCACGAGGGTCATCGTGGATGTCGATCTCCAGCCGACGTGGGGAGAGGCCGGGGGGCGTGAAATGGACGACGAATCTTTCCCGTTCGCCCTCCAGCATGAGTCGTTCCAGGCCGCGGACCTCATGGTCGGGGAACTCCACGGCTTCCTGCCAGGATTGGCCTTCCGGGATAGGTTCGTTTTTTCCCAATAATCGAAGGGCGGACACGCTCATATGGAGAATCCGGCCTTCTGGGTCGATCAAAATCGTCCCGATGTGCAGTTGATTCAGGATGGAATGGAGATCCTCCGCGCTCTTCCGGAGCCGGGCATTCGCGGTTTCCAATTCGGCCTGGATACGTTTCCTCTCGATGGCGTAGTCAATGGCCCGAAGAAGGACGTGCCCGTCCACCTCGCCTTTGAGCAGATAATCCTGTGCGCCTTCTCGAACGGCCTGGATGGCCGTTTCCCGGTCGTTCAGCCCGGTCAGGAGGACTTGCGGGAGTGAAGGGTAGCCTTCCGCGAGTTTACGAAACGTTTCCAACCCGTGACTGTCGGGCAAGGAAAGGTCGACCAGAGCGAGGTCCACGCTGTTGGCTTGCAAACACTCATACGCCTTTCGGAAGGATTCGGCGGTGATGATGGTGAAGGCCCGCCCTTGGATGTCGCGAAAGAGTTCCCGGATCAGGCGGGCATCGCCGGGATTGTCTTCCAGCAAGAGAATGGTCGTCGTGTTCATGGGTGCTCCGGCCCTTCACAAAAATTCTTCATTAAGACAACCCCCTCATTCCCCCTTATCAGGGGGACGACGGAGTTCCTCTCTGGCCCCCCCTGATAAGGGGGGCAGGGGGGTTCAGCTCTTCCGACAACCCACCGCCGAACGTCAATTCCGTAGGGGCGGACCTGCGTGTCCGCCCTCCCCGCGAGTTTCATGCCAATCCACAATCCGCAATTCAAAATTCACAACCGCGGCGTCGTCAGGGTGAAATAGAAGGTCGCGCCTTGACCGGGTTCGGATTCCGCCCAGATTTGCCCGCCGTATTTTCCCACGATTCTCTTACAGATGGCCAGACCGATCCCCGTGCCGGGGTATTCGCTTTGACCGTGCAGGCGTTGAAAGATCGCAAAGATACGATCGAGTTGATCGCCCGGCATCCCGACCCCGTTGTCGCGGACGGAGAATTCCCATCCATCCGGGAGCGCCTTGGCCCCCACGTGAATGTGGGGCGGGGCGTCGCCTTGGAACTTCAGCGCGTTGCCGATCAGGTTTTGGAAGACCTGGATCAGGTGCGTCGGGCTGGCCCGGACAATGGGGAGCGGATCATGAGTCACTTCCGCGCGACGTTCCCGGACCGAGGCGGAGAGATTCTGCATGGCCTGTTGGAATACGAGTTCACAGTCGGTTTCCTCGAAGGACTGACGCTCCGCCCCGACCCGCGAGTATTCCAGCAGGTCCCGAATGAGGCGTTGCATGCGGGTGGCGCCATCCACGGCGTAGCCGATGAATTCATCGGCGTCCTGATCCAGCTTGCCCCGGTAGCGTTTCCCCAATAACTGGGTGTAGCTCGCCACCATACGGAGCGGTTCTTGCAGGTCGTGAGACGCCACGTAGGCGAACTGCTGGAGTTCCGCGTTGGATTGGGCCAGTTCCCGGGTCTTGTTCGCCAATTCGATTTCCTGGTGTTTGCGCTGCGTGATGTCCGTTTGAATCCCGATGAAATGCGTGAGCCGTCCCTGCGGGTCCTTGACCGGCGCGATGTAGAGTTCATTCCAAAACAGGCTGCCGTCCTTGCGATAATTGCGGAGTTCCGCTTTGGCTTCGGTGCCCTGCCGGATCGCTTGGCGAATGGCGTCGAGTCCGGGTTGCTGATGGTCCGTCCCCTGCAGGAACCGGCAATTTTGGCCGAGGACTTCTTCCGTGGCGTAGCCCGTAATTTTCTCAAACGCGGCATTGCAATAGACCGTCGGCATGTCGGGCTGACGGGCGTCGGCAATGAGAATGCCGTTGGTCGCCGAATTGATCGAGCGGTCGCGCAAGGCGCGTTCCTCCTCGGCTTTTTTGCGTTGCTCGATTTCCCGTTCGAGCCGGCGGCTGGTGGACACGACCTGCAGGGCCAGGACTATGCTCAAGAGAATGACCGCGATGCCGATAATGGGTTCGCTTTTCAGGAGATCCACGAGGTGTTGGCGGGAATGGACGCTGAACAATTTGAACACGGTGTCGGCGTTGAGTTGAAGTTCGTGTTGGAGTTGGTTGAGCGAGGCAAACGAGTCCGAGGAAGGGGCGTGATCGGGGTCGTCGAGCAGCAGGGTTCCGGTGTCGACAAAAAATCGTTCGAGCAGGGCGCGCTGTTCTTCCAGGAGTTCCCGTATCCGGCCGGTCGGCGCCGCGGGAATGGCGCTCCGTTCGTCGGTGTACAGGTTCACGACCACGTCTCCTCCGTTCTGCAAGGCATCGACGGAGTGCAAAAGCACCTCTTGCGTGCGTTGAAGCTCCGCTCGAATCCCATGGGAAGCCAACAGCGCCTCGTTCAGATGCCGTTGAATCATCATGCGTTGGCGCCCTGCCACGTCCATCACCACCACGTCGCGCTCGAGACTTTTCAACGCGTCGTGGGTGAAGGCCAGAATGGCACCCAGTGCCACAATGAAGATGACCACCATGCCAAGCAGGCGTTGCCCAATGGCCAATGGAAACGGAATCCTCAATCCGGACGATGCATTCATCATTCACTGCCCTCCTACGGCCCTTGGTGGAAGAGGTAAGTCTGACAACGAAAATTGTTACGTGAACGAACGCTGATGGCGAAGGTGATGACGCCGTTTGACCCATGACCTCCATTATGGGAGGAGACAATCGCTGACACAACCAAGGCGCCCCCTACCGTCATCCCTGTATGTGTTCACCAATTCCCTTCGACAGCGCTCAGGACAGGCGTTGACAATTTCTCGGTCTTCTTTCCCCTCCTTTGTAAGCCTGTCCTGAGCCTGTCGAAGGGGAGGGGCGAAGGGGAGGTAGAGCTTGCGGCTATCATGGCGAACCCTGCTCCATGCGCGGGTGGCTCTACCCCACCTGGCCTCCCCTTACAAAGGGGAGGAAAAGAACATTCCTGCTTCACTATGCCCACCCTTCTGTTCTTGTCCGAACTGGAAATTTTCAAAAAATTCAGCATGCCGTGTTTCTTTTGGCCGTCTCGCTCTATACTATAGAAGCATTCTTCGCGCTCCAATCCATACCTTTCACGCGGTCTGAGTCAAAATGGTCCCGACGATTACTTGCGTCCAACTTCCATAAGGAACCTCTGATTTATGGTGATAGCGGGATGCAGGGCAAGGCGTCCCGGAGCGAAACCCGAGGCTTATCAGAGAGATAGGTGAGGGTTGAGCGAGGACACAACGCCGCCATGCGCCCGATAGTGCAATAAATCAGAGGTTCCATAACCAGAGAAGAGGTGCGAATCATGTATCGAGAAGATCTGAAGCACATGTCGGACGTTTCACGGAAAAAAGTGGACTATATGCTCCACTCGCCCGGAGGCTATTTCATTTTATCGGCCCTGGCCGGTATCTATTTGGGCTTCGGCGTCTGTTTGATTTTCAGCGTGGGAGCGCCCTTCTTCGCTCAAGGGTCGCCTTCCCTGAACCTGGTGATGGGCGTCTCATTCGGCGTCGGCCTGACGCTCGTCATCTTTGCCGGATCGGAACTGTTCACGGGCAACACGATGGTCTGCACCATCGGCGCACTTTCCCGGGCGATCGCCTGGAAATACGTGGCCTGGATTTTCGTCTGGTCGTTTATCGGCAACCTCGTTGGCTCGTTGGCCGTGGCCTGGTTGGTCGCGCAGTCCGGGGTGGTGGCGCAAGCCCCGCAGGCGGATCTGTTCTTGAAGGTGGCTGAGGCGAAAATGTCCGTCCCGGCCTGGGAACTCTTCAGCCGGGGCGTGCTCTGTAACATGCTGGTGTGCCTGGCCGTGTGGATGGCGGCCCGGATCACGAATGAAACCGCGAAAATCATGGTGCTCTTCTGGGGCGTGTTTGCATTCGTGGGGAGTGGATTCGAGCACAGTATTGCGAACCAGTCGGCGTTGGGGATCGCGCTGTTCCTCCCGCATGGCGAGGCCATTACGTGGAACGGGTTCATGTGGAACCAGATCTTCGTCGGACTGGGAAATATTGTCGGCGGAGCCTTGCTCGTCGGCGCGGCGTACTGGCTGAGCAGTCCCTATCGGGTAACTGATGAAGGCCGGCATCAGCCCAGAGGATTTTTTGCCAGGTCGTAAACGGAAAGATTGAAAAACGTGTCCCGGTCTCAATAAGATACGTTCTCGCCATGCAGACACTCGACCTTGACAATCCCGGACTGCCGGACCTCCAATTCGTGCTCATGGTCGCGGCGCTGTGTACCGCGGACATCCCGAGCCTGAACGTGCCGGAAGACGTTCGCCGAACGGTCTTTGACCGTTGTTGGGCGTTGCTGCACGACGCGCCTCCGCCCGCCGAGAACGCGCAACGCGTGTTGGACCTGCGAGCGGGGGACGAAGTCACCCTTGACGCACTCGTCGCAGTCATCCGCAACACCCTGCATGATCACGGCTATGCCACACTGACTTGGGACCATGGTCCCAGTGAGCCCACGCAATCCACCAGCCCGGACGCCCAACCCCTGATCGACCGCTTACAGTATTGGGACCCCGCTCATCCGCCGCCGGTTGACGGCCCGTCCGAGGCGGGCCGGAACTGATTCACGGCGATTCCTCGTCGCATTTTTTACACGGAAGCACGTCTCCTAACTTTTGTTCTCTGCCCTGTGGAGTCACGACCCAGGGTCGTTCGCTCCAGGGCGGGTCGTGACGGACGTGTTGCCCGTGGCCGCATGCGAGATCCGCGACCCAATCCCCGTGTTCGTCCTGATGAAAACCGATGATGCGCTGTTTCATGGCTTTTGCCTGACTTTCTCCTTCCGTCATCCTTATCTGTATTCACTCATGCTTTGACAGAATAGGCAATCTGAGCAGGAACGATCGTGTTCTTTCCCTCCCCTTTGTAAGGGGAGGCCAGGTGGGGTAGAGCCACCTCTCCAAGGAGCGAAAGGTGCCATCCTGGCAAAGCCTCTACCTCCCCTCGCCCCTCCTTACCCTTCGACTGCGCTCAGGGCAGGCAAAGGAGGGGAACGAGTTAGTTGTCTACGGTTTTTCGTGATTGATTTTTCACGTCCAGCCAATCGCGTAGCCGGTCTCCGAGGAGGTTCATGGAGAGGACCACGACCATGAGAGCCAAACCCGGAGCGATGACCATATGCGGAGCAACCAGCATGTACCGTGTGCCGTCGCGGATCATGCTGCCCCATGACGCGGCGGGCGGTTGCACGCCCAATCCCAGAAACGACAGGCCGGCTTCACCGATGACCACGCCGGCCACGCCGAAACTGGCTTCCACAATCAGGGGAGCACCGATGAGCGGGAGCAGGTGGCGGGCGATGATCTGTGGCGGTGGGGTGCCGACTGCCACCGCGGCATAGACGTGATCGCGTTCTTTCATCGAGAGAACTTGGGCGCGGGCCAATCGGGCGTATCCCACCCAACTCACGACCGACAGGGCGATGACGACGTTGTCGATGCCCGGCCCCATCACGCCGGCCAGCGCAATGGCCAGCAGGATTCCCGGGAAGGCGAGAAAGACGTCGATGACGCGAACGAGGACCAGGTCGATCCATCCACCGGCATACGCCCCGATGGCGCCGAGCAGGCTCCCGATGATCAGCGACAGGCTCACGACGGCAAAAGCCACGAGAAACGACGTTCTTGCACCCACCACCAAGCGATCGAACACCGGCCGGCCCAGGTCATCGTAGCCCAACCATTCGTCCGGGCTACCGGGTGTGAGGATATGCGGCAGGTCTATGGCGTTCGGAGCCAGGGGCAGCACGGGCGTGAGGAGCGCGACCAGGGCCCAGAGCAGGATGACGCCGAGAGGTATCCGGAGGCGGATCATGGCCGGCTCCCGAGCCGGACGCGGGGATCGATCCGGGCATACGTGAGATCCGTGAGCACGTTCAGCGCCACGTAGGACACGCTGATGCACAGCACCGTGGCCTGCACCACGGGATAGTCGCGGCGGTGAATGGCCTCGACGACCAGGGACCCGATGCCCGGCCAGGAAAACACGGTTTCCGTAATCACGGCCCCGCTCAGCAACGCTCCGAGTTGCAAGCCCACCAACGTGATCACGGGGAGCAGCGCGTTCCGCAAGCCGTGTCGAAGAATGACGGTCCGCTCGGCAAGGCCTTTGCCGCGCGCGGTGCGCATGAAGTCTTCATTCAGGACTTCCAGCAGAGCGCTGCGGATCATGCGCGAGAGAATGGCCGCCAGTGCCGTGCCCAGAGTCAGAGCCGGCAGGACCAGCGAGGCGACGCCTTCCCGTCCGCTCACGGGGAACCACCCCAGCCACAACGCCCCGACCAGAATCAGCATGGGCCCCATCCAGAAATTGGGAATGGAGACGCCGAACAGGGCAACTCCCGTAGCCCCGACGTCCCACGCGGTCTCTTTTTTCACCGCGGCCAGAATGCCGAGAGGTACGGCCATGAGCAGGGCCACCAGGAGCGCCGCGACCCCGAGTTCAACCGTGGCCGGCAGCCGTTCCAGGAGCAGGTCGCGGATCGGGCGTTTCGAGTAGAAGGAAGTCCCCAAGTCGAATTGAGACAAGTTTGCCAAGTAACGGCCGAACTGTACGTGCAGCGGCAGGTCGAGTCCCAGAGCTTGTTGCAGGGCGGCTCTGTCCGCGGGGCGTGCGGATTCGCCCAGCATGACTTCCACGGGGTCGCCGGGTACCAGGTGGAGCAAAAAGAAGACAAGACAGACGACACCGAACACCACGGCGAACGCCGTCAGAATCCGTGATATGAGAAATCGCACGAACACAATCAATTACAACGCGTCAGGAGGTGAACGGCGTACGTGTATCAGGCCGTCGTAATTGCCGTCCCGGGCTATGGCAAAGCCTTCGATCTCCCGGTGCGCGATGAAAATATGGTCTTCGTACCACAAAGGCACGTATGGCAGCGCGTCGGCCAAGTGATGCTGGAGTTGCACGTACCATTGTCGTTTGGTTTCGAGATCGGGAGCCGCCCGCGCATGGTCGATGAACGTATCGGCCACTGTGCTGCGGAACCGGCCGCGGTTCGCCCCGTTTGGGGGTATCGATCGGCTGTGGAACACGTAATCGAATATATCGGGGGTATGGATGCCCACCCATGCCAGGCTGTACATCTGGAATCTGCCGGCCTTGATGTCTCCGTAGAACGTGCCCCAGTCGTAGCTGCGCAGGTCCACGTCAATCCCGACGCTTTTCAGTTGATGTTGAAGAATGGTAGCGAGCCTGATCCGAAAGGGATCGCTTGACGTTTTGTAGACGATTTTGGCCGGCTGCTCGCGGGAGTATCCGGCCTGGCGTAACAGCGCTTGAGCTTTTTCAGGATCGTAGGTAATCGGGTCGAGGTCTTGCGCGCCGGCCCAATGTTCGGGCGGCAATAACGACTGGGCCGGCCTGGCGCCATTGTCCAGGACGTATCGGATGATCTCTTGGCGATTGATGGCATGGGCAATGGCCCTTCGTACGAATACCTGCCGGGTCACTGCGTCTTCAAGGCTGAATCCAAGGTACGAAAAATTCGTGCCGGCTGTTCGTTGGACTCTCAGCATTCGGTCGTGTTCCAGGTAGTCGACGAGTTCCGGGGGGAGATCGTTTTGGAGCATGTCGATTTCTCCGGCCATCAGTTTTAGCGTCCGGACCGTGGGGTCCGGGACCGTGATGAATTCAAAGCGTTGTTGATCCCGAATCCTGAGGAGGTGGAGTCGGGTCTCGTCCGGACGCGCCAGGAAGGAAAATGGTCCGCTTCCGATCGGGTGCTCGTGAAGCGGATGGTGTGCGGCGATCAGATGCGCCGGCACGATGCCGATGACCAGGTATCCCGGGAAGAGCGGCTCCGGACGGTTCAGAAAAAAATCGAGACTCGTTTCGTCGTCAACGGCGATACGGTCGATGACGGCCAACGAGGCGCGGTGCGGGGAGGCGTTGTCCGCATTCAGGATAAAGTCATACGTGGCTTTGACGTCGTGAGCGGTCAGCCGCGTGCCGTCATGGAACGGTTGCACATTCGTTTTGAGATGGAAGCGATAATGGGTGGGCGACAGTTGTTCCCAATCGGCCAGGGCCGGCACGGGTTCAAAGGTGTCGTTGAAATCCACCAACCTGGCATAGAGCAGGCGGTTGACGCGAGCCGACGCCGCATCCGTGGCAAAGCGCGGATCGAGGTTGGCGGGCGCGCCGGCCAGACCGAAACGGAACGCGTCGGAAACCGGGTCCGTACAAGCCGTACAGAGGACAATCAGCAGGAGCACCCACAGCCGTTTCAGGCTGATCATTGGCTACACCATTGGTATGAAAAGCGCCAACGACATCCCGATCCTGTCATTCCCATTTTTCTCCTTCTGTCATCCCCGACCCGATCGGGGATCCAGCGTCTTTCTCTTGTGTCCCTCCATTTGCGCTGCCCGACTGGAACCAAAAACCCTGGATTCCCGATTTAGATCCTCGATAAAAAATGTCGAGGACAAGCGTCGGGAATGACGAATTGGAGAGTACGGCACGGCAGAGCTAACAGAATATCCTTAAGTGGAAATTATGTTCAATCATAAAGAAGCGGTTCCGTACGCGAGCGGGCCCATAGTCTGTTTTGCGCCTTTGTGCTACATTGAACACGAAAATTCCACGGATTGAGAAGAAGCCTTAACACAAATGAAACATGGAGCCTATAGGGTCCTCACGAATGGATAGACAGACGATAAAGACACTGGATTCCCGATTACTAGCGTCGGGAATGACGGAAGAAACTCTTTCCATACCAATGACAGATTCGGGGTGTCCATGGCGCTGAAAGCCTTAATCGTGGATGATGAACAGGCGATCGTTGATCTTGTTCGCCACCACCTGGAAAAGGAAGGACTGTCCTGTATCGAGGCGTCTGAGGGAGAAACGGCGCTCCAACTCGCCCGGACCGAACGCCCGGACCTGATCGTGCTGGATCTCATGCTGCCCGGGATCGATGGGTTGGAAATCTGCCGGTTGCTTCGTCGTGATCGGACCCTCGCCAACGTGGCGATCATCATGCTGACGGCCAAAGCGGAAGAAGTCGATCGTGTGGTAGGCCTGGAAATAGGCGCGGACGATTACCTTGTCAAGCCATTTTCCCCAAGGGAGTTGGTGGCGCGGATCAAGGCAGTTTTGCGGCGGGGGCGCGATCCGCAAACAGGCGGGGTCCGGCGGGTCGGGACGCTGGAAATTGACGAATCGAAACACCAAGTCCGGGTTGCGGACAGTCTGATCGACCTCACGGTCAAGGAATTCGATCTGCTCGGTGCGCTGATCCAAGCCAACGGCCGGGTGTTGAATCGGGAGCAAATATTGGAAATGGTCTGGGGGTATGCCAATGCCGTGGAGATCGAATCGCGGACGGTGGACGTGCACATCAGGCGTCTTCGGGAAAAACTCAAGGATGAAAGTCACCGGATCGTGACGGTCAAGGGCGTGGGCTACCGCTTCGAGGAAGAAGGGTAGACCTGTCCTGAGCGTAGCATCAGCGGAGTCGAAGGATAAGGAGACACCGACGTTGAAGGGCCGGTTGATTTCCCGTTTGGGCGTATGCCTCGGTTCCATGACGTTGATCGGCATGGCGACGATGTGGCTGTTGACCTCTTCCGGGGCGGCAGGTGTCATACTTTGGGCCGGAGTCCTGGTGGTTGCCGGGTTGGGGTTTCCTTTGGGTATGTGGTTGGGCCGCCGGCTTCTGATGCCGGTCCATGAAATCGACACCCGGGTCGAGCGGCTGTTGCAGGATTGGCGTGAGCAGGGGAGGACAGCCGGCGAAGGTGAGTTGAGCGGTCTGAGAAAGGCATTGGATTACATCACGGCTTACCCGCTGACCAAGGTTGAAGTCCTGGAATCCGAACGGGCCAAGGGCACCGCGATCCTGGAAAATATGACGGAAGGCGTCATTGCCCTGGATGGACAAGGATACGTGATTCTCATGAATCCGGCTGCGCAGCGGATTCTTGGTGTCGCCCATGATCAGGCAGAACGGCGCACCTTATTGGAGGTCGTCAGGGACAAGGGATTGGCCGAGTGGGTGGAGATGTGTCAGGCCCTCGATACCGCGGAGCCGTACAAGCGGGAAATCGAGAGTCATTTCCCCTCCCTGAGAATCATCGAAGTGAATGCCATGCCCATGCCTTTTTCCCTGGAGCGCCGGGGCTTTTTACTTGTCCTGCACGACATTTCCGAACTCCGGCGGCTGGAAGCGGTCCGCGCGGAATTCGTGGCCAACGTGTCCCATGAGTTACGCACGCCGTTGACCGCCATCAAAGGCTACCTGGAGACCGTGCTTGATGAAACTAGGTTGGAATCGGACACGCACCGGCGATTTCTCGAGGTCGCGAACAGCCACGCGGAACGCATGGGGCGCTTGATTGACGATCTGCTGAACCTTTCCGACATCGAGACGGGCAAAGTGGTCCTGGATCCCATGCCCATCAGTCTTGGGACCTTCGTGCACGACGTCTCGGCGATGTTCGAGAAGGATGCCGCGAAAAAAGACGTGAAGCTGGTCAACCGGGTCCCTCCCGATCTATCGGTCCAGGCCGACCGGGACCGGCTCTCTCAGATCCTCGTGAATCTGGTCGACAACGCCGTGAAGTATACGCCGAAAGGGGGAACGGTCAGTTTCCTCGCCGCGAAAACGGCTACCCATCAGGTCCGCATTACGGTCAAAGACACGGGACAAGGTATACCGCCAAACGATCTGCCTCGCATAACGGAACGATTTTACAGAGTCGAGAAAGCGCGTTCCCGCGTGGAAGGCGGCACCGGCCTTGGTCTCGCCATTGTCAAACATCTCGTGCAATTGCACGGCGGCACGCTTCACATCGAGAGCGAATACGGCAAAGGCACGACGATCGAATTTCTGCTCCCCGCCGCGCAACTCCAACCTACGGGTTAGATAGTCGGATTACGCGACGCTCACCCGACCCACGGGCTCTTTCGTCCCTGACTGCATTTGAAGCAATAATGTCAGATGAGTGCTCCGATCATGGATGCCAAACAACTCGCAAGTCGATACATGCACATCGTTTTTGAGAATGGAGATCTCGATGAACTCTATAGGATCCTCCATCCCGCCCTGCAGTTCGAGGGTCCGTTGTTCAAGTTTGCAAGTGCGGAGGAATACATTGAAGCGCTCAAAAATTCGCCACCCGATCATTTCGGGTACGAAATGATTCACGCCTTTGAGCACGACACAACGGCTTGCCTTATTTACCGTTTCACCAAACCTGGTGTGACCACAACCATGGCTCAGACGTTTGAGGTGCATCATAATCGGATCACCCATATTCAGCTTATTTTTGATTCATCTGCCTTTCAGACATAACTTCCGTCCCAGCTAGAATTGTCGGGTTACGCCTTCGACTAACCCGACCTACGAGTCTGTCTTGCCTCATGACTGTTTTTAGTCTATATTCAGTCCGAATGGAGGCAAGTATGAAACTGTCCAGCCGGATCAAACCTATCAGTTACCTCAAAGCCCACGCCGCCGAGATCGTGCGCTCGCTCGGGGACCGGCGGGAACCCTTGATCATCACTCAAAACGGAGAAGCCAAGGGGGTCTTGCAGGATATCGACAGCTACGAGCAAACGCAGGAGACCGTTGCGCTGCTCAAGATCCTTGCGCTGGGTAGTCGGCAGATCGAAGCGGGGCAGGTCCAGCCCGCCGCCGATGTCATCGCACGGCTTCGGAAGCGAAGACCGGCTCGCTGATGCCCTTCCTGGTTCAGTTGACTGACGACGCGGCGCGCGACTTGGATGAGATCTGCGATTACATTGAGCAGCACGATGCGCCGGGCAAGGCCGATTACGTGCTGGATCAGATCGAACGGGCGTTCAGCCGTTTATCCAAGCATCCCGACCGCGGACGCCACCCGAAGGAATTGCTGGATATTGGCATTCGGGAGTACCGCGAAATTTTCTTCAAGCCCTACCGCATCATCTACCGCGTGATGGGAAAGAACGTCTACGTGCTCGTGATCGCCGATGGACGGCGTGACATGCAGGCGTTGCTCCAGCGACGCTTATTGCACGCATAGATCTTTTCCAAACCTTCTCAGCGAAGATGTCAGGTTACGCCTGTCCTGAGCGAAGTCGAAGGGCTTCGCTAACCTGACCTAGCCCTGCCAGACGAAGCCCGAGGTTCTCGGGCTGTTGGACTCTACCCCACCTGACCTCCCCTTACAAAGGGGAGGAAAAAGACGGCGTACCCCTAGGTTCCCCTCCTTTGTAAGGAGGGGTGAGGGGAGGTAGAAGAAAATTTACGGACGCGTAACCCTGATCATACGAGACCGCAATACGCTTCCCCTATAGTGTAATCGTCGATTGTCAGTAAACTCGACCGTTCCGTTCGGCACTCCGGCGAAGCCGGAGCAGGGGATCGGATCCGGGCAGTCCCTGTTGCTTAACACGTTCGTAACCTACTTTTTACGTCCGGGAAACATTCAGCCTTTAGAGTAGGTAACTGCCAGGGAACGGCGCATCAAATACTTCTTTCAGAGGGAGGGTTGCGACATTATGGGACGGTTCGCATTCGCAAACGTGACAAGCCGGTTGTGCGGTAACAGGATCGTATTCCTGTGTTCCCTTTTCCTGGCGATTAGCATTGGCAGTTCAATCCAAAGTTGGGCGGCATCCGACTCGATGGTGGACCCCGCTTGGAAGGACTATAAGCAAGTGAGCGGGGTGTCCGGGAACTTGAACAGCATCGGGTCCGACACCCTCAACAATCTCATGACCCTGTGGGCCGAAGGGTTCAGAAAAGAATATCCCAACGTGAAAATTCAAATCGAAGGGAAAGGCTCCAGCACGGCTCCTCCGGCGTTGATTGAAGGGACGGCTCAACTCGGCCCGATGTCGCGGCAAATGAAAGCGAAAGAGATGGACAAGTTCGAGGCGAAATTCGGTTATAAAGCGACCAATTTCCCCGTAGCTGTCGATGCGCTGGCCGTGTACGTCAATAAAGACAATCCCGTGAAGTGCATGAGCATGGAAGAAGTGGATGCCGCCTTTTCTAAAACCCGGCGGCGCGGGCATTCCGTGGACATTGACGCGTGGGGTAAAGCGGGGCTTGATGGGAACTGGAAACGCACGAGGGTGAGCCTGTACGGTCGAAATTCAGCCTCGGGGACTTACGGGTTTTTCAAGAAAAAGGTCTTGAAGAAAGGCGATTATAAAGATGAGGTCAAGGAACAACCGGGCTCGGCTTCGGTGGTTCAGGGCGTGACGGAAGACCGGGGTGGTCTCGGGTACAGTGGCATCGGGTATCGCACGTCGGGCGTCCGGGCTATTCCATTGTCGGCCAAGAGCGGTGAAGGGTGTTTTGACCCGACCTTTGCCAATGCCTCCGCCGGCAAATATCCGTTGGCGCGATTCCTCTACCTGTACGTGAACAAGGCCCCGGGGAAACCGTTACCGCCGTTGGTCGCGCAATTCCTGACATACGTGTACAGCAAGGCGGGGCAGAAAATCGTGATCAAGGACGGCTATTTCCCCTTGCCGCAGACCATCATCACCAAAAAATTGGGCGATACGCAATAAATCATGAACCAGGCTGACCTTCCAGCGAATCAGGTTGAACCGACGTCTCCGCCTGCGCCGTCGTTGCGGGTGTCTTCACGGGCGTGGCGGCGTTGGGTGGATTCGAGCGCACGCGTCGTGATCACCCTTGGGGGCTGGGCAACGTTTGTCAGCATCTTTGGAATTTTTGCCTACCTGTTTATCGAAGTGGCTCCCTTGTTTGACGCCGCTTCCTGGACCGAATCCGCTTCCGTGCACGTCGATCCGGTCGATGCCGCCGAGCCGGAAACCGTCGCCGTGGGGATCGATGAATACATGGAAGTGGGGTACGTGCTTCGAAAGGGTGACATTGCGTTTTATGCGTTGCCTGCGGGGACTCCCGTCCTTCTCGACCCGTCGGTCCTGAGCGGAGCGGAGCGAAGTCGAAGGATGCCGGAATTCGAGAACGGGGAAATTACCGCGCTGGCCCGATCTCCGGGGAAAACCCATACCTATGGTTTAGGGACGGAGACCGGCCGGGTCATTCCTTTTTACGTGTCGTTTCGAGTGACGTTCGACGATGACGTCCGAACCATCAACCCGGTGGTGACCTCGGGCGAGCCGTTCGAGGCCGTGCCGACCGGCGAACCCATTGCGAGACTGGCCTACCGGGAGACGGATAGCGGACCCATTGCCGCGGCTTTGACCGGGTCGGGACGATTATTTCTCACGAAGATGCAGGAATCGGAAGCAGGCGGGCTGTTTGCGCTTGAAACGGAAACGGAACTTCTCCAGGCCGAGGTCATCGATGAAGGCGTGGAGGCGCTGTCCGTGCTGCTCCTGGACGATTTGGGCGAAACCTTGTTGGGCGGCACGAAAAACGGCAGGTTGTTGTATTGGGATATTCAGGATATCCGGAACCCCAGATTGATGGGAATGTATTCCGCGGGGACAGCCATCACCGCCCTTTCCTGGCTCATCGGGGATCGGTCCATCGTGGTCGGTACGGAAAGAGGGGCGGTCAGCGTCTGGATGTCCGTGATCGATCCTGACGTCGGAGGCGATCCGCGTCTTCAAAAAATTCGGGACTTTGCCTCGCATGACGGGGTTGTGACTGCCATTTCCCCCTCGCTTCGGGATAAAGGGTTTCTCACGACAGACGCCTCCGGCGGGGTTGCCGTTCACCATTCGACCTCCGGCCAGACGCTCATCCAAATCCCGGGGAACGGTGCCGCCATCCGGGCGGCGATGTTTGCACCGAAAACCGACGGCGCCTTGGTGCTCGATGACTCGGGACGTCTGATCGCCTATGACATTGAGAACGAGCATCCCGAATCCACGTTTTCATCCTTGTTCTTTCCCGTGCTCTATGAAGGATACGAAGAGCCTCACCATATCTGGCAATCGACCGGCGGGTCCGACGCGTTCGAGCCGAAGTTCGGCCTCTGGCCGATCATGTTCGGCACGTTGAAAGGGACGATCTACGCGATGTTCCTGGCGACGCCGCTTGCCGTATTGGGTGCGATTTATACCGCGATGTTCATGCGCCCGAATATTCGAGCCGTAGTCAAACCGGTCGTGGAGACGATGGCGGCGTTCCCCACGGTTGTCCTGGGGTTCCTGGCCGGGTTGTGGTTCGCGCCGTTATTGGAACAAATCTTTCCCGCCGTCGTGGCCATGTTTCTCCTGATCCCCTTGGCCGTGGTGTTGGTCTGCATCGGTTGGCAATTCCTGCCTTCACGCCTCAAGGGCCAGCCGGGGAACGTGACGGAATTGGTCGCGTTCGTGCTGGTCCTTGTGGGCACGGTGTGTTTCTGTCTCCAGTTGAATCACCAGATCGAAACCTGGCTCTTCGATTCCGACTATAAGGGATGGTTACAGGCCTCGTTCGGGTTGGCGTATGACCAGCGGAACGCCTTGGTCATCGCCTTTGCCATGGGTATGGCCGTGATCCCCACCATTTTCAGCATCAGTGAGGATTCATTGAGCAACGTGCCGCCCCACCTGATTGCCGGGTCATTGGCACTCGGGGCCACTCCGTGGCAGACCCTGACGAAGTTGGTCATCATTTCCGCGAGCCCGGGAGTGTTCTCCGCTCTCATGATCGGCCTGGGGCGGGTCGTGGGAGAAACCATGATCGTGCTGATGGCGACCGGTAACACCCCGGTGATGGACATGAACCTCTTCAACGGATTCCGAACCTTATCGGCGAACATTGCCGTGGAAATGCCCGAGGCCCCGCATGGGGGCACGCTGTATCGGTTGTTGTTCCTGGCCGGCCTCCTCCTGTTCGTGTTTACGTCCATCGTGAACACCCTGGCCGAAATCGTCCGGCAGCGGCTTCGGGCGCGCTACAGTCAATTCTAAAGGGAATCCATGCCTGACAGGATCAAAAAATTTCTCGACTCGGGGGCGTTGTTCATCTGGTTTTGCGGCACCGCAGTGGCTGCCTCGCTGCTCATGGTCGGCGGCGTCCTTCTTCTGATCATGATCAACGGCCTCGGGTTTTTCTGGCCGCATGCCTTGGTGGAAATGACGCTCACGGACGGCACGCGCGTCCTCGGAGAACTGAAAGGCGAAGAGGTCATCCCGTATTCGCAGACGCCGGAATTTCCCGAAGGGAGAACCCGGGTCAGGCTGAAAGTCGGGAATCGTGATCTCTACGGTCTGGACTTCAGGTGGGTGGATACCGACCGGATCGCAACGGCCGATTCCCCGAACGACGTGGCCGCGTTTGAACGGAGAGAATGGGGCAACTTTTACGGCCGGATTCGTGAAGTCGCGCGCGGCGATGACGTCGTCGCCACGGGCAATCAGGAAGGATGGAAGGCGTTACAGCCCCTGATCGAGCGGGCCAATGACCTGCATGACGAGATTGAACACCTGCAAAGAGACGTCATCGGCGACATTAATTTTGAAATCGAAGGGACCCGTTTGCGAATCCGTGAGTTGGAATTACGAGGGCAGCGTGAAGCCCCGGAGGTGTCCGAGCTTCAAGCCGCCACCAAACAGTTAGAAACCCAATACCGGAAGCACGTTGCGACCCTTCGGGCATTGAGTCGTCAACTCGACGAATATTCCGTGGTCCTTGTCGAGACAAACGGCAGTGAAAAGCGTCTTGCGGTCGGTCAAATCGTGAAAGCCCTTCGTCCCAATGACATGGGCCTCATCGAAAAGATTCTCAGATACTTCGTGAACTTTTGGTCCGTGCTGAGCGAAGAACCACGGGAAGCCAACACCGAGGGGGGCATTTTCCCGGCGATCTTCGGCACGGTCATGATGGTGTTGATCATGAGCGTGGCCGTGGTCCCGTTCGGCGTGCTGGCCGCGTTTTACCTGCGGGAGTACGCCCGGCAAGGGCTGATCGTTCGCGTGATCCGCATTGCCGTCAACAACTTGGCCGGCGTGCCGTCGATTGTGTTCGGGGTCTTCGGGTTGGGATTCTTCGTCTACGCGGTCGGCGGAACCATCGATACCCTGTTCTACCCCGAAGCCTTGCCCACGCCGACCTTCGGCACGGGCGGCATTCTGTGGGCGTCGTTCACCTTGGCCCTGCTCACGGTGCCGGTCGTGATTGTTTCCACGGAAGAAGGGCTGTCCGCCGTGCCCCAGGAATACCGGGAAGGATCCCTGGCTTTGGGCGCGACCAAGTTTGAAAGCATGCTTCGGGTGATTCTGCCCTGTGCCTTGCCGGGTATTTTGACGGGGTTGATCCTGGCGGTGGCCCGTGCCACGGGCGAGGTGGCTCCCTTGATGTTGACAGGGGTGGTCAAATTGGCCCCGGCGCTGCCCTTGGACCACCATTTCCCGTTTCTGCACTTTGAACGGAAATTCATGCACCTGGGTTTCCATATCTTCGACGTGGGCTTTCAATCCCCCAACGTGGAAGCGGCGAAACCGATGGTGTACGTCACCACCCTGATCCTGGTGATGGTGGTCATTGGCTTGAATCTCAGCGCCGTGGCTCTCCGTAATTACATGCAGAAAAAGTTCAAGGCATCGGCGGTGTAAGGTCCAACGGGTTTCAGGTATCATGAGTTCACGGATTGACGTATTATCGGAATATCATCAGGCGGACACGCAGGTCCGCCCCTACGCAACAAAAATGCAGACGGCGGAAACAACCATGGCCTCTACCCAACGCTCTCAAGACATCAAGCCCAAAATCACGGTCGAGAATACCGACTTCTTTTACGGGGAGAAGCAGGCGCTGTTCAAAGTCGCTCTGACCGTTCCGGCTTATCACGTCACGGCATTTATCGGTCCGTCGGGTTGCGGGAAATCCACGTTGTTACGATGTTTCAATAGGCTGAACGATTTGGTCGAGGGGGCCCGCATCACCGGCCAGATTTGTCTTGACGGCAAGGACATTTACGCCCCGTCGGTGGACGTGACCGATTTGCGGACGAAGGTCGGTATGGTCTTCCAAAAGGTGAATCCCTTTCCCAAATCGATTTACCAGAACGTGGTGTATGGGCCGCAACTCCAGGGTGTCCGGCGTCGTTCCGTGCTCGACGGTATCGTCGAAGAAAGCCTCCAGGGCGCGGGCCTCTGGGAGGAGGTCAAGGATCGCTTGCATCAGAGCGCGCTGGGTCTTTCCGGCGGGCAACAGCAGCGCTTGTGTATTGCGCGGGCGTTGGCCGTCAATCCTGAAGTCCTCCTGATGGACGAACCCTGTTCGGCGCTTGATCCCATCTCGACCGCGAAGATCGAAGAATTGTTGCATTCCTTGAAAGAGCAACTCACCGTGGTTATTGTCACGCATAACATGCAGCAGGCCGCGCGCATCTCCGACCTGACGGGCTTTTTTCTCATGGGGGAATTGATCGAATACGCCGAGACCAAAACCATCTTTACCAATCCGTCGGACCGTCGGACCGAAGATTACGTCACCGGACGTTTCGGATGATGGTGCCGGAGAGAAATTGAGCAAGCATGGAACGTCACTTCGAAGAAGACTTTAACCGGATCAAAGGCAAAATTCTGATGATGGGCTCCCTGGTCGAAGAGCAGATCAGGAACGCCTTGACCGCGTTGGTGGAACGCGATGAAGTCCTGGCGCGGCAGGTGATCGCGAACGATCACAAAGTGAACACGTTTGACGTGGAAATCGACGAGTTGGCGCTTGACGCGTTGGTCCGGTATCAGCCCGTTGCCAGAGACTTACGCTTTGTGACCACCGCCATGAAAATTTCCACTGAATTGGAGCGGATGAGCGACTTGGCGGAAAACATCTGCGAGCGGGCGATCGAACTCAATGAAGAGCCCCAGTTGAAGCCCTATATCGACATTCCGCACATGGCCGAGCGCGCCCGCATCATGGTGAAAGAATCGTTGGACGCCTTTGTCAAAATGGATTCGACGCTGGCCCGGAAAGTCATTCATGATGACGACTTCGTCGACAATCTCACGGAACAACTGTTCCGGGAACTCCTGTCCTTCATGATGGAAAATCCCAAGACGATCAGCCGCGCCATCCGGCTCTCCTTCATTGCCAAATACATCGAACGGCTCGGCGACCACGCGACGAACGTCGCGGAACTCGTGGTGTACCTGGTGGAAGGCAAAATCATCCGCCACACCATCCCCCCGCAAGAGGGGACGGACACGTAGGGCCGTCCCTACCATTCGTTGAACATTTCTGCCTTTTCCTGCCTTTCTTTTTGTGTAGGGACAGGCCCCCGTGCCTGTCCATAGGAGATGCACCTGTAGGTCGGATTCGCGTAACGTCATCCGACAATTCCGTCCTCGTCGAACGGCAGAAATGTCAGGTTATGCTACCCTAACCTGACACAGGGCTTCTCCTTCTGTCATTCCCGCAGGCTTGTCCCCGACGTTCTTAATCGGGGATCTAAGCGGGAATCCAGGTTCCTGTCGTCAAACCGCCTCCGTCCGAGGCATTCCTGTTGACATATTTACAGAATGTGGCAATATGGAAACAATGATAAAATCGGTTAAAGGTAAAATTGTCAAAGATATTGTTAACAAAGGTGCATATAGGAGGTTTCACGACCGAATCAACAAGAGAGCCGTTCTGCTTCTGCAAGCGTTGAGTGATGTATCGAATTTTGGTGATTTAAGGAGAATTTGCGAACCCCCCACTTTAAAATTACACAAGTTAAAGGGGGACATGAAAGATTTTTGGTCAATCACGATAGAAAAACCTTGGTGTATTATTTTTAAGTATCAGCAAGGTGAGTTTGTCAACGTTGAGATCACAGATTACCATGATTAACTTTCAATGAAATAAACAAAAAAGGGAACGGTTTATGGTTGAACTGAAAATCAGATATTCGCCAGGCGATTTTTTAAAAACAATGGTGCTGGAAGAAAGAGGGTTGACCCAAAAATGGTTAGCGAAAAAAATTGGCTGTGCAGAAAGAAAGATCTCTGAGATTTGCAATAACAGGAGAGGAATTTCTGCGGACTTTGCCCTTCAACTTGAAGAAGTATTCGGTATCAGTGCCGAGTTCTGGGTGACAATGCAAGCGAAATGGGAACTCTATATGGCCCGCAAGGAAGCTGCATAAATGACTCCCCGACTGCCTCTCCTGTCATCCTCGATCCCCGCTTAAGAACCTCAGGGACAGGCTATCGGGAATCCAGAGTTCTGTCCCCCTCTCCTCGTAGCGTGGTAGAGGGCTGGGGTGAGGGGGAATTGCCATATCCTTGCAGGGCACCACGATCGTTGTTCCCTACGGCCCTGGAAGCCTTGACGCGGCTTCGTTCATTCCCTAGAGTATGACTCTGTCATATCAAAAAGAGGTGGCCATGCGCACGACCAAACCCATCACGATTTCCCTGCCGACCAATATCCTGCGCGAAACCGAACGGATCGCCAAGGAAGAGGTGCGGACGCGAACGGACGTCATTCGCGAGGCCTTGAATCAGTACGTGGCCTCACGTCGATGGCAACGCCTTCGTCAATGGGGAGCGCAGACGGCCAAACGACTGGAACTCAAGACGGAAGAAGACCTGCAAAATCTCCTAGATCGCGTGCGCGCTCAAGTTGGAAAGAACCGGGCGTGATTCGCATCGTGGCCGACACGAACGTCTATGTGTCGGCCATCGTGTTCGGAAGTACTTGTGAAGAAATCCTTGCACTGGCTCGATCCGGTATTGTGAAAATCAACATTTCACCCGCCATTCAACGCGAGTTACGGCGGGTGCTGCGTACCGGCTTCCAGTGGACCGAAGCACAAGTCCGAGTAGCCCTCACGGAAGTTGAAACCCTCACCTCTCTGGTTTACCCCACCATTAAACTGGCAGGCGTTGTCGGTGATGATGACGATCATCGCATCCTAGAGTGCGCAGTCGCGGCCGAGGCGGAGTTTCTTGTGACGGGTGACAAGAAAGATCTGTTGCCGCTTGCTCTTTTCCGTGAAATCCGGATTGTATCGCCGCGGGAGTTTCTGGATCTCTTTCGGTGAGATTTTTGCCGCACGCTGAGCAAAAGCAAGGCTGTCAGGTTACGCTACCCTACCTTGACCTACGGGGTTCTTCACATTCGGTCATTCCCGCTAACGACTTGCGGGAATGACAGACTTGAGGCAGGCCCTCTCCCACCAAGGGCGAGGGGTCATTCTTAAATTCCCCTCCTTTGTAAGGAGGGGCGAGGGGAGGTAGAGCTTGAGGCTATCATGGCGAACCCTGCTCCGGGTACGCTTCGGCTCTACCCCACCTATCCTCCCCTTACAAAGGGGAGGTAGAGGAAGGGCAAGGGGAGAGGGAGATGAAGACAAAGACGCTGGATCCCCGATCAGGTCGGGGATGACAGAAAAAAGCAAAGACGACTGAAAACGTTACAAGGCACCCGTGCCGCGGCTCTTCCAATTTTCCAGAAACCAATCCTGAGAGCCGAGGGGGGCATGCTCGGGGGCGAGCTGGAGACGGGTATAGTCCCCGTTCGACAGCAGTTGGCGGGCCTTGACGTTGTCGTGAAGAGCAACTTGAAGGAGGTCCTCTACCAGGATTTTCCGCAGGTGCGGTGACTCGATCGGGAACAGGAGTTCCACGCGCCGGTCCAGGTTGCGGGGCATGAGGTCGGCGCTCCCGAGAAAGAGTTCTTCCTGTCCGCCATTGCGGAAATAATAAAGCCGTGCGTGTTCCAGGAATCGTCCGACGACCGAGGTGACGGCGATCGTTTCACTGATCCCGGGAATTCCCGGACGAAGCCCGCAGACTCCTCGAACTTGCAGGTCGATCTTGACACCGGCTTGGGACGCCCGATAGAGCGCTTGAATACACTGTGTGTCCACGAGCGCGTTCATTTTGAACGCCAAGTATCCATCTCCCTTGTCCTTGTGCCGTTGAATCTCCCGCTCGATCCGTTCCAGAATTTGTTCCCGCATCAATTGGGGCGCCACGAGCAGTTTGGCATAGGAATTCTTACGGGAGTAACCGGTTAACGAGTTGAAGAGATCGGCCACGTCCGCCCCCATGGCTGCGTCGCAGGTCAAGAAGCTGAGATCGGTATACATCCGGCTCGTCACCGGATTATAGTTGCCCGTGCCCAGATGGACGTACCGCCGGATGCTGTCCTCGTCGCGCCGGATGACCAGGCACATCTTGGCGTGAGTTTTCAGCCCGAAGACCCCATACACCACGTGGATGCCCTCATCTTCCAGTTTCCGGGCCCATTCGATGTTGTTCTCTTCATCGAATCGCGCCTTGAGCTCCAGCAGGACCGCGACCTGTTTCCCGTTCACTCGCGCGTCCATTAACGCCTCCACGATCGGGGAGTTGGCTCCCACCCGATAGAGAGTCTGTTTGATGGCCAGCACGTTGGGATCGCTTGCCGCCTCGCGCACGAAATCAACAACCGGGGTGAAACTGTCGTAGGGATGGTACAACGCGACGTCACCACGCCGGATGATTGCGAACAGGTTTTCCTTCTTGCTGAGGGCCTCCGGGATCTCCGGAACGAACGGTGGATATTTCAAATCCGGATGCTCAATCCTAGTGAGCTCCATGAGGCTGGACAGGCCCAGCGGCAGGTCCTGCGTGTAAACCTGGTACGGAGCCAGAGAGAGATTCCTGATCAGGATGTCCCGGATGTGATCAGGCGTCGCCTGATCGATTTCCAGCCTGATCACAGAGCCGAAGTGACGGTTGTCCACTTGTTCTTCTATCGAAGCCAACAAATCGTCTGCCTCATCTTCTTCGATTTCGAAATCGGCATCGCGTGTCACACGAAAGACGTAGGCAGCGATAATGGTGATTCCCGGGAACAGCAGGTCGAGATTGGCGGCGACAACGTCTTCGAGCCAGACGAAATTGTCGGCTCCTGAGTCGGGCAGGCCCAATTGCTCAGACTCATCCACCATGTCTTCGTTGGGAATGCGGACAAGACGCGGGAAAACATTTGGAATCTTCACGCGGGCGAAACAGTCTCCCCGCTCGGGATCCTTCCCCACAACGGCCAGATTCAAACTCAGGTTGGAAATATGGGGGAACGGATGGGAAGGGTCGAAAGCCAAGGGGGTGAGTGCAGGAAAGATTTCTTTGGAAAAATACCCGCGCAATAATTGTTGTTGTTTCGGTTTCAGTTGGTGGTAGCGAAGAACGTACACGTCCTGGGTGTTGAGCTTAGGCAGGATGTCGTTCTGCCAGCAGTCTGAAAACCTGGCCAGTTGACAGAGGACCTCCTGCCGAATGGCCGCCAATTGTTCTGATGTGGTCATGCCGTCCGGAGGACCTTCACGCACTCCCCCCGATAACTGTTCCCTTAGTCCGGAGATCCTGATCATGAAAAATTCATCCAGGTTGCTCGAAAAAATCGACATAAACTTGACCCGCTCCAACAGCGGGTTCTGCCGATCTTCCGCTTCCTCCAGTACTCGTGCGTTGAATTGGAGCCAACTCAGTTCACGATTTAAATACAGCTTGGGGTCATCAAAGTCCGGCGTAGAAGAAGCGGCTGGGTATTGGGTTTCAGCGGAACCGATTGTCATGGCAGTTACCTCGGGTGTATTGCGTCATGCGGGTGCGGTTCTACCCCTCCTAACCTCCCCTTACAAAGGGGAGGAAAAGACGGCCAATGCTTTCTTGTTCCCCTCCTTTGCCTGCCCTGAGCGCAGTCGAAGGGTAAGGAGGGGCGAGGGGAGGTAGAGGGTTTGACGTTTGTCATATCTGCTCAAGCATGTCATAGGGCAAAGACCTCACGGCCGCGCTTTTTGAGTTTGGCCCATTCTCGTGGAAACATCGCTCTTGTCCGGCGTCGGCGAGCCCGGAGGCGCTCGATGATCTGCCCGATTGCAAACGCGGTCTTCACGCCACGGGTCGTTTGGAGCAATTGCCGGAGTCTCTCCTCCGTAAAGACGGCGTCCTGGTGATCACCCAGAAGATCCTGGTTCCGTTTGGTTTGGCGGACGAACCGTATCGCGGGTTTCCCCATGGGTTCAAGAGCGAGTTCGGCAACATATCGGGTCCGTTTGGTACGGATTCTCAATTGATGAAGTTCCTGGTCTGAGGGTTCGGCATTCCCACGCTTGCCTGCTTTGATCAATTGTTTGAATTCTTGGGCAGCCAAGTGTATCAGGGAACTCTCGGGCGCCTCACGCAAGGCTGGAGCTTGGGTCGCCTCTTCCAGGCGTCTCAAGAGATTCAGGTAGCGATCGCTGCGAAGGGTGTCGAGTAATTGCATGCGGGCTTGGGAGCGATGAGTTTCGAACGTGGTCAATAGTCGTTCGAAAATTTTTCTTTCAGCCGGAGAAAGGACGTCGGCTTCCGTATACAGCCGGTCGAGCAGGACATCCTGGTCCCGGACGGTTCCCAGCCTCGTACCCAGCCATAGGAGTTCCTCTTGCAGAGATGCATACCATTCCGGTTCCAGTAAGGCCCTCGCCGTGCGGAGTATTGCGCGAAACCTTCTGATCCCGACGCGCATCTGGTGAAGTTCTTCCGAGTCTTTGCCGAGTCGCGTCCCGGGGTCGTGGAGCAGGATATGCCGAAGCTGTGTTTGCAGAATGGTTTTGAATCGTTCCGATAGGGGCGCTGAGATAGAAGGGGAGGGACTCGAAACAATCAGATTCAAGGCCTGAACGACTTGAGGACGGCCATCTCCCTCGTACGCTCCTGCTTGGCGAAGGGCCGTCACGACCGCGGCAAGTTCCTTGTCCTTGCCCGAGCGGCGTTCGACTTCGATCTCGTTCAGATGTCCGACGACTCGCCGGCCATTGAGAATCCTGACTTCGTCGATAATCACGTCGGCGATGGGCCTATCAAGAGGTTGAATCCTGATGCCGGAGCGGCGCGTCCGGAGTTTTGCAACGGCCGTCAATGGTTCGCGTCGTAACAAGGCAAACAGTAGATCTTCCAACGGTGCCGGCGGGGTCGAGCGGCCTGATGCCATCTTCACTTCCAACCGGGCGGCGGATCTCGGGAGGTTCAGTTGCCACAAGACCCGGTGGTTTTCGGTTCTGCGACAGAGCGTCATCCCAAGTTGGGCCAGTCTGTGATCAACGGTATCGAAATAGGTGGAGGTGAACAGGCGAGGCGGCAGCGGCTCGCCCGGAAAATGGGGCAAGCGAAACGGGTGGTTCGTCTTGAGCTTGACTTCCCGCTCAGGAGTTTGCCGTAGAGCGCTTTCCATGGTGTGTAACAATTAACGATACGGGGAATCTTCTAAAATAGCACGACGGTTGATAGAAAAACAAAGGGAGATTGAACGCGTGTACTTACTTGAAAAGCCTTATTCATGGTTGTTCGGGACAATGTAAAATCTGAGGGTTACATTGCCGTGGCCCCGGTGTTACATTGTCACGAGTTCATGAAAACCGACGCTACGACCCGAACGTGAGACTCTTATGGACACCGCCGAACTAAAACGCCTGCTGGATCTGTCAATCCGTGCTGCGCAAACGCCGGCTGGGATGCTGCTCGACTATTTTGCGGATCGCGCCCTTCACGTCGAACGGAAAGACGATGGCTCTCCCGTAAGCGTTGCGGACCGCGAAGCGGAAACCGCGATTCGGAGCGTGTTGCAGGGGGACCCGGTCGCCGCGGATTTTGACGTTCTGGGCGAAGAGTTTGGCGAGAAAGGAAGCAAGGCGCGCTATCGCTGGTTGATCGATCCCATCGATGGCACACGCTCGTTCGTGAACCGGATCCCTTTATTCGGCACGATCGTGGCGTTGGAGGACCGGGAAACCGACAAGGCGTTGATCGGGGTGATCCATTTACCCACGCTGAACCGGACCTATAGTGCAGCTCGAGGTTTGGGAAGTTTCTGTAACGGGACGGCCGTTTCGGTTTCCGGGGAAACGGAGCTTGCAACCAGTATTATTGCAACAGGAGATATTGCCCAATTCATCAGTGCGGGTTGCGAAGAGATGTTCCGGCAATTGGCCGGCACGTGCCCGTACCTTCGTGGCTATACGGATTGTTTCGGCCATACGCTGGTGATCGACGGATCAGTCGGCGCCATGGTCGACCCGTCTCTCAATCCCTGGGACGCTGCTGCCACCCAAGTTCTGATTGAAGAGGCCGGCGGGATGGTCATCACTCGTCCGTCTCGCGTGGAGCACAAGATTGATGCCCTGTTCGGAGCGCCGAAACTGGTCGAACAACTGGTTGCCTTACTGCATTTCTAGCAGGAGATTGAGACTTCTTGCTCCCTCTCCACGCGGGAGAGGGCTGGGGTGAGGGAGCAAATCGGAATCTAACTGCAGGTCACGCGATGTCGAAGATCGCCGTCATAGATATCGGGACCAATTCGATCCACATGGTGTTGGCGGAAGCCGAACCTGATGGCTCCTACAAGATTCTGGACCGGTTCAAGGATATGACCCGTCTGGGCGATGGGACGTTTCGCCAGCGGCGTTTGTCCGCGGAATCGAGAGCGCGAGGGGTTGAAGTCCTGAAGAACCTGACGACGCTGGCACGGAATAAAGGATTTGATCGCATCCTGATGGCGGCGACCAGCGCGGTTCGTGAAGCGCGCAACAGCGGCCAATTTGTCGAGGAGGTGTCCGAGAACACGGGTGTTCGCGTCAAAGTCATCACGGGTCAGGAAGAAGCCCGCCTCATTTACCTGGGTGTGCGTCAGAGCATGGATTTGACGGACCGGCCGACGCTCCTGGTGGACGTGGGTGGAGGCTCGGTCGAAATCATCGCGGGAAATAGGAAGCGTCTGCTGCACGCCGAGAGTCTCAAGCTCGGTGCCATTCGCCTGAAAGATCTGTTCTTGACCAAAGCGCCGCCTCCAAAGGCCAAACTGCGGGCCATGCACGACATGATCGCAAAGGAACTGGAAGCCGCCTTGGAGCGATTTCGTCAGCCTGAGTTTGATCGAATCGTGATTTCTTCCGGCATGGCGTCGAACCTGGCGGAAATCATTTATCTGGAACGGACCGGTTATCCCATTCCCCAGATCAATCTCTCGACCATTACCCTGAAAGAGATTCGTGCCGTCGAGCAACGGCTCGCGACGAGCGACGTGGACACGCGGCTTAGGGTTCCGGGTCTGGACCCGCGACGGGTGGATACGCTGCTGGCGGCGACGTCGGTGGTTCGCCACTGTCTCGAAGCCGTTGGGCATAAGGAGGTGACAATCAGCGACAAAGCCATGCGTGAAGGCTTGGTGTACGATTTTATCCAGAAGAACCAGGAAGGCCTGCTGATCGAGCAGGAAATTCCGAATTTTCGATTGCGCAACGTCGTGGCCTTGGCCAGACGCTGTCACTATCCCCAGACGCATTCCCATCACGTGGCGAAATTGGCTCTGTCGCTGTTTGATCAAACCCAATCCCTGCACGGCATGGCCGACCAGGAACGCGAGTGTCTGGAACATGCTGCATTGCTTCACGACGTGGGGTACGCCATCAATCCGCGCCAACACCACAAGCACAGTTATTATCTGATTACGAACAGCGACTTGGCCGGTTTTACGGTCGAAGAAATCGAGATGATCGCCAACGTGGCCCGGTATCACCGTCGCTCATTACCCGGGCCCCAACACCTGCCTTACAAAGTCCTTTCACCCGGCAAGCGAAGGGTCCTGGAGGCGCTCAGCGCGTTCTTGCGCATTGCTGATGGCTTGGATCGCAGTCATTTTTCCATAATCCGGGACGTAAACGTGACGCTCGGGAAAAAAGTGAACATCGACTTGAAGGCCCTTGCCGACTCCGAGTTGGAAATCTGGACCGCGCAATCACGAGCGGACCTGTTTCAGAAAGTATTCGGGCGGGAGGTCACGTTCACCGTTGAGGTGGAACCCGGGCTTTCTACAAACGCGGCGGAATGAGTCAACACCAGCCCGAAAGAACAAAACGGCTCTCCTCTTTCCTCCCCTTTGTAAGGGGAGGCCAGGAGGGGTAGAACTGGCTGTCCATGGGGCTCCCAGGCCTCTACCTCCCCTACCCCTCCTTACAAAGGAGGGGAACGAAAAAGGTCTTGCCCCCGGAGCGATTAACTTTTCGCCAGTTTCCTGAGTTGGGCGGGTTCCAGCCACCAGTACAACACGCCGTTTCCGCTTCGGGGCTTTCCGTGAAACCGGATGCAACATGCTCCGGCTTTTTTAAACGATAATCCTGAAACGGGCTGGCCCAACACCATGGCTCCGGCGGTATGCCCAAGAAGCGGTTCATGGCCGACGCAGAACACGCAGTCATCCTCGGAAAACGAGGTCAGCGCGTTGAGGACATCTTCCGGTGAGGCGTCCGGTCGCAGTTCGGGGCACAATTGGGGGCGACTGGTGAACTCCAGCGTTTTTTTGACAATGTCGGCGGTTTGCCGGGTCCGGAGGTAGGGGCTGCAGAGGAGGTGCGTGGGGCTGACGCCAAGCCGGATAAGACCTTTTACCGCCTTTTCCGTTTTCTCGATGCCTTCATCGGTCAAGGGACGCGAGTGATCCTCCCGTTGCCAGTCTCGCCAGTCGGCGGCAATGCCGTGTCTGAATAAAATACACTCCATGGGCGAACCTCAAGGCAAAATTCTAACAGAGGATGCTGAAGGAAAAAAGCGAAAGGTAGCAACGCCCCGTTATGGAGTACCTCGCTTCCTCTGGTCAGGTCCCCGATATGGAGAGGGTCTTCGGAGACGGCAAGCCTTCCGGCATGGAATCGGATTTCGTCGGGGACCACAAAACCGCGACAATTCGGAGTATGGCAAGTGCCAACAAGATGCCTCCCAGGGTCAGCCATCGATCGAGCGAGGCGTCCTTAAACCATTGTGAAATGACCTCGGTCAACATGACCACCAGAATCGTATCGACGATAAAGGTCACCTTGACTCGTCCTTCGGAAAAATACGTGACGGTTGTTTTCAGCACCTCGACGATCGCCAGAAGCAGCAAGGTATTCACGATGATTTTTCTGAACACCACTTCCAAAGGTTGGGAGACCAGCAGATAGAGGTCGATAAAGGTTTTCACGACTCCGCCGGTCAGCGCCATGAGGAGCGTCAGAATCAATAAACTCAGCACGACTCTCGTGCCGTGCGTCCAGATCGTCGTCATGTCGGAAAAGAACGTGCGCGTCAGAAAAGACATAAAATAACACCTCAAGTTGGATGCGGTGGACAACGGAAGCCCGGTCGTTAGAGGTCATCGACGGCCACGGGATGCAGCATGTCTCGAACGGACAGAACCCCGACGATCTCGTTTTCCCGCGTCACGGCCAAGTGGCGCGTGCCGTGTTGTTGCATCATCTCGGCGGCTTCGAAGACCGGGCGATCCTGGTCGATGCCGATGACCGGCGCGCTCATGATTTGGGTGACCGGTATGTGTTCGGGAATCCGGCTCATCGACACCACCTTCTTGACGATGTCGGTTTCGGTGACGATGCCGATGATGTCACCTTGCTCTTGCACGAATACGCTGCCGACGTTCAGGACGCGCATGAGCAGGCTAACCCCGAACGCGGTTTCATCGCTCTGAACGGAAATCAGATTCCGTCTCATGAGTCTTTCGATGCGAAGCATGGTTTTCCTTTCTGTCCCATGATAGCGTAGCCATGCAATGTAAACGGAAGATGTCCTTGGCGTTAGGAATGAGTAAACAATGCCGAGTTTGCTTTAACACCATGGGAGGAACAGGGAAATTCGCCGTGACGTTATGCTAGAGTTCGCCCCAGAAAACCTTCGTCTCTGGAGGGAGAGGGCCGGGTGAGAGGGAGCATGCGTCATCCATCCGTCACGGAAAAACGCGTTTTCTCAAGAAAGGAGTGAGAGGAAGGATGAAAGTCTTGGCAGGACTTGGATTTTGTATGGTGTGGCTGCTCGTTGCGTGCGGCGGAACTCCCCACGTCGTGACCCAGAAAGTCTATGAAGATCCCAATCGGGAGGTCGGTCTTCAAATTGTTTCCGAGAGCAGCCGGGGACAGACGTTTTCACATCCGGCTTATCTCAAGGAGTCCGATATTGCCAACGTGATGAATGGGCTGTACGTGGAGCGTCAAAGCGCTGCCCTCTCCCTGCCGTTGCTGGATAAGGGCGAGGCAGACCGTTATCCGGTCTTCAGTCCAAACGAAATCGGATTTTTTGCGCCCCTGCTGGCTCAAGGGCTCGGGCAAGCGCAGCCGAACGAAGTGGTGACCTTTTATGAGCGCGGGGAGATTTCCCACGTGCATCAATTGACTACGTCAGGAGGGATATTTCTACAGGAGAACGTCCTGTACGTGATCCTCAGCAATCATGCGGCCCAGACCGAAATTTGGCAGGACGTTGAAGAATACCATTCACCCGTGAGACTCCAGCCTCTCAAGCAACTCGAGCCGCAACCCGGCCGATTGGTGTTTGATCCGCCTCAATTCATGGTCACGCCGCAAAAAGAATCCTTCGGCACCATCGCCACGGGGAAGCCCTTGCAAGTCGGGGTCCGTTTTAGGGAATTGCGGTAATAAATGGAACGACACTGGCACGCTCGTTCATTGCAGCAGTGCCTTTCTCAATTGTCCCGGCCCCGATTCGCCTGAAAAAATAACGCGGGACTGATGCCGAATCGTTGACTCAATGCCTCGATGTGATCGCGCGTCAGACGGCGATCGCCGCGTAATATTCTGGACACCAGCGATTTGCTGCCAATCTCCGGCAGGTCGGCAACCCCCAGGTGATGTTGCTCCATGATGACTTTCAGCGTCGCGATGCCGCTATCGAGTCTTTCGATGCGGTCATTGAACGCGTTGAATTCAGGAGACGTATTCTCCCACCTCGCGATTGAACCGGAAAGCACGTCAATCAATGCTTTTTGGTTGTCGTAATCTTCGATCAATTCATCCATGAGGGTCAGGGCCCGTTCATAGTCGCGTTTATTCCTGATCTGACTGATAAAAGACGCCTCATTGAAAAGCGCAGAGGCCTTCTCTTTAATGGCTGTAAATCCCATACCAATTGGTCTCCTTTACGGTATTGTATTCTTTGTTGCTTATTGTATGTGTGAATATGGGATTGAGTAACGATCCAAATTTATTTTCCCGTGATTACCTCCTTTCGTATTGTCTGGAAAGCTTGTCATATTCAGCATGGTTCACAATGTGCTTGACGTACAGGCGGTTGTCTTTGAAATTGATGAAGGCAATCAGACGCAGGTTGTTCCCACCTATATCAATGACCCACCATTTGTCTTTGTGCGTAAAGTTATCCAGTGATGGAAATACTTTTCTCAGGTCATCCGGACGCTTAAAAGTGCCGTTACATAAAACCTTATATGTTCGGTCAATAGCTGCGGCATCATTCGGATACCTTGCTGCAGCATCGCGAAAAGGTTTTCTGGATAGTACGTGCAATGGTTTTTCTCGTTGCAGCGGGTTTCCTTTTTGGAAACTATGGAAGAGAAGTCGTCACTTTGTCAAGATGGGATGGAGTTGTTTCTGAGAGAATCGAAATGACGTTTACTCCCGAGAACCCGTCCCCGGGAATGAATCGGTCCGTCGCTACCCAAGAACGGGGCTTAAGGGGGGAGGAAGCTCCCCAGAATCACGGTTCCAGAGAGCTTCCCCTACAGGAGGAGTCAAAGCTCCTCACAGGACAAGAGATCGATCAGAAGGACACGTCCCATTGAAGACGGACGCGTTGTTCAGCGTAGGCCGGCAAGCTGGGAGTTGGTTGCTCAAGTGTCAGGTGCGAAACGTCGAGCGTGAGCTTGTTGCGGTGTCCGGCAAAGAACCAGTTGAAGCCCGCAGTAAATTCCTGGCGCATATCGCCGCCTGCATCGGTGTTCGGATCGACGTGTGAATACCGGAATGCCATTTCCAATGGCTTGGGGACGAACGGAATGAGGTAGTGGGGGAAGTAGCCGGCCTGCAAATAGCCACCGAACAGTTTTGTTACTTTATTTCCGGCCGTCGCTTCCGTATCCTTGACTCTTTTCCAGTGCGTTTCATGTTGCCAGGCGAACCCGCGATACTTCATCGCCGACCCGACCTGCATGCCGCTGACTTGGTATCGGCCATTTTTGACGTGAGCCGGCTTGTCAAAACCACTCAGGTATCCGCAACCGCCGGATGACCATCGGGTACATTTTCCCTTATTCGTATACGCGCCGAACGAGATGCTGGCCGTGGGTTTCTTGTGGAACTTGACGTCGCTTTGCCGCCATTTGAGTTCCCGTCCGAATACGTTCCACTGGAGTCGGCCCACGTACATCATATTGTCGTCGTCGTTTTTGGCCATGCCCCGACCGCCGCCGGAGAAGATTCCCAGGTAATAGTTCGCATCGAGGATCGTCCCGGGATTCACGCGGCCGTACAACATCACGCCAATTTGCCGGTCAATGGTAAAGATACGATTCATGATTGACCGTTCCACCATGGTCTGTTTCCCCGAGGAGTCGACCCGCTCACGGTTGTAGTTGATTTTCCATTGACCGATCCGCAACTTGGCCCATGGATATTTCTCCAACATGATGCGCCAATCGATCATTCTGGCGGAAGCGGCTTCCGAGTCATCGTCGAAATCACGGCCGGGCTGCCAATCCACCTCAAGATAGTATTTGAGCCAAGGCCGGTATCCGTGACCTCCGACCTTCAACCGTATCCGACGAAGCTCGAACGTACTTTCTTCGTTATCTTCAAACGCGCTTTTACTGCGTGGATCTGATCGTTCGGGAAAACTGTACCGGGCTTGCGTCCGCCATTGGATCTTGGTTTTGAACAACCCATCCGTGGTGGCCAACGTAAATCCCTTTTTCCCGTAGCCGACTTCCACCCCTGATTTCTTCTTGGATGGTTCCGACGCCTTGGCGACTAGCTGCTTCTCTTGTTCGACACTGACCTCGACTTCAGGTTTTTTCGTGGCTTGTACAGCGGCTTTTGCGGCTTCCCGTTTTTTTTCTTCGGCTTTGATCTGAGTCAACTCGTCCTTTGTGATGATGCCTTTTTCCAGCAAAATTTCCAGGAGTAAGTCCCCGTCCATTGCCGCCGCCGGAAACGTCATCGGGGCCAGCATGACAAAGAGTGCCGTAATTCCAACAATCCATCGCTGACTGCACATGAGAAAATCTCCCTTCGAATGAATGGTCAATGGCATGGAACTCTCGACTTGCGCCTGATGCCACTACGTTCAAGAAGGGATGTAAAGAAGTTTCGTTACGGCGGCGTTACAGAGGTATCAACCAGCCGTAAATTATTGGAACGACGAGGTTTGTTATCGGAAGAGATAAAGAAAATGGGGACGTCTCTCTTCAATCCGTCATCCTCGACATTTTTAATCGAGGATCCAGTATCTTTGTTTGTTCCTTCATTCGTGAAGACAAAAGACGCTGGATCCCCGATCAGGTCGGGGATGACAGAAGGGGGGCTATATTCGCGTCAACGACAGAGGGATAGGGCGGGGATTGAAAAAAACATTCGAGGGTGCCCATCGCCCAGCCGCTTGTCAGAACGTATGGACTATGATATGTATGCCTGTATGCATCAGAAACCTAAGATCCGCCGGGTGACGTCCAATTTGCCCGCCGACCTTTTGAAGGAAGCGTGCCGCGTGTCCGGCGCGGGCGTGACTGAAACCCTCACACGAGGATTGCATTTGGTCAAACGGGGGGCGGCCCTCACCAAGGCCTCGCGTTTGCGTGGCCGGCTCAAGCTTGACGTTGATCTTCGGGTATCTCGTGAGCGCCCTCGTCGTTGATACCTCCAGTTGGGTGACCTACTTTGCCCATATCGCTCCTTCGGTGATTGACGAGGCCTTGGCTGAAGGCCGCGTATACCTTCCCCCCATTGTCGCCGCTGAATTGCTGAGCGGGAAGATGAATGCCCGGCAACGCGCGCAATTGGAATCTTTTCTTCTTGACCTGCCCGTGTGCGAGCATGATTTAGGGCACTGGATGCGCGTGGGACGGTTGCGGGCGCAGTTGTTTTTGAAGGGAATCAGTGTCTCGACTCCTGATGCCCACATTGCTCAATGCGCGCTTGATTTGAAAGCCGACCTGCTGAGTGAAGATCACGTCTTTTTCAAGATCGCTGAAAAGACTTCTCTCCGATTGTCATTGGTTTGACGGGTCGGACGGGGTTCCGTCGGGATCAAAACCCTCGAAGCGGCGTTTGTAGATAAATTTTCGGCCGAACAGGATGAGTCCGAACGCGATTCCCAGGGAAATGGGGACGAACAAGCCCGAGAACAGGTCGGGGTTGTCAATCCACCCCAGGGTTTTCATCCCCTTGAACACGTAACTGCCGAGGCCGCTCAGGTAATATGAAATGACGATGACGGATAAGCCTTCGACCGTGTGCTGGAGAATGGCCTGCCGGCGGGTCGTCTTATCCATGCTGTGCAAGAGCTTCAGAATCTGGTTTTCCAGTGCCAGATTCTGGTCTTGCAGTTGGAGTTCAACCTTGGTGCGGATCACGGCAATGGAGCCTTGAAAATCGTTCACCAGCGCATTGATTCGCCTGATGAATTGCTGGTACCCATCGGCGACTCCGACGGTTTTCCCGTCTACGTATTCGGAAATTTGCCGACAGTTTTCGACGGGTTGTTCGTGCAGCAATGCCAGGTTTGCCCGGATGATCCGGTCATAGGGTACGGACGCGGATAGCTTGTACCGCATGGATTCGGCCATCCGACTGACGTGCATGAAGTCCTGCGTCATGGCCGTGAGCCAACGTTGGAGCTTCTGCGGCGTGGCGGCGTCGATTTCCGCGGCAATGAGGCCGCGTTGATCCAGATGTTGCCGTTCATATTGTTGGACCTGGTCCACGGCTTTGGCAAACGCGTGAAACGGAAACAGGATCAGGTGCGTATAGTTTTCAATGGCCACGAGGGTATCGACGGCATGGGCCACGTGCCTGAGCAAGACGTCGTACGAAGGAGCGAGGATGAGATAGCGTTCGCGGTCATACTCGTCCGGGGTAAAGGTCGTCATCATCGCAATGCCCTGTCCAAAGACCTGGCTCCCATAGACCTGGGGACCGGGCATCATGTTTTTGACTTCATCGACGTCCGGTGTGGTGTGCGGCAATACCAGAATATCCAAGGCATTGATCTGGACGCCCAATGGAGACAAAGGCATGACATAGCCGGGGAAGCGAAGCGGGCCGAATTCGGGCGGCGTGAGTTTGTCATCGGGGATGTGCCACACCTGGTAACTGTAGTATTCGGTGTGGGTTTCCCACGTGACGAGCAAGCGGTCCCCGTTAGGTGCGACTTTGGCGCCATAGCCGAATTTCTCACGAACGACGGTCTGATCGTCGGGCACCTCCAGGCACTGGAGGAGGTGTTGAAACTCTTGACGGCTTTGCGGGCGGTCCAACGGCGGGTTCGCCATGTGATGGGAAACATGATGAACGTGCGCCGGGACGTCCAGCCATTCTTCCAGGTATTTCTTTTTGGAACGCGCGTGCAGATGCCGCAAAAAGCCTTGGTCGGAAGCAGGAAGGTTCTGGCTCATGGTCGTTGTTCAAGGGATGACGGCTGGTTGCGTCTCCCGTCGTGTTATACCGAATCCTTCATACGGGCGGCAAGGGAACCCTTCGTCACGTCTGCCGAAGTGTTCCCCTGTCTGTGAGAGAGAGCCTTGGGCGGGTGAAGACCGTTGACGCATGGAATCGATCTGATTAGAGTGCATACTTCTCCATTGTTGCGGTCCTTGAAGAAAGAAGGCCTACCATGAGTGACGTGTGGACCTCGCCGGCGGTGTTTGAAACGAACCTTGCGGACCTTGGCCGGAAACGCCAGGGCAAGGTCCGGGACATGTACGACCTGGGCGACAGCTTGCTGTTGATCGCCAGTGACCGGATTTCGGCCTTTGACGTGGTCTTACCGGAAGGGATCCCCGGCAAAGGCTACGTGCTCACGCAACTGTCGAAATTCTGGTTTGATCGCCTGTGGCGGGACGGCGGCCTGGTGCCGCATCACCTGCGGACCATGAACCCCGAGGAATTCCCCGAATCGTGCCGGCCTCACGAGGATATCCTGGCCGGTCGCAGTATGATCGTGGAGAAAGCCGAGCCGCTGCCCGTGGAATGTATCGTGCGCGGCTACCTGTCCGGGTCGGCATGGAAGGAATACAAGAAGCAGGGCACCGTGTGCTCGCAGCCCCTCCCCGCGGGGTTGCGGGAATCCGACAAATTTCCGGAGCCGCTGTTCACCCCGTCGACGAAGGCCACCGAAGGGCACGACGAAAACATTTCTTACGACACCATGAAAGACCTGATCGGCGAGGATCTGGCGGAACAGGTCAAGACGGTCAGCATCACGCTGTACCAGCGCGCGGCGGCCCTGGCCGAGGAGCGCGACATTATCATTGCGGATACGAAATTTGAATTCGGGTTGCACCGGGACACGAAGCAGTTGCTGGTGATCGATGAATTACTCACCCCGGACTCGTCACGGTTTTGGCCCAAGCAGCAGTATGCCGCCGGGAAGTCGCAACCCAGTTTCGACAAACAGTTCGTCCGGGATTACCTGGACTCCGTGGGCTGGGATCACACTCCGCCCCCGCCCCATTTGCCCGATGAAGTCGTCGCGCAGACGAGCGCGAAGTACCGTGAAGCCCTGGAACGGTTCCTGAATCCCTGATCAGTCAGCTTCGTTGAACAAACTCGATGATTCGGTTTTCAGCCCAGCGTTCATCTTCGTTCGCACGTGCTCGTTGGAGAAAGCCACAGTGTCCGCCTTTGGCGGCGGTGACGAGCTGAATGCAGGCATTGGCCCGGATGCGTGGCAGGTCGAAGGAGGCAAAAGGAATAAAGGGATCATCCTCGGCGGTAATGAGTAAGGTTGGGACGCGAATCGATTCGAGCACGTGCCGCGCGCCCGAGCGTTCATAGTAGTCGGCCGCGTTCCGGTAGCCCCCATCGGGCGCGGTGTAGGCATCATCGAATTGAGTCACGGTCCTGATGTCGTTCAAAAGGGACAGGTCCCATTTCCCCGGAAAGAATGTTGCTTTACGTTCGACTCGCGCCTTGAGTTTGCGCAGAAAATATTGATGATAGATACAGTTCCGCCGTTGCTCCAGAGCCGCCACACAGGGCGCGGGATGCACGTTGGGACAGACGGCGGCTACGCCTCGCAGACCGGGACAGGTCTCCCCGGCCTCCCCAGCCATTTTCAACACCAAATTCCCACCCATCGAATACCCGGCGACCCAGATAGCCCTGATGCCGTCCTTTCCGACAAGCTCGTCCACCACGGCCCGAATGTCCCGGCTCAATCCCGCGTTGTAGAGCGTGGGAGTCAGGTGCTCGGTCCCCGCGCAATTGCGCTGATTCAAGCGGACGACGTGCATTCCCGAGTGCCAGGCCTTGTGGGCGATGCCCTGCATATAGGGCGAATCATGGCATCCCTCCAACCCGTGAACCAGAACGAGACCGGGAGCCTGACGGTCCGGTTGCCAACTGCACAGGCCTTTGATCTGCGATTGGGGATCGACTCGGAACAGACGTTCCTCACTAGGCGCATCGGCAAGCAGGTGGGGCCGGCGTCGAAACCTGGCCACCAAGGTCTGGAGGTGAGGATTCGTCAGCCAGGGCTGAGGCGTGAACGGTCGAGAAACAGGATTGGTCGGCATGGATATTCGTCTTCCCGGTCATCAGCCTACCAAAAACGCGTATCAGAATGCTGCCCCGGTTGGTGGGACCCTTCGGCATGTGCTAGAACTACGCGGTTACACGCCATCAGTTCGACTCCTGCCGAAAGAGAAGGCCCGTGGCTGCAAAGAAGAAATCGGTTCAGTTGAATAAAGAAACGATCATCATTTTTCTGCTCATGTGCGTGGTGTTCTTGTGGACGCTTCAACGCATCGGTCTGGATGATCAGCCTCAGGGGGGAGCGGTTGAACAGGAACAGGTTGAACAACCCAAAGAAGAAACCGCGAAGGTGGTGGAGAAAGCCCTGGTGCCCTTGGCCACGGGGAAAGAGCCCATCGACAAAATTTTCGTCCAGTCCGGGTGTACCGCCTGTCACATGATTCCGGGTATTCGCGTCGCCAAGGGGCGGGAGGGCCCGAAGCTGGAATTGGGCACGACCGCCCGCCGGCGCCTGGCCGACCCCAACTATCACGGGCAAGCCAAAACCGATTGGGAATACGTGCAGGAATCCATCCTGAATCCGGGCGCCTATATTGTCCAGGGGTATCCCGACAACGTCATGCCGCGGTGGTACGGCCAGAAACTCACCGCCGGGGCCCTGGACAAGATCATCACCTATCTTCTGAAGATCGAGGAAGTGCAGTAATTCAACACCCTCGCCCCAAGGCGGGAGAGGGCCTGTCCTGAGCTTGTCGAAGGAGCTGGGGTGAGGGGCAGTACCCTCAGCGGCCGATGGCCGCGCCTTCCCGCCTCGGATCGGCGCCTCCCACGAGCGTCCCGTCCGGCAGGATGCGAATGATGTGCAGCCCGGAGGTCATCTCCGCCTCCTCGATCTCATGGCCCAGAGCCTTGAGGCTCTCGACCACGGTGGCCTGCATGCCGGGCTCAAGAGCGACGGTCCCGCGATTGCGCTGCGAGACGTGCGGCAAAGCCGCAGCCGTGGCCGGGTCCGCTTCAAAAGCCAGCATGGCGACGAGACTCTGCGCGACGTATTCCGGAATGCGCCCGCCCCCCGGCGAACCGGTCAATGCGACCGGCTTGTTGTCCAGATAGGCGATAGTCGGCGCCATGGACGAACGAGGACGTTTCCCCGGCGCAGGCGCATTGGCGATGGGGACACCGTCGGCATCCGTCGGGCGGAATGAGAAATCGGTCAACTGGTTGTTGAGCAGGAATCCTCCGGCCATCCGGCCCGATCCGAAAGGGCTCTCTATCGACGCGGTGAGGCTGATCGCAAGCCCCTCCTTGTCAACGACCGAGAGGTGGGTCGTGCCCGGCAGATCTTCCCGCACGTCCGGTGCGTGGAGTCCTTCCGCGCGTCCCGGAGGATCACCGGCGGCGGCTTTATTCTTTGCGGCTTCGAACGGATTGATCAAACCCGCGCGAGAGTCCATGTAGGCGGGATCGAGCAGGCCCTCGACGGGTACTCTTACGAAATCGCTGTCCGCGAGATAGCGGGCACGATCCGCGTAGGCCAGCCGCGAAGCGCTTGCGAAAAGATGCCAGAGCCGTGGCCCGTCCAGCTTGAGGTCATCCAGTTTGAACCGGTCGAGGAGCATCAGGATTTGCCCGGCCGTGGTCGCCCCCGACGAAGGCGGTCCCATGCCGCAGACGCGATAGCGCCGGTAACGATGACAGACCGCAGGACGTTCGATGACCCGGTAGGTGGAGAGGTCATGCAGGCTGAGCGTGCCCGGTCGCGGGATGCGGTGTGCCGCCGCGACGATTCGTTCAGCCAGGAAGCCGGTGTAGAAGACGGTTCCGCCGTGCCTGGCGATGCTGTCTAACGTCTCGGCGAGTCGTGGTTGCTTCAGGATCGTGCCCGCCGCCAGTGGCTTTCCATCGCTCAGGAAGACCGCCGCGGCGTCCGTTTCTGTCAAGAGATCCGCGTATCGAGCCAGCATCCTTGCCAGACGCGGGCTTACCTCGAACCCGTTGCGTGCCAACATGATCGCGGGCTGGAACAGATCGGCCCAGGGGAGCTTGCCGTGGCGTGTATGCAGCGCCTCCATCAGGCGAACGAGACCCGGCACGCCGATGGAACGTCCTGATGCCACCGCCGTGCGAAAAGGCAGAGGCTCGCCGTTCTCCATGAACATGTCAGGCGTGGCGCTTGCAGGCGCGGTTTCCCGCGCGTCCCAAGTCGTGAGCCCATCCGGCCCGTGGACGAGCGCGAAACCGCCGCCGCCGATCCCGCTGGACTGCGGTTCGACCACATTCAGGACCAGCAACGCGGCAATCGCCGCATCCGCCGCCGACCCGCCGCCGGCCATAATCCGGTCCCCTGCCTGCGCCGCCAAAGGATGAGCTGCGACGATCATGTGTTCGTGCGCCGCCATGAGCGGCTTTGCGGCGAAACCGAGGTTGTTCTGCGGTTCCGCCTTCGTCTGGGCGAAGGCAGGCGTCACAAACAGAAAGGCTGCGAGGAGAGGAATCATGCCCTGGATTTTGAGGGGATCATCGTGAAGAGTCATACAAGCGCGACGGAATCGACGGGCAACTCGGGGATCGGCGGGAATTCCTCATCCAGTGGACGTAGCGTTGCCAGTACCGCCAGCAGGGATTTCGGCCTAGCAGGTTCAATGATCAGCCGTTCGCCTTTCTTCCGCATGAGGGCATCCTCACCGGGAAGCTCGAATTTGCGAGGAATCCGCACCGCCTGGTTCCGTCCGTACTTGAACAGCTTGACGTATCGTTCAGGGCTCACAACATCCTCCGTAGCCTAGCTGTAACACATGCCAAAAGGAAAAAGCCATCAACAGGTGTCTCAAGCCGTTGATCTCTTTGCAAATTCGTCTTGCCCTGTCCTGATCTTTGTCCTTGCGAAACCTCTGCTGAATGTGTGAAAGCTCGGTTGACTCAAAGATGCATTGATGCGATGATGTTGTCATGCGAACAACTGTTACCATCGATAACGACGTACTGGCGGTCGCTCGAGCGCTTGCCGAGCAGAACGGGACCAGCCTTGGCCATGCCATTTCTGAGTTGGCCAGGCGCGGTTTCAGAAGCGCGCCCGGCGCGGTGGAGCAATGGAAAAGCGCCGTCTTTACCGTTGACTCCGATGCCGCCCCCATTACCAGCGAGGACGTCCAGCGGTCCTTGAGCGACTGGCCGTGACTTCCCTACCGGACGTGAACGTCCTCATCGCTCTTGCCTGGCCCAACCACGTACACCATTCTGCGACTTGGGCGTGGTTTGAGGATCATCAGGAGGAGGGTTGGGCAACTTGTCCCCTGACGGAGGCGGGGTTCGTCCGAGTCTCCTGCAACCCATCGGTGGTCCATCACACCGTCACTCCTTTTGACGCCATCGGGGTCTTGGAAAGACTCACGCAATTGGGTTCCCATATATTCTGGCCGCTGGACCAGTCCATCGTGCGCCTGCCTGATTCACTTGGCGTCCGTCTTCAGGGATACCGGCAGATTACTGATGCCGTATTGCTGGCCGCCGCCATGCAACGTCATGGCCAACTGGCCACGCTGGACGGAGGCATAGAAGGGTTGGTGACAGAGAATCAACGTTCCTTCTTGTGCGTCATTCCGGTGTGAAGGAGCCGAGAACAAATTGAGCGCGGTCGGATTGCGAACAAAGAATTTTTTACAGCATGGAGAAAGTAGATACAGAATGTCTTCAGCCTTCTTACGAATATTGAACATCCACCGCATTGGGGTGCAGCGCATGATTGCCTCAGCGCTCATGGCGCTTGTGTTGCTCGGCGCACAGGCCGTGGTGGCGCAGACGTTTGATGAAGCCAAGGCTGCCTATAAACGTGGCGACTATGCCGTTGCCTTGGAGGCGTTCCGCAATCTTGCGGAGCAGGGCGACACCCGTGCCCAGTTCGCTCTCGGGTCCATGTATGCTGAAGGAAAAGGTGTGCCTCAGGACGAGGCGGAGGCCGTGCGCTGGTATCGTCGGGCCGGGGAGGAGGGGTTGGTCGGCGTCCAGTTGTTGCTCGGGACCATGTATGACTCCGGACAAGGTGTGCCGCAGGATTATGCCGAGGCTGCACGCTGGTATCGTCTCGCCGCGGAGCAAGGCGATGCCCGTGCCCAAGTCAATCTCGGGTACATGTACTCCCAAGGCAGGGGGGTGTCGCAGGACTACACTGAGGCGTTGAGTTGGTTTCGCCGAGCGGCGGAGCAGGGCAATGCCAAAGGTCAGACCAGGCTCGGTATCATGTACGAGCAGGGGTATGGTGTGCCTGAGGATTACGCCGAGGCGCTACGCTGGTATCGTCAGGCGGCCGCACAGGACAATGCCTTCGCTCAGGCCAGTCTAGGGTTCATGCATTATCTCGGCAAAGGCGTTTCGCAAGACTACGTTCAGGCGCACAAGTGGTTCAGTCTGGCGATTTCCCGGTTTTCGAGTTTTGAGCGGGACTCGCAGGAAAGGGCGGTGGAATTCCTCAAGAAGGTTGAGTCGAAAATGACCCCGGATCAGATCGTCGAGGCCCGACAACTGGCGCGCGAGTGGAAACCTGGACAGTGATCAGGCTTCAAAAAGGGAAATGGAATGCGTTGTAATTTTGCCGTAAGCCTGTTGAAGAGGTGATAGTTCTTGGCTGTCGGGTTACGCTTGTCCTGAGCGAAGTCGAAGGGCTACGCTAACCCGACCGACCGACTTATAGGTCAGTCGCTTTTGCCTTGCGGGGGTGACTCATGAAAGGTATCCTGTTTGCATGGCCGTGATGCTCGCCAAAACCTATGAAGCGTTCAAAGATGCCGGCGCGTCGGACGAGAAGGCGCGCGAGGCGGCAGAAGAGATTGCCGGGTTCGAGAACCGCTTAGCGAGCATTGAGAACCGGCTCATCCGAGTTGAAGTCCTGATCACCATTGTGCTGACCGGCGTGGTCAGTCTCGTCGTTAAGACTTTCTTCACCTGAAAGATCGCTTGATCTGTGTGACTGTATCTCGGGTCATGCAGACTGATTGTCGGTTTACGCCTGTCCTGAGCGAAGTCGAAGGGCTATACTAACCCGACCTACCTCTAAATAACCTGCATTTCTTTCCCCGCTTCTCGAAACGCGGTCACCACTGTTTCCAACTGCTCCTGCGTATGTTCCGAACTCACGGTGAGGCGTAGCCGGCTGCTGTCTTTAGGGACGGTGGGCGGACGGATCGCCGGGACGTAGATGCCGGCTTCGTACAGGGCTTGCGACATCTTCAAGGCCGTCTCCGATGACTTGACGATGATCGGCAGGATGGGGCTTTGCGTGTCGGTGAGTTGAAAGCCCAGATTCGTCAGGGCGGCATGGAGATGGTTTCGGTTCTTCCAAAGACGTTCCCGGCGAGCGGGTTCGTGTTGGATGATTCGGATCGCGGCTGATGCGGCGGCGGCGATGGCGGGTGGTTGGGCGGTGGTATAGATAAAGGCCTTTGCGGTGTTGATCAGATATTCTTTGAGGGCAGCCGTTCCCGCGACGTAGCCGCCGCCGGTGCCGATGGCTTTGCTGAGCGTTCCCATTTGCATCACGTCTTGTGGGTTCAACCCGAAGTGTTCGATTGTTCCTCGCCCGTTTGCCCCCATAACGCCCGTGCCGTGGGCGTCGTCGATAACCAGTGTGGCCTCATGCTGCCGGCAGAGCGTCAGCAATTCCGGGAGTGGCGCGAGGTCGCCGTCCATGCTGAAGACGCCCTCGGTGATGACTAGGGTACACTGGGCTTTTTCCCGTTTCTTGAGCAGTTTTTCGAGGTGCTCGACGTCGTTGTGGTGAAACACGCGTAGTGTGGCTTTGGCCAACCGGCAGGCTTCGATGAGGCTGGCGTGACAGTAGCGGTCGGCCAGGATGAGGCCGTCCCGGTCGATAAGTGCCGGGATCAGACCCAGATTCGTCGTGTAGCCCGTGCCGAAGGTCAGGGCGGCTTCGACTTGTTTGAATCGGGCGAGATCCTGTTCCAGTTGGTGGTGCGGCGTCATGGTGCCGGAAATGAGGCGCGCGGCGCCGGCCCCGACGCCCCATCGTTCGATCGCGTCGATAGCCGCCCGGTTGACCGCGGGATGATTGGCCAACCCCAGATAATTATTCGAGGCCATGGCGATGAACCGGCGGCCTTCGATGGTGATGGTCGTCTCCGACGGGGACTCCGCGATCCGGAGTTGCCGGCGCAGGTGGCGGGTTTCCAATTCTTTTATCTCTTGTTCAAAGTCGCGTGCCATGAGGCGACGTCCGGGTGCGTATGTTTGTGTGTGTGTTCGGTTTCATTGTCGGGTTACGACTGTCCTGAGCGAAGTCGAAGGGCTACGCTACCCCGACCTCCAAGACTTTTACTCCCTCACCCCAGCCCTCTCCCTCCAAGGGAGAGGGTGTTGGGTGCGGGGAGTGACTAGGTTTGAGTTGACTTGTGGATAACGCAGGTTTATCATGACTCATTTAGGTCTACAACTCCTCGAAACCATTAGGTTTCTTGGCCGACGCGAAGCGTCGTCGGGTGGGCCGCAATTATTTTTAACTGAACCTTTCATGCATGGTTCGGCATGGATGGTTGAAACCGATGAGGGAGATCATGGCACAGCTTACAGGAGCCGAAATTTTTGTGGAAGCCTTGAAGCGCGAAGGAGTGAAAACGATTTTTGCTCTTCCCGGCGGGGTCGTCCTGAAAATTTTCGACGTCCTGCATCAACAGAAAGACATCGAAGTCATTTTGACCCGGCATGAGCAAGCGGCCGGCCATATGGCGGAAGGCTATGCAAAAGCCACGGGCAAACCCGGAGTGGCTTTGATTACGTCGGGTCCCGGCATGACCAACGTGGTCACCGCGTTGGCCGATGCCTACATGGATTCCGTGCCCATGGTGTGCTTTTCCGGTCAGGTCCCCACGGCGCTCATCGGGAACGATGCCTTTCAGGAGGCCGATAACATCGGGCTCAGCCGCCCGTGTACGAAATATAATTTCCTGGTGAAGGACGTGAATGACTTGGCGCAGACCATCAAGGAAGCGTTCTACATCGCGTCCACCGGCAGACCCGGTCCCGTGTTGGTGGATATTCCCAAGGATATTTCCATGGAGAAGGCCGAGTTCAAGTACCCGGACTCCGTCTCGATTCGCGGCTACAACCCGACCTATGAAGGAAGCAAGTGGAAGATCAAGCAAGCTGCCGATGCCATCATGAAGGCGCGCCGGCCCGTCATCTACATCGGCGGGGGCGTGCAGTTGTCCGGCGCTTCTGCGGAGGTTCGCGAATTGGCCGAGATGACCCAGATCCCCGTGAACCAGACCTTGATGGCCTTGGGCGCATTCCCCGGTCAGCATCCGTTGTCCCTGGGGATGCTCGGGATGCACGGGACCTACGTGGCCAACATGGCTATTCACTATTCCGACCTGGTGGTTGCAATCGGTGCCCGGTTTGATGATCGCGTCACCGGCAAAGTGTCCGAGTTCTGTCCGAGTGCCAAGATCATTCATATCGACATCGATCCGACGTCGATTCGCAAGAACATTCACGTGGATGTTCCCATTGTGGGTGATTGTAAATGCGTCTTGCAGGAATTGAACAACGTGTTGCGCGCGACGGTGAACGGCGACCAGAAAGAATTGCGCAAGCCGTGGTGGGATCAATTGACTGAGTGGAAAACCGCTCACCCCCTGAGCTACCGGCAGGAGCCGGATCAATTGATCAAGCCGCAGTATCTCATCGACCGGATCTATCAACTGACGAAGGACCGCGACCCGGTCGTGTCCACCGACGTGGGACAGCATCAGATGTGGGCGGCGCAATACTTTCATCTCACCAAGCCGAATACGTGGCTCACGTCCGGCGGGTTGGGGACAATGGGTTTTGGATTCCCCGCGGCTCTGGGGGCGCAGGCGGCCTATCGTGATCGACTCGTGTTGTGTATTGCGGGTGACGGCAGCGTCCAGATGAATACCCAGGAATTGGCGACGGCCGTGATCGAAAAGCTGCCGGTCAAGGTGTTTATCATCAATAACCGGTTCCATGGCATGGTGCGGCAGTGGCAGGATCTGTTCTATGAAGGCCGCTATGCGTGCAGCTATTTGGATCAATCACCGGATTTCGTGAAACTCGCGGAAGCCTACGGCGCCGCCGGGCTTCGCGTGCAAAAGGTCAGTGAAGTGGATGACGGGATTCGAGAGGCCATGGCCATTGACAAGCCGGTCTTCATCGACGTGCCGGTGTATCAATTCGAGAATTGTTATCCTATGATTCCGGCCGGTGGCTGCAACCATGAAATGATTCTGGAAGATCCGCCGGAGTTGCAGAAGCGACAAGGGGCGACGGGCAAAGCGGAGAGCAAAGATACTATTTTGACGGCATAAACGGCTAAAGGGTAGAGCATTCGTGGAACACATCATTTCGGTGACGTTGGAAAATAAATCCGGGGCCTTGTCACGGGTCGCGGGCCTGTTCAGCGGGCGGGGTTTCAATATCGAGAGTTTATCGGTGGCGCCCACGCTCGACCCGAGCGTGTCGATGATGACCGTGGTCACCAACGGGGATGAGCGCATCATTGAGCAAATCCTCAAGCAATTGAACAAAATCATCGACGTCATCAAGGTGGTGGACCTCAATGAAAGTGACGCCGTGAGCCGTGAGAGCGCCTTGATTAAAGTGCACGCCCGGTCGGAGGATCGGGCCGAGGCCTTGCGGATTGCCGATATCTTTCGAGCGAACGTGATTGATTCCTCTCCAACGTCCTATACGATCGAAGTCACGGGTGACGTGCAGAAGATTCACGCCATTATCCAGTTGCTCCAACCCCTCGGCATCAAGGAAATCGTCAGGACCGGCCGGATTGCCATCGCACGCGAACCCGTTCGCACGGTGGCGACTCAGTCGCGTCCGCTTGCCAAAGCCAACTAGGGCCTTTCAAGGCAAAAAAGTAAAAAATGTGTTGGCAATGAGAAAAGTTCTCGTTGGGCTATCCATCGCTTTCTCAATTTTAATGACTTCGGCCTGTGGGACGCAGCTTGCTGTCCCCCAGGTTGACTCTAAACTTGTTGCACAAGAACAAGAAAAACAGAAACGTCTTTACATTGAGAGATTGCTAGACCGACATAAAAGACTTGGTCAGGTATCGTTTCCTCTCATTACTGAGAATGAGGAGTCTTGCGAGGATAGTGTTCCTTATTATGGATTTCATTTCACTTCGCCTAAGATGTTTGCTGAAGACTATCGTCAAACGGTCCTTAATCTTTATGGGGATCAGTGGACAATTTTTGAAGTAACTCCCGGAAGTCCTATGGCGAAGGCTGGAGTCGTTGAAGGATCTACGATTTTGAGCATTAACGAGACTAAAGATTTTGGAAGTCAAGAAGATGTAATTGAATCGTTGGGGAGTAAACCTCATTCGAGATTTGAGTTGATTGATCCGGAAGGAATTCGCTCGTTTTTTGAAATCGATGCGGTTCAAGTTTGCGACATGCCGATCAGCATTGAGGAAGATTCCACAATCAATGCATTTGCAGACGGCAGTCAAATCATTGTGACGACCGGGATGATGCGTTTTGTTGATGATGATGAATTGGCTTTAGTGATCGGCCATGAGATGGCTCACAATATCCTCGGCCATGTTACTCGGAGTATGGCAAATCAAATGATTGGCGGCTTTGCCGGATTGTTGCTTGATGTTGCAGCAGCCGCTGCTGGAGTTAATACACAAGCAGCCGGAATGCGAGCTGGAATGCAGGCAGGTCAGTCGGTGTACTCTAAAGACTTTGAATTGGAAGCCGACTATCTTGGAGTTTATTACGCCGCTCGTGCCGGATATGATGTCACAAATGCTGCGAATCTTTGGCGCAAGATGGCTCAGGAGAGTCAGGGCCAGACGAATGAGGTTGCAATTTATTCGAGCACCCATCCGGGGTCAGCGGAAAGGTTTGTGAAAATTGAAGCGGCTGTGCAGGAAGTGCAAGAAAAGCTCGCACAAAAAGAACCTCTGATGCCTGAAGAAAAGAAGTAGCTAAAGGAGTTCGTTATGAAAATCATGTATGACAGAGATGCGGATTTACGGAACATTCTGAAAAAGAAAGTGGCGATTGTCGGGTTCGGCAGTCAGGGGCACGCCCATGCCCTCAACCTGTCGGAGAGCGGCGTGGACGTTGTCGTCGGGTTGCGCGAAGGTCCGTCCTGGAAAAAGGCCGAAGCCACGGGCCTGAAGGTGATGCCGGTGGCCGACGCCGTGAAACAGTCGGACGTGATCATGATCCTGGCCCCGGACGAAGTGCAGCCGGCCATTTACCGGAATGAGATTGCTCCGCATTTGAAAGACGGCGCGTTTCTGGCGTTCGGTCACGGGTTTAACATTCACTTCGGACAAATCCAGCCGCCGGCCGGGGTCAACGTGTTTATGGTGGCGCCCAAGGGGCCCGGTCATTTGGTCCGTTCGGAATACACGAAGGGAAGCGGGGTGCCGTGTTTGTTGGCCGTCCATCAGGACCCCAGCGGAGAGACCGTGCAGGTCGGTTTGGCGTACGCCTCGGCCATCGGCGGCGGTCGCGCCGGCGTCATCGAAACCAATTTCCGGGAAGAAACCGAAACCGATCTCTTCGGGGAACAGGTCGTCTTGTGCGGAGGCCTGACTTCGTTGATCCAAGCCGGATATGAGACTCTGGTCGAAGCGGGCTATTCCCCGGAAATGGCGTACTTTGAATGCCTGCACGAGGTGAAGCTGATCGTCGACTTGATCTACCAGGGCGGGATCGCCAACATGCGCTACTCCATCAGCACGACCGCCAAATACGGCGACGTGACCCGGGGCCCGCGCGTCATTACGAACGAGACCAAGCAGACCATGAAGAAAATTCTCCGGGAAATCCAAAGCGGCCGGTTTGCCAGGGAATGGGTCCTGGAAAATCAGGCGAATCGTCCCGTGTACAATGCGCTGCTCAAACGAGGCAAAGAGCATCCAATCGAGGAAGTCGGAGATCGCTTGCGCGGCATGATGCCCTGGTTGCAGAAGGACAAACTGGTAGATCAGAAAAAGAATTAGGGGAGGAAACAACGATCTTGTTCCTTACGGGAAATGGATTCGTATGACCGATCGTGCGAGAGATCTCCCTATTGCGCCGGAAGGGATCCCCTATGTCCTGGGAGCGGCGACGCCGGCTCTGCTGGCCAGGTTGCTGGGTTTGCGAAAAACCGCCATGGCCTTTGGGGCCCTCGCGTGTTTTACCGGCTGGTTTTTTCGGAACCCGCCGCGCACGCCCCCGCGGGGTGACGACTTAATCCTTGCACCCGGGGATGGGAAAGTGATCGCGATCCGGAAGGAATTTGAACCGAGATATTTGAAAGAGCAAAGTATCCGGATCAGCATCTTTCTGAATATTTTCGACGTGCACATCAATCGAATGCCGTGCGCAGGCACCGTGATGGACATGGCCTACCAGCCGGGGCGGTTTCTCGATGCCAGCAATCAGGATGCCACGGTGCATAATGAACAGAATGCATTGATGATTGAAACGCCGTCGAAGAACAAGGTGCTCTGTGTCCAGGTTGCGGGGCTCGTGGCCAGGCGGATCGTGTGCTGGGTACAGCCGGGCGATGACGCCGTGCCCGGTGAACGCTTTGGTCTGATCCGGTTCGGATCCCGGATGGATACGTATTTCGACGTCGAGAGCCGGGTCCGCGTCAGGGTCGGAGACCAAGTGAAGGGTGGAGAATCCATACTCGCGGAGTTCACGTGAAGGGACGGATATTCAAAAATAAGGAAGGGGCTCGCCGGCGGGGCGTCCACCTGATCCCAAACATCCTCACCACCGGCAATCTGTTCAGCGGTTTGGCCGCGATGGTGTTTGTGTACCATGGTCGCTTGGAAGCGGCGGCGATTGCGATCCTGATTGCGATGGTCTTCGACGTCCTGGACGGCACGTCCGCCCGTTTGACCAACAGTACGAGCGAGTTTGGCGTGGAATACGATTCCCTGTCGGATCTGATTTCATTCGGGCTCGCCCCCGGGTTTTTGATTTATGCATGGGCGCTGAAGTCCCCGGGCATGTTGGGTGCGGCGATCATGTTTGCGTACGTGGCCTGCGGCGCATTACGCCTGGCGCGGTTCAACGTCATGGCAAGCAGTGCGGAAAGTCGGTTTTTTACGGGGTTGCCCATTCCGGCGGCCGCCGGGTTTATCGTGACGTTTTATATTTTCGACGTGCACATCAGCCATCTGCCTGCAAGCGTGCTTCCCTCGGTGGTTATCGCCTTGAGCCTGCTGATGGGGTTCCTCATGGTGAGCACGGTGAAATACCGTAGCGTGAAACAGTTGAAGTTTGCAGGCCACAATCATTTCATGTATTTGGTCTGGGCCGTCTTGATTCTGGTGTCCGTCATGGCCTATCCTGAATTGATGTTGTTTGTGATTTGTTTGGTATACGTGAGTTCCGGTTTGTTGGAAAAGGGCTGGACCGTTCTCACCGCACCAACGACGCGGGAGACGCCGGTTCGGGCGCCCGTGTCGTCGGAGTCAAAGGACTGATCGCATGGATCAATGGCAAGGAAAAGGCAGAGCCCCCCTTCTTTTAGGTGATGCGACACTGACGCTGGCAAGTCTGCTCAAAATAGCAGTAACCCCCTGATGACCCCGAAACAGGTCGAAAGCCTTCACCTCTTCGGGGTGAAGGCTTTTTTATTATGGGGGGCTGGTTATGCTTGGGTGAACGATTGGGGTATGATTGAGAAAGGCCGGAAGCAGGGCAAGATGAGCGTTTGGGTAAGGCCTTGCCATAAGGCCGTGATTCTTTAGTGAGGAGCATGGGCAATGAAGCGACACATCAGAATTTTCGACACCACTTTGCGCGACGGCGAACAGTCTCCGGGGGCCAGCATGAACGTGGAAGAAAAAGTGCTGGTCGCCAAACAACTGGCTCGCTTGAACGTCGATATTATTGAAGCCGGGTTCGCCTTCAGTTCCCCCGGCGATTTCGAGGCGGTGCAGCGTATCGGGCAGGAGGTGGAAGGCCCGACTGTCTGTAGCCTGGCGCGAGCCAAGCCTGCGGACATTGATTCGGCGTGGAAGGCATTGAAAGGGGCGCCCAAACCGCGCATTCATACCTTCCTGTCCACGTCGGACATTCACCTGAAACACCAATTCCGCATGACGCGAGAGGAAGCGCTTCAGCGCGCGGTCGAGATGGTCCGGCACGCGCGCAGCTACGTCGATGACGTTGAGTTTTCTCCCATGGACGCGACGCGGTCGGACGTCTCCTACCTGTGCGAAGTCGTGGAGGCGGTCGTGGACGCGGGTGCGGGTACGGTGAATATTCCCGATACCGTGGGGTACACGACCCCCAAGGAATTTGAAGATATTATCCGAACGCTCAGGACGCGGGTGCGTGACTGCGATCGGGCGGTGATCTCCGTCCATTGCCACAATGATCTGGGGTTGGCCGTGGCCAATTCCATGGCGGCCATCCACGCCGGGGCCGGGCAAGTGGAATGTACCATCAACGGAATCGGCGAACGGGCCGGCAATGCGTCAATGGAAGAGATCGTGATGGGGCTGCGGACCCGCAAGGATTTTTATGACGCCGGGACGCAAATTCGCACGGAAGAAATTTCCAAGACCAGCCGGCTGGTCAGCAAGATCACGGGAATGGTCGTCCAACCCAATAAAGCCATCGTCGGGGCGAACGCGTTTGCGCATACATCCGGGATTCACCAGGACGGGTTGCTCAAGGATAAGAACACGTATGAAATCATGCAGCCGGATTCCATCGGGCTGACTCAAAGCCGGCTGGTGATGGGGAAGCTGTCCGGTCGGCACGCCTTTCGGGCGGAATTGGCGAAGTTGGGCTATACGCTTTCGGACGAAGAAGTGAACGCGGCGTTCGAGCGATTCAAACGGCTCGCGGACCAGAAAAAGGAATTGTTCGAGGAAGATCTGGAATCGATCGTGTCCGAAGCCGTCACCAAGGTGCCTGAGCGGTATTCGTTAAAGTCCCTGAATACGCAAAGCGGGACGAATCAGTTGCCGACGGCGACCGTGGAGTTGGCGGTGGATGGCCAAGTGATGAAGGAAACGGGCACCGGCGATGGTCCGGTCGACGCGGTGTATCGAACCATTGCCGGGATCACCCAAACCAAGAGCAAATTATTGGCCTACGTGGTCAAAGCCATTACCGGTGGAACGGACGCGCAAGGCGAAGTGTCGGTGCGGGTCGAACAGGACGGCGAAATCGTCACCGGGAACGGGGCGAATACCGATATCATCGTGGCTTCGGCCCAAGCCTATCTGAATGCCCTGAATAAACTGGCGTCGCAGTTGGAGCGCCGCGCCAACCAAGGCGATAAAATCAGGCTTTGTTGATCAAAAGAATCCCCTCTCCTCAATAATCCCCTCTCCCTTGACGGGAGAGGGTCAGGGGTGAGGGTGAAAGTAGGCCATGAAGACCGTCAAACGCATCGTCTGCCTCGCCAACGCCCGTAGGCGGAGCGGACGTTGTATCGCGGGCAAAGTGTGGGATGGAAACCGCTAGGAAAGTGGATTCGACCTGTCAGCGATCGCGAAGGCGAAGAAGTCTCGGAAGATGAACGCCGGTATGAGGATGGTCGCGAGCCTGAAGTGCTGGACATCATCGATGTACCCTTACTGTTTCCCAGGCCCAATAATCATCAGCAGGAAAACTGGCTTCTTAATTCCGATTGCTACTGGGTCAAGATGGACGTTCTTTCCCGGGATAGCTTGCAACAACTCGTCGATCCGATTGCGCCGTTGTGGATCGACGGGAACAACACCTACCGTGGCCTCAACGATCAGGTTCCACTAGCACGAGCGAAGTCTTTGGACAGTTCGCTTCGTCTGATTCACGTAGATCGTGTGCAATTGTCCGTCTTCAGGCCTGGCGAGGCGTTCGGCAATCCGAAACGGCGGGTGCAGGGAAGGTTTTCGTACGCAGGACAAGACTACGCACTCTGGATCACCGACCCCGTTTATGAAAGCAAGTATCTTTCAGAACCGGATGGCGAATATGAAATCGGTGAGAGTTTCCTGACCATCAGTCTGGGAGAGCCGTTCAACGAAGCCTGCTACAAACTGATTGCCACTGTGATCCAGGTTAGCTAGTCCGCAGAAGCAAAGGCGTTATGATCTCCGAAAAGAGCATCGTTTTGACGATAGGACACTCCAATCATCCATTGGATGTCTTTTTGAAGCTTCTGCGGAAACACGAGGTCACGGCTGTGGCAGACGTGCGTTCGGCCCCCTACAGTCGACATAACCCTCAGTTCAATCGTGAGTCGCTTGAAAAAATACTGAAGACGTATGGAATCGAGTACATATTTCTCGGGCGCGAGCTTGGCGCGAGATCGGATGATTATTCGTGCTACGAGAATGGCCGCATACGGTATGCGCGTCTGGCGAGAACGGACTTGTTCCGCGGAGGCATTGAGCGCGTCGTCAGCAGCACAAGAGATTATCGTGTCGCCTTGATGTGCGCCGAGCAGGAACCCTTGGACTGTCACCGTACGCTTTTGGTAGCTTGCGTGCTGGTAGCACGTGGGGTAGTGATTGAGCATATTTTACCCGACGGACGCTTGGAGCCGCACGAGGCTACACTTGAGAGATTGCTCGATACGCCTAACCAGGAAGATCTTTTTCTCTCCAGGGAAGATCGGCTCGCGGAAGCCTTGGCTAAACAGGAAGAACAGATCTCCTATGTCAGGCAAGACGTTGAAGTGGAGACGTCATGAAGGTTTTTACGATTGGGTTCACGAAGAAACCGGCCCGTCGGTTTTTCGATCTCTTGCGTGAGTCCGGTGCCAGGCGAGTCGTGGACGTGAGGCTCAACAACGTGTCCCAACTCGCAGGCTTCGCGAAGCAGGACGACCTCACTTGGTTTCTGCAGGAGATTTGCGGTATGGAGTATGTTCATGCGCTCGAACTGGCTCCCACAAAGGAAATGCTGGACGACTACAAGAAACGGCGTAGCGATTGGGCTACTTACGAGACACGTTTTCTGGAACTCATGAGACAGCGTCGCATCGAGGAGACTGTCTCTAGGGAGATCATTGCTGATGCCTGCCTGCTGTGCAGCGAGGACAAGCCGCATTACTGCCATCGGCGGCTCGTCGCGGGGTACTTGAAGCAGCACTGGGGCGATATCGAAATCGCGCACCTCGGATAGGGGGAGCAAAGTATCCTTGGCAATAAATGGGGAGTTGTGGCGCAAAAGAAAGTGATAAGTTGGGGCCATCTCAACGATTGATGGCGATAACATTTTTCGCACCGCCTTCTTCACTGTTCAATACAGTAGCTTCTGCAAAGAGTGGTTCTGATCCGAACCTGTGCAGCAACTTCTGTTGACTAATCACAAGAAGGCGGCAGATATTCCCCTCTTCCTTGACTGGAGAGGGCCAGGGTGAGGGTGAAGATAATATGAACAAGAAGATCGCAGTATTGGCAGGGGACGGCATCGGTCCGGAGATCGTGCCGGCGGCGGTGGCGGTGTTGGAAGCGGTCGGGAAACGCGGTGGTCATGCGTTTGAGTTTGTACACGCTCCGGTCGGCGGTCAGGCCATTGACGACACGGGATGGCCGCTCCCGGACGACACGCTTCAGTTGGCCAAAACGAGTGACGCGGTCCTGTTGGGGGCGGTGGGCGGACCGAAATGGGAAGGCCTCGACTATGAGCGGCGGCCGGAACGGGCGTTGCTGGGACTGCGGGAACAACTCGGGCTGTTTGCGAATCTCCGGCCGGCCAAACTGTATTCTGAATTGGCCGATGCCTCGACCCTCAAGCGCGAGGTCATCGAGGGCATTGACGTGCTGGTGGTGCGTGAACTGACGGGCGGCATTTATTTCGGGAAACCCAAGGGCGTGGAGGCGACGCCGACCGGACATCGCGGATTCAATACCGAAGTGTACACGACGGAAGAGATTACGCGGATTGCCAAAATCGCCTTCGACGTGGCACGCAAACGCCGGGGACTCGTCACTTCCGTGGACAAGGCAAACGTGCTGGAATCCTCGGAGTTGTGGCGGAAGGTCGTCATCGAGGTCCACAAGGACTATCAGGACGTGGAACTGCGACACATGTACGTGGACAATTGCGCGATGCAGTTGATCCGGAATCCCGGGCAGTTTGACGTGATCCTGACCACGAACCTGTTCGGTGACATCTTGAGTGACGAAGCCGCCATGTTGACCGGGTCGATCGGGATGTTGCCGTCGGCCAGCGTCGGCGCGTCCGTCGGCATGTATGAACCCATTCACGGGAGCGCCCCGGATATTGCGGGCAAGGATGCGGCCAACCCCATCGGCATGATCGCCTCCGGTGCGATGATGCTCCGGTATTCGTTCGGCATGGGCGAGGAAGCGGACCTCATCGAGAACGCCATTCAGGCCGTGTTGGGCCAGGGGTGCCGAACCGGAGACATCGCGGCTCCGGGAACCACCCTCGTGGGTACCAAGGAGATGAGCGATCGTATTCTTCAAAGCATCGGTTAGGCATAAGGAGAGGTAAGAGAAAGATGTTGGACGCCATTCAAGCCGGCACGATCGGGACTATCGCCGGAAGCGGGGAGCCCGGCTGCGGCGGAGATGCCGGTCCGGCCACCGCGGCCACGTTGAACGAACCGAAAACGGTGGCTCTCGACGCCGCCGGCAATCTCTATATCGCCGATTCGGAAAATCATCTGGTGCGTAAGGTTGATGCGCAAACCGGGTTCATCACGACGATAGCCGGAACCTGTGAGCCTGATGCCCATGCGTCGATGTCTGTCGAGCCTGTGCCCGAGCGCCAGGAGGACGATGAAGATCCATTGGCGGATCCGGTGAACAAACCGGGTGACGCCTACGCGCAAACCCCCGATTTGAGTGGCATGGTCCGCTACGTGACCGGAACCCAATCAAAGGATCAGCGGTTTGCAGGCGACGGTGGTCCGGCAACCGAAGCCGCGCTCAATTTTCCCTCGGCCGTGGCCGTGGCCGAAGATGGCACCGTGTACATTGCCGATACCTGGAATCATCGGATTCGCCGGGTTGATCCCGCCACCGGAGTCATCTCCACCATCGCGGGAACGGGCCAGGCGAAATTTTACGGCGACAATGGCCCTGCCGCAAAAGCGGCGCTGAATGAACCCGTGGCCCTGGTTCTGGACGGACCTGATTGTTTGTACATCGCCGATCAAAGCAACAACCGGATCCGCAAACTCGACGTGCCTTCCGGCGTCATCACGACGGTCGCCGGGACCGGGGAGTCGGGATACAACGGCGATGGGGCCGCCGGCCCTGAAACCGCGTTGGCCGGTCCCAGCGGGCTTGCCGTGGATCAGGACGGGAACCTGTACATTGCGGATACGTTCAATAGTCGCATTCGGAAGTGGGATCGACAGGCCGGGACGGTGGAGACGGTGACCGGCGGAATGGATGCGTTTCAATTCACGCCGGGTGAAAATGAATCCTCTCCCAACCTGTCCCGACCGTATGCCATTGCCCTGCATCCTGACGGTCGCCTGTTCATTACGGACAGCGACAACCACTTGATTCGGGTGTGGCATCTGCAGAAACAGGAAATGTCGCTCCTGGCCGGGAACGGGAAAGCGGAATTTTCCGGCGACGGGAAGGATCCCTTGCAGAGCAGTCTAAACTATCCGTTCGGAGTTGCTCTGGACTCCCCAGGGCACGTATACATCGCGGATACCTTCAGCCACCGTATCCGTGTCGTCGTAAATGGGAACCCGTGACCTACTCCCTCTCCCCTGGTGGGAGAGGGCCGGGGTGAGGGGGGAAAGAAGAGAAAGACGTGGATTCCCGCTGGAAACTGCGGGAATGACAGACTCGTAGAGATGAAGAAGAAATCGGCTTATACCGTTGCCGTGGTCGGGGCCACCGGCGCCGTCGGCACGGAGATGCTTTCGGTTTTGGAGGAACGCAAGTTTCCCGTGGACGAGGTGCGTCCGCTGGCGTCCTCCAAGTCCGCGGGCGGGACCGTGTCGTTTCGCGGCGACGACGTCACGGTGAAATTGCTCACACGGGAATCGTTTCAAGGGATCGATATCGCGTTGTTCTCCGCCGGCGCCTCCGTGAGTAAGGAGTACGCGCCGGCTGCCGTCGAAGCCGGGGCGGTGGTGATCGACAACAGTTCGGCCTGGCGCATGGACCCGAAGGTTCCGCTGGTCGTCCCTGAAGTGAACGCGCACGATCTGGAAACCCACCAGGGTATTATCGCCAACCCGAATTGTTCCACCATTCAAATGGTGGTGGCACTCAAACCGTTACATGATCAGGCCACGATCACCCGTGTCGTCGTCTCCACCTATCAATCGGTTTCCGGTACCGGGAAAGAGGCCATGGACGAGTTGGCGGAGCAGTGCCGGCAGTTGTTGAGCTTCGGCGACGTGACGTCCACGGTATATCCGCACCAGATCGCGTTCAACTGTTTGCCGCATATCGACGATTTTTTATCCTCGGGGTCTACCGGTGAAGAAATGAAGATGGTCAACGAAACCCGGAAGATTCTCGGTGACCATTCGATCGGGATTTCCGCAACGACGGTGCGCGTGCCCGTATTCGTCGGCCATGCGGAATCCATCAACGTCGAAACCAGACAGAAATTGTCGGTGGAGGAAACCCGGGCCATTCTCTCGACCGCGCCGGGCGTGCAACTGTACGACGATCCGTCGCGGAAGTTGTATCCCCTGCAGATCCACGCGGTGGGAACGGATGCGGTGTTCGTGGGACGGATTCGTGAGGATGACTCCATTCCCAATGGGCTCAATTTGTGGGTGGTGGCGGATAACCTGCGCAAAGGGGCCGCGCTCAATGCCGTCCAGATTGCCGAGGCATTGGCAAGGTGAGCCATGCCGGAGTTCATCGGAAAATCGCTCATCATTCTGGGTTTGGGCATTGTCGTTCTCGGCATCGTGGTTTCGTTGCTCGGCAAGTGGCCGGGTGAGGGGACCGGGCTCGGCTGGCTGGGAAAGCTGCCGGGTGATATTTTCATCAAGCGAGACAATTTCACCTTTTTCTTCCCATTGGGCACCAGTATCGTCATCAGCGTGGTGGGCAGTCTCCTTCTTTACTTCTTCCTGAAACGATGACTAGGTTCATCTCCTTTCCGGTCGGAATCCTCTTGCTGCTCATTGGGGTGGGGACGCTGCCTTGGGTTCACGCAGCGGATCAGGTACGGGTTGCCTTGGCCGAACAGGCCGGCCGTGTCACGGTCGCCTCCGCCGGAGATTTGCGTTTCGAAACGTCTCCGGAAGACCACATCGACGCGTCGTCCGAGGCAACGGTTGTTCTGAAGGGGCATGAGTTGCAAGTCGATGGAAACCTGGTCCGAGGCAACGGTCTCGCCATTCACGGGACACACAATGAACTGCAAGTCACCATTCAAGGATCATCCCCTGATTCGGTGAGCCAACATTGGGCGGTGTACGGGGATCTCGCAATAACGGTCCGGGACGAACACCTGCTGATCGTGAACGTGGTTGATCTCGAAGAGTACGTGGCGGGCGTCGTGAGTTCGGAAGTCAATCCCGGTTGGCACGAGGAACTCTTGCGGACGCAGGCCGTGGCGGCAAGGACCTACGTGTTGTACAAGAAACTCGAGAACGCAGCCCAACCGTTCGACGTGTATGCGAGCGTGCAGGATCAGGTCTATACGGGCCGTCAAAAGGTCAATCGCGCCGTGCTCGATGCCGTCAACCGGACGCGCGGACAGGTCCTGACCTATGAAGGCCGTCCCATTTTCGCCGTGTATTCATCCACGACCGCCGGGCCCACGGAAGACGCCATGAACGTGTGGGCCAAAGACTTGCCCTATCTCAAAGGGGTGGCTTGTCCGTTTGATCGAAAGTCGCCCTGGTACGAATGGCGATCGACCATTCCGTTTGACGTGGTCGAAGCCCGGCTCAAGGAAGAAGGGTATCCCATTGGCTGGCTCGCGACGCTCACGCCCTATGGCATGACCACCGCCGGTCGGGTCAAGGATATCAGGATCCTGCATTCCCGGGGAGAACTCGTTATCACGGGACAGGAATTTCGGCGGGTCCTCGGGTATAGCAAAGTACGCAGTACCCGGTTTTCCATCGAACGCATTGAGAGAGACGTCGTGTTTGCGGGAAAAGGTGCAGGTCACGGGGTCGGCTTGTGTCAATGGGGCGCCAAGGAAATGGCCGAGTTAGGGTACCCCTATCAATCCATCCTGCGCTATTACTATCCGGGAACGGAAATCCTGCCGCGCGATCAGGTGGTCATGACCTTACCGTCTTCATAACTGATTCGTACAGTTCCCCCCGTTCTTGCTGGTCCGGCTTCAATGATGTCGACGTAGGTATCCGCATGCGATTGTCCGAGTTCGACTTTCCTTTCGACGAATCACTGATAGCCGACTATCCGGTTTCTCCGAGAGATCACGCGCGTCTGTTGGTTGTGCCGCGTAAGGGGGAACCCGCGTTTCAACATGCCAGAGTGAACGATCTGCCGAACCTGTTGCGGTCCGATGACGTGGTGGTGTTGAACGACACGAAGGTGATACCCGCCAGGCTCCACGGCACCAAACGGTCCACCGGCGGGAAAATCGAGGCATTGCTGGTACGGCCCCTGAAGGAAGCGAGTTGGGAGGTCTTGCTGAAAGGGCACGTTGACGTTGGTCAGATTCTCGAGTTTCAGGAGGAAGCGACCGCCGAGGTTCTGGAACGGAGTCAGGAGCGCACGGTTCTTCGAATCGACACCCACGGCTCCATCAAGGACCTCCTGGAGAAAATAGGAGAAGTTCCGCTCCCGCCCTATATCAAACGACCGGCGGATGAGCGTGATAAAGAAGCCTACCAAACGGTCTTTGCGCAATCAGAAGGGGCCGTCGCCGCCCCGACCGCGGGGTTACATTTCACGGAACCATTATTCGCCGCCCTCGAGCAAAAGGGCATTCAACTTGTGACCGTCACGCTGCACGTGGGCCCCGGGACGTTTCGTCCCGTCACCGTTGACCGGATCGAAGATCATCATATGGCCGCCGAATGGTTTGACATTCCCGAGGCGGCGGCGCAGCGCCTCAATGCGGCAAAGGCTGAAGGACGGCGAATCGTGGCAGTCGGAACCACGTCGGTGCGCACCCTGGAATCGGCGGTCAACGAAGCCGGACAAATCAGGTCCGGTCCGGGTGAGACCCGGTTATTCATTACACCCGGGTTTCGTTTCGCCATGGTCGATGCTCTGCTGACCAATTTTCATCTCCCGCGCACGACGTTGCTCATGCTCGTCTCCGCCTTCGGAGGCCTCGACCAACTGCGCGCGGCCTACGCGGAAGCCATCACCGCACGGTACCGCTTCTACAGCTACGGCGACGCCATGTTGATTCAATAGCCGAAGGGGACGAGCTACAGCCCTTTCCTCTGCAACTGAATACAGGCACGTATGGGAATGGATGTGGAGTTTAGAGGAATTCCTGCCGGATCTCCACGGTGGAGGAAGCCCGCAGGGCCTGTTGGAAGGCTTGGAGTGACTGCTGTTTCTTTTGAATCAGGAGTTGGAGCCTGATGCGGTTATTGACCTTTTCGATCTCTTTTTCATCTTCGAGCCCTGCGGTTTGCCCCGCGGCGAGTTCCTTCACCAAGTCCTCATCAACCGGGTTGAGGGTCGCCACGTCTTGAACAAGGGACTGAACTTTTTGTATGCGAAGATCCTTGGCCAGGCCCTCTTCAAACTTCGCCGGAGAAATCCGGTTGAGCTCCAGGAGGCGATGGTAGGTTTCCGGGTCGAAGGCCCCATCCTTCTGAAACTCATCGCGCTTCATGATGGCGTCTCGCAGTTCGTCCTGGTGCACTTCCAGATTGAGATCATCGGCAGCCACGAGCCACAGTTTCCGGTTGACTAAAGAGTCGATGGCGGTTTGCTTGAGTTCTTTGTTGTCCGGGGCTTCTTGCTGCGGCTGATTTCTATAGAAGGCATCGAGCCTGTTGTATGCTCTGCGGAATTCTTCCAATTCCACCTGATACGCCCCGACCACAGCCACCACGTTGGGTTGTTGTGCGGTTTCATACCCGAACCACCCCATTCCGATGGTGAAGGTGACCGCGATCACCAACATGATGATCTTGAGTAGCCAGGGGTATTTCGCTGAACCTTCGCGGATTAACTTAATCATTGGATCGCCATACGTGTAAAATCATGAACAAAAATTTGTAACACGCAGGATGCCGCCCTTTCAAATTGATGACTGCCAAGCCGATAGAACGTGCGGTCATGCTTCTTGTGGCCGGGGGAAGACTCGTTTAAACGGATGGATTTCGACTCGTTCGAATATGCCGTGCGTGACGTAGGGATCGCCGTTGGCAATGCTTTCGGCCTGCTCCATGGTGTCCGCTTCGATGATGACCAGGCTTCCGGCTTTATCGGTAAAGGGGCCGGCGCTGATCAATCGGCTCTGTTGCTGCAAGCGCTCAAGATAGTCCAAGTGGGCGGGTCTATGATGCGGCCGCTTGCTTTGCCCTTCGGGCCCGTCCCATCCAATGATCACGTACGTCATGCACTCGGCCTCCGCACAAAACGGACAAGTGATTCAAGATTGTTTCTCACGTGATTCCCTTGGGCAGGGTTTGTCGCCCTTTATATCCGTCGTCGATCTCATGCCACCAGTCAATGGTTTCTTCGCCAAGCCTCCAGCAGAGATAGACCACCCGTCCTTCCATGAGATACGGGAAGTCGCACAAACCCATGTCCAGATCTTTGACAATCACTCCCATTTCATTGACGCTGTTGAGGTTTTCATATATCGTTTCGAGTGCTTTGATGTAGCGTGGCCCCTCACAACTCCCGCCTCCATACTGAGCGTTGGCGCTTGCTTTTTTGATTTCTTCTTTGGTTTGCTGCAGGATCGTCTTGCCGGCTTTGGCTTTGGTCAGATGCGTCGCCAGCTTCGGGATCAGTTCCGTCGCCTCGGCAAAGGAGAAAATCCGTCCATGTGAAAAAGGCTCGTCGGGCTTGGCCATTTTGTGCAATAAATTTTCTAGGTTGAGAAGTTTTCTCCTGCTTCCGTTCATTTATCACAACGCTCGTGGCATCGCAAACCAACAATGGTTGAAAGTAGCTATTGACAATCAGGAGATGCATGTTATACAAAACAAATATACCTTCCAGATTGAAGAGACAGTTACTTCTCCCTACATGAGTTTTCAAGTCCCAAAATTGCAAATCAATTTTTCGTAACGCCAACACCCTTCTGTCCAATACATAATGAATAGGTTCCCTTCATTTATTGCAACGGCGGAATTGTCTGAATGACTGTTCCGGAACACAAGCAGGACGGTCTGTTCACCACGTGTAAATAGTTTGCGAATCCGTCGGTCTCCAGGAAGACACGTTACGGCTCGTCGTCACGCCGCGATTTCGGCAAGGAGGAAGGTTGTCTAGACCGACTTCCTTTCCTGCCTTATCCAAGCCACGGCTTGGGCGTTGGCAGTTGTCGGTCTGACGTGGCGAAGGAAGAGAAGAGAGAAGGAAGCTCTGCTTTATTGTGATAGCGGGATGCAGGGCAAGGCGTCCCGGAGCGAAACCCGAGGCTTATCAGAGAGATAGGTGAGGGGTGAGCGAGGACACAACGCAGCCATACGCCCGATAGTGCAAGAAATCAGAGGTTCCGGAACACAATGGGAGGTGCTTGTCTCTTGTGTCAGGCTCCATGTGCTGAAAGGCCGGGAGGGGTTTCACGACCTTGCGGCTCAATGATCACCCACCTTTAGGAGAAGGTTATGCATCTTGCGGAATTGAAACAAAAATCCATCGGCGACCTTGCGGATTTGGCCCGTTCATTGAAGATCGAAGGGTGTGCGAATCTGAGGAAACAGGAACTGATCTTTGCCATCTTGCAAGGGCAGGCGGAGAAGAACGGAGTCATTTTTGGTGAAGGGGTTCTGGAAACCCTTTCCGACGGCTTCGGGTTTTTGCGTGCGCCGGATTCGAATTATTTTCCGGGTCCCGATGATATTTATATATCGCCCTCTCAGATCCGTCGTTTTGGCCTGCGAACGGGCGACATCATTTCCGGTCAGGTTCGTCCGCCCAAAGGTGGGGAGCGGTATTTTGCCTTATTGAAGGTTGAAAAGATCAACTATGACGAACCGGAAATGCAGCGGGACAAAATTCTGTTCGACAATTTGACGCCGCTGTATCCCGAGGAGCGCATTTCCCTGGAGTTTGATCAGGAGGAATACTGCACACGGGTCATGGAACTGACCACGCCCATCGGGAAGGGACAACGCGGGCTTATCGTGGCTGCCCCGCGAACGGGAAAGACCATGCTGCTTCAAGCGATTGCCCGTGCGATCCTGCACAATCATCCGGAGACCCTGCTCATCGTCCTGCTCATTGACGAACGCCCGGAAGAAGTCACGGATTGGCAGCGCCAGGTCAAAAGCGCCGAGGTCATCAGTTCCACGTTCGATGAACCGGCCCAACGTCACGCGCAAGTGGCCGAGATCGTCATGGAAAAGGCCAAGCGGTTGGTCGAGCATAAACGCGACGTCGTCATCCTGTTGGACAGTATTACCCGGCTGGCTCGCGCCTACAATACGATCGCGCCTCCGAGCGGCAAAGTGCTGTCCGGCGGACTGGATTCCAACGCGCTGCAACGGCCCAAACGGTTCTTCGGGTCGGCTCGAAACATCGAGGATGGCGGAAGCCTCACGATTCTGGCCACGGCGCTGGTGGATACGGGCAGCCGGATGGACGACGTGATTTTCGAAGAGTTTAAGGGCACGGGGAACATGGAAGTCCATTTGGATCGCCGTTTGGCCGACAAGCGCATTTTCCCGGCCATTGATATCAGTCAATCAGGCACCCGGAAAGAAGAGTTGCTGGTTGACCGGGACCGGTTGAATAAAATGTGGGTGTTACGGAAGGTATTGAGTCCATTGGGGACGATGGAAGCCATGGAGTTTCTCATGGATAAGATCGCCGGGACCAAGGATAATCAGGACTTTCTCCAGTCCATGAATCGGTAACTTTCCCGTTCGCTTTGCCAACGACCGGTCTTTCATGCTAAATATGGGCTTTGGAACAGTTTTCAGGAGGACATCGGCATCATGAAAGCAGGCATTCATCCCGAATATTCCGAGGCGACGGTCAGTTGCGCATGCGGCATGAAATTCCAAACCCGTTCTACCGTGGGCGATATCAAGGTGGACATTTGTTCTGCCTGTCATCCCTTCTTCACCGGCACGCAGAAAATCGTTGACACCGAAGGGCGTGTGGAACGATTCAGGAAGAAATACGCCAAGAAGTCCAAAGCCTAGCCTCCCCGCTCGACGCGATCTCGCACTCCTCGATTTTTCTCGCAGACTTTCGTTCAATGGTAGAGCAGGGTGACCTATGTCCGGCGACAAGATGGAAAACCAGTTTGAGGGGTGGCTTGCCCAATGGGAAGCCGCGGCGCATCGTTACGACGAATTGACTCATCGCTTGGCCGATCCGGCGGTTCTCAGCCAACCGCCGGTGGTGATTGCCTACAACAAGGAGCGGGCCGACCTTGAAGACGTCAGCCAGTTGTTTGCGGACTACCGGCGCCTGCTCCGGGAAATAGCCAATACCTCGCGGATGCTGGATGACCCACAACTGGATCCGGAACTCAAGGCGTTGGCCACCGATGAATTGGGGGCGCTGCAGGAACAACGGACACGGGTTGAGGAACGCGCGCTGCAACTCCTGCATCCTCGAAATGCCGAAGATGATAAAAACTCATTCGTCGAAATACGCGCCGGGACCGGCGGCGAAGAGGCCGGGCTGTTCGCCGGTGAGTTGTTGCGCATGTACATGCGTTATGCCGAGAACCGCGGGTTGCGGGTGCAGATGATTGACGCGAACGAGACGGGCATCGGCGGGATCAAGGAAGCCATTTTTCTCGTCGAGGGCAAGGGCGCGTACGGCGCCTTTCGATATGAGAGCGGGGTGCACCGTGTCCAAAGAGTTCCGAGTACGGAGGCGAGCGGCCGCATTCATACGTCCACGGCGACCGTGGCGGTGATGCCGGAGGTTGAAGACGTCGACGTGCATCTCGATCCCAGGGATCTTCGCATCGATACGTTCTGTTCCTCGGGCGCGGGAGGCCAGAGCGTCAATACGACTTACTCGGCAGTGCGTATCACCCACATTCCCACCGGCATGGTGGTGACGTGTCAGGATGAGCGGTCGCAACTCAAGAATCGTGAAAAAGCCATGCGCACCCTCCGAACCCGCATCGGCGACGCCGAACGTGAAAAACAGGAAGCCTCGATTGCCGAGCATCGTCGTTCCCAGGTCGGGACGGGCGAGCGTAGTGAGAAGATCCGCACGTACAATTATCCGCAAAATCGCGTCACGGATCATCGGATAGGGTTGAGTTTGCATAAGCTGGAATCGATCCTGGACGGAGACCTTGAGGAATTGGTGAAGGCGTTGCACGATGCTCGTGAGCCGGAGAGTCGTAGGGCTGAAATCGCGTCCAACAACTGATGATGCAGACTGAAATGGCGGCTCCGAACAGTTCCTCGCCATCCCCATCCACGCTCCTCTCCGCCTATCAACGGGGCGTGGCGATCCTTCAGGCCGCCGATGTCGTCAATGCGGACAATGAAGCGTTCTGGCTGCTGGAAGCCGGTTTGGGCGTTTCGCGTCTCAGGGTGTATGCGGACCCAAACGCTCGGGTCGGGCCGGCGGATTGGGCGAGAACCGAGTCGCTGTTTCGGCGCCGGGCGTCACGGGAGCCCTTGCAATACATCGTGGGCACCCAGGCCTTTCGCGGACGCGACTTTCTCGTGAATCCAAGCGTGTTGATTCCCAGGCCTGAAACCGAGTTGATCATCGAGGAAGTCCTGGCCTCGCGCTTCTCGACAATCGACTGTCACATGGTGGATATGGGAACGGGGTCGGGCTGCCTGGCCGTCTCGTTGGCTCTGGACTGCCCGGGCGCCACCGTCTCGGCTACGGATTGCAGTGCTCCGGCCCTGCAAGTGGCCGGCGAGAACGCGCAGCGTCACGGCGTGGCTGATAGGATCCGGTTTTTCCAGGGTGAATGTCTCGCACCGCTGGCCGCCGGCGCGTTCGCGGGCAAGGTGTCGGTCATTGTCTCGAATCCACCGTATATTCCGGCTGATCAATGCGATCGTCTGCCGCCAGAGGTCAGGGCCTTTGAGCCGCTTCCTGCCCTCGATGGCGGTCCGAACGGGTTGGCGTTCTACGATCGCCTGCTTGCGGAGAGTCCGTCGTTGTTGCATCCGGGCGGGATTCTGGTCATGGAAATGGGAATGCATCAGTCCGAGGACGTTCGTCGAAGAGCCGGCGAAGCGTTCACCGTCAAAACGATCCGGCGCGATCAGGCAGGTATCGATCGCGTGATTTGCCTGGAGCGAACGTCGTCGACATGGACAGTTTGATCGTCACGGGAGGACAGCGCCTGGAAGGGCGCGTCCGGACGGGCGGCGCCAAAAATGCGGCGCTCCCGATCTTGGCTTCGACCCTGTTAGGGGGAGGAGAATGCACGATTTCCAACCTGCCGCAGGTGAGAGACGTCGCCACCATGATGACGCTGCTCAGCTTGCTCGGTGTTTCCGTCAAGCAGGAGGAGGGACAGGCGGTCATCGACGCGACTCACGTCCAATCACTCGAGGCGCCGTATGATCTGGTCAAGACCATGCGGGCCTCCATCCTGGTATTGGGCCCGTTGTTGGCCCGGTTTGGGGAAGCCGTCGTGTCTCTCCCGGGTGGATGCGCCATCGGTCCCAGGCCGGTCGACTTCCATTTGCAAGGACTGCGACAGCTGGGGGCCACCGTCTCCGTGGATTACGGCTACATCCGGGCCCATGCCGCGAAATTGGAAGGCCAACGAATCGATTTCGAAATTCCGACCGTCACCGGCACCGAAAATTTATTGATGGCCGCCTGTCTCGCGAAAGGTACCACGGTCATCAACAATGCCGCCATGGAGCCGGAAATTGTCGATCTGGCCGACTTCCTGATCAAACGCGGGGCCAGGATTTCCGGGGCCGGATCAGGACGTCTGGTCATCGAAGGGGTGTCGGCGTTGCGAGGCGCGGATCACGAGGTCATTCCCGACCGGATTGAAGCCGGAACGTATGTGATCGCCGGAGCCATGACGGGTGGGCGCGTCGAAGTGGATCAATGCGTGCCCCAACATCTGGAGGTCGTGACTTCCAAACTCAAGCAATGCGGCGCCAGACTGTCGGAGGGGACACGGTCGATCACCATCGAAGCCGGTTCCCGGTTGCAGGCCCAAGACGTTCAAACGTTTCCCTACCCGGGGTTCCCCACGGACCTGCAAGCGCAAATGATGGCCTCGATGTGTTTGGCGGAAGGAACCAGCGTGATCACCGAATCGGTGTTTGCGGGGCGGTTTCTGCACGTCCCCGAATTGCGACGCATGGGCGCGGTGATTGCGGTTGATGGACACCGTGCGGTTGTGAAAGGATTAGGTCGTTTGACGGGCGCGCCGGTCATGGCGTCGGATCTGCGCGCCAGTGCCGCGCTTCTGTTGGCCGGGTTGGCGGCAGAGGGTGAAACGCGGATTTCCCGAATTTATCATTTGGAACGGGGATACGAGCGGATCGAAGATAAATTACAAGGCTTGGGCGCTTCGGTTCGTCGAGAGGGCTCCGGGTATGGAACCTCTGATTTATTGTGATAGCGGGATGCAAGGCAAGGCGTCCCGGAGCGAACCCCGAGGCTTATCAGAGAGATAGGTGAGGGTTGCGCGAGGACACAACGCAGCCATGCGCCCGATAGTGCATTAAATCAGAGGTTCCTTATGAGTGAGATGGTGACCGTCGCACTATCGAAGGGAAAACTCCTGGATCAGACGCTGGCCTTGTTTCAGAAAGCGGGCTATCTGAGCCCGGAATTGTCCGCCGACGATCGCAAACTGGTTTTCGAAGTGCCGCAGTCCGGGCTGTCTTTTTTGGTTGTCCGCCCCACGGACGTACCCACGTACGTGGAGTATGGCGCCGCCGACGTGGGCGTGGCGGGGAAAGATTTATTGTTAGAGCAACAACTGGACGTGTATGAACCCCTGGATCTGCGGATCGGATGGTGCCGGATCTCCGTCGCGGCCTTGGCGGGACTGGATGAGCGCACGCGCTTATCGTCGAAGCTCCGGATCGCCACGAAGTATCCCAACATCACGGAATGGCATTTTAACCGGCAGGGCGTTCCGGTCGAGATTATCAAGTTGTACGGGTCGATCGAATTGGCGCCGGTCGTGGGTTTGGCGGATCGTATCGTGGACCTGGTATCGAGCGGAGAGACGCTGAAAGCCAACAACCTCAAGGAAATGGAAACGATTGCGGAATCCACGGCACGTTTGATCGTGAACCGGGCCAGTTTGAAAATGAAGCATCAGGCGATTACCACCATGATTAACAGGCTGCGCAAGAGTCGTCCCAAGACGGCCTGCGCCTGAGGGCGTGATGAAGGTTGTTTCTTCAAAATCCAAAGTCTATCCCCGGGCACTGGCTGAAGTCTGCAATCGAGGTGCGCGGCAGCACGCCGAGATCGAAACCCGCGTGAAACGGATTCTGAAGAACGTCGAACGACACGGTGATGCCGCGGTCGCGCGCTACGTCAAGAAATTCGACGGGCTTGCCTTGTCACCAGAACGGTTTCGGGTGTCCTCGCAAGAAATTCGGCAGGCGTATGCTGCCGTGCAACGAACCGATCTGCAAGCCCTGCAATTCGCCGCCAGGCGTATTCGCGCGTTTCATCGCAAACAACGCAAATCGACGTGGGTGAGTGAAGAGAAAGGCGTGAAGCTGGGGCAGCTCATCACGCCGCTGGACGTCGTGGGGTTGTACGTGCCCGGGGGCAAAGCCTTGTACCCCTCCACGGTCCTGATGAACGCGATTCCCGCGAAAGTGGCCGGGGTGCCACGGGTCATCATGTGCAGTCCCACCGCGTCGGGGGCGATTGATCCCTATCTCCTGGTCGCGGCGGACCTCGCCGGCGTCGATGAAGTGTACCGGATCGGCGGCGTGCAGGCGATCGGAGCGTTGGCCTACGGCACCAAGCGGATTCCCCGGGCGGATAAAATCGTGGGGCCGGGTAACATGTACGTGGCCGCGGCCAAACGAGCGGTGTACGGGACCGTCGACATCGACATGATCGCCGGACCGAGCGAACTGCTGGTGATTGCGGATGAACCCGCGGATCCCGCCCACTGCGCCGCCGACCTGCTCTGTGAAGCCGAACACGATGAAGAAGCCCGCGTCTACCTTGTGACGCCCTCAACGGCGTTTGCCGGGAAGGTTGCGCGGGAGATTCGCCTTCAATTGAAGAAACTGACGCGTCGACATATTGCGACACATTCCGTCAGCCAATATGGTAAAATTTTCGTCGTGTCGAATCTGGACGAAGCCTTCGAGGTGGCCAATGCCGTGGCCCCTGAACATTTGGAGGTCCTCTTGCCCAGGCCCTTCGACTACGTCAAGAAAATTCGGCATGCCGGTGCGGTATTTATGGGGAGGTATACTCCCCCGGCCGTGGCGGATTACGTGGCCGGTCCGAATCACGTGCTGCCGACCGGGGGGTCCGCGCGGTTTTTTTCGGCTTTGTCCCTGGATGATTACGTGAAACGAACAAACGTGGTGGCGTATAACAAAGCGCAGTTGAAAGTCGTCACTCCCTACGTCACGCGGTTGGCTGCCATGGAGGGGCTGCAGGCCCATGCCCGTTCCATAGAAAGCCGGGGAACATGAATATTACAAGGAAATCGCGATGGGCGGCGGTAGACCGGTCCACCTCCGAAACCGCCATTCATGTGGAATTGGGATTGGATGGGACGGGTGAACGCCGGATTGCCACGCCCGTGCCGTTCGTGGACCACATGTTGGATGCCTTCGCGCGACACGGGTTGTTCGATCTCGTGCTTGAAGCCAAGGGCGATACGCATATCGACGATCACCATACGGTTGAGGATATCGGCATGGTGTTGGGAAGCGCCATCACGGAAGCCCTCGGAGACAAATCCGGGATCCGCCGGTTCGGGTGGGCGACCGTCCCGTTGGATGAAACCCTGGCGGAAGTCGTGGTCGATCTGAGCGGGCGGCCGTTTCTGGTCTATAACGTGACGCTGTCTCATCGGGAAGTGAAAGGGTTCGATCTCGGCTTGTTCGAAGATTTTTTTCAGGCCCTGACGACTCAAGGCGGGTTGAATCTGCACGTCAACGTCCGGTACGGCCGGAATCCTCACCATATGATTGAAGCCGTATTCAAGGCCTTTGCAAAAGCCATGGATCAGGCGACACGCCGGGACGACAGGGTGGTTGGAGTCCCGTCCACAAAAGGGGTGCTCGCCTAGCCATTCGGAAGGGGTGCTTTCGGAGCGAGGAGTGATGAAGCAAGCATGATCGCCATCATCGATTATGAGAGAGGGAATTTGCGAAGCGTCCAAAAGGGATTTGAAACCGTGGGACACCGCGCGGTCGTCACGAGCGATCCTGCGGTCATTGATCGGGCAACCCATGTCGTGCTTCCCGGAGTGGGGGCCTTCGGCGATTGCGTGAATAACCTCCAACGGTTCGGTCTGGTCGAGCCGCTACGCCGGGCGATTGCTCAGGACAAGCCGTTCTTGGGTATTTGCGTGGGGTTCCAGGTCCTTTTTTCGGAAAGCGAAGAATTTGGCGTGCATAAGGGGTTGAATATTTTCAAAGGTAAAGTCAAACGGTTTCCTTCCGGACCGGCTCAGTCGTCGTCGTTGAAGATTCCGCATATGGGATGGAACACGATCCAGGTGAAGCGGCCCATGCCGTTATTCGAGGGCATCAGTCCGGAGGCCCACGTCTATTTTGTCCATTCCTATTACGTGGAGCCGGATGAGGCTGACGTGGTCTGTACGGAAACACGGTACGGCGTTCCTTTCGTGTCGAGCGTGACCAGGGGAAAGGTCTTTGCCTGTCAATTTCATCCGGAAAAAAGTCAGCAGGTCGGCCTTCAATTGCTCAAGAATTTCGGGGCATGGAATTGAACGCTTTCATCACCACCGCGCACCGGCGACAGGCACGTTGGCTGTCGGCGACATGCCTTCTGCTTTGGGGGTGTGGGGCATGTGCCGCGGACCCGGTCACCGTGAAATCGCATCCCCATCTGGCGTCCCAGGCTATCACGAAAATTGCGATCGCGCCGTTCCACGTAGTCAAAGCGAAGAAGGGAATCTCTCTTGCTTTCAGAACATCCCCTCCGGCGGACTTGGCTAACCCCCAAATCCATCAGGCGTTGGGGAGCGTCAGCGGTTCATCGATTCCCGGCCGGTCTCGCCCGGTGCAGGTTTCCGTGCCGGACTCCGTTCCCGACATGATCCGGCATATGGTGTATTCCCAGTTACGTCTCAAACCCCGGATTCAGGTCATCCCGCCCGAAAGCGTCGGACAGATCCTTGACAGCCCGGAGGGATCCGCCCAAGCCCGGAATAGTCGGGAATCGGTGCGTCTCTTGGGAGAACGGCTGGGTGTGGATGCGGTCCTTGAGGGCGTTGTCCGCGTGTACCGTGAACGGGAAGGCACCAAGTTCGCGGCGCATCCCGCGGCCGTCGGATTCGAAATCCGGTTGGTCGGGACCAAGGACGGTAAAGTCTTGTGGGTGGGCGATTATTTCGAAGAGCAAAAGCCGCTGACTCATGATTTCAAGGGATTCCTCGAACGAGGGGGAACGTTTGTGACGGCCGAAGAGTTGGCGCGCACAGGGGTCGGTCGCGTGTTGAAAAGCTTACCCTTGGGTACGGATTAGAGCACGTTTCCGTCCCTCCTCACCTGAGAGGATTGCCTTCTTCAAGGCACAAACCCAACAAAGCAATGTCTCGGGCCGCGAGCCCGGAAGGGCGTTCAATATATGATTGTGATCCCTGCAATTGATTTGAAAGACGGGCGGTGCGTACGACTCCGTCAAGGTGACATGGCGCAGGAAACGACCTATTCGGACGATCCCGCGGCAATGGCCCGGCAATGGGAAGCTTTGGGCGCCGAACGATTACACGTCGTCGATCTCAATGGTGCGGTCAATGGGAAACCTCACAACATGGCGCAGGTGCGTGCGATTGCCGGCGCCGTCTCCATCCCGATTCAAGTGGGTGGAGGGATACGATCGTTGGAGGTCATGGAAGAATATTTTTCTTATGGCATCGATAAGGTGGTGCTGGGAACGGCCGCATTGGAAAACCCGGCGTTTCTCGACGACGCCTGTGCACGCTTCCCCGAGAAAATTTTCGTCGGCGTCGACGTGAAGCAGGGAAAAGTCGCGGTGCACGGCTGGACGAATCTTTCCGAGTCAACGGCGGAGCACGTGTTGGCTTCCTTGAAGGCCTATCCGCTCGCCGGAGTCATCTTTACGGAAATCAGTCGTGACGGGATGTTGGAGGGGCCGAACGTGTCGGCTCTGCAGGACGCGATGCAGGCATCTCCGGTTCCTCTGATCGCCTCGGGTGGAGTCACGCGCGTGGAGGATATTCGTGCGATTAAGCGGTTAGGACAAAAGATTATCGGCGTCATCGTCGGCAAGGCCTTATACGAGGGGACGCTGGACCTCACCGCGGCGTTGGCCGAGGCTCGTGCGTGAGGCGGGGATGTTGACCAAACGCATCATTCCCTGTTTGGACGTGAAGGATGGCCGGGTGGTCAAGGGCGTCAGTTTCGTGAATCTTCGTGACGCCGGCGACCCGGTCGAGGTCGCGAAGATCTACGATCAAGCCGGCGCCGACGAACTGTGTTTTTTGGACATCACCGCTTCTCACGAAAATCGGGACACCCTGCTGGGCATCGTGTCCCGGACGGCCGAGCAGGTGTTCATGCCGCTCACGGTGGGTGGCGGGATTCGTACCCTCGACAATATCCGGCAATTGCTGAACGCGGGGGCGGACAAAGTCAGTATCAATACGGCCGCCGTGAAGGATCCGGAGTTCGTGACGGCCGGCGCCCGACGATTCGGTTCCCAATGCATTGTCGTGGCGATCGACGCGAAACAGGTCAAGGAAGCGGGCTCCGCGCGATGGGAGATTTTCACCCATGGGGGACGCAACCCCACGGGGTTGGATGCCGTGGCATGGGCCCGGCACATGGAAGAAAAAGGGGCCGGGGAAATCCTGTTGACCTCGATGGACCAGGACGGCACCAAAGACGGCTATGACCTGCCGTTGACCAGGGCCGTGTCCGAAGCCGTGTCCATTCCGGTCATCGCGTCCGGTGGAGCCGGAACGGTCGCTCACCTGTATGAGGCCCTGGGAGAGGGAAAGGCCGATGCCGTACTTGCGGCCTCGATTTTTCATTATCAAACCTACAGCATCGGTGATGCAAAAACCTACCTCAAGGAACACGGGCTTCCCGTGCGTATCGTGAATGGCTGTGGAATCTGACGGGAGCGCGGCTCCTAACGACCTCAAGGTGCAGTTCGATGAGCGCGGGCTAATGCCTGCCGTTGTCCAGGATTGGCGTGACGGCGCAGTCCTCATGGTGGCGTATATGAACCAAGCGGCACTCGACCGGACGTTGCAAACCGGGTATGTGCACTTCTGGAGCCGTTCGAGACAACAGCTTTGGAAAAAAGGGGAGACCTCCGGCAATTTTCTTCACTGCAAACGGGTCTTTCTTGATTGTGACGGGGACGTGCTACTGGTCAAAGCCGAACCCACGGGGCCCGCGTGTCATACGGAAGCCCGCACGTGTTTTTTTGCGGAAGTGACGCCTCAGGGCGTGACGGCGACGCAGGGCGCTGAAGAGGCGAACGGAAGCATTCTCGATCGACTGTATGAAATGGTCCGGCAACGGAAGGCTCATCCACAAGAACATTCGTATGTGTCCTCATTGATGAAAGACGGGCCGGACCGCATCCTGAAAAAAGTCGTGGAGGAGGCCGGGGAAGTCGTGCTGGCCGTCAAAACGGAACACCGGGAAGAAATCATATACGAGGTGGCGGATCTGCTCTTTCACACCATCGTGGCATTGGGACATTGTGATATTCCCATGACGGCGATTCAGCAGGAACTCGGTAAACGCTTCGGCAAATCGGGTGTCAGGGAGCCGGAGCAATCCCGGTAAGAACCGGCGCCCTGCGTGTCCGCAGGTTGACTTGTCGGTCTATCCTTGGTATAGTACGGAAGGCATTGTTTTCAAACAAGTTTTGACCGCCTAGCTCTTCCAGAAAGAGGGTATCGACAGAGGCTTCGGAGAAGAGCCTTGACAACGGCACGAGCTGGAATCCCTCCCGCTACGCTTCAACAAATCCGTGACTCCGTTGACATTGTGGACGTGGTGTCCCGCTATGTCACGTTGTCGAAAACGGGTCAGAATTTTCGAGGTCTTTGCCCGTTCCACCAGGAAAAGACCCCGTCTTTTACCGTAACCCCCGCACGACAGATGTTTTACTGTTTCGGGTGTGGAACCGGGGGCGACGTCTTTACCTTCCTGATGCGGAAGGAAGGGTTGGAGTTCCCGGAGGCGGTGAGAGACCTTGCCGAACGGGCGGGAATCCCTCTTCCGGCGTCGCAAGGCTTTTCGCAATCCCAAACGGGTCAGCGAAAACGATTGGAAGGCCTCCATGCCCTGGCCAATACGTGGTTTCAGCAGAATTTGCATGATCCGTCCAAAGGCCGGTCGGCCTTGGCTTACCTTTCCGAACGGGGTCTTGAATTACCGACCTTGAAAGAGTTCGGCGTGGGATACGCATTGCCTTCGTGGGACGGACTCACCAACTACTTGACCAGGCAGGGCGCGACTCCGTCCGACCTGGTCGCGTCGGGTCTGGTGGCGGCCAAGGATGCCCAAGGCTCCTCGAAATCCACGAGATTTTATGACCGGTTTCGCGGCCGGGTCATGATTCCGATCCACGACCTGGGCGCCAAGGTGATTGCATTCGGCGGCCGGGTGTTTGAAGAGGGCACTCCCAAGTACCTGAATTCTCCGGACACGGCGCTGTTTCAGAAGGGTCGTGTGTTGTATGGGTTGCACAAGGCACGCGAGACGACCCCGCACCTTGATTCGCTGATGCTCGTCGAAGGTTACTTTGACGTGTTGGCACTGCATCAGGCGGGTATTCGTCAGGTTGTCGCGCCCTTGGGAACCGCGCTCACATCCGAGCATGCCGTCCTACTGCGTCGATTCGTCAACACTGTTGTGCTGATCTTCGACGGCGATGCCGCGGGGACCGGCGCAGTACTACGCGCGCTGGACGTGTTTCGGGAGAGTGGGATCACCGTCAAGGTCGTGGTCATGCCTCAAGGGCATGATCCCGATTCCTACGTTCGGGCGCATGGGGCGGAAGATTTTCTCGCGTTGCAGGACCAAGCCCTGACGTTGTTGGAGTTCGCCGTGGCTCAACGTCTGGAAGGGGCCGCCCACGCGACGATCGAAGAGCGAACCCGGCGAGTCGATGACATACTCCGCATCCTGTCCAAAGTCTCAAATCCTATTGCCAAAAATGAACAGATCCAGCGCGTCGCCGAGCGACTGGGCGTCAAGCCGCAGTTGCTTCTCGATCGGTATCCTGCCGTGCTCGATCGTCGTCAGGGTGGTCCTCAATCTCAAGGAGAAACGCCAACGCGAGGCAAACGACGCCTTGACAAGAAGGAATTTCGAGAGGAACGCGAAATCGTCTCGTTCATGGTGCAGGGGAGCTTACATCCGGAACACTTCAAGGAGTTGCGGCCCGAGGATTTCCGGTCCCCCCTCTATCGCCGGCTCGTGGAAATAGGAATGCGACATCTCGATAGGGAAGGCGGCATTGATTTATCGGGATTTTTCGCGGAGACCGGTATGGATGAGACGTGTCGCGATGCGGTTGCGGAGCTGGCGGTGTCCGTGACCCATTTTGAGGACCGGGATGAGTATATTCAGGGTTGTTTGAGAGCGTTGACACAAAAAAATCTGAGAACCCGGCTGGACGAATTGATTGCTCAGCTTCGAATCGCCGAACGAGAGCAACGAGCGGATGACGTGGATTGTCTGAATTCCCAAATCGAAACGCTACGTGGGAGAAAAGCCGGGTTAGCTTCCTCCACCTTAGCTCCATCATAAGGGGCCTTTATGGCAAAGACGATCGCCTCCAAACTACGGAAAACAGAATTGGTAGTGGAAACACAGAGCCAACGGGGCAAGAAGGCGCGTACTCCATCCGCGAGGATTCACGCCCCTGAAGTTCAACCCCGGAAGTCGCTCGATACCGTCGGGAGCCCTGTTCCGAAACGGATGAAGAACGGGACGTTACAGGCTCAATCCCGTATCGAAGCGCCGATTGAGACGGATTCCATTTCCGAAAAGACCGAGGAACAGGAAGAATTGCTGGAAAAGAATGCCCCGGAAATCGATCTCACTCCCGGTGATTTGAGTCGAACGGATGATCCCGTTCGTTTGTATTTGCGAGAGATGGGAAGTGTCTCGTTATTGAGCCGCGAAGGGGAGATCGAGCTGGCGAAGAAGATCGAAGAAGGGAAAGAGGAAATGACGCGGGCGATCGCGGGGATGCCCATGACCCTGCAGACCCTGGAGACGTGGCGGGGCCGGCTCAAGAAACGGGACGTGAGCGTAGGGGAC
>JAJEJG010000005.1 GCA_022828225.1 Nitrospirales bacterium | reverse complement strand
GGTACGACCTGCAGCGGCACATCGGGAAATCCTTGGAATCGTTGACGGCGCGGGAGGAGAAGGTGCTGCGGAAACGGTTCGGGATCGGGGAGGCGACGGACCACACGTTGGAGGAAGTGGGGCAGGACTTCGAGGTGACGCAGGAACGGATCCGGCAGATCGAAGCGAAGGCCCTACGCAAACTCCGCCACCCGAGTCAGAGCAAGAAACTGCGCAGCTTTGCCGAAGGCTTTTGATCGTTTCATATCGGGAAACGGTTCAAAGGGCCTTGCACGTTCGTGCAAGGCCCTTTTCTTTATCAAGAGATTAATATCCGTCCAGTGAGGAGATACAGGGTCGTACGCCGCGCGTAGAGAGTGTGGCTCCCGGACGCTTTACTTTTTAGCGAGGTCGGGCGTACTCTTTTGAGGTTCATGAAGGTGAAAGGTTTCGAAAATCCCTGAAGCGGTTGGCACAACCGGATGAACAGGACTGAACGAAGACGACAAGCCAAGTTGACGGCCAAGTCTCCAACGCCGGCAAGCACGATTTTTGCCAAACAACTGTTGGAGGAGGCGATCAACCATCATCGGGCGGGTCGATTGTCCCAGGCCGAAACCGGTTATCGGAAAATCCTCACACAGGACCCGGCTCATGCCGACGCTCTCCATCTGCTCGGGTTGGTGGCGTACCAGCAAGGCCAATATGACCGGGCGCTCGATTTCATCACGAAGGCCATTCAACGCGACGCAACCAAACCGCTCTATTTTTACAACCAGGGACTCGTCCACCACAAACTCAATCAATTACACGAAGCCGAACGCGCCTACCGGCATGCCCTCTCGCTCAAGGGCGATTACGTCGAGGCGTTGGGGAACCTGGGCAACGTCCTGCGGGAAAAAGGCGAACTGGACGAAGCCTCCGCGACGTACAGGCAAGTCCTGACAGTCAGACCCGATCACCCGGAAGGGTACAACAACCTCGGCGTCGTCCTGAAGGAACTCGGCCAGCGGGACGAAGCACGGGACGCGTACCAACGGGCTATTGCGCTCAATCCTGACAATGCCGAGGTCCATTACAATCTAGGCGTCATCCTGTTTGAGGACGAACGTCTTGACGAAGCGATCGCCCGATTCCAACAAGCCGTCTCCATCAAGCCTCAATACGCGAAAGCCCATCATCATCTGGGATTGGCTCTCTTGTGGAAACAGGATATGGACGGGGCCTTGCACGAACTCCGCGCGTCGGCCCATCTGCTGCAAAACCATGGGAAGGCCGTCCGGTTGGAGACGCTCCATGCCTCCCGTATCAAGCACGATGCCGAGCAGATCCGCTATTTGGCCGAGCGTGGATTGTGCGGGCAGCTCGATTCCTCCTACCGGGCAACCTTGACGGCGTTACGAGAGCGGGTCTTGCACTTGGGCGAGACGAATCAACGGATCTCCCTCAGCCGGGAAGAGGCCCGGGCCCTGGCTCCGTCGGTGAACCGAATCCTGCATTACGCCGACAATCCGGCGTTACCACAGGGAGCGTTGAATCCGGAATTGAACGTGGAAGAGATTGAACGGCGCTACAATGCGAGTCAGCCTGAAATCATATATATCGATACGTTGTTGCGGCCCGAGGCGCTTGCGGCCCTTCGGCAGTTTTGCCGCAACTCGACAATTTGGAAGAAGGATTATGAAGACGGCTACATCGGGGCGTTTCTGGGCGAAGGGTTTTCCTCGCCATTGTTGTTGCAAGTGGCCGAAGAATTACGCACTGCCTTTCCGGGCATCTTTCACCAACACCGGTTACTCCAGGCCTGGGCGTTCAAGCAGGACAGTGCCAGACGTCCCTTGAAAATCCACGCCGATGCGGCGGCGGTGAACGTCAATTTCTGGATCACCCCCGACGACGCGAACCTCGACCCCGCGAGCGGAGGCTTGATCGTTTGGGACAAGGAAGCCCCGCGCGACTGGGATTTCAAGGTCTACAATTCCACGGCGTTTCAGCCGAAGATCCGGGAGTTCCTGAACCACAGCGGCGCGTCGCCCGTGAAGGTTCCCTATCGGGAAAACCGGGCCCTGGTCTTCAATTCCGACCTCTTTCATGAATCGGACACCTGTGTATTCCGGGACGACTATGAATCCCGGCGCATCAATATCACCTTCCTGTACGGCCGGCGGCGTTGAACGTGTGACGGATCGGACCGTACTATGCACCAGCAGAATTTCAGCAGACAGCGTAATCCGGAGAAAATCTTTCTCTAAAATTAGCAACCCCCAACTTTGTTCATCGCGTGGGCAAAGTGGTGAAGTCTGTTACTGCGAAACAACGGATTTATCTCAAAGACCAAGAGCACGAGTAATTTCCCCGGAGATGTAAATAGGACGGAGAATAAATGCCGGCATTGCCTCCGGAAGTAATCGTTCAAGCAATAGAAGAGGCTTTCACTGACTCTGCAGCGTCGGCTGTTTTGGTATCGAAGCCGAAAGGAAATCCGAAAAGATTCTACGTTACGGCCGGAGAAGCATCGTTTTCTGTTTGGATATACATCTGGACGTTGACTCATGGGGGTGGACCCCGCTCGGCTGACGAATACCGCATACAACTAACGTCGGTAACTCCTCCTTTGCCGGAAAATCCAGACGGCCCTACGCTATTGTTGGGTTACGAGCCAGATAGCAAGTGCTTTGCCGGGTTTGATCTTGGAAAACATCGAATGTTTTCAACACAGTCTCCTTCCATCCAGATAAATATCAATACACTCAGGGAAGCTGTCAGGGATGGTTTTGCCTTTGTGCGGAAAGGTAACGATGAAATTGCAGTCGGTTTTCGTCCGGATAACATGCTCGCGTACTGTGCAAATTATGAAAGCCTGCACGAGAAGGGTGCAGACGTCACAGTGTCCAATCTGTTATCCAGAGTCGGAAGGCTCGAATCCGTAACGGACGATGAAATCAACAAATTGACACCCGACAGGATGCGGATTGTAAAGAAATTATCGCACCTTGTCCGAGACAGTAATTTTAGAAGGAAGGTCACCGTCGCTTACGACCGAAAGTGTTGTGTAACCGGATTGCAACTACGGCTCATTGATGCTGCACACATTTTGCCTGTTGGTGCGGAAGGTAGTACCGATGACGTTCAAAACGGATTGTGTCTTTCTCCCACTTATCACAGGGCGTATGATCGCAAGCTGATTTACCTCACTGAAGAGCGACGAATGCTGATCAATCCTCGGGAGAAGGATAAACTCAGCAAACTCGGTTTGGGTGGAGGCCTTCAGGAATTTGAATCACACCTTGGTAAAGAGATATTCCTTCCACCGGACAGGAACCAATGGCCCCAAGTGGAGTTCATCAGGTCTGCGAATGAATTTCGGGAAATCTGAGTCAGGCCCTCAATAGATCTGTCCCCGCCTGTTTCATTTTAACGTAATACAAAAAGATGTTGACTCGATTTGTTTTTGTATTACAATAACGGCATGGCTCGGCCTAAAGTCAAAAGCCCTCGAAAAAGACTCGTCAGTTTCCGGCTCACTGATGCCGAGTATTTGGAGATGCAATGTTCGGCGGAAGTAGCCGGGTATGATTCGCTGAGCAGTTATCTTCGTCGCCTGCATGACAACCATAGGCAGGTATCTCAAGCGAAAGAAGATTCCCCCCCATACAGTATTGCGCAACCCGAGATTTATAGAGAAACGGAATATGGCGAGATCTATCATGGCGATTCTCTCGGTCTATTACACGCGACATTGCCCCCCAATTCCGTGGACCTGATTATGACTTCGCCGCCGTTCGGTCTTGTGAGAAAGAAGATCTACGGTAACGAAGACGCTGACCGATACGTGGAGTGGTTTCGACCGTTTGCCGAAGGTATGCAACGAGTATTGAAGGATAAAGGAAGTCTCGTGATTGACATTGGCGGGGCGTGGAAACCCAGGACTCCGACTCGTTCGCTTTACCATTTCGAGCTGCTTATCACGCTGTGTCGGGATTACGGATTTCATCTTTGTCAGGAACATTTCTGGTGGAATCCTGCAAAATTACCGGCCCCCGCAGAATGGGTAAACGTCAGGAGAGTACGAGTGAAGGACGCTGTAAATTGTGTCTGGTGGTTGTCGAAAACACCGTGGCCAAAGGCATCCAACAAACGCATTCTCGCCCCCTATAGCAGTTCTATGAAATCGTTATTAAAGAACGGCTACAAGCCCAAGTTGCGTCCATCGGGTCACGACATTTCCAACAAATTCGAGAAAGACAACGGTGGTTCCGTTCCACCAAACCTTTTAGCTATCGCAAATACAGAATCGAACGGGGCTTATCAGGGCTATTGCCGCGCGAATAACCTGCCGGTGCATCCTGCAAGATTCCCAGCACGTCTTCCCGAATATTTCATTCGAATGCTGACAGATGAAGGGGATCTGGTGGTTGATCCTTTTGGGGGCTCATGCGTCACTGGTGAGGTTGCCGAATCGCTTAGGCGCAAATGGGTTTGCTGCGAATTAAACGAAGACTACCTGAAAGGTGCTCTGTCCCGATTCGTCGGAGTAAAGCCTCGATTGCCCAAAACGGATGATACCCCTTATCAGGTTTATCCACCGTGTTCATTGAATGGTTCTATAGACACTTCGCCGTTTCCAGAAGACGGGGGTTTTAAGCGTGCTCCCAAAAAGCTAACGCAGAAAAGTCTGCCGCTCTTCTAGATCACCGTCACGCAGTGATCTTATTGTGGTGCCCCTGCGTAGAGCGGTCAGATGCTTACGAAAGACGCCCTCTGGTACCGGTGAGAAGAGGGAAAGACAAGAAAACGGACAGCCCGTTACAGGCTGATGAATCGATCGCAGCCCGTGATGATTTGGGAGAGGACCACCAGTCCGCAGAACGTCACTTCCTGACCATAGCCTTCCGTGGACACCTTGTGCTGCTGGCATCCGTAGGCACAGACGCTCAATTTGACGCCTGCCGAAGCCAGGCTGATGATGACCGGGTTTTCCAGGTTTTTCACGCCCTCGTCGATAAGATACAGGTACACGTTCACGTCAGAACGCAGGGCTTCGCGGCTCAATCCGGCGACCACGTCCGCGTTGGGATGAGAAGGCGGGGTTGACAGAAGCAAGCCCAATTTTTTGCCGGCCAGATCGTTCATGGACATAATATCCTGAGATAAAAGCAAGACCTCGACTATACTGTCGCCGAAAGAGGCGGTCAAGAGAGTCGCAGGAACCGCGGAAACGGCGTGAAGGAAGGGGCGTTATGCACGTTGCATGGATCGACGACGTCGGTGAAACACGAGCAGGTACACGCCGCAGTTCAACAGAAGTACAAGAAGACCGAGGACCAGTTGAAGCTGTCCGGTCAACCCTGCGGGGTAAAGAAGGGGCAGGATGTAGTACTCGATGAACCCTGATTGATAGCTCGGTCCTCCGCCCGTTTCCCGGAGCCAGTGCTCCAGGGGCGTCAGCGGGCAGACCCAGCCGGTGAACTCAATCAAAGCGCCCCAGCCCGCCGCGGGCAAGTGGAGCCAAAGCACCCACCGCCATTTCAGAATCAGGAGTCCGCCGAACAGGACAAAAAGAACGAACGTGAAATGGAGAAGAACGAGAAAATCGGCCAATCGGTGATAGAAAGACGTCGACACTCACCTTCTCCACAATCGTGGAAAGCCAACGGAAGAGGGAAGGACTCGCGATTCAGAACAACAACGTCGAGCCGGCCTGAAAAAAATTAGGAACCTCTGATTTATTGTGATAGCGGGATGCAGGGCAAGGCGTCCCGGAGCGAAACCCGAGGCTTATCATAGAGATAGGCGAGGGTTGAGCGAGGACACAACGCAGCCATGCGCCCGATGGTGCATTAAATCAGAGGTTGCATTATTGAATCTCGATCGCACCGCCTTGCAGGTCGATGTCCGCGTCTTTCAGTTCCATTTTGTTTCCGATGTGCCAATGTTCGGCCGTGACCTCGGACACTGTCCCCCCCGGTAAGTAAAACTTGGCCTGCGGGACCTGGATGCCGTTCTCCTCGTTTCTTTTGACGAGGAACACCACACCTTTCAGCGTGTTATCAATGACCGTCACCGATGCAATCTCGGCCCGGAGTTCGAAACGGTCCTGGTCATTGGATGCCCATTCGTTGCGTTCCAGTTTGGCGACCTGCGATCCGGCGGGATTGTAGAGGGCCATGCTCAGGAGGAGACTCCCGTCTTCAGCCTTCTGTTCCACCTTGATCAGATCCTGGTCCTGCGCCACAAAAATGCCGTTCGTATTGCGAAGCTGATTTGAACCGATTGAAATATCCATGGTGTCCTTTGTCCGTGGTCTTTTTTTAGTACGACTGAGGATTGATCCCGGCCTGAAGCCCTGCCTCATTTATTGGAAGAGACGAAGATACCGACTTGAAAAGCGGGGGTCAACCGGCAGTCATGCGGTCGCGACCGGTCCATTCGGTTGCTTTCGCTACGGACCTGCGATACACCTGTCACGTCAACAAACGTTTTCTTTGATGCGAGGGAGAGCGATGCAAGTTTCCTTGATAGGCACGGGCTTAATGGGGACAGCCATGGCCGAACGGTTGTTGACGCTCGGCCATGACGTCGTGGTGTACAACCGGACGCAAGATAAGTGCGCGGCCCTGCAACAACGGGGCGCCCTTGGGGCGGGGTCGGCCGTAGAGGCGATCGAAGCTTCGAAATGCACCATTCTCATGTTGGCCGATGCGCCGGCCATACGGGAAGCCTTGTTCGCTTCGGGAAAACCCGACTTTCAGAATCGGACGATGATTCAGATGGGGACGATTGCTCCATCCGAAAGTATTGCGCTCGGTCAGGAAATTCGAATGGGCATCGGAGACTATTTCGAGGCGCCGGTCCTGGGAAGTATTGCCGAGGCAAAAGCCGGCCGCCTCCTCGTCATGGTCGGGGGAAAGGCCGAACACGTGGAGCGATGGCACGAGGTATTGAAATGTTTTTGCGAAAAACCTCTGCTCGTGGGGGAGATCGGGCAGGCGGCAGCCTTGAAATTGGCCTTGAATCAACTCATTGCGGCCCATATCACGGCCTTTTCCTTGAGTTTGGGCTTGGTGCAGCGGTCGGGCGTGGAAGTCGAGACGTTCATGAACGTGCTGAGACAAAGCGCCTTGATGGCGCCCATGTTCGAGAAAAAATTGCCGCGTTTGTTGGCCCACGACTACGCCCGGCCCAATTTCTCGACGAGGCATCTCTTGAAGGACGTCGAGTTGTGTCTGAACGCTTCGCGAGACGCGAACGTGGCAACTCCGGTCCTCGCCGCTATTCGCGGGATCCTGGAAGAGACAATTGGGAAGGGCCTGCAGGATGTTGATTATTCGTCGCTCTTCGAAACCGTGGTTCCGGAGAAACTGTAGAATCCGTTTCTCACCATGAATTGTTACACATCAGAGGCAGGTACACTCCAAATCCGGCTCGGACATGAGAGGTATCAACAGCCGCAGCTTAGCGCAGTTCCCGATTGGCCTTCGGCTCCGGCGGTGGCGTAGCCGTCACGTTTCCACCAATCGAGACCGCCAATCAGCTCCTTGACCTTGAATCCCAAGGTTAGCAATTTCACGGCGGTTTTGGTGGAAGCATTGCATCCGATACCGTCACAATAACAAACATAGGTTTTTGTTTTGTCCAAACTTTCGGTGGTGTTGAAACAGATTTCCTTGTGTGGAAGATTCATCGACCCCGGGATATGTTCTATTTCGTAGGCAGCCTTCGCCCGGCCATCGACTACGACAAGATCTTCGCCTGCTTCCAGCGCAGCATACACGTCCCATGAATCCATTTCGTAAGCCAGTTTGCTTTCATAATGAGCCAGTTGTTCGAAGTCCATGAGCCCTCCATCGGGGAAGAATCTCAACCATCATGACGGCCGATCGTAACGATTTACGACAGTGACGAGTAAATGGGAACGAGATAGACTGTCAAGGAACCTCTGATTTAGTGCACTATCGGGCGCATGGCTGCGTTGTGTCCTCGCTCAACCCTCACCTATCTCTATTGATAAGCCTCGGGTTTCGCTCCGGGATGCCTTGCCCTGCATCCCGCTATCACCATAAATCAGGGGTTCCTCAATTGTCTAATACATTAGTCCCCATTGAACAGGTTGAATATTCTCGATTCCCCTTGAAAGCGTGGACAAGATCGCGATCCTAACGCGGAACCGGACCGAGAACGTACCGGACCCTGTCGATCTGGACCACGGGCATGATCAGCCCTTGGTCCGTGCCGTCGTGGGAAAAGGCGTAGATGATGGATTCCCAGGGAATCAATGTGCCGGTGAAGAGGATTCCAATGTCCACGTGCTCTCCTTTTGCGTGACGGTCCAAGAGCGTCCGAAGTCCGGCCGCTGAAGGGACGGCGACCATTTCATGCGGCAATTGTAGCGGCTTGAACCGGACAAGGCCCCAGGTCGTTTGGGTGAACTCGGGGCCCATGACCACGGAGAATCCTCCACGGGCTTCCTGGTACCCGCCCAGGACGCCCGACCACCAAAAGGCTACTCGTTGACTCAGCAACGGATGGCCCTCTCTGACGGCATCCCGCTGCCGGTTGAAGTCGAAAAGCCTGGCCCCGAGTTCTTCACCGGGTGGGTCATGCAACTGATTCCAATCCGGCGGCTGCTTTTCCAATTCATTGAGGAACCGCTCCTGGTCCGCGGCCGTGAGAAGGGTGCGAATGGGTTCGCCGATGAACAGGGCGCGGTCGTGAGGGAGAGACTCCAGCGGTTGAATGCCTGATGGAGGGTCGGCGAGACACTCAAGGGGGAAGCCAAGAGAGAAGGTAAGGAAAACGGAAGCCGCCGTGTGGAAAAGATGCAATCGGCGATTCATGGCGAGGGCAATGGGACCCGTTTTTCGTTGATGAACAGGTGAAAGTTTTTCACGTAGGCCGTGATGGACTCTCCCGCAGGTAGCCGAAGACCCGGAGAGGTCCGTACCGTCAGAGACTGTCCTTTGACCATGAGATGCACGATGGAATCATTGCCGAGGTTTTCAACCAAGTCGATGGTTCCGGTGATCGCAATGCATTCCGACCCCTGAGGTTCTAACGTGACGTCTTCGGGACGGACTCCCAAGGTCGCCATTCCAGTGTCTGCGTCGATCAGGTCGCGAGCCTGAAACGGAAATCTGAACGTCAATTCTCCCGCGCGGAATTCGAGTCCCCTCTGATCGAGCCGAAAAGAACCCTCGAATACATTCATCGGAGGGTTGCCGATGAACCCGGCGACAAAAGGATTAGCGGGCTCATGATAAATCTGCTCGGGCCGTCCGATCTGCTGAATCCTGCCGTGATTCATCACGACAATGGCGTGCCCCAGCGTCATGGCCTCCGTTTGGTCATGCGTCACGTAGACCATGGTGGTGCCCAAGCGCTGATGCAATCTCTTCAATTCGACCCGCATGGACGTACGGAGGCGGGCATCCAGATTCGACAGTGGCTCGTCAAACAGAAACAGTTTGGGTTTCCGGACAATGGCTCGGCCCATGGCCACGCGTTGCTGTTGGCCGCCCGAGAGTTCTCTGGGTTTCCGGTCAAGCAGGTCGTGAATTTCCAATAACGCGGCGGTTTCAGCGATGCGCGCTTTGATCAAGGCCTGAGGTTTTCCACGCATTTTCAAACCGAAGGCCAGGTTCTCCCTGACCGTCAGGTGCGGGTAGAGGGCGTAATGTTGAAAGACCATGGCGATGTCGCGATCCGGAGGGGGTACGTCGTCCACGCATTGTCCTCCGATGGACACCGAGCCTCGGGTCTGCGCTTCGAGCCCGGCGATAATGCGCAGCAACGTGGATTTGCCGCATCCCGACGGACCCAGCAACACAATGAATTCACCGTCACCGGCTTCGAGTGACACGTCATGCAGGACTCGAGTCCGGCCGAACGTTTTCTCGATGCGTTGCAGTTCCAGCCCGGCCATGCCTTACCCCTTCACCGCACCGGCCGACAGGCCGTCGATGATCCCGCGTTGAAACAGAAGGACAATAACGATTAAGGGCAGCGTCGCGACCACGGAGGCTGCGGCGAGTTCTCCCCACGGCGTGATGAATTCACCCTGAAACAGGGCAATGCCGACCGGCAGGGTTTGGCGTTCGGGATCCGTGAGAATCAGCAAGGCGAAGAAAAATTCGTTCCACGCGTAGATAAACGTGAGGATGGCCGCGGTGAACAGTCCGGGTGCCGCGAGGGGGAGCATGATTTTGTACAACGCCTGCCACGTTGTGCAGCCGTCGATGCGTGCGGCTTCTTCCAGCTCGACCGGCAGTTCGTGAAAGAACGTGGTCAAAATCCACACGGCCAGGGGCAGGGTCAGTGAGACGTAGGGCAGGATCAGTCCCCAATGGGTATTCAGTCCGCCGAGACGTTCCAGGATTTGCCACACCGGTCCCGCAATCACGATGGGCGGAAACATCGCGACGCAGAGCAGTCCGCCCAGGATCCACGTTTTTCCCGGCAACCGCAGCCGCGCCAGGGCATAGGCGGCCGGAGTCGCGACGGCCAGCGCAATGACGGTCGTGCCCCCGGCCACGATCGCGCTGTTCCTCACATAGTGCAAGAAGCGATGCTCGATGAGCGCCGAGGCGTAAAACACGAGACGACCGTCCGGCCACCAGGTTGGAGGGATCGCTTCCACGTTGATTTGTGACTTGAACGAAGTGAGGACAAACCAGAGAAAAGGACACAGGCTGCCCAACACGGCCAGGAGAATCCCGCCAAGCAAGACCGGACGATTTGTCATGCCGGCTCCCGTTGCAGGAGTTTGGACCCGACGGTACGGACGTAGAACAGGGAGAGAATCGCCATCGCGACAAAGACCGTGACCGAAATCGTGGTCCCATAACCCACGCGCCCCTCGGTAAAGAGGGTTTTATAGCCGTAAAATTGGATCACTTGTGTGGCGTCACCGGGGCCGCCTTGCGTCATGACGAAGACGAGGTCGAAGACCCGAAACGCATCGATAGTCCGAAACAAGAGAGCGGTGAGAAGCGCAGGCTTCAGCATGGGGAGGGTGATATGCCGGAATCGCTGCCATGCCGTGGCTCCATCGACGCGCGCCGCGTCATGGGTCTCCTCGGGAATGAGTTGCAACCCCGCCAGGACAAGGAGGCCGGCAAACGACGACGTTTTCCAGACGTCGGCCAGGACGATCGCGCCGAAGGCCATCCACGGATCGGCCAGCCATGGGACGTAGGCCTCCACCCGGTCGCCGAAGAGGATCGCGTTGACCGCGCCGTATTGATCGTTCAACAGAAACCGCCACATCTGTGCAGCCACCACCGTGGGGATCGCCCATGGAATCAGCACGGCCGCCCGGACCCAGCCCAGCCCTCGAAAGCGTTCGTGAACGACCAGCGCAATGCCCGTACCCAGGAGCAGTTCCAGGGTAGTCGAGAGCAGGACGAAGCCCAGCGTGACGATAAACGCCTGATGAGCGACGGGGTCCTGCAACAGTTCCGCGTAATGGCCGAAACCGGCGAAGGATCGTTCCGGACCGGGGAAGTCCGAGTACAGGCTCAACAAAAACGAATCCATGGCCGGATAAAGCGAAAAGACGGCCACGAACATCAGGGCCGGAAAGGCCATCAACCAGCCGGTGGTGTGCTTTTGGGTCGATTTCGTCACGAATCACGGAGTAAGGCCAAAACCCGATTGATCCTCCGATCGGCTTCTTGTGCCTCTTCTCTAATATCCGTTTCTGGAAAAGCCAACACGCGACTGAAATACCGCTGAAGGATATGCGAAACAACGGGATAGACCGGCGTGCGGGGCCGCGGTCGGGCGGTTTGAAAAACCGGAAGCAAATCCTTGTATTGGGGATTGGCATGGAGTACATCCGGGTCGGCATAGAGCGCAAGCCGGGAAGGAGCCAATGAAGCATGGATCGCAAAATGCTTCTGCGTCTCGGGGCTGGCCATGAACTCGATAAAGGCCCATGCCTCATCAGGATGTCGCGAATAGGCGCTGATCCCGTAGAGCCATCCGCCCAAGGCGGCCGTGCTCCTGCCTTCGGAAAAACGTGGAAGGGTCGTCACGCCGACCTTGCCCGCGACTTTCGAATGCCGCGGATCATTCGCCAATCCCCACGCATACGGCCAATTGCGGTGAAACACCGCGTTGCCCTGGAGGAACACGGCGAGGGATTCGGACTCCTGATAGGTCAGCGCGGCCGGGGTCGCCAGTCGTTGAATGATCTGCTCCCGGACGAATCGTACTGCTTGCAAGGATTCGGTTGCCGTCAAATTCGAGCGCCTGCCGTCGTCCGTCAGGAACGAGCCGTTATGACTGACCACAAACTCCAGCATGTCGCACACCAGTCCTTCATACTGCTTGAATTGGCCGCTGTAGCCCCTGAGGGGTATCGGTACGGTCCGTTCTGCTTTCAGAATCGTCTGTGCCTGACGCGCCAGTTCATTCCACGTCGAGGGTGGTGAAAATCCATATTGCTCCAGAAGATCCTTGCGATAATACAGCATGCCGCTGTCGATACGGGAAGGGACTCCGTAGATCCGCTGGCGATAGATGCCCGAAGCAATCGTAGCCGGCAGAAATTTCTTACGTTCGTCTCCGGAAAAGTAATCGTCAAGCGGGAGGGCCCATCCCGCGGCGGCGAACTCCGCGGGCCAGATCACGTCCATAAAAAACAGGTCGAGTGAAACGTCGCGGTTCCGTAACTTCTGCGTCAGCAGATCGTGATAGGCCGTGGAGGAATGCGGCGCAATTTCCCGCTGGATACGGATGTGCGGGTGGACCTGCTCAAACCGTTGAATGGCCTCATCCCAGGCCCGGGGATGGTCGGCCTTCCACGTCACGAAATGAAGGGTGACCGGGGATGCCCCAGGAGGCTCTGCCTCCAAGTCCCCGCAGTGCGCGAAGGGGACGTTGAACAGGAGCGCCGCGGCGAAGACACCGGCTGCCAATGGCGAATCGCGAGGAAGCGGCGAGGGCGTCGCAATGGAGCCGGCGGCATGAAGGCCCTTCACGCAAGATCGAAAGAGGTTAAATCGGGACGACCTGAATGTTCTTGTTTTCAAAACGTTTCAGCCCGCGATCTTCCGAAATCAGGAAGTCGATTCCATGTTCAAGGCAGACTGCGACAATCTGAGCGTCAAAGACAACGTTGCCGGTTGCTTGTCCCTGAGAAATCACGTCATGCAAACAAGACCAGTACCGATTACCCGGAAGTAAAAGTCTGACGGTCGGGCTTTGAATTAACCCCTCAAGTGCCGCAAGGGCGTTTCGTATGGTGGTGGGCGGCGTAAATACGCGGGGGTGCGTCACGACGCGAAGAAACTCCCCCAGGCAAAAAACAGGCAGCCCCCACGGCTTGGTCCCCTCCGCAAGGCTATGAAGAAGCCGATCGGCCTCCACGTGCTTCGTCATATCCTTCCGATGAGCGTGAATGAGGACGTTGGTGTCAAGAGCTTTCATTCCCTGCCGTCCATGGCGTCATAGAGGGAAGCGCGGTCGTCGGGATTCACTCCGGGGAGGAGTCGTCCCTTTTGAATGGGCCAACGAAGTTTATACCGTGAGCGCGTCGGGCTCGGTCCATTCAGGAATTCCTTCAAGGCATCCTGGATGACTTTCGTAACGGTTGTTCCTTCCGACGTCGCGCGGATTTTCGCGGCCTGATAAAGGCGATCATCAAGGTTGAGAGTCGTACGCATGCAGAAAAGCATACCGATGACGCAGAAATCTGTCAATGAAGTTTTATAAATTGAGGCTTATCTTTGAGACGACTTGAAATGTAGAATGTAATGAGCTTTTTGATGCTTCCAATCACAAACGGGGAGAAACCATGATTGCTCTCACCCGCCGGCCGGCGTTCTCGCTCGTGAATTGTGAAGTCGGGTACGCGCCGCGCCAAGAAATCGATCTGCATCTGGCGTTTCGACAACATGAAGCCTATTGCCGGGCTTTGCGGCAATTGGGTGTGGAAGTTGAGGTCCTTCCGCCTGAGGAAGCATTCCCCGATAGCGTCTTTATCGAGGACGACGCCATCATCCTGGATGAACTGGCGGTGGTGACTTCGATGGGGACTCCGTCGCGGCAGGGTGAACCCGCGTTGCTCCTTCCCGTGCTCGACCGGCACCGTCGCCTCGCTACCATAGCGCCGCCTGCGACGATCGAAGGCGGGGACGTCTTGCGCATGGGCAAGACATTGTACGTCGGAGTCTCGACCCGGACGAATCGCGAGGGCGTGGAAGCCCTTCGGGCGATTGTGCAACCCTTGGGATATCAAGTAACGCCCGTCGGCATACGGGCGTGCCTCCATCTGAAATCGGCGTGTACCTCCCTCGACGATGAGACCGTGTTGGTGAATCCGGCCTGGATCGATTCGGATGCCCTGGGGGCGTTCCGGTTGTTACACGTTCCGGCCGAAGAACCGTTCGGGGCGAATATCCTGCGCTTGCCCGGTGGGGTGCTGGTTCAAACCTCCTCTCCATTGACGCGCGATTTGATCGAGTCGCAGGGCTATGCCGCAACGGGCGTTGATCTCGGCGAGTTCGCCAAGGCCGACGCGGGCCTGACGTGTCTGAGTCTTCTTATTGATTGAGTAAGAGAGGCGTTGGAGGTGGGGTAGCTCTATTTGCAAGAGCATGTCTGCGTGCGGTTGCTACTCCTGTTTCCTCCCCCTTGTAAGGGGAGGATAGGAGGGGTAGAGTCACATGTACACGGGACAAGGGCTTTTGCCTTTCTGGCCGCAGACTCTACCTCCCCTTGCCCCTCCTTACAAAGGAGGGGAATAAGAGCTCCAAAGGCCGGGTAGTGTAGCGTAATCCGACTTCCCGCTTGCAATGGGCCTGCCTCCCTACCTACAATCCGGGCACGGCCCATGACGCGTCCAGCCAAGACTCCCAAAAAGTCCAAGTCGACTCCATCTCTACCGGCCAACCTTGACCGGGGTATCAAGCGCCGTTTCCAAATTCGTTTGCTGAAATGGTATGACCAATTCGGACGGGATCTGCCCTGGCGGCGGACCGCGGACCCGTACAGGATTCTGGTTTCCGAAGTTATGCTTCAGCAGACGCAGGTAGACCGGGTCATTCCGAAATACCATGAGTTCCTGGAAAAATATCCGACGCTCAGGGATCTGGCCGAAGCCGAACCGGACGACGTTCGGGAGACGTGGTATCCCCTCGGGTACAACGTGCGTCCCTACCGCCTGCACAGCATCGCCTGTGAGGCGGTGGCCAATTACGGCGGGAAGATTCCCAGTGATGCCGAACAATTGCAGTCGATGAAAGGGATCGGCCGATACACCGCTGGAGCGGTTCGATCCTTTGCCTTTCAGGAAGATGCCCCGATTCTCGATACGAACGTGATGCGGGTGCTGCATCGAGTCTTTGTGGGAACGGGCGACCCGAAAACGTGTAAATCGAAACTCTGGACCTTGTCTGAAGCCCTGATCCCCAAAGGCAAGGGCTATGACTTCAATCAAGCCCTCATGGATTTCGGCGCGGTGGTGTGTACGGCACGCAATCCGTACTGCCTGTATTGTCCGATGCGGGAATTTTGTAAAGCGTATCCCGTGGACGCGAAATAGTTGTGGCGGATATGACTGAAAGGGAAATCCTCCAGGTCGCCGCCGCCGTGATTGAACACCGGGGCCGGTATTTGATTACGTGCCGGGAAGCCGGCGTTCACTTGGCGGGCTATTGGGAGTTTCCCGGCGGGAAGCGCGAAGCGGATGAAACGTTCGAGGCCTGTGCCCGCCGTGAGGTGTTCGAAGAAGTGGGTATTGAGATCACCGCGCCGAAACCGTTGACGGTGACGCGTTATAACTATCCGGACAAGAGCGTGGAACTGCATTTTTTCACGTGTTCCGTGTCCCGGGGCGACCCGCAGCCATTGGGTTGCTCGGAATTCCGGTGGGTGACGCCCGAGGAACTGGCCGAGTATTCATTTCCTCCGGCCGACGGGCCGGTCGTGGCTCACTTGATGGAACGGATCAACGATCGTTGATCCTTACTGACCGGGAGCCGGGAAACGTAAAGGAGGAGCGCCATTCGGTTGGCAGCCCATGAAAGTCGTGCTGGACATAGAAACGATTCAAGCGCCACGGGAGGAATGGGCGCGCTTGGCCGGCATCGATTCGGTCACCCTCGAATCCTGCGAAGGGAATGACGCGAGTGATTTATTCACTCAGGCCGAGGCCCGGGAGCAAAGGCGAAAAGAAGATGAAAAATATGAGCAGTCGTCCTTTGACGGAACCTTCAGCCGGATCGTGTGCATCGGGCTCCTGGTATTCTCCGACGCCATGGAGTTCCGTGGGGCGGTGAGTTGGTACGGCGCCAGGGAGCAGGAACTCCTTCGGCAGTTCTGGGATCGCCTGGGCGAACTGCGGCCCTCGCTGTTTATTACGTACAATGGGCTGGGTTTCGATCTCCCGTTTCTGAAAAAGCGTTCGATCATCCACGGCGTGAAACCGTCGCTGGAGATCAGTTTGGCCAAGTTTCGCACGGAGCCGGTCTATGACGTGATGGCCGTGTGGAGCAACTGGGACAACCGCGGCTGGGTTAAACTGGACGTGTTGGCCCGGGCGTTACAGGTCGAAACCAAATCCGGAAGCGGCAAGCAGGTGGCTGCCATGTGGGCTCAAGGGCAAGGACGGGAGATCGCCGAGTATTGTCTGCGCGACACGTACGTCACCTATGCCTGCTACCAACGAATGACGTTCCACGCCCCGCTCGGCAGTGACGTGATCCTCAAAAATCCCCAACTGATCGAGGTGGGTTAAGGGGTCTCCCGTTGTTTCTTCAAGCGTTCGATTTCCTGTTTTTGCCTGGACAATTCGCGCCGCAAGGATCGAATTTCCTTCATCAGAGCCTCGGATGGAGGGGCTTCCAACCTGATAATGGGGCGATCCGGAGGAATACTTGGCGGGGCAACGCGCGGTGGCGAGGCATCGGGCATCGAGAGTGTCTTGGTGCTGTCCTCGGAAACGGATGGAGGAGAAGGGTCCAACCGCTGTGGAGGCGTGGCTTGAGGACTGACTTTCGGAGTCATGAGGCGCGGTATGTCATTGGGCGGCGAGGGTCGTACGGAGCTGTCCTTGAAGCCCGATCCATCTCGCATCGCCAGCGAAGCGGTATCAATGGTGAAATTCGTGACCGTGTGCTGATCCAAAGACGTTTTGACGGCGGTCTTGGGTGAAAACACGACTGTGGGCCTCGTGACCCCCAAGGCTTCTGAACTCCTGGGTTTGGTTTTGGAATGCGGGCGCCGGCCCGAGAAACCGGATAAACTCAAGGCCATATGCAGATCGTTCCGTTCGAAGGATAAAATACCCGTCAGGTCTTGAACCTCCGGCGTTGACTGTAAGGGTATGCGCAGGAAGACCTGTTCTTCAGCCGTGACTCGCAGAAAGGCGCGACGTAAGTGGGGAGCCCAAAACGCGACTTGTTCCCGGGAAAGCAGAGGCGCCGATTTTGCCCCGCTGTCCATGAGTCGTTGAAGCCACCTTGCGGGGGTCCGTCGATAATGGATGCCGGTTAAAATCTTTTCAAAAGTTTCGACGGAGACGTCGGCCGGATGGGAAGGCCGGAGCGAAGCTTTCGAAACGGTTTGCAACATAAGGGAGCCGTCAGGCCCCTCATGAATGGCAGTCTCGATTTGAGGAGTTCCTACGCATCCACCAAGGAACAACGTCCCCAGAAAGGCAATTGACAAAATGTGTGGGCGAATATTCATAACATCACCGGAGTCTCGAATCCTACCATATCAAAAATTTGAGAGGGTTGAAATCCCCTCTATCATCACTTCCCCCTTGAGAGGGAGTCGGAGAGCCAAGAGCCTGCCCCGACGTTCCCGTGTGATGGAGAAATCATGGAACTGAGTGCGAAAACGTTATGGCCCCTGTTTCCTTTGCTCTTGTTAGTGGTGGTGGTGTGCTTGACAGCGGCCCTGGTAATGGTCGTTCGCCGGAACATGGATCGGCCCACCATCCGGATTCAAGCCGGAGCCCTGATATGTTATGGGTTGGCGGCCGTCACGGCGATTGCCAGTGAAGGTGGCGGGATCTCGTCTCACGTGCATCGACCGTTTTCAATCCTGACGCAAATCCTGATCGTTTGGGCGATCGTTCGAGCTTGGGGGCAACAACGGCGTTCGCTGGTTGTCGTAAACGCCGTAGCGTGGGCGGCGATTCTCGGAGATGCCGCTTTGCACTATCTCCTGTTGCGGTGAACCGTGGCCCCAGGCCCGAAACCCCGCATTCTCTTTCAGTCATCCTTGCGAAAGCGAGGATCCAGTGTCGTTCTCTTCGCAAACATAAAAAACAAAGACGCTGGATTCCCGATTAAAAATGTCGGGAATGACAGATGGAGAAAGGTTTTCGCGGGGTTTCGCCCCCGCACGACGAGGGGAAGGTGTGAGGTTTCGGGACCGGGGCGCAGCCACGCCAGTAGGCGCCGGTTATTCTGTCAAGATATTACGGCTGCCTGAGGCCGCAGGCCCGGGCAATGCCGTCACGGTATTGGAGCCATACGTTCAATCCTGTTTCCAATTTCTCCAGGATCAAGTTTTTTGTGCCCGATTCTGCGGCTTCTTTGACGATCAGGTCATAGACGACGGAACGGTTGCAGGGTTCGATCATCTCGCGCGCGCGGATCAGGTCGAGGTGTTCCGGAGAGAGTCCGTGGTAGACCACGAGGGGATGTTTATTCACGATGTCTTCCACGTCCGCTTTGGATTTTGGAGTTGTCTGATTCATTACCTCTTCCCGGTCGTGGACGGAGCCTTCCACGAAAATGGTGAGCACCGCCGCTCCTACGATCCAGTCTTCACGGTCGCAGATTTCATCGAGCCATTCCCGGTACGCATAACTTCTTGACAACAACTCGACGTCGCGAAATTCAGCCCGTTTGTACCCCAAGCCCATCATCATTTGAAGGAAGAGTTCCTGGTGCGGTTTGCCCATCGAAAGCCTGCCGGTTTCTTCTTCGTAAATCGTCGCGGCCAAGTGACGACGGATTTGCCAGGGTGGATTTTTCCCAACGATTCTCGCGAGCAGGACGGCAAAATCTCGAAGATAGACGGCGTATTCCTGGCGGAAATGAACGTTGAGTTGTTCTTTGGTGACGGTACTTCCGTTGAAATGGGCTGTCGACCAGTGTTGCTTGCGGCCGAGAACATCGAGAATGCGGTCGCGGAATTGTTCAGCCGAAAGCTTCCACATCATGGAGGGGGATAGATAGTTGATCTACGATCAAATGCAGGTGGAATGAACATATGAGCAAAACAGGATCGTCGAAACGCTCCTATTTGCGTTTACCGTTTTTGTCGCCCTACAATGCCGTCTTTATCAGCATATCATAACTAAGGAAAAAAAGAACATGGCTTTTGATCCGGTTTCACTGGCTGACCCTGATGAGATTCTGACCTTCTTGTCGCACGTGGCCTTGCGGGGAAAAGGGATGACAACCGAAAGTCTGATGGACTACGTTCTGGATGAAGGATTTACGGAGCCGACTTATCTGAATGCCAAGGGGGAGGATTCGCAAGCGTTTTACCAAGGACAACCCAACGCCTGGGCCGTCTATCAGATTCGAGAGTGGAAACGGGTGCTCGTGGTCAGCGGGGGCGGAGAACGGGAGAGGCGGGTTCAGATTACGGAAACCCCTTAGAGGTTCCCTGGACAGAAACGGGTTAGCGGGCGTCAAGGGAGAGCGCGTAGCAGCGACCGGAATGAGGTCGAGTGAAGGGGGTTATTTCCATCCTCCGACCAGGACGCCTTCCTCGAAATACAGATAGCGGTGCTTGACGGACCCCGCCTCAATCCAGTCTTCATAGACCCATTCTTCCCTGCGTACGCCTCGGTCGGTATACGTGACGTTCATCTGGTAGGGTGAGCCCCAGGCTTCAATGGCTTGTTCCCGCGACATGCCTACGATGACGTCCTTGTCCTCGATATGGTTCTCGAACGTCGGATCCAGGAACCCGGGCAGCAATCCCCAGGCGAGCATGAAGACGGCAAAGGCGCCCAGCAAAACATAGAGGGTGACCCGGACGGAGCGCCGGCGCGGGATGGAAACTGATTGTCCCCGCGAGACGTCGTTCTGAAGAGCCGTATCGTGAGGAACATCAGGAGCAACTGAAGTGGGGAGGGATTCTGGAGGTTGCATGGGCTGTGTCGTCACTCTAGCAACCATGAATAAAGGCCGTCAATACGGGGGCGATGATGTTTGTCGAGGTGGAACAGAACCCCAACTGTGAGGCGTCCGTCTTTCTCCGGTTCAAGGAATTGGGCCCGGCCCAGCGTCTCCTGCAAGTGAAAAGTTACGAACGCTCATCGCGGGGGGAATGGTGCGATATCGTGGGGTGGACCGACAATGAAGACCGGCCGGAATGCCAGGCCATGGTGCAGCCCGTTGAGGAATCCGGACGAGGGGCGGCGTACGTGGTGTTTGGAGGCGTGTGGGGGTTGCGTTTGAAACCGGAGGGAATCCGGGAGGCTTGGAGCCTGGAGAGTTCCAACCAGTGGGGTGAAGTCTACATGCTGCTGACGGACGCGCATGATCTTCGAGTGGAAGAAGGCGACTGAAGGGCGCCTATTCGGCGTAGACCGGAACCGGAATGGGTTTCTTGGGCTTGACCGGTTCGGGAGGGCGTTGGGCAAATTCCAGGGAGTAAGGGTTCATCATGGGTTCATGAGTATGCCGGCCGATTTGATGAATTCGCGTCAGGCTCTGCACGGTAAACTCCAACCGGTCGATGGCGGAATCCACGGTCAAATAGCTCGGAAGACCGTTCAAAGAAAACAATTGATACGCCAGCGACCAATCTCCGTCCTCCTTATCCCATTGCTCAACCACGAGTTCCGCGTCCTTCGACGGAGGCCCTTTGAACAACAGGACCCACAGATTCGAGCGAAACGCCGGGTCATCCGGGCCGGCCGTCGGGTTGAATTCACCGACTAACGACGGAACGGCCTTCAAGGGGACACTGGGCGTGAATTCGACTTCAACCCGTTTGACGTGCAGCGTCGGGAAATCCACGGCTTCACGGAAGTCCGGCTTGTAGACGAACGAATAGCGGACCTGAACCCCGTCTCGCGAGTACGTGTACACGTCCTCGCCGTTCTGGGGAGACACGAGTTTACTGAAATATTTCTTCCAGTCCTTGGGCGAATAATAGCTGAACACGCGAAGGGCGGATTTTCTCGAACGGATGGCGTGAGGAATGCCCAGCTTGGCATGGACCTCCTGTTGCGTGAGCCCGAGAAACCCGTCCTCGAAAAAAGGTTTCGCGTGCAAGGAGGTCGCCGGTAGAACAAGCAGCAGGCCCGCGGACAAGAGCAACGGCAGGGGAATGCGCTGGGGATAACGGTGTTCCATGAATCGGCTCGATCAGACTCAATGAAATTCATCCTAACCCCGCACGACCATCGAGTCAAGGAAACGGAGATAGCGTCCGATTCAGCGGATTTTGACCGCGTGGGACGGGGTTCAGTATAGTCATTCCCTTCGTTCTGAGCACCGGACGCTTTCCCTCTCCCATTGGGAGAGGGCTGGGGTAAGGGGGCGCAGGCGTAGTGCCCGGCAACAATGTGATGATGAGAAGCATGCAATGAATCCGACAACCCGCATCGAAGAACTGAAAGACCGGCTTCGCCGGCGAATCATCGTGTTGGATGGCGCCATGGGCACGATGATCCAGAAACGGAACCTGTCGGAGGCGGACTTTCGCGGGGAGCGTTTCGCCGCGCATCCCTGCGACCTCAAAGGCAACAACGACCTGTTGGTGTTGACCCAACCGGAACTCATCGGCTCGCTGCACCGGGAATACCTGGAAGCCGGCGCGGACATGATCGAAACCAATACGTTCAATTCCACCGCGATCTCGATGGCCGACTATCAGATGGAGCATCTGGCCTATGAGTTGAACGTGGCCGGGGCGTCGGTGGCGCGGAAGGCCGCGGATGCGGTGATGACGCAAGATCCCTCGCGGCCGCGATTCGTGGCCGGGGTGCTGGGGCCCACCAACCGGACGGCGTCCATGTCGCCGGACGTGAACAACCCGGCGTTTCGCGCGGTGACGTTCGACCAGTTGCGGCAAGCCTACGTCGAACAGGTGCGGGGCCTGGTGGAGGGCGGAAGCGACCTGCTGCTCGTGGAAACGATCTTCGATACGCTCAACGCGAAGGCCGCGTTTTTTGCCATTGACCAATATCGCCAGGAACAAGGCCTGTCCATTCCGGTCATGGTGTCCGTGACCATTACCGATCAAAGCGGGCGAACGCTGTCCGGACAGACGATCGAAGCCTTCTGGCACTCCATCGCCGACGCGGACCCCTTCAGCGTCGGGATCAATTGCGCCCTGGGGGCCAAGCAGATGCGTCCCTATATCGAGGAACTCTCGAAATTGGCCCCGGCGTACATCAGTTGCCATCCGAATGCGGGTCTGCCGAACGCCTTTGGGGGATTCGACGAAACACCGGAGCTGATGGCAGCGGACCTGCGGGAGTTCGCCGGGAACGGGTGGCTGAACATCGTGGGCGGGTGTTGCGGCAGCACGCCGGAGCACATTGCCGCGATTGCCGAGGCCGTGCACGACCTGCCGCCGCATACGGTGGTGGAACCCGACCACGCCACGCGGTTGAGCGGGTTGGAACCGCTGACGATCCGGCCCGAGTTGAATTTCGTGAACGTCGGCGAGCGAACGAACGTCACCGGCTCACCAAAATTTTCCCGGCTGATTCGCGAGGACCAGTTCGAGGAAGCCCTGGCCGTGGCCAGACAACAGGTCGAGGGAGGCGCGCAACTCATCGACGTCAACATGGACGAAGCCTTGCTGGATTCCGAAAACGCCATGGCGCGGTTTCTGAACCTCATCGCGTCGGAGCCGGATATCTGCCGCGTCCCGGTCATGATCGACAGCTCGAAGTGGTCGGTGATCGAAGCCGGCCTGCAATGCGTGCAAGGCAAGGGGGTCGTCAATTCCATCAGCCTCAAGGAAGGCGAGGAGAAGTTCATCGAACAGGCGCGGCTGGTCAAGCGGTACGGCGCGGCCGTCGTGGTGATGGCGTTCGATGAAACGGGGCAGGCCGACACCATCGACCGGAAGGTCGAGATTTGCACGAGGGCGTACAGGATTCTGACGGAAGAGGTCGCGTTTCCGCCGCAGGACGTTATTTTCGATCCGAATATCCTGACGGTCGCCACGGGCATTGAAGAGCACAACGACTACGCGGTCAATTTCATCGAGGCCGTCCGGCAAATCAAGGCCACGTTGCCGCACTGTAAAACCAGCGGCGGCGTGAGCAATATTTCCTTCTCGTTCCGCGGGAACAACGTCGTGCGCGAGGCCATGCACGCGGCGTTTCTGTATCACGCGATCAAGGCCGGGCTGGACATGGCTATCGTCAACGCCGGGCAGTTGGGCGTGTATGAAGAGATCCCCAAGGACCTGCTGGAACTGGTCGAGGACGTCTTGCTGAATCGACGGCCGGACGCGACCGAGCGGCTGGTCGACTTCGCCGAAACCGTGAAACAGGAAGGCAAGGCAGTCGTCAAGGCCGATGCCTGGCGGGAAGGCACGGTCGAAGCGCGACTCTCCCATGCGCTGGTCAAGGGAATCGTGGAGTTCATCGACGCCGACGTGGAAGAGGCCCGGCAGAAATACGACAAACCGCTCAAGATCATCGAAGGCCCGTTGATGGACGGCATGAACATCGTGGGGGAACTCTTCGGCGCCGGAAAAATGTTCTTGCCGCAGGTGGTCAAGAGTGCGCGGGTCATGAAAAAAGCCGTGGCGTACTTGTTGCCCTTCATGGAACAGGAAAAGGAAGCGTCGGGGAGTACGTCACAAGGTAAGGTGCTGCTCGCCACGGTCAAGGGCGACGTGCACGACATCGGCAAAAACATTGTCGGCGTGGTCTTGGGGTGTAACAACTACGAGGTGATCGATCTCGGGGTGATGGTGCCCTGCGACAAGATTTTGACGAAGGCCAAAGAAGAGCGGGTCGATATGATCGGCCTGAGCGGCCTGATCACCCCGTCTTTGGAGGAGATGGCCTACAACGCGACGGAAATGGCCCGTCAGGGCTTCGACGTGCCGCTCCTCATCGGGGGCGCCACGACGAGCAAGGCCCACACGGCCGTCAAGATCGCGCCGGGCTATCCCGAGCCCGTCGTGCACGTGACGGATGCCTCGCTGGCCGTGAACGTCGTCCGGCAGCTTTTGAGCAAGGACGAAAAGCCCGGGTTCGTGGACAAGGTTCGGCAGCAACAGGAACAGTCGCGGGAAGCCTATGAAGGCAAGAAAACCCTGAAGAAATTGTTGCCGTTGCAAGAAGCGCGGAATCGGCGGACCCCGGTCGATTGGCACGCGTCGGAGCGGGCGACGCCAAATTTCCTGGGCACGCGGGTGATCGACGATCAGCCGTTGAGCGATCTGGTGCCGGTCATTGACTGGTCGCCGTTCTTTCATACGTGGGAATTGAAGGGGCGATACCCTCGGATTTTCGAAGATGCGGTTGTCGGCAGTAAGGCCAAAGAGTTGTTCGATGACGCTCAGAAGTTGCTCAAGGACGTGCTCGACGACCGATTATTCACGGCCAGGGCGGTGTACGGATTGTTCCCGGCCAACAGCGTGGGCGACGATATCGAGGTCTACAAGGATGAATCGCGCACGGAAGTGCTCGCGACGTTCCATACCCTTCGCCAACAACTCGAAAAAGCCGAAGGCGATGCCAATTACGCTCTAGCGGACTTCATCGCGCCCAAGACAACGGGGCTCTCCGATTACCTGGGCGGGTTTGCGGTGACCACGGGAATCGGACTCGACGCCCTGTGCGGCCGATTCGAAAAAGACCATGACGATTACAACTCCATCATGGCCAAAGCCCTGGCCGACAGGCTGGCGGAAGCGTTTGCCGAATGGCTGCACCGGGAAGTCCGCAAGGCGTGGGAGTACGGCAAAGAAGAAAACCTCTCGGCTGAAGATCTGATCCGGGAGCGGTACCGGGGTATCCGTCCGGCTCCGGGCTATCCCGCGTGCCCGGACCACACCGAAAAACGGATCCTGTTCGACCTGCTGGAAGCCGAAGACCAAGCCGGCATTCACCTCACCGAAACGTTCGCCATGGTCCCGGCCGCCTCGGTTAGCGGCTTCTACTTCGCCCATCCCCAAGCCAAATACTTCGCCGTGGGCAAGATCGACCACGACCAGGTAAAAGACTACGCCGTACGCAAGCAAATGGACGTCCCCGCCGTGGAACGCTGGCTCTCCCCGAATCTGCTGTAAGAAGCCCATTCCCGTCCAACCTTCAGACCCGGGTTATGGGTGACGGGCCTGCCGTATACATGGGCAACACCCTCCGGCGAACTCACCGTGGTATTTCCCTATTGCCTGACACGATTGCATACCGGTCCTCCGTGGCGGACGGCTCCTACCCATGCGTGGCCCGAAATGTGCAAGAGCTTAGGCATGAGTGGAAGACCGGCTCGGTCCGGCGACGACCGCGTCGATGCCAGAATTCCTTCATTTCGTCTTTGGCTTCAAAAGGCATTTGTTGGGAAACAACAAGGGTTTCTAGCTATTGTAGAATTCTGGTCCATATTGAAATTTGAGTACCAAATTTCTACATAATGTGTAATATTGTCCAACCATCATTTTTAGAGGTGCCGGATGACAGCACACGCCAATTCCATTCTCATCGTTGATGACGACCGGGAAATGCGGGATCTTCTCAAAGATATCTTGGAAGATCACGGCTATCCGGTCGGCGTTGCAAGAGAGGGGCGGGAAGCCCTGGACCGTCTGGAGAATGACGAATATCTCGTCGTTTTGACGGATCTCCGGATGAAGGGAATGGATGGAGCTGAACTCCTGCGCGAACTGGTCCAACGCCATCCCGCCTGTAACACCATCATGATGACGGCGTTCGGCACCGTAGAGTCGGCCGTCGATGCGATGAAACGGGGAGCTTTCGATTATCTGACGAAACCCATCAAAACGGATGAACTGCTGGTGACGGTTGAGAAAGCTCTCCGCGAAGCGTCCCTCCGCCGGGAAGTCGCACACCTGAGGAAGCAGGTCAATCGGGAATACGCCTTCGATCAAATTCTCGGGAAGAGTAAACCCATGCGGGAGGTGTTCGAACTCATTCGCCGAGTGGCCGACTCCCAGGCGAATATTCTCATTTCCGGCGAGAGTGGGACCGGAAAAGAGTTGGTGGCCAAGGCCATTCATTATAATAGTAGCCGCAAGGATGCACCGTTTATCCCGGTGAATTGTGCGGCGATTCCCGAACAGCTTCTGGAAAGCGAATTGTTCGGGCACGTGAAAGGGGCCTTTACCGACGCCAGGTCCGATAAACGCGGATTGTTCCAAGAGGCCGAAAAGGGCACGTTGTTTTTGGATGAGATCAGTGAAATGCCGATGCTGTTGCAGGCGAAATTGTTGCGGGCCGTCCAGGAACGTGAAATCCGACGGGTGGGCGCGACGCAGTCCGTTCCCATTAACGTGCGGATTATCGCGGCCACGAATTTGGTGTTGGCGGAGGAAGTGACGGCTAAACGGTTTCGGGAAGATCTGTACTACCGACTGAACGTCATTGAAATCCGGCTTCCTCCCTTGCGTGAGCGTAAGGAAGACATTCCGTTGCTGTGCAACATGTTGCTGCATAAGATAGCGAACGGAATGGGCAAGCCGTCTACGGGAATCGCCGAGTCGGCACTCGGGTTGTTGATCGATTACCCGTGGCCCGGCAACGTTCGGGAATTGGAAAACGTGATCGAACGCGCCGTCATCCTGGCGCCGGGAAATATCGTGACCGTCGAGGCCCTACCCGCCGCCATTCGCGAGGCGAAAGGAGAACGGCGGTTGATCGAGGAAGGAAGCGAGCGGTCGCTTTCGATGGAAGAAGTCGAGCGCGAGTACATCAAAAGGATTTTGGAAAAGACACGGGGCAACAAATTGCAGGCGGCGCAGATCCTCGGCATCGACCGCAAGACCCTCTACCGGAAACTGGGAGAAATGTAGCAAGCAGCTTCCTGAAGAACCCGTCGGGAACACAGCATGGCGCCTCATCCCTCCAAAGCCCAACTTTTGAAAGAGGTCGAGATTCTTCGACGCGAAATCGCCGAACTTCGATCTCAGGAAGGCGTCCATCAGCGGAGGGCAAAAGGGCTGCAAGGCGCGGAGCTGCAACTGGCCGGCATCATTCAGTCGGCCATGGATGCCATCATCACGATTAATGAGAAACAGCACGTAGTCCAATTCAACGCGGCCGCGGAAACCATGTTCGGCTGTTCGGCCGGGGACGCCATGGGGAAGCCGATCGACCGGTTTATTCCTGAGCGGTTTCGCGCCAATCATCGTCAGCACGTGCAGAATTTTGGGAAAACCCATGTCACCGACCGGCGCATGGGGGCCTTGGGCGCCGTATCGGGGCGGCGGTTCAATGGAGAAGAGTTTCCCATCGAAGCGTCCATTTCTCAGTTCAAGAAAAACAAGCAGCGGTTTTATTCGGTTATCCTTCGGGATATCACGGAGCGGCTGGGATTGGAACGCCAACTCCTGCGGGCCGAACGATTGGCTGAATTGGGGACGCTGGCCGCGGGCATGGCTCATGAAATCGGCACGCCCATGAACGTCATCCTCGGGCGAGCCGAGTACCTGATGCGAAAGACGTCGGAGGAATCGACCAAGAAAGGGTTGACCACCATTGTGTCGCAGGTCGAACGGATCACGAAAATCATGAATCAGTTGTTGAGTTTCGCCAGACAACACCCCATTGAACGCCGTCCGCTGGCTTTGTCGCTGGTGGTGCAGGATATCATGGACGTGATTCAGGAACGTTTGGAAGAGCGAGACATCAGGCTTGAAGTGGACATGGAGTCGACGTGTCCGAACGTGTCGGCCGACCGGGATCATATAGGCCAGGTCCTCTTGAATCTTATCGTCAATGCCATTCAGGCCATGCCCAGGGGAGGGACCCTGTCTCTCAGACTCCGTTGTCGCAACGAGCACGTACATCTGTCGGTGTCCGACACGGGATACGGTATCCCCTCTGAACACCTTCCGAAACTCTTCACCCCCTTTTTCTCCACGAAAGAAGTGGGGGAAGGGACAGGGTTGGGACTCACGGTTGTGCACGGCATTATCGAAGAGCATCAGGGCTCCATCACGGTGGATAGCGAACCCGGACAAGGAACCACGTTCCATATCCATCTGCCCGTCCATCCGACGCCCTAGAACCCTCTCCCCGCTTGTTCCTTCCTGCCACATCCGGCTTCTTGTCGCTGACGCTTTTAACCACACGACGGCTTCCATGCATCGGACCATTTCCTTTTACATTCAGTGAGTTGGATGCAGTACCTTTCAAAACCCTTCTGAGGCACCATCCTTGCAGATTGTCCCGGTAGGTGCTCTGCCACACGTGTATGCATCCGTGAGGAATGAAGTTTTCATCCACCTATTTCTTATGGAACCTCTGATTTATGGTGATAGCGGGATGCAGGGCAAGGCGTCCCGCAGCGAAACCCGAGGCTTATCACAGAGATAGGCGAGGGTTGAGCGAGGACACAACGCAGCCATACGCCCGATAGTGCAATAAATCAGAGGTTCCCTTATTTGAGTCAGGAGGCCGAACGATGTACTACGCGACACGACTTATATTCATGGTAACGGTGGCCTTGGCGGGTTGGGGAGGAGCTATGCTGTTCGACATGAACGCTTCGGCCGACTCGGCTTCTCCCCATAAGGTGTCCATGTCTTCCCAGTCCCCGGGGTGGGCTGAGCGGCTCAAGGGCCAGACCATCACGGAAAACGCGGTGGAAGGACGCGCCGAGCGCGCGGCTCTGGTTGAGTTGCAGCACCAGCGGTTGATGCAACAGATGCAAAAAGACGTGCAGCATAAGGGCGATGCATCAGGCGCTTTCAATACCATGTCGATGATGCACCAATACGGGGCCGGGCCGGCCAACGGCTTGCTGGCCTCCAATTCCGACGTCGAGCCGGTTTCGATGAAGGGTGGATTGTGTCCCAAAACCGCGCCGGCGAGGCACTATGACGTCTCCGCCATCAACGTGGAAATCACCCTGAATCAATGGCTGGATTTCTATCCCGGCTACATGTACGCCTTGACCGAGGACATTCCCAATATTCGTGAAGAAGAAGCGAAGAATGCGGCGGCGCGGGAAAAAGAAGGCCATCATGATCCCGGCGGCGTGAAAAACGGCATCCAGGACCAATGGATCCAACCCCTGGTGATTCGCGGCAACCAGGGCGATTGCGTGAAAATTACGCTGCGCAACGCGTTGGAATTCGGCGAGGAGGTCAGCCTGCACGTCAACGGGTCCGACATGGTCATGAGTACAACCGGGCAGCCGGCGACCACGACCAACCCGGATTCGGTGGCGGCCGGTCCTTCGGAAGACTGTGAAAAGGATTGCGTCGGAGAGGCCATCGAGATGGAATGGTACATCCATCCGGACACCCAGGAAGGCGGCCGGCAGTTCCATACGTACAGTAACGACCGGGAACTGACGGTCATGGGCTTGTTCGGGGTGTTCGTCGTCGAACCGCGCGGGTCGGAGTACTACGATCCGTTGGGAACGGGTCCCGCCACGAAGGATCGAAGCGGGTGGCAGACGATGATCAAGAACGGCACGGGCCCGGATTTTCGCGAGTTCGTGTTGATTTACCATGAAGTGGGTGACGAGGCGTTTCGTCCGGTGAACAAGCACGGCGACTTCCTGCCCCAACGCGACCCGCTGACGGACGCCTATCGTCCGGGCGCGCGCGCCTTGAACTATCGCAGCGAACCGTTCGGCATCAACAACATGCACGTACAGCACGAATATTTCGGGTTCGAAGACGAATCCATGGCGTACAGTTCGTATACGTTCGGCGACGCGGCGCCGACGATTCCCCGAAGCTATTTGGGGGACCCCGCGAAGTTCCGCGTCGTGCACGGCGGCTCGGAAGTGTTCCATTCCCACCATCCGCATGGCGGCGCCATTCGCTGGCAGCGCAGCCCGCGGGCCACGCAAATGCCCGTGTGGACCACCGGTCAGAACGGGCCCGTGAAATATCCGGTGGTTCGCACCAAATCGGACCGCGTGGACGTGGAAGTGATCGGACCTTCCGAAGCCCTGGATCTGGAAACGGAATGCGGGTCAGGGTTGTGTCAATGGCTGGCGGGAGACTTCCTGTTCCACTGCCACGTGGCCCATCACTACGTCGCGGGGATGTGGGGGTATTGGAGAGTCTACAACACCCTGCAAATGCCCGGCATCCAGAACGACGTGATGGCGCCGTTGCGGGAATTGCCGGACCGGGTCGGACGCATCAACAAGCCGGTGACGTCGGATCAGTTGGCCGGAACGACCGTGAATTGGTTCGGCAGTCAATTCAAGATCGTGGACGGCGGTAAGAGCGACTGGAAAGCCGAGCCTCCGGTGGTCACGCTGAAAGACTGGGTGTCCATGCAGCTCAGCAACCAGGGCAAACCGGGCCACCAGGACGACGAACTCGGGCAACTCAAGGCCTATGACGCCACGGTGGTCGATTGGGTATGGGATAACAATCGCGCGATGAGCGAAAAGGAGCCCTCCATCGGCGATAACCCGAAGTATCAGCCCGAATGGCAAGGCTATGAACCCGGAAAACGGCGTCCCATCCGGTTCGAGCCGGCCACCGGCAAAGTGGCGTGGCCCTGGTTGACGCCGCATTTTGGAAAACGCGCGCCGTTTTCCAACGATCACAATCCGGCTCCGTGGTTGGAGATGATTCGACTCAACGACGACGGGACCCGGTCGGTGGGACCGGCCGAGCCGGGAGAAAACGGGAACTGGAGCCTGTGCCCGGACCGGGCGGGTTCCCAGGATTACAACATTCATTTCATCAAGCTGCCCATTGAATTGTCCGCGGCGCAGGGCAAGGAGCCGGCCATCGTCGATCCCAACGGGTTGCTCTACGTGGTCCATGAAGAAGAGGCGGACGTGCGGGCCGACAACGACAAGAAGTTTCCGCTGGTCGTTCGGGCGAACGTGTACGATTGTATCGATTGGACGCTGACCAGCGAGTGGTTGGACGACGACATTACCAATTTCCAATCGTCCAAAATCAACACGCATTTCCACTTTTTCCAGTTTGACAACCAGGCCTCCGACGGCGTGATTTCCGGCATGTCGTACGAGCAGTCGATGCGACCTTTTACGCAGTTTACGAAAGACACCGAGAAGGGGTTGCCGGTGCCGATGAACGCCAAAGTCTCCAAGGCGGCGAAGCCGGGAGACAAGACCATTCACGTGACGAATGCCAAGCAGTATCACGTGGGCATTCCCATTTTAGTCGGAGCGGACAACGTGGAGGGGAAGGAAGTGCGTCGTATCGTCGCCATCGGTGACAAGACCCTGACGTTTGACGCGGTACTGGAACACGCGCATCCGGCCGGCGACATCGTCACGGTGGAATACGTGCGGCAACGGTTCTGGGTGGACGCGGACGTGGGCAGCGTATTCTGGCACGACCACGCCTTTGGCGGCACGACGTGGCCGCACGGCGCCGTGGGCACGATGATTGCCGAGCCGTTCAACTCCACGTGGCATGATCCCAAGACGGGCAAACGGATCAGGACCGGCCCGGTCGCGGATATTCATGCGACGGAGCGGGTCGGCCATGACGTCGCGGGCAGTTTCCGTGAGTTGATGGTGCACATCATGGACACCGTCCCGCATACGGTGAACGTGGTGACGGCCGGGAATCCTCCGGGGCAACCGGTGGAAGTCGCGTTGGAAGCGGGACGGACGGTGTCGTTCCAGATGCCGCCCAACGAGACGATCAAAATGACTCCCATGCCCTTCCTCAACGGAGGCACGCATACCACGGGAGGGGCGCTGAATTTCCGGGCCGAGCCGTTTGCCCAGCGTTTGGCGAACGACCCGGACCCGTCGAAGCTGTTCAGCAGTCGCGTACACGGTGATCCGAGTACGGCGATGCTGCGGGCGTACCTGGGCGATGCCCTCGTGTTCCGGTTGCTGGACGTCACGATGAACGAAAGCAACGTGTTTACGATCTCGGGGCATACGTTCTGGTCGGAACGGTACGCGGAGGAAGCCAACCGAAAGAACGCCCTGCACGTCGGCATCGCCGAGCGGTATGACCTGGTGATCCCCGAAGCCGGGGGACCTCGCCATCGACCGGGGGATTACATGTTCTTCAACGGGCGGAATTCCAAGTTCTCGGAAGGGGCGTGGGGACTCATCAGGGTGTTGGATGCCCCGGTTTCCGATCTTCAACCGTTGCCCAACAAGGCGTACGGCAAAGAAGGCATGCCGGAGCCGTTGCCGGTGTGTCCGCCTGATGCGCCGGTCAAGCAGTTCAACGTGGTGGCGATGGATCATCCGGGCATGAGTTTCAATTCCAATGCGCCGGAGGCCATCGAGGTCGACTTTGAACGAACCATCGAGCTGCGCAATCCGGACGCCAAAATCTACGTGCTCGAGGAGGACGTCAAGCGGGTGTCCGGGGACGCGCAACCCATGCCGTTGACCCTTCGAGCCAACGTGGGCGACTGCCTCAAAGTCAAACTCACGAATAAGCTCAAGGACGGGCGGGCGTCGTTCTCGGCCTTTGGGTTGGCGTTCGATCCCAAGGATTCCCAGGGGGTCAACCTCGGCAACAACCCCGGCGACCAGACCGTGGCTCCCGGGAAATCCCGTGTCTACACCTATTATGCCGATCCCTTTAACGGCGAGGGCCAAACGTTGGTGTGGGACTGGGGGAACGTGGCCACCAATCCCCGGAACGGGTTGTTCGGCGGGTTCATTATCGGCCCCCAAGGCTCGACGTATCGTGATCCCAAGACCGGGGAAGACATTTCCCTGAAAAATACCTGGAGAGCGGACGTCATCGTGGACCGCACCATCCCGGGCAATGAAGGCCGGGCAAACTATCGTGACGCGGCGTTGTATTTCCAGGATGAGGATAACATCATCGGCACCAGCTTCATGCCCTATGTACAAAACGTGGCCGGCTTGACGGGGGTGAACTACCGGGCGGAGCCGTACCTGTATCGCGAAGAAGCAGGGTGCTCACTCGGTCGCATGTTCCAACCCTGTGAAGTCGAGAATCCGCAGGATCCCGTCACGCCGATTATCGAAGCACATGCGGGAGATCAAGTCCGCATCCACGTGTTCGGCGCCAGCAGTGAACAGAACGGAATGTTTACGGTGGAAAAACATGAATGGCCCATTGAACCTTTCCTTCCCGGGGCGGATATGATCAGCACCGTGGAGTTCGCCGGTTCGGAAGGCCTGGATGTGTTCCTGTCGTCGGCCGGGGGAAAATGGGCGTTGCCCGGGGATTATGTATGGAGCAACGGGCGGCTGCCTTATTCCCAATCAGGTCAATGGGGGTACCTCAGGGTGCTCTTCGCCGATGATCAGCGAATACTGCCACTCGGAGTTGGTTCCCCCAGTCTGCGACAAGTGGAGGCTGATCCATTTGAAAGCCTCAAAGCCACACCGGCGTCTTTGAAGTGACGGGGAGCGGTTCAACGGGCATGGGGGAGCCAGTCCGGCTCCCCCATTTTTTTGCATACAAGTCTCGCCGATGTGTCCAGCCCGCGAAGGTCGGTTTAGTGTAGCCCTTCAACTTCGCTCAGGACAGGCGTAACCCGACACCAAGTAGGGAACAACAATCGTTGTTCCCTACTCCTCCTATTCCCCTCCTTTGTAAGGAGGGGCGAGGGGAGGTAGAGGCATTTTATCCGCCGCTTTTTTAAACGTGATGTCGCCGTAATACGCCACGGCGGATTCCTGGGTGTTGTCGGTATCCGTCATCACGGCCACCCCGGAAATCGGGGGCGGGTCGTCCCCGAACGCTGTTCGATAATCCTCGTACAGGTTGCGCGATTCGGCCACCCACTGCCCGGCTTTTGCCTTTCCGCTTTCGAGGACGATCATCATGGCGCGATCAGTGTAGGGATTGGGAACCATGGTCCCGACCGGGCTTCGACTCTCCCAGATATAATTGATGGCTCCGGTCGGGGGATACTTCCCGTGGAGAAGTTTGGCCATTTCATATTGGGCCTGGTCCAAAAAGTCGATTTTGCTCTCGTCATAAGCGAAAGAGATATACAAACGGGCCGGGTAGTCATCTCCCTGTTTGGTGGTCACGTCGCTCTTCTGCAATACGTTTTCTATCTTCCAGCGCCACTCGACAATCGGATACTCCTTGGGGTCGATAGCCACCTCGCGGGTCAACCCCGAGGACGAACCACGGCTCACGGCTTTGACCACCACGGTCCCGTCATCTTCCACCAACGAGTACTCGGTATGCTCGTCGATCTTATGGAACGTGAGCGGCTTCCAGGAATCAGGAAAGGCTCCCCCGGCCTGCGCCCGGGAAAAGGCCCCCACGTGAACGGCAGACGGTGATTCCGCCTGGAGCGATCCGGTAAACAGGACAAGCCCCAAGCCCATTCCGATCCACCCGGCAAACGCGTTCCACCCGTGTCCCGGGAGTATCATAATCGAGTCCCTCCTTTTCTAAACGATACACTCGCTCCAACGAAGCAGAGCAAGCAGGTCGGATTAGCATAGCGTAATCCGACATTTTCTGTCCTGCCCCCCCCCTCACCTCTGCCTCTCCCACAACAAGGGGAGAGGAAAACGTTATTGCCATATATATGGTTGATCTGATATGGTTTAGCCATACGTCAGGCCGAGGCCAACCTCTCATGAAGACCACGCTCAATTTGGACGATCAGGTTTTACGTCACGCCAAGGAGCGTGCCGCACGGGACGGCGTCACGCTTACGCGGTTCGTCGAAAATGCCCTGCGGGCGAAACTGATGGCCATCCCTCGCAAGGGGCCGGGTTTCAAGCTCCGAATTACCGCCGTGAAGGGGAAGCGTCCGCCCAACGTCGACATCTCGGACAGGGAAGCCCTCTACGACGTGCTTGATCACGAATGATAGCCGTCGACACCAACGTCCTGATCTACGCACACCGCCGCGAGACCGAGTTCAATGCCGTGGCGACGGCCGAACTGGTCCGGTTGGCCGAAGGGGCGGAGCCGTGGGCTCTGCCGGTTTTCTGCCTGACCGAGTTCATGCGCGTTGTCACGCATCGACGCGTCTTCAATCCTCCTTCCACGATTGCCCAAGCGATGGACTTCATCAACGGGATCGTGGCCGCGCCGACGTGCCACGTCGCCCTGCCGGGTGCCGATTTTCTCCGGCATCTCGAGACCACGGTACGCAGGGCCGATGCGCGAGGCAACCTGATGTTCGATGCGCAGATCGCCGCCTTGTGCCGAGAGCACGGCATTGCCGCGATTCTCACCAACGACCGCGACTTCGAGCGCTTCGACAAGTTGCAAGTCCGGTACCTGGATGAGGTATCCGGTCGCGGGGACAAAGGTTGAAGCGCGGCCGTACCTGCGAAGACATCTTGTCCTTCCTGACCTACGGACTGCCCCCCCCTCACCCTACCCTCTCCCTCCAGGGGCGAGGGTTTTATAAGACCGAGGCCTTGTCCTATGCTGCCTCACCCATACTTACACAATCCTTGACCGCTATTTTCCCAAGGCATAGAATGAGTGGCATCAAGGGGGGTCTTGTCCGGGATAGGCTTTTCTTTTGTCCGGATTCAGTCCTTGGGAGTGACGAGTATGAGGATCGACTATAATAAAGGCGGGCTGATCAGCCCGCAGCTTCTGAAGCAGCGCCGCACGGAATCCCAGGGTAACGGCGGACCCAAGAAGAAGGTCATGCTGATCTTCCCGCCGGACTGGTATCCCTCCGAGCCCTACCTGAGTCTGCCGACGTTGACCGCGTTCTTGCGACGGGCCGGGCATGACGTGGTGCAGAAGGACGTCAACCTCGAAATGTACGATTGGTATTTCAGCGCGGACTTTCTCAAGCGCGTGCTGAAACGGGTACCCCAGCAACTGGACCGGTTGAAACGACTGGCCCGGGACCGGGGGCTCTCGGAAGAAGAAACCCAGTTGCAGATGGCCTTGTGCGAATGCACGCGGTCTCGCGTGGCGGACTTGATCGAACAGGCCGAGCGCGCCAAGGCGATCATCCGGTCCCCGGAGTTCTACGAGGCGGAAAAACTCGAATGGGCCATGAACGTGTTTCGGGAGGTGACCGCGACGATTTCCCTGGTGTACGCGCCCGCGCGCATTTGTATGCCGCCGATGGAAACGGACCTGTCGTATAAACTCTTCATGTCCTCGGAGGTGCTGGCCGCGGTCGAGGATACGCAAGTCAACGTGTATCGCGACGTGTTCGAGCATATCGTCAAGCCGGCCATTTTTGAAGACAAGCCGGAGATCATCGGCATCTCCATCGTGTTGCGGCAGCAACTGTTTTCCACGCTGACCTTCTGCGCCATGATCAAGGAGCAGTTCCCCGAGATCCACGTGACCATCGGCGGCAATACCGTGACCCGCTTGCGCGACGTGCTGCCCACGACGCCCAACCTGTTTGCGCTGTTCGACACCGCGGTGGTGTACGAGGGCGAAACCGCGTTCCTGCAATTGGTGGAAGCGGTCGGGACGGATCGCGATTTCAACGAGATTCCGAACCTCCTGTGGCGGGACGAAGCGGGCATTCATACGTCGCCGGTCACGTCTTCCGAGAACATGGCCGACCTGCCGCCCCCGGATTTCGACGGGCTCCCGATGGACCGGTACTTCGTGCCGGAACCCGTGCTGCCCTATCTGGCGACGCGGGGCTGCTATTGGGGCCGGTGCGAGTTCTGCGATCACGGCGAAGGCTACACGGCCGGCTACCGGACCAAGAAGATCCAGGAAATCATCGAGGAAGTCCGGTTCCTGCGCGACAAGTATCAGACGCGGCATTTTCACTTTACCGACGAATCCTATCCCCCGGCCCTTTTCCGCAAACTGACCCGTCAACTCAAGGAACACCAGTTGGGCATCGCGTGGACCACGCACATCCGCTTCGAGAAGAGCCTGCTGGACGACGAGGTGTGGCAGGATGCCGAGGATTCGGGGTGCAAGTTCCTCCACATGGGCTATGAATCCGGCAGCGAGCGGGTTCTGAAACTCATGGACAAGGCCACGACCACGGAGGTGATTCAACGAAGCCTGGAATTGTCCTCGAAACACGGGGTGTGGAACCACGTGATGGGCTTTTTCGGGTTCCCGGGCGAGCGGTACGAGGACGCGAAGTTCTCCATGCAGTTCCTGGAGGATAACAGGGATCACGTGCATTCCATCGGCTTCGGCACCTTCGATCTCAGCAAGCATACCCCGGTGGCCAAGGACCCGGAGCGGTGGGGCATTACGTTTTACAAAAACCCCGAATGGGACCTGGCCCTGGATTATTACTTCACCGTGAAGGAGGGGCTGGGCGTCGAGGACGCCGAACGGGTGTTTGAAGAGTTCGAGCAGAACCATTACGCCGGCTGGGATTTGAAGATCTACATCCGCGAATACGTCTTCCTCTACGTGGCGCATTTCGGCACCAACAAGCTGCCGGCCCTCCAATTCCGCATCACGCCGGAACAGAGTTCCGAAGAACTGGCGAACGTCTGATGTCTTCCCTCATCAACATCGATAACGCGGCGCCGAAGACCAAGAGCGGCCGGAAGTTGAAAACCATGCTGCTCTTCCCGCCGGAATGGGTCCCCACGGCTCCGTACCTGGCGTTGCCGAGTCTCACGGCCGTGCTTCGGGAAAACGGGCACGAGGTCGTGCAGCGGGACATCAACATCGAAATGTACGAGTTGTTCTTCAGCGACATGTTCCTGATCTGGGTCAACGCGCGCATGGTCCAGCAACTCAAGGCGCTCGAAGCCAAGGAGCCGCGCGAAGGATTGAGTGATAAGGAGATCGACCAGAAAGCCTGTCTGGAGGAGGCCCTGGCCTTCGACGTGATGGAATTGGCCGCGAACGCCGAGGAAGCGAAACGCATCAACCGGAGCGACGATTTCTACGAAGCCGATAAATTGGAATGGGCGTTGAACGTGTTTCGTGACGTCATGCGGTACATCTCCGCGGCGTATTTCCCCGCCTCGCTGGTGTATTACCCCATGGAGAGCAATTTGGGCTACCGGCCCGGGGTCTCGAATGAAGTCCTTGAGTGTTTGGACGACGAGCAGGTGAACGTGTACCGGGACGTATGCCGGCAGTTGGTGTTGTCCTCGGTCGCCAAGGAACGCCCCGACGTGGTCGGCGTCTCCATCGGGACGAAGATGCAAATGATCGCGGGATTCACCTTCTGCAAAATGATCAAGGAAGCGTTCCCGGATATCCACGTCACCGTCGGGGGGAATGTGATCACGCGGCTTCAGGAAGACTTGGCGAAACAGGAGCCGTTTTTCTCGTCCGTGTTCGATTCGGCCATCATGTATGAGGGCGAACATGCGCTCGTGTGGTTGTTGGAGGCCCTGGCAGGGGATCGAACATGGCAATCGCTGCCCAACCTGATGTACCGGGAAAATGGGCACGTCCGGATCAATTCGGAGATTTATACGGAAAAGACCACGGCGCTCCCGTTGCCCGATTTTGAAGGGTTGCCCCTGGATTCCTATTTCGTGCCTACGCGCATCCTGCCGTATCTGGCGACCCGGGGCTGTTACTGGGGGCGGTGCACGTTCTGCGATCACGGGCAAGGGTACTTCGACCAGTATCGCGGCAAGCCGGCCCAGGACGTGGTCCGGGAAGTCAAGGCGCTCAAGGAACTCTACCAGGCCGATCACTTTCTCTTTGCCGACGAATCCTATCCGCCCGCGCTCTTCAAAAAGGTGTCCCAACTCCTGGTCGAAGAACAGGTGGGCATCAAGTGGACCACGTTGATCCGCTTTGAGGAGACGCTCCAGGACCCTGAAACCTGGAGGCTGGCCGCGGAGTCCGGCTGCAAGACCCTGTACTACGGGATGGAGTCGGCCAATGAGCGCGTCCTGGAACTCATGGACAAGCATGCGCGGAAGAGCGTGATCGAAAACAATTTACGGGAAGCCGCGAAGGCGGGCATTTGGAATCACGTCATGGCGTTTTACGGATTCCCCGGCGAGACCAGGGCGGAAGCCGAGGAGACACGGCAGTTCCTGATCGACAACAAAACCGAAATCCATTCGGTCGAGTTGTTTTACTTCGTGGCCTATCGCCATACGCCGATGGTCAGGAATCCAGACAAATTCGGCATTACGATTCAGAAGCAGGACGAATACGACATGCCCCTGGATTACTATTACACGCTGAACGAACCGGGGACCTTGAGTTGCCTGGATGCCATGCAGTTGTGCGAGGAGTTTTACCAGAACGATTTTGAACCCTGGGCCGTGCGGATCAACGCCCGCGAGCAGATCTTCCTCTACATTTCACGCTTCGGCACGAACCGGTTACCGCAAATTTACGCCACCCGGCACAGTCCTGCCGACGCCGCGCCCGATACCGTGGCGGGGTTGATCACGTGGCCGGTGGCCAAGGTGGACCCCGAAGGCGGCAAAGAGGGGGAACCGGGGATGACGCGGGTGGTCAGCCATTCGACCACGTAGGGTGTGGCCCGTCAGGCCCGCCGCCTGCCCTGAGCGGAGCCGAAGGGAGCGGAGAGAAGCGGAGCCGAAGGGTCAGGAAGGCGCGTGACCGTGGTGTTCCAGATACTCCTTCAGCAGTGTGTACGCGGCCTGCACTTCCTTGGTCATCGTCTCCGCTTTCTTGTACATCTGCATATACTTGGTGGGATTGTTGGTCAGGTTGGCGTACCGGTGCGGATGCCAAGTGACCAGAAGTTCCTGGTACCGTTGGTGCAGCGTCGTGGAGTTCAGCGGCAGGGTGAGATTGAAGAGTTCGAGGGCTTGAGCCACCGGCTCTTCCGTGTTTGCAGTCGGTGAAGGCATAATCGTCAACGGGGTTCTCGCGCACCGAAGTGTGGCAAACGCGTTGTCACGGTGTCAATGAAGTCACGATGTCATTCCTGCGAAAGCAGGAATCCAGCGTCTTTGCCGTTATGAGCGATAAAAACAGAAAAGACACTGGATCCCGGATCAAGTCCGGGATGACAGAAGGAGATGAACGAGGCCGGGGTGAGGGGGCATTGTCAATCAGTGAGTGACCACAAACAAAGAGAACGGTTGTAGCAATGGGAAGTGATCTGCCGGTCCTGGAGCCGACGCTGGTGCTTCAGGACAAAGGGTATCGGGAAGTCTTGATCCGCGAAATGGACGCGGGCAAAATCCCCTTGAGCCTGGGCAAGAAGTGCCCGGTCGAATGCACCTTTTGCTACGAACTCGACCATTCCTACCGCGAGACCCAGGACCCGCCGAAAACCACGCAGGATGATTGGGAATTCATCCTCAATTACATCAATGCCAAGCCCACGGACCCCATGCAGTTCTGGTGTTTGGGCGGCAATGAGTACATGGAATGGACCGACCTGTTCCTCCATCCCAAGGCCATGGAATGGGTCGAAGATTTTTTGAAGTACACCGACAAGAACATCCAGTTTTTCACGGTAGGCTTCGTCCACGTGCCCAAGATTCATAAGCTGGTGGAACAATATCCCGGGCGGATCAACTTTGAATTGTCGGTCATTACCCTGAGCCGGTACCGGCAGCAGATGATGCCGCATGCGCCGTCCGTGCGGCACCTGATGAAAGTGTTGGACGGCCCCGCGGTGTCGTCGGCCAACTTTTACGCGTTTGACGAACACACCATGTCCGAGGACGCGAAGGAGATTTCGAAAGTCAACCAGAAATGCGTGTTGTGGATGGGCTGTCTCACGCCCGTGAAGGGCGTCAAGGATGAGACCGCCGGTCTCATGCGCCAGGGCCGGAAGGCGCTGGGCGTTGAAGCCGAACGGATATATGACGCCGGGCTGCCGAATTTGACCACGATCCACACCGAAGCCTACGTGACCGCGTTTCTCAATCGGAAGCGCATCGTGAGCGCGTTCGATTCCCTGGAACTGGAGAAAAAAGATACGGTCGTGATGGCCAAGAGCGTTCACAAGATCCTGAACATGTATCGCAAGCACCGGGTGCGCTACCTGTTCGTGCCGAATACGACGCTGGGCGGGGATTCCGATTGCACCGTGTTGCTGACGTTCGAGGATATCCGCGAACGGTTGACCGGCCAGAAACGGTTGCATATCCCCAAATGTATCATGGAATCGGGCCGGGGGACGAACATGGATATCAAGGGCGTGACCCTGGACGAATTCACGAAGAAGACCGGGGTGAAGGTCAAGGTCCTCCATAAGATCGACACCAAGTTCGCCAATTCACGGCTCTACCGGAACGGGACCCTGCAAAATTTCGTGGAAGACTACGTTCGGAATGCCCGGGCTGCCGAGTACGAGGCCCTGCCGTTCAGTGCGTAACATGGTGACGACCTTCGCCTCCATCGTGCGGGCGGGGACGTGGCTGCGGGTTCTCCGCGTATGACGACTCCCACCCGATCGCTTCTATTTTACACGGCGGACGCGTTTGCGGAAGAGCCGTTCGGCGGCAATCCCGTGGCCGTGATTCCCGACGCCACGGATTTGACCGAGCGGGAATTCCAACAGATCGCCCGTGAGATGAATCTCTCGGAAACCGTCTTCGTAGTGCCTCCGACGGACCCGGCGGCGATCGTCAAACTCCGTATCTTTACCCCCACCCAGGAAATTCCGTTTGCCGGCCATCCGGTGATCGGCACCTTTTTCGTGCTGAGTTTGTTACAGAAATTTCCTTTGACGCAACCGCTGACGCGATACGTCTTCGAATGCAACATCGGCCTCTTTCCCGTGGAGTTACACGTGGTGGACGGGCAGGTGGACAACGTCATCATGACTCAGCCCAAGCCGCAATTTTTGGGAACGGCCGAAAGCATTCAGGACCTCTACGAAGTCAGCAAGGCCTTGGGGGTCAACAAGACCGCGATTACGGAAACGCACCTGCCCATCGAAGTGGTGTCGACCGGCTTGCCGGTTGCCATCGTCCCGGTCCGGACCCTGACCGCGGTGAAATCGATTCAAGCCGACCCGGCTGGCATCAAGGAAGTCTGCGACAAACTCGGGGCCAACGGCATCATGGTCTTTACGCCGGTGACCGTGGAAGAATGGGCGCACGTGCATACGCGCATGTTCGCGGCGCCCATCGGGATCTGGGAGGACCCGGCCACGGGCAGCGCCAGCGGCGCCCTCGGCGCGTATCTCGTCAAGAACGGTGTCGTGGACGTGGGCCCGACCACCGAAGTCTTCATGGAACAGGGCTATGAAATCGACCGGCCTTCACGGATCACGGTCCAGGTGTTCTCCGATGACGATGCCATCCAGGAGATCAAGGTGGGAGGACAAGCCGTGATGGTGGCTGAAGGAAAACTCCTGTTCTAGATATGCTCTCCCCATGAAAGCAGTCACCTTCCATCATCACGGCGGCCCGGAACAGCTCACGCTTGAAGACGTCCCGGTTCCCTCGCTCCGGGCCGGTGAAGTCCTGGTCCGCGTCAAAGCCTGCGCACTGAATCACCTGGACATTTGGATCCGCCAGGGAATTCCCGGTTATACGATCCCGCTCCCGCACATTTCCGGGTGCGACGTGAGCGGCGTAGTCGAACAAATCGGAGAGGGCACGGACGCGGCCTATCCCATCGGACAGTCCGTGGTCATTTCCCCGGGCATCAGTTGTTGGCAGTGCGAGGCCTGCCTGGCCGGGAAGGATAATTTCTGCCCGACGTATCACCTCGTGGGCGCCGGGGTTCACGGAGGCTACGCGGAATACGTCAAGGTCCCCGCAAGAAACCTGTTGCCGATGCCTCCCGGGTTGACCTTTGAACAAGCCGCGGCCTATCCCCTGGTGTCGGTCACGGCCTGGCACATGGTGAAAACCCTGGGGGACGTGCGATCCGGGGAAACCGTGCTGGTCATGGGAGCCGGGAGCGGCGTCGGCAGCATGGCGATCCAGTTCGCCCGCCGGCTTGAGGCACGGGTGATCAGTACGGTCGGCACGGACGACAAAATCGAAAAGGCCCAAGCGATCGGCGCGGCGCTTGTGATCAACCATGCCAGGGAGGACGTGACCGAACGCGTCCTGACGTTCACCGATGGCCGCGGGGTGGACATGGTCATCGAGCACATCGGCCAGGCGGTCTGGGACCAGTGTTTGCGATCGTTGACGCGCGGGGGACGGTTGATCACCTGCGGCGCCACGTCCGGACCGGAGAGTCCGTTGGATATGCGCTACGTCTATTCCCGGCAATTGACGATCCGGGGATCCTACATGGGCACTCGCGCCGAACTCCTGGAAGCCGGCCGCTTCATCGAAGCCGGAACCGTCCGTCCGGTCGTGGACTCGGTCTTCCCCTTATCCGAAGCCCGCCAAGCCCAGGAACACATGCTCTCTCGCAAGATGTTCGGCAAAATCATCCTCGTGCCCTGAGCCCGCGAACCTTGCCTGCTTACTGTCATTCCCGCATGTCGCTAGCGGGAATCCAGAGTCTTGGCTTGTTTCTTTGTTTGTAACGACTCGGGACGACACGCAGGTCGTCCCCTACAGAATCATGGTTCCTATGCGTAGGGGCGGGCCTGTGTGCCCGCCCTTCCTTTCTCGTCCCCGACATCTTCGAGGGGAAATTCAGTGTCTTTAGTCTTCACGGACGAAGAAAAAACCCTGGATCCTCGATTAACAATGTCGAGGGTGACAGCAAGAGAGGAAACCGTAGTCCTAGGTAGTCGGATGAGTGTAGCGCAATCCGACGTGGGCTAGACTCATGTTATCGAACGGTCGTAGTGGACGCATGAAGCCGGAGGCCCAGGGCTTGCATGACCTTGAGCACGGTGGCCAACTCCGGGTTGCCATCCGGTGACAGTGCCTTGTACAGGCTCTCCCTACCCAAACCGGCGTCGGCGGCGACCTTTGTCATCCCCTTGGCCCTCGCCACGTCGCCCAACGCAGCCGCGATGAGTCCAGGGTCGCCGTCTTCAAAAGCCGCTTCAAGGTAGAGCACGATGTCTTCCTTTGTTTCCAGGTGATCCGCCGCGTCCCACGGCCGGGTTTGGACTTTTGCCATTGTCGCCTCCTATAGCTCTTTCGCCAGGTTGCGTGCCTTTTCGATATCCTGATCTTGGGTACTCTTATCGCCACCGGCCAGCAAGAGCGCCAAAGATTGTCCTCGCTGTACGAAATAAACGCGATAGTCAGGCCCGTAGTCTATGCGAAGCTCAGACACGCCTTCTCCAACCGCTCGCACATTTCCTGGATTGCCTAATGACAGCCGCCTGATACGAGCGTTGATGCGCGCCTTTGCCTGTCTGTCTCGAAGCCGCCTGAACCATTGGGCATAGACATCGGTTTGGCGAACCTCAAGCATTATCTAACCGTATCCCAAAAGATACTAATAAACAAGGGTGCATTGCTGCACCGGGAGGCCGTCCAGCGGAGAAAGGGCCATGAGATGGCGCGGCTACGACTACAGAAAAGCAAAGACACTGGATGCCCGATCGGGGTCGGGCATGACAGAAGGAAAAACCGAGAATGACAGAATAGCCGGCGCCTGCGGGCGTGGCTGCGCCCCGGTCCCGACACCTCTATTTTGGGGGCGAGGACTGTCTGAGCGTAGCGAGTTCCGCAGCCCAAATAAAAGGGACTGGGGCAAAGGCACCCGAAGGGCCACGCCCGGGCGCCAATGGTTTTGGGTCCTTTTGCCGAAACAAAAGAGCCTGTCCTGAGCGAAGTCGAAGGAAGCAGAGCGAAGGAACCTCGTCGCGCGGGGGCGAAACCCCGCATGACGATCTTACTTCCGCATTTCCCCGACGATGTGCGGGAGTTCGGGAAGAATGAGGGCTTCCATGGCCAGGCGGACTGCGCCGCTCGATCCTGGAATCGAGAACAGCACGATCCCCTGATACAGACCGGCGGTGGCGCGGCTGAGCATCGCAGACGAGCTGATTTCCTTGTAGGACAGGTAGCGAAAGAGTTCGCCGAAGCCCGGCAATCGCTTTTCCAGGAGGCCGTCCACGGCTTCAAACGTGGAATCGCGACGGGAAATGCCGGTGCCGCCATTGATGATGAGGGCCTCGAGTCCGGGCTGCGCTCCCAATTGCCCGACCAGTTCCCGGACTTCGACCGGCTCGTCCTTCACCACGTGATAAGCGCCGACGCGATGGCCGGCCTGCGTCAGCAACTCTCGAATGAGCTGCCCGCTTTTATCGGTTTCCGGGGTCCGCGTATCGCTGCACGTAATGATGCCGCACTCGATGGAAATGGGCCCGCGGGCCTTGTGTTCGGCTGGGGGTGCCTGGTGCCCGGGTTCGTGCCCATGAGGATCGTGACGCGCAGACATGATCAGAAGAGGACGCTAGGCCCAGATGGAATCGGGATTGCACTCCGCCACCGGCGTTCCTTTTTTGATATGTTCATCCAGGATCAAGGGCACGTGTTCTTCTTTGACCTTGGAGTACCAGATACCATCCGGGTAAACGACCACGGTCGGGCCATTTTCGCAGGGACCCAGGCAGGTGCTTCCGGTCACGAGCACTTCTCCGGGTTGAAAGCCCCGTTCCATCAGCCCCATGTTGAGATTCATCAGGATATTTTGAGAGCCTTCCGCGCCGCACGAGGGTTTCGGGTGTCCCGGCGGCCTGGTATTGGTGCAGACGACGATATGATATTTCGGCTTGGGCATGACGACTCCTTTCGGTATATTGATACGATAATAGCCATATAGTTCCCCTCCTTTGTAAGGAGGGGCGAGGGGAGGTAGAGCTTACGGCAACCGACGAGAGGACTCTACCCCACCTATCCTCCCCTTACAAAGGGGAGGAACAGGACACTCGTGCTTCCCCGGACGCAGCCGGTGCCCGAAGGTTATTTCCGGGGGCGAAACAGTTCCCACGTCTCGAGACATTCTTCCGGCAAATCCCAGTGCTTGACGCCTTTTCCAACGAAATCCAGGTAGTCGTCCTTGACGCGAAATTTGCCGATCGGATTGGCCGCGTGGGTGGTCACCAATTCTTTCTCCTCGTCTTCCGTCATCACGGTTACTTCCAGATGACGGAAGGCCCCTTCCGGGACTTCCCCGTCATAGGCATCCAGGATTTTCAGATCTTCGTCGGTGAGTTCAAATACCGCCCCCCACACGCGTTCTCCCGGCGACGGGGTGATGCTGCCCAAGCCGCACCGCCATTGTGAGGAAAAGCGCGGGAAGTGAAGGGTGTGGTCCGGGAGGTAGGCCTTGAATAAAAACTTATGTTCCGGGGCCCGTCTTTTCAATTGGTTCGGGTTCAGGTTTTCGGCGTAAATAAAGACTCGCATACGTAATCAGCCTCTCTGTGAACATGATGACAAACATTTCCTTCTATCATACCGGCGCGTTTGCTTGTCAAGATTGTGCACGAGTGGGTCGCTTGCCCAACGGAGATCAAATACACGGGATAGACAGGGAACGGAATGCCTTCGGGCTAGGATCGTTGACGCAGGAAGCCCCAGATTTTTTCCATCCCCATTTCAAGCAAGGTGCTCCCGGTTTCATACGCCTTGTTTTCTTCGGCATGCCGGTCCGCCCAATCAAGGGCGATGGGAAGGGGAAGCAATCGCGCCGGGCCTCCGGTCAGTTTCGCCCACATGAGACTCAAGACCGTGGCGATGCGAAACGGCACGGAAACGGGTTTGACCGCGGGGTCCGTCATGTCCTGGCAGAACGCAGCCGGGGAGGTTACGAGGTATTCCCGGCAGGCCGCGGGGCGAAATTCATAAATGCTGCACGATTCATCTTCGAGAAACACGCATGGGAGGCGCTGTGCGTAATAGGCCTGGTTGATGGGCTCCATATCCGCGTCGGACAACTGCGTGCGGGTTTCGGACAATTGCACGAGCCGGCCCAGGAGGCCCGCCTCGTTCAAGGCGTCCTTGACCTTGGAAAGACGCTGACGGATCCGGTCTTGATGCGGGGCGGGCAATTGCTCGACCCCTTTCTTGAGCGTAAAGGCTTCCGGGGGAGAAACCGGGACCATCACGCGGCAACAGGCGCCGCACCCTTTTTGACAGGAAATCGTTTGCCCGGCCTGCCGTACCTTCGCTTCTTCGAGTTGGAGCGCTTCTTCCCCCAAGGAACGCATCAGGGGGACAATGTCCGACACCGGAATGAAACTTGTCGGGACGGAAATCTCGGCTTGGAGGTCGCCGGCAGGAGTGGGAAGGGAAAGGCGAAAAGTGTCGAGGGGGTTCGACGAACTCTGTTGTTTCGGCATGGGCTGCCACCAGGAATATTCGGATTCTCACTATAGCGCGATGTTCCGGCTGGCACAAGGTCGCTTGCGATCGATCGGCGCTGTGGCGTATTCTGCGCGGGATGACGATCTTTCAAAAAATCCTGGACGGTGAGATTCCGTGTCATAAGGTGTATGAAGACGAACACGTCCTGGCCTTCCTGGATATCTATCCCTTGTCCCGCGGCCATACCCTGGTCATTCCGAAAGAGCCGGCTGAAACGTTGGACCAACTGTCGGATGAATCGGCCGCGGCCGTCGGTCGCGTGTTGCCGCGTCTGTGCCGCGCGGTACGGAAGGCCACGGGGACCGTGGATTTCAACGTCTTGCAGAACAACGGCGCCCCGGCCCACCAGGCCATTGGGCACGTACACTTCCACATCATCCCGAAAGAAGGCGATGGTTCCGGCTTGGGTATCGGGTGGACCACCAAGTCTCTCGACGACGGGGCTGCGCTCGCCGAGAAGATCGCCGGCTGCTTGGAACCCCGACCGCGTTTTGAAGAATCCGTTTCCTGAGTGAGAACCCGTTGGCCTCTCCCATAGCCTCCTGCGAAGGATGTCTATTGATGGGCACGAACAGGCCGTTTATCTGAAGAATATGCCCGTTCATATGGAATGGATTGCCGCGCATTGTCCCGTCCCCTATACTGTCCGTAACCCCGCTTCCGGAAGACCAAAAACATGACGAACACGGCTGTTAGTCTTCTTGCGCACCCCATCGGGTTCATCACCGGCGCGGTTCTCTACGCCATGATCCTGGTCCTGGTGTTGCAGACGTCCCGGAAATCCGTCTTACGAAACGTGGACGGTGCGCGAGTGACGCCCTTGAGGCGATTGTCGCTGTGGACCGCCGTCCTGGGCTTACTGTGGAACGTGGGAGGATTGGCTTCATTTCTCCTGCCGGCCGCTTCGCCCGATTTGCTGAAGCACGTGCTGCAGGTGACGGCGCTGTCCGCCCTGGGCTTTCTCCCTGCCGTGGTGGTCCATTCATTTCTGCAAACCGGGATGCGCCGACACGTCAGGTGGAACCGGCGTATCCTGCTCGCGGGGGCGTATGCGTTAAGCGCCGGAGCAGGAGTGTTCAATGCCCTGGCCGTCATACCGGGAACAACCGTCGTTGCGGTCGAGGCGGTGCCCCTGTTGGCCATGGGCTTTGTTCTGCTGCTTGTCGTCGTGCTGGCCGATACCGTCCGGCAACAGGGGTGGGATCACCATGCCGGGGTGGTGACGCTGGCCGCGCTGGCTGCGGCTGCGATACCGTTCAGCCACCATCAATCCGGGGAATACGCGTGGTGGGTGGAGTTGATCGGGCACCATGCTTCCTTGCCCCTGGCCTTAGCCATTTTGTATCAGGACTTCCGTTTTGCCTTCGGAGACATCTTCTTGAAACGCGCGCTCTCGCTCATTGGCTTGGTCGGTATTGCGATGGGGCTGTACGCGGGGCTGGGGGCCTCGCAATTTATCCCGCGGACGGAACAGCCGAGCCCGTTCATGGACGCGGTCCTTATCGGATTGTGGGTCGGGACCGCGTTGCTCTATCCTCATGTCTCGCGCGCTGTGTCGTGGGTTGTCGATACGGTGGTGTTGCGGCGGCCGGATTACGAGAAATTCCAGGACGACGTGGCGCAGGCCATCATGCGACGGGACACGCCGGAAGCCATCCTGGATCAATGTTGCGCGATGCTGAAACCCGTGCTGTCCACGGAAGAGATCGAATGGGCGTCCATGGAGGAACGCGAAATCGACGGTCCGCCGACTCGTTCCCCGTCGAGAAAGCCGATTGTGGCGCGCGACGCTCCCCACGTGACCGTGGAGATTCCAACGGTCGATCCTCCCCATTATTGCATCAGGATCGGGCCGCTTCCCCATGGGCGAAGACTGTTATCCGATGACCTGTATCATCTGGAGGCATTGGCGCATCTGGTTTCCCGCCGGATTATGACGGTACGGGTCACGCACGAACGCTGTGCGCAGGTTCTCCGGGAACAGGAGATGCAAAAGCTGGCGACCGAATCGGAACTGCGGGCTTTGCGCGCGCAATTGAATCCCCACTTCCTCTTCAATGCCCTCACGACGATCGGCTATTTGATCCAGACTTCTCCGGCGAAGGCCGTTGACACGCTCATGCGATTGACCGATCTCTTACGAAGCGTGTTAAAGCGGTTGGATCAAGAATTGACGACCGTAGGTCATGAAATGGATTTGATACGGGCCTACCTGGAAATCGAACGGATGCGTTTCGAGGATCGGTTGACGGTCCATATCGACGTGCCGGAGTCGGTACGTGAAGTTCCGATCCCCGCGTTGATCATCCAACCATTGGTGGAGAACGCCGTCAAGCACGGCATTCAGCCTTCGGCATCCGGTGGACACGTGCGGATTACGGCATGGATTGAAGAAGCGTGCGATTGCCGGGAACAGGGTTTCCCGCCTCGGCTGCACTTTCAAGTATGGAACACGGGAGGCGAAAGAGGATCAGCCCCCAACGGGGATGGTCGAGGAACCGGGCTGGGTCTGTCCAGTATCAGACAACGGTTGGCGTTGCACTACAGCGAGCGAGCAACCATGGATGTCAAAAGCAGTGCGGAGCAGGGAACGGCGGTGAACATCCTGATCCCTCTTGACGGCCATGAGTTGACGCACGCTTCGTCACTTCCGCAGGGACAGGGAGTGGCATGACCATGACGTTGCGCGTGATCGTGGCTGATGATGAACGTCCGGCGAGGCAATTTCTTGTGACCATGCTGCGATCATTTGACGACGTCGATATTGTAGGGGAAGCCAAGAGCGGGAAGGAAACCATGCGGTTGATCGAGCAAACGCAACCCGATCTGGCCTTCCTCGATTTGCAAATGCCGGAAATGGATGGGCTGTCCATCGTCCGGTCCTTGCGCCACGGGCGAATCCCGCTGGTGGCCTTTGTTTCGGCGTTCGATGAGTACGCCGTGAGCGCCTTTGAAATTGAAGCGTTGGATTACCTCCTCAAACCCGTTGATCGAGACCGCCTTCGCGCAACGATCGATCGCGCCCGGGAAAGACTCGAACGGGCCTCATTGGCGGAACAGGAACCCTTCGACTCCGTCCAGGGCAGGCGTGACAGGCCGTCCGCACCCGCTGATCGTGAATCGCCGGCGCTGGCGGGGCAGTATATCGATCGGTTTCCCATTCGCAAACAGGACGATATTTATTTGTTGCCCGTTCACCATATTGCCTCGGTGGTCTCGGAGGGGGAGTTGATGCACGTGACGACGATTGCCAAGGAACGATATACGATGAACTATCGGTTGAAAACGTTGGAAGCCAAGCTGGACCCCAGGCGGTTTCTGCGAGTCGGTCGCGGGGCCTTGGTCAACGTCGAGACGATCAGGAAAATTACTCCCATGCCGGGAGGATCCTATCTCGTGACGTTGACGAATACACAACAATTACGAGTGAGCCGCAGTCAATCTCGAGCACTCCGCGGCCATCTCCTGCAGGTGTAATGCGTTTCCTTCCCCCTCACCCCAGCCCTCTCCCGCCAGGGGAGAGGGAGGAGATGCCAGCCCTCCCGTCTGAGGTGAGAGGAGATAAAATTTCCTCTCCCTTGATGGGAGAGGATGAAGGTGAGGGTGGATGAAGCGGCTGCTGGAATGTTCGACGAGGACGGAAATTGTGGGATTACGCCTGTCCTGAGCGTAGCGGAGCGAAGCCGAAGGAAGCGAAGTCGAAGGGCTATGCTAATCCGACCTACTATTGTCAGGGAAAAAGGGTGAAGGAGGTTTGCAAAATGAAGTGCTTCAGGATGTTTCTCGTGATGACGAGTGTCTTGCTGGTCATGAGCCCCCCGTTTGTGTGGAGCCAGGTCGATGATTCCACCCATGGCCATGTCGATGACCCCACTCATGAATTGGATCATTTGGAGGATGAGGAAGTACTGGTCCTGGAAACCGTGCACGTGCATGGATTCAAGTTGAACAAAGATCAACAGCTTGGTCCGGTCCCCAAGCACACCCCATGGCCCATCATGCCGCCGGAGTTGCAAGGGCAGGAAGTCGATGACTGGATGAAAGCCCGCATTCTCGTCAGCAAGACCGCGGAGACCACGCTCGTGGTGCTGGTGCCCGCCAAAAATCGCCGAATCAACCTGGCCGGCGTGCAAGCGCTCAAACAATGGACGTTCGATCCCCAAATGAACGGGGACGAGTTCGTCGATGGAGAAGTGACGATCAGACTTCACTTCAGAACGGAAGAGAAATAGCAACCGGCTGACTTCCCCCGCAAGGAGCCGGGTTCCCAAGGCGCTCCGCCTGTCTTTTCATCACTCCCCCCTTGAGGGGGAGTCGGGGAGCCCAGGGCGTAAGCCCGCTGGCGAACAGGTGGGGGAGCGCAAGCAAGATGTGCGGACGGTATACCCTAACGTGTACGCCCGAGGTTCTCGCCGAAGCGTTTCGACTCGAATCCACCCCGCACCTTCACCCTCGCTATAACGTGGCGCCCTCCCAATGGGTCGCCAGTGTGAGAGCGGGACTTCGGGAACGAAAACATGAGGCCGTCATGCTGCGGTGGGGTCTGATTCCTTCGTGGGCCAAGGACCCCGCCATGGGGATGAAGCTCATCAACGCCCGCGCGGAAACCGTGGCGGAAAAGCCGTCTTTTCGAAAACCGTTTCGAGAACGCCGCTGTCTGGTGCCGGCGGACGGCTATTATGAATGGAAACGGGAAGGCGCACGAAAACAGCCCTACCATATCCGGTTGAACAGTGAACGCCCGTTTGCGTTCGCCGGGCTGTGGGACCGGTGGACGGGTGCCGATGGGAAGACCATCGAATCGTGCGCGATCCTCACCACCACGCCCAACGAACGTCTGGCCTCGATCCATGACCGGATGCCGGTCATTTTACCGCCCGTAGCGTATGAACCGTGGCTGGATCCCGGGTTGCGGGACGCGAGGCATCTGGTCCCGTTCCTGACGTCCTATCCCGCGGACGCCATGATCGCGGTGCCGGTCAGCCGCTTGGTCAATGATCCACGCGTGGATGACGCGCGTTGCCTCGAAGCCTTGGACGAACCGTCAAGCAGTGGAGCCTGACCGGGTTGCCAGCTTGGTGATCCGCCCCACCGTTTTGATGAGGAACGTCCGCGGCAACCATTTTATCGCCAAAGCCGTCAGCTTGCCCTGCCAGCCGATGGTGACGACGGGGCTCTTGTTCGGCAATGCGGCCAGGGACGTGTGGGCCACCTGGTCGGCCGTTTGCATGGGCAAGCGGCCGGGCGGACGATAGCCGGCCGTGCCATGAAAGTCGGTCTCCGTTTGTCCCGGGCAACAGGCTTGGACCACCACGCCGGTGTCGCGCGTTTCCTCGGCCAAGGCTTCCGAAAACGACACCAGGAACGCTTTGGTTGCGGCGTACTCCGCGAAATGCGGGATAGGGAGCAGGCCGGCGATGGAGGCCACGTTGATGATGGTCCCGGACCCGCGCTCGATCATTCCCGGCAGAAACAAGCGGATACTTTCCACCACGGTTCGCACGTGCACGTGCAACATCTCCTGGATGCGCGGCAGCGGGTGGGAGACGAATTCCCCGTACAATCCGAACCCGGCGTTGTTGATCAGCATGTCCGGGGTCTGCCGGTATTGCCGGCTTTCCACGAATAATTGGTGGGCGGCATCGGAACGGGCCAGATCGGCGATGGACACGTGGGCCTGAATGCCGTGGTTCGTCTCGAGTTGACGGGCAAGATGCGTGAGTCGCGTCTCGTCACGGGAAACCAGCAACAGGTCATAGCCCCGGCTGGCGAGGAGGCGGGCATAGGCGGCCCCGATTCCGCGTGAAGCCCCGGTGACAACGGCAAAAGGATTCACGTCCGTGCGTTCGACAACGGGATGATCGGGGTTCGGCATGGCTGCGCGGCTAAGGTGTAACGGCGGCGTTCCAGGCATCTCTCTGGGCTTGAGCGTGGGCGGAATCCTGAAAGACGACGTGAATGATCATATTCCCGAATGGGCGCCGCACCAGCTTCAACAGCACAAAACCGTCCGCAAGCCCGAATGTCAGTTCCTGTGCAGTTTCCTGATTAAAAACCGCCTGTTCATGTTCGGTGGGCTCGTGCGTGACGGGGTATTCAGCGGTTAATGCGTCGAATACTTCAAAGAACCATTCCTGCCTATAGGTACCCATTTCAATGTCGATATGACTCAGGGTGGCCGGTATGGCCCGGTCCGCTGATGGAGCAGAGAAATCCGGTGCGCCCGCTCCGGGGCCATAGCCTAACGTGAAATAGCGATTTTTCCCAAAAAGGTCATACAGGCATTGGGTCTGGCTTGAACAATCTTCAAGCGCCGTGACTTCCGCGGGGGTCATGCCGAATTTCAAGGCTCCGATCCCCTGAATCGTGGCGGCCTGAAGCGGCGCGGTCACGGCCAGCAGGCTTACGAAACTGAAAGCCACGATGGGCAACCGGACGGTCGTTCTCAAACGATTGGTCATGAGTGCAACTCCTTTGAAGGTGACAAGAAACCCCATGATGCTCTGTAGGACCAGGAAAAGACAACTCTCTTCCGTCATGCCCGGCGCTTGTCCCCGACTCTCACTCCCGTCATTCCCGACATTTTTAATCGGGAATCCAGTGTCTTTGCTTTTTCCTGAGTTCGCAGGATAACGACACTGGATCCCCGATCGGGGTCGGGGATGACAGGGAAAAACAGATTCGAATGCTGGCTAAAAGCGGCAAAAATGACAGGGGAAGGGAAAGGGAAGCAGGCGCCCCGCTTTACAAGGAGGAGGAATTAAAGAGGGCGCCTGCCGGGCAGGTGGCGTCATTCTTGCTAGAACGTCTTATATTCGAGCCACTTGCCGTTCAAGGTGATCTTGCAACGATCTTCTCCCTGGCTTCCCTTGACCTTTTCCATGTCGAGTGAAAAATCGATGGCGCTCATGATGCCGTCTCCGAACATTTCATTGGCCATCTCCCGCAAGGCGTCACCGTACACGCCGATCACCTCGAGCAGCCGGTACTTGAAGGGATCGCTCATGTTCGGAAAGTCCTCGCGTACGGGAAACCGGCTCAGGCTGGCGGTGGATTCCTGATCCAGACCCAACAGTTCGCCGACGGTCGCCGCCTGCTCGGACGTCAAGCGGTGATTGCCGGTCAGGGCGGCGGCCACGAATGTCGGGCTTTTCCCCACCGCTGACGCGACCTCGGCAATCGTAATGTTCTTCTCCAGACGTTTGGCCTTGATGGCCGCTTTGGTATCTTCCATGATGACGGCTCCTTTCTAATGTGTGACTGCGGGTTCATACGTGGTCGTCGCCTGATCGCGGAAGTTGATCTCCACGGGACCGGACCGTTCCGCGTCATCCCCGCTCTCATCCGCGTGTCCGTGCGAGGCGTGGCGGACCAGAAAATGAATGATGTGGTTGCGAATCTTGTAATAATGTTCGTCTTCGATAATCGTTTCGCGTGACCGCGGCCGGGGAATGGTCACGTCCACGATCTCCGCGATCCGCGCCGAAGGGCCGTTGGTCATGAGCATGATGCGGTCGGAGAGCAGGATGGCCTCGTCCACGTCGTGCGTGACCATGAAGACCGTGTTGCGGGTGGCATTCCACATCTGCACCAATTCCTCCTGGATCACGCCCCTGGTCAACGCGTCGATTTGCGCAAACGGTTCGTCCAGCAGGAGGACCTTCGGCTCGATGGAGAACGCGCGAGCCAGTCCGACCCGTTGTTTCATCCCCCCGGACAGGGCCGTGGGTTTCTTGGTTTCGGCCCCTTGCAGGCCGACGAGCGTGATGTATTTCTGCACGTGCGCCTTGATCTCCTGCGAACTCCAGTCGGGATAGGCCGAACGGACGGCCAGGGCGACGTTTTCGAAGACCGTCATCCACGGCATCAACGCGAAACTCTGAAACACCACCATCCGGTCCAATCCCGGACCCGTCACTTCCTGTCCGTTCAGAATGACGCCGCCTTCAGTCGGCGTCTCCAACCCGGCGATGATGTTCAGCAGCGTGCTTTTCCCGCACCCCGAATGGCCGATCACGGTCACGAACTCCCCTTTGTTGATCTTGACCGTGACGTCTTCGAAGATGCAGACCGTGCCGTCCCCCGAATGACTCGGGAAGTACTTGTTCATATGATCGATTGCAAGAAAAGACATGGCGTTACTCCCGATAGGTGACCAAGCCGGCCAATTTATTGAACCCCGAATCCAGGATCACGCCGACGGTTCCCACCACCAGGATGGCGAAGATGACTCCGGCAATGTCCAGGTTGTTCCATTCAATCCAACTCAGGTAGCCCACGCCCAGTTCCCCCAACAACATTTCCGCCGGCACCACGGCCACCAGCGCGCTCCCGAACGAAATGCGGAGACCGTTCACGATGGTCGGCGCGGCTCCGGGCAGAATCACCTTGTACAGGCGTTTGAACCAGGACAACTGAAGAATCGCGGCCACCTGCAGATACTCCTTCCGAAGCGAGTTCACGCCGAAGGCGGTGGTGGCCAGGGTCGGCCAGACCGCGGCCATGAACACCACCAGGACCGCGGTCCATTTCGGGTCCTTGACCGTGTACAGGAGCAAGGGCATCCAGGCTAAGGGTGAGATGGGTTTCAGGATCTGGATGAACGGGTTCAGCGCGCGAAACAGCATCCGGTTCAATCCCAGAATAATCCCCACCAGGATGGCCACCAGCGAAGCCGCCAGGAACCCTGCGGAAAATCGCGAAACCGTATAGCCCACCAAAAAGGCGATCCCGTGATCATTGGTCCCCTTGATCACGAAGGCTTCGTTCAATTCGACCCAGGCTTTCTCCAGCACCGTCATCGGACCCGGCACCCCTTTCACTTTTTCTTTCTCCGGGTTCCACACGTATTGGCCGTCGTCGGTTTGCATGATATCGCCGTTGAACTCCATGACCATCAATTCCTCGTCCGTCTTGCCCGTGGGATCGAACGGAGGACTGATGGTGGCCACGTGCCACGCGAACAGGAAAATCCCGAGGAAAAACACGGAGATAAAAAACGGATGTTGTGTCGATTTTCCGCCCATCGTCATTCCAATCTCCCTCCTGTCATTCCCGACATTCGTAATCGGGAATCCAGTGTCTTTCTCCTTTGCCTCCCTTCCCCTCCTTTGTAAGGAGGGGCGAGGGGAGGTAGAGCGTCTTCCCCCCTACGCCATACTGTGAATCGGAAAACTCTTCACGTAGGCGTCCGGATTCATGGGATCGAACGTCTTGCCCATGATGACGTGCTTCGTCATGGTCTTGGTATGCGTGGGATACCCCAGATCTTCGGACACCTTGTCGCATTCCGCCGCGAGATAGACTTGCTCCGCGACCTTTTGATAATTCACGTCCTCTTTCAAATGGCCCCAGCGTCTCATTTGAGTCAGGATCCAGACGGCCATGGAATGCCAGGGATACGGATCGAAATCGATGCGGCTCGGCACCTTCTTGATTCCGCCCAACCCGTCGGCGAACGTCCCGGTCAGCACTTGTTCCAGCACGATTCTCGGCTGGTTCAGGTAATTCGCCGGGGCAATGGCTTTGGCGATTTCCTTCCGGTTGGCCGGGTTCGACGCGTAATGGGTGGCATCGACGATCGCCCGGAACAACGCGAGGAACGTATTGGGATATGTCTTTGCGAATTCCTGGGAGATCGCAAACGCGCAACACGGGTGTTTGTCCCAGATGTCCTTCGACAGCTTGTAGATAAAACCGACGTTTTCGTACACCGCGCGTTGGTTGAAGGGATCGGGAGCCAGGTACCCGTCCACGTTGCCCGCCTTCAGGTTGGCGACCATTTCCGGGGGCGGCACCACGCGGATCTGCACGTCCTTGTCCGGATGCACGCCGCCTTCCGCCAGGAAGTAGCGCAACAGGTAATTGTGCATCGAATAATCAAAGGGCACGCAAAAGCGGAACCCTTTCATGTCCGCGGCCGTTTTCACGCCTTGATGTTTATTGTGCAGGGTAATGGCCTGCCCGTTGATGTTCTCCACGGCCGGCATATAGAAGGGCACCTGCGGCGAGCCCGCGCCCAGGGTGATGGCCAGGGGCATGGGCGAGAGCATGTGCGCGGCGTCCACGTCCTTGTTGATCGCCCAATCCCGGACCATGGCCCATCCCGCCGCCCGTTTGACTTTGGCGTTCAGGCCGTGCTTGCTGTAGAACCCCATGGGCTCGGCCATGATGATCGGCGTCGCGCAGGTAATGGGAATGAACCCGATCGCGAGATCCGTCTTTTCCGGTTTGCCCACGGGGTCCGCGGCCAGGGCCTGCAATTGGGAAAGAGGAAGAAACTCGCTGATCAGGCCGACCAGCGCCGCGCTGCCGACGCCGGCCAGCAGTTGTCGTCGCGTCGGCCCGATAGCCTGCAACACGGCTTTGGTCACTGCCGTTTCCAGCGTCTTGGACAGGTACTCTTCAGAGGTGAGGTTTTCCTCTCGATTGCTGTCATCCCCGACATTTTTAATCGGGGATCCAGAGTTTTCAGTATGGTGAACTGTGTGTGCCATGGCTCCTCCTTCCTTTTTCTGTCATTCCTGTCTGTGTTCAGTTATTTGTTGACAATTTCCGACACTTCATTCCCCTCCTTTGTAAGGAGGGGCCAGGGGAGGTAGAAGCTTTGCGGCCATCAAAAAAAACGCCAAGCCAAGAGTTCCGAAAACTCTCAGGCCTGGCGTCATTGCCAGAACGACTTTGACTGCTCTGTCAGATTACAAGGCTTCTACCGATACCGTTGTGTCTCTATGAATAGGTTTACGCAAAAACGATGCCACGTTCTTTTTCCTAACCAAGTATTGAATTTTATTGAAGTTCGGAGTTGAAGTGAGACGGATCGTGCGCCGCGCATCTTTGTCAGGATCCTGACATCTTTGTCCGAACCCGACAATTTTGTCAGGTTCGTATGAGACTCCCTCTCCCGCTGTTCCTGCTGTCATCCCGGACTTGATCCGGGATCCAGTGTCTTTTGTTTTTTCCTATGTTCGCAAAGAATAAAGACGCTGGATTCCCGCGTTCGCGGGAATGACAGAAAGAGGAAAGTGGGTGCGGGGTTTCGGCCCCGCGCGACGAGGGGAAGCAGTGCGCCCCATTGACAAAAAGAGAAAAGTGCGGTAACTACAACCGGCAATGACAAAGTCGTCATTGCACTGACAGAGACAAATTGCGCGAGGACAATGAACGTCCTTCCCCAATGAAAGTTGGGAAAGGGCGTTTTTTTTGGCCGAAGAGAAGGCTTGCCGTACATCCTGCGAGTACGGGGAACGTTCTGATTCGGGCAGTCGATCGTGTACCAAGGCAAGGGCGCCGGGAAGCCACGGAGCAACGAGTTTGCACGTGGACCTACCGGGGCCTTTTGTTTTATGCGGACGTGAACGGAACGATGAAACGAGAACGTTCAAAGGACGACGTCAAGCTCATAACCCGACTGCGGGCTATTTTGGATCGAGAGGATGCTCCCGAATCCCGGATTGGCCAGGCCCTGGACTTGTTGAACCAAGAATCCGCGGCGGGAAAGGCTCCAAGCCGGTCTGACGAGATTGCCGAATCATCGCCACGCCTCAGGCAAGCCGGTGATGCACGCGCCCCTATAGAGGACGACGGGCGTGTCGTCCCTGCCGCCAGGCGAAAGAAACGGGGGCCGGTGCTTATTGGAAACAGTGCGGCGATGCAAGCGGTGGAGGCCGCCATCCAGCGAATCTCGAACACTTCGGCGACGGTATTGCTCCGCGGCGAAAGCGGGACGGGCAAGGAATTGGCGGCGCAAAGGATTCACGGTTTGAGTGAACGTGCCGGGCAACCCTTCGTGGTCGTGCATTGCGCGGCGATTCCGGAAACCCTGATTGAAACGACCCTGTTTGGACAGGAACGCGGAGCCTTCACGGGCGCGAACCAGGCCAGAAAAGGACGACTGGAACAGGCAGCCGGCGGGACGCTGTTTCTGGATGAGGTCGGGGATATTCCCCTGTCAACGCAGGTGAAGCTGCTTCGCGTCCTGCAGGACAAAACCTTCGAGCGAGTCGGAGGTGAGGACACGTTCTCGGTGAACGTCCGGGTGATTGCCGCGACGCATCGTCATCTCGAAGCCATGGTCCAGACCGGCGAGTTTCGGGAAGATCTGTATTACCGGCTCAACGTCGTCCCGCTCACGCTGCCTCCCTTACGTGCCCGGCGCGACGACATGCCGTTGCTCATTGTGCATTTTCTGGACAAATTCAATCGCACCAATAGCCGACACATTGAATTGGGCCAGGACGTGGTTCACATGATGAGTGTCTACCATTGGCCCGGAAACATTCGTGAATTACAAAATTGCATTGAACGGCTGGTCGTCCTCGCGGAGGCCTCGCGTGTCGATTTGGAAACCATTCCGGAATCGCTCACGCCGTATTTCGACCACATGCGAACCGTTCAATCTCAGTCCGCCACCAGCTCAAACGGCCCTGCATCCCGGCCAACACTTGCCGCGCGCCTGGATGCAATCGAACGGGACCGTCTTCGGGAAGCCCTCAAGAAAACAGGATGGGTCAAGGCGAAGGCGGCCAGACTGTTGGGCATGACGCCGCGTCAAGTCGCCTACCGGATCGCCAAATATCAGCTTATCGAAGAGCCCTGACTGCGTGGTTTCACCGCCCCCGGCCCGGGCGTCCGCCATGGGCCTTCACCCTGCCTGTCCGGCTTGAATCGCGCACAACATTTTCAGAATTGGACAACAACGACAGTCTTTCATGAGAGAACATGCTTCGCGATCTCTCTCATGGCAAGTGTTGCCGTAAAGGAACTTTTGTGTTACCATTTAGGGAAGTCAACCGCCACTCACTTACAACCAACACCAGTACTCGCAATCACTTATAAGAAAAATGGCATTGACAAGAGACTTTAAGGAAACAGTACAAAAAAGAGTGCAAACCGACCCCGTTTTTAGAGAAGAATTGTTAAAAGAAGGGGTACAATGTTTGGTATCCGGTGATATGGATACCGGTAAAACGATCTTGCGTGATTATATCAATGCCACGGTCGGCTTTGAAGAGTTGGGTGCTCTGACGGACAAGTCTCCGAAAAGTTTGATGCGCATGTTTGGTCCCAAAGGGAATCCGCAGGCCAGGAACCTGTTCGAAATTATTGAATGGCTGCAAAAAAGAGAAGGTATCTGCTTAGAAGTAAGGGCGGTTCATTGATCATGGCGTTGATAGGAAGAGAAGCATGAGCGACGTGAGAGTTCGTTTTGCACCGAGTCCCACGGGGTATCTCCACATCGGAGGCCTGCGCACGGCCTTGTTCAACTGGTTGTTCGCACGACGACATGGCGGCACGTTCATTTTGCGGATTGAAGACACGGATCGCGATCGATCGACCGATGCCGCCATCGACGCGATCCTGAACGGCCTGCGCTGGGCCGGGCTGGACTGGGATGAGGGTCCGCATCGTCAAAGCGACCGGCTGGATCTCTACAGGGAAAAGGCCATGGAACTGCTCGACCGGGGGCAAGCCTATTGGTGCGTGTGTACGCCGGAAGAACTCGAAGCGCGGCGGAAGGAGGCTCAGGCCAAAGGGGAATCCCTCAAGTACGACGGCCGGTGTCGTGAACGCGGTTTGACTGCTCCCACGGCACCGGCGGCGCTCAGATTTCGATCTCCGCAAGAAGGGCAAACCGTTGTCGAGGACCTGATCAAAGGCTCCATCACGTTCGACAACGCCGTGCTGGACGACCTCATCATTCTGCGGTCGAACGGCTATCCCACTTACAATTTGTCCGTGGTGATCGATGACGCCCTCATGGGCATCACGCACGTGATTCGCGGTGACGATCACGTCAACAACACGCCACGCCAGGTGCCCCTGTTCGAAGCGTTGGAGTATCCGGTGCCCAAGTTTGCCCACGTACCGATGATTTTGGGTGAGGATAAATCCAGGCTTTCCAAACGCCACGGCGCCACGTCGATCCTGGCTTACGAGGAAATGGGATATTTGCCGCAAGCCCTGGTGAACTATCTGGTCAGGCTGGGATGGTCACACGGCGATCAGGAAATTTTTTCGATGCCGGAGATGATTGAAAAATTCTCATTCGACCACGTGCAATCATCCGCCGCGGTATTCAACCCGGAAAAATTGCAATGGCTCAATGCCGAGTACATCAAACAAGGTGAGCCACGACACATCGCGGAGTTGTTGTTGCCGTTCCTGGAAAAGCAAGGATACGACGGTACCGGAGCGATTCAACCGCAGGGCGGCCTTGAGGCGGTGATCCCGCACCTGCGCGAGCGTGCCAAAACACTGGTAGAAATGGCTGACTGGACCATGCCCTACATGACGGAACCCGTGGCCATGGACGAAGCCGCGGCCGGCAAGTTTCTCACCCCCGCCATTGCACCCGGTCTGCACAAGTTCGTCGAACGGGTGAAGACGGTCGATCCCTTCTCCAAAGAGACGCTCGAACCCGTGGTGCACACCATTCTCGAGGAAGAGCAGTTGAAGATGGGGAAATTCGCCCAACCTCTGCGCGTTGCCCTCACCGGAAGAACCTTCAGCCCGGGCATTTATGAGGTGATGGAATTACTGGGGAAGGATCGGACCCTCAAGCGCCTTGAACGGGCTCTCGATCACATCGGGTCGTACTAGCTAAAATCCCTGCGTCAGGCCGGGATGTTTATCAGCCCATGCAAACTGGAGACTGAGACGTCGGCGACGGCGAGAGGAGGGGTTGCTTTGTCACCGGGAGGTAAAAGAGCCTCCGCTTGTTTCGCGATCGACTCCAGCAAGAGCTTCTCAGGACGGCTACGCGAAAGTACTACTAATCCGATGAGGAGACTCAGTAGCGCGCGCGCGGTCGGAGCCGGCACGACCGACTTGGCAATCTCTCCTACGGCTCGGCCCTTTTCGATCATTTTGCGGAAGAATTTTTGCTCCATGTGGTTGAAGGCCGCGCGGACGATCTCGGCTACTTCCTTGTCGTGCGGCGATAACTCCAGGGCCGTATTGATCAGAAAGCAGCCATTGCGCGCCCCATGCTTCACCGTCGCAGTGACCGTATCTTGGAATAAGCTGAGAATGGCATGGCGGGGCGAAGGCATTTGCATCCGCCTTGCGACCTCGGCCCGGCGGAGGACGACGTCGTATCGGCGCAGGGTCTCGAGGAAGAGGGTGTGTTTGTCGCCGAACGCGTTATACAGACTGGCGCGCTGGATCTGCATGCAGTCCAAGAGATCGTTCAAGGACGTGGCCTCATAGCCCCGGGTCCAGAAGGCTTCCATGGCCCTGTCCAGAACAGTGTCTACGTCGAACTCTTTTTTTCTGGGCATCGTTCGCTCCAGATAATAAAGGTTGTGGCACTGAATGGCAAATATTACACTTAATATTAAACTTAAGTGGTATATAATTGCAAGTATTCTGGAATGATCATTTTGAATTGAGAAGTCTTGAAATGGCAAATCCCACGGTTTTGGAGGGCCCCGCTCAGCGGCGGCCGTGATCCGTGAAGGCCGCGAGTGGTGCAAGCGCCGGGGAATAGTCGGAACGGGCAGCATACAAAATGATGACACGTTCTTGACTCCAAGAAAAGGCTCCATTTAAGCTTTTTAACCGGTTGGGGGATCGTCTAAGGGTAGGACATCAGATTCTGGATCTGAGCGTGAGGGTTCGAATCCTTCTCCCCCAGCCACTATCCGCGACTTTATAATGTTCAGTCTATGATCGGAAGGCGAATGCTACGCAGGGGCTTGGCGTGTATCCGGCGTGACCAGGAGAAAGAAACTATGACGAAAATGATGACCTTCCTCCCATCCGGAAGGCTTGCCTTGGCGCTGGTGGGTTGTTGCCTGCTCGTTTACGCAGGCGTGGCGAACGCCGAAACGAGCCGGCGGGGATTCTACGCCGGCATCGAGTTGGGATTTGCGAATGCCGCGGATATGGGGTCTGTCCTGTCCGGGGTCAACCATCCGACGAGATGCGACACATTAGTCGGGGGTGATCCCACCGGCCCGGGTTGCGCGGCTGATTCGCCGGAAACGCTGACCGCCAATTCGTTTGATCTCGGCACGGGGTTCATGGGCGGCGTCAGCGTCGGGTATGCGCTGGACAGGTTTCGCGTCGAGTTCGAATACCTGAACCGGTCTCAGAGTGGCGATTCCGTACCTTGGAGGTTCGGCGGGAACGTGATAAGCGGCAAGCTACCGGAGGTGAGCGAAATCGATCCGCCCTCGGAACGGGTGTCGGACTTCAGCGCCCATCAATTCTTCGTGAACGCCTACTACGACTTTCTGAACAGTTCGCGCTGGACGCCGTACGTCGGCGCGGGCATCGGGTGGGCGCACACCAGTCTGGATTACCAGACCCGCCTCGTGCGTAAGACGATCGCTCAAGGCTATCCGGCCAATCAACCACCGGCTGCCGCCGGCACGCTGAGCCTTCTGGATGCCGGGTTCACCGACACGCTCTTCGGCTTCCAATTCCTGGGCGGCCTGGATTACGCGCTGACGGAAAAGGTGTCAATCGGGATGAAAGCGCGCTGGGCTTCCTTCCAGGACCTCGAAGGCGACACCGTGTGGAGCCTCATCAGAAGTCACCGGCCGGTCCGGGCGGACGGGCAGACCCCGTTCGACAGCAAGTTGACCTTCAGCGACCTGCAATACTGGGGGCTCAGCGTCGGACTGAAGTATGCCTTTTGACGCTGATACCCGGTTGCGTTCGTCACCGTAGCGGCCCCGTCAGATCTGGGGTCTTGACACATCCGAACGTTTTTCCTAGGTTTCGTCCGGTGATGGTAACGACGATCAAACACTTGGCTTTTTCACTTTCTATTATTCTGACTCTGACGGTTCTCCTGGTTCCGGTCCAAGGCTTTGGTTATGAGAACGAGGTGGATTGGATGTGGAACGACACGAAAGCCACGTCCAAGGGGCGGTGCAAAACGTTTGTGGTCAAGGCCGGCCCTCCGAAGATTTTGCGGGGGACCGTCTCGGGTCGCACGTGCCTGACCCACGCCGTTCAGGCCTATCGAAAAGGCGATCATGAAAAAGCCTTCGGCTGGATCCTGGCGGGGCAGTGCCATGATCGACGAGCCCGGGACACGTTGATCAAGAACGCTCCGCGTGTGCTCGAGTACCTGCTCGAACAATACGGACCGAACGTGTCCGAGTAACGTGACGGCTTTCCCTTACCATATTGCTTAGACGACAAGGTTAGAGTATTCTAATCTTCGTGAATTTGGGGAAATAGTGAATGCTACAGGAACGAATTGAAATTCATCCACGAGTGTGTAACGGGAAGCCGGTGATTAAGGGCACGAGAATTCCCGTGACCATCCTCCTCGAACAGTTGGCTGACGGGCAAAGTTGGGATGCCATCTTAAGAGTCTATCCGGAAATCATGGTGGAAGATATCAAGGCTGCCTTGCTCTATGCCAAGTCTTCCATCGACCACACCGCACTTGTATAGAGTACAGCGCTATAGTCACTGGTGAGAATTTATCTCGACCAGATGCTGAACGTCGATTTGGCGACCCGTCTGCGGCAGGAAGGCCATGATGTGCAACGAGCCGCGGACGTTGGTCAGGCCCGAGCGGATGATGAATTGATTCTGGAGCACGCGCGTTTGGAACGGAGAATTCTCGTAACGCTCGATCAGCATTTTGGCGATTGGGTTATCCTTCCTTTAAGTCATCATTGTGGTGTCATCAGAGTGAAAGTCCACCCGGCAACAACCCATCGGATCGAAGAACTGTTGCTTCCGTTTTTGAAAAGATACGTGCAGGAAACCCTTCGCAATCATCTGGTCATTTTGTCTCGCAATGGTGAGCGATGGGTGAACACGTCAAAAGAGTAAAGGGAGCATGTCCAATCCTCAGCAGGCTTCCACAGACTTCATTCGCGCGATCGTGGCTCAGGACCGGGAGAGCGGGAAATTCGAGGGCGTCGTGCATACGCGGTTTCCGCCGGAACCCAACGGCTATCTGCATATCGGGCACGCCAAATCGATTTGTTTGAATTTCGGTATCGCGCAGGAATGGCCCGAGGGTCTATGCAATCTGCGGTTCGACGACACCAATCCCACAAAGGAAGACGTGGAATACGTGGAGTCCATCCAGGAGGACGTGCGCTGGCTGGGTTTCGACTGGCAGGGCCGGCGTTTTTTCGCCTCGGATTATTTCGAGAAGTTGTACGAGTACGCGGTGCTGTTGATCAAAAAAGGCAAGGCCTACGTGGACAGCCTCACCGCGGACGAGATCCGGTCCTACCGGGGGACCCTGACGGAACCGGGCAAGGAGAGCCCGCATCGCACGCGGTCGGTGGAGGAGAACCTTGACTTGTTCTCGCGGATGCGTGCCGGCGACTGCGAAGATGGGGCGCACGTGCTTCGCGCCAAAATCGACATGGCGTCGCCCAACATCAACATGCGCGACCCCACGCTGTACCGGATCCGGCGGGTGCCGCATCACCGGACGGGCACGGCGTGGAACATCTATCCCACGTATGATTTCGCGCATCCGCTATCCGACTCCATCGAAGGGATTACCCATTCCCTCTGTACCCTGGAATTCGAGGATCACCGGCCCTTGTACGATTGGTTGCTGGACGAATGTGAAGTGGCCTGCCATTCCCGGCAGATTGAATTTGCGCGCTTGAACCTGACGCACACGGTGATGAGCAAGCGGAAGCTGTTGGAACTCATTGAAGAGTCGCACGTGTCCGGATGGGATGACCCGCGCCTCCCCACGTTGATGGGCTTGCGCCGCCGCGGGTATCCCCCGGAGGCGATTCGACGGTTTTGCGAGCACATCGGGGTGGCGAAACGCGACAGCGTGGTGGAGGTGAACCTGTTGGAGCATTTCGTCAGGGAGAACCTGAATGCGAGCGCACAACGGGTTATGGCCGTCCTCCGGCCCCTGCGCGTCGTCATCACGAATTACCCGGAAGATCAAGTGGAAGACATGCAGGCGGTCAATAACCCCGAGGATCCCGAGATGGGGAGCCGGGCAGTCCCGTTTTCCCGCGTTCTTTATATCGAGCGTGAAGATTTTCGTGAAGATCCGCCGAAAAAATATTTTCGGCTCGCGCCCGGACAGGAGGTGCGGTTGCGCTATGCCTACATCATTCGATGCGAGGACGCGGTCAAGGATGAGCAGGGAGAAATCGTCGAAGTCCGCTGCACGTATGATCCGGAAACGAGGAGCGGATCAGGACAGCCCGGTCGAAAGGTGAAAGGCACCATTCACTGGGTATCCGAGCCGCATGCGCTCGAAGCCGAAGTGCGGTTATTCGATCATCTGTTTTCCGATCCCAGTCCCGAAAAGGACGGCCGGGATTACCGGACCGTGCTCAATCCGAACTCGGTGGAACGGTTGCAGGGCTGCCGGGTCGAACCGGCGTTGCGGGACTCGACCGCCGGCCAACGGTTCCAGTTCGAACGGCAGGGCTATTTTTGCGTCGATGCCGATTCCACCGCCCAACAACTCGTCTTCAACCGCACCGTCGCCCTCCGCGATTCCTGGTCGAAACTCGAAAAAAAGTAGTATCTTCCTTCTTCTGTCATCCGTGCGAACGCGAGGAGCCAGAGTCGTTATTCTTACGAACGAAGGAAAAACAAAGACACTGGATTCCCGATCAGGTCGGGAATGACAGCAGGAAAAGCCGGGGATAACAGAAAAGCCGGCGCCTGCGGGCGTGGCTGCGCCCCGGTCCCGAAGATTCTATATTTGAGGCGAGGACTGTCTGAGCGAAGCGAGTTCCGCAGCCCTAATAACCGGGACCGGGGCAAAGGCACCCGGAGGGCCACGCCCGGGCGCCAATGGTTTTGGGTCCTTTTGCCGAAACAAAAGGACCTCGTCGTGCGGGGGCGAAACCCCGCTCACTCGGACCTCGTTCCTATTCCATAGGCATGTCGACGCGCTGGAGTCCCAGCGTTTCGTAGATCTGTAACGAGGCTCTGGATCTGTTCAGGGTGTAGAGATGCACGCCCAGGACCTTGTTATCCAACAGGTCCAGGACCTGTTCCGTGGCCCAATGGGTGCCGATCTTTTCGGCTTGGGCGTCATTCTGCGCGCTCGCCAGGGCGCGCAGCAATCTGCCCGGAAAGCGTACGCCCAAGGCGAGTTCCGCCATCCGCTTCATCCCTTTCAGTGAGGTAATCGGCATGATGCCCGCGATGATGGGAACGTGGATCCCGGCCAGCCGGCAGCGTTCGCAGAAATCGTAGAAGTCGCGATTGTCGAAAAAGAGTTGCGTGCAGATGTAATCGGCGCCGGCGTCGACTTTGGCCTTGAGATGCTCCATTTCCTGGAGTCGGTTGGGCGTGTCGGGATGGCCTTCGGGGAATCCCGCTACGCCGATCCCCATATGGGGAAAATGTTTTTTGATGAAGGCCACCAATTCCACGGCATGATGAAAGTCCTGCTCGGCCGGATCCCACGGCTCCTGGGTGGGGGGGTCGCCTCGCAGGGCCATGATGTTGTGGACGCCGTGTTGGTCATACCGTTGGAGAATCTTGAAAATTTCATCCCGGCTCGATTTCACACACGTCAGGTGCGACACGATCGTGAGATTCGTCTCATTGTGCAACTTGACGACCAGGTCATGAGTCAACTCACGCGTTGACCCACCCGCGCCGTAGGTGACGCTGACGTAGGCGGGTTTCAGGGGAATCAACTTCCGAATAGTATGAAACAGCGACTCGGACGCAGCCTCACTCTTTGGGGGAAAAAACTCGAAACTGATTGCAGGGTGGCTTTGCCGAAACACTTCTGCTATATGCATGCAACATCCTTTTCGTGAAATGATGCGATCATTGTTCGCCTAACAGTACTAGACCAGGGGAAATGAGGCAATAGTTGATAGACATCACGTGTGTTCAAGGCAGCCTCCTCGACGTCGAGGCGCAGGTCATCGTCAATGCGGCAAACAGTCACGGCCTCATGGGCGGAGGCGTGGCCGGGATCATTCGGCGCTCCGCGGGGTCGATCGTGGAGGACGAAGCGCGACGACAGGCGCCGATACCCGTGGGCCGGGCCGTGTTGACGTCGGGCGGACGCACCCGCTTTGCGGCAATCATTCACGCGCCGACCATGCCGGAACCGTCCATGCGCATTCCCGTCGAAAACGTGAGATTGGCCACGCGGGCCGCGCTCCGGTTGGCCAATGAGCAGGGCTTTGTCTCCATCGCCATTCCCGGCATGGGCACGGGGGTGGGCAGCGTCGCTCCGGAGGAAGCCGCGCAAGGGATGGTCGAGGAAATTCGGGAGTTTCAGCCTCAATCCCTGCGATCGGTCACGTTGGTTGACGTTGATCCCGTGATGGTCCGGGCCTGGCAGGCTGTCCTGTCGCGGCCCGTGGTACTCGAAGACGAATTTTGCGACATCGTGAAAAAGGCCCGGAAAGGGCTCTCGCAATCCATCACCGGCGCGGCGGAAACCGCGCAGCTTCGCAAAGACGATTGGGAGTGCCTGGAACAGGGCATCCGCGCCCCGTCGGAACACGAAATCCGGGCCATGGCCCGGGTTCTGGCCCTCAAAGCCGAGGCGCTGGCCGCGGTGTCCATAGGGGGATGGGTGCCGCAGCCTTCTCCTGAATGGGTCTCTTCGCTGGTGGTCACGGTGCTGGGCGACATCGGAGGTTACGAAGTCAAAGGGTACGTTCTGATCGATCCGCAAACCAAACAGGCGGTCTTTATCGATACGGCGTACAATGCGGAGGCCATGCTGGCCGTGCTTGACGCGCACCACGCGACGTTGACCGGCGTATGCCTCACGCATGGGCATATGGATCATGCCGGGGGCCTGGATCGAATTTTGTCCGCATGGCCCGTGCCGGTGTATCTTGGAGAAGGAGATTTCCCGTTGTTGCCCTGGAAGCCGCCGCAAGAATCGGTCGTCGTTCCCGAGGATGGCCGGGTCATTGCCGCGGGAGACCTGAAGGTCGAGTGTCTCGCCACGCCCGGCCATACGCCCGGCGGGATTTGCTATAGAGTCCAATCTCAAGACCAGGCGCTCTGTTTCGTCGGGGATACGCTGTTTGCCGGGTCCGTGGGCGGGTCCAATCCGCTGTCGTTATATGAGGATCACTTGGCGTCGGTTCGCCGTCGAGTCTTGCAGTTGGACCCGGACACGGTGTTGCTCCCCGGGCACGGGCCGCCGACCACGGTCAGCGAGGAACGCGTCATGAACCCCTTTGGTTGATTCAGTCACCGCTCAGCACTCGTTATGGATCAGCAACAATTTCCTTCCGGACCGCAGAAAGGGTTTCCCGATGACCCGGAGGACCGGCCCCATGCCCACGAGGAATGGTCGCCGGATTGGGAACGTTCCGAGCCCGAGCCGGAAAGCGCGCTGTCGGTCCTGTATCTGCCGCTTGGTTTGTTTGTCGTTACGGTCTTCACCACGTTTTGGGCTGGCGCCTATCAGGTCAATACCGAGCCGGTGTCAGGCGCATGGGATTTTCTTGTGCGCTATCCCGGCAGCCTGTGGAACGGGTGGCCGTTCGCCTGCACGTTGTTGGGGATCCTCGTCACGCACGAATTCGGGCACTTCCATTTGTCGCGCGTGCATCGGGTCCCCGCGTCGTTGCCGTTGTTCATTCCCGGCCCTCCGCAATTCATCGGGACGTTCGGCGCCGTCATTCGCATGCGCTCACCCATCATGAATCGTCGCGCCTTGTTCGACATCGGCGTGGCCGGCCCGATCGCAGGCTTTGTCGTGGCCGTGCCGGCATTGCTCGTCGGGCTGTCCTATTCGAGAGTCGAACCCACGATGGGCCTCTATGGTCTGCAATTGGGGGAGCCGCTGTTGCTGCAATTTTTCGCGTGGCTCATGTTCGGACCGCTCCCCGCCACCTACGACATCGTGCTGCATCCCGTGGCCTTTGCGGCGTGGTTCGGCTTTTTTATCACCGTGTTGAATTTGATGCCGATCGGGCAACTCGACGGTGGGCACGTGGCCTATGCGCTGCTCGGACGCCGGCAACGGACCCTGGCGTTGGCGGCCATTCCCATCCTGCTGGTGTTGGGTTTGTGGGGGTGGCCGGGGTGGATCTTATGGACGTTCCTGGCCGGTCTGGTCGGGATCAGTCATCCGCCGGTCATCGATCCGGCAACGGAATTGGGTCGCGGCCGGATCTGGGTGGGCTGGGGCGCCCTCGCCATTTTTCTCGTCAGCTTTTCCCCGGTCCCCTTCTATTTCGGCTGAAGATTGCTGACAAAGAAAAAGTCTGTCATCCCCGATCCTCGATTACAAACGTCAAGGACAGGCTCTGATCGGGGATCCAGTGTCTCTGCCTTTTGTTTTTTCCCTCTCCGATTTTCCGCAATACGCGGGAAATCGGGAGAGGCCAGGGTGAGCAGGTCAAACTGAAAGACCGCATGCGACGATGAGAGCGGGGGCGGATCAAGTTGACAGAATAAGCCAATCAGGCGATTGTAGATGCCGACCATATTGAGGCAAGGGCCATACCGGCTTTTCTTCTACTCCGGCGCTGGTGACGAACCCATACACGTGCACGTCGAGCGTGACAACCACGTTGCGAAATTTTGGCTGGCTGCAGAAAAGGGGCGGATTTCATCAGTCTGAACTTACGCGCGTTGCGGAAATGATTGAAGAACACCGAACGGAAATCATCGAGGCGTGGAATGACTACTTCTACAGTTGAGATAAAGGTGTCGAGCGCCACTGGCGTCGAGGTGTCGGAAAATACACTGAGCGTCGAATTGAACGACGGGCGAACCATTTCGGTTCCTGTCGGCTGGTACCCCAGGCTCACTCATGCGACACCGGAAGAGAGAGACAACTGGAAAATCATCGGCGGCGGCTAAGGCATTCATTGGGAAGACATCGACGAAGACATCAGCGTCGAAGGTCTGCTGCGGGGAAAGCCATCCGGAGAAAGCCAGTCTTCGCTCAGGAAGTGGCTAAAGAGCAGAGACCGGAAATGCCAGCCATGAGATTCAACCTCCGGCCTGGAACAGTCTTCCATCCAACCATCATTCAGACGGGTATCTGACCCGGCCACCACGAAAAAGCCTGTCCATGAAGCGTCCCGGTCATCTGGAATCCTATATCCGGTCGGTTCGGCCGCAGTTTGAGGAGATGCTCGGGGAGGCAGTGGAGATTCCGTCGGTGAGTGCCGATCCGTTTCGCGGGAAGGCTATCGCCAGGATGGCCACAGTGGCGGCGCAGTATCTGCGGAGTTTCGGAGCCCGAGCGCAGATTGTAAAGACCAAGGGTTATCCCGTGGTGTCGGGAGGCTGGCAGGCGGGGAAGCAATATCCCACGTTGACGATCTACAATCATCTGGACGTGCAACCCGCGCAGGAACCGGAGTGGCTACAAGACCCGTTCGTCTTTCGCAAACAGGGGGACACCTATCGGGGCCGGGGCACTACCGATGACAAAGGGCCGGCGCTGGCCGCGCTCCTGGCCGCCAGATATGCAGTGGAGCAGGGCGTGCGGTTGAATATCCGGTTTCTCTGGGAACTGGAAGAAGAAATCGGCAGCCCGAATTTCCAGGATGCCCTGGAGCAACGGGCGGCGGTCCCGCGTCCGGATTCGGTCCTGGTGTCGGATACCATTTGGGTGTCGCGCCAGCGCCCGGCGATTTCCACGGGGTTGCGCGGGTTGTTGGGCGCCCGGTTGACCCTGCGCACGGGAACCACCGACGTGCATTCCGGGTTGACCGGCGGCGGGGCCAGAAACCCGCTGGCCGAACTCTGCGAAGCCGCGCAGTCGTGCGTGGACGCGCGCACCGGCCGCGTCACGATTCCCGGGTTTTACGATGACGTGGTCCCGCCCACGGCCGCGGAAATGAAGCAATTTCTCTCGTCCGGCTTCCAAGTGGACCGCTTCAAAAAGGCCTACGGGTTCCGATCGATCCGGACAACAAACCGTGCCGAGTTGATTCAACGGATCTGGTCTTCTCCCACGTTCGAGGTACATGGGTTGGTGGGCGGGTATTCGGGGCCCGGCGTGAAAACCGTGGTGCCTCCCTTCGGGGAACTCAAGGTGAGCATGCGGCTGGTCCCGAACCAGAAACCCGCGACGATCCTCTCCCGGTTAAAGGCCCATCTCAAGAAACTGAATCCCGACATCTGCGTCGAACCCGACGGGCAACTCGAACCGTTCCGCGGCGTGACGCAGGGTTCGTATGCCGACGCGCTCCGTCAGGCGGTGCGCACGGGGTTCGGCAAGAACCCGTCACTGGTCCGGGAAGGGGGATCGATCGGCGCCATTTCACTGATGGAACGGGCATGGAACGTGCCGATCCTCTTCTGCGGATTGAGCCTGCCCGAACACGGCTACCACGCGCCGAATGAAAACTTCGATTGGGGCCAGGCCTCGGGCGGAATCCGCACGTTCGTCGACTACTTCACCCGCGTAGCGTCCCTCTAAAACCCTCTCCCTTTCTTATTTGTCATCCCCGACCCCGATCGGGGATCCAGTGTCTTTTATTCCCCTCCTTTGTAAGGAGGGGCCAGGGGAGGTAGAGCGTCTTTTCCCCTTATCTGTCATCCTCGACGCTTGTCCCCGACTTGATCGGGGATCCAGACGATCTATAGGGATCCAGCGTCTTTATTCTGTAAGAAGAAAAAACAACCACCAAGACACTGGATGCCCGATCGAGCCGGGCATGACAGCAAATGCCAATGCCCGTTCCCGGCGCCTTCGGGCGTGGCTGTGCCCCGGTCCCGAAAACTCTATGTGGAGGCGAGGACTGTCTGAGCGAAGCGAGTTCCGCAGCCCAAGCCACCGGGACTGGGGCAAAGGCACCCGGAGGGCCACGCCCGGGCGCCAATGGTTTTGGGTCCTTTTGCCGAAACAAAAGGATCTCGTCGCGCGGGGGCGAAACCCCGCACCCACACCCTTCACGATTTCTTGCGGATCATAATCCGCAACGGCGTGCCTTCGAACCCGAACATGGCCCGGAGTTGATTTTCCAGGTAACGCAGGTACGCGGGGGTAACCACCGCCGATTTGCCCGCGAACAGTGCGAACGTGGGTGGTTTGGTGGCGACCTGGGTCATATAGAGCGATTTGGGCGGATTGCCTTTTTTCACGGTCAGGGGGTTGTCGGTCAGCGCCTTTTGGAGGAATTGATTGAGGCGACCGGTCGGCACCCGGTACGAGAACGCATCCATGACCCGGGTCACGGCGCTGAACACCTGATCCACGGTCCTGGGCGAAAGCGCCGACCCGAAAAGCACCGGCACAAAGGTGAAAAAGGGAAACTGTCGCTGCAACTCCAGAGTAAATTGCTTCTTGGCGTCGGGTTGCCGCCGGCGCAGATCCCATTTGTTGACGAGCATGACGCAGCCCCGGCCTTGCCGTTGGATGAGGCCCGCGATCTTGGTGTCCTGGTCCGTGACGCCCTCGACTCCATCAATTAACAGCACGCCGATATCCGACCGCCCCAACGCCCTCATGGTTCTGGCGACGCTGTAGCCTTCGATTCCCGGCTCCACGCGGCCGCGACGCCTCAGCCCCGCGGTGTCCGTCAACAGAAATGATTGGCCCTCGCGTTCCAGTTGCGTGTCAATGGGGTCTCGCGTGGTACCGGGCACGTCGCTGACGACGACGCGTTCTTCGCCCAGGATGGTATTCACTAGCGTGGATTTGCCCACGTTGGGCCGCCCGACCACGGCCACCCGTGTCGTGGCGGTTTCCGTCAGGTCTTCGTCATGCGCCGGCAGGAGATGCAGGAAGGCTTCGAGCAATTCATCCACCCCGTTGCCGTGTTCCGCGGAAACGGGAAACAGCATGTCCTTCCCGAGCTGGTAAAAATCCGCCAGCAGGAGTTCCGACTTCGGGGTATCGATCTTATTGACCACCCAGAACGTAGGTTTTTCCACCCCGTGCAACCCGTTCACGATCTCCTGATCCAACGGCGTCAACCCGGCCCGGCCGTCCATGATCACGAGCAGAATATCCGCCGAGGCGAGGGCGGCCTGCGATTGCCGGCGGATGAGCCCGAGCATGCCGTCATCGGAAGTAGGATCCAGCCCACCCGTATCCACAAGCTGAAAACGCCGCCCCTGATAAGTGCACTCGGCATAAATCCGGTCTCGGGTCACCCCCGGCCGGTCGTCCACAATGGCGTTCCGAGTCCCCAAAATCCGGTTGAACAAGGTGGACTTCCCCACATTCGGCCGCCCAATCACCGCCACCAGCGGCACCCCCGACGCCCGCAACCCAGGCAAAAACGCCTGCCGACTTGCCCGCGCTGAAGATTTCCGTTTCATGGCCAAGAGTGAATGTACCTTGCCAGGTTACTGCTTGCAAAGCAGGGGAAGGAAAAGGAATAGATTGTCAACGAATTACTGAACACATACAAGAATGAAAAAGGGGGAGAAGGAAGTCGTTGCAAGAGACACCCTTGCCGTTAGTGTGTAGAAATATTATATAATTACACATATTGACACACATATATATACACCTTACAATGCGCGTCATTATGCTGGGAAGGGAGATGCCATGGCTCGGATCAACGTGATGATGCCGGACGACATTCTGGAAACGGTGGATCACGCGGCAACAGAGGAACGTCTGTCGCGCAGTGCGTGGCTTCAGAAGGCAGCACGCCGGTATCTGGAGACGAAGCGTTTGGAACAGGAAGCTCTCGCACGCAAGCAGCGAATGCAGAACGCCGCTGCCAAGATGGATGTGCTGGCCGACACGTTCGGTAAGTGGGACGGGGTGGGTACCATCCGCCGGTTTCGCGACCAACGAACGGAGAGGAACCCATGATCGCCGCGTATCATGCCGGCTATGTGGTGGACGCCTCCGTCGGAGTGAAATGGTTCGTGCGCGACCGGGAAGAAGACCGCGAGGCTGCCCTAGCCCTGCGACAACGGCATATCGACGGCAACACGCACTTGATCGTGCCGGAGTTGTTTGTCCTGGAAGTGCCGAACGCCATCAAGGCCGGTCGAAAGGGCACGGAATCTGAATTGGCCGATGTGCTCGCGACGCTCGGGGACCTGGAGATGCATATCGAACGCCACACGGCCCCGGTTTTGCGGAAAACTAATGCGGTGGCGTGGGCCTACAAACTCACGTGGTACGACGCAGTCTATGTCGCCCTAGCCGAGACTTTGGGCTTCCCCTGCGTGACGGCGGATGAGGCCTTGCTGCGAAAGATGAAAGGCCACAGTATCGTGCTGAGGCTGAAGGATCTGGTTTTTGCCTGAAGCTTGGCGCCGGTCAAGGGCGTCCTTTACTCCTTCTCTCTTTGGGAGAGGGTTGAGGTGAGGGGACGAGGGAGAGGTAAAGCCTGAAGCCTCAACTTGCTACTGCCCATACAAAGGTTTGAGACTTTCTGGATTCCAGCATTCGCATGGAAGACAAAGGGATGGCAGCCTCTGTACATGTTCCCCACGAGGGCGAAAGGGAATTACTTAGATGCTGATCTTGCAAGCATAAGTAATGAATTCAGGTGAATGTGATATGATCCCTGAACCGACCGACACTAAGCGCGATAGGTCAAATGTCACTAGCGTTGCCAGGCAAAAACAAAGATCAGATTAGGGGTCCGTCACCCGCTGCATCACAAGAACAACAATTTCGTCGTGATGTTCCGCGACGAGGCCATGTACTGACGACGGTTGCGGAAAAGTACGGGGGGCCAATCCGTGAGGTTGTCTACATCTTGTCGGGCGCACTTGAGAAAAGAGGTTGCGACGAACTTCTTGAATCTCTATTCCCTTGGCCGCGCTTGCAACCTAAGCCTGACTTGGTGCGGACAGAGGCGGAAATGGCTGCCTGGGTCATTGCCGCGATTTGGGTCGTCAGCGTAGCAACAAGAGCCGTACCTGCGACTGGTACATTGAAGGATGCCGAGGAATGGTTTTGGGGCCGAGAGCGTGACATGCAACTGACGGACCTAGCATCCCTGCGAGTAATTAGCCACGCGGAAAGAATTTTGCAAACAAACGTAGACGTTGCTGCCTACCACGAACTTTTGCCGTACATATTTGATCCCCATGGCCCAGGAAGCCGGTTGAGTGTAAGGCGTAATCCGGCAACCCGTGCTGCGCGAATGCGTAAGCGTGCGATTGGGGTGTTCTATACACCGGCGGATGTGGCCGAGTACATGGTTAGGGATTGTCTTGATTCTATACGACGGAATGAAAATGCTCCGACGGTTTTCGATCCAGCCTGCGGAACAGGTGTCTTCCTAAGAGCAGCACTGAAAGAGCTAAGGCGGCGCCATTGTGAGATGAGTGCCATTTCCTTGGCCTCAGAATGCCTATTTGGTGTTGATATTGATCCATGGCCACTTGATGCGTCTGCGTTCGTGCTGTTGTCCGATGTTTTGGTCGATGAAGCGGAATCACAGGAGAGCCCGGTTGAAGTATGGCGACGGTTGAGGTTGAATTTTAGATGTATCAACACATTACAAATCGATCCCGTTAATGCAGACCTCGTGAGTGATGAGACGAAGGAAGAAAACGGACTACGTGTAACTTTATCAAGGTTGTTTCCACAACTGAAAAGTGAGCCGACGGTGGTTGTCGGCAATCCTCCCTATGCGGCTTTGGGGGAACATGCAGACCTCGAACAACTCGGCCTGGTCTTCAAAACATTGGCCATTAAATCGTACACGAACGCTGAAATTTATCTTGCTTTCATTGAGCAGATGACACGCTTGGCCAATAGAGAAAAATGTGCGGGAGCGCTCGTATTGCCGATCTCCCTAGCGTGTAACATCGGATCGCAGTTTATGATCACGCGGAAGCTTATTCAAGATACGCCGGGCCATTGGCGATTTACATTTTTTGACAGAGAGCCACATGCATTGTTTGGTGAAGACGTAAAAACAAGGAATGCGATTCTTTCTTGGTCGAGGGATCGGTCGAACACAGAAGCTGTGCTCGCGAGCGGTCCCTTGATGAAATGGCGGGGTGATAGTCGTGCAGCGATGCTTAGCAATATCCGCCACACAGAGTTTAAGGGAGATATATGTGCAAGCATCCCGAAGATTGATGGTGCCTGTCAGGCAGCCGCCTTCCAAATGCTTAGTGTCAGATGGGGCTGCCTTGAACAGGCGGTGCAGGGCGTTGAACGGCTTAATTTGTGTGAAGCGCTGAATGCTGGTGATCGAATGGTGTTCGTTGGGCCAACAGCATACAATTTCCTTAACGTATTTTTACAGCCGCCCGCTATTCTGTTGAAAGAGCGATCGAAACTCTCTGAACATCCGCTACATGTAATCAGGTGTGCGTCGTCAAAGGATGCACTGATAGTGTTCAGCATTTTGACAAGTCATTTGGCCTATTGGTGGTGGCACGTTCACGGTGACGGTTTTCATGTATCAAGGCGGTTCCTCTCGAAGTTTCCATTCGGTCTGGAAGTTTTTGAGACTAGAGAGGCTGACAGACTGCATGAGAGCGGAGCGGCTCTTTGGTCTGCCATAAGGTGGAATCCGATTGTAAGTCTTAATAAAGGACGGACTTCCCTTGCTTACCCGCCGAATGGTCATGACGATGTGCGACGATGTGCGGATGAAGTATTGGTTGATGTAGCCAGCATTAAGCGTGATTTTGTTGATGAACTTCAGCATTTTACTGTGCACACAGTAACGGCTAGGCTTCGAGATTATGGTGGCGATTGCATAAACACCGAAGAGAGAGGTGAATGTCAATGACGAAACGTATCAGTCAAGAGGTCAAAGAGAGAAGTAAGTTAACCAAGGACGAATGGAGAGAATACACAAAAACGGTATGGACGATTGCGAATACGGGCAGGGATGATCACCCGGCGGTTTTTCCTGAGGAAATTCCTCGCCGACTGGCAAAGATGTTCAGCTTTTATAGTGAGACGGTTCTTGATCCGTTTGCTGGTACAGGAACGACTGCACGGGCAGTCATCCCAATTGGTCGGCGTGCTGTCTGTGTGGATCAGAAGGCAACTTACGTAAACACGATAAAAAAAGAGTGTCATAAATTGCATAACGGGCATGACGACGCATTTCAGGCACTTGAAGCAGTTCACGGAGACAGTCGGGATTTAAGCTTCATAAAGAATGACAGCATCGGCCTTATCGTTACGAGCCCACCATATTGGAATAAGGCAAACTATGGCAGATCAAGCAGCAATCTTGGAAAGATCGAAAGTTACGTGTCTTTTCTCAAAAACATACGCCCCGTTTTCCAAGAATGTTTCCGGGTTTTGATGCCTGGCCGAAAGATTTGTGTTGTTACGGCGAATGTTAATCAGCACACGGATCACGGCCTTTTGACGTTCCCTTTGGTAACTGATTTTGCAGTTCTGTTGCGCGACATTGGGTTTGTGATGGTCAACGAGATCATCTGGTCGAAGGATAGGTCTGGAGGTAAGTGGGGTTCGTATGGCGCACAGCGCCCGATATTTGGAAGTTATCCTTATCCACCAAATTTCCTGTTTAAAAATGTTCACGAGTATGTGTTGATTTTTGCAAAGCCAGCGCTAACAAAGACCAAAGGGCCGAAGGTTAAAGGCTATAGTGATCTGATGGCTGGAATAGAGCATATCACCCATGACATTTGTCTCCATGAGGAAGAAGGTCGGTTAGAGCCTGCTCTATAGCTATGACTGGTATCTGAGGATAGGTGAATGGAGTTTCGTTTCTGCATCCAGGACCCGACTCATGCTGAGACGACTTACCTCTATGAGGCAATCATTGAAGCTGTGGTCGATGCAGTAGCATGGCGAGGCGTCTATGCGTTCGCGTCGCGTGACGGGGTAGATTGTCTACTCGAAGATCCAATTGTCGAAAAATTCATTCACGGCGACGGCGAAGTAGACCTTCTCGTCGGGCTTGATGCTGTAACGAACCGTCTGACGTTGGAACGGTTGCAGGTATTGGAACAACGTCATGAGCACTTCCGGCCGAGGGTGTTCTGGAATGAGACTGCGTCGTTGTTCCATCCAAAACTCTCGCACTTTAGTTACCCAGAGGGCCGGCAAACATTGATAGTCGGTTCTGGAAACCTTACTCCCGGCGGACTAATGAATAATTTTGAAGGCTATATGGTCATTGTAGCTGATCGCATTGATGAGATTGATCTTTCAGCGCTCGACGAATTTCTGGAGCGCCATGCGGATAAACTGCGGTCAATTGACGACGAGGCGCTGGAGAGAGCAGCGCGGAACATCATTCGGCCAATCAAGGGAGCGCGGCAAGCGGGTGGCATCGTCATTCGGAAGCCGCGGCGGCGAGGGGTACTTGTACCCGCCCGCAGGCCTACACCGACCCCGATCTTTGATCGTATCCTGATAGCACAAGTGCCCAAAGCGGGCGGTCGTTGGGCGCAAGTACATTTCAACACGGATGTTGTTCAACAGTATTTCCGTATTGCGGATTACAAGACACAGCGTGTCTATCTCACGCATGTCGGGGCAGACGGCACACGCGCGGACGTTGAAGTACGGCCATGCGTATATAGTCAGTTCAACAAAAACCATAAGGTCGAAATCGGAGCGGCGAGGGGCAAGGAATATCCGGAGTCCCCTCCTGTACTGGTGTTTCGCGAGCGTCAGCTTCGTGTCTTCGACTATATGCTGTTGTTGCCTGGAGATGATGGATACAGGGTCCTGATCGAACTCACACAGAGCCTGCCGTCGATAGGGCGGGGTCTTCCGCGCGTGATGACCGATATGGCCAAGCTGGAAAGCGACTGGACGGATTGCCCATTTCTTACGTCAGAAGAAGCAGAGGAGCAGGAAATCTGAAGAAAGCTATGCAAAGTTGATAGACAGTAAAGCCGACCCGATTAAAGATGTCGAGGATGACAGAAAAGGAAAAGCGGAAACTACGAGATCCTGCGCCTCAGGATGACAGCCGCCCTCATCCTAACCCTCTCCCAGAGGGCGAGGGAGAAAGAGCGTGATGAGATCGCGCGGCTACGAAGACAAAAGACGAAGGCTAAAGACACTGGATTCCCAATTAAGAATGTCGGGGATGACGGAAAGAGGGAAGTCGAAACTACGAGATTCCTCGCTGCGCTGGGAATGACAGATACATCTTCCATTCTTGACGAGTTGGATATCGCAACGCGCCGGAGTGCGGCCCGACCAGCCTTGATCGGGATCAGATATCCGCGTCGCCGTGAGGGCTCGGGGTCGCCGCTAGGGGGCCGTAGGTCGATGATGCTCCGTGTGCTCGTCTGCGGCCGACCGGATGTCCGTTGTCGAAAAGTCACCGCCCTTGAACAGAAGTGGGACGGCCAAATGCTTGGCCAAGGCGTAAGAAAAGCAGTCGCCATAGTTCAGGGCCGCTTCATGACCGCTGACCGTACCGTACCTCCGGTAGGCATCGAAGGCGACGTCGGCGATACGAGGAGAGACCTCCATGACGATCATGCGGCTCTTGAGAAGGAAGGCATCCAACGCCAGGACTGCGCTGTCGCCGGATCGGGCAAACAGAACCATCCGGGTCTCGAGCAGGGTGGCGGCACTGACATAGGTGGCCGGCGCCGCTTCGATCAATTCATTGAAACGGTGGCGTTCCGGTTCGTTTTGCATGATGGCGATGAGTGCCGACGTGTCGACCACCATCAGACCGGAAGGCCTCGTTCGTCATAACCGATGATCTGTTCCGCACTCCGCCCGTCGCGGCGAGGTAAATTAGCACAATGCAGCGCAATGTGATCCAGTTCATCGGCAAGCCGGATGGCGCCACGGGTTTTTTCCACCTGCGCCAGTCTTTCCTGGACGGCTTGTTTGACGGCTTGGGTCAACGATTCTCCGGTCAGGCTTGCGAGCCGTTTTGTCAAGGCTTGCGTCTCGGCGTCTTTGATATTCAGTGGCATCGATAAATCCTCCATGGATCAATATACGGAGGAAGGAAGGAAAAATCAACCGCGTGCGGTATTCGTGCAGCAACTGACTTTGCCGAGAGTGCGTTTGGTCGCTACTTCCGGAGGCAAGTGAGGAAGCGCGATGAGGTGGCGCGGCTACGACGACAAAACCCAAAACCAAAGACACTGGATTCCCGATCAGGTCGGGGATGACGGAGGGGGAGAGGGCGGTTTTGTTTGATCCGCTACTCGATACTTTTCAATTTCCCCGTTACGAATTTGTGGAGTGTGCTGGAGATGAGGGTTTGGTAGGGCATGCCTTCCTTTGCCGCCCTTTTTTGCAGGCTGTTCAAGTCGCGGGACGAGATCCGAATGTTGATTCGCTTGTCCTTCTGAAGAGATTCGTGGGCCGCCTCTTCCAGTTGACGCTTCGCTTCTTTGAAGTTGTTGATGCTGGTCAATTCCCCATGCTCAAAGTCCTGGAGGATCTTCACTTCTTCCGGGTCTAATTTGAGAGAGTTTTTCATGTGAGGTACTCCTTTGTCGCTTTCCTGCTTGGGATGATGGATTTGAGGAACCGTGTTCCTTTCTGCTTCACGTATGGGACCAAATACACGTACCCGTCCACGTTCAACACGATGATCCGTTGGTTCGGATAGCGGGACTCATTGGGATGCCTGACAATATCCAGGACGTCGCCATTCTGAATGTGAAAAAGGACGTCTTCAAAACTGACTCCTCGTGTCTTTTCAAGAAACGCGTTCTTTTCATCGTCCCAGCCAAATTCATGCATGAACGAAACCGTCTCATGTTGTGTGCCTTTTGTCAACAGGCGGCCTTGTTACTTCTTGGCTGACCAACCACAAAGGGGAGGAATGCGCCATGAGATGGCGCGGCTACGACTGCAAAAGACAAAGGCAAAGACACTGGATTCCCGATTAAAAATGTCGAGGATGACAGAAGAGGGAAAGACAAGAGATAAAGACACTGGATCCCCGATCAGGTCGGGGATGACGGAAGGGGAGTCGGGGATGCTACGAGATTCCTCGCGATGCTCGGAATGACAATATCGGGAACCTACAGATGCAAATGTTTCATGGCGGCGGCGCAGAGGATGATGAAGATGCCCATCCAGAGGCCGGCTTTTTGGAAGGGGATGGGTTCGACGGTTTGTTCTTCTTTTTCCTGTTCGTCTTCGTCGCCCGTGGGGTCGATGCGGAAGATGACGGTGTAGAGGAACAGGGTCAGGATGCCGAGCACCAGGGTGAGCTTGATGAAGAAGACCGTCAGGTACTTGGCGTTGTTGGACAGGCCGAAGCCGGTCTGCATTTCCATGGCTTCGCTCACGTAATGCAGGTTGATGCCGCCCGTGAAGAGGATCACGACCAGCAGCATGCCGACCACCTTGCGATACTGCTTGTAGAACGTGTCGCAGATGGGTTTGATGTATTCCTTGGGCACGGACGACTGGAGTCCCGGCGTCACCGCCAGGACCAGGAACGCGAGCCCGCCGATCCATACGACGGCCGAGAGCAGGTGCAGCCAGTGATTGACAATGGGAATGATCTTATTGATATCGGACAGCGTGGCCAGCAGGGCATTCATCAGAATTTGAACACCGGTTTTTCGTTACCGAAGCGTTTTTGGCGAAGCTGCTCCATCAGTTCGACGGTGATGCGCGGGATGTTGTGCTCGCGGGCGTGCCGTTCGGTGCCTTTTTTCACCATGGCGCGCAGGAAGTAGGGGATGCGGCTCAACCGCGTTTCAGCGGCTTCGTCCCACTCCACTTCAACCTCCTCGGGCACGTTGAACGCGACCTGGATTTTTTCCCCGCCTTTGGGCGTATACAGGCACCACTCGTCCTCGTCCATCCAGTCCCCGTGGTCCACGTAGGGTCGCGCCCGGCAGCCGCCGCAGATCTCGCTGTATTCGCAGTCGCCGCATTTGCCCTTCAGGTGGGGGTACCGGAACGAGTCGAAGATGTCCGACTTCTCCCACAAATCCACGAAACTGGTGGTCCGGATATTCCCGGCCGACAGGGGCATGTAGGGACAGGGGGTCAGGTCGCCGTTGGGGGTCACCCGCGCGTAGTTCGTCCCGGCCAGGCAGCCTCCGCCCATGTACCCTTGGGCCTTGGTGATCGGGGAGTCGGGGTCCTTTTCATACGCGAGCCGTTTGAAGTGCGGGGCGCACCGGGCGCGGACGAGCATGTCCGGGTACCGGTCCTGGCTCTCCACCAGAAAGGCCAGCACTTCCTCATATTGTTCGGGGCTGATGTCGGTCAGTTCCTCGCCGCGGCCCGTGCACACCATGAAGAAGACGTTCAGCACGCGCGCGCCCAGGCCGTGGGCCCAGTCGATCACGTCCGGCAATTCCTTGTAGTTCATGGGTTGGGCGCTGAAGTGCACCTGGAATTGCAGGCCGTTCCGTTTGCAGGCTTCGATGCCCGCGACCGCCGCTTCCCAGGCCCCGGGAATCCCGCGAAACGCGTTATGTTTGGCCGCGTCCAGGGAGTCGATGCTGATACCCATGCCCATGACGCCGATCTCCACGAGTTCGCGGGCGAGGCGATCGTTGATCAACATGCCGTTGGTGCCGAAGACGACCATGAAGCCCTGGGCCACGGCGTGGCGGGCGATGTCCAGGATGTCGGGCCGGACCAGGGGTTCGCCCCCGGTAATGACCAGGAGGCAGCCTTTATTGACCTCGGCGATCTGGTCGATCAGCCGATAGCATTCTTCGGTCGAAAGTTCGTCGGAGCCTCCGCCGGCCTTGGTGGTGGCGTCCAGATAACAGTGGTCGCACTTCAGGTTGCAGCGTTTGGTGAGGTTCAGGGCGACGAGGTAGGGCTTGAAGTCATCGACGGTCCGGCCGTCGCCGGGACCGGCCCCGGGAGAGGTGAACCCGGTGACGCGGGTGTCGAACCCTTCCTGTTGCGGGCCATTGATGACAGGGAGTGACTTGCCCATGGCTCCCTATTGTTGAGCGCCGGCGCCGGTCAGTTTGGCAATGATGTCCTTGACGTTGCCGGACTTCATGGCTTCTTCCATGGTGTGCTTGGCCTGCTCGATGCCTTCGTTGGCCACGTCGATGGTGATGTGCGTGGTACCCAGCTTTTCGGCGTGCTTGATGATGAGCGCCCTGGTGCAATCGCGCATGAACCCTTCGGGCGCGCGTTCCAACCGTTTCAAGGCCTCGGGCTCCCAATCGTAGGGCGAGTCGGGCGCCGGCCCGTTCGACTGAGGGGCAGGCTGTTCCGCTTCCGCCTCCTTGTTGGCGAAAATCGGGGTGTAGTCTTCGTTGGCGGCTTCGTCAATCATGGGTGAGGCATACTCCAACGTGATGGTGGTCATGCCGAGTTTTCTCGCGGACTTTTCGATCTTGGCTTTGGCGCGGCGGCGTTGGAACCCCGCGGGGACCGCCCGGATGGCTTCCTTGGCGTCCTTGGTCCATTGCATGGGCACGTCGTCGTACGCCATTTGCATTTCCAAGACCCCTTCCTGCTTGGCCGCGGCGTCGAACATGCTCTTGTCGACCGTCTTGAATCCGTCGCCCGCGCCCCCGCAAATCGGGCATTTGACGGGCTGGGCGCCTTTCCCGATGTACCCGCATCCGTCGCAGACGTAATACGGCTGAGCCATGCGGTCCAGGTAGGATTGCGTGGACGGGCTCACCGCCGGATTCGCCGCGGGCTCCGTTTCTTCAACCACCTGGTTGACCATGCCGCTGAGGGTCGAGCCCATCAGGTCTTGGGCCACGGCGTCGTCGGCCTGCATTTGGTCGCGGTCGATGCCGGCCTCGTCGAGCTGCCCGCCCAGGGCTTTCATGGCATCCATGGCGCCCTTCGGCAGGATGTCGCCCACCGCGTCGTCCACCACCGAATTGCTGATGATGGTATGCCCTTTTTCAATGGCATAGCGGTGAATCGCGGTCTTGGCGACGCCGCGCGCGAACACCGGGACCTTTTCCATCCGCAACAGGGCTTCCTCGGTCCAGGCGATGGTGTATTCCGCCTGGGTGTCGATCGGCGGCACGAATTTCTTGTTGGAGATCAGGATGTTGCAGGAGGCCGCCCGGAGCAGGTTTTCGGTGTTGCTGCCGATGTCCATGTCGTCGTCGCTGTGCACGCCGATCCGCCCGACGATCAGCAGCCAGGGTTGTTCCTTGCGCACGTACTGGAGGACTTTTTCGAACACCTTGCCGTCCAGGAGCGTGGTGCGGATGTCCGACCCCTCTTCCTGGGCCACTTCCCGGGAAATGTCCAGGTGCGATTGGTAGATTTTGGCCAGCCCGCTGTCGATGACTTCCTCGTGGAGCTTTTCCTGTTCCTTGAAGCGGAAGACCTTGCCGGCCTCTTCGTTCAGGACCCCGGAAATGCTGTGGAACGCGGCATAGTGGAAATACGGATCGAAGGCGGAAATGGCCTCGACCGGCTTGTTCAGCGCTTTCCCCAGGGCCAGGCCGGTTTTCAGCCCGCCGAAGCTGTACGGACTGCCGTCCACGGCCACGACGATTTTCCCCCCGTTCATGGGCTTCAGGTCTTTCACGATAAACATGTCCGAATTGCGAACCCGGCGCAGGACCCGTTCGGTATTGCTGCCGATCACGGAATCTTTCACGGCGCCCACTCCGAGCGAGCCCATGATGGTCAGGTCGTACGCGTTGGTGTTGATGTCTTCGGCCAACACCTTCCAATTGCGACCTTCGAGAGACCGGCGTTCCAGGGGGAGATTGGTTTCCGTACACCGTTGATCCACGTAGTCCAGATAGGAATCGGTGATGATCTGGAGCCCGCGGGTGATGAGGGAGTCGTGAATCTTGCGTTGGCGGTCGAGTTCTTTTTCGTCGTGATATTCCTCGGGCAGGCCCGCTTCCATCTGCTTGAACCGCTTGTCGTGCATCTTGGCGGCATAGACGTGGCTGCCGACGATTTTCGATCCGAATTCCTGTGCCAACCGCACACCCAGGTCGACGGCCATATTGGAATGGTCGGAATTGTCGACCGGGATGTAGATGGTTTTATACATGAGAAGCCTCCTTACGAAACTTCACGAGTCTCTTCAAGTCCCACACCTGCACCGGAATGCGAGAAGTCGCACCTCAAGCGCAAAAAATTGAATGCGGATCTTAGCACCTGCCGTTCAGGCAATGCAACAAAATGTCGGGAAGGAATGATCCGTCTTCGTATGGAATGATCGTTCCGCAGGTCTGATTAGCGCGGCCCTTCGACTTCGCTCAGGACAGGCATAATACGACAAATGAACTCCCTCTCCCCTTTTCGTGGGAGAGAGCCTGTCCTGAGCCCTGAGTTTGTCGAAGGGTCGAAGGAGCTGGGGTGAGGGGGGAACAAGTAAGCGGCCGGTATTTTGGCCGGCCGGGTGGGTTCGGTCTTCGTCATCAAGTCGTCTTTGCAATCATGCGATTCTTGCCGGCATTGAAAAATTTTTGAAATCCGTTTAGTATCTGCCGCATCCGTTCACGGCGGGAAAGGTATGGGAGACTCCTGGGGGTGCAAGGAGGGGGTTCTCTTTGTCCTTAGATCGAGATGAGCTGCGAGGACTCTCGAGTTCGTTCCGGTTTCGCCTGCGTGTGAAATACTTTCAACTCTTTGAAAATAATGGATTTTTTTCAATGCGAGCATATTGTGTTTGACAAATCTACCTCGTTGTTCTTTATGGTAGGCGGTCTTTGGGGTGCCCTCCGTGACGCTCCGGGCAACCCGATTCTTTAACACTTCAACAAGGCATTCCTCTCCGACAGGATGGACAGGGGATGCCTTTTTGTTTAGGAACCTCTGATTTCTTGTGATAGCGGGATGCAGGGCAAGGCGTCCCGGAGCGAAACCCGAGGCTTATGCTTATCAGAGAGACAGGCGAGGGTTGAGCGAGGACACAACGGAGCCATACGCCCGATAGTGCAAGAAATCAGAGGTTCCTTTATTGAGCCAGGGAAAGGTAACCGTAATGAGTCAACAGAATTTCTTGTTTACCTCCGAGTCCGTGACCGAGGGTCATCCGGACAAAATCGCCGATCAGATATCCGATGGCATCCTGGATGCCATTATGGCCAAGGATAAAAATTGCCGAGTGGCGTGTGAGACGATTCTGACGACCGGTTTGGCGTTCGTGGCCGGGGAAATTTCCACGAAAGCATACGTAGAAATACCCGATATTATTCGAGAAACCATCCGTGACGTGGGCTATACCGATGCCACCTGGGGGTTCGATTACCGCACCTGCTCGGTGTTGACGGCGATTGATGCCCAATCGGGTGATATCGCCATGGGTGTGGATACCGGCGGGGCGGGTGATCAAGGGTTGATGTTCGGCTACGCCACCAACGAGACGAGCGAACTGATGCCCATGCCGATCGTGCTGGCCCATCGCCTGACGAAACGCTTGGCCGATGTCAGAAAAACGAACCTGTTGCCGTGGGTGCGGCCGGACGGGAAGGCGCAGGTGACCGTCGAGTACAAGAACGGCAAGCCGGTCCGCGTCGATACGATCGTGGTCTCCACCCAGCACAGCGACAAGGTGTCGTCCAGGAAAATCGAGCAGGAGATCAAGGAAAAGGTCATCAAACCCGTGATGCCGAAAGGGATCTTCAACCCGAACAGGGTCACGTTTCACATCAATCCGACGGGCCGGTTCGTGACGGGGGGCCCCATGGGCGATACCGGGTTGACCGGTCGCAAGATCATCGTCGATACCTATGGCGGCGTGGGGAGTCATGGCGGCGGAGCCTTCTCCGGCAAGGATCCCAGCAAGGTGGACCGGTCGGCGTCGTATATGGCCCGGTATATCGCCAAGAATATCGTGGCGGCGAAATTGGCCGAGAAATGCGAAGTGCAATTGGCCTATGCGATCGGGGTGCCGGAACCCGTCTCCGTGCTCGTCGATGCGAAAGGGACGGAGAAAGTCGCCATTGACGTCATCGATAAATTGGTCCGGAAACATTTCCCGATGACTCCGCGTGGAATCATCGATCATTTGAAACTGCGACGCCCCATTTATAAACAGACGGCGGCCTATGGGCATTTTGGACGAAGCGGCCCGGGGTTCACCTGGGAAAAAACGGATAAGGCCTCGATTTTGAAAAAGGACGTCGACGTGTACCGGTGACGTTGAGGGTTGATCGAGTCCAAGCAGAAGGGAGCGACGAGCATGAGTACAACTGCGCAACTGGAGAACACGGTGTGTGATTATAAGGTGGCGGATATCAGTCTGGCTGATTGGGGGCGGAAAGAGATTCAGATTGCCGAAACGGAAATGCCGGGTCTGATGGCCTTGAGGGAGAAATATCGAGCGCTGCAACCTCTCAGGGGCGCCAGGATTCTGGGGTGCATTCACATGACGATCCAGACGGCCGTCCTGATCGAGACCCTGATGGAATTGGGGGCCGAAGTGCGGTGGTCCTCCTGCAACATTTTCTCCACACAGGATCATGCCGCGGCCGCGATCGCGGCCCGGGGCATTCCGGTGTACGCCTGGAAAGGCGAAACGCTCGAAGAATATGACTGGTGCATCGAGCAGACCATTTTGAAGGACGGCCGGCCGTGGGACGCGAACATGGTCCTGGATGACGGGGGTGATTTGACCCTTATGCTCCACGACAAGTACCCGGCGATGCTGGACAAGATCCACGGCATCACGGAAGAGACCACCACGGGGGTGCATCGTTTGCAGGAGCGGATGGAAAACGGCACCCTGAAAGTGCCGGTCATCAACGTCAACGATTCGGTCACGAAATCGAAAAACGACAACAAATACGGGTGCCGGCACAGTTTGAACGACGCGATCAAGCGCGGCACGGACCATCTCCTGTCCGGGAAGAAAGCCCTGGTGGTCGGGTACGGCGACGTGGGGAAAGGGTCGGCCCAATCCCTGCGCCAGGAAGGCATGATCGTGCGCGTGTCGGAAATCGACCCCATTTGCGGGATGCAGGCCTGCATGGACGGCTTCGAGGTCGTGTCGCCCTACAATGACGGAATCAACACGGGGAGAGTGGAAGATATCAACACGGCGCTGTTGGGCAATACGGACCTGGTCGTGACGACCACCGGCAATTACAACGTCTGTGACGCCGCCATGTTGCAATCGCTCAAGCCGGGGGCCGTGGTCTGCAATATCGGCCATTTCGACAATGAAATCGACACGGCCTACATGCGGAAACATTGGGAGTGGGAAGAGGTCAAGCCGCAAGTCCATAAGGTCTACCGGAGTACGCGCGCCAACGACCATCTGCTTCTCCTGTCCGAAGGGCGTCTGGTCAATCTGGGCAACGCGACCGGCCATCCTTCCCGGATCATGGACGGGTCCTTTTCCAACCAGGTCCTCGCGCAGATATACCTGTACGGGAAGAAATTCGCCGATACGCCCGGCGCGCCGGTCACGGTCGAGGTGCTGCCGAAGAAGCTGGATGAAGAAGTGGCCGCCCACATGGTGCGCGGGTTTGGCGGGACGTTGACCAAACTCACCGAGGAGCAGGCCGCCTACATCAACGTGTCGGTGGAGGGTCCGTTCAAACCGGAAACCTACAGGTACTGACGGTTGCGGGGTTTCGCCCCCGTGAGACGAGGTCCTTTTGTTTCGGCAAAAGGACCCAAAACCATTTCCGCCCGTGCGCGGCCCTACGGGTCCCTTTGCCCCGGCCCCGAATTCCAGGGCTGCGGAACTCGCTTCGCTCAAACAGTCCTCGCCGAACCGTAAAGATTCGGGACCGGGGCGCAGCCGCGCCCAAGGCGGGTCGGGTTCCTGCCGCCCGTTCGCCCTTTTGCGAATTGACAACATCTTCCGGAAATTCCTATAGTGATCCGCTTGCGTTGCGCCGTGGCATGCTGGGTCAAAAGCCTCATGCAGCCGGTCCGGACAATGGCCTAAATATCCGGCCTGTTGGGGCTTTTTCCAGGTTGCGAAATTCCGTGCACCGGCATACAGTAGTCCGACAATTGCGTTATCGGGATACATTTAGGAACCTCTGATTTATTGTGATAGCGGGATGCAGGGCAAGGCGTCCCGCAACGAAACCCGAGGCTTATCAGAGAGATAGGCGAGGGTTGAGCGAGGACACAACGCAGCCATACGCCCGATAGTGCAATAAAGCAGAGGTTCCTTTATATTCTGTCAGGAATCGAGGAATTAAGCCTATGTCGACAATGTATGAGGTTCTCCCGGGTCCGGAGCACTTTCTGCCCCCGGCGGCAGCCAGTATGGGCGTTCGTTTGCCGGATCCGGGGCAGGCGCATATTCACGGAAAAATCGTCAATGAAGATGACGCCATGGAAGCCGCGGCCCGCCAGTTCTTATCGGCCAAAGTGCCGACGATTTTTCCCGGTCCGCTGGTCTTGTGGGCCTGGAATGAAAAAGCGGCCAAAAAGGCCACGGCCATCAGGCATCTCTATGAAACGATCAAGGAAAGCGTCACCCCGTCCCAGCAGGCGATGCTCATTCCCATGCCCGATTACCGGCCCAAATATCCCAAGATCAACCCTGAAATCGAAATCAATCCCAACCATCCCAACCTCACGATTTGGCATAACAAGATCGATGCCTGCATGTTCGTCGGCGTGCATTGCCACCAGGCGAACCTGTCCCTCAAGATTATCCGGGGCGGCACCTATTGTTATACCATCGCCATGTGCGCCCAGGCTGGTCATGAGGACGCGATGGTGTCGTTCCGGGATGCGACGGCCGACAAGATCATGAGATTGGCCGATTGGGTAAAAAAATTAAAAGGGTCGGTCGAGCCGCCGAAAGACTGAGACCCGGGCGGTCCGGTATTTGTTATGGAACCTCTGATTTATGGTGATAGCGGGATGGAGGGCAAGGCGTCCCGGAGCGAAACCCGAGGCTTATCACAGAGATAGGTGAGGGTTGAGCGAGGACACAACGCAGCCATGCGCCCGATAGTGCAATAAATCAGAGGTTCCCTATTTATTTCACCTGCTTAAGACGGTACAATAGAGCACACTGGTCACATGAAACGCCCTAAAAGCCGGAACGAGGAGGAGGCGCAATCATGGCAACGCAATCATTAGTCGGGACAAAAAATAGAGCCGGGCAGGTCGTGACGGACGCCTGGAAGATGATGCATGAAGCCGAACGAACTCCCTGTTTTTTTACGGGCAGTGAAGTGATCAAAGAAGCGATCCGGCGGGCCAATTGCGACGTCATGATTGCCTATCCGATTACCCCGCAGAGTGAAGCCGCGGCGTTGATCGGTGAATTGTTCGCCGAAGGGTTTATCGGCGACTACTTCCGCGGGGAAAGCGAGTTCGCGGTGATGTCCCAATGCGCCGGCGCGGCGTTCGGCGGCGCGCGCGTGTTTACCACGACCGCGGGGCCGGGCACCATGCGGGCCATGGAGAACTTCCCGATGTGGGCCGGGGCGCGGCTGCCCATTCAAATGATCGTGACCTGCCGGGGCATCAACTCCCCGCTCTCCATCCAGCCGGACACGTTGGAAATTTCATATCTGTTGAACACCGGGATGCTGGTCTGGCACGCGGAGACGGCGCAGGACTTTTATGACTGGATTTTAAAGGGGTACATGGTATCGGAAGAGCCGGACGTGCATTTGCCGTTGGCGCTCTGTTGCGACGGGTTTTTCGTGACCCATACCAAGGACGTGGTGAACCTGACGCCCGTGGACATGTGTCTGCCGCCATACGACCCGTACCGGTCGCCGGTCCCGTGCATGGACATGGAATGTCCGCCGGTCCGGATGATGCGCGACCCGTTCGTCATGAAGAGCAACTATATCAGTTATGCCACCCACGCCAGTTGGCAACAGGAAGTCTGGGCCGCGGTGGAACGGTCCAGAAAGCACGCCATCCGCTGGTTGGACGGCCTGATTGAAGTGGACAAGCCCGATGCCGATATTTTGATTGTCTCATCCGGCACCGCGGTTTCCCAGGGTCGTGAAGCCCAGGCCCTCCTGGAAGAGGATGGCATCGAGGTGGGAATCGTCAAGATTAAAGTGCTTCGGCCATGGCCGGGAGACGAAATTCGGGAAGCCACCAAGAATGCGAAGCACATCATCGTGCCGGAGTTCAATGTGACGGGCTGGCTGGCCAAAGAAATTCGCGCCACGATTCCGGACGCGGGCCGCGTGTATGCCGGTCCTCACGTCTGCGGGGGCATGACCATGCCGCCGGAAGTCATCGCAGCCGACATTAAAAAGCATTTGGGCATTAAAGCCGAAAGCCTGGCCGGACGAGGGAGCTGACGCGGTCACGACCGTCGACCCGGCATGCGGAATGAACGTGATTATTTTGAGATTATTTTGAATATGCGCTAGGAGGCGACCATGAGCAAGGAACGCATTAAGATAGCTCCGGAGATGTTCGATATCATGCCCGAGGAGTACCAGGACTTGGTGGACCGCGCCACGTATGGGAAGGAAGGCCGCGGATGGAAGGATATCGGGACCTCGAAGGAATTGATTGAAGAGCATTCGTTGTGTGCCGGGTGTCCCGAGTCCATGGCGTTCCGGTACATCCTGGCGTCGTTGCCCGCGCCCGAGGATACCGTAATGGTCGGGTCCACCGGCTGCACCAGTCTGGTTTTCCCGCACGTGGGCGTCCACAACATTCACTCGCTCTTCGGCAACCAGAACGCCATTGCCTCCGGGCTCAAACGCGCGCTCAGCGTGCGGTTCCCCGGTCAGGTCAAGGACGTGGTGGTGTTGGCCGGCGACGGGGCCACGGTGGATATCGGGCTGGACATGACCCTGCAAGCCTGGTTCCGCCAGGAAAAATTCACGACCATTTGTTTCGACAACGAGCTCTACGCCAATACGGGCGGCCAGGAAAGCGGGTTGATGCAAAAAGGGTTCGTGGCCAAGATGGCGCCCGTAGGCAAGACCTTCGAGAAGGTCAAATTGCCGGAAATCGCCCGCGAGTCCGGTTGTCATTACGTGGTAAATTGCACGGTCAGCAAACCGAACCTGGTGGAAAAGGTCATCAAGAACGCGATCCACGTGGCCCGCGAAATCGGCCCCACGTATTTGCAGCTTTACACGCCGTGCATCCTGGAGATCGGGAAGAACAGCATGGAAGGCTTGCAGGAAATGCGGGACTCGGAGAAGCCGACCGAACGGTTCGCGTATAAAGAGTACGTCAGTGATGAAGCCAAGGAATTGTTGACCGAGCTGGCGGCAAAGGAAAAAGAGAGAAAGGCCGCGGCGAAAAAGCAATTGGCGGGAAAGGCCTGAGTCCTCCCGGCGGAAAGGGGAAATCGTCATGATCAAGCGGAGACTGAATATTCGCATGTCGGGTCTTGGAGGACAGGGCGCGGTGACGGCGGCGCACGTGTTGGCCATGGCCGCGTCGCGTGATGGCAAATTTGCGATCTCGAATCCCTTTTTCGGTGCGGAAAAGCGGATGGCGCCGGCCGAGAGTTATTGCCGGATCGGGGTCAGCCGGATCTACGACCGGGGAGAGTTGGTGTTTCCCGACGTGATCGAAGTCTTTCATCCGCAAGTCGTGACGATGGGCAAGAGCTATACCATGCCGTTCTACTCGGGCATCAAGGAAAACGGCGTCGTCATCATCAATTCGGACGTGCCGCTCTTGTCGGACGAGGACGTGAAGCGGTTGAAGGATCTGGACGTGGCGGTGTTTTACATCAAGGGTACCCAGGTGGCGTTGGAAGTGGCGGGCACGGAGCTGTCCACGAACATGACCATGATCGGGTCGGTCGCCGGCATTACCAAATGCGTCTCCCTGGAGGCGCTCGACGGCGCGCTGCAGGAGCGGTTCGGGAAAAAATTCGTGGCCTCCGGCGGAACGGCGACCTTGGATGAAGCCATCAAGAAAAAATTCGCCAAAAAAGAAATGCTGTTGAAGAAAAACCTGGAGACGGTCGTCAAGTCGTACGAAATGGCGTCGGAGTGGGCGGAAAAGAACAACATTGAACTGGCCGTTGCGGCGGCATAAATAAAGACGGAGTATTCATGTATAACGTAGCGCAAGTGACCGATGAAAAATGCGTCGCCAAAAAAGGGTGCCGGTTGTGCATCATGTACTGCCCCGAGGCCAATTGCCTGGACCTGAACGTCGAAAAATTGGTCGCGGAAGTCTATATCAATCGCTGTAAAGGCTGTGAGTTGTGCAAAGTGGTGTGCGACGCGGCAAAACATGAGGCCATCGACATGGTGGCGGTGAGCGCCAACGGTCAATTGATGGACCAGGCCGGCGAAGCTGCGGAGTTGGGACAAGCCTATCAGGGGTAAATTCACACATCGGATAGCAGATAGGGGCCCTGCGGCAGACGCCTTTTTTCGCTTGTCGCGGGGCTTTATTTTATCTCGGTGACTCACACGATGGGCTGGCAACACAAGGTGTGGACATGAGCGATGACCTCAGAGAACTCATGGGTGAGATCAACGACAGTATGACTCGATTCCATGACCGGTTGGAGAGCCGTGCCCAGGAAATGGAACTCATGGGCGGGGACCCCGACGTCGTCAAAAAATTGACCATCGGCGCCGATGCCATGAAAGACAGCGCCAACATCTATTTGTCATGGGCCCGGCATTACGTGGCCTTGTCCGAAGGCGGCGCGGCCGAAGCCGAAGAAGGCGAAGAAGATTCCGACGACTTTCAGTTTTGAGGGTTCGGGCGAGTCCGGGATTCGATCAGTTCTGTCCCGTTATTGCTCAACTCACATCTCCCGTATATGATGGCGATTATTAGTGGCATCATATTGATTGGATACAACGCGTAGTCATCAAATCAATATAGACGTTCCTCGGTAGCTCAGTTGGTAGAGCGGTCGGCTGTTAACCGATTGGTCGCAGGTTCGAGTCCTGCCCGGGGAGCCAATTTTCAAGCCGCAGATATCAGTGGCTCGTGAGTGAAAGCGAGACCCCGAGGGGTCACTCCCATCGGGGTCTTCTGGAGGTCATTCCCCCCACCAGAAGTCCACGCCAGTCCGGAACCCTACCCAAAGCCGGAATCCGGTTCTGACCCGAGCGAGTAGGCTTGCACCACCGTCTGCCTGATCCGCGGATAGGCTGCAATCATAGGAGGTACCCCCCCTTGGGGTTTGCCGGTAGCCGACTGGTAAGGGGAATTCTCATGGATGTTCGATAACCAATAACCAAGGAGTTTATTTACGTATGTCTGTTAAGTCTTTTTCAACCCGTCCACGTCCATCCAACCGTACACGGCGCCACAAGGCCGTTTGCGCTGCTTGCGAGACATCTACTACCATCCCTTTTCGGCCAAGCCCGGACAGGCCGGTGTACTGCTCACCATGCTTCAATGCTCGTCGCAAGGGTCTTTCGTCCGTAGTCGACGCACCGGTGAGTGAGGCATTGCCCGCAAGCACCCCCGTTGATGATAGCGCCCACACCGGGGGAGTCGTGTTTTCCGGAATGGCGTTGAATGGCGCCACCATGGCCGCAATTTCCAGGATGAACATATCCACGCCCACACCCATTCAAGAGAAGTCCATCCCCCATCTTCTGGCAGGGCAGGACTTGATCGGGCAGGCGCGTACGGGGTCCGGAAAGACGCTGGCGTTTGCCGTGCCCCTGGTCGAGCAGTGTGACCCGTCGGTCAAGCAGGTCCAGGCGCTGGTCCTGGTGCCCACACGGGAACTGGCCATTCAGGTGTCCGGAGTCATGAAGGCCCTGGCGACAGCACAGGGGCTGCGAGTGACGTTATTGTACGGCGGCCGGTCATTGAGGCCGGAGCACGCGGCGTTGAGAAGCGGAGCCCAGATCGTCATTGGCACGCCGGGTCGTACGCTGGACCATCTGCGGCAGGGCACACTCGACCTTCGATCCGTGCGGTTTCTGGTGCTGGACGAAGCGGACGAAATGCTGGATCGGGGCTTTGCCCGCGACGTGGAAGCCATCCTGAGCCGGACGCCCTCCGGCCGGCAGACGGCGCTTCTTTCCGCGACCATGCCGGAATGGGTGGCGAAGACGGCCCGGAAACACCTGCGCAACCCCGTCACGGTGGAGGTGGATGCGGACCTGCAGGCGCTCCCCACGGTGGAGCACGTGGTCTATACCATCCGGAAGAGCGACAAGATCGAAGCCCTCAAGACGCTGTTGAACCGGCGGGACGGCGCTCCGATTATCGTTTTCGGCAAGACCAAGCACGGCGTCAAGAAGCTGGCCCAAAAGCTCGATACGTTGGGCTATCCCGTCGGCGCGCTCCAGGGCAATCTGAGCCAGCACGCCCGCGAGCGCGTGATGCTGGCTTTCCGTTCCGGCGCCACGCCGATTCTGGTCGCGACGAATGTGGCCGCTCGCGGCCTGGACGTCGAGGGCATCGGCCAGGTCATCAACTACGACCTGCCGGATTCGGAACAACTGTTCACGCACCGGGTCGGGCGGACCGGCCGCATGGGCCGATCCGGCGAGGCGGTCACGTTCATTACGTCGGACGAAGAGCGGAAATGGCGTGAGATCGAGCGAGGCCTGGGTCGCCGGTTTGCCCGCAAATCATGGAGCACCGCTCGTCAGCCGGCGCGTCATCGAGAGAGGTAAGACCGCGCGAGGCGGTGTTTCGCTTATTCACCCTATCCCGGAGCGGCCTCTGACCGCTCCATCGCCTGATGAGGATCCGTTTTGCCACGTAAACCCAATTACAAATTTGCTCGCCAGGAACGGGAACGAGCGAAGGCCAAAAAGAAAGCCGATCGCTTGAAGGCCAAGGCAGAGCAAAAGGCCCAAAAAGCAGCCTCCGACTCCTCTGAACCGGAAGCCGGCGCCGACCTTTCTCCGGAGAACCCGCCGGACGCGCCGCCGGCTGACGACGAAATCGTGTAACCGGCGATGGACTCGACGGCGATGATCGCCATCGGCTGACGTATCTGCCCGGAGAAGGCGAGTCTATCCCAAGGAGCTGGTCGCGCCGGTGTCGGAGGCCTATTGGTGGGTTGCTGCGCCGGATTCTGCGGTCTGGCGGGCGGCGTGCTGCTTCCGTTCGTTCTGGTCGAGGTAGCGTTTTCGCAGCCGGAGATGTTGCGGCGTGACCTCGATCAGTTCATCGTGGCGGATGAACTCGATCGACTGCTCCAACGACATGCGTAACGGAGGCACGATTTTTTCATACGAATCGGATCCGGCGGCGCGCATGTTCGTCTGTTTCTTCTCTTTCGTGATGTTTACGTCCAGATCCGTGTCTCGACTGTTCTCTCCGATGAGCATGCCTTCGTATACCACGTCGGCCGGCCCGACGAACAGTTGTCCCCTGACCTGCAGGTTGATCATCGCGTACGCGGTGACGCGGCCGTGACGGTCGGCGACCAGCGCGCCGGTCGTTCGATGGACGATGTCGCCCGCCCAGGGCCGGTATTCCGTGAACAGGTGCGTGAGGATGCCCGTGCCTTTCGTATCGGTGAGGAACTCGGTCCGGTAGCCGATCAACCCGCGGCTGGGCACCTCGAACTCCAGACGCACCCGTCCCGAGCCGTGGTTGATCATCTTGATCATGACGCCCCGGCGCGTGCCGAGTTTCTGTACGACGATGCCCATGTACTCTTCAGCCGCGTCGATGAGCGCCAGTTCGTAGGGTTCGTGAGTCTCGCCTCGAACGGAGCGGGTCAGCACCCGCGGCATGCCGACGGAAAATTCATAGCCTTCCCGCCGCATCTGTTCGATGAGAATGGCCATCTGTAGTTCCCCGCGGCCGTACACCAGGAAGCGATCCGGGGAATCGGTGGGTTCCAACCGCATCGCGAGGTTGTGTTGGGCTTCTTTGAGCAATCGCTCCCGAACGTGGCGTGAGGTGACGTACTGGCCATCCTTTCCGCTGAACGGGGAATCGTTGACGGAGAATTCCATGGACAGCGTGGGTTCGTCCACGTTGAGCGTGGGCAAGGGTTTGGGGGTTTCCCCGCCGGCAATGCTTTCTCCCAGCCCGATGCCGCTCATCCCCGCCAGCGCCACGATCTCTCCGGGACCCGCCGAGGCCACCGCGATGCGTCCCAGGCCTTTGTAGACGAACAATTCCGAAACGGCGGCCGACGTCTGCGTCCCGTCACGCCGGCATAAGGTGACCGGCTGCCGGTTCTGCACCGTGCCGGCTACGACGCGTCCGATCGCCAGCGGTCCGAGGTAGTCGTCGGGCTCGACGTTGGTGACCAGGATCTGGAGCGGGTGGTCCGGGTCTCCTGACGGTGGCGGAATGTGCTCGACGATCATCTCGAACAGCGGCTGCAAATTGGTCAGCTCTCCGTCCGGCGCTCCGGCGCATTTGCCTTCGCGGGCGATGGAGTAGATGACCGGGAACTCGATCTGTGCCTCGGTGGCGTCCAGGTCGATAAACAGGTCGTAGACTTCGTTCAGGACTTCCGACGGGCGCGCGTCGTGTCGGTCGATCTTGTTGATCACCACGATCGGAGGCAACCCCAGTTCAAGCGCCTTGGACAGCACGAATCGCGTCTGGGGCAGCGGGCCTTCCGCGGCGTCGACGAGCAACATGATGCCGTCGACCATCCGCAGGGTGCGTTCGACCTCGCCGCCGAAATCGGCGTGCCCCGGCGTGTCCACGATATTGATCTTCACGTCGCCGTAGGTGATGGCGGTGTTCTTCGCCATGATCGTGATGCCTTTCTCGCGTTCGAGGTCCATCGAGTCCAGCACCCGTTCGCCGACGTCCTGGTTTTCGCGGAACGTTCCGCTCTGCCACAGCATCGAGTCCACGAGTGTGGTCTTGCCGTGGTCGACGTGCGCGACAATAGCGATGTTGCGAAGGTTCATCATGGTACGGAAATCAAGACGCCCGGCAGGCGCGTTCCTCTTTGCGACTGGGCAGGGTATCATCTCGGGTTTGCTCATGTCACATAACCTGACAAAATCCTCGATAACACAAGCGACACTTTCCGTTTTGCTCTTTGCCCCAAGCGTTGCAGTAGCTATACTTCTGTCACGCCATGTTGTATGTTCCCCTTTTTCATACGAGAGGCGGAGGCAAGCATGAGCGAACAGACCAATCCCGTGAATTGGTTCGAAATTCCGGTCAATGATTTGGAGAGAGCCAAGCAATTCTACGAAACCGTGTTCGGGTTTCAACTCAGTCTTAACGAAATGGGTCCCATGAAAATGGCTTGGTTTCCCATGACCCAGGGATGGGGCGGAGCGACGGGGACCCTCATGAAATCAGAGGGTTACACGCCGTCCCATACCGGGACGTTGGTCTACTTTTCCGTGACCGACATCGAGAGTACCCTGGCCAAGGTCGATGCCAATGGCGGACAGACGCTGATGCCCAAGACCGGTATCGGTGAACATGGATACATCGCCCACTTCCAGGACTGCGAGGGGAACCGCGTGGCGCTGCATTCCAAGACCTGACGGGCTCTGCCGTGAGCGGGTCGCTCACCGTGACACGCTTTTCTCCAGCGTCTGCCTGATCCAGCCATTCAGGCTCAAGCCGCTTTCCGCCGCCAAGCGGGCAACGCGTTGGTGCAGGTCGGGGCCAAGCCGCACGTTGAGCTTGCCGGAAAACGGCTTTCTGGGTTCGACGCCGTCCTCGCGACAGGAAGCAAGGTACTCGTCGATGGATCGGCGGAATTCGCGTCGAAGCCCATCGACGTCGGTGGCTTCAAACGTGGCGATCGGATAGGCGCCGCTGTTGACCACCCGGCCGTGGAGACGCCCCACCGACTCGTCGAATTCGACCTCGGCCACGTATCCTTTGTATTCCATCATGGCTTGACTCCTATAGCTTCGAGAAATGCGGCGACGTCGCACACCGTCGCTCTCCCGGTCTCCGTTTCAGGGTGAGGCCGGTGAATCACGATCCGTTCCGCTCCTTTCTTCAGCAGCACGCGCGACCCCGATCGCTGAGAGACCTCGACGTTCGCCGCCTTCAGCATGGAGACGATGTCCGGCCACCGGATGCCTGCGGGCGTTGGTTTCTTGAACAGGCTCTCCAAGGTGCGTTGATGCTTCGCCCGCATAAGACATGTATAGTACTAACTATAGTACCAAACTGCAAACTTTTCTTCGTGCGCCATTGGCACTCTGTGAGCAGCGTCTGAAACGGGGCGAGCCGTTCATATCGTTTGCACGACGGCTCGCCCAAGTCTTATTATCATTACGGTTTATGAACCAAAATTGCCCAAATGGGTTACTCCGACTCAAAGAAGATCATCGATATGAAATGCAGCATTGATGGTTGTCCGGGAGAATACGAAGCGGGAAAAGTCATGCACACCGTTCGGCATCAGGGGCAAATCATTGTCATTGACCACGTTCCGGCAGATGTTTGTGCCGTATGCGGAGACGTGCTGTTGAAACCGGACACGGTTCGCAGGATCGAAGGCCTGCTTCAGGAAAAACACCAACCGGCGAGCACGGTGCCTCTGTACGAGTTCGCGTGAAAGCCCTATTCAGAAAAATCCCGATAATGTTTCCCTGGAGAAGAGTCTCGCCCAAACCGGACACCAAGGAATTGCTGCTCGCGTCGGAAGCGCGCGCGGAGGAACTGACGCCACCGCGTGAACAGCATTGTCACCGAAGGCCATCGGCTTTCGAGTAGATCCGAAAGAATCTTCTTTCTGACGGCCGCCGGCCTAGTGCCCTTCCTTCACCAGGTTTTTATTCCATTCGGGGATTTCGACGACGAGATTAGTGGAGCCGTCGGGCACGCATTGGCAGGCCAGGCGGGATTGCAGGGTAATCGCGGGGGCTTCGTCCAACTGGTCCAGTTCATCGTCCGTGGCCTCGCTGCACGTGTCCAGTCCCTCTTTCACGACAACGTGACAGGTCGAACAGGCGCAGACGCCGCCGCAGGCATGTTCGACGTCGAGTCCCGCGCCCATCGCAATGTCCAGCAGGCTGCCGGGCTGGCCGGTCGGTCCATAGGGGATTTTGTTTGGATCAACAGCCACCTCAAGGGTTTCGTCCGGCATACGAAAGGTCACGGTGAAGGGTTCTGTGGCTGTTTTGACTTCGACTTGCTCGATATATGGATTACTGCCTCCCATTTGGTCTCCTTTTCCCTCGGATATGGAAAGAAAAATTACTAAATTATGACGTACTTTCAATAAGATAGCCGATCGAAAAGCTGGACGGCTCTATCTCCGACTTATTTAATCTCCGACTAAAATACTCTTGACTAGAAAGAAATGTCAATGCTAGAATTTGCTCCGATGGTTTCGGTCGGAGATTCAATTGCTCCGCGTTTGTTTGTGTGAGGAGTCATGCTGAAGTTTTCGAAAAAAGCCGATTATGCCTTGCTGTCGCTTCAGTACATGGCCACGGTTCAAAGCGGCATCGATGCCACCCCGCGGGTGGTCAACACCAAGGAAATTGCCGAAGAACATAATATCCCCGTGGAACTGCTGGCGAAAGTGCTTCAGACCCTGGCTCGGCATCAACTGATCGAAAGTCATCATAACGGACCCAAGGGAGGCTACGCATTGGGGCGGGAACCCAGAGCCATCACCCTGGCGCAAGTGCTCGAAGCCATCGAAGGACCCTTGGGCTTGACGGATTGTTCTCATGAAAAAGACGACCATTCCCAGTGCGAGCAGATGAATCACTGCAACATCCGGACGCCGCTGTTCAAAATCCAGGAAAGCATCTTTCAATTGCTGAACAGCATGTCCATCGAAGACTTAATGGTCGAGGAAACCCCCATGATTTTCGTCGAATCTTTAAAGCCACAAGGAGTGCCATCATGAAGTTACCCATTTATATGGACAACCATTCGACCACGCCCTGTGACCCGCGCGTGGTGGATGCGATGCTCCCGTACTTCACCGAAAAATTCGGCAATTCCGCGAGCCGGAACCATTCCTTCGGGTGGGAAGCCGAAGAAGGCGTGGACCGTGCGAGGAAACACATTGCCGGCCTCATCAACGCCGACGCCAAGGAGATCGTGTTCACGAGCGGAGCCACCGAGTCCGACAATCTGGCGCTCAAGGGCGTGGTCGAAATGTATAAGGAGAAGGGTGATCATATCATCACCAGTTCGACCGAACACCGCGCGGTGATCGACGCGGCGAAGTCCTTGGAGAAAAAAGGCATCAAGGTCACGTACCTGCCCGTCGATAAAGCCGGCCGGGTCGATCCGGACGACGTGCGGAAGGCCATCACCGACAAGACTATTTTGATTTCCATCATGCTGGCGAACAATGAGATCGGCACGATCCATCCCATCGCGGAGATCGGCAAGATCGCGAAGGAAAAGGGCGTGCTCTTCCATTGCGACGCCACGCAAGGCGTGGGAAAAATCCCGGTGGACGTCCAGCAACTGGGGGTGGACCTGATGGCCTTTACCGCGCACAAGATATACGGACCCAAGGGCATCGGGGCCTTGTACGTGCGCCGGAAGGCGCCGCGCGTCCGGTTGGCGCCGATGATCGACGGCGGCGGGCACGAGCGGGGCATGCGGTCGGGCACGTTGCCGGTGCCGCTCGTGGTCGGGTTCGGCAAAGCCATCGAGTTGTGCGCGCAGGAGATGCCGGAGGAATCCGTTCGCACGATGGCCCTGCGCGACCGCCTGCAAGACGGCATCATGGGCGCCCTGGAAGAAGTCTATCTCAACGGACACGAGACGGAGCGGCTTCCCGGGAACCTGAACATCAGTTTCGCGTACGTCGAAGGCGAAGCCCTGTTGATGGGCGTCAAGGAAATCGCCTTATCGTCGGGATCGGCTTGTACCTCGGCGACCTTGGAGCCGTCCTACGTCCTGCGGGCCTTGGGCGTGGGGTCCGACTTGGCGCATTCATCCATCCGGTTCGGGGTCGGCCGGTTTACGACGCCGGAAGAAGTGGAATATACTATCGATAGGATGATCAAGGCGGTCAATCATCTGCGTGAAATGTCGCCGCTCTATGAAATGGCGAAGGAAGGCATTGACCTCAAAACCGTCCAATGGGCGGTGCACTGAGCAGGCAGACAATAATCGTATTCATAAATTTTCGGGTACAAGGAGGATGGTGTCATGGCGTACAGTGAAAAAGTAATCGACCATTACAACAATCCGCGCAACATGGGGTCGTTCAAGAAAGACGAAGATGGCGTGGGGACCGGCATCGTCGGGGCTCCCGAATGCGGCGACGTGATGAAACTGCAGATCAAAGTGGAAAACGACACCATCGTGGACGCGAAGTTCAAAACCTTCGGTTGCGGGTCGGCGATTGCCAGTTCCAGCTTGGCCACGGAGTGGCTGAAGGGCAAGACCGTGGATCAAGCGGGCGAGATCAAGAATACCGAAATCGTCCAGGAATTGAACCTGCCCCCGGTCAAGATCCACTGTTCCGTGTTGGCGGAAGACGCGATCAAAGCCGCGTTGAACGATTACAAAAAGAAAGCCGATACCGAAGGCACGACCGAAGAAGCGGCGACGCCCGCCTGACCCGGCAAGGAGTGAAGCCATGGAAACGACGCAAACGACAGAAACCACGCAGACCCCACTCGTCACGCTGACGGAGGCCGCGGTGGCCGAAGTCAAACGGCTCATGGACGTGCAGGATCTCACCGAAGGCGGGTTGCGCCTGGGCGTCAAAGGCGGCGGGTGTTCCGGGTTGAGCTACACGATCAATTTCGACGAGAAAATCGGCGAGTTCGACACCGTGTGCGAGCAGGGCGGGGTGAAAGTCATCGTCGACGTGAAGAGCGCGATTTACCTGGAAGGCATGCAGCTCGACTATCAAAAGGACATGGTCAGCGGGGGATTCAAATTCATCAATCCCAACGCGACCAAGACCTGCGGGTGCGGAGAATCGTTTTCAGCGTAACGCGTTGAACGGCGTCGCGCGACAAGCGAACCAACGGGCATGGTGAAGTCCTACCATGCCCGTTGTGCGAGAGAGGAAGGATGAGCGAACACGTACATCAACCTGATGCCGGACGGGGCCGCGACCTGCCGATGGCCCGCAGCATGTGCTGGCATTGTCAGTCAGAAATGACCGGCGAGTACTTCTGCGGTCGGTGCGTCAAGGTGCAACCCCTGTCCAAGGAACTCGACTATTTCACCTGCCTCAACCTGCCACGCAAATTGAACCTCGACGAACAGGCGCTGGAAGAAACCTTCTATGCCTTGAGCCGGAGCTTTCATCCCGACTACTACGCCACGAAAGACGAGGGCGAAAAAGCCATCAGTCTCGGCAACACCGCGTTGTTGAACACGGCGTACCGGACGCTGAAAGACCCCGTGCAACGAGCCGAGTATCTCATTCGTCTGGAAGCGGGCTCGGCCAAGGATATCCGGACCTCCCCTCCGGCCGACCTGTTCGATGAAATCCTGGAACTGCAAGAGGACCTGGAAGAGTTCCGGGCGCTGCCCGCCGGGGAGGCCGGCGAACGCCGGCAGGAACTGCTGGAGAAATTGCAGGCCGAGCGGCAGGCGCTGGAAGGGCGCAAAGCGCAAATGGAAAGTCGATTGCGTGAGCAGTTCAGCCGTTGGGACGCCCTGCCGGCCGACGACGATGTCACCGTGCAGGCGCAAAAAGACGCGGTGCTCACGGGCATGCAGGAAATTCTCTCCAACCGCACGTACGTGAAAAATATCGTGAATGACCTGGTGGCGGCGACGAGTCCCACGGGGGATGACGAAAGGAACATATGGCACTGATCGTCGGCATCGACCTCGGCACCACGAATTCATTGGTCGCGCACATGGCCGGCGACGGCCCGCGGGTCATTCCCGGAGCCCGTGGCCAAACCAAAGTCCCGTCCATCGTGGGCCTCACGGATAACGGGCTCCTGGTCGGGGACCCCGCCAAGGAACATCTCGTCCGCGACCCGTCTCGCACGATCTATTCCGTGAAACGGTTCATGGGCAAAGCCGTGTCCGACGTGGCGGATGAATTGAAATATTTCCCGTATACCTTGCAGGAGAAGGGCGGCGTGATCCGCATCCAGGTGGGCGAGAAAACCTATTCCCCCCCGCAAGTCTCGGCCATGATCCTGAAGGAACTCAAGCTCCGCGCCGAAGCGCACCTGGGCGAGGAAATTACCAAGGCCGTTATCACGGTCCCGGCTTATTTCAACGACAGTCAGCGTCAGGCGACCAAGGACGCCGGTCTCATCGCCGGCCTGGAAGTGCTGCGGATCATCAATGAACCCACCGCGGCGTCGCTGGCCTATGGATTGCAACAGAACACGCAGGGCAACATCGCCGTCTACGATCTCGGAGGGGGCACCTTCGATATCTCCATCCTGAAACTCAAGGACGGGATCTTCGAAGTCCTGGCGACCAATGGGAACACGCATCTCGGCGGGGACGATTTCGACAGGCGGCTGGTGGACGCGGTCATCCGGGATATCGACGCCGGGCATGGCGTCAAAGTCGAAGATTCGCCGGAACTCATGCAAACGGTGCGGCTTGAAGCCGAAAAGACCAAGATCCGGTTGTCGGACGAACCGCAGGCGCATATGGCCGTCACCCTGCCCGATGGAAAGGGGACCTATGAACGGAGCTGGTCGCGGGATGAATTCGAAGCCCTGGTTCAGGACCTGGTCGAACAAACCATGACGCCGTGTCGCCGCGCGTTGAGCGACGCGGGTCTGGAGACGGGTCAGATCGACGAGGTGGTTTTGGTCGGCGGCAGCACCAGGATGCCGGTGATTCGAGCCCGCGTGCAGGCCCTGTTCGGACAGACGCCCCACTGTGACCTGAATCCCGATGAAGTCGTCGCGCTCGGGGCCGCGGTCCAGGCCGGTATTCTGGCCGGGGAGAACACGGAGATGCTCCTGCTCGACGTGACCCCGCTGTCCTTGGGCATTGAAACCATGGGCAACGTCATGAGCACGTTGATTCGCCGGAATACGACCATCCCGACCAGCGCCAAGGAGATATTCACCACCTACGTGGACGGCCAAACCGGCGTGGACATTCACGTATTGCAAGGCGAACGCGAGCTGGTGAAAGACAATCGAAGCCTGGCCCGGTTCCAACTCAAGGTCCCGCCGTTACCCGCGGCCGTGCCTCGCATTGAAGTGACGTTCCTGATCGATGCCAACGGCATTCTCAACGTCACCGCGTCGGATATCCGGACCGGCGAATCGCAGTCCGTGCAGGTCAAACCCTCCCACGGGCTCACGGATGAGGAAGTCGAAACCATGATTCGGGAATCCTTCCAATTCGCGGCGGAGGATATTCAGGCGCGTCAGGTGATCGAGGCCAGGACGGAGGCCGACGCCATCATCATGGCCACCGAGAAGGCGCTCCAACGGGGAACGGACCTGATCCCGGCGGAAGAAATCGAGTCCATTCATCACGCGATCGAGGCATTGCGCGTCACGAAAGCCCAAAAGGACCATCGACAGATCCGGGCCGGGATTGCCGACATGGAAAAAGTGACCCATCACCTGGCCGAAGTGTTGATGGACGCCACGCTCAAGGAAGCCCTCGAAAGCAAAAAACTCTCCGAAGTCACGGATTGACCGTGCCGCCGCACAGGAGCGCCACATGTCTCAAGAATTGACCTGGGCTATGGCCGAAGACATCGCGATTCGGCTGCACGAAGAACACCCGGACCTCGATCCGCTCACGGTCCGCTTCACCGACCTGCACGCGTGGATCGTAGCCTGGCCTGAATTCACCGGCGACCCCAAGGGCTCCGACGAAAAAAAACTCGAAGCCATTCAAATGGCCTGGCACGAAGAATATCAGGACGCGCAATAGCAAAACCCTCGGCGACAATTATTTCACGCACCATTCAGAAGACGGTAGGTTGGGTTAGCATAGCGTAACCCGACATCTCGACTTGAGGTCACAATTCGTGACCTCGACGCCGTCACCGCTGTCGGTCTCCAACAGAATACTCGATCAGTGCCGAACGGCCGACGATATCAATGATGCGCGCCAGCAGTTCATGACCGTCGGCATCGGTCAATCGCAGTTCTTCACCGGGAACAAAAGCCACCGGCTGTTGCCGGCCTTCGTTGATGGCAACGTTGTCCGCGTAGAGGTAGGTCCGGTCGAGGGTATCGCGGATGGGATTCAATCTGCCGTTGAGCCCGGGAAGCGTACCTATTCCCTTGGGAAAGATGACGGCGCCACCGCTGGGAAAAGTACGGAGTTCTATATGGAGCGCCCGTTCGGCCGGAACCCAGTCATACTCCACATGCGGCGCAAATCCTTCGGCAGCCACGAATACGGTCATGGGCAGATGAATCGAATGCAGGTCGAGTTTGGTTTCACCGTTCTCGCTCGTGCTCGCGTCTTTCCAGGTCTTGTTCGGGAATAACCCCAAGACGCTGGCGCCGGCAACCGGTTTCCCACCGGCAAAGACGGAAATGACGTGATCGGAGCGTTGCAGACTTACCGCACGTAGCATTCGCCAAGGTATCAACCGCCCATCAGCGTGCTCTTGAAATTCATCGCCGCCGTAGACAACTGCGACGTCACATGAACGAAACAAGTGCCCGATATGCTGTCGCACTCGTTTGGTGCCGTTGAACAAGCTCGACGATGCGGTTGCGGAGGACTTGGCTTCGACCAGCGCGACGTTGTCCGGTTGTTCAATGACAAGATCGACTTCGGCCCCGTTGCTATCGCGGTAGAACGACAACCCACCCGCCTTGCCCAGGTTGGTACGGTGTTTCATGGTCTCCGAGACAACCCAAGTCTCAAAGATCGCCCCGCGTAACGGATGTGAACGAAGCTGCGCCGGCTCACGGACGCCCAAAAGCCAGCAAACCAGACCGGTATCGTAAAAATACAGCTTCGGCATTTTCACGAGTCGTTTGCGCAAGTTTGCGTGAAAAGCCTGTAGACGAAACACAATGAAGCTGGCCTCCAGTATGCCGAGCCACGCCTTGGCGCTTGGTTGTGAGATGCCGCAGTCGTTGGCCAATGATGAATGGTTCAGCAACTGCGCGGTACGACCGGCACACAATTCGACGAACCGTTGAAACGTTGCAAGATCGCCGACGTTGCTGATGGTGCGTACGTCCCGTTCGAGATAGGTGGCGACGTACGAGCGGAGCCAGTCTGCCGGGTCGAGTTGGCGATCAAAGATGCGGGGGTAGCCTCCGGTAAACAGGGTTTCGTCGAGACCGGTGGAATGTCGAGCAAAGCGCGTGATTTCACCACGGGTCAACGGCAACAGGTGGTGTACTGCCGTCCGTCCGGCTAACGATTGGCTGACCGACTCCAGTAAGGACAAGTTTTGCGAACCACTGAGAATCCAGCGCCCGGGCTCCGGAGCATCGTCGATGATGCCTTGGAGATAAGAGAGCAGGTCCGGGACGCGTTGAACCTCGTCAATGACGGCGCCTTCAGGGAACTGGGCCAAAAAGGCTCTGGGGTCTTCTGACGCGAAAGCGCGTGAGTCAGGAGCCTCAAGCGTCACGTAGGGATGCCGTGGAAACACGGACCGACATAACGTGGTTTTGCCGCTCTGTCGAGGTCCGGTGAGCGTAATAGCAGGGACTTGGGTTGCTGACCTGATGAGTTTTGGCGCAAGGTCACGAACGATCATCATGCGCCAGAGTTTAACATATGATATATGCTAATTCAAATTTATACTTTTATTTATCATATATTTATGAAAATATAAATAATTTCAGTTAGTTATGGATGTACGTTTGTCTTGTGGAGACGTTTCTGGTCGTTTTGATTCAGCGGGTTTCAATAGCTTGGTCGAGTTGATCGAACTCGTAAAAGTCCAAAGGATCGGCCGGTTGGCGAACGGGTGGGTGGGGAACCGTTCCGTCTGCAAAGACTTCGGTCGTCGTGCCTTCTGAAGGTTCATCGACCAGGGTGCCGGTTGTCTGATCGACCTCGACGAACTGGATCCCATCCGGAACCGCGAAGGTCCGGACGGGGAGGAGGTTGAGGCTGTTGCGCATGAAGTCCGTCCAGATGGGGAGAGCGGCATGGGCGCCGGACTCCACTTTGCCGAGAGTCCCCACGCTATCGAAGCCGACCCAGACGCCCGTCACGAGATTCGGCGCATAGCCGATGAACCACGCGTCCCGGTAGCTGTTGGTCGTGCCGGTTTTGCCGGCCAGGGGACGCCCGATCGACCGGGCGCGTCTGCCTGTTCCACTTTGAATGACGTCCATCATCATGTGCGTAATCAAATAGGCGGTTTCTTTGGAAACCACTTGATTGGGTTCGAACATGTGTTGCTCCAGGATGTGGTCATGCTGGTCTCTGATCAGGGAAATCGTATAGGATTCCAGGGCCAGGCCCTGATTGGCAAACACGCCATAGCTCGCGGTGAGTTCTTGAAGCGTCATGCCCGAAGAGCCGAGTGCCAGGGACAGGTCGGGGCTTAACGGGCTGTGAATCCCGAGTGCGCGTGAAAAATTGATCACGCGGGACACGCCGATCTGTTCGAGCAAACGCACCGTCGCCGCGTTTCTGGAGTGGCGCAGGGCTTCCCGCAAGGTGATCGGGCCGAAAAAGCGTTTTTCATAATTTTCCGGTTTCCAGGTTTTTCCGGGCTCTTCCTCCTCGTAGACCACGGGCGCATCGAGGACCAGCGTGGCAGGCGTCAGCCCTTGATCAATGGCCGTGGCATAAATGATCGGCTTGAATGCAGACCCGGGCTGCCGGATGGCCAACAAGGCGCGATTGAATTGACTCCGTTCAAACTCGTACCCGCCGACCATCGCCCGAACCGCGCCGGTCCGGGGATCGATCGCGATGAGCGCGCCTTCGACCACGGGAGTCTGATCCAACCGGAACCGGATCGTGTCGTTGGCGGTCGATTTCAGTGAGACTTCAATCACGTCTCCCGGTTCGACCAATTGTGTGGCCGAGACGACGGGCGTCACCACCGCGTCGGTGACGGCCTCGCCTTCGGTGAGCCGGCGTTCGGCCCAGAGCATATCCGGCAAGGAGATGGTGCCGGCCAGGTCATGCGCCAGGACCGTCATCTCTTCATCGGAGACGGTCACGACGTGGCCTTCCAGGATTTCCCCGAACGCTGGAAGGGTCGGAGGTAATTCTTCGGGAAGCAGGGCCGGCGATTCTTCATGACGGAGCGGCCCGCGCCATCCCTGCCGTTTGTCGAGGTCGCGCAGTCCTTTCCTGACGGCCTCTTCGGCCAGGCGTTGCATCGGAATGTTCAGGGTGGTGGCAACTTGGAGCCCACCTTTATACGTCATGGCTTCCCCATATTCCTTGACCAGGTGTTGGCGGACGTCTTCAAGAAAATACGGAGCCACGCGATCATAGGATTGACGGGTAAAGTCCAATCGGGTCCCGCTCGCCGCCCGGGCAAGGGACTCCGTCAGGAAGCCGGCCTGGACCATCCGTCCCAACACGTGTTCCTGGCGTTTCTTCGCGAGATTGTAGTTCTTGTAGGGGGAATAGGTATTGGGGGCTTTCAGCAGTCCTGCGAGAAAGGCCGACTCGGGTAGCTGCAATTCGGGTAACGTTTTCCCGAAATACGCCAAGGACGCGGTACCGACCCCATAGGCCCCTTGGCCGAAGTAGATCTGGTTGAGGTACATCTCGAGAATCTGTTCTTTTGTCAGGATAAATTCCATTTTCAGAGCCAAAAAGAGTTCGCGTATTTTGCGTTGGAAGGTCCGTTCCGGGGTCAAGAACAGGGATCTGGCCAGTTGTTGGGTGATCGTGCTGGCGCCTTGGATTTTGCCACCGCGTTTGAAGTTCGTCCAGGTGGCCCGAAGGATCCCCCAGACGTCCAATCCCGGGTGTTCGAAAAACCGCGCGTCTTCAACGGCTATCACGGCATTGATCAAATGCTGGGGCACGTCATGAAGCGGAGTCAATATTCTGCGCTCCACGTAATATTGGCCGATAACCTGGCGGTTATCCGCCTTGATCTTGGTAATCAGGCTGGGCTGGTAATCCCGGAGTCCTCCCAGCGAGGGCAGTCCGGTCGCCACATGCCAGGCCACCGCCGCCAGCCCCCCGGCGGCCAGTCCGCCGGCGATCAGGGCGGGCCACAGGAGACGTTGCGTCAGACGGCGGGATTTCGTAGCGGAGAGATAATGAGACAGCAGGGAACGCATGATCAGGGGGTCGGTTCTCTAGTGGATAAGGCTTATATGAAGACGATACCTCCGGTTGATTCAAAAGACAAGCCTCCCGCGGCCATTTCCCATTCACGGCATCCGGGCCGTGGTTGTTGCCGTGATCCGGTTGCCGATCGTCCGTTCCGGGTCCTGGGTCTTTTGTCCGGTTGACAAACTTTGAAAGAGCATGCTACGAAAAATTCCTGCAAACAGAATAAGTTACGTTCCATCTATTTCCATCATTCTCAACGTATTCAAGAAGGAGGCGGTTTCATGTCTGATGTTGCTCCAGAAATAAAAGTGGGGGATGTTGCTCCCGATTTCACCCTGAAGAACCAGGATGGAAACGAAGTCTCATTAAGCAGTTTTAAAGGTCAAAAGAACGTGGTCCTGGCCTTTTACCCTCTCGATTGGAGTCCGGTTTGCACGAATGAAAACAAATGCTTGACGGACGATTTTCCGAGCTTTTCCGATGCCAATGCCGAACTGCTCGGTATCAGCACGGACAGCTTTTTTTCGCACAAAGCCTGGGCCGACTCGCTCGACCTGAAGCACACCCTGTTGGCCGATATGCATCGTGACGTGTGCAAAGCGTATGGCCTGTACTTCCCGGATCTCAATTGTTCCAAACGGGCCACGGTGATCGTGGACAAGGGAGGTAACGTGGCCTACGTCAAGGTGCAGGAGATCAAGACCGCCCGGGACGACAAGGAAATTTTGGACGCGTTGAAAGCGCTGAACTGACGGCAACGTCGAGACGCGATGAAAGGGGGATTCCACGAACAGGAATCCCCCTTGTTTTTGACGAACGGGAAAGGAACGCAGGATGGCCGGCACCGTGGAAAACGTCACGGACGAAAATTACGAAGAATTAAAAGGTGCCCAGGCGACTGTGGTTGCCTACGGCATTGCGGCCTGCGAACCCTGTGCCGCCTACGATCCCATTCTGGAAGAGGTCGCTCGCAAACTGCCCGACGTTCGCGTGGGAAAAGCCAAGATGCACGTACCGGGCCGGTGCCGGGGCATCAAGAAACAACACCAGTTCGAAACGTACCCCACCACGCACCTCTACTCGCGCGGGAATCTCCTCCTGACCCGCGAAGGCAAAGTCGAAGAAGACGAACTGCTCGCCCTCATCAAGCAATACCTGCCCGATTCCTGAATCCGAAGCCTTCGCCTCGAAACAGGCCCGCCTTCATTTCTTTTACCTGCTTTTTCCTTATGTCATCCCCGACCCGATCGGGGATCCAGCGTCTTTGTCGTTGCAGCCGCGCAATCTTATGACTCTTTGTATTCGCCAAAGGCAATACTCGTGAAGAAGAAAAATGAGTCCCATTCATTACATCTCGGACTGTTTGTCGTGGAACAAATCGACATAGCCCTGGTACACGAACCGCCGATTGCGAGCCTGACCGGTAAACTCGCGCAATATACCGCTTGCGACCAATCGAGCAACCAGCCCATTGGCGGCCGCATATGTTGTCCCGATCAAACCCTGCACGTTACTTACTGAAATAATTGGTTGTTGGTAGAGATGTTCTAGCACGCGATGCCCATTGCTGGCGGCGCGGCCGAAATGTTCGGTGACAATATGACGATGCTCTTCGCGCAGGGTGAGGATCTGCCGAGCGGTGTCGGTGGCCTGTCCGCTTACTTCTACAATGCCGCGTAGAAAAAAAACGAGCCACTGTTCCCACGTCCCCCTGTCACGCACCGATTGCAGTTCCTCGTAATATTGTTGACGGTGCCTCTTGAAAAACCAGGATAGGTAGAGAACCGGCTTTTGCAAAACCTCTCGCTCGCAGAGCAAGAAGGTGATGAGCAACCTTCCGATTCGGCCATTGCCGTCCAGAAACGGGTGAATCGTCTCGAACTGGGCGTGAACCAGCCCGATCTTGATCAGCAAGGGCAGTTTCGTGTCGGTGTGGAGAAAGGTTTCCAGTTCGGCCAGCTTTTGTGGCACTTCATGATAGGGCGGCGGGACGAAGGTGGCCTCGTTCAACGTGCAGCCGGCAGGGCCGATCCAGTTCTGGCTGATTCGCAGCTCGCCAGGTGTAAAACGAGAACCGCGTACGCCTTGCAGGAGTTCCGCGTGAATTTCCCGGATCAGCCTGGTCGAAATAGGAAGTTCCTTGAGGCGTAAGAGGCCCAGGTTCATGGCGCTGACGTAATTTACCACTTCATCGACGTCCCGGGGTTGATTCGGCGAAAAGACCTTGGCTTCGGCTGCCAACAGGTCCTGCAACGAGCTTTGTGTCCCTTCAATTTGGCTTGAGAGGACCGCCTCTTTGCGGATGTACATGAGTACGAAGAGATCGGGGTTCGGTAGCGTCTGGATAGAGCCGTCGAGGCGGCCCAAGGCACGGTCGGCCTGGGAAAGTAACACCTGTAACTCATCGGTTAATCGAACGGGCGGGTTGGGCGGCAATGGTGCTGGAATGAAGGCCCGGTACCCGTTTGCCTGGGTGACATATCGTCCTGCCCGAGCTAAGGTTGTGGATTGGCTATCCATAGTAAACCGTAACTTTAGCTGGAAACACTTTTCTGATTTATAATAAACGCTGTCTTTACTATAAATAGAAACAATAACGTTGTTAAATGCTGCATTTAATATAAAAATATTGTTCGGAATTGTCAAAGGCAGCGTTTAATATGTGGAACTTTGGGGATGGAAATAAAGGGGGAGAGGCAGTCTAAGGCCGTGCGCCTATTCCGAATAGTCCAGGGTCAGGTCGTGATGATCTTGGAGCCGTAGGCGTTCGAGGCGTGCGTCGGTCACGTCGAGCAGGCGGGGCCAGAGGACTTGGGCCAGGGTGGAAAGGGTCACGGGCCGGCCGGCGCAATCCGGGTGTTCCGACAGATTCGTTTCCTGCAAATGGTCGAGGATTCGTTCCCTGACTCGCTTGTCCAACGCCATGAGATCAGTGACGCGGCCCGTGACGGGGTCGATCGGGCCTCGAATCGTGACGTCCAAGGACAGGGGCCACGTTTCCACGTGGGAGTCCTCGGCGTTGCGCTTCACCGTCAGGGCATACCGGCGGGTCAGCAGGGCTTCGGCCGGGTCCGCATTGTCCGGAGACGCCGGGTCAGGGTAGAGTTCGGCCCACAAGTCTTCTCCTTCGCAAAGCCGTATCGATGCGATATCCCGGGTCTCGGGGCGCCCACGGAATTTCCGCCATAACACCAGCGCCAGATTTTCAGTGGTGGGTACGAGCCGTTCAAAGTAGGGCATGTCGAAGTTGAGGTGTTTGTGGTCGAACTCTTCGAGCACGTCCGTGACGATGTTTTTCAAGTCGTACAAATTGATGATCATGCCGGTCACGGGATCGACCTGCCCGCCGAGGGTCACTTCAAGCAGGTAGTTGTGCCCGTGCTCCTGGGAACAGGGTCCGAAGACGCGTCGATTGCGATCCTCGTCCCACTCGGGCTTGAAATACCGGTGGGAAGCGGAAAACTCGATGCGTTTGGTGAGGGTCGATCGTGTCATGCGCGAATGAACGGAATCGGGATCCTACGAAAAAGGCCAGGAGTTCCACCGAGAGGCGGAAGTCCTGGCCTTGTTGAACTCGAAGAGGCTGCGATCAGGTGCTGAAGGAACTCCCGCAACCGCACGTGCTTTTCGCTTGGGGGTTCTTGATGGCAAACCCGGAACCTTGCAGGCTGTCAACGTAATCGACTTCCGCGCCGCTCAGCATGGGGGCGCTTTGCGAATCCACGATGACTTTCACTTCGCCTTTTTCAATCACCGTGTCGTCGTCGTCCATTTTGGATTCAAAGGACATCCCGTATTGATAGCCGCTGCAACCGCCGCCCTTCACGTAGATCCGCAGCCCGATGACTTCCTCTTCCTCATCGTGGATCAATTCTTTGATTTTCTCTTCGGCAATTGGGGTGATTGTAACCATGAATCCCTCCGATCAAATATGAAATGGATAGGTATCGTGTTTTCCGGATTCCCGCAAATCCGGAATCGTTTCCTCTTAACGATCAATAATAACCACCATCCCGGTGGTTGTCAATTTCCGCCGAAGAAAAAAATGCGAAACGATCAGGCGTGCAGGTCTTTCAGCCACTCTTCCCGCATGGCGGGTGGGACGTTCGCCTCTGCCTTGTAGTGCTCATGGGTAATCCGGATGCCGGCATGAGACCCATCCTCGCCAAGCGCGTTCACAAAATCCGGGGGAACCGCAAACCGCACAAAATGGACCGCGCTGATTTTGTCTTCCTTGCTGTGCCCGGCTTCGAAGTCGGCGAACACGGCTCGATCCCCGACCGTGAGCGCCAGGGTGTCCGGCCGGTCGAACTGCTGAAAGGAATCGAGGATCTCCTTGATGCGTTCCTGGGTCGTGATTTCGATCATCACGGTGGCGCTGAGTTCGCCTGTTCCGGGCAGCAGGGCGTTGTACACGTCCAACTCGTCCTGAATTTTCGACGGCTCGAAAATGCGTTCGGCTCGAACCATTTCCTGCACTTGAAACAGCAGGGTCCGCCGATTCTCGAAGACCAGCGTGACCAACGGGCCCACCTCGATCCGGCGTCGTTTCTTGAGAGCAATAATTTCCTGGCGAAGCGTTGCGCGTTGCGCTTCGTAGTCCGCGTGGGAGAGAAGATCGGATGGCGTCAAAAGGTTCATGCGGACAGGTTGTAGGCGTCGCGAACGATTTGAATGGGATGTTGCGTGCAGGCGGCCGGCTTCGACGCTCCGGCCTGATCGAGTTGCAACGCGGACAGCGGACAATCCGATGCCACCATGTCCGGTTCGCAATCTGAAATCGCGCGGACGGCCTTCCCGGCGATCTTCATGGACTGATCGAAAAATTCCACCTTGGCGCCCCAGGATCCGTCGTGGCCGGAACACTTTTCAATCATCTCGACCGTGGCGCCCGTGAGTTCCATGAGTTCCTTGGATTTGAAGCCGATGTTCTGGTCGCGCAAGTGGCAGGGGACCTGGTACGCAATGCGCCGCGGCGCGTGTGTGAACTCCGTGGACAACGCCCCGTCTTTCTTGAGCCGCATCAGATACTCACAGACGTCGAACGTGCGTTCGGCCATCAAGGTCATGTCGCGTGTCGGCACGAGATACGGATATTCCCGTTTGAACATGAGACTGCAACTGGGCGTCGGGACGACCAGGTCATACCCTTGTTGAAGGTAAGGCAAAAACAGTCGTAGATGGTGCGTGGCGGTCTGGACCATGGTTTCGGTATCTCCGAGATCAAAGGACGGCATGCTGCAACAGCGTTGTCCTTCGGGCACGACGACCTCCACGTGATTCTTGGCGAGGACCTGCACCGTGGCTTTGCCGATGTCCGTGGCCTGATAGTTCACCATGCAACTCGGGAACAACACCACTTTGTGTTTGGCAACCTCGGGTTGCAGCGCCCTGCCGCGTTGACGCCACCATGCGGGAAAGTTTTCCCGGGAAAAGGCCAGTATCTGCCGGTCGCGGTGCAGGCCGAGGACCGGTTCCAGCAGGTTCCGAATCCATTGTGTCGAAAGCATCCGGTTGGTCAGCGAGGCGGTCAGACCGCCCAGTTTCCCGATCAGGTCCGTTTTGATCAGCAGGCGGTCCCGTAAGGACGCACCCTGTTCCTTGACCCGTTGCTTTTTCCACGCGGCCATGAGACGGGGGAAATCGATTTGGTAATCATGGGGCGGCGTGTACGGGCAGTGGTTGTAGCAGAGCTTGCAGTAATAACATTCCTTCTCGACCTGTTCGTAATCCGGGGCGGTCAGGCGGGAGACGTCACTTTCATGCTCGTCGATCCGGTCCAGCAGCGTGTTGAATGACGGGCAGAGGTTGAAACACCGGCGGCAGCCGTCGCACACGTCGAAGATGCGGTTCGTCTCTTGGACGAGATCGTCCCGTGTCCAGTCAGTGGAAATGAGGTGAATGCGTTTCAACGAAGGTCTTCACGTGATGGTGAAGGAGGATTGTCAATGTTCACTAACTCGTTGCCAATTTCCGCCGTCTCTTTCCCCTCCTTTGTAAGGAGGGGCGAAGGGGAGGTAGAGGGGTTGTCCGGATGGAGAATCGCGCAGGGTTGTTCTTCTTGGGGCAGCCGCGCCAGTAGACTCTACCCCACCTAGCCTCCCCTTACAAAGGGGAGGAACAGAACCCGGTCTCCCCCGTTCAGGCTGACCATTCTGTCAACGAATGAGTGAACAACTACGGGCTTACGCGTTGCCTAACGATTCCAGCCCCTTGGTGAAACGGTTGGCGTGAGAGCGTTCCGCCTTGGCGAGGGTCTCGAACCATTCGGCCAATTCTTCAAAGCCTTCTTCGCGCGCGGTCTTGGCCATGCCCGGGTACATTTGCGTGTACTCGTAGGTTTCCCCTTCGATGGCCGCCTTGAGATTCGATTCGGTGTTCCCGATAGGTTCGCCCGTGGCGGGGTCGCCGACTTCCTTCAGAAAATCCAGGTGGCCGAAGGCATGGCCGGTTTCGGCTTCCGAGGTATCGCGGAACAAGCCGCCGATGTCCGTGTACCCTTCGATATCCGCGCGACGCGCAAAATACAGGTACCGGCGATTCGCCTGGGATTCGCCGGCAAACGCGGCTTTGAGATTGTCATGGCTTTGTGTGCCCTTGAGACTCTTGCTCATAGAATATCCTCTTTCGTCAGAAAAGTTAGTTATGATGGAATGAACCGGAGCCGCTAGCGGCTGACCGGCTCGGATAAGATCTTACATGCCCAGGCTAAACGATCGGGTATACCCCAGAGAGATGCCGACTTCGTCAACGTCGAACGTGTTTGGCACATAGGCGCTCTGTTCCGTCGCCCCATCCCCGCCGGCGTAATCCATGCTCCAACTGGAATAGTGGATGCGCACGTCAAAGCGATTTTTGCTGCTCCCGAATTCCAGGCCGCCTCCGATAAGCCAGGGGACGGCATTGCGTGTTTTGCGGGTCACGCCGCGAATAGCCTCATTACCATGCCCAAAATTATCATAGGCGGCTTCAAAGGTGGCGTCCAGCCATTTCACTCCGGAAATCAGGTACACCGAGCGGCCTTCACCCAGGAAGGCAAAAGCCTGGGGCACGTACCCCAACCGTGCGTTGAACCCGAAACTGTGGTTCTTTTCCAAGCTCCATGCCCTGGGGAAGACGTGTTGAGAGGGAATGGGGTTTGTGTTGCCCGTGTACGTTCCTTCAAAAAAGCCTTGCACGGCATTGGAGTAGACCGCGCCTTCGACCTCGCCGGAGACATACACTTGGTCGGACAGGAACGCGCGATAGCCCAGGTTCGCCGAGAACGCGTTGAACCCGTCATTGGCGCTATCCTCGCCCGCGATCACACTTCCATCGTCCAGAGGCGGGGGAAGAACCCCTGCATTATAGTGGACGCTTTTGGCGTAGTTCGCGTCGGCAAGCTCATGGCCGAACCGGACTCCGGCGAAAAACCCTTCCGTGTCGTTCGCCCATGCGCCCGGCGCGACCAGGAAAATCACCGACATAAGGAAAAACAAGCACCTGTTGCGCAACAACATACCGTACATTCCTTGTGACCTAGTTACCTTTCCCCGAATCAATTCGCTCAAAACAGACCGGACGCATGCCCGGACGATGCCATGAAGAACAACATGGGAATCGACAGCATCGTGTTGGTCCGCGAAGCCATGAGGGCCATGCGCGCTGACTGTTTCTTCTCGTCCGCCGAAGCTTCTTTGAGGCCCAGTACTTTTTTCTGATTGGGCCAGATAATTCCCCAGACGTTGAGGAGCATGATGGTGCCCAGCCACGCACCCATGCCGATGACGGCATCCTGTCCCTGCAGGGCGAACGCCGACCCGAACCGGCCCTGGTTCATCAGGAGTGCGGCGCCGAACAGCCACGTGGCGAGGGCGCCCCAACGGAACCACCAGAGCGCGTTCGGGACCAGGTGTTGAAAGGCCTCCGCCTTGGTCTCGGGTGTGACTTTTCCCAGGAAGGGAACTTGAATGAAATTGAAGTAATACAGAATACCGATCCAGGTGATACCCGCCAGAAAATGTCCCCAGGCTAATAAGGTTTCCATGGTTTATCCTCTTTGGGTTGAGTTCAGGTCAGTGGAAAGTCCGCGGCAAACTAGACAAGCAATTTCACCACAAAATACAGAACGACGGTCAGCACGAATCCGGCCGTGATCGTTCCGGGGATCGAGTCGAGTGGATTCATGGTGTCCTCCTTTGTATTGGGCGATTTTTTGTCCGAAGGAAAGGTCTGTGCTCGTCGCAGAAGCGATGAGCACAGGCCGCCTTGGCTGACAAATACCCTATCCTATTCCATGGACAGACTTCAAGGTAGGGACATTCCTGCGGGGTGTCGCCCCCGCGCGACGAGGTCCTTTTGTTTCGGCAAAAGGACCCAAAACCATTGGCGCCCGGGCGTGGCCCTCCGGGTGCCTGTGCCCCGGTCCCGGTTGCGTGGGCTGTGGAACTCGCTTCGCTCAGACAGTCCTCGCCACCAAAAGAGGTGCGGGACCAGGGCGCAGCCACGCCCGCAGGCGCCGGGAAATGGCATTTGCAGTTTCTGTCATGCCCGGCTCGATCGGGCATCCAGTGTCTTTGGCTTTTTCATCGCCCGTAAAGACAACGACACCGGAGCACTGATGACTAATGTCGAGCATAACAGGAGTAGAGGTCATCCCGCGTCCTTCCGGCGCTCGCTCAGTTCGCCGTAGGGAGGCAGGGTGGTGAGGCGATGATCTTCCACGGCGCCGCCGACGGTGAAGTGATACAAGGATTGAAACTGCACGTCCGGATACCAGCCCAGCACGCGATGTACGGGATCGTCGAAAAAACATCCGATGCCTGTGGCGCGCACGCCGGCCGCTTCCGCTTCGAGGTACAGCACCTGACCGACGAGCCCGGTCTCCCAAAACAGGCGTTTGTAGAACCACGGTCCATGCTGCTCCAACGACGCCGCGAACTCCGCGATCATCCCCAATGAAAACGCACCGGCGCCCGCGATCTCCTGGTGGCAACTCACTTGCGTGGCGATCCGTTGAGCGTTTCCTTCCTCCAACAAGTACAACGGAAGCGATGCCGGACAACCATCGGGAACGGTCCAGGCGAATTGCTCATGCATGGCCTGTTGAAAGGTGGCCTTGAGTGCCGGGTCGCTGTTTCGCAGGAGCATGTACATCCCGGGCAGGAGCCCGTCGACTCGGTGCACGAACAGGGCCAGGTGAATGGTGGGATCCCACGGGAGCGAATCCCACGGCATGGGCCGTTGGGCCACCGGTCGATCCGGATAGGGCATGACGCGTTCCAGCATCGTGAAAAATTGTTGCGCGGAAATCGACGTGTGTCCGTCAAGCGCCACCGCGCTACGGCGTTGATGAATGATCTGGTGCGCGGAGACCGTACTCGAAACAGCATCGGGAGAAGACGCCCGTTCAATTCCGCTTCGTTCCTGGTCCGGGGAGAGCCGAAGCTCCGACTGTTCCGTCGAGGTTTTCCATGATGTTTTGGTCACGTCATCGATGATTTCCCAGGGAATGGGATTGTCCCGGCTCAACCGGTTTGCCTTGCCTCGCCAGTCTCCATGCTCCCACTGCCGGAGTACACCCTGATCGACGACGAGCGGGATGGATACGTTTTGTTCCCCTCCTTTGTAAGGAGGGGCGAGGGGAGGTAGAGGCGTTGGCACGGGACAGACGACGCACACCAGTTCGGGAAGTTCAGGTTCAGCCTGATCGAATTCATGCAATCGGTTCAAGCCGAGCAGGGCGCCGGTTGTTCGATCATCGAGCCCGGCGAGAAGAAAGACTCGCCACCCGAGCGCGGCTCCCGCAATCCGAAGCGTGCCCAGTGCGTGACCGACGTCATGTTGGCAATATCGAAACGCGCGTTCCCCATACTTCCACGCTTCCCGCCAATGGATCGAACTCAGTCCGACGAAAAAGGATTGCGGGGGAAAGGGTTGCAGCAAAGCCTCGATCGCCTCGTTCGACCCGTGCCACCGGTGCTCCAAACCGTGTTCTTTGGAGGCATAGTGATAGAGCCCTGCTGGGAGCGGAAGACCGGACGTTTCCCGGATCAGCACGTAGCCTTCCGTGGGATGCAGATTGCCGCTGGACGGATTGCTGCGTAACGCCCAGCGATTCCCCCCGTATTCTTTCCACGCCGTGATGGAGAGCCCGTATTCGAAGAACCGGGAAAGACTGTTCAGGGTCAAGGGTTGAGCGGGAACCGGTTGTGTAGTAAAAAGCGATTCGTAAGCAGGCGAAACGGGCTCGTCGCCGGCCGCAAGTAGCGGCAGTTCGTAAAGCGGAGCGTCTTCATACCGCCGGAAGGGATCGGGTTGGTTAGCCCAGTCCATGTACCCCAGGGCGCGAGCGTACCGGTTGAAGTCGTGCTTGGTCTGCTCATGATAGTGTTTCACAAGTTCGAGGGGCGTCATCGGACGTGGATTCTACCATAGTCTCTGCCACCTTCCATTTTGACTATTTGATCTTTAAGCTCTATTCTGTCAAACGATAGTGTCCCTTATTTCTTATTCACGACTCACTACGGGAGGCGTTACGCTATGTCGTCAACAGAAGATCGTGTCAAAACGCTCATTAACGAGAATCTCAAAGTAGATGGGCAGTCACTGAACATGCCTGAGGATCTGAATACCCCCCTCGCTGACCTTGGCGTGTCCTCTTTGGATATCGTTGCGTTCGGGAAAGTGGTTGCCCGGGAGTTCAACGTGACGATTACGCCCGAAGATTGTGCAAATATCAGCAGTGTCCGGCAATTGATCGAGTTTATCGATACCCGTACCGGTTGAACCTCGTTAAGGCCATCGCTGCTTTTGCGGTATTGGTGTAGGGCCCGGCAAGTGGCCCCCATGCTTCCATGACTTCAGAGCCTGTGTGGGAGATCCCCGAGCCGCGCTCGGTGTGCGAAGTCCGCCTCGATAAGGACACCATCACCACGCTGAGAAGGCATGGTAATCCGGACGGCCCGCGGCTCGTTCTGAGCCATGGGAACGGGCTGGCGATCGATCTCTATTACCCGTTCTGGTCTTTGCTCGCCGATGAGTTCGACCTCATCGTCTATGACCTCAGAAACCACGGATGGAATACGGTTGGTGTCCGCCAAAGGCACAACATCCCGATCCTGATTCGTGACCAGGAACGTATTCTCGAAGCCATTGACCGGCACTACGGGAACAAGCCCAAAATCGGGGTATTTCATTCCGTTTCGGCTTTGGTCACCCTCTTCTTATCCCCCCAAAGCAACAGCCTGGCGGCGCAGGTCCTGTTCGATCCTCCCCTGTGCAAACCCGGCAAGAGCCAGATAGAATTTGATGATGCCGTCGAACGCAACGCCGCCAGGACCCGGCGGCGCGCGGATCGGTTTCAGACGCGAGATGATTTTGTCGAACTCCTTCGTTCCGTGCCGGCCTTCACTCGGGTGGTGCCCGGCGTCTGTGACCTCATTGCCAGGACGACGCTTCGACCGTCCGCGAACGGGGGGGGGTATGAACTCCGGTGTCCCCGTGAATACGAGGCCCAGATCATGGATTACGTCAGGGGGTTTTCCCCGTTGGTGGAGTTGGGATTTCTTCCATGCCCGACAAAAGTCATGGGAGCCGATCCCACCCTGCCTTTTGCCTACCTTCCGACCCTTGACCTGAGTGACGTGATGGCCGTGGAGTATGATTTCCTGCCCGAGACGACGCACTACCTTCAACTCGAAGACCCAAAGGAGTGCGTGGCGGTCGTCCGGGAATTTCTGGAGGAGAACGGTCTGATGTGACGCGCCGGGACAGCGTCGTCTCGACGCCTTCGCGACGAAGCCTGGTGAGAACCACGGGTTATGCGCGTGCTCCGTGATCGGTCGCGGGGGGGTGGACGCGGACGGTCACGATATCGGTGTCGTGGTACTGCTGATGGCGGACCGAGGAGGCCAGGTGTCGCAACAGCCGCAATGACACCTCCCGCTCGATGGCCGCCTCGTCTGTCCGGTCGTTGAGCAGGGCGATCCGATCCTGCAGGTTCTCCCGGCCGGGCCCGACGACGAATTCGAGGACCGCGCCGCTTTCCTTCCGGTATGCGACCAGGAGCAGACGCTGACGTCCGTGTGCCGCGCCGCCTTCCTCGTCCCGGAGTAGCGTCAGCACCGTCTCCTCGCCGACGGCGTCGAGACGGTCCGCCATTGCGGTGTCCCAGCCATTGCGGGTAGCGAACGTCCCGAGAAATTCCCTGATTTCCGGCAGGACCGAGCGATCAAACTGCGCGGCCGTGAAGCGGCTGCGGCGTGACTCGGTCACCTCCACGAACAGCGTCAAGAGGATCGCCGAAAACCCGCCGGCGTTCATCCCGTTGCGCAACAGGCCGCCGGCGAACTCCGAGATCAGTTCCGGGAATATCAGGCCGTAGTGGAAGCTGATTCCGATCAGGAGGGAGAGGCCGATGATCAGCCCATTGCGCGGGTTGAGGCCGTCCTGGGCCACGATCTTGATGCCGATCAGGAAGAGCAACGCCAGTAGCACGATGAGGTAGCCGGCAAATACCGGATCCGGTATTGCCAGAACGACGGCCAGTGCCTTGGGCACGAATACGAGGACCATAAACGCCGCTCCGGCGACGATCCCGACGCCGCGAGCAGCGACACCGGTGAGCTCGATCAGCGGTACGCTGACCGAATAGGTCGTGTTCGGGACGGTGCCCGCGAGCCCCGAGAGCAGGGTGCCCACGCCGTCCACGGTCACCGCGCCTTGCACCGCGCGGAAGTCCACCGCCCGGTTTCCACGCCACGATACGCGTTGAACGGCGACGGCGCTGCTCATCGTGCGGACGGCAGCGATTACCGCCACCATCAGGAATGCAGGCAGCAGCGCCCAGAAGGCCGGCCCGAAGTCGAGATCGAAGCCCGGCCACCGGCCTTGCGGCAGGCCGATCCACGCTGCCCCGGCGACGCGGCTCACGTCGTACAGACCGAACCAGGCGCCGATTGCCGCGCCGGCTCCCACTCCGACGACCGGCGCCCACAGGCGCCATGCCGCCGGCGCCTTCAGCGTCAGACCGCTAATCAGGAGCACCGTCACCAGAGCGCTGAGCGGCGCGCCCTGTACCGGACTTCCGGCCGGTACGTTCGTCAGCAGGTCGCCGACGGCCGGCAACACCGTGACCGGAATCAGCATGAGTACGGTTCCCGAGACGGCGGGGGTCAGTATCCGCTGGAACAGCGAAAGGCGCCATGACAGTACCAACGGGACGAAGGCTGAAATGACTACCAGGATGGCCAGCAGCGCCGGGCCACCCTCGGCCAGCGCCGTGATGCTGATCGAGATGAACGCCCCGGATGCCCCCATGATCAGTACGTGACCCGCTCCAATCCGGCCGATGCGCAGAGCTTGCAACATCGTGGACATTCCGCACACCGCGACCGTGGCGTACACGGCCCATGCCGTGGAGGCTTCGGACACGCCGGCGGCCCGCATCACGACCGTCGGGATTAGTATGACAGCGGCCAGATTCAGTATCGCGAGTTGCAGTCCGAGCCCGATGGTGAGCGACGCCGGCGGCCGTTCGTCAGGCTGGTAACGTACACCGGGGGAAGAACCCTCGTGTTTCGCGTTCATGCTGTAACCGACAAATTAAAGACGCTATGGACCGGACCCGGCATCAATCGGTTGGCCTCGGCGCATTGAACCAATGGCGCCGGCGTTGAAACGGATAGGTCGGCAGTGAAATCCTGCGGCGGGTTTCTCCCGCAAACAGACCGGCAAAAGAAACCGTCAGACCCGCCTCATACGCTCCCGCAACAGCTTCCACGAGCCCGCCTCGATCCTCCGGTGCCGGCCCGGAGCCACTGGCGACTTGGCCCGTATACGCAAACGCCACCTTGCCCGGAGCCCGTGGTTCCGGCCGCCTGCCAGCGGCGGCAAGTGCCGTCAGTCCCTCCCGGAGCGACGCGACATCCCGGAATACCACTCCCGCACGGTGCGCGAAGTGACTCCGGCCCACGCCCGCGGTCCATGCCATGTCCGCAAGCACTGAGGCCGCTGTGGTCTCTTCGGAAGCAAACTCTCCGGCGCGTTCGTCGAGCCATGCCAGATACCGACCGGCCAACTCGCGTAGCGCCTCGTCCGACTTGGCTGACAGCGGCAGCACGCGCGTTACCGGCCCCTCCTTGGCCGGCGGCGCGTCCGTCACCGAGTCCGGCAGGGAAACGGCCACAAACTGCGCGGATCCGGCGGGTGCCCGCCGGGCATCGTGTCCATCGCCGCCGTTCGTTATGCCGTATCCCTCCACCACGACGTGCGCGTTGGTTCCCGAGATCCCGAAAGCGCTCACTCCCGCCCGCGGCGGCCGATCGGGGTGTACGGGCCAGTCCGTCGCATCGGAAGGGACGCGCACGGGTAACCGGTCCCAGTCCAGGTTCGGGTTCGGATCCCGGAAATGCAGGTGCCTGGGGATTGTGCCGTGGCGCATGGCCAGGACGACCTTGATTAGTCCGGCGACCCCCGCCGCCGATTCCAGGTGGCCGATGTTGGTCTTGACGGAGCCGATCAGCAGCGGCCGGTCCTTTTCGCGTCCCCTGCCGTACACGGCTGCCGCGGCCTGCACCTCGATCGTGTCGCCCAGCGCCGATCCCGCCCCATGCGCCTCCAGGTAGTCCACGTCCGACGGTGGAAAACCCGCGCGCGCCAGCGCCTCCTCGATCACCCGCTCCTGCGCCGGACCGTTCGGCACCGTGGGTCCGGCGCTCGCTCCATTCTGGTTGACCGCCGCCCCGCGAATCACGCCCCAGATGCGGTCGCCGTCTGCCTCCGCCTCGCTCAGCCGCTTCAGCACCACCATTCCGCAACCCTCGCTACGCACGAAGCCATCCGCAGAGGCGTCGAAGGTCTTGCAGCGACCTTCCCTCGACAACATCCCCAACTCCGCCATCTCCCTGGTGAGCCCGGGTGAGAAGAGCGCGTTCACGCCGCCGACCAGGGCCAGGTCCACCTCTCCCTGCTGTAAGCCCGCGACCGCCTGCTGCACCGTGACCAGCGATGCCGCGCAGTTGAGCATCACCGGGATCGCCGGCCCCATGAGTCCAAGTTGGAACGCGACCCCGCCGACCGCCATGCTGCTGGCGGTGCCGAGATAGCTGAGGCCCTCGCCGCCCGCCATCATCAGATCGCGGTATTCGCTGGCGGCGACGCCGGCATAAATCCCCGTGCTGGTGCCCCGCAATCGGTCCGGAGCGATCCCCGCATCTTCGAGGGCCCGCCAGCTCGTCTCCAGGAGGAGTCGCTGTTGCGGGTCCATCATCCGCGCCGCGATCGGCGTCATCCCGAAGAAACCTGCATCGAATCGGTCGATCCCTTCGACGAACCCGCCGCGACGGGACACGGCATCCTCGCTGGCGGGGTCGCCGGAAACCCCATTCCATGGGCCGAACCCGGGGCGGCCGTCCGTTACCGCGTCCGCGCCGGCCTCGATCCGGCGCCAAAAGGTCTCAATGTCCGGCGCGCCGGGAAACCGGCACGCCATGCCCACGATCGCGATTCCATCGTCCTTGCGCCGTACGGGTGGCTCCGGGGGCGACTCGGGTTCTGCCCCGGGGAGGGGGGCGGCGTCGGTCTCACCGAGCGCGTCCACCAGATGACGGGCGAGATCGGCGATGGTCGGATAGTCGAACACGAGAGTATTCGGCGCCATGTAGGTTTGGGAAAAGGCGCGATTGAGGCGATTTCGCAGCTCGACCGCCATCAGCGAGTCCATGCCCAGATCGAAGAACCCTACCGCGGATGCCGGCGCCGAAGGCAGCCTCAGCACCGCTTGCACTTCCCGCTGCAAGAACGAGATCAGCAGGTCCTCACGCCCCGCCGCCGGCGTCGCGCCGAGCTGGACAAGCAAGTCTTCAGACGAGGACGAATCCTGGCCGTCGGTTGTGGCGACGGTGAGCAGGTCCTCGAACAGGGGGTGACGGCTTTGGAGAGCCTCTCCGAACACCGACCAATCCGCCTCCAACACGACGGCGGTCGCACGGTCCTCGCGTAACAGCCGGTTGAGAGCCCTGAGGCCCTGTTCCGGGCTGAACCAGCCGGTGCCGGATGCCTCACGTCGTCCGGCGATCCGTTCCCGCTGTTCCTCCGCCTCGCCCAGCTCCGACCACGCTCCCCAGGCGATGGCCTGTCCCGGAAGCCCCAACGCGCGTCGGTGGGCGGCAAGCTGATCGAGGAAGGCGTTGGCCGCCGCATGGTTGGCCTGGCCCGGATTGCCCAGAATGCCGGCGACGCTCGAGAAGAGGACGAACATGTCCAGATCGCGGTCTGCCGTTGCCCGGTGCAGGTGCCAGGCACCGAGCATCTTCGGCCACAGCACGGTCTCGAAGCTTTCCCAACTCTGGTTCCCAATGGCGGCATCCGACAGCACCCCCACGCTATGGATCACGCCTCCGAGCGGCGGCAGTTCCCGGTCCATCCGCGCCAGCATTTCGTCCAGCGCGACCGAGTCCGTCACATCCGCCAGTTCCACCCGCACCGTCACGCCGCGTTCGCGGAGCGCCTTGATGGTTTCCTCGGCGCCCGCATCCGGCGCCCGCCGGCCGTTCAGTACGATCGTCCCGGCTCCCTGCTCCGCGAGCCAGGCGGCCATCGCGCACCCGATCCCGCCCAGGCCGCCGGTCACCAGATAGGCCTTGTCCGGCCGCAGCCCGCTTCGACCGAGCGGCGGCGCGGTGAGAACAATCTTTCCAATGTGCCGGGCCCCGCGCATGAAGCCCATCGCAGTACTCGTCTCGGCGATCGGCCATCTGGTGTGCATAAGCGGCGCAAGCTTTCCGGCTGCGATGCGCGCCAGCGCCTCTTTCAGTGCCGCACCCGGCCGCGCAGGGTCCTGTTGCTTCAGGGTGTAGAGATCGAGGATCGAATAGGAGACGTCCGGCCGAAGCGCCGCCATCTCGTCCTCGCTCAGGATATCCCGGCGGGCCAACTCCACGAAGCGGCCGCCCTGCGCGAGGCAGGCGAGACTCGCCTCGATAAAGCCTTCGCCCGTCAGGCTGTTCAGCACGACGTCGATCCCGGCTCCGTCCGTGGCATCGAGGATCTCCCGGCCGAACGCGGTCGAGCGGCTGTCGAATACGTGCTCGACGCCCAGCGAGCGGAGATAGGCTTGCTTGGGCGCGCTTGCCGTGGCAAACACCTCCGCACCCGCAGCTTGGGCAAGCTGGATGGCTGCAAGCCCCACGCCGCCCGCGCCGGCGTGACTCAGCACCCGGTCTCCGGCCTTCAGCCCGGCAAGTTCGTAGGACAGCACGCATGTCACGAACACCGAGGGGATCGTGGCGAGCGCCGCCGCCGATACGTCCGGCGGGGCGGACGCGACCAGTTCCTCCCGCGTCACCACCTCCGGCCCGAACGTGCCGAACGCGAAGCCGGCCACACGGTCGCCCACCGCGACGGTGGTCACGTCGGAACCGGTTTCGACAATCCGGCCACAGAATTCCTCGCCGAGCAGTCCCTCCTCCTCGACCAGACCCATGGCACGGAACACGTCCAGGAAATTGAGCCCGCAGGCTTCGATCTCGGCGCGCACTTCGTTCGGCGCGAGCGCACGTGCCTCCACCGGCTGCACCCGCAGTGTCTCGATCGCCCCGCCTTCGTCCGGGGCCAGTACCCAGCCTGCATCTTCCGGCAGGGCAAGACGCCCCATGCCGGGACCCGTCCGAATCAGCCGGGCCGCCTGGCGGCGTCCCTGGCGATGCGCGACGTGGTTCTCCGAATCGGGAAACAGCAATTCATTGACAAGGACGGCCTGCGGCTCCGCTGCCTCGGGGTCGAGATCGAGCATCCTTGATTGCAGTTGGGGCGCCTCCCTCGCCACCACCTTGCCCAGGCCCCAAAGGGGGGCACCGGCCAATTGTCCGGTCCGCTCCCGTTCCAGCACCTGCGCACCCCGGGTGACGAACCACAGGCCCTTCTCGGGCACGGCGTCCGCGTCCGCGATGCCCTGCACGAACGCGAGCGCACTCGCTGCCGCCCGTTTCGCATCTGCCGCCATTTCCGCGGTTGTCGCGTCCGCCCCGTGGCCGTCCTGCGCGACGAGATGCACGACGCCCGCGAAGGGCACATCCGGGGGCAGACCTTCGACGAGCGATCGCCAGGACTCGCGCCGCTCCATCTCGACCGATGCCGCGATGATCCCAGCCTCGCCCTTAGCGACCGCGCCTGTGCCCTCCGGATTGTCGCCCGCCACCACCACCCGCTGATTCCGTGCCGCGAGTTGCTCTGCGAGTGCCGCCGCCATGCCGCCCCGGTCGGCAGCCAGAATCCAGACGCCCTCCGGCAAGTCGATCTTCGCCGGACCCTGCGCCACGATCACGCCTCGATCCGGCAGGCCGGCCGCTTCCGACGGGTCCACGCCAAGAACTTCGGATTCCGCGAACCCGCTATCGGCGAGCGCCTGACGCCACACGTCGGGCCCTGCGAGGGCATGGTTCGGCCGGTAGCGATCGGAGTAACGCCACCATCCGTCCAACTGGCCGAAGATCAGATCCATCCAGCCCCTGCCGCGCTGGTTCTCCAGCGCCACCACCAGCCCTGACGGCGCAAGCAGCGCCCGGCAGTGGGCAAGCGTTTCGTCCAGAAAGCGCGTGGCGTGCAACACGTTGGCCGCGATGATCAAGTCGTAACTGTGGGGCTCGAAGCCTTGAGCCATCGGATCCTTCTCGATGTCCAGCACCCGGAAGTCGATCGAAGCGCCGCCTGCGCTGAAACGCGCTTCCGCGTCCGCGAAGAATCCCGCGGAGATGTCGGTGTACATGAGATCGAACCGTCCGGCCGGAAGCTCGGGCAGGATGGATTCGGTCGCCGAGCCGATTCCGGCGCCCACCTCGAGCACGCGCAGCCTCCGCCCGTCCGGCATTTCGTCCACGAGCGTGCGAACGACTTCGCCAATCATCCGGTTTGCCGCCCGCCAGACCGGCGCCAGCCGATACAGATCGCCTGCGGTCGGTTTCGCATCGCCGAACAGCAGCGCCAGCGGTTTCTCATTGCCGCGGAGCACCTCGGGCAGGGCTCCGGCGCAACGCCGAAACAGCCCGATTTCGTTCGTCGCGTGCGGGAAGCGCTCCGTCACCTCAGTCAGAAACGCCTCGGAATCACGCGGCATTCGATCCGGCAACGGCTCGCCGGCGCCGACCGTGACCACGAAGCCCTCGTCTTTCGCCTGCAACACGCCTGAACGAGCCAATATCTCGAACATCCGGCGCAACAGATTCGCGTGCTCGGGTAACACCTCAAGGCGCTCGCGCAGCTCTTCAAGGACCACGACCGCGCCTGCCCGGCGCTCCCATCCCAGTGTTTCGAGCGCCGAGAGCGCGTAGCACCAGGACACCCGTTCCATTTCCCCTTGCAGGTCGATCTCGTCAGCCACCTCGACGCCCTCATCTGCCAGATAACTGGAGAACGGCTTCGAGCGGGAAGCCGCGGCGGACGGACTCGGCAGGAAATCCGCCGCCGGCATGCCCGGCGGCAAGGCGCGGTCGCGCCATATGATTTCGTAGAGCAGATCATCGATTCCCTCCAACGAGGCGAGCAGCGCGCTACGGGTCGCGCGCTTCACGGTGTACCCGCTGAGTGTGCCGATCCGGGCACCGCTCTCGTCGTAGAGAGCGATGTCCGCGCTGATCACCTCCCGCGACTCGGCATCAGCGCTATCCGGTTCCCCCCTCATGCGCACGTGGCAGAGCAGTCGATCCGGCAACCGCTCGGGCAACGTAAGCCGCTCCCACCCGAAGGGCAGATAGGTGACCGCCTCGTCGGATCCGACCGGCGCGCGAGCCGCCGCCATCACCTGGAAACACCCGTCGAGCATGAGCGGATGTATATCCAACCCGCTACGGCCGACCGAGTCCGGCAGGGACACCTCCCCCAGCGCCTCGCCCGGCCGGGCCCAGAGCGCCTCCAGCGTTCGGAAGGAGGGGCCGAGATCGATCCCGATCTCGGCCTTGGCTCGGTAGTAAGCCGTGAGTTCCACCGCCGACAGACCGTCCTGCAATTCTTTTAGATCGACGCGCGCCGCCGCCTCCGAGAGTCCGGATCCCGGCGCCGACGGCACTTGGCCTTCGGCGTGCAACGTCCATCCCTCATCGGTTTCGCCTTTGCTGAATATCTGGACATGGCGTGACGGGCCTTCCCCGGAAGCCTCGAGTAGCAACTGCATTGTCCGCCTCTCTTCACCGGTTCTTTCTTCGGAATCCTCCTCCGGGAAGACAAGCGGGGTGTGCAACTGCATATCCTCGAGGATTACCGATCCGTTGCCTTCGGCAAGGGACGCCGATGCAGCCATGGCCCCGTAGAGCGCACCCGGCGCGATGATCCGGCCGAATACCCGATGGTCGTTCAGCCACGCCGGATCCGAGGGGAATATGTCCGTCTCGAACGTGGTCTCGCCGCTCGCGGAATCATGTCGCACACCCAGCAACGGATGGCCTGCGCTCAGGCGCCGTTGCCTCGGCGCTTCGACCCAGTGGCCTTCGCGTTGAAACGGATAGCCCGGCAGCGAGATCCGGCGCCGCGCCTCTCCCGCGAACAGCCCTGTAAAATCAATCGAGAATCCCGCGGCGTACGCCCCGGCGACCGCCTTCACGAACGTGGAGTGGCCGGCCGGAGCATTAATGGATGGCTGACGCATACTCCACAGCACGATCGGTGACGGTGTCTGTTCCGACTCCGGCCAACTCAGGGACACCATCGGCCCGAGCACGGAATGGGGGCCGATCTCCACCACCAGGTCCACCCCGAGGTCCGCCAGTGTTCTGACGCCGCTGGCGAACGCCACCGGCTCGCGGGCATGCCGTTTCCAATAGGTCCCGTCCAGCACCTCGCCGGGCTCGATCGCACGGCCCGTCAGGTTGCTGACCAGGGTCAGGGAGGGAGGCTCGATCACCGCGTCTGCCAGAGCCGCTTCCAGGTCGTCCAGCGCAGGCTCAACCAGGGCGCTGTGGGCCCCCAGTGTCGTGTTCAAGCGGTTGACCATGACGTTCTCGGACAAAAAGCGCTCCGATATCGCCTCGACACCCTTGATCCGGCCACTGACCACCTGATGCGACCCATTGTCCGCTGCAATGCTCACACCTGCGCGTTCGTCCGCCTCATTCTGCTCACGCACGGCCGCCGCCACCCTCGACGCCGGAGCAAACACCGCGGCCATCGCGCCTGCTTCTGGCAAGGACGCCATGAGCGCACCTCGCGTTGCGGCAAAACGCAGCCCGTCCTCCAGGCTGAACACTCCTGCGGCCTGCGCCGCGGCCAGTTCGCCCAGGCTGTGACCGAACACGACGTCCGGCCGAATCCCGATGCTCGCCCACAGCGCGGTGAGGGCGCACTCCAGCGCATAGATCGCCGGTTGCGTCCAGGCCATATCGTGTAAGTCTTCTGCGGACCCGTCACGCCCGAACATCACGTCCAGCAACGAGGCGCCCCGCGTTTCGCGTAGAACTGCGTCGCAACGGTCCAGTACTGCCCGTACCACCGGCTCGCTTGCGTAGAGCGCCTCTCCCATCCCGACCCATTGACTGGCCTGGCCCGTGTATGCGAACGCGACTTTGACCGTCGTCCGTGGCCCCGATCCTTCGTTCGTTTCCGCCAACTGTTTCAGTTGGTCCCGTAGTGACGCGGCGTCGTGGAAGACCACGCCCGCGCGATGACTGAAATGACTCCGTCCGGCGCCGGCGGTCCACGCCATGTCGGCAAGCAGTGGTTCAATGGCGTGCTCTGACGAATGCTCGTGTTCGTCGAGCCAGGACAGGTATTGCTTAGCGAGATCCCGCAGGACTCCGTCGGACTTACCCGACAGGGGCAGGAACCGCGTCCGGCGGGCGGCGAGTTGTTCGTGGGTCACTGACAGTTCTGCCACCGGCGCCGGCAGGGCAACGGCCACGGGTTGCGCAGCGCCGACAGGTCCATGCCGTGCATCGAGGCCGGTGTCGTCCGGCTCACCATACCCTTCCACCACCACGTGTGCGTTCGTGCCCGACCAGCCGAATCCGCTCACACCAGCTATCGGGAGGCGATCGGCATGACGCGGCCAAGCCGTCGGCTCCGCCGTGACTTGCAACGGCAGCCGGGTCCAATCCACTTGCGGCGTCGGGTTTTGGAAATGCAGGTGCTTGGGGATCATCCCCTGCTGCATCGCCAGGATCACCTTGATCAGGCCCGCGACCCCCGCCGCCGACTCCAAGTGGCCGAAGTTGGTCTTCACCGAGCCGATCAGGAGCGGGCGGTCCGCTTCGCGTCCCTTGCCGTAGGCCGTTCCCGTGGCCTGCAACTCGATCGGGTCGCCTACCTCCGTCCCCGTGCCGTGTGCCTCCACGTAGTCCACTTGCGAGGGCAAGACCCCGGCGCGCCGCAACGCCGCCTCGATGCACCGCTCCTGTGCCGCCCCGTTCGGGACCGTCAGGCCCGGACTCGCCCCATCCTGGTTCAATGCCGTGCTCCGGATCACCCCCCAGATCCGGTCGCCGTCCGCCTCCGCCTCGCTCAGCCGCTTCAGCACCACGATTCCGCAGCCTTCACCACGCACGTACCCGTTCGCACCGGCATCGAAGGTCGCGCACCGTCCATCCGGCGACAGCATCCCCGCATTGGCGCGCAACTCCATCAGCCGTCCGGACAGGATTGTGTGCACCCCGCCTGCAAGCGCGAGGTCCGTCTCGCTACGTTGCAGGCCCGACACGGCCTGGTGTATGGCCACCAGCGAGGATGAACAGGCAGTGTCCACCGCCATCGCCGGTACCTCCAGGTCCAGTGCAAAGGCCACCCGCCCGATAGCGGTGTTGAAGGACGTGCCGGTGACGGTGTACAGGCTGGCGGCAGGCTCGGCGGTTTGGCCGGCCTCAAGGATCACGCCCCGGTAATCGTTGTTGCTGATCCCCGCATAGACGCCGGTGCGGCTGCCCTTCAGCCGCTCGGGGTCCATCCCTGCGTCTTCGAGAGCCCGCCAGCACGTCTCAAGCATTAATCGCTGCTGCGGGTCCAGTAGTTGTGCCTCGACCGGCGAGATACGGAAGAAGCCGGGGTCGAACTGGTCGAGCCCGTCGAGATAAGCGCCGAAACGGCAGGCCTTGCTCTGAACCGTCTCGGAGAATAATTGGCCCGCGCGCCCGACGCCGGAACCCGGCTCACCTTCCGAAACCGCATTCACGCCGGCGTCCAGCAGCCGCCAGAAGGCCGGGAGGTCCGGTGCACCGGGAAACCGGCACGCCATGCCCACGATCGCAATTGGCTGGTCGAATCCCTGCCGTTTTCGACGTTCAGGTTTGCTGCGTTGTTCTTCGGTAGGCTTGGAAGATTTCTTCGTCATCACAACACGCTTCTTTAGTCAAAAGGGTAATAGTGCAATTCCTTCCTCTAGCGACTAATCCGCCATTATCGTGCGACTTCCTTTGACAGTCAATCGCAACGTGGAGGGTAGGGCATCTTTCCCTGCTGTCATTCCCGCAAGCTTTTAGCGGGAATCCAGTGTCTTTCTCTTTGCCAATGGAACAAGAAAAACAGGGCGGGCACACAGGCTCGCCCCTACGCGCAGGAACCATGATCCTGTAGGGGACGACCTGCGTGTCGTCCCGTGCCTTCACAAACGAAAAAGCAAAGATGCTGGATGCCCGATTAAAAATGTCGGGCATGACAGACAAAGACAGAAAAAATGAAGCGCCAACGAATGGCTCCATTTCCCGAAACAAAAGAGCCTGTCCTGAGCTTGCCCTGAGCAAAGCGAAGGGCCTTGCGAAGGAACCTCGTCGCGCGGGGGCGAAACCCCGCATGGGAAAGCTCTCCTACACGTCCAGGTTGTCGGCGAGGGCGGCGTTGGCCATCAGAAACTCGTAGCGGGCTTCGGTGCGTTTGCCCATGAGTTCGTTGAAGGTGCGGTCGGTGTCGAGTTCATTGTGCAGCTCGACTTTGAGGAGCCGGCGCGTGGCGGGATCGAGCGTGGTTTCCTTGAGTTGTTGGGGGAACATTTCGCCGAGGCCCTTGAACCGGCTGATGACCGGCGTGGCGCGGCCCCCGGCTTCGGACAGGATGCGGTCTTTCTCTTCGTCCGTTCCCGCCCAGTGTACGGCCTTGCCCACGTCGATGCGGTACAGCGGCGGCTGGGCAATATAGACGTGCCCGTGTTTGATCAAGTCTGGGACGTGCCGGAAAAAGAAGGTGAGCAGCAACGTGCTGATGTGGTAGCCGTCCACGTCCGCGTCCATGAGCAGAATGATTTTGTGGTAGCGTAACTTTTTGAGATCGAAATCCCGGCCGATCCCGCAGCCCAGGACTTTGACCAGATCCGCCAATTCCTTGTTCTCGACGACCTTGCCGAGGGTGAGTTCCTCGGTGTTCAGCACCTTGCCCCGGATGGGGAAGATCGCCTGGGTCTTCAGATCGCGGCCCTGCTTCGCGGTGCCGCCTGCGGAATCGCCCTCTACAACAAACAGTTCGCTGAGTTCGGGGTCCGTGCTTTGGCAATCCGCCAGCTTGCCCGGCAGGTTCAGCCGATGGCTCACCGCAGATTTGCGGATGACGGCTTTCGACGCCTCGCGTGAGGCTTCGCGCGCGCGCGCCGCCAGGATCATGCGGCCGACCAGCGTTTCGGCGATGCTTTGATTCTCGTGCAGGAAGTTTTCCAGGGCCGGGCGCAGGGCGTTGTCCACGAGCCCCTGCACCTCGGGATTGTTGAGCCGTTCCTTGGTCTGCCCCTGAAATTGCGGGTTCAGGATGAGCACGCTCAGGACGCAGGCCATGCCTTCGCGGATGTCTTCCGCCTGGATGCTGAGCCCTTTGGGCGTGAGGTTGTGCGTCTCTATGTAATTGCGCACGGCTTTCACGATGCCGTTACGCAAGCCTGATTCATGCGTGCCGCCGTTCGGTGTGGCCACGCCGTTCACGTAACTCCGGACGAATTCCGCGGGTTCGTCCGTCCATTGCAGGGCGATTTCCATAGCGAACCCGTCGCCGGTTGTCGTGGATTTGCCGTTGTCGCCCAACCGGCGTTCCAGGTAGAACACGAAGTCGGCGGTGGGTTTGTGGCCGCGATCCCTGACGAGTTTGGTGAGGTATTCCTCGATGCCCTGTTCGTGGACGAAGTCGTGCGTCTGCCCGGACGGGCCGTCCTTGAAGGTGATCTTGAGCCCTTTGTGCAGATAGGATTTGGCCTCGAGGGTTTGATGCAACAGCGCGGAGTCGAAGTTTGTCTGCTTGCCGAAAATAGCCGGGTCGGGACGAAAATACACGGTCGTGCCCGTACCTCGCACCGCGTTCCCCCTGGTGACCGGCCCAAGGGGCTTGCCGGCCCGATAGCGTTGCTGCCACTCGTGCCCGTGCCGTTTGACCGTGACTTCCAGGTGATCGGACAAGGCATTGACCACCGATGCGCCGACCCCGTGCAACCCGCCCGAATGGATGTAGCTCCCGGTTTCGAATTTCCCGCCCGCATGGAGCGTGGTCATGATGATTTCCAGCGCCGACTTCTTGTATTTTTTGTGCTGATCCACCGGAATGCCGCGCCCGTTGTCCGTGACGCGGATGCCGCCGCCGTTCTTGTCGAGCTCGACCGTAATCGTCGTGGCATACCCGTTGATGACCTCGTCGATGGCATTATCCAGAATTTCCCACACGAGATGATGCAGCCCTGTCTTGTCCGTCCCGCCGATATACATCGCCGGCCTCCGGCGCACCGGGTCAATCCCTTCCAGAACCAGAATCTCACTCGCGTCGTACTTCTTGGTCATGTGCGCCCTTTCGTGCGGTCCTTGTCGCGTTTGTTTAGCTTCGTCTATTTTCTTCTTCTGTCATCCCCGACCTGATCGGGGATCCAGTGTCTTAGTCTTCTCTTCGGTGCCTCCGCCCGGATTATCCAGCCATTCAATTTTTACCACTGCTCCCGATGCCGTCCAGCAACTGTTGACGCATGTCTTTCCCATTGACGTTCTTCTCAACAACGATGAATACTCCCTTGCCGTGGCTTGTACGCTGCCACAATTCGCCGATTGCCCGCTTCTCTGCGGTGTCGGAACTGTCGGCAATATGCGCGCCTTTATATTCGACGACAAGCAGGCGGCCATCTTCGAGTTGCGCCACGAAGTCGGGATAAAACTTATCCGTCGCAGTCGGCAGCCAGAACGATGCCGGATGCCGCGCCATGTTGCGCACCCAGAATTTTACCTCGGGCAGGATGTCGAGGGTTCGAGCGCATTGGATTTCCTCACCGTCGTCCGCGCCGTCAAAAGCCGGTACGGCATGGGAACCGAGAAAATGTTTGGTCGGCTGCCAACGCCCACGGTAGCGACGTTCTCCCTGATACATGCCGTCCCGGAAGACAAAGGCGGTCTCGAATGAAACCTCGGGCTTGGCTCCGGGCTCAAAGAGGCGAGCCTGATACACGTTCTTGCGTTCCTGTCGGCGAATTGCGTCAATTTTGTCGCGTATCCTTCGAGCCAGGAGGAACTTGCAGCGCATGAGTGCGGAGACGTGCAGGCGGCGAAAGTTGATCAGGTGGGTGGCGAGATCGGACAGCCACTTGACCAGTTCGGCCTGACCGACGTCGGGTTGCCGCACCTGCCGGTCGAGCCACAGGACGAGCGCTTCTTGCGTCCAGCCCTCCACGTCGACGTTCAAGCTCAATTGCTCCTGTTCTCCGGCGAACCGGTAGGTCAGGCGATTCCCGTCCAGGTCGATCTCGAAGCCGTGGGCGGTCTCACGGATGGTGAATTCGTGTTCGTCCAACCGTGCCGGGTGGTTCAACAGTGACCAGTCATGAGACTCCATGAACACGTCGGTGTCGGCAAACTCCAACTGGCCCTGGATTTGCGTCATGAGGCGTGGAACGCTGAACGTCTCGCCGCGTTCGGCCGGAGATAGTCGCAGCTTCGCTTCGAGTTCGTATTGCGCGAAGACCTTAGCAAGCGCCTCGCGTTCAGGCGGCGAAAGCTGTTTGTAGGCTTGAGCCAGCGTATCGCTCGTACGGCCGGCGACGGCGATTTCGAGCGTGCCTCCCTCGGTCGAACTCACCGTCAGACCTTCGATTTGTATCTTATCCAGTGCAGCGGCGACTTCCGGAGTGGCCGTCAGGATGTGCCTGAAAGTCGGTCGCTGAAACTCGTCCGGCGGAAAGAGACCGTCGTCGTCAAGTTCTGACCGGACCGGTTCGACGTTGTCACGCGCCTCGTCTTCCTCAAAGCCCATTGCCACCAGTTTGTCGACCAGGGCGCGGGCAGCTATGCCGGTTTCAGGTTCGGACAGGAAGGCATACGCGCGGTTCAACTCCGCGGCCTTACGCCGTGTGGCATATGGCATCCGCAACACCCGGCCGAGAATCTGTTCCACGTCCACCGCGCTTTTGATGCGGGAGACCGAACAGAAGACGTAGGCAAAAGAGCAGTCCCAGCCTTCTTTCAGCGCTTCGATGGTGATGACGTATTCAATCGGGCAGTGCGGGTCGAACAGGTCGATGCCGTCCAGTTCCCGCATGTCGCCGGTCGCGACGGCGATTGCGGACTCAGGGACGTTCTCGACTTCCAGCAGGTGTTTCTTCAGGACTCCGACCGTCACTTCTTCGTTCTTGGGTTGGGCCTGAAACAGGACGATGGGCCGAATGTAATCGTGGTCTTCCTTGGCCGTCTTGTCCAGCGAAGCACGGGCCGCAATCGCCCCGTTCACCGCATTCTGCCACGAGGTGTGTTCGGTCAACATGATCGGCAGTTTGATCATCTCGGCTTGCTTCAATTCCTGGGCCGAAACGCTGTGCAGAATGTTCGATTTTGGCTTCGGTGTTGCCGTGAACTCGATGATGGCGCTGGGGTTGAGACGTGCCTGCATTTCACGTGTCAGGCCGGTGACGGCGTTGTGCGCCTCGTCCACGATCATCAAGGGCCGGTGGAGGTGCAGCAGGTTGGCAAAGGAAAACTTGACCGTGCCGTTTGCCGATTGTTCCAGACTCTGTGCCGTATCCCTGACGCCGGAGAAATGCGGCTCCAGGTTTTCGTTGTGAGCGTAAACCTTGCGGCCGCTGGTGTTTGTGACACGCAAGGTCTGGATCGTGCCCACCACGATGCAGCAGTGGTCACGCAGGTCGTGCGGTCTGATATGGGTAAAGTCGGCGATGTCGAACACCCGTACCCGGCCGTCGAACGCCTCGTCCAGTGTTTTCCGGTAGAAATGACGGGAATGCTTCAATGCCTCGGCAGTCTGCTGGCGAATCTTGTCGGTCGGCACGAGCCACACGACCAGGGGATAGTCCTTTTCCACCCAGGTGTCGCGAGCAATCGCGATGGAATGAGCGGCGAGAAGGGTTTTCCCGCCTCCCGTCGGCAGGCGCAGGCAGGCGTAGGGGACGCCCGGCAGTTTGGCCAGCGGCACATACGATCCGGCATAACGCCCGATCCGCGCAGCCTGCTCCGGCTCGGTAGTAATCGTCTCGTACGCGGCCTTCGGTCCGGCGAGACGGGCTTGCTCAAAAAAACGGCGTAGCGTGTTGAGCGTGTCGGTTTGGTACTGTTTAAGTTGCACGATTCAGGTTCTGACTTTTACGTCGTAGGGCATCTGCTTGAAGACGATGCCTTCCCGGTCGAGCGTTGCCAGTGTCAGGCGCGACTGTTCACCATAGACCGTCAATGGACCGCCAAAACCGGGCTGAATGCCGTCGATCTCATCACGAATCCGTGCCAAGGTTGCACGGGTCAGCACGTTGCCGCCGGCCGGTCGCTTGTCACCCAGAATGCCATTATAGAGCAGGGCGTAAGCGCGGTCGTCGCACAGGCCGAGCAACGGGGAGTCGCCTTTACCGTTCCACGGACGCCGTGTCTCGCTGAACCACACGTGGGCGGCCAGGGTGGGGAAGCGAATGTCCTGCCGAATATGGCCTTGCTCATCGAACACGGTGGGACCGAGGCGATAGAATCGGAAGCCCCCGCCGCCCTGCCAACCGGCAGACTTGGAAATGCCGCCCTGTTCGCCGTCAATGACTTTTTGCAAGCGGGGGACGCAATGCGTCACGGCGTGCTCGCCCATTTCAACGCCGATGTAGCGTCGCCCCATCTTGTGCGCCACTGCCGCAGTGGTGCCGGAGCCGAGAAAGGAGTCGAGCACGAGGTCACCGGGGTTGGTGGCTAGTACAAGAATTCTCTCTATGAGAGTCTCCGGTTTTGGTGTTGCAAAGACTTCGTCGGAATTAATTCGCACAATTTCGCGCTTGGCGTCTTGATTATCTCCCACTTCCGCTCTTGGCCAGATAGTCATGCAAACAATTCCTTCCTGCACTTCTGAGAGAAACCGCTTTAACCGTGGGACGTTATTCCCTTTCTTTCCAAACCAAATACGGTTATCGGCTACCAATTCACGGAACTTCGATTCGATTGTTGTCCAACACCTTCCTTTTGCTGGCCACAATTTCCTCCCGGAGGGAGTAACAATTTCATAAATGTTGTTACTTTCACCGGTTTTTGCGTATTGTGCCCCACGCTGCCCTCCAGTCAAGCTAATGGTGAAATCACTTGAAGTCCAAAGGCCGCGTGGGTCGTTGTCTGGATTTGAGTATCTGGAATCAGATGTAGATGTCCTCGGTAAGAGGTTTGGTCTCCAAAAGAGCCTATTTTTCGCAAAAACCAAAATATGGTCATGGCTATCAGATAGCCAAATTGAGTTAGCTTGTGGAGACGATTTTTTTTGCCATACCACGTTTGCAACGAAATTATTCCGTCCAAACACTTCATCCATGATAATCTTCAGATAATGGCCCTCGTTATCATCTATATTGGCCCAGATTGCCCCGTCTTCGGCCAGCAATTCGCGCAGCAGTTCCAGGCGCGGCCACATCATCGCCAGCCATTGGGTGTGTTCCAGATTATCGTCGTAATGCTCGAAGGCCGACTTGGTGTTGTACGGCGGGTCAATATAGATGCACTTCACCTGCCCGGCATAAAACGGCAACAGCGCCTTCAACGCCTCAAGATTATCACCATGAATCAGCATGTTGCCCGCGTCCGGATCACCAGCGGACAACTCCGGCGCCTCTTCCAACAACCGATACGGCACACGCGAAGCCGCGCGAAGGTCCTCGTCACGTGTCAGCCAGTTCAGGGTCGGCATGAGTTACTGTCCGTTATCAGCTTTCGGGACCGCTGACATGGCTTCTTCGTATTCGGCAATCCATGGTTCAGCTTCTTCTTCGGTGTAAGCTTCAGTAATGGCACCGCTGTCATCCGGCAGTTCATTGCTTGCTGGCTTGTCGATGTGGGGTTCCAGTATCTTTCGCAACTCCCTTGCTTCTTCATCGGAAAAATTCTCGACGACAGAGTCGACAATTTCGCGGTTCAATCCACCCGTGAAAGTCACTTCGGATAGATCAGTTTCTTTGTTTGCCGCATTTCTCATACGATCAGCAAATGATTGTTGGCTATCTTTTATATCACTTCTAACACCTTGTAGTTGTGTAGAACGAAGATCAGCCCCTTGCAGTTGCGCCCGGCTCAGATTTGTCCCTTGCAGGTGTGCTCCAATCAGAATAGACCCATGCAGCTGCGCCAACATCAGGTAGGCTCCCTGCAGGTGCGCCATGACCAGGACAGTTCCCTGCATGCACGCCTTGTTCAGATTAACCTCTTGTAGTTGCGCCTCGCTCAGATAAGCTCCCTGCAGATGCACCTCGAAAAGCTTAGCCCTGTGCAGGCGTGCCCTGTTCAGCGTAACCCCGTTTAGCCAGCTTCCTTGCAAATTGATCCGACAACCCTTGAAGACTTCATGGTCCTCTACAAACATCAAGGTGAGCAGGCTTTGGATTTCTTCCGAGGGTTTCCACTTATACTTTCCTTCTTGATACTCGGCTTCGCCCGTTGTCCGGCGGATATGGGCGCAGAGAATGTCCATGACGGTCTGGCGTAAGTCTTCAGTATCTTGCGCCAGATGGAAGAGTTCGTATGCACCACCCATGCGCACTGAGTCGGAGTTCTCACCCAGATGCTCAATGGCGTTTTTCAGGCGTTCCTGCCGCTGCCCTCGCTCGGTGTTCTGGTTGGCCTTTGCCTGTTCCTCCGTGGCCTTGGCTTGCGCCTTCGCGGTGCCCTCCATCGCCTTGGCACGCCTATTGGCGATCACGGCTTGCAGGGCAAGCAGGATGCCGCCCATACCGATTCCCAGAAATGTCAGGATTTCTTTTTTTCTGAATAAATCTAAATTGGAGGAACCCAAAAGTCGGCCGATACACACTTCCACAGACTTGAAGAAGATGACGGCCACGAAGGCCGAAAACAGCACGACGAGAAGACCGCACAGGATGGTCAACAAAACGGCTAACAAAGGGTTCGCCTTGACCCATTCAATTCGGTGCCTGAACCATAAGCGTATTGAAGTAGAGGGAGTCATCGAGGATTTTTCGGAAGAGTTATCTCTGAAATTTCTCAGCGTCAGCAGGCCATTCAGGGTGACAGAGAACCATCCCGTAATTCCGGCCAATTCGTCTCAAGTATCTGAAACAGGCTGTCGAACCTGTTGACCACGCCTCTTAAGATGCTCCGCTGAAACTGTCAGGCACCGGCAGGCCGTACCTGTTTGGCTATTTCTGTACCGCGGTCGCGTTCGACCAGAGCAACGTCGTATTGGCTCTGGAGTTCGAGCCAGAAACGGGGACGGTTGCCGAAATAACAGCCAAGCCGCACCGCAGTCTCGGCGGTGATCGATCGGCGGCCGTTCAAGATGTCCGTGATGCGGCCAGAGGGAACGCCGAGGGCTAATGCCAACCGATTGGCGCTCAAGTTGCGGGCCTTAAGCTCGCGCTTCAACAATCTTCCGGGGTGTGCAATAGGGTGCATGGTTTTATCCTCTGTGGTAATCGACAATCTCGATATTGAAAGCGTCGCCTTTTGTCGGGTTACGCTACGCTGACCCGACCTGCTTATGCCCCCTCACCCTGCCCTCTCCCGCTAGGGGAGAGGGTTCTATAACCCGACTCGGCAAGGTACAGGGCGGACACCGCCCCTACGTTGGCGGCTAACTGTTTTTACGTAGTCGCTCCTGCACCGCAGTTTTGACGCCTGCCGGTGTGGGGGTGCCGGGAGCGCATTGTTCGTCTTCGGCCAGGGCGAGGCGAATGGCTTCGATGCCGGCGTCGCGTTGTTGCCGCTCCCGGATCAGGTCGCTGATGACTTCGCTTTCGGAGCGATATTGCCCGCTGGCGACTTGGATTGTCAGCCATTCATAGTGCGTGTCGGTTAAGGTAATACTCCTTTTTGGCATCTTTTTACCTCCAATAAGCATCTATTTTGCATCCAAATAGCATCTATTTAGATCCATTTTGCACCCTTTTGGAGACTTATTCAATAGGTCTGGCTGACAGATGCATCCTTTTGTGACTCTATGGAAGCGGCAGAGGTTTCTTCTATGGTTCGCTTGGTTCCCCTCCAGGATGCAGACGCTTGCGGAACGCGCGGGGAGTGAGGATCGGAATGGGAAAGGTTTTGGCCATGGCGAGCAGGTCTTTGTCTCCAGTCACCAATGCATCGGCCCGACCTGCGAGCGCAAGTTCGAGAAAAGGGCGATCGAATGGATCGCGGCACTTCGGAAGCTTGGGCGGCTTCGAGATATTGACGGTTTCGCACCAAGGCAGATAGTCAGCCAGCAGGTCTCCCTGTTCGTCGGCGGTGAGGTCGAACTTCGGATAGTCCAGTGCCCGAATCAATTCTTCCACCGTAGTGCGGCTTACCAGCGGACACACATGGCGGGCTTGCCATGCCGTGCATAGCCAGGAGAGTGTGCCGGCATGAAACATGAGCGACGAGAGCAGCACGTTGGTGTCGAGGACAACGCGCGGAGGGTTCATTCCGCTTTGCGCGCCCAAGCCACTGCGTCGGTGACGTCCGCCTCGGACAGGCCCAACTCGGCTAATTTGGCGCGCACGGCGCCCGCGCGAGTGATTTGCACGGGAGTCAACACGATGCAGCCGTTCTCTCCGGTCACGTCAAAATACTCTGCACCCTTGAAATCGGACAGGACCGCTTTCGGTAGGGTTAGCTGGTTTTTTGCTGTAAGTTTTGCGAGCATAATGATGGTGATAGTAAGGAAGTAAGGGATTATTACATTATTCTATTGAGCATTTCAATATGCATCTTGGCTTTTAGATGTTCTCCGTCTCGAGGACCGGGAGTTCGACGGGTAAGGGTTCGGCGCCTTTGAGGGTGCCGCGTTTGAAGAGCACGTGCCCTTTTCCACCGCGGCTCACGGGTTGGTACTTTCGCGTGGTGATGGTGATCGGGCCGCCTTCCTGTTTGAGGACGACCAGTTGGTCCTGCTTGCGGGACAATAGGCGCACGGCCAGGACCCTGTCCGTCGGATCGAGTTTGATGACCGTCACGCCTCGTCCCGGGCCGGAGAGCATTCCCACTTCCTCGGCTTTGCACAGGAGCGCGCGTCCGCGTTGAGAAGCCACCGCGAGGATGGGTGCGGCTGCGGACGGGTCCAGGGTCTCGATGCTGACGACTTCTTCCTGATCCCGGAGTTTCATGAATTTTCGACCGAGGCGGGTCGAGGGCTCCTTGAACGGAACCAGGTCGAACCGCACGCCCATGCCGGCGGAGGACACGGCAATCCCTTGCCCGAGGGAGCCGGCTCCCTCCGTTGTCGATTCGTCGAAGAGCGGGAGCGTTGCTGCCGAGGCTTGTCCGGCCGCGGCGGATGATCGGGGGGCCGGAGGGCCGCCACGTAGGGCGGCCCCTACAAGGGCTGCGATGATGCGTTCCCCGTCCTTGAATTTGAACAGCTTTTGCGCGGGGTCCCCGTAGCCGCTCCGGGCCGGCGGCAGGTCGCCGATACGGATGGTGTATGCGCTGCCGAAGTTCGAAAAACACACGATGGTGTCCACGGTGCTGCCGATCAACGCGGTCAGCAGGGCGTCGCCTTCACGGAGCCGCGTTTTCGACAGGTCCTTGACCATCCCCACGCGCCGGATCCAGCCGTCCGTTGAAATGGTGATCACGGCGTCTTCCTTGACGATGTAGGCATCGGGGTCGAATTCGATTTCCTCACCCTGGCGCCGTCCGACCCTGGTCCGCCGTCTGTCGCTGTATGTCTTGGCGAGTTTCTCAAGTTCTTCTTTGACGACCTTCCATAATCGCGGTTTCGAGGCGAGGAGGGCCTTGAGGTCCTTGGCCTGCTTCTTTTTGTCGGCCAGTTCGTCCAGCATTTTCTTGATTTCGGTGCGGGACAGTTTGTAGATCGGCGTTTCCAGGATCGCGTTGGTTTGCGCGTCGTCGAGGCGGAAGCGGGCTTTCAGTTTTTCCGCGGAGTCCGCCTTGCCGTCGCTTTGGCGGATGATGGCCAGCACCCGGTCCAGCGCGTCGAAAATGATTTGAAAGCCCGACAGGAGATGGATGCGTTGCTCCAGGATTCGCAGGTCATAGGAGAACCGGCGCGTGACCGTTGTGAAGCGAAAGTCTATGAACTGTTCGAGGATTTCTTTCAGATTCAGGCAGCGGGGGCGCGTGGTGGCGGTGCCGGCAGCCGGAATCAGACACGTCAGGTTGACGGAAAAATTGTTCTGGAGCGGGGTGTTTTTGAACAGGTACGCCATGGCCAAGTCGGCATCGGCGTCCTTCTGCAGTTCCAGCACGATTTTGACGTCGGTCGTGGATTCATCGCGGACGTCGACCAGTTGCGGCACCTTTTTGGCGGCGATGAGTTCGCCGATGCGTTCGACGATCGTGGCCTTGTCCACGGCAAAGGGAATCGAGGTCACGACGATCTGCGATTTGCCGTGCGCACCCGGGACCACGGTGAATTCCCCGCGCAGGCGCACCAGGCCCTGGCCGTTCTCATAGATCTCACGAAGTTCGGCCTTCGTGTTCAGGATTTCCCCGCCGGTGGAGAAATCGGGCCCTTTGACCGATTTCATGAGGTCGGCAATCGTCGAATCGCGCTTGTCGATGAGGGCCACGGCGCCGTTGACGACTTCTCCGAGGTTGTGGGGCGGCACGTTGGTGGCCATGCCCACGGCAATGCCGGTGGACCCGTTGACCAGCAGGTTGGGGAACGGCGCGGGCAGGACCAGCGGCTCTTCGCCTTTGCCGTCGTAATTGGGTTGAAAGTCGACCGTGTCCTTGTTGAGTTCGTTCAGCAGTTCGACGGCAACCGCGGTGAGTTTGGCTTCGGTGTACCGGTAGGCCGCGGGCGGGTCGCCGTCCAGGCTGCCGAAGTTGCCGTGGCCGTCCACGAGGGGCGCGCGCAGGGACCACCATTGCGCCATGCGGGCCATGGCGTCATAGACCGCGGAATCACCGTGCGGGTGCCATTCTCCGATCACCGATCCGACGACTTTTGCGCTCTTGATGGGCGGCCGATCCGGTGAGAGCCGGTGGTTGTGAAACATGGAAAACAGGATGCGGCGCTGCACCGGTTTCAGGCCGTCCCGCACGTCGGGCAGCGCGCGCGCGGTAATGACGGACAGCGCGTAGTTGAGGTACCGCTGGCGCGTGGTTTGGTCCAGCGGCACAGCGGTAACGGGTGCCTGGGGCGTGCTCTTGCTCGGCGTGCGCGTTTTTGATCGGGCCATCAATTGTCTTCCGGGTTCATGTCGGGTTGCGTTGAGACTCACCCTCACCTTTGTCCTCTCCCGTCAAGGGAGAGGAGAGAACGGCCGACTTATGGCGCCGGGGGCAAGGGACCGATGCGGTTTCGCGGGCCGCGCCTGGGAGCAGGGGCGGGTTTCTCGCGAGCTGGATCACGAAGCGGGTCAGTGATACGGGTTTCCACCCACTTGGGGTCCCACCATTCCATGGGATTGATCTGGACTCCCTGAAGCAGCAGGCTGAAATGCAAATGATCGCCCGCGGCCAATCCCGTCATACCCGAGTTGCCGATGATTTGCCCTTTGGCAACTCTCTGCCCTTTTTCCGTAGCGAACGAGGAGAGATGGGCGTACAGCGACTGAAGCCCGTAGCCGTGATCGATCACAATGGTGTTGCCATAAATGCCGAAATACTCCGCCATCACGACTTTTCCGTCATTGGCGGCTTCCACGGGGTAGTGTTTGGTCACGGCCAGGTCGAAGCCCAAATGATACTGCTTGTCCACGACTTTTCCGCCATAGCGGTATTCGCGATGGTCGGCAAATGCCGCTTCCACCTGGGAGTTGGATAATTGGGTGAAGGCCCCGTTCCACAGGAACTCGGGCCGGCTGTTCGAGGCCAGGGCCGCGAGTTGATCGGCTGTACGCTTGCGTAACACGTTGTTGACTTGCAGAAAGTTGCGAAGCGGATCGTCCATGTCGTCGATCTCAGGGGTTTGCGCAATGATGGGGCGAACGGTCTGTTCGATGAAACGGTCGGAAATCTTGATGGTTCGGGATCGCCACCGCTTGGCGACGACGGGAACGTCGAGCCGCTGTTCCGCGTGATTGCCCAAGCCGTCTTCAGCCACGAGCAGTACCGGGGTCGAGGCCGGGAGGTCATGAGGAAAGGCAAAGAGGGAGAACGCGGTGAAGGCTCGCTCGGCGTTGGGATAGCCCGGGAAAAAGGTTTCGCCGATTCGGACTCCGTATCGTTGCGCATCATCGGAGACGCGGTAGGCCACGACGCCCGCTCCGCCTTGTGAAACGGGTAGGGGGCTCGACAAGACTTCCAGCCGAGGGGGCGTAAATTTCACGGTCACGTCCTGTTCGATCCTTGCCCAATTCCCTTCAAAAAATCCTCGCCAGGAATAATCGCGTGCCGTAATGACCAGTGTGACGAGCCCACGGCGTTTGGGGATGGTATCGTCGCCGAACGGGATGAGGGTGAGGTCGTAACTGTTCTCGGCGTTGCCGCCGATGGAAAGAGGCGATTGCGCGGAAAACTGTTCTTGCGCCAGTGTGTAACTCTCGAGATTCTGTACGAGGCGGACGGTCACCTCCTGGAGACCCGTTCCGGCATCTTCGACGTGAAGAACCAAGGGGGTCGTTGGGCCGGCTTGGGTGAAGGGCTCCACCAGCGTGATCTGAGGCGCCGTCGCGTCTCCCCAGTGATAAAAGGCCGTCATGACCAGGTAGAAGGCGACAATTGCGAGCGCAATCGCGTAAAAGAGGCTTTTCTTATTCATGGCTGATACGTCGAAGGGGAAAAATAAAATGCAAGCGGAATATCAAGATACCATGATTCCGTCAACTAAAGGAACCTCTGATTTAGTGCACTATCGGGCGCATGGCCGCGTTGTGTCCTCGCTCAACCCTCACCTATCTCCATGATAAGCCTCGGGTTTCGCTCCGGGACGCCTTGCCCTGCATCCCGCTATCACAATAAATCAGAGGTTCCTAAACAAAGAAAGGGCGGGTAGGGCGGTGGAGTTACTTCTTCGTCCTTGCCGGGGTGATTTTGTAGATGCCGCCTCCGTGGTCCACGACGTACAGTTCGCCTGCTTCATCCTCACCGAAGGACGAAATTCTCAACCCCGAGGCCAGCAGGACCTGCGGTTGTCCGTCGGGCAGGCCCATGATCCGGCCGCTGCAGTAATCGCCGAATACGTAAGTGCCTCGCAGGAAGTCCACTCGTTTCCCCCGATACACGTATCCGCCCGTGACGGCGCAGGATGGTGATTGATTCCGATATTCCGCCACGGGGAGCGTCAGCCCGGTCGTGCTGCAGCCCCGAGGAGGCAGAAAACAATGGTTTCCTTCCATGATCCGCCAGCCGTAGTTGTTCCCGGCTTCCACCACGTCGATTTCTTCCCATTGATTCTGTCCCACGTCCGCGACCCATAAACGGCCGGTCTGCCGGTCGAACGAAAATCGCCAGGGATTCCGGAAGCCCAGGGCGAAGATTTCCCGTCCATCCGGTTGCCCGGCAAAGGGGTTGTCGGGGGGGATGCCATACGGGTCGCCCTGATCCACGTCGATGCGCAATATCTTGCCCAGCAGGGTGTCGGGGTTTTGCCCTCGATTCCCCGGGTCCCCGCCGGCTCCGCCGTCTCCCATGGCAATGTACAGATATCCATCAGGCCCGAACTCCGCCATCCCGCCGTTATGGTTCGAATAGGGCTGGGGAATCACCATCAGGGTTCGTTCATCACGGAGGGCATGCTCCGAGTTTTGAGAAATCCGATATTCGGCCACGACCGTTGCCCCGTCCGGCTTTCTTGTATAATTGACGAAGAACCGTCCGTTCTTCGCAAAGCGGGGGTGGAATGCCAATCCCAGCAGCCCCATTTCCCCGCCGAAGTCGACCCGGTCGGAGATGTCCAGAAATGCCGAGGTTTGCAGGGCGCCTTTCCGAAGGATCCGGATTCTGCCGGGCTGCTCCACGATGAAGAGCCGGTTGCTGCGGTCGCCCGCGTGCCCGATAAGGACGGGTTGGACGAGCCCCCGGGTGAGGACGGGAGCCAGGGCGATTCGTTCAGCCGGAGGCTGTTGCGACAACGCCCACGCCTGGTGTGCTATCAAACAGAATAAGAGGCTGATCGCAAAAAAAGAACCAAACAAAAAGGGCTGTCTTGTTCCTCCCTTTTGTAAGGGGAGGGAAGGTGGGGTAGAGCCACGCGTCCATGGAGTACGGTGTTTGGCTGTCTTGGTCACAGCCTCTACCTCCCCTTTCCCCTCCTTACAAAGGAGGGGGATTGGAGCGCAGTGCTCCCGCGTGCCGAGGATTGCACACCTTTTGGTGACCTTGTTATAACGTATGGCTACATTTATCGGGCAGACCATGATTCTCAAATTTGAAAATGATCCATTGGATTCAGAACATGCCGGTGGACACTTTTATCACGTTTGTCAGGGACGTATCCAGGAGAGGGAATTGTCGATCCCTCCGCCTGAGCAACCGTATGAATGTCCGGAGTGCGGCATCGATCTTGAGACGGAAGATTTTTTGCTGGCCCAACAACGAGGCTGGTCGTAACGGCCTCTGCGCTTGGGGATTCGCGCATTACGGAAGACGGATGGTATGGTCGATGTGATGGTGACATGCTATCGAATCCTGAAAAGGGGTGTCGTATGACTGGAAGCCATGGTCGCAAAATGGTCTCGGTGATGCGTGGGATCATGATGTTGTGTGATACCTGTTACCAGGACGCGCTCGGGGAAAAATTGGCCGATGACCGGAACTACGTCGAGAACTATGAGGCGCTGTTTGACGTCCTATGCCCGGGCTGTGAAGATATCAATCGCCCGTTGGTCGATGACATGTTAGGCAGTTCCGAGTAAAGGTTCCCAAAGCTTCACTCCACCGGCATGTTCTGCCTGAGCGGGGCTTACAGATCAAAGTAGTTTCCGTAGGACGCATGAGTGTATGGTCCTTCTCGCGATGGAGTAACAGCTTATGAAGGCTCGGACTTACTTGACCCTGACAGCTCTCTTTCTGTGTGTCTTGGGACTTCCATTGGTCGTTCCGGCTGAGCCCATCAGCCCTCAGATCTCCCCTCCGGCGGTTTTCGCACAACTGAAGCATCCGATAGGAGCGGCTGCCATTGAACGGGCAATGTCGCGTCCTTCCGTGGAGCTCATTGCCCTGCCGTATTTCCCACCAGATCCGGACGGTGACTCCGTTCGTCCAAGCGAGCAACCGCTTCTCGGGGGATTAGCCAAAGATGACGAAGAAGAAATTCCCCTCATGGATGAGACCGTCTTCGAGAGCACGTTCGAGGACCCATTCGCGACCGAGAGCGAACCGGTACAGGATCCCTGGGAGCCGTTCAATACAACGACCTTTAGACTCAGCTACAATCTCGACCGCTATGCGCTGAAACCGGCGGCCAGGGCTTACTCTGCCGTGGTAGCGCCTGACGTTCAGGATTCCCTGGCCAATGCCTTTAATAACCTGGGGTTTGCTTCACGCTTTCTTAACAACGTCTTCCAGGGGAAATTCGACCGGGCCGGAACGGAAATGCAGCGGTTCCTTTTGAATTCGATCCTTGGCGTGGGAGGGCTTTTCGACGTTGCGAAATATATGTTCGACATTGAAGCCCCGCCGGTGGAAGATACGGGTCAGACCCTGGCATCCTATGGCGTAGCTTCCGGGCCCTATATGGTCCTGCCGTTGCTGCCTCCTATGACGGTTCGGCATGCGGTGGGGTACGCCGGCGATATTTTCATGAACCCGGTCAACTATTTTATCCCCTTTGTCCCGAACCTGGGTCTGAATGCAGGGGACCGTGTCAATAGTCGTGCCATCAACCTCGAGACGTTCGAGGGGCTTGAAGAGTCCACCATCGATCTCTATGGGGCCGTCCGGTCGGGTTATCTTGATCGCCGGGCGAAAGACATTGCGGAGTAACCGCTCCTTGTCATTGGCATGCACATAGCCCGAATCTGTCATTCCCGATTCCTCTTTCTGTCATCCTCGACATTTTTAATCGAGGATCCAGGGTTTTTCTTTTTCTTCGTTTGTAAAGTCAAAAAGACACTGGATCCCCGATCAAAGCCTGTCCTTGACTCGATCGAGGATCGGGGATGACACCGGGAACTGCGGGGATGACAACAAGGAAGTACAATGCGTATAGGATAACCCGAGATGTTTGAAGAAGAAAAAACGTTTACCCTTCGGTTTAATCTCGTCGCTGAGTTCCCGGAAGATTACGAGGGCGACGACGACGGGTACGCGTGGCTGCATGATTGGGAAACCCGGGTCAAACCTGAATTGTTCAAGACCGTGGTGGCGGCCTTGCGAGCCCATCCTTCCTGGTCCGTCCACGTTCGCAACCGGGGGATGGCGGCGACGGATGAAGTGGAGATCGCCTTGAAGAAAACCTTTTCAACGGACGAGCGGTCGTTGCCGGAGTGACCGGCAGAAGGGAGCCGAACGTGATGCTCGGACGTGTCGGGCGCGTGTTCATGGCAGGGACCGTATGCGGCGCGATGGTACTCGTTGCTGCCGGTCCTGCTCTTGCGCAAAACCTCGTCTTTACTCCGGTCTTGTCGGCGCCCGTCGGGGCGCATCCGGAAGGGCTCGCGGTCGGCGATTTCAATGAAGACGGTCATTTGGATATTGCGACGGCGAACAGTGACTCGGACGACGTCTCGGTGTTGTTGGGCAACGGGAACGGCACGTTTCGCTCGGGCTATTCCTTCGGCGTGGGACAGAGTCCGATGTTTCTGTCCACGGGAGATCTGGACCGGGATGGGACGTTGGATCTGGTCGTGGCCGAGACCGGAGCCGACCGCGTTGTCGTCCTGTTGGGCAAGGGGAACGGGTTTTTCCGGAAACCCGTTCCGTATCCGACGGGGAAAGGTCCGACGTTTCTCGCGCTGGGTGACGTAGACGGCGATGAGGATCAGGATATGGTCGTGGTCAACAGCGGGCGATTCGGACATTACCCGCCGTTCAGTTGGGCGGTCCTGCTGAACAACGGGGATGGAACGTTTGCGTTGGCTCAACACGTCGAAGAGCAGGACCGGAACGGTTTATTCCCGACCGGCGCTTCACTGGCGGACCTGGACGACGACGGGTTGCCGGACCTCACGTTGACGTGGAGCCAGCCGAGTTGGCGGACGCCGAACGGATACGCGTCAGTGTTGAGAAACCAGGGCCAGGGCACGTTTTCCGCCTGGAGAACCATTCAAGCCGGGTTCACGCTGAGCGCCGTGACCCAAACGGACGTGGATGCCGACGGAAACCTGGATCTCATGGTGACCAGTTTGTTTACCGACAGCGTCAAGCTGCTGCTGCAACTCAGCCCCGGTCAATACACCAAACCCGCGAACATGGAAGTGGGCTTCAGTCCCGTGGCGTTAAGCTACCGGGATCTGGATGGCGATGGCTATCTCGACCTGATTTCCACCAATCGGACGTCAGACAGTACGTCTATCCTTTTGGGACGGGGAGACGGGTCGTTTCAGCCCGCCGGGCACTATGCCGTCGGCAAGGTGCCGACCGCCATGGGGATCGAGGATTTCGACCACGACGGGTTGCCGGACATCGTGACGGCCAACAGCGGTTCGGATGACGTGTCGATCCTGTTGGGCGGGAAGGCGGTCATCCCTTCCATCAGCCTGAGTGCCGAAGCTGTCCGGTTTTCGGCGGACGCGGATGCGCCGGCCCGGCGCACGCATCAATTGACCGTCGCCAATGTCGGGCTCGGCTCCTTGAGCATAGACGATATCGTACTGGAAGGATCCCGGGCCTTTTCCATTGAACGGGAATTCTGTGCCGGGGCGACGCTGGCGACGGGTAAATTCTGTGCGTTGCCGATTCATTTCGAGAGTACCGCGCCCGGCAGGCACCAGGCGTTGTTGCGTATTTTCGACAATGCGCCGGGCGGTCCCAGAATCGTGACCCTCAGCGGAACGGTCAAAGGCTGACGCCACGCGTCGTCTCCCGCTTCGATTTTACGCTGCCGGACAACGTTCATGAGGCCGTATTTGCGATGAGCCCGGACGACGAACGATCGCCTCTCTCAATCGGCATTGACATCGGCGGCACCTTCACCGATTTCGTGGTGTACGACCATGCCGCCGGTGACGTCAACACCTTCAAGGTGCTCTCGACTCCCGCCGACCCTGCGCAAGCGGTGCTGGAAGGATTGCGGAGACTGTCCCCGGCCACCGGCCTGAGCGTCGTGCACGGCTCGACCGTGGCTACCAACGCGTTGCTCGAACGCAAGGGGGCGTGTGCCGCGTTGATTACGACCCAGGGGTTTCGGGACGTGTTGCAGATCGGCCGGCAAACCCGTCGCAATCTCTATGATTGGTTCAGCGGCGGAGTGCCCGCGCTCGTGCCCCCGGACCGGTGCCTGGAGGTTGAGGAACGGCTCGACCATCGCGGTCGCGTGTTGCAACCCCTGGTCACACGCTCGTTGTCGTCCCTCATCAAGGCCTTGCGGGAAAAACGGGTTGAAGCCGTCGCGCTGTCCCTGCTGTTTTCCTTTGTGAATCCCGAGCATGAACGGCACATCGCGCAACGCCTCCGGGAAGCGGGATTCTTTGTCTCCGCCTCGCATGAGCTGATTCCTGAATTCCGCGAATTCGAACGAGCTTCGACCACGGTGGTGAACGCGTACGTCTCTCCAGTGCTCAACCGATACCTGGAAACTCTTGAAGAATCGCTCCCCGGCGGCTCCTTTCATATCATGCAATCGAACGGCGGGCGGATTCAGGCGGCACAGGTGCGGCAGGAGGGCGTCCGGTCGATCCTGTCCGGACCCGCGGGCGGGGTGATCGGAGCCGAATACATTGGTCGGCTGGCTGGATTTTCGCAGCTCATCACGTTTGACATGGGCGGCACGTCCACGGACGTGTCCGTGGTCAACGGCGCGATACGCACGACGTCGGAGGCTGAAGTCGCCGGCATGCCGATTCGCGTGCCGGTGCTGGACATTCATACAGTCGGCGCCGGCGGCGGGTCTCTGGCGCGAGTCGATGCCGGAGGGGCCTTGCGCGTGGGTCCGGAGAGCGCCGGTGCCGATCCGGGTCCCGCATGCTACGGTCGTGGCGGGCAGGTGGCCACGGTCACGGATGCCAATGCCTTCCTGGGACGCTTGCCTGCTGCTGGTTTGTTGGGTGGCGAGTTGCCGTTGGATCCGGAGGCCGCACGCGAGGCCTTGGCTGCGCTCTCTCGAGATTTGGCACAGTACGATGCCGGTCCTCCCGTTGACCCGGAGGAGATTGCCCTGGGCATCCTCCAGGTGGTCAATGCCGAGATGGAGCGGGCCATTCGCGTGACGTCAATCGAGCGTGGGCACGATCCCCGGGAGTTTGTGCTGCTTTCGTTCGGCGGAGCCGGAGGGGTACATGCCTGCGAACTGGCGCGATCCCTCAACGTCGGTCGCGTCCTGATCCCCATGGCGGCCTCGACGTTGTCCGCCCTCGGCATGTTGACGGCGAACGTGTTCCTGGATTACGTCCGGACGGTGATGTGTCCGGGTGAGACCCCATTCGAGGAGTTGGAACGCCGGTTCGGTCCCATGGTCGAGCAAGCGCAAGAGGACCTTTCGACCCAACGGGTCCCTGTGCCGGCCCGGCACGTGCATTGCGAATTGGACCTCCGGTATCAAGGCCAATCCTTTGAATTGACCGTGCCGTTTTCGCCTGATTTTCAAACGGCCTTTCATGAACGACACGACCGGCGCTACGGGCACAAGAACGAGGCTGCGGGCCTGGAGATCGTCAACCTTCGGGTTCGGGCAATCGGAGACGTGAGTCCCCCGCAGATCGAGGCGCAGGACCCCGGTCCTGCCGATTCGTCGGGGGCCGTGTGCCATGAACGCCGCCTCGTGTTCGCCTCCGGGCCTCGAACCGTCCCGTTCTATGATCGCAGTCTTTTACGACCGGGTCATCACGTTTCCGGACCTGCCGTCATCTTCCAGGACGATACGACCATTCTGTTGTCGGAAACCGATCACGCGCAGGTCGATGCCTGGCAAAACGTGCTGGTCACCATAGGAGACGCTCGTGCAAAAAGCCGTTGAACGGGAAGTCTTCAAACATCTGTTCAGTTCGGTGGCCGAGGAAATGGGGGTCCGCCTGCAACGGTCGGCATTTTCCCCGAACATCAAAGAGCGTTGCGACTTTTCCTGCGCCGTGTTCGATGAAGCGGGACACCTGGTGGCGCAGGCTGCGCATATTCCGGTCCATCTGGGGGCCATGCCGCTCTCGGTCGAAGCCTGTCGCAGGCACCTGACCTTTGAACGGGGCGACGTGGCGGTCCTGAATGATCCGTTTCACGGCGGGACGCACCTGCCGGATATCACGGTCGTTTCGCCGGTCTTTGTCGAGAACGACAGGCTCATGGGATTCGTGGCCAATCGCGCGCACCACGCCGACGTCGGGGGGATGTCGCCGGGCTCCATGCCGTTGTCCCGGGAACTGTATCAGGAAGGGGTGATCATTCCGCCCGTGAAACTCATGGAGGCCGGCAGGGTCAATCAAGCCCTGTGGGATTTTTTCCTCGCGAACGTGCGGACCCCGAGGGAACGCGCGGGTGATTTGCAGGCCCAACTCGCGGCCAATCGTATCGGGGAGCAACGACTGCGGGAATTGGCGTCACGCTATGGAGTGGAGCGCGCGCGCGGCAACATGGCCGATTTGTTGGCCTATAGCGAACAACTGACCCGGCACGGCATCAGACAGTTGCCGAACGGCACCTATCGGTATGAAGACGTGCTCGATGACGACGGAATCGAGGACAAACCGATCTTGATTGCCGTGGCCGTGACGATCCGGGATGAAGACGTGGTGGTGGATTTCGAGGGAAGTGCACCCCAGTGCGAGGGCAGTGTCAACGCGGTGTATGCGATTACCGTGTCGGCCACGGCCTACGTGTTTCGATGTTTGCTGGAGCTGGACATTCCCGGGAACAGCGGGTGCATGGCGCCCATCCACGTCCGGGCGCCCGAAGGGTCGGTGGTCAACGCCAGGTTTCCCGCTGCGGTGGCCGCGGGCAACGTGGAGACGTCCCAGCGCATCGTGGACGTGCTGTTGGGGGCCTTGGCGCAGGCCTGTCCCGACCGGGTGCCGGCCGCGAGCCAGGGGACCATGAACAATGTGACAATCGGGGGATGGGATTGCGACAAGCAACGGCCGTTTGCGTATTATGAAACCCTGGGCGGGGGCATGGGTGCCGGAGTGGAATCTCCGGGAGCCAGCGGCATTCATTCCCATATGACCAATACGATGAATACGCCGGTCGAAGCCTTGGAGTATGCGTATCCGTTTCGGATCGCCCGGTACGTCCTTCGGGACAAGACGGGCGGCGCCGGAGTTCACGCGGGAGGTAACGGGGTCATCCGTGAAATCGAATTCCTGCAAGACGCCCAGGCGACGATCGTGTCCGATCGACGGGAATCGCAACCGTTCGGGTTGGCCGGGGGTGAATCCGGGCAATCCGGCCGAAACGTGTTGATCCGCAAGGGCAAGGAAAAGAAGCTCCCGGGAAAAACGGAACTGGTCGTGAAGAAGGGGGATCGATTGCGGATTGAAACTCCGGGCGGTGGCGGCTATGGTGAGTCGAGAAAGTAAAATTATGTCAACGAATGAAAAAATACATACGGGAGTCCTGTAACATGAAAGTCACCGATCCTGAACGGTTGGAAATGTTGTACGAACGTTTTTGCGACGTCTGTCTCGTGGAAAAAGAGGTGTGGACGGAAATCTTCATGCCGCGGCAGGTGGAAAAAGGGTTGATTATGACCAACGTGCAGGAGAAATACGAAGTGGTCATTGACGATCCCGAGATCGAAGATACGCTCGAGGCCAACATCCCTCTCGGCAAATCCTCGTTACGCGCGGCCATTCAGGAATACAGGGATCACATCAGCTTTAATAAAGCCTAGGTGTTTGGTTCAGGAAGATCTGCCCCAATGAGTGAGGCAGGGTTGTTCCCGAAAGGTAAAGATGGCGGCTCCGGATGCGTTTATCAAGGCCCTTCAGCATGAACCCATCGCTTGTCCGGGTTCGGCTTGCTCAGGACACGTGGCCTGCATCGAGGTTTCTCACTCTCAGGATCGAGTGAAGTCGTATCAACTCCGGTGTGATGCATGCGGGTGGGAAGATCGCATCCGTGGCTATGACGACAATGCGACGGAGTGGGAGGAGGCCGAATTACAGGCGATTATGGATGAGCATCTTCTGCACCTTCAGCCCGTGTGCCCGTATGATCAGGCTCCCGTAGTCTTTACCTCTCTCCCTAATCCTCGGCGAAAGGCCAGGTATCGAATTTCTTGCTATTATTGTGGGAGGCGAATCGAAACGGATTGGCCGCCGCGCTTGTAGGTACCAACGATCGTTGATCCCTACTCCCAGTTGCCCTCCACTCCGAAGCGTACCCACGTTCCCGGTGCGCTGAACCCGAGAAAATCCTCGTGCCGGACGTTGGTCAGGTTGTCCACGGCCCCGAAGAGTTTCCATCCGTCGTTCAGGGCATAGGTGGCGGCGAGGTCGAGTCGATAATAACCGGGCAGCCTGGTTTGCGTCGTGGGTATCTGCAGGTCGAAACGTTTTCCCACGGCTTGGAGTTGGCTGCGTAGGGTCAACGCGGGTGTTGCCCGTACCCGGATTGCGAAGCCGCCCGAGGCCTTGGGACGGTTCCGTAGCGGGGCGTTCGTCCCCGAGATGCGGGCATCCATGTAGGTGAACCACCCTTGGACCGATACGGCCGGCAAGGGGTTGGTTGCCACGTTCAATTCGATCCCCTGTGTTCTGACCTTGTTGAGGTTGACCAGAAGGAAAATCTGTTGTCTGGCAAGTACAGGGTCCAGGTCGATTTGATTGGAAAAGGTGTTGTGGAACCAGGTCAGCCGGAATTCGCTGTCCCAGACGGGGCTTGATTGAAGGATGCCCATTTCCCATGCTGTGCTGGTCTCGGGAGTCAGGCGATGATTACCGATAATGGGATCGCCCAAGGCATTCAGGCTCGGCAATTTGAATCCTTGGCCGTACGTTGCGTGGATCGTCGTACGGGGAAACGGTTGGACGCTGACCCCGAGACGAGGAGTCACCCGGAGCGGCAAATCCTCCGGGCTGTCCACGCGAAGGCCCGCACTGAGCCGGACCTGCTCGTTGGGGGAAACGATCGTTTCCAGGACCCCGGCCGGCGTGGCGCGGGATTGCTCGAAATCCGTGGCGACTTGTGATGGCAATCCCAAGACGGTCAAGTCCTGAGTTCCGGTTCGCGTCCCGTTCTCGTGAACCAGTTGAACCCCGCCGGCCACTTTCCAAAAGCGGGTCAGGGACCCTCGCAGCGTCCAATGGAGCCGCATCCGGGTAAAGTCCGTTCGGAACACCGTCGGAGGGATTCGAAACATTCCGGGTGCGGACAACACGCCGGGGTTGTCCACGTCCTGTTGCCGGTGGAGCACGTTGGCGGTCAGTTGATTCTCCCAGATCGGCGCAAGCGGAAACGTCAGGTTGAAGCCGGAAACGATTTCGTGCGTCCGCCGCTGCTCCGTCGAACGCAGAATGGCCAGGCGCGGGCCGCCGCTGCCTTCGGGAAATGAACGGGTATCGGTGTGCGTGTATTGCCCCGTCAGTTCGAGCTTGAGCGAATCCGGACGCGACCAGTTCATATGGCCTCCGATGGTGCCGGATGCGAACCGGTTCCCTTTGACTTGTCCGTCGTCCCGCGTGAACGCGGCTGACCCGGCGTATCGGAAGCGGCCGGCAGCCCCTGACGCTTGGAGCACGCCGCGGGTGTAGCCCCACTGTCCTCCTTCCATGCGGGCAACCATCCGATTTTTGGCGCTTCCTTTTTGCGTGATGATATTGACCGCGCCCGCCATGGCGTCGGAACCGTAGAACACGGAGGTCGGGCCTTTGACGATTTCGATCCGTTCGATGCGTTCGGGCGTCAGGGAGGACAAATCCACGGATCCTCCGCGCTGGTTCGTCGGATCGTTCAACGGCACGCCGTCCAACAATACCATCGTATAGTTCGGATCACTCCCGCGAATATAGAGTGAACTCAGGCCGCTCCGGCCTCCCATTTCATCCACGAAAATCCCGGGAATTTGTTGCAGGAGGGTGCTCAACCTGTTGGGCTGCTGCAGGTCGAAATCCATGCGTTTGAATACTTGCGTCCGGATGGGCGTCTGCGATTGGTTCGTCGGAAGGGCCGTGGCCGTGACCACCACGGGGTCGAGCGTTTCAACCGGGGTTTCCGCCAGCCCGGCTGACGGCGAGAGAACAAGCAGGCACCACAGGGTATTGATGCCGGTCAACAAGGATTGCTTACGAAGTTCCTTTCTTCTCATCAACCGCCGATCTGTGTTATACACATCCGTTCTTCCGTAACGGTCCCACCCCTTCATATCGGAAAGACCATCCGTCGCGGGCAATCGGGGTTTAACCTTGAGCAACATCCCATACCGTACAGAGCCTGAACGTTCGAGCCGGATGCCGTCCTGCATTCCGTTCCTGATCGTGAACGAAGCTGCCGAGCGCTTCAGTTTCTACGGCATGCGTACGATCCTGATCATCTTCATGACCCAATACCTCCTGAACGCGGACGGCGCCCTGGACGTGATGAGTGAACCCGAAGCGCGATCCTATTATCATCTTTTTACGTCCGCGGTCTATTTTTTCCCGGTCATCGGGGCCGTGATTGCGGACGTCTGGTTCGGGAAGTACCGCACGATCATGTCGTTGTCGCTGGTGTATTGCCTGGGGCATTTGGCCCTTGCGGTGGATCAGACCAGACTTGGCTTGGCCGTGGGGCTGACGCTGATTGCCGTGGGTTCCGGCGGCATCAAACCCTGTGTCTCCGCAAACCTTGGAGACCAGTTCAGTTCGACCAACAGTCATCTGCTCAGCAAGGCCTTTTACTGGTTTTATTTTGCGATCAATTTCGGCGCGGGGATTTCCACGCTCCTGACCCCGTGGCTGCTGAATCATATCGGGCCCCATCTGGCCTTTGGCGTACCCGGGCTGTTGATGCTGCTGGCGACGTGGGTGTTCTGGTTGGGACGTCGGGATTACGCGCACATCCCCGCCAGGGGTACCGCGTTTCTGCGGGAATTGTCCTCGCGCGAGAGCCTGCTGGCCATGTGGCGGCTCATGCCGATTTACCTGTTCGTGGCCGTGTTCTGGGCGCTCTTCGATCAAACCGGGTCGGCGTGGGTCCTCCAGGCCAGAAATATGGATCTCTATTGGATGGGAGTAGAATGGCTCCCTTCGCAAATTCAGTTCGTCAATCCGTTTCTGATCATGCTCCTCATCCCGGTGTTTGCCTACGGCGTCTATCCCGCAGTCGACAGGGTGTTTCCCCTGACGCCCTTGCGGAAGATCAGCATCGGGTTTTTCGTGACGGTGCTCGCCTTCGTGATTTCCGCGGTGATCGAGATGCAGATCGTCTCGGGGCTGCGGCCGAATATCTCGTGGCAAATCGTGGCATTTGTGGCAATCACCGCGGCGGAGGTCATGGTCTCGATCACGTGTCTGGAATTTTCCTACACCCAGGCGCCCAGGGCTCTGAAATCGTTCGTCATGGCGCTCTTTCTCCTGTCGGTCTCCTTGGGGAACGCCTTTACTTCGCTCGTGAATTATTTCATTCAGAATGAGGACGGCAGCGTACGGCTGGAGGGCCCGGATTATTATTGGTTTTTCACGGGGATCATGCTGGGCGTGTCGATAATTTTCATCGTCGTAGCCAAACGCTACAAGGGCCGAACCTATCTGCAGGGTGAGGAAGGGTGACGGATCGACGGACAATCAGGGTTTGGGTTTCTGACTCAGATACAGGACCTGGTTGACGCGGAAGGCTTCAGTGTATTGGTCGGTCGTGATGTGCTGTGAATGAAAACAGCGGCCGTCGAAAATGATCAGGCGATTGGGCTTCATGCGGATGAGGAAGAGCAGTTCCCAATAGGCGTTGCCGTCGTTGATATAGGCATTGTCCCGGTTGGCGAACACGGGATTGAAGATCATGCTGTTCTGAAAATTTTCATACCCTTCCGCACTGTTGAGAAATTCATCACTGAGTTCCAGCCTGTCGGCCAATTCGCGGATTTCCCGGTCCGGCTCGATGGGTACCCGTTCCAGGTCCGTGGGCACGTGCCGGTACAGGCCGGTTCCGCCCATGCAGGAGTCCGCGGGGTTCAGGTAGACCATGGCGGTGACGTCCTGGTCGATATGGGGTTGACGCTGCCCGACGTTGAGACGGTATTGATGGTTGGTGATGCCCTGAAATACGACCGGCTGGGGGTCGAAAAACGGGTAGAGGCGCACGCCCCAGAATTCACTGATCGCGTCCACGATCGCCTTGGTCTCGACGTTCACCGATGCCCGCACGCCGGGAAAATTGCCGACGATCTCGAAACGATCGGTATACGGAAGCTCCAGGGCCTGTTGCAGGACTTGGTCGGGATACCGGTAGAACCCGTCGGCCATGACGACCTTATGCCGGCCCACGCCGACGTGTTCGACGGAGACCTGGCAGTCGGGATTGATCGCAAAGGTTTCAGGGGAGGGTGGCACGAGTGATTTCCTTTCCGGGTAGCGAATTTCCGCCATGGTGCGCCATCGGATTCCCGTGCGTCAACGGGATTGGCTCCCGTGCAGCGATCACCTCAGGGCACGAGCATAGCAAATAGACGAATCCGGTTTTATGGTACGTGAATGGTCCGCTGTTGTTGGCGTGCCGTCCAGCCCCAATCTCTACCTCCCCTAGCCCCTCCTTACAAAGGAGGGGAAGGATCGAGGGACTGCCGTACCCTCTGTTCCTCCCCTTTGTAAGGGGAGGTGAGGTAGGGTAGAGTTTTCTTCCGTGGTACAATACAGGACAATGAGATTGCACGTGTGACTCTTCCCCGATTCTCATGAAAGGAACAAGCTATGACCGCTCCGTATCGCGACCTGCTGGCCGGGATCCGCAACAGTTTTCCGCAGCCGGTTTCCGATCGTGTCCATGACAGTTACTTTGTCCATAGCGTCATGCGTGCGATGGATGCGGTGGACACCTTGAAGAGTGAGCGGCCTATTCTGGGGCAGCGTCAACCTCTGGGTTACGCCAAGGCCCGGGAAGCAAGTCTTTCCGACACCGGCATGAGTGTCGACGAAGTGACCGCCGAGCTGGTGTCGTATTGTTCGGGTTTGATTATTCCCGGACACCCCCATACGCAACAGAACGTGGTTCCTCCGCCCACCATCTCCTCCCTGATCGGGGTTCTCCTGGCTTCCTTGTATAACCCCAATCTCGGGTGGGACGAATACAGCCATCGCCTGGCCCTGGCGGAAGTGGAGATGGTGGCGATGACCGCGCGTCTCGTGGGGTACGAGCCGGACCGGGCGGGGGGAGTGTTCACCTTCGGCGGGACCGGCACGACGCTCTACGGCGCCAAGATCGGGTTGGAGAAAGCGATCACCGGCGCCATGGCATCGGGCGTGCGGGAGGAAGCCGTTATTTTTGCCAGTGATGCCAGTCATTACTGTCGATACAACGTCGCCGGGTGGTTGGGCCTCGGCGCGACGAGCGTCATCACGGTTCCGACGGACTCACGGAACGCCATGAACGTCGAGGCGTTTCGGGAGCAGGCCAGGGGAGTCCTGCAACGGGGCGGAAAAATCGCCGCGATTATCGCCACCATGGGGACCACCGATGCCTTCGGGCTCGACGATCTGGCCGCGATTGTGGCCGTGCGCGATGACCTGGTGGAAGAATTTCAACTTCCGTACCACCCCCACGTTCATGCCGATGCGGTGATCGGCTGGGCATGGTCGGTGTTCAACGACTATGATTTTGAGCATAATCCTCTGGGATTCCGGCCTCGTACGCTTCGCGCGTTGGCAGGGACTCGTCTTGCCATCCACTGTCTGTCTCTGGCTGACAGCGTGGGGATCGATTTTCATAAATCGGGGTTTGCCCCCTATATCTCGAGCCTGGTGCTGTTCAAGAATCGAGACGACCTGGCCTTGATTCACCGGCCTCAAGAGCAAATGCCGTACCTGTATCAGTTCGGTGCCCATCGGCCGGGGATGTACACCGTCGAGACTTCCCGGGCGGGCGGGGGGATTCTTGCGGCCCTGGCGAACATGAAACTCTTCGGGAAGCAGGGCCTGCAAGTCATCATCGGCCACATTGTGGAAATGTCTCAATTGCTGCGTGAACATCTGGAGGGGAATGATAGCACCACGGTCCTGAACCGGGAGAATTTCGGCCCGGTCACACTGTTTCGGGTGTATCCGCGCGGGATCGACACGTTCCGGATCAAAGAGGCGGAAAGCACGGACGTGGCCTATCGAAAGACGTTGCAATCGCACAATGAGTACAACCGGAAGGTGTTCCAATACGTCCATCAAGAGGCGATGGACGGCCGGGGCGCGGTGTTGTCCTTAACGGATTGCTATCGCACCTCGGACTATGGAGAGCCGATCGTGGCTTTGAAGTCCTTTATCCTCTCCCCGTTTGTGGATGAGGAAGGGATCGAAGTGGTCGTGCAGAAGGTGTTGGAAGCCCGGAACCGGATCGAGGAGTAGATCTCTGCAGTTGCGGCCTAGTGTGTGTGATCGCTCAACAGGTCGAGAAACCGCGGCGCCAGGATACGGCTCTGAATCGTCAGCAATCCACGTTCTCCAAGTTCCCGGTAACTCAGACTGATCTCGGTTTCCTCGAGACGCCAGGAGTATTCCTGGTTCAGCCCCCGGATCATCGAGCCGCGGTTGTGTTGCAGTTTCCCGTATGCCGATTCCAGCGCCTGCTTGATCCGGTTGTGCGTTTCATCGGTGTGGTATCGGATCATCACCCGCGCAAATTGGGAGTCGATGGCATAGAGCTTGATGGCCTCCACCGGTCCGTTCGCAAACCGCGGCGGGCCTTCCTTGTATCCATAAATGTCGACTCGACCGTCAGGCTCGACGAGGACGAGTTGAGGAAGTTCAGCCAGCGTGCTTCCCCAGGGAATCCCTTGAAAGCCCGGTGACGGCGCGGGATTTGGATTGGCAGCGTGAAGAAGCTCGGGTGCCCAGAGGAGTAAAACCAAAAGGGGAACGAGGAACGGAACGCGACGCGGCATCATCCTGCCACCCTAGCATCACGGCATGAAAATAGCCAGCAACCCTCCGCCCGCTTTGCGGAACATAGCAAAACCATAGCAAGGCATAGCAAGAAACATAGCAGAACATAGTAGAACCGTAGCAATATCATAGCAGGCATCGCAAAAGCATAGCAGTGTCATGCCCGACCCCGATCGGGCATCCAGTGTCTTTGTCTTGCGAAGGACGGAAAAAGCAAAGACCCTGGATTCTCGATTACTAATGTCGAGAATGACCGGAGGTTGTTTGTCTGGAAGCAAGGAACGGAAGAAAATCAGAATGCCGCGTTGGCGGGGAGCGGTACGGCGTGAATGTCATCTTGTCCGATAAGATCGGCCAATTCACTGACGTGCTTTTCCGGAGGTCCAACCAGCGTCCAGGCTTCGGGGTTGTCCAGAATCGCCTGGACGAGCTGGGTGTGGAGTTGATGCCCAGAACATTTGGCGACAATATGGCCGATGACGTGGATGCCCAGAAGAGACAGATCGCCGATGAGATCCAACACCTTATGGCGAACGCATTCGTCCGGGAAACGAAGGTCCTCTTCATTCATAATGCCGGTGTCCGAAAACACGATGGTATTGTCCAGTGACCCGCCTTGTCCCAATCCGCGAGCCCATAAGGCTTCGACTTCATGCGAAAACGCAAAGGTCCGGGCATGTGCGATATTGGTCTCGAAATCGACGGTCGACCATGCATGTTCATAGGTCTGCTCTCGGATCAAGTGATGATCATAGTCGATCGTATAGGTGATCTTGGGAAACGGAGAGGGAAGAATGGACATCTCTCGCTTGCCCTCACCGATGTGAATGGGTTCGACTATCTTGAGATAGGTTCGAGGACGTTCCTGCGTCAGGACTCCGGCGAGCCGAATGAGTTTCGCAAAGGGGGCCGCACTGCCGTCCATTGCCGGAACTTCTTCCGAATCGATATCGATGAAGGCATTATCGATCCCCAACCCCCAAAGAGCCGATAGCACGTGTTCGGTCGTTTGGATTTGGAATCCATTGGATCCGACCACGGTGCAAAGCTCCGTCGACCTGAGATTGCGAATCGACGCCTGGCACGTCTCGACGTGACTGTTGACTTTCCGCCGGAACACAATGCCGCTGTCCACGGGCGCCGGGGAAAGACTGATCTTCGAAGGACGACCTGAATGGAGCCCGACTCCTGATGCAGAGATCGTTTGTTCAATGGTGTGTTGCCGTTGTCCGAACATGTAGTTCTGTTTCTCCAAATTGGAATAAATATTCCATAAATAGAACGCTTCAAAATAAAATGCAAATTTCAGGCCAAATAAAACGTAGATGAATGTTTTATAACTTGTTGAAATTTAATGATAACTGAAAAACAAAGTTTGCACGTTATTGATATTGATGTAAAAAGTCAATAGGGCTGTTGCAAAAAAGCATCACTGGTGGCGAGCCAGACTCAGGATTGAAATGGTTTCAATAAATATCGCAAGGATTCAGGAAATTGACCAACGGCAGCGGTGCGCGCCAGTCCGGTAATAATGCCACGGTGTTTTTTGTGGAGGCCTGAGTCGACAAAGGCCCGGACGTGGAGTTGCCATTTCAAGGCATCATCGCCGAGTACTTGTGCATGCTCCTCGGCCGTCTTGGTCTTCAACAGGTCGGAGTAACATCTTATGGTTTTCTCGACACTGTCATAAGGCGGCGCCAGCTTCAGCTCCGTATAAAATGCTTCCAGGTTCTCACGGAATTCGCTGAGAAGAGCTTGGTGGCTATCCTGTAGTGCCATGACGGTAATGTAGAGGCGGGCAAAGGAGGGGGACAGGTTTATTGTGATAGCGGGATGCAGGGCAAGGCGTCCCGGAGCGAAACCCGAGGCTTATCATAGAGATAGGTGAGGGTTGAGCGAGGACACAACGCCGCCATGCGCCCGATAGTGCAATAAATCAGAGGTTCCTTTATTCGGAATTACTGAATCCGTCCAAGTCATGCTCTTTCCCGATCATGACCAGGACGTCGCCCTTTTCGATCATATCGCCTGGGGAGGGAGTGAAATTGAAGGTATCTTCTTTCTTGAGTTTTCCCTTGATCATGCGATTGACCTGTTTCTTGATGCCGATGATGTTGAGGTTGTGCTGTTCGCGGATCCTGGTTTCCTCGATGCTCATGCCGGAAAACCTGTCCGGCACGGCGACTTCCTCGACACTGTACCCGGGCGCCAATTCCAGGTAATCCAACACCTCGGGGGAAACCAATCGGTGCGCGAGCCGGATTGCGGCGTCCCGTTCAGGGTAAATCACTTCGGTCACCCCGAGGTTGCTGAGAATTTTCCCGTGAACGTTGGTCACGGCCTTGGCGATGATGGACTTGATCCCCATTTCGTGCAACGTCTGGACGATGAGGATACTCGCTTCGATGTTCTCACCGATGCTCACCACCGCCACGTCGACGTTTTGGGTGCTCACGGCTTTCAGCGCGCGCTCGTCCGTCGCGTCGCACTGGACCGCGAACGTCGCGCTGTCACTGATGGCTTGTATTTTGGCCTCTTCGCTGTCGATGGCGAGAACTTCACATCCCTTTTGAACCAACGATTCCGCGACGCTGTATCCGAATCGGCCCAGGCCGATGACTGCGAACAGACGTTTCATGACGTGCGGCTACTCATGTGATGCCGTGGTTTCTCCTGGTTTGGGTGACGGCGCATCCGCTGATCCCATGTGTTTCAGAAACGGGCTCAACAAGTCAATGGGCACGGGAAACAGGATCGTGGAATTCTTGTCTCCGGCTACGTTCATGATGGTTTCGAGATACCGTAATTGGATGGCCGCCGGATTTTGGCTGAGGATGTTGGCGGCATCGGACAGGCGTTGGGAAGCCTGAAATTCGCCTTCGGCATGGATGACTTTCGACCGTCGTTCCCGTTCGGCTTCCGCCTGCCTCGCAATCGCACGCTGCATTTCCTGCGGAAGGTCCACGTTCTTCACTTCCACGGCGGAGACCTTGATGCCCCAGGGTTCGGTGGCCTGGTCGATAATCCGCTGCAAGTCCGCGTTGATTTCATCCCGTTTCGAGAGCAGGTCATCCAACTGGCTTTGGCCCAGGACGCTCCGCAGGGTCGTCTGGGCGATCATGGAGGTGGCGTAATAGTAATCTTCCACTCCGACGATGGCTTTTTCCGATTCCACCACGCGAAAATAGATCACCGCGTTGACCTTGACCGACACGTTGTCTTTCGTGATGACGTCCTGGGGGGGCACGTCCATGGTCACGGTGCGGAGGCTCACGCGAACCATTTTGTCGATGAACGGGATGATGATGACGACACCGGGTCCATTCTGGCCGACCAGGCCTTTGGCCAGACGGCCGAACCGGAAGATGACGCCGCGCTCGTATTCCCGCAGGATATAGAACCCTTTCGAGATCAGGATGATGAACCCAAGCAACAGGATGAACAGCATCATGGGACTGAAATCCATTAGTTATGGCCCCCCTCGTTTTGCGGTTCGAGGGGTTTCACGTGGACCGTGAGGCCCTCAATTTGGGTGATTTGAATGGACTGCCCTTCAGTCACCGGCGCCGAACTCACGGCGTCCCAGATTTCACCCTGGATCACGATTTGTCCGTTCGGCGACAGGTTCGTTTTCGCCGATCCGATGCGGCCGATCATGCCTTCGCTGCCGGTCGGCGTTTGCCGGCGCAAGGCACGCACGCCGAAATTCACCACAAGCAACGTAAACCCGACCGCGAGGGCGATCACGGGAAGCATAACAGACCAGGAGAGCTGATAATAGGGGAAATCCTGGTTGAAGAGAAACAGCGACCCCAGCACCATGGCCGTGACCCCGCCGATGGCCAACACCCCGTAACTGGTGACGGTGACCTCCAGGATCAGCATGACGATGCCCAAAATGAACAGCAAGACCCCCGCGTAGTTTACGGGAAGAGACTGGAGGGAATAGAACGCGAGGATCAGGCTGATGGCGCCGACCACGCCGGGCAGGATCGCGCCCGGGCTGTAGAGTTCCGCGATCAACCCGATGGTGCCGATGGTCATCAGCACGTAGGCGATATTCGGATCGCTGATCGCTTTCATGGTTTCGAGTCGCCAACTCATGGGGAAATCGCTCGTGCGCGCGTCCCGGGTCTGAAGGGTCACGGGCTGTTCCCCAATGGCGAGTTCCCACCCGTCGAGTTGTTTCAACAAGTCATCGAGACTCGACGCAATCAGATCGATCACACCCAGTTCCTGCGCTTGCGTGGCCGTGGCCGAGACGCTTTTCTTGACGGCGTTTTCCGCCCAGTCGACGTTCCGTCCGCGGCGTTCGGCGATGGACCGGATATAGGCAATCGCATCATTCTCCACCTTGGCCTTCATCACCTCGTCCATTTCCCCGCCGCCCATGGCCACAGGGTGGGCTGCACCGATATTGGTGCCCGGCGCCATGGCCGACACGTGTGCGGCCAGGGTGAGGAAGACTCCGGCCGATGCGGCACGGCCGCCGGTCGGCGCGACGTAGACCACAATGGGAAGTTGAGCCCCCGTGATGTCTTTAATCATCAAACGCATCGACGTGTCCAAGCCTCCGGGCGTATCGAGTTGAAACACGAGGAATTGGGCGCGTTCCTGCTCCGCATGGGCAATGGCTTCGTGGAGATATTCGGCGGCGACGGGATTGATCACTCCTTCATACGCGGCGGTGACCACCAGGGAAGGCTCGGCTCGGGAGAGGTCGACTTGACAAGAGCAAAACAGAACGATCAGCGCGACGACCGCGCGAATTTTCCGGCTATGCCACAGGGAACTACGAACGGGCCAAACAGGGGAAGGCGTTGTGCGAAAGATAGTCAATGCGGAGGAAACCTCCTACAAAAACCATCTTACGACCCTCTCCCAAGAGAGTCAAGAAAACGCACTTGGCTGGCCGAAATGGTCATTCCGAGCGAAGTGAGGAATCTGCTTTTCTCCTACTGTCATCCTCGACATTTTTAATCGAGGCTCCAGTGTCTTGGAAACGCATCATCCCCGCTCGGGACTGGATGATGCGTCATATTAGATCATGGTGTGGAACACAAGAAAGGCAACCATGTGGCTGCCTTTCTTGTCTATAGTGGATGCAGCCCGCTACGCGGGCCTATGTATGAAATTGTTATTGTTTATGCGCGCCGAAGGCGCCGTCCGCTTCCGATGAGGCCCGTGCGTATCTGCACGAGAATGCGTCAGAGGTCGCAGATGGTCTGCACCGGTTTGATGGCTTCCTCGAGTCCCGATAGATCAAAGGTCGCGCGGATCTCCTGGTCGTGGAACCCTCTGCCGTACTCGATACTGAACATGCGGGTTTCCAGCAGTTGTCTCACAAATTTTCGCGGATTCCCCGGAAAGAAGGATTCATCGCGTCCGCTGTCATGATTCCACTCCGAAGCGTCAACCGGTTTGTCGTCGAGCCGCACCTGAATCGATCGCTGATCTCTCCGACTCGTCGACGAGTTCCAGAAAACCGAAATCAGCATATTGCCCTGTATGCATTGGATCTTGAATTGAGCTCTCTTGCCTCGATCAAAGTGGTGCTGCGAAGGTGCTTCTTTCGAGTTAATCGCAATCGCGATCATCCAATTTTGGTAATAGTTCTCATCGAGGCCCCACGAACTTGCGGTGGGAAGCAGGCAGGCGAGGACGAGCGCCACGCAGAAAGGTACCCGCCCAATAGGCATTATCCCAAGTGTGTTGGCCACGTCTTCCTCTCGTTGGCTTTCCTCAAGGGCATCGCCAATCGCTGGAATGACGTAGGAGCGCCTGACGAACGTGTTCGAGCATGACCGGATTCTACTATGGCTCCGATGCTACTGCTTATACGCGCCGAAGGCGCCGACGAAGTTTATAACATCATCCGTTGAGGATCCGCCGAACGTTCCGCCAACCGATCCCGGTCTGCCGTCAGATTCTCCGTTTCCGAAAAATTGGCCGCCCCAGTTGCCGACGTAGCTGTACTCGTTGTCGGACCCCGTCACCGCACCTTCGAAGAAGCCGTTGTTTTGCGATCCGAGCGTGGCCGTTCCCAAGTTCAACGTGCCATCTCTGTTTTCGCCATCCACTTCGAAATCGGTAATCGAGCCGCTGATCGTTCCTAGTCCGCTTGCATCGCCGAAGTCGGCCGTCAACTCGACGGCGCCATCGAAGAAACCGATACTGGTGGACTCAGCCGTCTTCTCCGAATACACACCGGTCGCAGCACCCTCATAGGTTGCCGTACCCTGAAGAGCCACCAAATTAGTCTGATCGAAGGGATCGCTGCCATCTACAAATGCGCCGAATACGTAATCGGCGGCTCTGGTCGCATTGTCTGGAACGAACAGCCAAACCCCACCTGCCAGATAGTCTGTGTCTGGCGTCATCATCGTCGTCCCGCCGCCAACAGACATAACACCAGCCGGTAGGGCTAGGATTTCCCAATTCCCATCAGAATTCCTTCTAGCTTGGAAGTTATTTATGTTGAGGCTTTGACCAGCACAAATGCTGCTACCAATACAGCCAAATCCATCTTGTCGGACCATAAAGGTGAAAGAATTCCCGCCTCCTGCATAGCTGACGGATTGGCCTACAGACAGAACGCTCCCCACGCTGCCAGCGGTGCCTCCTCCCACAGTTTCCGGCGCTTCAATATCCGAGTAGGCATTGACATACACCGTGCCGCCGCTGACGCGTTTGCTCAATTCGGAACCTTTAAAGGGAGGAGTAGTGTCCGATATCCGGCTAGGATTCCCTTCACCCATACCGATCGACCATTCCGTTCCGTTACTCACGGAGAAATTGTGTTGGCTGGCCCCGTACTCTGCGGTCACTTCCACTCGGTCGAGTGTGACGTTGCTGCTGTCTACATTCGAAGATTACGTGACGCTGCCTGCGCGGGGCGTGGCCTCGGCAGCTTTTCCGATCGCTGTCACGATGTTATCCGCAGTCATCTGATCGACATTCAAGTCATCAAACACCGATACAGACGGTGTCGAGCCACTTCCCGGTTGCTGAGCAGGCGGCTGTTGGGCAGGTGGATCCATCATTCCGGCCATCCCGCCGCCGCTCCCGCCACTTCCCCCGCCGCATCCGGCCAAGGCCAGGGTGGTCATCGTAACCAACGTGCCGATCAAGCGTTGAAGGTTCATGTTGTATCTCCTTACTTTCTGAAAAGTTGGAATAGATAAGGCAGTCAAATAAATGACCGATCAATCTAGTAAATATACTAGTATTAGATCAGTAAGGCAATAATTATTTCATGGCGAGAACAACTCTCGGGAGGGGCGGCATGGGAGGTGGGCTCATGGTCGGGGAGTCACGCGGTGGAAGTTGCAACCCCGTGGGCAGGCTCCTAGAATGCGAGCCATGCCCACGTTTCAACCAGGTCAACGCGTCCATCTGGTCGATAAAAAAGGGCGGCAGTATGCCCTTACGCTCAAAGCCGGCGATCGGTTTCAGCACAGCGGGCAAACCATTCCGCATGACGACCTCATCGGACAGCCTGACGGGACCATGGTTCGTCTTTCAGGGGGAAAGACCATGATCGCCTTGCGGCCTACTTTGGCGGAATACACGCTGAAGATGCCGCGGGGCGCGCAAGTCCTGTACCCCAAGGACATCGCCATGATCCTCATGTGGGCCGACGTGTACCCGGGGGCCTCGGTATTTGAAGCGGGGGTCGGCTCCGCGGCGTTGACGCTGGGTTTGCTGCGCGCGGTGGGCGACCGCGGGCAGGTCGTGAGCTTTGAGCGACGGGAAGATTTCGCGCGAACCGCGATGAAGAATATCGAGCGCTTCCTGGGTCCCGCGGCCAACTTCCATTTGGTGCAGCGCGATGCCCATGAAGGGATCAACTGGGACGCGGACGGCACACCCCACGTCTTCGACCGGGTAATCCTGGATCTGCCGGAACCCTGGAACGTGGTGCCCCACGTGCCGGCAGCCCTCCGGGCCGGCGGCATTTATCTGAGCTTTGTCCCGACGGTGCCCCAAGTGGTTCAGACGGTGGAGGCCCTGCAACGGACGAGAGCCTTCGGCCTGATCGAGACCTTCGAATCCCTCGTGCGCCAGTGGAACATCGACGGGTGTAGCGTCCGGCCGGATTTGCGGATGATCGCCCATTCGGGGTTCATCACCGTGGCCCGTCGTCTGGAAAAAGGTGATGGCCCTGCAGGGTCGGCCTCCGCTGTCGCATCCGATAACGAAGGCGAAGGCGAAACAGAAGACCCGGTGTTTGACGGAGGCTGATGCCGATCCGTGCTCTGCGCGGACCGGCCGGGAAGGAGAGTCGTGAGGCGATGAAAACACTTCTCATTGCGGATGATGACCCCGACCTCCGGTTGTTGCTGCAAACCACCTTGGAGGATCCGGCCTATCGCATCCTGGAAGCTTCGGACGGGGAAACGGCCTTGCACCTGGTCCGGCAGGAACAACCTGACGTGGTGATCCTGGATCGGATGATGCCCAAACTCGACGGTCTTGCCGTGGCCGAGACCGTGCTGGCTGATTCGGCCATCGGGCATATTCCTCTGATTCTCCTGACGGCCCTGGATCCGCCCGTGGCGAAAGATGGCGAGCCGGCGCCGGAGGTCTTTGCCTATCTCGTTAAACCCTTCAGTCCCTTGCAATTACTCGAAACCGTCCGGCAGGCGCTCGACCGAACGCCATAGTCAATGTAAGCCAATGAATCCGCTGGTCGTTGATACGAAAATAAACACAATTTGTCATTCCGAGCGAAGCGAGGAATCTCTCACTCACCAACCTAGCGCCATAACTACGAGATCCTTCGCTTCGCTCAGGATGACCACTTGGACGCGCACGATTTAGCCTTTGGTTGCCGATGAAACTCTCTCAGGATTTCGTCGCTGATGATGATCTCAACAAACAACTGCGTTCGGCCAAGTCGCAATTGGCGCTCTATGCCAAGGATCTGAAAGCCCTGTTGTCTCGCGAACGCAAAAAGACACACAAACTGGAAACGACGAATCAGCAGTTGCAGGCCTATGCCCATGACCTGAAGGCGGCCTATGCAACCCAACAACAAAAGACACGGGAACTCGAAAAAGCCTATGCGGATACCGTGGTCCGCCTGACCCTGGCCTCCCGGTACAAGGACGAAGAAACCGGCGAGCACATTCAGCGTCTGAGTCACTACAGCAGAATCCTGGCGCTCGTCATCGGCCTCAATGAAGATGACGTGCAATTGATTTTCGATGCGGCACCCATGCATGACGTGGGAAAGGTCGGGATTCCCGACCGGATCATGCAGAAGGAGGGACCGTTGGATGATGAGGAATGGGAGATCGTCAAACGGCACCCGATCCTGGGAGCCAATCTGTTGGCCGGTTCACCCTCCTTGCTTCTGCAGACCGCGCGGGACATCGCCCTCACGCATCATGAGCGATGGGACGGCAGCGGCTATCCGCAAGGCCTGAAAGGCGAGGCTATTCCCTTGGGCGGGCGCATGGTCATGTTGGGGGACACCTATGATGCCCTACGGAGCGTGCGACCCTATAAACCGGCCTTTTCTCATGAGAAGACGTGCGACATCATCCTGAACGGCAACGCGCGTACCCAACCCGGGCATTTCGACCCGGCGCTCCTCGAAGCCTTTCGGGACAAGCACCTGGAGTTCGACCGGATTTTTTCGGAGATCAGGGAGGAAGAAGCGACGTCGTAGAGCCGCAGAACATGCCTGCGTCATTAGATTTGTAGCTGCCGCATCTTATGCGGCCAAGAAGAAAGCGCCATAAGATGGCGCGGCTACAAAACGTTCAGCGTCCCGGGAAATCGACCGGATATCCGGCTTCGGCCCAGGCGTTCATGCTGCCCACGACGTTATACACGTATTGGTACCCGAGGCCGGCCAGCGTTTCCGCGGCGATGTTGCTCCGGTGACCGGATTGACAGTACACGACAATATGATCGTCGGGTTTGGCACCGAGTTCCGTGTGGCGACGGCCGATTTCCCGAAAATCGATATTGTAATCGGTGCCGGGAATGAAGCCCGTCATGTGTTCGTCGCCGGTGCGGACGTCAATCAGAATGAACCCTTTCTGCTGGAGGCTCGGGGCTTTTTCGAGTCCCCGGTTCAACTCCTGGACGGTCAGCACATACGTTTGTTGGGCCGAGACAGAACCACCCAGTATAACCAATGCAAGTGAGAGGACTATGAAACCGCTGAGTATTGTCCGGATCTTCATACAACACCTCCGTGTCGACAAAATGAGGAGGAAAACCAGGAACCACTTCCTGCGCCTAAACTATCCTATGCCCACTTTCGGAACATGGTCAAGAGCCTGTATGGCTCTCATCGTCGTGATGGCGTCCTTCCTGGCGGGGTGTGGCGGCGGCGTTGAGGTGGTTCGGGAGAGCCCGGATTCCGGAGTTGTCCGGTATCTGTACAAAGGGACCGACGGACACCTGTACACATCCAAGCGCCAAGAGGCGTTTGACAGGATTGACGAATTTTGTGGAGGCTCGTACGAGGTGCTCAAGGAAGGGCAAACCAAAGGCCGGCAACGGGTAGTCGAGAGCATGGGTGGCTCGGAGATCGTGACCGAAGACTGGTGGGGCATCCGGTTTCAATGCCTGCCCCGCCTGTCCTGAGTCTGTCGAAGGAAGCCAAGTCGAAGGGTACGAAGTAAACGCTGTGTACCATTGTCTCGCTGTCGCAATAAAGATGGAGGCTTCCTGATGACTCAAGAGCGTGTTTTACCGGACGACGTAGAGGCCACTGGCAAGACCCCTCTATTCACGAACGACACCGTGCCCGACAAGATCCTGAATCATCATGAGTTACAGGCCGGAACGTGGGGACTTCTCACGGTCGAGGCGGGGACCGTCAGCTTTTTCCGACAAGGAGAAGATACGCCGGTTGCGGTCATCTCATCGGAAAAGCCGTTCGTCATTTTGCCGGAAGAAGTTCACTATGTGCGTTTGTCTGAGGATGCCAAATTTTTCGTGACGTTCTATAAACGCGCGAAGAAGTGACCTACGGTTTTTGATGTTATTCACGGCGCGCATGAATGTCATCCGCTTGCATCCGCGATCCATACAGTTTCACGCTTCCGGCTCCCATCGCCTCACGTCGTCAAATTGATCAAAGTCCTTGTCAAAGGTCGCCACGTGGTCGCCGGAGGCCGCAGCCAGGGAAGCCAGATAGCAGTCCAGAAAGTCGCACTTTGTTGACGCAAAGCGGTTCAAGGCATCAAGCATTTCGTCACGCTTCATGCAGCGGACGCCGGCACTCAGGATGACCTTGCTCAGCCATTCTGTAATCGCGTTCCGCTTGATGTTGTAGAAAGAATGCAGTACCCACACCGCCTCGGCCACAGCCACTTCGGTCAGGATCAACGCACATTTTCCATCGCAAGCCTCGCCAAACAGTTTCCGGGCTGCCGGGGAGAGTTTAGCATGGTCGCCGAGGATGAAGCGGATCAGAACGTTGGTGTCCAGGAGATACTTCCTCATGTGTATCTCGAAACCCTTGCCTTGCGTGCTGCCGCTCGCTCCTTGGATTTGGAGGCAGGCGGCCGGTCGCTTGCAAGACAGCCATACAGATCCTTGAGCGTTTCGGGTTGGGGCTTCACCACAACGGCACCGTCAACCACTTCATAGATGAGTTGCTGTCGAGGCTTGAGGTGGAGCGCCTTGCGGACTTCGGCCGGGATGGTGGTTTGCCATTTATCGGTTAACGTTGACTTGATCACGGACCAACCTCCTTCCATTGTTTTTGTCAATTCATTGTATTCAATATAACAATGAACAGCAGATTGCGCAACCATGGTTCCGCAACGGCGTCCTGATCTCGGATTATCGCAGATGCAAGGAAGACACGGATCAAATCCGTACAGCCTACGTCATTGATGTGAAAATACGCTTATAGAACCCTCACCCTACCGTAGGAGAGGGCAGGGTGAGGAGGTAGCCGTACTAAGGAGGTGTGAGGGGAGGTAGAGGCTAAGCCCACGATAGCGTCTCCTGCGTTGGTTCCTGTTTTAAATTTTGTTCCAAGAGGGCAAGAGATGCGCCACGGGATTTATCGGCGGGTAGCTCTCGTAGAAATTCTCATCGTTGCTCAACTGTGTGTCCAGCGCGGCGATCAGCCTCCACGCGGCGTGCGTCGGGTCCTCCTCGCTGAGGAGACTTTCCGCGTCGATCATCGGTTCCTCCGGTGGACCTTGGAGGAAGCAGAGAAACTTGTGCTGGTTCTGCATGAGGTCGAATTCCATGAGATACGTCCGGAACATCTCGGTGTGCTCGGGGTTGGGGTAACGGGGATTCTCTCCATCCAGGCGCAGCCCCGCCTTCTCCAAGCCCCATTGCATCAGTTGGATGACGTACTGGCTTTCCCTATTGAGCGGGTGTGCCCACCCGTCTGGGTCGCTGATCTTGCGCACCCACTTCAGAGCCGCTTGGTTCAGCGGCTCTTGGTTGAGTTCCTGCACCTGTCGGTACCGCTTCGCCTGTTGGTCTCGTATGCGGTCTCGTTCGTCTTCTGGCATCTCGAACTTCTTTCAATAGAGTGAGGGCATCTTCCGGAAACACACCGTCCAGATCCGCACTTGATCGATCAGTTGAGCAAGTGACTGGAAATATGGAGCAAACTACGTCAGGAGCTTGGATTGGAATGGCTCGTTCGGGTCCGAGGATTCCCCTCTGGCCTGACCCCCGGTGGTTTTTGCTCGTTCATGGGAACTTGAGGCCCGACTCGTTTTTCTGAAGCCCCGCGTTTTTCCATATCTCCGTGGTTTTCTGCTCTGTAGTTAATGTCCTTGTTGAATGTGTCCTCAGCCATCGGTTGGTGCCGCTACCAATATCGAATGCGTTCTTCGTGACGGTTTGTGCATCTAACCTGGTAAGCGTTAACGCTTCGTGTTTTACTTACGGCTATCTTCAGCCTCGTTTTTGTCGACTGCCAAGTTGAAGTGAGCAGAGATTGTGTTGAGTTTTTCGACCACTTCCGGATGAATTTCTTCTTTCTTCATTTGCGCGGCAATTTGATAAAAGTCTGATTCTCTTACATTTAGTCCTGCTTCCTGAAAAATGTTTGAAAGGACGTTTTTCGCCTTGGTGTCCAATAAGAAATCGGAGGATTCAAACGGATTTTCATACCATGCGGGCGGCAGTTGTTGTTTCATATACGCTTCCGCTTTCTCGGCAAATACCTGTGACGTTTTCGATTCCACATACCTACTTATACTCATGGGATGGAGTAAATAACTTTCAATCTCGTAACGGACCCAAAACAGGCGCTTCATGCCTTCCGGAGGTTCTGGTAGATTGTGATGCTCTTTGTTGTCACTGTCACGCAATTCTACTCCTAGAAAATTGGGAACAAGTAATCTCATCGTGGAGAAGTGTTTTACGGCAGGCTTAGCATTTGATGCTGTTTCCTTCCAGAAAGGTTTTTCCAAAAATGGCAAGGAAGGATGCTCCAGAACCCGCGCCCACTCCCTTAATATGTTAACGTCCGAGGAGCCTTCGGCGTACAACATTCCCGGTTCAGTTTGGGCGAGCACGATTTCCTCATTTTCCAATTCCAAGGTGTCTGCCAATTTATGTTTGTCCGGGACTTTTTTTAGATGACCAGCCAATAAGCGCAGACTATTCACATCTGCGTCTACAGCAGCGTTTATCAGACGTTCAGAATGTGTGGCAATTATGAGTTGGGAACGAGTTTTTTGAGAAAAATCGTACAAGTCACGATAAATTTTATCTTGCAGTAAAAGATGTAAATGCGCGTCAGGCTCATCCATCAGAAAAACCCGTGTTTTTTCCTTTGCTAGCAACGCGGCGTAAATCATCAGAACTTGCAAAAAACCACTTGCCGCACTGCTTAAGTCATAAGATTGGCCTTCTACCGAATGGCGGTAACGGGCATGTATCTGTGCACCTCCACTTGGTGGGTCTAATTTGTAACCGAAAAAGTTCTGAATGACACTTTGCAACTCTGCCCATTTTTGTGTGTCTTGGTTGACGGCAAGAAGCAAGTTGCGCAGTATGCTGCCCGCCTGTGCTCTTGCAAAGTAAGCAGGGCGAACATCAGCTAAATTAAGGGAAGGTTCCCTAATCTCTACCCCCGAGAGGGGTGGGATATAGACTGGTACAAACGGATCTTTAATGTACTGTTCGAGATCTTTTTCGTGTACCTCCTTGGCGGGACGAACGTAAGACAACTCGTTTTCGTGGTAAATGATCTCAAAGCCGATCTTCCATTGATCAGTATGCAACCAAACTGATGCAGGTTCCCGAATGTTCTTGTCTGTCCAAAGGTGTTCAAAGTCGGCCAGAGGAACCGAATAGAATGTTAACAAGTTAAGATTGGTGCTTGGATAGTTTCCGTCTTCTTCTCGTGCCAGATCCGGATTATTCTCCAACCATTGATAGGCGATTTCCGCCCAAGCAGCAATAGCTTGCAAAAGCGTCGTCTTCCCGGAGTTGTTCGGCCCGACGACAACGAGGTGCTGAGAAATATCGAATTCCTGGTGGGCGAATTTCTTGAAATGTTTAATGACGACCTTGTCAATCATGCTTGTTTCTTTCCGGCACAACAAAAGGCGGTGCTTCGCTCCAAACAATTCGCCCCTTTCGTAACCAGTAATGACATCCGCAGGGCAGACCCGTCACATGGACCGAGGGCGATAGAGAGATCCGGCCATTCGAATGCTCCGTTATGCTCCACCTTTTGGCAGCCCGTGGAGACACATCCAAATGAATAATTTGTCTACACGCTTGGCGCGGGCAAGTCACTGCCGCATAAAACGGGTACTTGCGTCCGCCGATGATATACACTGTATTCTTCTGAGGGTTTTCCGGCAAATCTTCCACCCATTTTGTGTGATAAGGATGAAAATGTGCCCAAAAATTGAATAGCCACCTAATCATGGCTGGTGTTGTTTCTCACGAGCAAACTCTCGTCGCCGGTTCCCATGTATTTTTTTATCAAGGGATGTGGTTCCCCTTTGTCCGTCGTGTTTTCGTGATGTCCATGAACCAGTCGAAACCGTTGGCTTCCGAATTCCCTGTTGTGGTCTAAGCGGTAGCGATGAATACGCGCCATGAAGTCATTGAAAACCATACATGCCGCCTGCATGTTAATGGACATCACGGCTGGTTGCTCCTCGCCGACTGCTGCCAAATAACCAGCCACAAGCTGCCGCCGGTAGTATGCAGGGTCTTTTCTTTGCCAATTTTCCGCCGTTACCTGTTCCATGGTGTATGCCCCACGCGACAACAAACTATCACCCTCTGGATGAATATAATGTGAGACCGCATCAGCGGCTGTAATGCCACCCCGCCCATCGGCATCAAGATTGACTCCCACGTCAAAATATGGAATCAGGTATGCACTTGCCAGGCAATCCAAATGATACCTGCCAAAGGCGGAATCCACGCAACCAAATATTACTTCACAATCCACCAAAGCCCGCACGACTTCCTGCGAATCAGTCAAGCCTTGGACCGCCTCCACTTTTGCGTTCATTCCGATTGCTCGAATTGCCTGCTTGATTGCCGATATTTTCGGCCGTTTCTTGCGCGCAGCGCTCATCGTGCTATTGACAATGCGATTCAGATTTTTCTCCTCTATAACGTCATCGTCCACGATGACCAATTCGCCCACGCAATTGCGAACGAGCAATTCTATCATCACGCTGCCGGTGCCAGAGCAACCGACAACGCCCACTCTCATGCTACGCAGCAGGTTCAAGGTTCCTTGACCGAAGGTCTGCGATAGCTTGCCATGGTAGGCGGTTTGTCTTTTTTGTCTGAACTCTTTCCAGATGTGGATGTCGTCGCCGACTACGGAGACCGTCGCCATGCCAGCGAACTTTCCATGTACGTCAACGGTGCGCGCTTTGATTGTGCCGTCCGGCAGCATGATAGCCGATCCGTTCAAGCGACCGTCGTCGAACCAGTTGCCAACCGAGGCAAACAATTCGCGGTCGTTCCGGTCATCGACACGGGAGAATCGGTTGTGTCCGTTGGGGTGAGAGTGAATCGTAACTATGGATTGCCGTCGCCGGTCTATATCGCTAATTTTCTCTGGCGACAAATATTCCCCAAAAGGCCAGGAAAGGGAGTCTCGTCTTCTCGTAGAATGGCGATGTGGAAGAGACAAAACATCCGCAACAAGGAGGCGCTGGCACTGTTTTCCCGTGCCTTGGTTGCACAGCAGAATCGCGGCAACCTCAAATCCATCGCCCGGGAAAAGATGATTGAAAATCGCCTTGTGGCGATGCTCGGTCATCGCCAGAATGGCGGTTTTCATTGCCTCAATTCTTCGGCTATCTGGTTTTTGATATATTCGATATGCGTCACAACAGAATCAATTCCAGGCTTCCACTCATAATGACGCGACCACCGTTGCCATGTCCGATCGAAATGGGTTTCAGATGCCAGCGCCTTTATTACCTTGCCATCAGATCTGTTGAGCGATGGGGTGAAATAAAACATGTTCAACACCGAGCCAGGATAACCACTCGGTACGAGCAACATGAGCGTGGATTTCTTCTCCTTGTAGCCATCCGGAATAGGAAAATCATCTATCACCAATCCGAATTTCCCGTTGCCTTCTGATACCTGCCTCCATTTGGAAGGGTAGTTTGCCTCAAGGTATTCGAGATCCTCCGGTAATAACTCGCAGAGAGCCATCTCGCCTTGTTGCGCTTGTCGCCGAACGGTTTCGAAACGCTCTATGCCGGGGCGGGTCAGATCGACTTTGGCCTTTGCTTCGATTTTTTCCCGCTTGCCGCCGTGGAGTTTCTGGTTGAGTGACCATTCATCGAAACTCTTCCCAACCAGTCCCAAAATTTCGGCTCCCGTGATTGTCGCCGAATCCACGATGTGTTTGTCGCCATCTATGCGGATTCGATACTTTCTCCCCTTTGGCGGTTTGCGTTCATTCTTGCCACATTCCTCAAGGTCAGTTGAATCGCCATCATCGGCGGCAGGGGGAATGACAAAATACGAATCCTTGTCCTGGACGACAATCGTCATGTCGTCTGAAATTTCCACGTCTACGCCATCTTTGATGTCTGCAAACAGACGCCCGGTCGGGAATTTGTCATCTTTTTCTTTGAGTGATTTTCCGGTAATTTTTGCGCTTGGAAGTGCAAGGTTGTAGAAACCGTTGAATTCAGGGCGCACTTCATTACGCAATGGAGGATTATTTTCTATAGAGCTTTCTCCGACTACAAATTTTTCTTCCCCATGGATAAGCAAATATTCCCCGGGAACGAGGGGAATGTCTATGCCGTCTTCACGGTTCAGAAAAAGCCGTTTGGTGTGGCAATCGGCAAGTTCGTAAAGGTCGGTGACGGGAACAAGTCCCGAACGGATCGATTTTTTTGCACCGTCAAGCTGAATTTGGGTTTGTTGCATTCTCTTGTGCCTCCTATATAAAGTAGCACCCCGTGTTTAGTTTACAATAGCACTTTATCACGGGAAATCTCAAAAAGCAATGCAAGTAGTTCTCAATGGAGAATAAGCCTGAAGAAGATTTTCCCACAAGACTGAAAAAGTCTAGGGAAATCAGAGGGTTAAGTCAAGCATCCCTTGCCAAAAAAGCGGACGTGCCACCATCGGCCGTTTCCCACTTTGAGGCAGGAGAACGCAAGCCCTCTTTCGAGACTCTACGTCGTCTGGCGGAAGCTCTTGAGGTCACCATTGATTTCCTTTTAGGCAGGATTGATGAAACAGAGGGGTTGATGGATGCGGATCCCCTTTATCGTGGATTTCAGGAAATGAATGACGAAGACAGAAAGTTCATGCAGGACTTCATGGAGATGTTAAGGAAACGACGTGGCGATAACCAGTCGGAGGAAGAACAGTGAACGATTCAGAAATTCGTGCCAAAGCACAGGAATTAATACAGAGGTTTGGAATAAAAAAATTACCGGTGGACCCTTTTTCTATTGCCGGCAATCTCAATATTTCAGTCCGTCCCAAACCGTGCAATCAGGAAGGCGGGATAGCAGGTGCACTGCTCAGAAGTGGCAATGACTTTGGCATTTTATATGCCACGAATATTCCCAATATCGGCTACCAGAAATTCACGGTAGCGCATGAAATCGGGCATTTTGTGTTAGATGGACATATGGCTCATTTACGATTATCGGATGGTGATATTCATTACTCAACGCCTGGATTTTACGGCGATAAATATGAACGTGAAGCGAATTATTTTGCTGCTTGCTTGCTCATGCCCGATCCGCTTTTTACACAAGCTATGTCCGCCAATGACGACGGCATGGAGTCAATAAAAAATCTTGCTGGAAAATGTGAAACTTCTTTGACAGCGACGGCCATTCGTTACATTGAGGAAACCGAATCAATGTCAGCGGTTGTCGTGAGTGAAAAGGATAAAATTCTCTATTCTCTTTTTTCCAAAGAAATGTCTGAACTGAAGAAAGTGAAAAGGCCGGCTAAAGATATGCCGCTTCCTGCAGGCTCATTGACGTATGAAATTAATCAAAGCGCCGACTCTCTTGGCGAAAGATTTGGTGACATTAACATGCTGGATTGGTTTGATAACGGTTTTGATGTGGAGGGGAAAGAAGAAGTTGTACGCTTAGGAAACTACGAGAAAACCTTGACGCTTCTTACATTTTATAGCGATTACGCGGAGATACTGGAGGATGAAAGAATGGTAAGTTCATGGGAACCGCGGTTCGGCAGGTAATCTCTCCGTTATTAAGAAGGCCAACCTGCATAGTTACAGTCATGCTATGCTATCTTGTTCAACTGACAAGATCTCTTCCTTGGTCAGGCCGTAGAGTTTATGCACCAGTCGGTCGATTTCTGCTTCCTGCTTGGTGGTGTCTGCTTTTGGGTTAGCGGCTTTGGCAGTCAGGATACGATCAACCAACTTGATGAATGGGCGTTGCTCGGTGGGGGGAGCTTTTGGGATGGGGATACGTTCGACGGTGACTATCGTCCATTCTGTAAGCCCCATTCCGGTCGTTGCTGCGGTATTTTTTATCAGCCAAGTTATCAGGGAACTGTTCAGAAGCGCGCAGAGGTATTTCAATGAGTTGCCCGTCAAAATGTAACCTTTGTTGTTGCAGTAAGTTTCTTTGTCGGAATAAGCAAATCGTCCTACGTCTGCCATATCCGCCCAAAACAACTTCTCTTTGGCGAATTCCTCGTGGTATTGGGCTCCCCAACGCTGAAGAGCATACCATTCGTATCGGATTCCAGTTTCAGATTTATTCCGAGACCTCAGAGCGGACTTGTGTGAAAGAAGATGCTGATAAATCGTGGGATATTGTTTTTTGAACAAATCTTCTGCTTGGGGACTGCTTTCTTTGATTGCTGAATCCAAATGTAATGGAAAATGCCAGGGGATGTTGATCAACCACAATCCTGCCCATTTTGCTCGGTAACGCTGAATGTCCCTGCCGCGTAGTACAGGCTTGAAAATCTTCGCGGAGTTCGGGTCTTTGGCAATCAATGCCTCTTTGGTTGAGTTGTCGATGATGAAGGCGTCGTTAAGGCCGGTCGTAATCCCTCGGTTGATTTTCACGTCCCACTGTTTCAGTGGAGTGCCGGCAGCCTCCATCTTGTCCATGATGGACTGTTCTATGGTGGAAAGCGTGCTCCAGGGCCTTTCTCCTTGCGGTCGAAACGTTCCCCAGTAATGCTCGGCAGGCGGGAAATCTTTCTCGGGCAGACGGTCCATATCCACCGCTTGGCCGGTCTCGCCGTGTTTGCCGTGGCGCGCGATCAGGATGCTGCTGTCAACGATGGCGCTTGCAAAAATATCCTTGCCCAATTCAATCAGGCGTAGCGGCGTATGGTTGTCGGAGAAGTAGCGGCGGGTGAATTTGCCATATTCCGCTTTCAGCCAACTGTTGGACGTGATGTAGGCCAGTAGACCACGCTCAGGCGTGAGCAACTGGCAACCCTTCTCGTAGAAAAGCTGGTAGACGTCGCCGGTGCGGGCGAAGGTGTCAAAGCCGGCGTCCTTATAGAGCCGTCCCAGTTCGCCGCCGTCTTTCTGGAGTGCAACATATGGGGGATTGCCTAGCACTACGTCAAAGCCTTTCTTTTCGTGGAACACTTCCGAGAAATACACTTCAAAGTCAAAGTCTTTGTGTCCGTTCGTCATTTGGCCGATGAGGTCATCAATCTGTTTTTTGCGGTTCTGCTTTTTGACGGCGCTGGTTTCATTGAATTGCAGGGGTTTGAGTTCTTCGAGTTTCTTCAATGATTTGTGGTTGAAAAGCTTGTTCACACCCAAGAGAGAATTGCCGCAGACGATCTTGTAATCCAAATTCGGCAACGGCTGTATGCTTTCGCGTTCTTCCTCGTCAACGACAAGCGACAGCCACAAGCGGAGTTTGGCGATCTCTATCGCACCGGAATCAAGATCTACTCCGTAGAGGCAGTTTTGAATCGCATGGCGCTTGAAATCGTACGGTGTGCGTTCTTGATTCTCGCCGACGTGCGGCGTCAGGGCGCCTCTTGCCCTGATGATTTCATTCATCATTCCCACCACAAACGCGCCTGACCCGACGGCCGGATCACAGACGCGGATGCCCGCCAGTTTTTCATCGATACGCGGTGCGTTGGCACGGATACGTTCCGGGAGTTTGAATGAGTAACGGCCGATTTCCCGTCCTTCACTGACTACCCGGCGTTCGTGCTCAACGACGGACTCGCCATGGCGTATCAGTGTCTCAATGTCCTTTTTGTCTATAAGAGATTGCCGGCGATGCTCGATCGTCAGATCAAGTTGTTTTTTCTTGGCTTCATTTCCGAACATCGCCATCTGGTCGTCGCCAAGTGTTTCATAAGCTACTATTTCAGGATTAAATTCGCCGTACAGGTATTCAATCAGGCTTTCCTGACACATGTAATGGACGATCTCGCGGGGCGTGTAGTAGGTGCCTTTGGATTTGCGATTTTTGATCTCAAGAAGGTTCTCAAAGACTTTTCCGAGCATCTCAGGATCAACCGCCACTTCTTTTTCCAACGGCTCGTCTTCCTTGACCGTGAAGTTGTAGCGGTCGAAGACGTCCAAAATGCCGTCGCCGACGTCACCTTCTTTCGTCGTGCGGTCATTGGAGAACAGCTCGTCAGGCAAAAGGATTTCCGTTTCTATCCAGTCGTAGTCATTGATAGGATCGAACAATCCCCCGTTCAGGAAGGGAATCCGGCAATCAAAACGGCTGTAATAATCACCGGGACGTTCCAGCCGCAGGGCTTCGTAAAACAGGGGCTCCAGAATATCGTTGAAAAAGTTTTTGTAATCGCCGTGTTTCTCATCGAACAGTTCTCGCAGGAAGTGCTTTGAACCGCTCCCCCATAGGCTGCCGCGCTTTACTCCGAACCACCCTTTCTTTTGAAGGAAGTAGAGAAAGACGATCTGCCCCAGGAGCTTTTTGGCGAAATCGACCACGCTGACTTGTTTGCTTTTAAACTCGACTCGTATCTTTTGTTCCTTTTCCACGATTCTATCCAGGGCCTCTTGGAGCCGCAGGAACAGGTCGCGATATTTCTCAAAGAACTCTTGGGTGGCTTTCTCAACGCTGAAGGCGTCTTCCAGGTCTTTGAGTGTCGGTTGTCTCTCGTCGTCCAACAGAAGCGGAAGAAGGCGACTTTGGGCGGTGTGGCTGGTTTCGTTCTTGCCGACTAAAAAGGAGTAGCGGCGGGCAGGCGTGAATTCTTCTTCAACTTTGCCTTTTTCATTGAACTTGTATTCCATTTTGATGAACGAGAATCGCCAGTCCTCGCCGTCCGGTGCGACGAATGCCACCAGCGCCGCGTCTTTCAGTACGCCGCCTCGACTGCCTTTCAAGTACTTGGCAACGAAATTTCTCTGCTTCGTCCTGGCGCGTTCCAGGGAGGTTTCTTTTTGCAGATGGACGACGAGAATATCGAAAAGCTTCTTGTCCGAGTCCGTATACTTTCCTATGCGCTCGACCAGTCTGATTGAGTCATGAAAGTCAGCAAAGATGTATTGGCCTTTGTAAGTGAACGAGGCTTCCTCGATGTGATTGAGCAAGTTTTTGATCAAAGACACAAAGCGTTCCTTGTTAAAGGAGCTTTGGAGCGTTTCCCGCACCAGTTTTTGAGCAGCGAGTTTATCCATTATTCACTGAGGAGATATTCAGACTAAATGGTTTTCCTCGGACCGGAGCATGCTGGTAATACCCTTATTTCTACCCTTACTCAGGCGTTACTACCCTTATTTTTGCGAAAACGCCAGCGAGCTCCAGGCCCTCGGCCCCTGCATGCAACGTCGCCGGATTTCTTCAATTCGGCCAGGAGGGTGCGAATCCATTCTCGGCCGACGCCGGGGCAGGCGCGTTCCAGGTCGCTCAGGCGAAATTCGTCCGGTTGTGCACGAATGGCGGCGAGCACCCGCTCGGATTTGGCGCCCCGGGGAGCCTTGAGCTGACCGGCGCGTTCTTCCAACTCGACGTATGCGCGGCGGATGATTGCGAGCATAAAATTGAACCAAGGCATCGGTTCGTGTTTGCCGTCGTGCCAGCGGGCGGAACTGAGCCGGAGGCATTCGTAGTAGTCCTCCCGAGATTCCTCGATGAGACGTTCCATGCTGATGTAGCGACCCACCTCGTAGCCGTGCCGATAGAGTGCCAGCAGAGTGAGTAGCCGGGATACGCGGCCGTTGCCGTCCCGGAATGGATGAATGCAGAGGAAATCCAGGGCGAGGGCGGCAATGGCGATGAGCGGCGGGATATTTTCCTGGTCCAGGGCGTGTTGGTAACGCCGGCAGAGTTCTTCTACAGCCCTCGGAGTCTTCTCGGCCTTCACGCAGTGAAACCGGACCACCGGGGCCTGTCCGGGCGGGAATTCCATAATGTCGTTATCGACTCGTTTGAATTGCCCCGCGTCGCCGCTGGTGGATTGGCAAAGAGCGTGCAGGCGTTTCAAGGTGTCCGGCACGATGGAAAGATCGGCGTAATTGGAGTGAATCTCGTTCAAGGCGCGGCGATAGTCTTGAACCTCCTGCTCTGAGCGGTCCCGGGGTTTGGATTGGCCGAGCACCAGCGGGTACAGGCGAGCCGGGGCAACCGTCACCCCCTCGATGCGGTTGGAGGATTCGGCGCTCTGAATGATGGCCGTATCGCGGAGTGCTTTGAGGGCTTGGGGTGCCTGGCGCGTGAATAAAGCCTGTTTTCCCTTCGCCTCGGCGATGTCGTTGAGTAGCCACACCGTGCTCATGGGTATGGCATGGTCGCGCAGGCGGTTGTTACGGAACGAATTCATTGTCCTGCTTCGCCAATCAGATATTCGGATAAGATGATTTCCCGCGGACCGGCGACGTGGGCGGCGCTTTCTGCGACGTGACTTTCCAGCAATTCGTTGGGGACGTTGTTTTGCAGAACTGCGAACACCTTGAGTGGATGCGGCTGCCCTGTTTTGGACTCTTTCCCCAGGGCCTTGAGCACGGTTTTGGCCGTCTGTTTTGGCAATGCGCCTTCTTCAAGCCGATTCATCACCCGTTTGAGATACGCTTCCTGGTCTTCGGTGTATTGGCGAAAGTCTCTTACAGCTTTGAGGATTTTGAGCACTTGTATTGTACTGTCACTGCCACCGCGCTGGGCTTTAAGTGCCATGTCTTCTTCGGTCGTTGCAGAGGCAAATGCCTGTTTGTTTTTCTCCAGTTTGTCATAGAAGTCGCTGGGCAGTTTTTCGCGCGTTGTTTTCGTTTGGGATTCAAGCTGTCCGGCCGCGCTCATAAAGTCAATTTCTCTGGAATCACCCCCACCAGCCAGAAAGAACTTCTGGAGTTTCCCTTTTCTGAAATAGGTCAGCAATTGGTTTTCTTTGTCGGCGTACTTCTTTGCCGTTCGCGCCTTTTGGGGAAGGCGTTTTACTTGCTCGAACAAGTTCGGGTCGTGATCGCGAACATTTCGTATGACCTGCAAATACTTCAATTCGCTTTCGGTTTCTTCATCTTCACCGGTAATGGTCTTTTTGGAGATGAGGCGATCGAACAGCTCGTGCGATTCGATGGCTTCCCCTTCGGTTAAAAGCCTGGCATCGGATCCCAAAAGAGTAATGAACGCCTGGATTTTTGCCTCGGCGGCTTCTTTGAGCTTTATCTGATCGTTGGCTTGCTCGGTCGGGAAAAAGTTAAAACTGTAAATTTTGTCAAAAGCAGTATCCACGCGGTTGATACGCCCGACGCGCTGCATGAGCCGTGTAGGATTCCACGGAATGTCGTAGTTGATGACTACGTTTGAACGGTGCAGGTTAACGCCTTCGGACAAGACCTCCGTCGTGATAAGGATTCTATAATCGTCTTTGGGGAAACGGGCACGGGCGTCAAAATTTTCGATGACTTTTTCCCGCGTTGCCGCGCTGGAGCTGCCGGTGAAGGCAAGCACTTCATTGGAGAATTTTTTCTCCAGGTTCTCGGCTAGATAGTCGGCGGTTTCCTTGGATTCAGTAAAGACAATCAGCTTGTTCTCTTTTAATATGAGACGGTTTGAGAGAATCTCTGCAAAAGAGAGGAGTTTTGGGTCTCTTTTTACGCCGCGCCACAGATCTTGTATTTCTTTGAGAATTTTCAGATCGTTCTCTAAATCCTTCTTTAGTCCGTCGCTGAAATCCTGCGCCGGATATTCTTCTGCTTTGCCGCTGTCAATCAGTTTTTGGATCGCCTCGTCGTCGTCTTTTTCCAAAAGGTCAAAGATCTTGTTTGCATAGTCTTTGCTGATATAGACCTTTCCTTTCAGGAGTTCTTTGAGAAAATGGTCGGAATAGGCAACGAAGCGATCCACGCTGTTTCGGAACGCGTAAAAACTGCTTTCCAATCGCTTGATGAGCAGGATTTTCATAAAGCGACCCAGGTTTTTCTGGGCTTGTAGTTCCATCTGGTCCGGCCCCTCTTCGCCTTTGTAATACAGCAGGGGCATATACCGCGCGTATTTGAATTTTTGTGCGATGAGTTCAACTGTCTTGCTGAAGACTTCGCTTTCTTCTGCGTTGAGCTGATAGAAAGCGGGTTCAGGATTTTTCACTTCGGGGAATTTGAGTTTTTGATTTCGCAGATCACCGGCAAAGTAGTTTTCAATCTCTTTTCTTGTGCGTCGTACCATGAGATACTTCAAAACGGACTCGCGAATCTTTCGCGAGTTTTCCTTGACGGTTTGCATGTATTCCATGCGGTTTTTCTGCCTGTCCAATTTCTTGATGTTTTGCTCGAGGCGACCAAAGAATGCTTCAAGATTGGTTACATTCGGGATGGTGCTTTTCTTCGCGTTTTGAAACAATTTGATCTGGCTCAAAATGTCCTTCGGCGTGTTGTTCAGCGGGGTTGCTGTAACTAATGCGACCCTTTTACCCCGACAGATCTGGGCAAGCTTTTCGTAGGTGACGTTCGATTCCGTTCTAAAGCGATGCGCTTCGTCGATGAAGACGTTTTTGTATCTTTCCGTGCCGCGTTGGATGAGCTGATCCAATTTGCCCAGCGACTCAAAATCCGCGTGTACTTTGAAGTCGGAAAAGACGTTGGGCCATGAACCCGGGTTTGTTTTTTCCAGAAGCACCGGTGGCGCCAGGACGAGCGTTCTGCCGTCGAGCTGGTTTGCCAACATGGCGGAAACGTAGGTTTTTCCAAGCCCCACGACGTCTGAGATGAATGCTCCGCCGTACTCTTCAAGGATCTTTTTGGCGTTCAGGACGGCCTGCTCCTGGTATTCCAGTCGTTTGAACTCATCTGGAACATACCTGAAGATCACTTCATCGGTTTGGCGAAGCTCGTCTTTGAAATATTCGTAGAGAAATTTGAGGTAAAGTTCATAAGGGGTGATCGTGTCGTTCAGCCACGTCTTTTCCCTGATGGTTTCAAGGTACTTGTCCTTTACGTCAACGGCGTTTTCCCAAAGCCCCTCGAATTTTGTCCTGGCGAATTCGTAGTCGGCGCGGTTTTTCAACTCCACGTTGAATTCAAGGTTGTCCACCAACCCGGATTGTGTGAAGTTGCTGGAACCGGTAATGACCCTGCCCGCGTCCCTGTCTTCCTCAACGAAGGTCATGATGTAGAGCTTGGCGTGGATGTTCTCCGTCGGATACGCTTTGATCTCAAGCTTCCCGCTTTGCAGCCACTCCAGGAATTTTGCCACCCCCTCTTCAACTTGCCTGCTGTCTTCTGCCTGGGTCATTTCGCCGACCAGCAAATCGGAAAAGTGCTTCTTTGTTTCCGCATGGGAGAATTGCAATTTCGTCTGGCGCGCTTGTTCGATGAATTCCAGGGTCGTCTTGTTCGTGCTGATGCCGATGAGAATCCGGATTTTTCTCGTTTTCTCAAGGGATTGATAGAGTGCGTGGAACCCGCTGGTGTAGAAGTACCCGACAAGGACGTCGAAGCATTCGGTATCCTTGATCAGTACCTTGAACCGCTCAAGGAGGTTCTGCCTGTTTTCGTTTGTGATGAACGTCAGGTCGGAATGAACAGCCATGGTTAGTTCGCTAAATCATGTTATGGCGGAGAGGGTGGGAAATTCGAAGTCGCGCGGAGTCCGCGCTCCCGCTAGGGGGCCATGCCCCCTCGCGCCGTCGCGTTGCGCCGGTCACCCCGTGAAGGGGGAACACCCCCTTCAGAACCCCCGGTTCGCATCCCACCCTTTCGTTTACGGCTAATTGATGCGGTTGTAGGACACTCGGTGTTGCACATCTCTTCACATTATGGCGGAGAGGGTGGGATTCGAACCCACGGACCGTTGCCGGTCAACGGTTTTCGAGACCGCCCGATTCGGCCACTCTCGCACCTCTCCGTATATCGGTAGGCTTTCAGGTCATGGTGAGGGGCTGGTCCTGCCTGAGCCGTTGAAAGAAGCGTTGCAGCAGGTCGCGACTCTCGTTTTCCAATATGCCGTGCGTGACGGCGATTTGGTGATTCAAGCGGTTGTCCTCATGGAGCGTAAACAGGGACCCGCAAGCCCCGGCTTTGGGGTCCCAGGTGCTGAAGACCAAACGAGGAATCCGTGCTTGCAGCATGGCGCCGGCACACATGAGGCAGGGTTCCAGCGTCACGTATAGGGTTGTGCCAGTTAATCGCCAGGATTGCAACTTTTCCGCGGCTTCCCGGATCACGATGAGTTCCGCATGAGCCGTCGGATCCTGTCGGCGTTCTCTGGCGTTTCGTCCCATGGCCACGATGGTATTTTCATGCACGAGAATCGCCCCGACGGGGACCTCGCCTTCGGATGCCGCTTGCTCCGCTTGTCGCAACGCTTCGTGCATGTAGGCTTCATCGGACAGGAGATGGTGATTCGTTGTCGTTTCGAGGACCATGACGTTTCTCCGGTAAATGCTCTCGTTCCCCTCACCCCAGCCCTCTCCCGCCGGGGGAGAGGGTGTAAAAGGGAGGAGAATAAACGGTCGGCACGGAGCCCTTCGACTTCGCTGGCGCTACGCTCAGGGCAGGCTTTGGTTTAGCCGGTAATCATGGTACCATAGCGTGGCTTCAGACTCCATGAAGATTGCAGTTGAGGGACATGGCTCGTCGTACTCCAATCAACGTTCCCCTTTCAGTCGAACATCTGCAGGCGATCTGGCGCGAGTTGAATGGCTCGTATTTCCAGAACCGCCTGTCGGCCATTGAGATTCAATGGAGTAACCGCCTGACGGCTTCGGCCGGTCTCTTCCGCAGCCGGACGGGTCCGCGTATTTCCTGGGTGGATCCTGAAGAACGGCATGGCAAGGGGCGCGTGATTCGCTTGTCGGTACCGCTTCTGTCCGGGCAACCCTTTGAAGAGATCCGGGGCACCCTGGCCCATGAGATGATTCATCAATGGCAGTTTGACGTGAAGAAATGGTGTCCGTCGCATGGGAGGGAGTTTCGGCGGATCATGGCCCTGATGAACGCCGATGGCTTGGGGATCACGATTTATCATACGCTTGGCGATGACGCCCGGGCCTCCGTGAATTTTACGTGGCGTTGTTCTTGGTGCGGACACGCGTATCATCGCCAACGCCACACACTTACAACAAAGCGGCATCGTTGCGGGTTGTGCCGGGGTCCTCTTCAGGAAATTGTTGACCGCAACACCGGAGGGGAGCCCTCACCCCAGCCCCCTCCCAGTGGGAGAGGGAGTCACGACCAGGACGGCCAACCCCAGCCGTCTTCCAGGAGGAGAGGGCGCAGTAAGCTGGGCGGCCCTATTCAACTGGCCTTTCAGTTTTGATCGTTGGTGGCGTGGACGAGATTCGACTTTCTTTGGCCTGTGCCCGGAGGCGGGCGAGGCGGTTCTGATCGGTCTCGATCTCCGGGAGATTATACCGCGTGTCCACTTGGACGGCCCGCTCAAGGCAGCGCAACGCGGACACGTGGTCTCTTCTGGTTTCGTAGATATCGGCCAGGAGACGGAGCACCGCGGCTTCGCTGGGTTCCTGCCCGAGTTTAATGAAGTGTTCGCTGGCGTTATTGAGGCAGCGTTCCGCTTGCTGCACGTCTCCTTGAGAAAGCAGAGCTTTGCCGAATTGGCTGAAGGTGTTGGCCAAGCCTAGTTCATTGCCGACCATGCGGTGGCACTCGAGGGCCCTTTGAAAATATACGACGGCGTCGTCGGGTTGCCCGGTGGCGAGTTCCATCAACGCCAGATTGTTATACAGGAGGCCCAGGGCGCGGTGGTGTTCAATGGGCTGCAGGACGTCGATGGCTTCCAGATAATAGGCCCTGGCCGTTTTGAATTGGCCCGCGTCGGCTTTGAGGTTGCCGAGATTCACCAGGGTTTCTCCTACGGTGGATGGATTGTGTTGGCGGCGTTGGAGCGAGAGTACTTCGTGATAACAGGCTTCCGCTTCGGCGTATTCTCCCAGTTGTGCGCACACGTTGCCGAGGTTGCCTAACGCGGCAATCAGGTCCTGATCGGTGTCGTGACCCCGGGCTTCTTTGACGGCTTCTTCGCACCAATGGCGCGCCTGCGACAGATTGCCGCGGTGCAAATGAATGCGGGCGCGTTGTGAGGCCTGACTCATGGTCGGGATGTGGCAAAGAACACAAAGAGAACGGCGGGACTACAACGCGAAGCCAAGTCGAACCGGCGGTGTTGCCAAAGCATGCCGGGGTTTGCTACCTACGCGCGTGAGCCCGTCCCGGTCGCCGAACGAGGACCCCGTATCACCGGCGAAAGGCGTCTTTGCCTTTCACAATGTTGGAGAGCAGTTCATCGGCTTGTTTGGCCGCCTTGCGACGGCGCCACCATTGGATGCCGAATCGGCAGGCCAGCAGCCCGGCCAGACAACCCAGGACGATTCCCGTCTCATCGCTCATGACGATAGTCTAGGGCAACTGCACGCCGTGAGCAAGGTTCACGGCGCCATGTGACAAAGGGCGTCTCACCAAGGAAATCTCTTTCTATGGAATTGTGGATTCTGTTCATTTCTTTGATCGTGATTCTGGTCGGCGCGGAAACGTTTACCAACGCGCTCGAACATCTCGGAGAACGGCTACACATTTCCGAGGGGGTCACGGGGTCGGTGTTTGCGGCCGTGGGAACGGCTTTGCCCGAGGCGATGATCCCGGTGGTGGCGGTATTGGCCGCCTCCGGGGATTTATCGGTTCGGCAGGACGTCGGAGTGGGGGCTATTTTGGGCGCGCCGCTTATGCTGTCGACGATTACGTTTTTCTTGATGGGCACGTTTGCCGCCAAGCGCCGGGGGTGGGCGCAAGCCCTTCGTCCCGAGCCTACCGGCGTGCACCGGGACCTAGATTGGTTTCTTTTTGCCTTTGCATTGGCGACCCTCGCGATCTTCGTGCCTTCGGAATGGCAATGGGCGCGTGTGTCGTTGGCGTTGGTCCTGACCCTGAGTTATTTCGTCTATTTGCTGCTGACCATTCGCGCATCCGGGAAGTTGGTTGAGCAGGGCCATGGCACCGAGGCGGATCACCCGCTGTTTTTGAGCCGGTTACGGATCCCGGAGAACTTTGCTACGATCCTCCTGCAATTGCTTATCGGATTCGGGCTGATCGTCGGAGGGGCCAAGGGCTTCGTCTACGGCGTGGAGCATTTGGCCGCCTGGCTTGGGCTTTCCACCTTGGCTTTGTCGTTGTTGATCGTGCCGGTGGCGACCGAACTGCCGGAAAAAGTGAATAGTATTATATGGGTGCGGCGCGGCCGTGATACCCTGGCTTTCGGCAACATCACCGGGGCGATGGTGTTTCAAGGCAGTCTGCTTCCCGCCCTGGGAATCTTGTTGACGCCGTGGGTTCCGCGAAAAGAAGCCCTATGGGGCATCGGATTGACCTTTCTTGCCGCGGGATACCTGAAACTTCGTTTACGGTCCCATGCCTTGAGGCCCTATCATCTGATTTTCAACGGCCTGTGCTATCTTGCTTTCGGCTTACTCATCGCCTTTGGATAAGGGGTGGGCGCAAGGTTTCGGGAGCCGCATCCTGGACAAAAGGTTTGTAGTCTCGCTCTGATTTTTATACAATAAACACCTTACTGCCAATCTTGCCGTGTTGTCCTTTTACTTTCATCTGAAACTTGCATGTTGTTGAGGGGCGTATGAAATCACCCGTGGTGACGTGTTTGGATATGGAAGGGGTCTTAACTCCGGAGATCTGGCTGGCGTTGGCCGAGAAAACGGGGATTGCCGACTTGAACGTCACCACCCGGGACATTCCCGACTATGACGAACTCATGAAGCTGCGCTTGGACGTTCTGGCTAAATTTGATCTCAAGCTGTCGGACATCACGGAGGTGGTGGCGGGACTGAAACCTCTGGACGGGGCCGTGGAATTCTTGACGTGGTTGCGAGAGCGTTGTCAGGTCATTATCTTATCGGACAGTTATTATGATCTGGTCAGTCCCCTGATGAAACAGTTGCACTATCCTTCCATCTTTTGTCACACCCTGGAAATTGACGATAAAGGCTATATTCGGAATTATTCGCTCCGGCAACAAGACCAGAAACGGCACGCGGTGGCCGCGGTCAAGAGTTTGAACTTTCACGTGTTGGCGGCGGGAGATTCCTATAATGATCTGTCGATGCTGCAGGAAGCCGATGCCGGGTTTTTCTTCCGCCCACCGGATTCGATCTGTTCCGAATATCCTCAATTCCCGGTGACCCGCTCATATTCTGAGCTGATGGACCGTTTTGCGAGTGCCGGAGGGTTCAGTCGCTGATGGCGCACCGTCCACCGTTCAACCTGACGGTTGCGGCCAAAGGCGAAGTTGTGGTTGTACATGCATTACCCATCATTGCAACGGTTGGAAACTGTTGCCTGCCAAAGGAGGCAAGATATGCGTCGCCTGTCTGTCGTGCATAAGGCGTGTGGTGTTCTTCTGGTTGTATCATTGACGATAACGGGCTGCTTGGGCTCACGGGATTGGAATTATCCGCCTCCTCCGGAGAAGGCGTATCTGGGCGTGTCGGCTGCCCAGAAAGTTGACGGTAGTCTGGTGGTTGTGCCGCTTGATGATAAGCGGGGCACGGAGGTGCGTGAGCAATATTGGGCCGCCGTGATTCCCTTCACGACCCATGCCTCCGCGACCTATGATCGACCTGAGGAGGTTTCGAATCCCGCACCCACGGACGTAGTGTCGTTTTCTCCGTCACGCGATTTTGCGCGCGCTTTGGCCGAGGAAATTAGAAAGACGAATATTTTTACTTCCGTGACGTTTGTCGACAAGGATCAACCCGTGCCTCCCAGCGATTTTGTTTTGCAGGGACGACTCTATTCGACGCGGTGGGAGCGGAATATTTCCACGTATCTGTTAGGTCCCGCCGGGACAGCATTGTGGTTTGCCGGGCTGCCGTTGGGCACCACCGAGACCGAGGTGGAAATGTTCGCGCAAATAACCCGGGTGGGGGAGCCGGACAAGGCGTTGTGGGGCTTTGCCATGGAATTCGAGGCCAAGGAAACGGAAAGCATCTATCGTGGCTTGGAGGATTCCGTCACGAATTACCCGAGAGGCCTGCAGGAAGGGCTGCGGCTCGCCATTGAAGATTTGGTAGAAAAAGCTCCTTCGCGTCTCAAACCCTGAGTCGGCTAGTGGTTTCGAGAGGGCCAGTCAGGTGGGTGTCGATCAGGGAGCACTGGTTGTACTGGTAACGGCCTCGAGCCAGGAAGAAGCACTCCTGATCGGGCGTTCGGTCGTGCAAAAAAAACTGGCGGCGTGTGTCACGGTCATGCCAAATGTGACGTCCATTTTTGAATGGGAAGGCACAGTCTGCGAAGAACGTGAATGGCTGCTGGTTATGAAATCCCATACCGACGCCTATGATGCCCTGGAATCCGAAGTGAAAGCGCTCCACAGCTACGAGGTGCCTGAAGTTATCGCCTTATCGGTAGCAAAGGGGGCAAGCGAATATTTGGCATGGGTCAAAGCCATGACTTCCCAGCCTGGTTAGCTTGCCGGCCGCCCTCGGTCATTTCCGCCGAGGATCAGAGGCCTGACATTTACCAAGAACCGTATTGTCCCTACCGTATTCCCCCTAATTGACCAAGCGTCATTTTGTTCCTTAAAGTAGGATTTCCAGCGCCCACATTCACCTGTGCATTTCACCCAGGTCATTCAGGCTCATCTGAAGATCCGAACTGATCCCGTGAACCCCTCTGATGACAGATGGACGATTATGCTTTTTCGGGGCATGACCCGGGAGCCTTTCAGGATTTCTTTGCGCAAGAGAACCTTTAAACGAGTGCTGCTCGCGGCCGCGGTCTTATCGGTCGTGCAGGTGGGGGTGCTTGCGCATTACGTAGTGCAGACGGGCCAAGTTACAGACCAGGTTGCCGAACTCGAGGGATTGAAGAAGGAACTCAGCCAGTCCAAAGGACAAGTGGTCGAGTTTTCTGAAGCCGTCGATAAAATGCGGCAGCGTGTCCTGACCATCCAATCCATAAACGAGAAGTTGCAAGTCATGTTCGGGCTGGAACCCGAGCAAGGGGACACCGCTGTCGTCAATGGACAGGGCGGCGAAGAGGTTCCGTATGAGGTTGCCCTGGATGGTAGAGCCGGCATTCTGAATTTCGACTATATCGCGGAGATGGGCGTGGGCGAGAATGCAGACGATGCCGGGATCATGATGGCGACTGATATCCAGAACGGGCTGTCCTGGCTTGATCAGCAGACGGTCCGGCAACTTCGCGTATTGGCCCGGTTGGAAAAAGCAGCGGGAGAACGGGTTGGCCTGTGGGCCGCAACGCCGTCCATCTGGCCCGTCAAGGGACCCGTCTCATCAAAGTTTGGGCCGCGAATTTCGCCGTTTACCGGAAAGAAGGCGTTCCATGCAGGCGTGGACATTGTTGCTCCGAAAGGGGAAGACGTCCGTGCCCCTGCCAAGGGCAAAGTGGTTGTGACATCCTATGATTCCAGGATGGGAAATTATGTTCGAATCAATCATCGTCATGGAATTGAAACGACTTACGGCCATCTGGCCAAAATTCTCGTCCGGTACGGCCAAGAGGTGAAAAGAGGCGATCTGTTGGGCCGGGTCGGGAGTACGGGGCGGTTTTCGACCGGACCCCATCTTCATTACCAAGTGGCCGTCAACGACAAAGTTGTCGATCCACTCCAGTATATTTTGGATTAGTGCACTCATGCGCTGATCCGTCTCTGCGTGTCAGCTTCCTCACAAGAGATCCAACCGGACGCGTTGTTCCCGCGTGGTGTTGAAACCGGACCATGGGGCCAAAGGCCTAGCCTCAAAATTCCCGCATAGGGCTTCTTTTTAAAGAGGTGGGTCTTCTTTTATGTTGCCTTCTCGGTGGTTCGGTTTTAGGATAGATGCGTGGATTTTAGCTCAAGGTGACTTTGGCGTGTCTTGTCAAGGCGTCAGGGCTGCCTGTTTTTCCAAAGAAATCAGGAGAGGAGGCCCTGGGTTGGAATATGAGAGGTCTTTACTAGGAGACTTCATCTACGCTAAGGTTACTGAAATAGACACGCAACGCTTCGATCAAAGGAGCAGAGAGTACGTATAAGTTGCACACTGCTCATAGGCTGAGTGGCTAACGTAATAAAAACGTCTCAATATAAGGGGGATCCGCAATGAGCCTCGATTATGTCAAGTTTACACCAGGATTCGGAAAGTTCATGCCGAAAGAATATCGGGACATGGTGGAGCATGGCCCGTTCGGGAAAAAAGTCTCGGTATCCCAAGTGGGAACCTTCAAGGAGATTCTGGAAGAACACCCGATGTGTGCCGGCTGTGCCATGACTCTGTTTATCCGGCTTGCCATGGTGGCGTTCCCGAATGCGGAAGATACCATTACGGTCGGGACGGCCGGTTGCGGCCGGTTGGCCATTTCGCAGGCCGCCATCCCATTCGTGTACGGCAATTACGGCGACCAGAACGGTGTGGCCAGCGGCTTGACCCGCGGCCTTCGTCTGCGGTTTGGGGATAGGCCCAAAGACGTTGTCGTGATGGCCGGAGACGGCGGCATGGCTGATATCGGGTTCGCTCAAACCCTGCACTCGTGGTTCCGAAAAGAAAAATTTACCACTATCATGCTGGACAATGAGGTCTATGGAAACACCGGCGGCCAGGAAAGCGGCATGACGAACCGGAATCAGGTGCTGAAAATGGCGCCGCTCGGGAAGAAGTTCGAGAAAATGGATATGTTGGGTATGGCCAAGGTTTCCGGTTGTGCGTACGTGGCGACGGTGGTCCCCAACAACCCGCGACGGGTGGAAAGCGTAATCAAGAAAGCCGTGTTGGTCGCGAGGGAAATCGGTCCCAGCTATATCCAAGCCTACACGTCCTGTAATATCGAATACGCGATCCCGACGGACAAGGTGATGGAAGACGCCAAAACCGTGGAAACCGACCGCTACAAATTCACGGAATATATTACGGATGAAGCCAAAGAATATTTGTCCCAGTTGTACGGGTACAAAGAATATCTGCCGAAGCCTGCCGCTGCCGTGGAAAAGCAGTAAGGGCGGTCGATTGAGCGAAGAAGCATTGATGGGTACGTGACGAGAGAGGAGGGCGCAGATCATGGCGATTCGTTATAACATTCGTATGGCGGGAGTCGGCGGCCAAGGGGTCGTGACGGCTTCTCATATCTTCAGCACGGGGGTGATCAATGCCGGTGGCGAAAGTACCATCGTGCCGTTCTATGGGTCCGAAAAGCGAATGGCCCCGGTGGAGAGTTACGTGAGAGTCTCCGATGAGCCGATTTATGAAATCGGCGAAATCACGTTTCCCCACATTATCATGATCTTTCACCCCCAGGTCATTACCCATGGGAAAAGCTACACGAATCCGTTTTATTTCGGGTTGAAAAAAGACGGAGTCGCCTTGATCAACAATGACGGGCCCATGAAACTCGAGCCCGACCAGGAACGTGAACTGGAGGAATTAAACGCCAAACTGTTCTATCTGCCCGCCACCAAACTGTCGCTTGAGGTGGCCGGAATCGACTTGGCCACGAATATGGCCATGGTGGGCGCCATCGGCGCCATTACGGGTCTCTCGAACATGGAGGCCTTGGCGCAAGCGGTGAAAGACCGGTTCTTGGGCAAAGGCTTCGTGGTGTCCGGTGGGACTGCGGCTTTGGACAGCGTGGTCGAGCGCAAGTTCAAGAAAAAACAGGAATTGATCGAGAAAAATCTGGCGGTGGTCCAAGCGGCGTGGGAGTTTGCGGTCGAAAACAATTGGGCTCAAGCGAAAGCATCCACCGCGCCGGCCGTGGCGTAATGTTTTAACCGACGAGAGGGGCCTGTATGTATTTAGTTGCGAATATCGAAACGGAAATATGTGCTGCTACGAGTTGCAAGTTGTGCACGCAATATTGTCCTGAGGCCAATACCATTCTGTACGACAACGAGGCCGGCCAGGATAAGGGGTTCAAATATGGAGCCGCCTACGTCGCCGTGGACCGGTGTAAGGGATGCGCTCAGTGTGTCTGGGTGTGCGACAATATGGCCAAGCATAATGCCATTAAAATGGAAATGATTGATCAAATCGGTGACACGGCCCTGACGGAAAACGTCACCTATGGTGAAAAAACGAGTTCGGCAGTCTTAGCCAATCCCGTTCGAGGGCAAGGTTGAGGGACGTTGTTCGAACGGCAAGGATGGCATTCGTCTCAACCGGATAAATCCAGAGTGGAGGATAGAGGTGGGAGCAACAGAGTTGGAAAGAATAGTTGAACCGGGTCCGGCGGGATTTCATCCGCCCTCCGCGGCCGAATTGGGTGTTCTTCCACCTTTGCCGGAACATGGTCTGACGTTCGGTCATGAAGTGCCGGAAGAAAAGGCGATGGAAGAAATGGCCAAGGCCATGTTCACGAGAAAAAATGCGACGATTTTCCCCGGTCCCCTGGTGTTATGGAATTGGAACGACCACGCGGCCGAAAAGGCCCGGGCCGTCCTGGAACTTGCGGCCCAAATTCCGGAAGTCCTCATCATCCCGATGCCGGACTATCGTCCGAAATACCCGAAGATCGAACCCGAGGAAGTCATCAACCCCAATCATCCCAATCTGACGATATGGGGCAATAAAATCGAAGCATGCATTTTCATCGGGGTACATTGTCATTACGCCAATCTGACCCTGAAAATGATCCGAGCCGGCACGAATTGCTGGACCTCGGCGATTTGCGCCGAGCAGGGCCACGAAGACGCCATGTTTACGGTGCGGGATTCCGACGCCGCCAAGATTCGTAAGGCGGCACAGGTATTCAAACGCGTTCGCGAGGAATTGGGGATTCCATTGCCGGATAGCGGCGAGAGCGTCCGTTTCACGGGCTTGCAGTCCCGGGTGCATGACGGCAAGACGCATACGAACCCCTTGGACATTCCGTTGGGAGAGGAAGGGACGGCAAGTGCCGCGGCATTCGGGCATAAAGCCGAAGATATGCAGCGTGAAGGCTAGGCCCATTATTGTTGATCACACGACCCCAGAAAGTTCGGCCTGGGATTGTCGCCACCCTAGAGGGGGAAGCCATGAGTGAAGCATTGGAAACGGAAGTCAAAACCAACCCGCAAGGCGACCCGATTACGAGTGCCGCTCCGGCACCTTCCAGTCAAGGAGGGAGAAAAGATCCGCATGAGGAGGCCAAACGGCAACAGGAGGTTTCCCCGGAATATATGTTTTCCGAAGCGCCGCGTGAGCGGGAATTCATTACGGGGAGCGAGGCCGCCAAGGAAGCCGTCCGCCGGTCCAACGTCGATCTTTCCATCGCCTATCCGATTACCCCTCAAAGTGAAACCATGCAGTTGATCGGGGTGTTGTACGGAGAAGGGTACGTCAAAGAATATTATCGGGGTGAAGAGGAATACGGCGTCATGTCGGCGATTGCCGGGGGCTCCCGCGCCGGTGTGCGGTGCTTCACTGCCACGGCCGGACCGGGTACGTTGCGAGGGCTTGAACCCATCGCCTCCTGGCCGGGCCACCGCCTTCCCGCCGTGGCCATGTTTACTTGCCGGGTGGTTAACGCCCCATTGGCCATTCAGCCGGACAATATCGAAGTCGCGTACTTGTTGAACTGCGGCATGATCGTCTTTCACGCCGAGAACCAGCAGGATTTGTTCGACTATATTATGAAGGGCTTCATCATCAGTGAAAAGAACGACGTGACGTTGCCGGTCGGGGTGTGCTGCGACGGCTTTTTCGTAACCCATGCCCGGGGCTACTGCGCCATGCAGGACCGAGGTCTCAAGTTACCGTCACGCGATTCCTGGAGAGGTGCGGTTCCGGTCCTGGATGCGGAAAATCCTCCGGCCCGGTTGTCCAGGGACGCGCCGGTCCAAAAATCGAATTTCATGGCCTACAATATCCACGCCGTGTGGCAACAAGAAGTCTGGGCGGCTGTGGAACGGTCGCGTAAATACATTGACCTGTACATGGACGGCCTGATCGAGACACAAGAGGTTGAGGGTGCCGACGTGCTGCTGATTGCGTCCGGAAGCGCCGCGGCGCAGTCACGCGAGGCCATTCGGATGTGCAAAGACAAAGGCATTCACGCGGGGTTGATCAAGGTGAAGTCGCTTCGCCCGTTCCCCACCAGGGAATTGCGGAAACTGTGCGCCAAGGCGAAACTGATCGTGGTGCCGGAATTCAATTACGTCGGGTGGTTGGCCAAAGACGTGGCGACGGCCATTTACGGCTACTCGAACGCCAAGATCGTGGCAGGTCCTCACGTCTACGGCGGCATGTCCATGCCGGTGGAAATGATTTTTGACGAGATTGAATGCGGGCTGACGGGGAAAAAGTCAGCGACGGTTCCATCTTCAGCCATCATGGGCGCCGTGGATCAGGAAGCGGTTGCGCACTTCATGCAAAATATCTGAACGCGCCAATTGCGAGTTTCCCGAAAAAGCCTACCTCAATTCCGTTGAGGTAGGCTTTTTTTTGACAACTGCGTATGATGAGCCGGAATGAACATCTTAGTAACCAATGATGACGGCGTCGAATCTTCCGGGATACGCATTCTGGCGAAACACCTGAAGAAACTCGGCAACGTCTGGGTCGTGGCTCCCGAGCGCCCGCAAAACGCCATGGGCCGGGCCATTACCCTGCATAAACCCCTCCGATTGAAGCAACTCGGCCGGCAGGTCTTCTCGGTGAACGGGACGCCGTCGGACTGCGTCATCGTGGCCACGGGCCGGGTTCTCTCTGACCGCCCGATACATTTGCTGGTGTCGGGGATCAACAAGGGATTGAATCTGGGTGACGACGTGACCAATTCCGGAACAGTGGCCGCGGCGCTGGAAGGCGCAATCCGCGGCATTCCCTCGATGGCCGTCTCACTGGATGGTGTAAAACGATTTCGATTCACCGTTGCGGCCAGGGTCGCGGTCGAAGTGGCTACCTTGGTCCTGAAGGATGGCTTGCCGACCGATACGCTGTTGAACGTCAACGTGCCCGACGTTCAGGCCGAAGCGATGACGGGGCTCCAGGTGACATCGTTAAGCCGCCGGCAATATCGCAATTCCGTTGTCGAGAATATCGATCCGCGGGGAAGCGCATATTATTGGATTGCGGGAGAACAGGTGACATGGAACCGAAGAAAGAATTCCGACGTGGATGCCATTGCCGCCAAGAGGGTTTCCCTGACGCCGCTGCATTTTGACATGACGCAGTACGCCGCCATGAAAAAATTGACGGCATGGGAATCCGCGTTGTCAAAGCGAACCCGGTTATCTTGAGAGACGACGACCGGACGCCATGTTCCATGACCTCTATCAGTGGATGGTCTCGTGGTCGGAATCGCCGTACGCGGATCCCGCGTTGTTTGTCTTGGCGTTTGCCGAGTCCTCCGTCTTTCCCATTCCCCCCGACGTGTTATTGATGGCGTTGACTCTGGGGAATCCCTCGTGGGGCCTGTATTATGCGGCGATAACCACCGTCGGCTCCGTGCTGGGCGGCATGTTCGGCTATCTCATCGGGTGGTGGGGAGGGAAGCCGCTTCTGCTGCGGCTGATCGGGCAGGACCGCGTCTCCAAAGTTCATGACACGTTTCAACGTTATGAAGGGTGGACGATCCTGATTGCAGGCCTGACACCCGTTCCGTATAAGGTGTTTACAATCGGAGCCGGCGCGTTTTATGTTAACTTTCGCGTCTTCGTTCTGGCGTCGCTGATCAGCCGTGGCGCCAGGTTTTTCCTGGTCGCCGGGACGTTGCAACTGTTGGGTCCGTGGGTCAAAGATATCCTGGAACAATACTTCAATTTGTTCACCATTGCCTTAGTGGCGTGCATCGTTCTGGGATATTGGATCGTCAAACGGCAAACGAAAAAGGCTTTAACCCCTTCCACTTCGTCGACCTCCGAATGACCGCTTCGTGAAGATATTCAACACCCTGACGAATCAGAAGGAACCGTTCATTCCCATCGCGCCTCCCCGCGTCGGCATCTACGTCTGCGGTGTCACCGTGTACGATGAATGTCATTTGGGCCATGCGCGTAGCGCGATCGTCTTTGACGTGCTCCGGCGGTATCTTGGGTATCGGGGTTACGACGTGACCTACGTGAAAAATTTCACCGACGTGGATGACAAGATCATCAACCGGGCAGCGGAGGAAGGCATCCCGTGGCAGGGAGTCGTCGAGAAATATATGCAGGCGTATACCCGTGACATGAAACGTCTGGGCGTCGTCACTCCGGACGTTGAACCGCGGGCCACGGTACACATGCCGGAGATTCTTGAGATGATCCGCACAATCCTGGAAAAGGGAATTGCTTACCAGGTCGAAGGCGACGTCTATTATCGGGTGTCGGCTTTTCCTGAGTACGGTCAATTGAGCAAACGGAACCTTGACGATATGCAAGCCGGAGCAAGAGTCGAAGTGGATGAACGAAAACAAGACCCCATGGACTTCGCCTTGTGGAAGGCAGCCAAACCCGGAGAGCCGGCCTGGGAGAGTCCATGGGGACCCGGTCGGCCGGGCTGGCATATCGAGTGTTCAGCCATGTCCGTGCGCCATTTGGGTGAAACCTTCGATATACACGGAGGCGGCAAGGATTTGACCTTTCCTCACCATGAGAATGAAATTGCACAATCCCGTGCCGCAACGGACCAAGCGTTTGCCCGATATTGGGTGCATAATGGGTTCGTCACCATTGATGAAGAAAAGATGTCGAAATCGTTGGGGAATTTTTTTACCGTGAGGGAGATTTTCGATCAATCGAATTGTCCTGAACCAGTCACGGCCGAGGCGATACGCTATTTTTTGCTTTCGACCCACTATCGCGGAGACGTAAATTTTTCCAACTTGGCCGTGGCGGAAGCCAAATCCGCATTGGATAACGTGTATGACCTCTTCATCCGTCTTTCCGAAAAATCCGGACCCGGTTCGGACTCCGGGAAGGCTTTGGGAACGGTCTTGACCCAATTTCGTCAGGCGTTCGAAGAAGCCATGGACGATGATCTGAATACCCCGAAGGCGTTGGCAACATTTCAGCAGCTTCGAGCCGAGGCTAATCAAGTTCTTCGAGGCGGGCTGTCCGAGCAGGACCGGCAGGAGGTCCTCGCATTCTTTCGGCAATACGGCGCGCCGTTGGGTTTATTTCAGATCAATGAAAGAGAGTGGGTGTTTCGTGAGTTGGAGTTCGGCATTGAGCCATGCCGGACGGGCACCGAGCAGGAGTACACCGATGAGTGGATTCAAGAACAGATTCGACAAAGGGCCGAAGCGCGGACGCGGAAAGACTTCGCCGCCGCCGACCACATTCGAAAAGCCTTGGCGGCCAAAGGGATCCTCCTCGAAGACCGGCCGGACGGGAGCACCCGGTGGAAGCGATAAGACCGGGGATTTCCTGTTCGGGGTTCAGGCAGTCACCGAGGCATTGCGGTCGGGTTCGCGAACGTTCATAAAAATTTTTCTGTCGCATCGACAGCGTCAATTTTCCCAGATCGTTCGTTTCGCCAAAGTCCGAGGTGTGCCCTTACAGGTTCAACCGCGTGAACGACTCGATCGGCTGGTCCCTTCCGCCAATCATCAGGGCGTGGTGGCGCTGGTCGCGGCCAAAGCCTATGCCTCGGAGGATGAGATCCTGGAGTATGCCGCGCAACAAAAGGAGCCGGGGTTTTTCCTGGCTCTCGATGGGGTCGAGGATCCGCAGAATTTCGGGGCGGTTCTCAGAACGGTTGCCACGGCCGGGATTCATGGAGTGTTTATTCCCGACCGCCGGTCCGTGGGGTTGACGGCGAGTGTGGCAAAAGCCTCTGCCGGCGCCGTTGAGCACGTTCGGGTAGCCCGGTGCGCCAATATCGGCAAACTGATCGATCGCTTGCAGGATCGTGGCGTGACCACCGTGGCGTTGGATCCTCGCTCTCCGCGACTCTATACCGAGTTGAATTTCACGGGACCTGTCTTATTGGTGTTTGGAGGAGAGGGACGAGGACTCAGATCGAGGATTGTCGAACGATGTCATGTCCACGCCCGCATTCCCATGCGCGGGGAGGTGAACTCGCTCAACGTTTCGGCAAGCGTGGCCGTCGTTGCCTATGAAGCGGTTCGTCAACGGATGTAACCCCCGGGCCTTTCCGCGAGGGCATTCAGGCTTTTCGCAATCGAACGGGGTTGTCAACGGAGGGAAAAAGGCGAACGTCTTACCGGATTGCGATCAATCCTTCTTGAATAGCCGCGTTCAAGAGTTGGGCGGCATTCGAGACGCGTACTTTTTTCATCATGTTGGCACGATGAGCTTCGACGGTTTTGACACTGATGGCGAGACGTTCGGCGATCTCTTTATTCTTGAGACCGGACCAGATCAGTTGAAGAATTTCCTGTTCCCGTTCGGTGAGCGACTCGGGACGTTTCCGTCGCATGGGAAGCAGGTCTCTCTTTTTGTTTGCTCTTGTTTGAACGGCCATCGCACACCGAAATATTTCACAAGATAAATTATGTAGGTAATACTAGCAGGGTGCCCATTAAAAAGTAAAGTGGAACAAGCGTTCCAAGTAAGAAAAAAGAAAATTTTTTAGAGTCACGACATATAGAGTGATGGACGTTTCAGAATCCCATATTTTGTTGTTTTTGGTGGGATTGGTCATAGGGAGTTTCCTTAACGTCTGCATTCTGCGAATCCCCCACGGTCAATCCGTCATTCGGCCCGGGTCCCGATGCCCGCAATGCAAGACGTCCATTCGCTGGTTCGATAACGTTCCGCTCCTGAGTTTTATCCGGTTGCGAGCACGGTGCCGATGGTGCGGAGGAAAGATTTCATGGCGCTATCCTTTGGTGGAATGTCTGAACGGAGTCAGCTATCTGGGGATTGTCTACAAGTTCGGATGGACTCGTCCCGCCCTCGTGTATGCGCTGTTTCTTTCGTTGCTGTTGGTCGTGACGATGATCGATCTCGATCATTTTGTCATCCCGGACGTTATTTCTCTCCCGGGTCTGCTCATCGGGTTTTTCGCGGCGGCATTCGTCTTGCCCGTGGGTTGGACCGGTTCCTTGCTGGGTATCGTATTGGGAGGCGGGCTCCTATGGATGCTCGCGGCCGTCAGTCCGTATGTATTTGGCAAGGAAGGTATGGGGGGGGGCGACATCAAGTTCCTGGCGATGATCGGTGCGTTCCTTGGCTGGCAGCATGTATGCATGACCTTGTTTCTCGCGTCATGTGCAGGGGCTATGGTCGGCATCGGTCTCATGGCCTTTCGTTACATGGAGCGAGGTCAATACCTTCCCTTTGCTCCGTTCCTGGCGGCCGGGGCGGTGGCGTCGCTGTTTTTTTATCAGGAACTGTTCGGCATGTATGAGGGCATCTTCCTGTAGCAAAAGCATGGAAAGATCGTTGAACGAGTACTTTTGCGACCACGGGCGTTCCGTCTTGTGGAGATCCTCTCCTAAGCCGCCGGACACACGTGCAGGTCCGTTTTATGGATCATCAGGATATACATTGACGGAACTGATGATGGTCCTCGGCATTTTGGGCGTCGTGTTGGGGTTGAGCGGCATCTGGCTTTCCTCCCAACTGCCGAACTATCGTCTGAATGGAGTGGTCCGACAAATACGCGCGGATCTCTTGGCAGCGAGAGCACAAGCCGTTAGAAAGAGACGCGATGTCCGTATCGTTTTTAGGGATCCGCAGCGTTATGATATTTGGGATGACAAGAACAATGATAAAAAACGCGATCCCGATGAAGTCGAAATCCGCTCGATTCTGAAGGAGTTTCCAGGCGTCGCGATTGAGTTCAACAGGAAGAGGGATCTGATCTTCAAACCGAGGGGTACGGCCTCCAATTTAGGTACGATAAAGGTTTCGAATGCCTTCGGAGAAAAAGCGATCACGATCGCCATAACGGGTCGCGTGAAAGTTGACGACCCCCGAGCATGAGCCGCATGTGTCCCGTGACGAACCATAAAGGGTTAACCCTCCTGGAAGCCGTCATTGCCATGGCGCTCTTTTTTGTCGCTGTCTTGGCTTTTGCAGGAGTGACGGTCACGGCGAGTAAAGGCGCGGCAACGAGCAAGCATCTAACCATTGCTGCGACCCTGGCTCAGGATAAGGTCGAACAGGTGAAAAATGCCGGCTACAACGCGGGGTTGACGGCTCCCACCGAAACGATGGAAGCCTACGGCAGCATTCCGGACTTTCCTCTGTATCAACGCGTTGTCGAGATGCAGCCAAGCCGTCCCGTTCCGGGATTACTAACGGCGACGGTGACGGTGTCGTGGGCGGACGACCGGCACTCCGTGACCGTATCTACGATTCTTGCGCCGTAGGTCGGATTAGCGCAGCGTAATCCGACAATTTCACCAATGGGCTTCAAATCCATGACCAACCAAAGAGGTGTGACCTTAACGGAACTTCTGATCGCCTTGGTCTTGGGCCTGTTGACCATTGGTGCGGTCTATGGGGTATATCTGAATCAGGTCAAGCGCCAGATCGTTCAAGAGGACGTGTTGACCATGCAGCAAACCGCTCGTGCCGCTATGGACATGATGGCCAGGGAGATTCGGATGGCCGGCTATGATCCCATGGGGGTCAATCGGGATACCGTTTCATCGAATGATTTTCATGGGCTTAGGTATCATCCGACGGAATTGCACATTCGAGCCGATTTGAATGGAAACGGCGTGCTCACCGATTCGAAGGAATCCATCGTCTACCTCCATGACGACTCGACCTCCACGTTGCGACGCAAGGTGGGGGGCGGGGGACGACAACCCGTGGCGGAACATATCGAGTCTTTAACCGTTTCATATCGCGACGCCCTGGGGCATCCCACAACGCATGCGCCGAGTATCCGGGCAGTTGACGTGCAGGTCACGGCTCGAACCGCTCACGCTGACAGTCAATATCCCGAAAACGAAGGCTACCGGATGTTTACGCTTCGATCCCGCATTGTCCCGAGAAACCTGCCGTGAAATGTCATGCACCGGGTGGTTCCTCGTTCCTTGACGCTTCGACGGCGCTCTACTAATATCCGCTGCCAATGCGGTTTGATTGATCGTTTCTTTCACATTCACAATTCGCCTACGGCTGGAGGAACGCGAAGATGAGAACAACGTTGACCCTGGTTTGTGTCATCCTGAGTCTGTGCTATTGCGGGATGGCAATGTCCCAGGACCTGCCCGATGATATTCTGGCGGATCAATATCTGTTGGAAGCCAAAAAAGCCTTGGAAAGCGGCGAGCCGCAAACCGCGAGACGGGCGTTTGAGAAAATCGAAGCCCTGGATACGGAACCCCCGTTGGAATTCTACTTTTTCTTCGGCAAACTGTTGGTCCGACACGGTACGACAGTTGACGACGTTCGCCAGGGACAGGCTTCGCTCAAGCAATTTGTCGTCAACATCGAAAAGAATTCCGAATATTACAGGCCGACCCTGGAACTGCTTTCCGTCGCGGGAAAAACCATTGAAAAAGCCGAGCAACTGCAAACGGAAGAAGCAAAACGCCAGGCAGCGGCGCAAAAACGCGCCGCCACGCTCAAGGACTTGATGCCGTCGTTATTGAAAAACCTCAAGCAACAGATGGTCACCGTCCAAGGTGGCACGTTCACGATGGGCTGTACGGAGGAGCAGAGCAGTTGCGACGATGACGAAAAGCCGGTCCTCCAGGTACAGGTGAAGAGTTTCAAGATCAGCAAGTATGAGGTGACCCAGGAACTATGGGAGGCGGTGATGGGCAAGAATCCGAGCAAGTTCCGGAACTGCCCGCGATGTCCCGTCGAGAACGTGGGCTGGGATACCACCAAGTTGTTTCTCAAGAAATTGAGCGCGTTGACGGGAGAACACTATCGGTTGCCGACTGATGCGGAATGGGAGTATGCCGCCAGGGGCGGGCAAAAGAGTCAAGCGCACCTCTACGTCGGGAGCGACGATCTGGATTCGGTTGCCTGGTATGGCAAAAACAGTGGGAACAGGACCCATCGCGTCGGGCAAAAGCAACCCAATGGGTTGGGCCTGTACGACATGAGCGGAAATGTCTGGGAGTGGATGGAGGATTGTTGGAACAAGAAGTATCCGGGGCCCCCGACTGACGGGAGCGCGTGGAAGAGCAGGAATTGTTCACAGCACATATTGCGTAGTGGCGCCTGGACCAGCTACCCGAGATACCTTCGTGTCTCGAATCGCTACGAGGAGCTGGACGCCTTCCTGCGTGACGACGTCGGGTTCCGCCTGGCCGCGACACCGTAAGTCATCCGCGCTCCGGCTCAGGTTTGGAAGTGTCCGGCGTGCCCAGGAACATCACGGCAACGACGGCCAGCGAGACCGCGACTGCACCGACCGTGAGCGTGTCTCCAACGGCTCCGGCCAGCGCGGAGTTGAGCGCATCGAGCAGCGTCTCTGCCATGCGAGCGCCGTCAGCCCCTGCCTCCGTGAATTCGGCTCTGAGCGTGTCGGTGGTAGACGGATCAAACAGCACCCGCGGATTTTTCTCGATGGCGTCGAGCCGGTCCGGGGAAAGCGAGGCCCTGACGTTCTCGGAGATCATTCCTTCCAACCGCTTGGAAAACCGCTTCGTCAACACGGCACCCAGTACGGCGAGCCCCATCATTCCGCCTACCAACCTGTAGAACAGAAGCATGCTGGTCGCAAAACCCCTGAATTTGTTCGGGACCGAGTTTTGTACGGCCACCGTAAACACGGGCAGCGTACCGCCCAAGCCGAGCCCCATGACCATGATGGACCCCACGGCCCCGGCAAAGTTTGTCCGTTCGTCCATGGCGGAGAGGAGCAACATGCCCGTCGTCATGAGTCCCGTGCTGAAGAGGGCCTGTATCCGGTAACGTCCGGTTCTGCGGATCAGGAGTCCCGACAGAATAGCCCCGAACACGATAGCGAGCATCATGGGTGTCAGGAAACTGCCGCTACTGGTTGCGGAGGCGCCCAGAACTCCTTGAAAGAACAGCGGAACGAACATGATGCTCCCGTACAAGGCCAGCCCGCTCAGAAACATCACGACCACCGACACGGCCATGGCTCTGTTTCGATAGACGTCCAAGGGCATGATTGGAGAGTCCGATCTGGACTCGATGAACACGAATGCCGCGGCCATGGACAATCCGAACGCCAAAAAGCCGATGGTCTGCGGCGAACTCCACTCGTACTGGACCCCGCCCCATGACAGCGCGACGAGGATAGGGATGATGGCACATATCAGGGTCATCATTCCCGGATAGTCCAGGTTGCGTTGGGTGACCTCAGGCGTGCTTTGTGGGAACGTTCGTGCGATCAGCAACAACACAGGAATCCCGGCCGGCACGTTGAACAGGAATATCCAGGTCCAGGACAGGTTGTCGGTGATGAAACCGCCCAGGGTGGGTCCGATGACCGAAGCGACGCCCCACACAAGGCTGATCAAGCCCTGAACCCGGCCACGTTCTTGGGGTGGAAACAGGTCGGCGATAGCTACAAGGCTGGTGGTCATGATGATTCCGCCTCCGAGGCCCTGGATGGCACGGAACCCGATAAGCTGGGTCATCGTTTGGCTCAAGCCGGCCGGAACCGAGCCTATCATGAAGATGGTGATCCCCAGGAGGAAGAAGATCCTGCGCCCGTAGAAATCGGAAAGCCTGCCCACGATCGGGATCGCAACCGCGGACGCGACCATGTAGGAGGTCGTAGCCCACGTGTAACGGTCGAATCCACCCAGGTCGGTGATGATGCGGGGCATCGCCGTGGCGACGATGGTTTGGCTCAGCGCGGCCAGTAGCATCGCCAGCAACACTCCGGTCAGCGTGACAAGAAGCTGTCTTCGGGGAAGGGAGACGAAACCGCTTGCGCCCGATTGATCGGCAGTGGATCCGGAATCGGGGTCGCCGTTCATGAGCATCTACTTTGCCAGCGTTCGTTTCGCAGGTAAGTTCTTTTTCCGTGAAGGTCTATAATTGCCGAGGCAAGAGCGTATCACATAACATAATAGCAGTGAAAACCAACGTCAGGAGTGCGTCGATTATGCGCCCGTTCGTGCGATAAAGAAAGGAGAAACCGTATGAGTAGCCCATCCCATCCCCATGCGATTACCATTGAGCAAAATCCCAATCGCGTCAAAGTCTCGTTTAACGGAACCGTTATTGCCGATACCACCCAAGCCCTGGTCTTGAAGGAAGGACCGTTGCCGCCGGCGAATTACATCCCGCGGAGCGACGTGCAGATGTCCTATTTGCAGCGGACGGACCATACCACTCACTGCCCATTCAAAGGCGATGCCTCATATTTTTCCGTCCGCGTCAATGACCAGACAGCCGGTAACGCCGTCTGGGCCTATGAAACCCCCATCGACGCCGTGGCGCAGATCAAAGATTGCCTGAGTTTTTACGTGGAGAAACTGGACGTGAGTGAAGAATCGCCAAGCGAATGATGGACAAGCCACGGGTTTTGTCCCGGCCCGGTAAATCAAAGACTATGTTCCGCGAGCAGCCCAACAAATGGGCTTTTCAATAAGCCGTGACTAGAGACATAAACTGCACTAGACTCCATGGACCCGCTAAGCTATAGTGTTCTCACCTGTGGCATGCTGAATGTCTCTGCTCTGCCCACCAGAATTCGCGTGGCGATGACCGGGATGCACTTCCAGCAGACAACCGCTGATGGAACCGGTGAGTCCGACGCGGCTACAAACCGCCGGAGAACAAACCCATGACCTCCGTATTTCTGGATCGCTACGCCGCGTTCATGTTGCGCTACCGATGGCTGGTCCTCGCCTCGGCTGTGGCGGCTATGTTGTTTCTGACGGCCGGAGTCCAGTTTATCACCATGTCCAACGATTGGCGCGACATGTTGGACGCGGACAATCCTCAACTCCTTGCCTTCGACGCCCTGGAGGATACCTACACGGCAACCAATGCGGCGGTGGTCGCCATCGCGCCCAATGGAGGGTCAATCTTCACCCGCGAGGCGCTTGGTGCTATCGAGGAGTTGACCGAGGCCGCGTGGCGCGTGCCCTCGTCCACACGGGTCGACTCCCTGACCAACTATAACCACACCGAGTCGGTGGAAGACGACTTGAACGTCAACCGGCTTGTGGGCGACGCTCGATCTCTGAGCGACGATGACCTCGCGCGGATCAAGGAGATTGCGTTAAATGAGCCCAGTATCGCGGGCCGGCTCGTCTCCCACGACGGGCGCGTTGCCGGACTGGTCATCAGTTTCGCCCTGCCCGATCATTCTGACGCCGCGGAAATCCGGATTCTCCGCTATCTCCGCGGTCTCCTGGACGAAGCCCGGGCGGTCCATCCGGACATCGCCTATCACGTCACCGGCAACGTCTTCGTGAACCGGGTCATGACGGAGGCGGCCCAGGACGACATGGGAATTCTCGCGCCAGTCGCGTTCCTCGTCATCGTGTCCGTCGCGGCCATTCTTCTGCGCTCCCTGTTCGGCACACTGTCCCTCGTCGCGGTGCTCATGTTCGTTGTCGGCTCCACCATGGGCGTCATCGGCTGGACCGGCTTGGTCCTCAACGCCGCCAACTCCGGCGTTCCCCTCATCATCATGACGATCGCCATCGCGCACTCGGTCCACGTGGTCGAGAAGATTGTCTCCGGCATGAGCCAAGGTCTGGACAGGGACGCGGCGGTGGTCGAATCGCTACGCGACAATGCCTGGCCGGTGTTCCTGACGACGGCCACGACGATCATCGGGTTCCTCAGCATGAACGCCTCGGACTCTCCGCCTTTCCGGGTCCTCGGCAACCTGGTGGCGTTCGGCGTGTTCTGCGCCTACGTGTATTCCATGACGCTTCTGCCGGCGCTACTGTTGGTCCTGCCGTTACGCGCGACTTCCGTCCGCGGCGGGCATTCCACGTTTTTCGATCGGCTGGGTGATTTCGTCGTGGCGCGCCGCGTACTCCTGCTCTGGTCCATGGCCGCCTTCGCGGTCGTTCTGGTGGCCGGCGTGCCCCACGTCGAGTTGACGGACAACTGGACGAAACATTTGGATGAACGTTACGAGTTTCGGCGTGATACGGACTTCGTCATCGAGAACCTGACCGGGGTCGAAACCCTGGAATACAGCCTGAGAGCCGGACGCGAAGGGGGCATCACCGATCCCGGCTATCTGCGCAAGGTCCAAGCTTTGGCCGAATGGTACCGGGCCCAGCCGGAAGTGGCGCACGTTCAGGCGTTTTCGGACATCATGAAGCGTCTCAACAAGAACATGCACGGCGACGACCCGGCGTTCTACCGGCTGCCCGAAGATCCCGAGCTTGCCGCGCAATACCTGTTGCTCTACGAGCTTTCGGTTCCCTTCGGCATGGACCTCAACAACCGTATGGACATCGGCAAATCCTCGACAAGGATGACCGTCACGCTCCACAGGCTGAAGTCCGAGGAAATGCGCAAACTCGAAGTGCGCGGGCAGGAGTGGCTCCGCGCCAACGCGCCCGACCTCGCCGGCGAGGCATCGGGGTACAGCCTCATCTTCACCCATCTGGCCATACGGAACACCGAGAGCATGTTGTGGGGTACGGTGACCGGCATGATCCTCATTTCGCTGATCCTGATCGGGATTTTCAGGAGCGTGCGTCTCGGCCTCATCAGCCTCGTGCCCAACCTCATCCCCTCGTTCATGGCCTTCGGTGTCTGGGGCTACTTGTACGCCGAGGTGGGACCCGCCGGATCCCTCGTGACCGCGATCGCTTTCGGCACCGTCGTCGATGACACGATCCACCTCATGAGCAAGTATCTGAAGGCGCGTCGCGAGGGCCGTTCCGCGCCAGAGGCGGTGCACTACGCCTTTCGTTCGGTCGGTCAGGCGCTTTTTACCACGACCATGATGCTGGTGCTAGGCTTCCTGGTGTTCGCTTCGTCGGGATTCGCGATCAGTTGGATGCTCGGCTTCCTGGTTGCGCTCACGATCGGCTTCGCGCTGATCCTCGATTTCCTGCTCCTCCCGCCCTTGCTGATAACCATCGACCGGAAGACTTAACGATGCATTCCTCTCTAGCCCGATCGACGCATGGGGCGTTCGCGCCTCCTTCCTGAATCGAAATTGCCATGGAACTCCGTCAGTAGGAAGCCTCTCATGAACAAGTCCGTATTCCGCACCTTGCTGACAATCGGGTACATATTCGTGCTCGCGGGGACCGCCGGCGCGCAGTCGATCGAAGAGGCACGTACCGCATATACCGAGGGCCGCTTCACGGAGGCCGCCGATCTTGCCCAGGTGCTCGACACCTCCGAAGGCTATGCTTTGGCGGCCAATTCACTGGCGATATACGGCTACTACATTGCGCCGGATAGCGAAAAGGAGGGCGTGTTCAGACGAGCCGTGGAACTCGCGCGAAAGGCGATCCGGCTCGACGCGGTCAACCCGGAGGCCCATCTCCAATTGGCCCATGCCATGGGCCGCCGCGCGCAGGTGACCGGAGTATTGGAGGCGTTGCGCGAGGGCTATGCCGGCAAAGTGCGCAATGCCATTCAAGAAGTGCTACGGCTGGCCCCGGACTTGGCAGCCGCCCATGTGAGCTTCGCCGTTTGGCACGCGGGAGTCATAAGCAACGGGGGACTAATTGCTGCTCTGCTCTATGGGGCGAGCGAAGATGAGGCTCTTGCGCATTTCAAGCGGGCGGTCGAATTGGCCCCTCAAGAAAAAGTGGTGTTTCTCGAGTATGCGTTCGGCCTTCTGAGTCTGGATGCCATTGGCAACCGCGCAAAAGCGCGCGACCTGCTCGAACGCGCGATAAGCTTACCGTCGAAAGATGCTCACGACCGCATCATTCACGGGAAGGCCGTCGAACGGCTGGCGCCGCTCAACGCAAAATAGCTCTCTCAAATCCATGGCTTGAGGATAACCTTCTCGCAGAGCGGTTGGAAGAACATACCGCTTCAGTCAGTTGCGAAGGCGGTAAGGGAGACGGCGGGCGTCAGGTCCAGCCTGGCCCGGCGCCGTTGCTCGTAGAGACCGAGTGCGTGTAGGGGAAAATACTGTCGATACAGGACGTAGTCCAATAGCGCCGTGCGGAAAAAGACCCCGGCCATATCTTGCTTGGGCCATGCCCCATCCGCGTCTTGAGTGCTGAGCAAGAACCGGGCGCCTCGCGCAATCGTGGACCAGTTCGAATCGCCCGCCTCGAGGAGCGCAATCAATGCCCACGCGGTGTGAATAACTTGACTTTCCTCATGCGCGACATACCGGCCGGTCATGCAACCACTGTGATGCTCACCCCATCCTCCGTCGCTCCGTTGCCGGTCCAGGAGCCATCGGCAGGCCAGACGTAACGCCGGATCACCAGGACGGGCCCCGGCGGCAAGCAGACCCCTGATCCCAAAGAAGGTGCCATAGATGAACTGAACACCCCAGACGCCGCGCCACGACCCGTCGCTCGCTTGGGTTCGGCGAAGCCAGGCGTCAGCCCGTGACATGGCGCTCGTCATCGCCCGATTCGTGATGTCTGGGAAGTGCTCCCTGCAGGCGGCGAGTGCGGCCAGGCAGGACGCGGTGCACTCAACATAGGAATGCTCGGTCATCGAGTCGCCGAACATCTCGGCCGGATTCAGCCACTCGAGACCAAACAAAGAGCGCTGTGCCTCATAGCTGCCGAAGCCGCCGTCGTGGTTCTGGCCACGCAACATGAACCGAACCGCGTTGTCGAGCGCCGCTGTGCTCGTGGCCTCGCGGTCGGCGGCGAGAATCCCGAGCACCGCTTCCGCGGTGCAGTCAGTTACCGGCCAGCCATGCCAGACCCCGGCAAAACACCAGCCGCCTTTGGGGTCGTTCCGATACGCCTCGCGAAATCCTTCGAAGCTGGCGCCGATTTGTTGGCTGCGCAGGAAGTCGGCACCGCGTCGGAGGGCGTTTCGAACCCCGTCGAGCTTGGGCACCGTCGCCAGCGCCTGCAGGGCGAATCCGGTATCCCACGAGGCGCTTCTCGCTCCGGTGACGCGCGTACCGTCCTCCTCGTCTTCCCAGATCCAGCCTTCCAGTTGCGCGAGCGCCTGGCGGCAGTCGGGATCGTTGGGATCATGCAGCCATAAGGCAAGGATGTTGAGAAGTCCGCTGACCGGAGAGATGCTCGTATGGCTGGTGGTGTGCAACTCCCATTTGATCTGCCGGATGATCGCGTCCATACATCGGGCGCGGAGACGTGTGTTGTGGAACCGTTCGAACAACCGCGCGAACCCATATCCAACGCGGAGCCACGCACTGGGTCGCGCGTAGAGGTCGGCGCCTCGCAAGCGATTGCGGCCCGCGGAAAAATCCACGTTGGCAAACCCCTGGGGAAACAGCTCCTCTCGTAACGCCGCGATCAAAGACGTGACGGGTGTTCGAAACCCATGCGGGTAAATCGCAGCCATCGCCATGTAGATGAGCCGGGTATGGCAGTACCAATTCGAGGGATGTAACGCGATCCAGCGCGGCAGGCTCCAGAGTTCCGGAAGGACGGCGTTGATTCCGCGCCAGTCGTAGAGATTGAGGAGCGCCAGCCAGAATTTGCCCCAGCTCGGGATACCGAGAACCCCCTCTGCTTGCAGGAATCGCCTGGCTGGTTCGACCAACGGATCATCCCGCTCGATACCGAGTACTCTCGCTGCGACGTAAACCAGGGTCGTGACGAACAGGTTGGGTGGGGAGTGCTCGTGTAAACCCCATGTGCCTCCTTCGAGGCGTGTCCGTTCGAAGGAGCGCAGGACGCGCCGGCGCCGGCCCGGCTCGAGCGGCCGCTCCAGAATGTGGTGGAGCAGCACGTATTGCGCGGTGAGCATGGGACACCAGACCATCTCACCTTCCCAGGCGCCATCCTCATCCTGGAGATATAACAGGCGCGCGCTCGCGTTCCTCAATGCCGGACCGGCATCGGGTGATACAACCTCCTTCGGACGGATGGGCTGGTGCTGACTTATGCTTGATGGTATGGAGACCAGAAGCGCGTGTGCCAGGGTGTCCCGAGTTTGCTCCTCTTTTTCTCCGCCCTCGCCTTTCGCCTTGCGCAGATGTATGACGCCACGCAGGAGCCAGGCGAGACGAACGGCGAGCGCCTGAACCACGTCGCGGGCCCGGCACCAGGCGTACTGATTGAAGGATCGCGGAATTTCCCCGGCAACCGCCCGGACCACCATCGCGCAACCCGCGAGAGCCATACGGGATAACGACATGTCTTCACAGGCGAGCAAACGCATGGTCCGGTTGCGGAACGAGGAATTTGTTCGCCAACGCCGGTAGATCGCGTGTCTGACCGCCACCACCTCGGCCCGGTGATCGGCAAAGACCTCGTAGAGTTCCATGGCGAGCAGTTCCGGAGTTTGGGTCGCATAGAAGCGCTTGGTCGTGAAGTCGTGAAAGTCCTTGCTCTCGGCCAGCGCCAACGCATCGCCGAACCCGAGGGTCATTCCCACCGCCGTCAAGGGATGGTAGTGCCCGGCCGCGTCGCCGATCAGCACTCGACGCGGGGTCCCGTATGTGACGCGCGGGCTCAGTTCATTGGCCGCGGTGTGGCATTGTCCCGTCCGCAGCGCTTCGACAAATGCAGCCCTGAGCTTTTCCGGCAACAAACCGGCATACGCGTCCGATATGAAGCCGACTCGGTCCCCGGGTGTCCAGCCATCCGACGGGACATCGACGATGACTCGGACATAATGCTCTCCCACACGGTACATGAGAATCGGACCCGGCCCGCCACACAGCACATGCCCATAACCCTCCAGCGGCAAATCCACCCCACCTACCGTGACCCCCACCATCCGCGAACACGTCTTGGGTTTTACCGACAACCCCAACGATCGACGCACGATCGAGGCCCGGCCGTCGGCGCCGACAATCCGTGCGGCGGTCACGGTTTCAGCGCTGCCGTTACGGCTGAAAGTGCCCCGCTCGTCTTCGACCGTACGTACCCGCGCATAGGTAATAAAGTCGACGCCAGGCTCGTTCTCGATCGCTTCACGCAGATTCGAGACTATCGCCGCATGCTCGCACGCCAAACCGTGAAGTCCTTCCGGATAAGGAAGCATGATGGGCTCCGAGCCGTCTTCCGGGAACACCACGAATCCTTTACCGATGGTGCTGCGGGGCTGTGCATCGAGCCTGATCCCGACCTCGCGCAACATGCGCACGGCGGGCGGATGCAGCCATTCGCCCGCCATTCGTTTCGAAGCGTTGGGATTGGCTTCGAGCAAAGCCACCCGGGCCCCTTTCCGCGCGTGGGCGAGCGCACACAAGCTGCCCACCGGACCCGCGCCGACAATGACGACGTCGTAGTGTCCAAGATTCGTGTCGCTCATTGGACAATGCTCGCCTGCGAGCGGCGGTGGTAGCTGAGCCGGCATGGTGCCTTGGGCCCCGTCACCCAGCTGCCGTAATTCGGGGCGGGAAACGCCGTGTCGAGATGAAAATCGAAGCGATCGAGCAGCACGGTCCAGATCGCTTTCAGTTGCAGGTAAGCAAAATGTTTCCCCATACACACGTGTTTGCCGCCGCCGAAACCGATCAAGGCGTACTGGTGTTGTTTGTCCTCGCAGGCGGGGGGATCAAAACGCTCCGGGGAGAACCGCTCCGGGTCGGCAAATACGTGGGGCAAGCGGTGGGAGACCGCCGGGGACACCATGGCCAGGGTGCCGGCAGGCACGAGATGGTCCTTGTAACGCAAAGGTTTGAGCGCCTTGCGGATCAGCATGATCAACGGCGGATGCAGCCGCTCGTTCTCACGCACGGCGTGTTCCAGCGCCGTTTGTCGTTTGAGACTCGCCAGGGTCATGGCTCCCGCCTCGCGGTAGACGTCCCGGATCTCGTCTTTGACCCGCTCCAGGTATGACGGCGCCCTCAGGAGTTCCAGACCGGTCCAAGTTGCGAGTACCGCGCTGGTGTGTTGGCCTGCGAACAGCACCGTCAGCAGGATTCCGGTAATTTCGTCGTCGCTCAACGCGTGGCCGTCCTTGTAACGGGCGTGCATGAGTGCCTGCATGAAATCGTCGGGTTTGGCCGCGGAAAGCCGACGACCCGCCATGATCCGGCTGAAGAGCTCGGCCACTTTTCGCCGGGCCCGGTCACGGCTTCGATGCGCTGCGGTCGGAAGTCTGGGGAGAAAAAATCCCAAGGTGTTAATGCCTTTTTGCAGATCGTGATATGCGTCCGCAAAGCCCGCGTCTACCTGATCCCTGACTTCCTGGCCAATGAGGCAACGACTGGCGATCTTGACGGTGAGCTCGTTCATCGCGACCGGCAGATCGACTGCCCCATCCTCGCCAAGGGAGTCGGCGAACCTTGTTGTCTCCTCGAACATGATGCGGGCAAACCTGCTCATCGCGGCTTCGCGGAGCGCCGGAAACAGAAATCCCAGTTGCTCGTCCATGAGCTCGGGGGAGGCGTCGTAAGCCACGCCGCGTCCGAAGATAGGTATCGTGAACTGATAGACGGCTTTGGCGTTGAGCTGATCTTCGGGCGCTCTGAAGTAAAAGTCGTGAGCTTCGGGTCCCGTGAAGAGCACGAACTCGCGGGGACCGAGCCGGAACCGGAAGAGTTCGCCCTGCTCGCGCCAGCCGCGGCTCAACATCAAGACCGGATCCTTGAGAAAATCAGGCAGATGGCCGAGCAACGGCCACCCGCCCGTGAGTTCGGGAACCGCATTTGACCCTTGCGGCGGGAGCGGTGACGAACGCAGGGTCGCCACACTGTCAGGCTGATTCGCCATTCCTGCCCTCAATAGACAAACGGGCACATCGAATAACGCACCCGTTGCGTGTAGCGTTCCCACAACTCGCCGTACTTGGCGCGGCAGCGGTGCTCATCACGTCTTGAACGATGCCACAACAGACCCGCCAGCCATGCGGGCAACAGGTAGGGCACCCAGGATTCGAACCCGGTGGTAAGGGTGAACGCGAGGTACACGCAGATCTCGCCGGTATAGTTGAGATGCCGTCCGATGCCCCAGAATCCGGAGACCAGCAGGCGCCCGTCCAGGGATTGCGCGGGTTGTCCCCAAATCATGACGTGAGGATCGCGCTTGAAGCGGTGCTTTTGCTCGTTGGCGCCACGGAAGATCCAGAAGCCGAAGGCGAACAACAGTACGAGCGCAACGGCGGCAATGGGAGACAGCGTTCCCGGTGCGTGGACCAGCCACCAGCCGGCGAGGCAATAGAAAAACGGCACCAGCACGTAGTCTCCCCAAATCAACATCCACCCGAAGCGCTCACTGACGATGTCCCAGGTGTGGGTCATGCCGTATTCGAACTGGAAGTAGTTGAGCACATAGAAGAAGGTGAAGATCTGATAGAGTGCCATCGCCAGGGTCAGCCCGCCGTAGGTTTCGTACTGCACGACGGCAAACGAGGCGTTGAACAGCGCCAGGGCGATGAGGGAAGGGCGGTAACTGAACAGCTTCAAATCCACCCCGAACCATACAGGATTGAGTTCCACTCCAAAGAAGTAACCTCGCCATGGTCCCGGTGGTGCATCCCGGGCCCTGACGCCCCGCCAATACAGCCAGCCGGACAGAGCGAATGCGAAGACGTTGGTCACTACGAACAAAGCGGCGAAGTGGGTATGCAGCACGGAAAGAGAAAACAAGCCCGAGACTTGGGCCAAACAGGACACGATCGCGGTCATCAGGAACAGGGCAAGGCCGTTGAGCGTGTAGGTGCTTGCTTGTCCTTCGACCTCCGGCCCTGTCACCCGGGATCCGGGCAGGAGCATTGAGCCCAGAAACAACACGCCGACAAACGCCAGCATCATTACCGCCGCCTCGAGCAGGGTCTCGCCGGACAGTGCGGACAACGGGAAGAGCGGCTCAGCTCCCGGCATCGCCGTTCTCCGTCACGCGCGTCCTGTACTCCCGCCACTTGCGCACGGTCACGGTTTGAAAAGCCCGTACCGCCGGATTGTACTCGATAGGTGGCGCGTCCCAATGTGTCTCGTAACCCTGCTGCTCCGCTTCGACCGCCACTCCATCCTGGGAAAGTAAAGGGCCGATGAGCAGACGGTTCGAAATCTTCAACACCGCGGTCATGGCAAAACGGGGAATACGTACCGGCAGTAAGGGCACCTTCAGTGACTTGAAGTAGAACAGGAAGAACGCCCGGGTGGTACGTTCATCGATCGGCAGGACGAAAAGCCAGTGTTTGATCGCGTCGTCGGTGTTCGACCACTGATAGGGGTATTGATAGCAGAGCTCCATATGATTGGTGTTGAGCCGGTCGTGATCGACGAACAGTCCGGAGACGCGCCCGCGTCCGACCTGCGTATCGTAGGCCACGTGCACGTCGTCGCCGACGGTCTCGCAACGGGTGAGGGTGGCGCCTTCTTCGAAGGGACGGTATCGACGGTGCAGGTGGGCGTGGGTGAAGTCGCTCACGTTGTCGATCACCATCGAGTGGTGGGCCGCCCAAGTGAAGACCATCGGCTCACAGGCCCACCGCGCGGGTCCTTCGAGTTCGGGGATGTCCGGAATCCGGCGCAGTTCCGCTCGCTCCGGGTTTCCGGGGAACAACCAGACCAGACCGTAACGGACCTTCACGGGATACGTTCTGAGCGGGAGTTTCGGGAGACCTCGTCCGTGGCGGTCGTGGGGGATCGCGACACAGCGTCCGTCTTCATCATACTGCCAGCCGTGGTAAGCGCACACGAGCCGGCAGCCTTGCACCTCGCCCATGGAAAGTTTGAGCTGGCGATGCGCGCAGCGATTCTCGATGGCGTGAAATGAGCCGTCCGTTCCTCGAAACAACGCAATGGACCGTTTCCAGAAAATGACCTCGACCACCGTCCCCGGTTTGACCCGGCGCACTTCTTCAACCGCGTACCAATAATCCGGGTCCATACCCGCGGCTCGGGCTTGCTGGCGCAAATTGCCCGCCTCCTCGAAGCCGGGTGGCGCATCCGGCGCCTGAATCACATTGAGTGTCCGTTGGGCGTTATCCATATGCCTGGCTCGGAGCGAGATTGTCGACGGGGCTCGCGGCGGTCACGCACGGACGTTTCGCAAGCGGATTCGTGATCGCGTTGCGGTGGTAGTGGAAGGCGTAAGCTTCACGAACGGCCGCGCGGATACTGGTTGGCTGGTAACCGAGTTCCCGTCTCGCTTTCCCTGTGTCCGCGTGACGGCGTTTTTGTAACAAACGGATGGCGCCTGGAGTGAAACGCTGGGGAAAACTCGGGTGAAACCGGCTCAGATAAAAGCTCGCCACTTCCGAAAAGACGAGCATCATGCGGGTCGGAATCCGCCGGCAGGGTCGCGACACACCTGAGACTTCCTCGAACAGATCGAGCATATCGGAAATGGTTTTATACTCGCTGCTGAAGATGTACTTTTCGCCTGAACGTCCGCGTTGCATACACAGCAGGTGTCCTTCGACAATGTCCCGTGCCGCGACAAACTCGAAGCCGCCGTCAACGTAAGCATAAATCTTACGGTTGGCATAGTCGCACAAGGTCCTTCCCAATCGCGAGGGGAAAAAATCGGCGCCTCCAACCACCGCACAACACGTGGCGACGATGACGTCCTGTCCCTTCGCCGCGGCTTTCCAGCACTCGTGCTCGACGAGGGCCTTGCTGCGCTCGTAGGGCATCGTGCGCTCCATGGGATAGAATTGCATCGTCTCGTTGCTGGGAGCCGACGGATCGTCCAAATCGTATCCGACCGCACTGAACGAGCCCGTCACTACGACCCGGCCGGCCTCGGTCTCCCGCGCCGCTTGCAGCACGTTCCGGGTGCCGAGTGCGTTGCACTCGAATATTTCCCGGCGATGGGCCCGGTTGCCTTCGATGGTTGAGACCTTAGCCGCGACGTGATAGACGCCTTGACAGCCCGCGAGCGCCTGCCTGGTGGCCTTCAAATCTCGAATGTCGGCAAACGCGCGTTCAACGTCGAGGCCTTCCAATGCTTCGTTGTTGTCTTCGCGTCTGAGCAACACCCGGACCCGAACGCCGTCGTCGAGCAGTCGGCGCACCAAGTTGGCGCCCACGTGTCCGGCCGAGCCGGTGACGAGAACGGGCGGCGTCGGTGAGGTAGCGGGTTTGCTCGATTCTGAGGCCATTATTCAATCTCCCGAGTGCTTGGGTTTGCGGGCCAGGAAGAAAAACATCGGCGTAAAGATACCGGACTTGCCGCCTTCGACCAGCGAGTCGGCCGTTGCATTCAACAGCGTGCTGACCGCACGGGTGCCTTTCGGAACCATCCGTAACCGCTCCAAAACCCTCAACGTCAAATTAGTCAAGGCACGGCCGACAGGTGTGCGCGGAATGCTTGAAAGAGTGAGGTCGCGCCCTTGCAATGCTCGGTGCCAAGGCGTTTCCGGATCGGACTCGGATGCGCGGTCCTGAGCTTCCAGGAGGTCGAATCCGGCCGTGCGCAATGAGGTACAAATCTCCGACGTGAGGGCGATGTCCGGTAATGCATCCCCCACCATGATGTCGTTCTTGATGCGCAGGTGATCCGCGTTCCCCGGGTCGAAGTCCTCGGTGAGACACCACTCGTAGCCCGCGAAACAGGCCCCCGGACGCAGGACCCGGAAGATCTCCCGGAACGCCCCCGTCTTGTCCGGCGCGTGGGGCATGGACTCGATGGCGAAGGCGGCATCGAAGCGATCGTCGCCCTCGGGAATCTGCATGTAATCACCGTGGATGAAGCGGCACAACGACTCGACATCCCGCGTGTGCAGTTTCGCGCGCTCGATCTGGTAGGCGTTGTTGTTGATACCGATAAAGCTGGCTCCCGAATGGCGAGCCAGATTACCCATCGGCCCTCCTACCCCGCACCCCACGTCGAGTACTTGCATCCCCGGCTTCAGGGACAGCCGCTCGGCGAGAAAACGTTGGTGCCTGAGCAGCGATGCCTTGAAGCTCTCACCCCGGTGTCTGGGCGCAAAGTGAAAGGATTGACCCCAGCCGAACTCGTAGAAATCGGTCACCAGGTCGTAATAGTGATTGACGAAAGACTGGTAACGCTCTCTTCTATGCTCCAGGCCGGCGTCGTAGATCGCGGTGTATCCATCGACCACGGTTTTCACTTCTTCCGGGTCGAGATCCGCGAGGGAACGAGGGTTTGATCGTTTAGTAGAAGTACGGCTCATTGTTGACCATTTTGGCAAAGTTAAACCATTTTATCAAGAATAATATTATGTTTTGCACTAAATGAATATATTGTAGGTTTTGGTGTATTGATCGACCACGTATTTCACTTGGTAAGAGGCACGATCCCGGAAGAAGAGAACTCGATTGTTTCACGGCCGTCGGGTACTTGGATCATTCTTCTGGATTCTCGTGATTTTTTCAAGAGTAAAGGGTGCGGAATTATGCACTTTACAAACTAAACAATGTACATGGCATCTGCGCCCGGTCCACTGTTGTGGAAACACAGAACCGTATGGCGGTGCACACTTCATTCAGGTACATGCCTGCGCTGGGTTTTGCGGCATGTCGTACCAGCCGGTCGCGGACGAGGGTAGAGCAGGAGCCATCATCGAACCGAGGCGCGTGACGCGGTTCCGGTTTGGTGCAACCGTTGTCTCGCAGATTGACGACTGGGCCATCAAGAGAGTGCAATTAATATCGCTGGACCCTAAATCGTTAGTAAGCTATAGTATCCCCGACCAGACAGAATGAACGTTCCAATTCTGCCGTCTGAAAGCTGGTGGAGCAAACGCCGCTACCTCGTGACACGTTTCGGGAAAACCGCAGTCCTGCTGAAAACGAGGAGATGCCATGAGACGCATTTCATACCGGATAAGCATGTTTGAGCGAGTGATCGTTGTTGCAGGCGCCGTTGCCATGTTTCTCATGCCGGTGTTCACACCCGATGTGCGCGCGTCGGAGCCGAGATGGTACGTCGGCTTGAGCGTCCCGGTCATGTTTCTCGACGACTCGGACAGCGTCACGAAGGGGACAACCTTCGGAAACGATTACAGCGCTAGTGCCACCAACGAGTACAGTGCGGGGTTCAAGGTCAGTGGCCTCTTGGGCCGTGAATTCGGCAACGGTTTTCGTCTCCAGGTCGAGGGGTTCTTCGCCAGGGCCAATATCGACAAGCTGATCTACACTGGAATCTCCTCTGCCCAGACGCAGGGTGTCCCTCTTGAGGACGTGAACATTCCCGTTTCAGGCCCAGCAGACCAATTGGGCGCCATGGTGAATGTCTGGTACGACTTCAACGAAGGTTCCCGCTGGAGACCCTTCATCGGCGGCGGTATCGGCTTCGTCCAGGTTGATTGGGACGGCGTGGATTATGAACCTGGTACGCTTGAACAATCGATTACGAACCAGACCGCACTCCTTGGGGCGCGCCAACAGTTACAATTACCTCCAGACGCCCCTCTGCCTCAAGCGGTCCGAGACGCGACCCTCGCACGGGCCCAACTGCCTCCTGGGGCTGTGCCCGACCTTTCCGGCACTGACACGGTGTTAGCCTTTAAGGTCGGCGGTGGACTAGGCTACGAGCTGACCAATCACATTACCCTCCAGATGAGCTACCGCTTCTTCAAAGCCAACCAGTTGGAATTCAACGGCAGGAATGCCTTGGGTAATACGGTCAAGGTGACGTCCGATCTGCAAGGTCATCTGTTCGAGGTAGGCGTACGTTATCGGTTCTAGGCTTCTTTTCTCCCTTTCCTGATGGTTGGTTCTTCATCGTCAGCCGCAAGACGATCGAGAAGGCAAAGCTCATCTCAGCGGCTCAAAAGCGGAACGCATCGACGGTATTGCAGGCCACTCTATCCGGAGCAACAGGCGTAAACGGGTCGGGATGGACTCGAGTTGAGTTCCGTGAACGGCTAGCGTTCGCCCACGCATCTCGAATCAAGTGAGAACGGTCAGACGTGCAGTTCGCGCCTCTGCTCGGCGATGCGGAACTTCAGTTTCTTGCTCGGTTTCATCGAGGGAAACGGGCTGATCCTGAGCTTGTAGTTCGCGGGGTGCACTTCGAGAGTGAAGTAATGCGCGAGCATCAGCAGGTTGATGGACATTTGCAGTTCCAACCAACGGGAGCCGAGGCATCGGTGCGTGCCCAGCCCGAACGGAACATATCCGGGACCGTGGTGTTCATTGCGTGGAGGCAGATAGCGGTCGATATCAAATGAGAAGGGGTTGGGAAAAAGGTCGGGCATGTAATGCGTGGCTGCCTGAACATTGTAGAGCCGTGCCCCCACCGGCAGCTCGTAATCCTCGACGATGCATGAATTCGTCACGTCTCGTATGGACGCCGGCACAATCGGGTACATCCGCAGGCACTCCATAAAGAAGCGCTGAGTGACATCGACGGCGGATGGAGTGAGGTCTTCGATATCCGGATCGCCGTTGGCAAACAGTGCATCGGCTTCACGCCGGATTCTGTCGTAGAGCACAGGCCGGGTCACCATGTTGTAAAGCGCGAAGCCAATCGCGTCCCCAATGTACATGCTGGTAAGCAGATGTGCCGATAGAGCGAAGGGCAGATTCGACTCCGGCACCAACTGCGGATCGCTCGCGTGCAGGCTGAACAGGTCATCCACAAGGTCTCGTGGGCAACCGGCACGCTGGGCGGGTGTGTGGACACCTTGAACCCGTTTCATCAATGTGTCCACGGTTTTTGCCCGGCGTTTCATGCCCGGGGTATTCAACATGAATTTGGGCAAGAGCTTCAGGATATGAACGTTGAGCACTCGTTCCTTGTGCGCTATCAGATCATCGATGATATCCTGCGAATCAACGCTGACGGCGAGAGGTGAGGTTTGCGCGTTCACCAATTGTCGAAACGTGTTTCTCGCAAGGATATCCCCAACTGTCCAACGCGCCATCTGTGTTCTGGCATGACGATAGAGTTGGTCCAACTGGCCTTCCAGTCTCCCGCGTGAATACGCCTGCGCCATGGACTTGCGAAGCTGGAAATGATCGGCGCCGTCAAGGGCTGACAAAACTCCCGACGCACCATAAGTTGACTCGAAGGGAGCAAAATAGTTCCTGCTTCTCAGGTGCATGCGCCCACGCTTATTCACCCAGTGATTGGCCCGGGGGCTGGCCAGGAAGGTCATGGGTTTCGCAAACGGCGGGCGGATCTTGAACACTGGTCCATACTCTCGTGCAAGGTCTGCAAAGAGCGCAGGAACGTTTCCATAGTGCAGGTGTGGATTGAGCAGTAATTTACGTAGCGGGACAACCGGCATCTTCTTGGTCAGGGCGGAATGTCGACGTAGCGGGCTGGCGATGTTGTCTTGAACCGCACGGGCAATGGATCGGCCGATCAAATCCATCTTGCAGATGAGCTGGATGCGCTCTTCCGACGTCTCATCGAGTTGGAATATGAAGCGAAAGACGTCGCACGTATTGACGAGGGAAATGACGATAATGTCTCTCGGATCGGGAATCTCGTTCATGAAGATAGCCCGGCTGATCCGCGTTTTGATGAACTGACCTGCAGTGCCGTCTTTGGAGTGGTCGTACACTTCCGTCTGCCAGCCGGTCTGAGCCAGCGTCCAGAACTCGCCGTCATGGAATTCCAGGATCTTCAGGGCGACCAGGCGATCCAGAGTCAAATCAATGACTTCCTCCGCACGGGGGGCGAGTCGTTCAATCCAGAACTGGGTGTTGCGTTGGGTCGGTTCGCTGGCAATCTCTTTCAGAATGGGATCCAGGGCGGGGTCGCCCGTTTCTGTCGAGTCTACAAGGAACAGGGAATCCATGTCCGTGTCGATCCGCGACAGGAGAGAGAGTTCCGCGAGGACTGCACCGGCGACGGCGCAGTTCAAGTCCCAACCGGGTACTTGGTGAAAGTACCCGTTGTCCTCGTTGAGGAGCATCAGGATGAGTTCTTCGGGTAAAGTCAGCGTTTGAATCTTCAAATCTTCTTTAGTCGAAGCCGTTGCCCTTGGTCCCCCTGCATTACCTCCATGCTATAAATGCAATTGCACTAAAATAATATAACGCTTAGGTTAAAGTAGGGCAAGACCTATTCTGAGAGCTAAAGCAAAATACAGGTTGTAGTGAGTGGTGGATCACTCCGACGGGTATCAGCAGGGAGTGAAAGAATTTCAGGCGTCTTGACTTGGGCGTGGTCGGGCGAGGCGCCCTGTGCCTTGTAGGGCACAACGATCGTTGTGCCCTACAGTCGTCGTCTCAGGTAGGTCAGCCCAAAGTGGCGAGGATGTTGTTGAACGTGGCGCTCGGGCGCATGGCTACGGCAACCTTCGCCGGATCGGGATGGTAATAGCCGCCGACGTCCATGGCCTTGCCCTTTGCAGCCTTCACTTCTTCGAGGATTTTCTCCATGTTGGCCTCGAGTTCTTTCGCCACGGGGGCAAATTTTTCCTGTAACGCCGGTTCGTCGGTTTGCGCGGCGAGTTCCTGCGCCCAATACAGGGCTTCGTACAGGTGGCTGCCGATGTTGTCCAATTCCCCCAGCACACGGCCCGGTGACTTGCGGTTATCCATGAGTTTGCCCGTGGCTCGGTCCAGGGTATCCGCCAGGATTTGTGCTTTTTTATTGTTGCGGGTCCTGGCTAGATGGGCAAAGGACTCTGCCAAGGCGAGAAATTCTCCGAGCGAATCCCATCTTAGATGCCCTTCCTTTACGAACTGCTGCACGTGTTTCGGGGCCGACCCGCCGGCTCCCGTTTCGAATAAGCCACCGCCGTTGATAAGAGGCACGATGGAGAGCATCTTGGCGCTGGTGCCAAGTTCCAGGATCGGGAACAGGTCGGTGAGATAATCCCGCAGCACGTTGCCCGTGGCGGCAATGGTGCTTTGCCCGTCCTTGGCCCGTTTGAGCGAATGCTTCATGGCGTCCACCGGGGCCATGATTTGGATGTCCAAGCCCGTCGTATCATGGTCTTTCAAATAGCTGTTCAGCTTTTCGATGAGCTGTGCGTCGTGTGATCGGTTCTTGTTCAACCAGAACACCACCGGCATTCCTGACGCTTTGGACCGGTTCACGGCCAGCTTCACCCAGTCCTGAATCGGAATGTCCTTGACCGTACAGGCGCGGAAAATGTCATCTTGTTCCACGGTCTGTTCGAGCAGGACGTTCCCGGCTCCATCCATCACGCGGATGGTTCCATTTCCGGGTGCCTCGAAGGTCTTGTCGTGCGATCCGTATTCTTCGGCTTTCTGGGCCATGAGACCCACGTTGGGCACGCTGCCCATGGTGGCCGGATTGAAGGCTCCGTTTTCCCGGCAGAAGTCCGCCACGGCCTGATAAATCCCCGCGTAACTGCGGTCCGGGATCATGGCCTTGGTGTCGTATTCCTTACCGTCCGGCCCCCACATTTTCCCGCCGACGCGAAGCGCCGCGGCCATCGACGCATCGATGATGATGTCGCTCGGCACGTGCAGATTGGTGATCCCCCGGTCGGAGTCCACCATCGCGAGGTCCGGTCCGTTTTGCATGGCCGCTTGCAGGTCGGCCTTGATTTCCTCTTGTTGCGCGGCTGGCAGGGAGCCGATTTTCGCATAGACGTCACCCAGTCCGTTATTGGGGTTGACGCCAAGGTCGGCAAAAGTCTTTTCATGTTTCTTGAAGGCATCCTCAAAATAGACGGATACGCAATGGCCGAAAATAATGGGGTCCGAGACCTTCATCATGGTGGCCTTCATGTGCAGCGACAGGAGAATACCGTTTTTCTTGGCTTCCTCGACCTGTTCCTTGAAGAATTGCCGTAACGCCTTGGCGCTCATCTTCGTGGCGTCCACCACGTCACCCTTGTCGAAGGTCACGCTGTCTTTCAATACGGTGGCCTTGCCGTCCGCGCCGACGAACTCGATGCGGCCTTTACCCGCCGTTTGCTCGGTAATTGTCGTGGATTTCTCATTGGCAAAGAAGTCTCCACCCGACATGGACGAGACGTGCGTTTGCGAATCCTTGGCCCAAGCCCCCATTTTGTGCGGGTTCTTTTGGGCGTATTGTTTCACGGAGGTCGACGCCCGGCGATCCGAATTGCCTTGTCGCAGCACCGGGTTTACCGCGCTGCCTTTCACCTTGTCGAACTTCGCCTTGATGGTCTTTTCTTCATCGGTCTTGGGATCTTCGGGGTAGTCGGGAATGGCGTATCCCTGGGCTTGCAATTCGGCCACCGCGCCTTTGATTTGAGGAATCGATGCGCTAATATTCGGGAGTTTGATGACATTGGCGTCCGGCGTTTCCACCATTTCGCCGAGAAGGGCGAGGTCATCGGGTTGCCGTTGTTCCGGCTTCAAGCTGTCGGGAAATTGCGAGATAATGCGGCCGGCCAGCGAAATATCCTTCCGGCCGACGTTCACGCCCGCGGTGCCGGCAAAGGCTTGGATGACCGGCAAAAATGATCCGCTCGCCAGTTCCGGAGCCTCGTCGACTTTGGTGTAGATAATATCCGGTTCTGCTGACATGTGATCCTCCTTCGTGTTCAAGGTTGAAAAAAGATTAGCAAAACAACCGGAATCCGATTCCGGAAACCAAACAGAGAATTTTAGAGAGAACCGGCATTCGACGCAATCAATCGAAAGCCCCAGTGCGTACCCAACCAAAGGACCAGAGCGGCATGGGTCAGGTAGGCAGGTGGGACGTGACCCGTAACCGCGGCTTTGCGCTGGTGGCGGTGCTGTTGCTGATGGCCGTGGTGGGGATCGTCACGGCGACGGTTCTGCAGACGACCTCGACCGAAATCCAAATCAGTGCGAACCATAAGCGGGCGGTGCAAGAGTTGTACGCAGCCGAGGCCGGACTGGCTGAAGCCCGGTCGCGTTTGCGGAAGACCCCGGGGGCTGAGGCTACCTTCATCGAGGATCGGGCGATGTCGCCGGATCCGTTGTGGACGGCTTACATCGCGCAATCCGCAGATTGGTTGCCGACCGACGATCCCGAGTATGCTCCGCATGGGACCAACCTCATTCCTGTTCCGGGCAATCCAACCAACATGGTGGTGCAGCCGAACAGTTTACAGACGGAACTGCCGTACTGGGTCAAAATTCGCCACAAAACCGAATACGATGCCGAGCGGGCCGGGCATAAGTCTGCCTCGCCGCACTACGTTGACCTCGACGGCAGACTAGCCGGCCACAGCAAGAACAACCGAGGCAACGTCATCTACTACGGATATCCTTCGCCGACGGATACCGTTCCGGTCTCTTTCACGACCAACACGTCCACACCGTGGTTGCCGATCGAGAAAATCGTCGCTTATGGGTCCGCGACGAACGGCACCGTGGTTCTGGAGGAAGAAGTGCTTCACCTGCCCGGCCCGAACCAGCTCGGAGCGGTCCATGCGTCCGGAGACGTCAGCCTTGCGGGTGCGTCAGTTACGATCAACGGCCATGACGCCTGTGGAGTAGGCGGCGGCCTGCCACCTGTCGTGTATGGAGGCACCGTGACGAGCGCCCCGACCGTTCAATTCAACGGCAATCCCGCGAGTCCTCAGCACAGTGCCCACGTGCCGGCTCCTGCCGCCGCAGTCGTTGCATTGAACACGGATGCGGTGCCAATGAACGCAGATCAAATCAATCAGCATTTGGGAACCGCGCTAGTCCCCATGGCGTTTTTTGCGGATGGTGGGCTATTTCCTCAACCGCAAGGCATCCGCATTCGGCAAGTCAGAGGATTCGGCATCCTCCTGGTGGACGGAAACGCGACTTTGGAAGGCGAGATTTACTGGGATGGCATGATCCTGGTGACCGGCACGTTGTTTCTCAACGGCTTTGGAAGCGGCATCGTGATTCGTGGTGCAATCTGGGCCGGTGAGATCGACCAAACGGGACCCTTAACCGTCCAATATGATAGTTGCCGCCTGAAAGCCGCGCTGCTCGCCGTGCCGACCCGGGTGAGGACGTGGCGTGAAGTGTTCTAATGGTTTGGTGAAAGCCGAGCCGTTTAGCCACTTGAAATTCTGGACGGCATCCTTCGACCCTTCGACAAGCTCAGGGCTCAGGACAGGCTCGGACGTTCCCTACTGGGTCTTTCGTGACTCCCCGGTATGGGCCTTTCGGTTGATTGCGACCGGCATACATTCTCTTTACAATGCCCCGTTTGATGTCCGGATCTCCGCTTATCATTCAAGGCACCTCTGATTTATTGTGATAGCGGGATGCAGGGCAAGGCGTCCCGGAGCGAAACCCGAGGCTTATCAGAGAGATAGGTAAGGGTTGAGCGAGGACGCAACGCAGCCCTGTGCCCGATGGTGCATTAAATCAGAGGTTCCTCAAGACTAACAAAGGTTGCGTTATGGCAAAAGTACTTGAAGGCCCGGGAATGGGCTTGCTGAGAAAGTGGGGTTTGCAAACCCCGAATTATGCCGTGGTCGGTTCTGCCGAAGAACTGGAACAGTTGGCGCAGGCCAATGATTGGTTGAACAAGAGTTCGTTGGTCGTCAAGGCCCATGAGGCCTTGGGGTCGCGTTTTAAACTCGGCCTCGTGAAGGTGGGTCTGGATCTCAAGGGTGCCCAGGCCGCTGCGAAAGAAATGCTCGGACGGACCGTCGGCACGTTGACCATTCGGGAAGTGATCGTGTCCGAAGCCGTGGACCACAGCGAGGAATATTACGTTGCCGTGAAGTCGACACGTGACGGCGCGGACGTGATGGTCGCCAATTGCGGCGGCGTCGAAGTGGAGTCGAATTGGGATCGCGTGAAACGCTGCTCCGTGGTCGTGGGCGATGCTCCCTCCGACGGGGCGCTCGATGCTCTTGCAAAGGACGCCGGGTTTTCCGGTGACTTGATCTCCAAAGTGGCCGACTTCGCCAGGAAGCTGTTTTTGTGCTTCGACAATGAAGACGCGCAGTATCTGGAAATCAATCCGGTGGTGCTCAACGCCGCCGGCGAGTTGGTCGCGCTCGATGCCGTGACCCTGTTGGACGGTGACGCCAAATTCCGTCATCCGGACTGGACGTTTCCGTTTGCCGCGGAATTCGGCCGGGCTTACACCGAGAATGAAGAAGAGGTCATGGCCGTGGATTCGAAGGTGAAGGGTTCCGTGAAGCTGATCGAAATTCCGGGCGGTGACACGGCGATGCTACCGGCGGGCGGCGGGGCCAGCGTGTACTACTCTGATGCGGTGGTGGCCCGCGGCGGCAAGTTGGCCAATTACGCTGAATATTCCGGGGATCCGCCGGACTGGGCCGTCGAAGTCCTGACCGACAAGGTCTGTTCTCTTCCCGGCATCAAGAACATCATCGTGGGCGGGGCCATCGCCAATTTCACCGACGTCAAGAAGACGTTCGGCGGCATCATCAATGCGTTCCGTAAAGCCAAGGCGGAAGGGAAACTGGACGGCGTGCGCATTTGGGTGCGCCGGGGCGGGCCCAACGAAAAACAAGGGCTGGCGGCGATGAACGCGTTGAAGGACGAAGGCTTCGAGATCGAAGTGTTTGATCGCCGGACCCCGTTGACGGACATCGTGGATATGGCCTTGGCCAAGAAATAATAGGAAAGAGGACCCTCTTTTTCCTCCCCTTTGTAAGGGGAGGATAGGTGGGGTAGAGTTGAACGTCCGTAGAAAACAAGGTTTCTCCCTTTTAGCCGCAGGATCTACCTCCCCTTGCCCCTCCTTACAAAGGAGGGGAATCAGAGAGCGGCCTGATTGTTTCTTATTCCAATGACAAAAGGGGGATAGAGAGAGACTTTTTTCAACATATTGAGACGCAGGAGAGTTCGATGAGTATTCTGGCAACGAAAGAAACACATGTTGTGATCCAGGGCGGAGTGGCGGGAGTGAACGCGGCCCGGCGAATGGGCGAGTTCCGCCACATGATTCAACAGCCTTTAAACGTTTCGGCGTTCGTGTATCCTCCGGATGCCGGGAAAACCAATGAAGTCGTCTGCGGAAACCGGCTTCTGACGATTCCGGTCTACAAAACCGTGGCCGAAGCCACCGCGAATCACCCGGAAATCAACACCAGCCTGGTCTATGTCGGCGCCGATCGCGCCTATGCCGGCGCCAAGGAAGCCTTGGACAATTCCGGCATTCAGGTGGTGTCCATGATCACGGAAGGCTTGCCTGAAAAGGATTCCAAATTGCTCGGAGCGCACGCGCGGAAACTCGGGAAAACGTTCAACGGGCCTTCCTCCATCGGCGTCATGTCCGCGGGCGAATGCCGCTTGGGCGTGATCGGCGGGGCGTTCGACAACTTGGTGGCCTGCAAACTCTATCGTCCGGGGTCTTTCGGGGTGATCACGAAGTCCGGCGGCCTGTCGAATGAAATCATCTGGATTTGCTCGCAGTTCGCCGACGGCATCACGACCGCGATCGGCATCGGCGGGGACGCCTACCCGGGAACGGATTACGTGACGTACCTCGAGATGTTCGAAAACGATCCGCAAACCAAGGCCGTGGTCATTGTCGGCGAGATGGGCGGCGACTTGGAGGAACGGGCTGCAGAATGGTACGGCGCGAAGAAACGCCGGGTGAAGCTCCTGTCGGTGGTGTCCGGTTTTTGCCAGGAAAGTCTGCCCAAGGGCATGAAATTCGGGCACGCCGGAGCCAAGGAAGGTCTCCAGGGAGAAGGGTCGGCCCGGGCCAAGTCGGAAGCCTTGAAGAAGGCGGGGGCTATCGTTCCGGAGACATTCGGCGCCTTGGGGCCGGCGATCAAGCAAACGTACGAAGAGTTGGTGAAGTCCGGCGAAGTCACGCCGATTCCCGAACTCAGTGAAGCGGAGAAGCCCAAGCTTCCCCGGACCGTGGAACAGGGCATGAAAGACGGCGATATCCTGGTCGCCCCCCTGATCAAGTCCACGATCAGCGATGACCGGGGCGACGAGCCCTTGTACGAAGGGTATCCGGCGTCCGAACTCATTAACAAGGGCTATGACATTCCTCATATCATCGGGCTCCTGTGGGACAAGCGGCTGGTTTCCAAGCAGGAAGCCGAAATCATCCGGCGAATCATCATCCTGTCGGCCGATCACGGTCCGTGCGTCAGCGGAGCGTTGACCACCATTATCGGGGCCTGTGCCGGTATCGGGCTGTCGCAAGCCGTGGCGGCCGGGTTGATCATGATCGGTCCGCGATTCGGCGGAGCCGTGACCGATGCGGGCCGGTACTTCAGCTATGCCATCGACAACAACATGTCCGTGGACGAGTTCCTGGCCCACATGAAGAAAAACGTGGGTCCGGTGCCGGGAATCGGACATCGGGTGAAGAGCCTGCGAAACCCTGATAAGCGCGTGAAGGAATTGGTGGGATATGTGAAGAGTCTGGATCTGGCCACCCCGCATTTGGACTTTGCCCTGGAAGTCGAAAAGATCACGGCGGCGAAGAAGGACAACCTGATTCTGAACGTCGATGGAACCATGGCGGCCGTCCTCGTCGATCTCGGATTCCCGGTGGACAGTTTGAACGGGTTCTTCGTCCTGTCCAGGACCATTGGGTTGATCGGGCATTGGGCCGATCAAAAACGTCAAGGCAGCCGGTTGATCCGGTTGTTCAACTATCTGGTGAACTACGCGGCGCCCGCGCGTCGGGAAGTGCCGCCGCTTAAATAACAACATTCACGGTTTCCTTCGTCCCGGTTCGCAGCCGGACCGGGGCGCGGAAGCCATGCGGAGAACGTCCTATGTCGATAGAGCTTGTCAAAACGTTGTATGCCAAAATGCCCGGGGCCGTGGATGCGGCGAGAAAGCAGTTCGGTCGCGGGTTGACCCTTGCCGAAAAAATTCTGGTATCCCATGCGGATAATCTCGAGACCCAGGTCTGGGACCGGGGAAAAGCCATGTTGGCGCTTCGTCCCGACCGCGTGGCCATGCAGGATGCCACGGCCCAGATGGCCATGTTGCAATTCATCCAGGCGGGCAAGAAAAAAGCCGCGGTGCCCAGCACCATCCATTGCGATCATTTGATCCGCGCGGAAATGGGGTCGTCCAAGGACTTACTGCGCGCCTGCGATGAAAATCGTGAGGTGTACAACTTTCTGGAATCGGCCGCCAAAAAATACGGCATCGGGTTCTGGAAACCGGGCGCGGGGATCATCCACCAGGTGGTGTTGGAGAATTACGCGTTCCCGGGCGGGTTGATCATCGGGACCGATTCTCATACGCCGAACGGCGGCGGGCTGGGCATGCTGGCGATCGGCGTCGGCGGGGCCGACGCCGGAGAGGTCATGGCCGGGTTGCCGTGGGAAGTGCTGCATCCCAAATTGATCGGGGTCAAGCTCACCGGCAAATTGAACGGCTGGACTTCGCCCAAGGACGTGATCCTGTACATTTGCGGCAAGCTGACGGTGAAAGGCGGCACCAACAAGATCGTCGAATATTTCGGCCCTGGCGCGGAAACGATCAGCGCCACGGGTAAGGGCACGATCACCAATATGGGCGCGGAACTCGGGGCGACGACCTCGATCTTTCCCTTTGACCAAAAGATGGTGGACTACCTCAATATCACGGAGCGCAAGGAGATCGCCGACCTGGCGGAAGCCAACCAGTCGATGCTGGTGGCCGACCCCGAAGTGTATGAGTCGCCGGAGAAATATTTCGACGAGATTCTGGAAATCGATCTCTCGACCCTGGAACCGCACGTCGTGGGACCGCATTCCCCGGACCTGGCCCGCCCCATCTCCGCGTTGGAGGCCGAGGCCAAGGAGAAGGGGTACCCCGTGGAGTTGAAAGCGACCTTGCTGGGCAGTTGCACGAATTCCTCGTATGAGGATATCAGCCGTGCCGCGCATATCGCCCAACAGGGGTTGAAGGCGGGCCTGAAAGCCAAGACCGCGTTTTTGGTGTCACCGGGCTCGGAACGGATCTTTCATACCATGAAGCGGGACGGCTTTTTGGAGACGTTCGAGGAGTTGGGCGCCACCGTGTTGGCGAACGCCTGCGGACCGTGTATCGGGCAGTGGAAACGGGCCGACGGCGTCAAAGGCAAGTCCGATTCGATCGTAAGTACGTTTAACCGGAATTTCCCAGGCCGCAACGACGGGATTCCCGACACGTTGTCCTTCCTGGCCAGTCCGGAATTGGTGGCCGCGTATGCCCTGACGGGCGATTTGGGATTCAATCCTTTGCAGGACACCATTTCCACCCCGGACGGCAAGCAAATCAAACTCGATCCGCCGCAAGGGGATGAGTTGCCGGCCCAGGGTTTTGCCAAGGGTGAAGAAGGGTTCATTTCTCCGGCGGAGAACGGCGAGGGGTTGGCCGTGGATCTGCCTCCGAACAGCGAGCGGCTGCAACTGTTGCAGCCCTTCCCCAAGTGGGACGGCAAGGATTTCGACAAGTTGCCGTTGCTGATCAAGACCAAGGGGAAAACCACGACCGATCACATTTCTCCCGCGGGTCCCTGGCTCAAGTTTCGTGGACATTTGGACAAGATCAGTGACAATATGTTCCTGGGTGCGAACAACGCATTTTCGAGTGAAGCGGGAAAAGGCAACAACGTGTTGACTGGCGAATCCGGTCTCACCCTGGCGCAGGTCGCGCGCGATTACAAAGGCAAGGGCATCGGATCGTTCGTGGTCGGGGATGAGAATTACGGCGAAGGGAGCAGCCGGGAACACGCGGCCATGTCCCCGCGTTTCCTGGGCGTGAAAGCCGTGCTCACCAAGAGCTTTGCCCGCATCCATGAAACGAATCTGAAGAAGCAGGGTATTCTGCCCATGACCTTTGCGGACCCCGCAAACTATGAACAGATCGACCAGGAAGACCGCGTCAGTGTGACGGGCCTCGACGGACTGGCGCCGGGCAAAGCGGTGTCCGTGGTCATTCACAAGAAAGATGGGAAAGAGGTCAAGATTCAAGCCAAGCACAGCATGACCGAACAGCAGATCAAATGGTTCAAAGCAGGTTCGGCCTTGAATGCGTTGAATACATGAATGGAGGTGCTTTCCCTCACCCCAACCCTCTCCCACAAGGGGAGAGGGGTAAGAGAAGAGGCAGCTTTTCCCTCCCCTTTGTAAGGGGAGGGAAGGGTGGGGTAGAGTCAACTGTCTCTCTACCTCCCCTCGCCCCTCCTTACAAAGGAGGGGAACGAACGGGGACAGCAGACGAATATGACGGGTTCATTCGATACGGAAAAAGCCGTGAGCCGGGAAGAGGCGCTCCAGCCTCAGATGGTCACGGTGGAGATCGCGGGGAAATCCTTCCGGGTTCCGGCGGGGATTACCCTGATGAAGGCCCTCTGGTATACCGGCCATGAAGTCACGCGGGGGGCCGGGTGCCTGGGCGGGTTCTGCGGAGCCTGTGCGACCTATTATCGCACCAAGGACGATCCGAAAGTGAAAACCTGCCTGGGGTGTTCGCATGCGGTGGAAGACGGCATGTCGTTTTCGTTCGCCCCGGCGTTTCCCGCGCGCAAGGCCACGTACGATTTGAACGAACTCGAGAATCCCAAACAGGACCTGTTCAAGTTGTATCCGGAAGCGCCCTTGTGCAGGAACTGTAACGCGTGTACCGAAGCCTGCCCGCAACAGATCGACGTGCGGGAAGGCGTGTGGAAGGCCGTGTTTGGGGACTTCAAAGCGGTGTCGGAGACGTTCATGGACTGTGTGATGTGCGGCATGTGCGTGCCCGTGTGCATCGCCGATATTGCGCCGAACCTGGTGGGGGTCTATGCCAGTCGAGCCTACGGCGTACGGGAAATGGAAAAGCCGCCCGGCCTCTCCGACCGAATCCAGGCCATTGCCGATGGAGAATACGCCGACGACTGGGAACGAATCCTGAAGATGAGTGATGACGAATTACAGCAAACCTCGGCCACGATCAAGTCGTAGGGGAGTGCGGCCGACACGTGGAAATTCAAGCCCTGCACGACGTAGTTCATAACTCCCGTGACGCCCGCCGGCAACAGACCCTTCCCAAACTCTCTCCGGCGGAACGCGATACCCTGATCAAAAAATTTCATCCCGATCATCGGGAAGCCGCTTACCGTCCCGTGGCCTTCGGGCCTAATGAAGGGGACATGACGGTACGGGAACTCGCCTCCGTCCTGGAAGGCGACAGCGTGGTTCCGGATGATCTCTCCCTGACGCCTCATTACGAGGCCGATGTCCTGGTCGTGGGGGGCGGCGGCGCGGGCTGTGCCGCGGCGCTTCACGCGCATGGTCAGGGCGCGAAAGTGTTGCTGGCTACAAAGTTGCGCTTGGGGGATTCCAATTCGGTGATGGCGCAGGGGGGCATGCAGATTGCCGTGGCGCCCAATGATTCCCCGGTCCAGCATTTCCTGGATACGCTCAAGGGCGGTCACATGAAAAACGACCATGAGTTGCTCAAAACGATGGTCGAGGAAGGGCCGTCCATTGCAAAGTGGTTGCTGGAACTGGGGGTGCTCTTCGACCGGGACGATGACGGCAACCTCCACGTCAAGAAGGGCGGCGGCAGTACCAAGGCGCGGCTGCTCACCTGCTCGGACTACACCGGTCTCGAGATCATGCGGGTGCTCAAGGATGAGGTCCTCAACCGGAAGATCCAACTCCTGGAATTCGCCGCGGCCGTGGAGTTGCTGAGTGACGAGCAAGGCGCGTGCACCGGAGCCGTGTTTCAGGATCTGGATAACAAACGATTTCTGGTGGTGGCGGCCAAGACCGTGATTCTGGCGACCGGCGGCATCGGGCGGTTACACATTCAAGGGTTTCCCACGAGCAATCATTACGGCGCCACGGGTGACGGGTTGGTCTTGGCCTATCGCATCGGGGCCCCGCTCGTCCAGATCGATACGTTTCAATATCATCCGTCGGGCGGCGTCTACCCGGAACAACTCGTCGGCCAGTTGGTGACCGAGGGCATACGGTCCGAAGGGGGGCACTTGGTCAACGGGAGAGGCGAACGGTTCGTGAACGAGCTGGATACCCGCGACGTGGTGTCATCCTCGATCATTCGTGAATGTGAAGAAGGTCGCGGCGTCCGCATGCCGACCGGTCGAGTGGGCGTGTGGTTGGATACCCCGTTGCTTGAGGCGGAGCATGGCGAAGGCACGCTGGACAAGCATTTCCCCGCCATGGTTCGTCAATATGCCCGGTACGGAGTCGATATCCGCAAAGACCCGGTCCTGATTTACCCGACGCTGCATTATCAGAACGGCGGCGTGAAGATCGACGTCAACGGTGAAACATCCGTGAAAAACCTCTTTGTGGCAGGAGAAACCTCCGGGGGGTTGCACGGACGCAATCGGTTGATGGGCAATTCGTTGTTGGACTTGATGGTCTTCGGCAAGCGATCGGGGTTGACGGTGGCGGAGCGCGTGCAAACCATGTCTCACGGCAGTTTGACGTTGAACCACTTGCAGCGCTTCCGGGCCGAAGCGAAAAAGCATCGGGTCACGAACCAGGTCACGTCGCCGGTCGTGTTGCCCGCATATGCCGAACAACCCTAGCAGGATGTTGAAAAAACCCGCCAGCTTTGTTCTCGCGGCGCTCGGAGGCTCAACGTACTTCACGTGAGGGGGAGTTTCTTTCTTAAAGAGGAGAATCATGAATATTCATGAGTTTCAAGCGAAACAGTTGTTTGCTCAATTCGGGGTGCCGGTGCCTCGCGGCAAGGAGATCAAGACGCCGCGGGCCGCTGAAAAGTGGGCTGCGGCTCTGGATGCGCCGGTCTACGTGGTCAAGGCGCAAATTCACGCCGGGGGACGTGGTAAGGCCGGTGGCGTGAAAATTACCAAACAGCGCGAGGATGTCCCGGGCCTGACGCAAGAACTTATCGGGAAAACTCTGGTCACGCATCAAACCGGACCCAAGGGCAGAAAAGTCCGGCGCCTGTTGATCGAGGAAGGGGCGGGGATCGACAAAGAGTTGTACCTGAGTCTCTTGGTGGACCGGGACACCGGGTGCCCCACGTTCCTTGCGAGTACCGAAGGAGGTATGGAGATCGAAGAGGTGGCGGAGAAGACCCCGGAAAAACTGTTCAGGGAGACGATCGATCCAGCCGTCGGGTTTCACCCGTACAATGGCCGTAACTTGGCCTTTGCCTTGGGCCTCCCCTCCCTGGAAAAAGCCGTGGTGTCGCCCTTCATCAAAATGCTCGGCAACCTGTATCGCCTGTTCATGGAAAAGAATGCGTCATTGGTCGAGATCAACCCCTTGGTGATTACCACGGACAAGCAACTCATCGCGCTTGACGGGAAGGTCACTTTTGACGACAACGCGTTGTTCAAGCATCAGGACGTCCAGGCGTTTCGTGACCTGCACGAGGAAGAACCGCTGGAAATCGAGGCGGGCGCCAATAACCTCAATTACGTGAAACTGGACGGGGACATCGGGTGCATGGTGAACGGAGCCGGGTTGGCCATGGCCACGATGGACGTGATCAAGTTGGCCGGCGCCGAACCCGCCAACTTCCTGGACGTGGGCGGAGGTGCCACCAAGGAGACCGTCGCGGCCGGGTTTCGTATTCTCCTCAAGGACAGGAAAGTCAAAGGCATTTTCATCAATATTTTCGGAGGTATCGTCCGGTGTGAACGGATCGCCAATGGCGTGATCGAGGCTTCGAAAGAAGTCGGCATCAAGTTGCCCGTGGTGGTCCGCCTCCAGGGGACCAATGCGGAGGAGGGCCGGAAGATCCTTCTGGAATCGGGATTGAAGGTGGACGTGGCGACGGATCTCTGGGAAGCCGCGCAAAAAATCGTGGCCATGAAACGCAAGAAAAGGAAGAAGGGGTGAACGTCCTATTGTTCGGGTTTGGTCACGTTGGAACGCAGTGAGGAAAGGATTCGCACATGAGCATTTTGGTCAATAAGTCAACGCGGGTGGTCGTCCAGGGCATTACGGGCAAGGAAGGGTCGTTCCACGCGACCCAGTGCCAGGCGTACGGCACCCAGATCGTCGCAGGGGTGACACCCGGTAAGGCCGGACAGGAAGTGGAAGGCATTCCGGTTTTTGACACGGTCCGCGACGCCGTGAAAGTAACCGAAGCCACGACGTCCCTCATTTTCGTGCCTCCTCCTTTCGCTGCCGATGCGGTCCTCGAGGCGGCCAACGCGGGGATCTGGCTGGTGGTCTGCATCACGGAAGGGATTCCCGTGAACGACATGGTCCGGGTGAAACGCGCCCTGGCCAGCACGCAGACGCGGCTCATCGGCCCCAATTGTCCCGGGATCATCACGGCGGACGAGTGCAAAATCGGCATCATGCCCGGGTTTATTCACAAAAAAGGCAAGGTCGGCGTGATTTCCCGCAGCGGGACCCTGACCTATGAGGCCGTGAACCAGTTGACGAATCTGGGGCTTGGCGAAACGACCTGCGTGGGCATCGGCGGCGATCCCATCATCGGCACCGGGTACATCGACCTGTTGCAGATGTTCGAGCATGACGAGGAGACGCAAGCCGTGGTTATGATCGGGGAAATCGGCGGAGACGCCGAGGAAAAAGCCGCCGAGTTCATCAAACGGGAAATGACGAAACCCGTCGTCGGCTTTATAGCCGGAATGACGGCGCCTCCCGGACGTCGCATGGGCCACGCCGGCGCGATTATCACCGGAGGCAAAGGCACGGCAAAAGAAAAAATCGCCGCGCTGGAAGCCGCCGGCGTGCAAGTCGTGCGCAACCCCGCCGAAATCGGGGAGACGGTCCAAGCCGCGCTCGGTGGTTAATACGCCTGCCCTTCCCCATCACTCCCCCCTTGAGGCGGTGGGGGGAAAGAGGTGGGCCGTACCTGGGAGCGTGCCTACAAGGACGCGATCTTTTCGGATAGCCAGACCTTAATCAGTGACTGGTAAGGGACATCTCTCTTGTTGGCCTCGGTTCTGATCTTCTCAAGCAGACCAACCGGCAATCTTAGGGAAATCGGCTTGGTAGACGGTTTGAGATTGGAGAGCCGGACACGTTGGGCCTTGCTCCAGTCCACGTGGCCGGTCGAGTCGTGACTTTCCCAAAAGACCCGTTCTTCCCCCTCACTTTCGAAGACGGGCATGGATTTACGTTTCCTGCTCATAGCGATCTCGCTCCTTGCGGCTCATGTTTCGGGCGGAAATGACGCGGATTTTGGTATTTCCTTCACGTAACGTAAAGGTCGCATGCAGTCGGCGTCCGGCGTTGGTGACGCCGAGGGCATGGAACCGCAACTCGGATCGGCTGTGGCCGATGTCCTCGACAATCAGAAGCGGTTCGTTTAAAAATATTTCCTCCGTTTCGGACCGGCCGACGCTGTGCTTCTCGACACTTTTCCTGGCGTTACCTTCATCCCAGTGAAAACCGTCGATTCGATCAAGATCAACTATTTTCATATATGATCATAATATACGAAATATATGTCAAGGAAGTCCATCATGGCGGGGTTGACGACGTCGGCCGCCGCTCTCGCCCAGTGCGTGCGCACGGGCGGCAGGCGCTAGGGCTGCCGTAGTTCAAGTTCAAGGCGCATCCCCACGGCAGCCGCGGCGCATTTCAACGTATGCAGCGTCACGCCTTCGTTTTCTGGATCAAGCAAACGGTCAAGTTGCGAACGGCTGGTGGCCATGCGCTCGGCCATGCGCGCCTTAGACAGGTTTTGTGCCTTCATCGCTTGCTGCAGCTTGTAGGCGAGGACCGCCTTGATCGCATGGTTCTTCGCATCTTCATAGGTGCCATCTTTCCTGAGCAAGCTTTCAAGCGTTGATCCAACATGCGGGTTCTTCTCAGCCATAGCGGTGGTGCTCCTTCATTCGACGCTCCGCGAGTTTCAACTCTTTCGTGGGTGTCGCCTGAGTTTTCTTGATGAAGCCGTGCAGAAGTACCATGTTGCTTCCTGACACCGTGAAAAGCACTCTGGCAATGCGCCTAACCGTCACGTTGCTGCGTACCTCGTACAGACCGGGATAGCCCGTGAGCGACGCGCAGAGCGGCGGACCGCATGGCCATCCAAATTCGACCTTCATGAGGTCCCGACCAATCAATCTGCGGTCCTCCCGAGGCAGCCCCTCGAGCCATTCGCGCACCGGCTCTCGGCCGCTTACCAGTTGATAGAATCGAGCAATGATGACCTTTTCGGGCGCTGCCATCGAATGTATGTACCATAGATGGTACCATAAATGCCATCTGAGCGCAGGATGATAGTGAAAATTTTCAATTGCGAAAAAGGCTGTTTTTGCCAGAAACCTACCGACGTGATATTTTGAAAAACTGGCCGGTTTGGAGTTGAAGGAGCTTACCCCCATTGACAATAGAACGGTTACAAGCGTTTCGCGCTGAAATCACGAGGAGAGGATTGTCCGGGTTCATAGTGCCTCATGCCGATGAGTACCAGAACGAGTATGTGCCGGCTTGTGCCGAGCGGTTGGCGTGGTTGACGGGGTTTACGGGTTCGGCAGGGACCGCGGTGGTGCTTGCCGGGCAGGCCGCGATCTTCGTGGACGGACGATACACCCTGCAAGTCCGCTCGCAAGTCGATTTGCAGGTATGGACTCCACGGCATCTCATGGATGAACCGGTCCATTCGTGGTTGCCGACCGTGCTCCGCCCCGGCGATACCTTGGGCTATGATCCCTGGCTGCATACGCCGCAAGAAGTCAAACAATTGAAAGAAGCCTGTGCCAAAGCGGGCGCCGCGTTGATGCCATGCGAATCGAATCCCGTCGATGCGGTCTGGCAGGACCGTCCCGCTGTTCCCGCGACCAAGGTCGTGCCGCACGATCTCGTCTATGCGGGCAGGTCCTCGGATGACAAGCGACACAAGCTTTCCATGACGTTGAAGAAGGATGAAATCGGAGTTGCCGTGTTGACGGCGCCGGATTCCATCGCCTGGCTCTTGAACGTGCGTGGCAATGACGTGGAGTATACGCCGTTACCCCTTGGCTTTGCCCTGCTGCACCGGGACGCCACGGCGTCGTTGTTTCTGGAAACGAACAAGGTGTCCGATGCTTTGGTTTCGCACTTGGGACCGGCCGTGCGGATTCGTCCCGTCTCCGAATTTCAGAATGCCTTGGACCGGTTGGGAAAAACCGGCGAACGCGTGTTGTGCGATCCGACGCGCACGGCGAGTTGGATTCCCGAACGCCTGACTCGCTCCGGAGCCCGGGTGATCGAAGGGGAAGACCTGTGTCTTTTGCCCAAGGCCTGCAAAAATGTGGTGGAAATCAAGGGAGCGCGGGAAGCGCAGAAGAGGGACGGGGCCGCGGTGTGTGAATTTCTCGCTTGGTTGAGCCATGAAGCGCCGAAGGGAAAGCTCTCCGAACTCGACGCGCAGGCGTACCTGGATGCCTGTCGCCGCCGTCAACCGCTCTGGCGGGACATGAGTTTCCCCACGATTTCGGCGGCCGGCCCCAATGGGGCCGTCGTGCATTACCGGGCCACCGATGAGCAGTGTCGCAGACTTGAGCCCGGCACGTTGTATCTGGTGGATTCAGGAGGGCAGTATTTGGACGGCACCACCGACATCACCAGAACGATTGCCATCGGATCTCCCACACCGGAATACCGGGATCGGTACACCAGGGTTCTCAAAGGACACATTGCCCTCGCAAAGGCCACGTTTCCGAAAGGAACGACCGGTGCCCAACTTGATGCCTTGGCCCGGAGGCCGCTTTGGGAAGTGGAGTTGGATTATGCGCATGGGACCGGGCACGGGGTCGGGAGTTACCTGGGTGTTCATGAGGGTCCGCAACGCATTGCGAAAGGGGGTCATACGGTCGCGTTACAGCCCGGCATGATCCTGTCGAACGAACCCGGATATTACAAGAACGGAGAATACGGGATTCGGCTGGAAAACCTGGTGGTTGTGACTTCTGCTCCCACGGATAACGGTGACGGACGGGAATGGTACGCGTTCGAGACGATCACGCTTGTGCCGTTTGATACTTCGCTGATCGACAGAGCCTTGTTGAATCCAGCGGAACGGGAGTGGCTCAATAGCTACCATGCCCGCGTGCGAGAGGTTATCGGACCCTTGGTTGATTCGTCCACGGCCGGTTGGTTGAAGCAGGCGACGAAAGGAATTTTCTAAGTTTCCCGGGTTCTTGCGTTTTGTTTTTTCTGTCATCCCCGACTTGATCGGGGATCCAGTGTCTTTGCTTTTCCTTTGTTCGGGATTCGAAAGACACCGGCTCTCTGCTTCCGCAGGAATGACAGATAGAAGCAGGCATGACAGCCTGGGGCTAGGATGAAGGAGGAATTGTCAGCAAATGAGTGAAGTCATGACGGATGAACAGGTTGTCGAGCGCATACGTGCGCAGTTGGGCCAGAGCGGAGCCGTGGAAGACGTGTTGGTCAAAGGAGACCTGCTGCAACTACATGTGACCGAGGAGTTTTACCGGCGATTGGCCGTGGACCGGGACCGCGGCCGAAAGATCGTGCTGATGTTGATGCAACAGATGAAGTCGCTGACGGGGCTCCAGGACGTCACCGTGAGAGTGTACAGTCAAAACGAAAAGATGATCGAAGGTAAAGTCAAAGAGTTCGGGGGAGATAATGTCGCGTACATGTTCGATTTGTAAGTTTAGCCGGTTGCGGAGTCATCGTGGAAGCCGATAATGGGCAGGAATCCGCGCCGCCGCAGGCTGTTCCCGGCGTAGCCCGTTCTTCTCCTGAAGTCCACATTCTCACAGTTGAAGACAAAACGATTATTCTGGTCGGGACGGTGCACGTGTCCCGGGAGTCCGCGGACCTGGTTCGCGCCGTCATCGAGGAGGAACGGCCGGATGCGGTCTGTGTGGAACTGGATGCCCGCCGGTACGAAGCCTTGTCCCAGCAGCAGAAATGGGAGGCGTTCGACCTCAAAGAGGTCATCCGCAAGAAACAACTCAGCACCATGTTGGCCAACGTCCTGCTGGCCTCCTACCAGAAGCGGCTGGGAGATCAGCTTGGCGTGCTCCCCGGCACCGAGATGCTGGAGGCCGTCAACGTGGCCAAGAAATTCGACATTCCCATTGCCCTTTGCGACCGCGACGTTCGCGTGACCATGCGACGGGCCTGGCGGTCCACCCCGTTCTTCAAGAAAAGCATGTTGGTGTCGTCGCTGATCGTGGGCGTCTTCGACACCAAGCCCGTGAGTGAAGAGTCGTTGCAGGAATTGAGAAAACAGGATGTGCTGTCGGAGATGATGCAGGAATTGGGCAGGGAAGTCCCCACGCTGAAAACGGTATTGATCGACGAGCGGGACCGCTATTTGGCGGAGAAGACGCTCCAAGCCGAAGGCAAGACGATCGTCTCGGTGGTCGGCGCCGGACACGTGGAGGGGATTAAAACCATCCTTCAGGGCGAGCGGCAAGCCAACCTGGATAGTCTGGACGTGATACCACCCGTGTCGCCGGCGTGGAAATGGATCGGGTGGGCGATTCCGGCCATTATTGTCGGGTCCATCGCCTTGATCGGTTTTCAAAAAGGAGCCGCGGCCGCCGGGGACAACGCCCTCTTCTGGATCGTGGCCAACGGCATACCCAGCGGCTTGGGAGCCTTGCTGGCCTGGGCGCATCCGTTCACGATTATCGTGGCCGTGGCCGGGGCTCCGTTTACGAGTCTGACCCCGGTGATCGGCGTCGGGTACGTGACGGCGTTTGTCCAGGCCTATATGCAACCACCGATCGTGCGTGAATTTCAGACCGTGGCCGAGGACGTGGTCATCCCCCGGCGTTGGTGGCAAAGCCGGCTGCTACGGGTGTTCCTGGCCTTTTTGTTTCCCACCATCGGCAGCGTCATCGGCACGTGGGTCGGCGGCACGCGCATCGTGTCGAATTTATTCTGAATGATTGAGCGTTTGACTGTGCTAAGTAGGGGACGGCCTGCGTGCCGTCCCATGTCTTCACGGACAAAGTAAAGACACTGGATCCCCGATTACAAATGTCGGGGATGACAGAAGATGGGAATCGGCAATCAATAATCCCGGCAGGAGGCACGGATTGCCGGGCGTCAGGTACTCTGGCGTTTCCCGGTATGTTGAAAGAGGCAGGACGGGCAGGTGTAATGGATGAAGCGACCGTCGGCCACTAGGCGTTTCGTCATCGTCACTTGGCACCACCTGCATTGGCGGTCGGGAAGATCGGTCTCCGAGGGCAAATCGGATGACGTTGGCAACGGAGTATCCATTCAGGCATTCTCATAAAGCCCGGCGGTAGTTGTCAATAAAATTTCCTCTCCCTTGATGGGAGAGGATTAAGGTGAGGGTGGTTTAAGGAGAGCGCGATGAGTGCGGTAACGCCGACGCCCTCTTCACCCCGGCCTTTTGCCCCCCTCACCCCAGCCCTCTCCCACGAGGGGAGAGGGAGTTATGGGTCAGGCTCTCTCTCGTCAGGGGGGAGGGTTTTATGTGTTTGAAAATCCATGTCGCCTCAAGACAAATCCTCAACGTCGGTTGATCAAGATAAAGCCGCGGATGGGCCGGGCACCGGAAACAACGTGCCGGCGCTGGTCGTGTCCGGATTCCTGGGTGCGGGGAAAACCACGCTCGTGCGGCATCTGCTTGAAGAGGCACAGGCGCGGGGGGGGCGGATTGCGGTCGTGTCGAATGAATTCGGGGAGTTGGGAATCGATCAGGCCCTGTTGGGAAACCAGGCCGGCCCGGGGTACGTGGAATTGGAAGGCGGGTGCGTCTGTTGCAAACTCTCCGATGAATTCGTGACGACGCTGCAACGGATTCATGAAGAGGTCCGCCCTGATCGGGTCGTGGTGGAAACGTCCGGGGTGGCCTTGCCCTTTGATACGCTCCTGAATTTCTGGCGAGAGCCGGTGTCCGAGTGGGTCGGCGAATGTCTCTCGGCGGTGGTGGTGAATGCCGAACAGGTCGCGGAAGGCCGTGACCTGGAAGGGACCTTTGAACAGCAGGTATCATCGGCCGACCTGTTGATCCTGAACAAACTGGATCTCGTGCCGTCGGAACAACGCGACCGGGTCCGGGAACGGGTGCAAGGTTTGGCTCCGGGAACACCGGTCGTTCCGGCCGTGCAGGCTCGCGTCAGTACGCCGGTGTTGTTTCCGCCTGATCCCGGGAGTCTTCCCAAACGAGCCGCCAGGCCGCCTGCACATGAACCTCATACCCATGAGGCGTTCGAGGCGGAAGAATGCGTCGTGGAGCAGGGCATCGCCCCCGAGACGCTGGTTCGCAGGATTCAATCGCGCAACGCCCTGCGAGCCAAAGGGTTCGTGCAGACTTCCGATGGCCTTCGACTCGTGCAGGGTGTCGGTCCGCGGGTCGATTTGGTCGTCCCCCCCGTGAATCCTCCCGAGCATCTGCTTGGCCGGATTGTACTCATCAGAAGAAGTGGCTCCTTGCAGTAGCCCCTGCTGTCATCTCCGATCCCCTCTTCTGTCATCCCCGACTTGATCGGGGATCCAGTGTCTTTTTGTCTTTACGGACGAAAAAAAGAAAAACCCCTGGATCCTCGATTAAAAATGTCGAGGATGACGGGAAGAGGCGGCGCCTTACGGTTGTTTCAGCAGGTGAGGGTAGTTCTTTTCGATTTCTTCTTGAAGCTGAGGGGCGAGGCGGGACTGAAAAAGCGTCCTGGCTTTTCCGAGGTATTCCAAGGAGACGTTTTTGGCACCCTGCAAGTTGGCGCGTTGAAGAACAGCCCCGGTCAGGGAGGCGTCTTGCAGGTTGGCTTCGGACAGGTCCGCTCCCGTGAGGTCGGCTTCTCTCAGGTCGGCCATCTTCAGGTTGGCCTGCACCAACCGGCATCCCTGTAAATTTCCCCACGGCAGTGAGGCGCGCGTCAGGTTGGCCTTGGAGAGGTCCGCCCCTGCGAGATTCGCACGGATCAAGCCGGTTCCGCTCAGGTCCACCATCACGAGCGTTGCGTTGGTCAGGGAGGCTTTGAGCAGGTTGGCTTCGATAGCGTCCGCCTCCGTAAGATTGGCTCCGGTCAGATCGGCTTCTTCCAGGTTGGCCTGGAGCAAGTAGGCGTCGGACAAATCCGCGCCGGTCAGGTCGCACCTGGAAAAATCCATTCTCGTGAAGTCGTAACCCGACAGGTCGGCGTCCCGCAGGTCAGGCGTGACGTCCGGCTGAGTCCGTCGGAATTTGTTCCAGACTTCCAGGCCTTGAAGTAACAGATCAAGATGGTCTTGATTGGGCATGAGAGGAATTTTGGATTGCTAATTGTGGATTTTAGATTTCAAAACAATCAGCAATCCACAATCAAAAATCTACAATGTCTGTTCAGCGTTTCTTGAGGAAGTGGAGAAATTCGGAGTCGGGGCTGAGCACCATGGTCGTGTCTTTGGAGAACGTCTTGCGGTAGGCTTCCATGGATCGAACGAATTCGAAGAATTTCGGGTCCTGCTGATACGCGTCAGCGTAGATTTTGTAGGCTTTGGCGTCGCCTTCACCGCGAATTTCCTGGGCGGTTTTGTAGGCGTCGGCGATGAGAATCTCCCGGTCCTTTTCGGCTTCCGACCGGATTTTTTGCGCTTCTTCCGCGCCTTCGGCTTTGTACTGTTTGGCGATCCGTTCCCGCTCGGCCTGCATCCGGTCAAACACGGCCTTGGCGTTCTGCTCCGGCAGGTCCGCGCGTTTGATGCGGACGTCCAAAACTTCCAGGCCGTATTTCGAGGCTTTTTCATTGGAGCGTTTGGCCACCTCGGACATGATCAGCAGCCGGTTCGCGGAGACGATTTCCGACAGCTCGTGCCGGCCCAGTTCCACGCGCATTTCGGAGTAGATAATATCGTCCAGCCGTTGCAGCGCGCCCCGTTGCGTCTGGAACGCCTTGTAGACCTCCAGGGGATCGACGATTTTCCACTTGGCGAAGTTGTCGATCAGGATCGTCTTTTTATCCTGGGTGATGACTTCGCGCGCGGGCACGTCGTAATCCAGGAGGCGCTTGTCGAAATACCGGACTTCCTGGACAAAGGGCAGTTTGAACTTCAGCCCGGGTTCGGTCACAGTCCGCTTGGGTTTCCCGAGTTGGACCACGATGGCCGTTTGCGTCAGGTCGAGAATGAAGAACGGCGAGGCCCCCAACACGACCAGCAGAACCAGGATGCCGATGATACCGACGAGCAGGTTCTGTCTCATCAGGGCGAGGCCTCCATTTTTTTGCCGGGCGTTCTTCGCAATCGCTCCAACGGGAGGTACGGCAGCACGTTGCCCGCGGCGTTGGAATCCAGAATGATCTTGTCCACCTTCGAGAGCACTTCTTCCATGGTTTCGATATACAGCCGCTTGCCGATCACGCCCTTGGCTTTCTTGTATTCCGCCAGCGTCTGCAGGAAGTGGTTGGCTTCACCTTCGGCGCGCGCGATTCTGGCCTGGGCGTAACCTTTGGCCTGATTGACGTCCTGGGCCGCCTGTCCCTTGGCTTTCGGAATGATGTCGTTCCGGTACCCATGGGCCTGGTTGATCAATTGCTCGCGTTCTTCCTTGGCGCTGGCCACGTCCTTGAAGAACTTGGCCACTTTCTGCGGCGGATTGACGTCGAGCAATTGCACGGTGGCGATCTGGACGCCGCCCTCATACTCATCGACGATGCTTTGCAGGAGTTGCTGTGTGGACTGTTGGATCGCGGCCTTGCCCACGGTCAAGGCTTCGTCGATTTTATTCTTGCCGACGACTTCCCGCATCGCGGCCTCGGCTGATTTCCTGATGGTCTCTTCGATATTCGCCACGTTGAACAGGTAGTCCTTGGCCTGGCTGATTTTGTATTGGACGATGAACTCCACGGAGAGGATATTCATGTCCCCGGTCAGCATGAGGGCTTCCTGCGGGACGATTTGCGCCCGGCCCCGGGCATTGGTGCGAAACCCGACTTCGATACGGTGGAGTTTCTGGACCTTGGGCGTAACGACGGTTTCAAGGAACGGGATCTTGAGGTGAGGACCCGGCTCGACGGTCCGCACCACGTCGCCGAACCGCTTGACGAGTCCTTCCTCGTCGGGTTCGACCTTGAAGACCGATTGCGAGAGGATCAGGATAGCCGCCACGACCAGGACGATGGACTTCATCCCCCGGGTCGGTTTCATCCGCTGCCATTGTTCCTTGGCTTTATTCAGGACGTCATCAAGCGGATCGGCTCCGCCTTGTTGACCCCATGGATCTCTCGGTTCCCACGCCATACAATTGTCTCAAGAAAAATTGGTCTGGTTGAAGGAAGATGTATCCGCCCTAGAAATGAACAACTATGACACGTTAACAGAAAATCCGGAGATGGGCAACTTCGGCCGCGCCGTGATCGTCAGCCGTCTCGAGTTCTTTCTTATCCGGGCATAGCGTGAATTGGGCCCAGGCTCTCCGCGTCGGGGAATTTCTCCTTGAACATTCAACGAACGGCGGGCTAGAATAACACGCCTTTCAGCAATCCAAAATTCCCAAATCCACAATCAGCAATCCAAAATCTAAAATTCCTTAGTCTGCCAAAGGGGGCGTTTCGTGGGTACTGAGAGTTCGGTAATTATCTTTGCGTTAGTGTCCGGCATCGTGGGTATTGCCTATGGCGTGTATCTCACCTTCTGGGTCCTGAGACAGGACGCCGGTAACGACACCATGCAAACCATCGCGTTGGCGATCCAGGAAGGCGCCGGCGCGTATTTGAATCGACAATATAGAACCGTCGGCATCGTGGCGGGCGTCATGTTCCTGATTCTATGGCTGGCCGGGATGTGGTCGGACAATTTCGGGTTGTTGACCGCCATGGGATTCGTGGTGGGCGCAGCGGCCTCGGCCATCGCCGGGTACGTGGGTATGGTGATCGCCGTGCGGGCGAACGTGCGGACGGCGCAGGCCGCGTCCAATGGGTTGGACCCGGCTTTGCAGGTCGCCTTCAAAGGCGGCGCGGTGACAGGGTTGCTGCTCATCGGGTTGGGCCTCGTGGCCCTGGCCGGGTTTTACGCCATCGGATCCGCGGTGGCGGGACCGGAAAAAGCCGTGCACGCCCTCATCAGCCTCGGGTTCGGCGGCAGCCTGATCTCGGTGTTCGCCCGGGTGGGCGGAGGCATTTACACCAAGGCCGCGGACGTGGGCGCCGACCTCGTCGGCAAAGTCGAAGCCGGGATTCCCGAAGACGACCCCCGCAACCCCGCGGTGATCGCGGACAACGTGGGCGACAACGTGGGCGACTGCGCCGGCATGGCCGCGGACCTGTTCGAGACCTACGTCGTGACCATCGTCGCGGCCATGGTCCTGGCCATGAGTCTCTTCCCCGGCAACTCGGCCCCCGTGCTGTATCCCCTGGCCCTCGGCGGGCTGACCGTCTTCGCCACCATTATCGGGATCTTCTTCGTGAAAGCGAGTGAAGGCGGGAGCATCATGTCGGCCCTGTACAAAGGCCTGTTCGTCAGCGGCGGCTTGGCCGCGATCGCGTTCTTTCCCGTGACCACCAACATGATGGACGGCATCGGCGGGGTCTCGGGCGTCAGTTACTTCATCGCGGCGCTCCTGGGCCTGGTGGTGACCCTGGCCCTGGTCTTTATCACCGATTACTTTACGGCCACGGGCTATTCGCCGGTACAGGAGGTGGCCAAGGCCAGTGAAACCGGACATGCCACGAACATCATCGCCGGGTTGGCCGTGGGCATGCAGTCCACCGGGTGGCCCGTGGTCGTCATCGTCGCGGCAATTTTATCGAGTTTCGGGATTTGCGGCGGCGCGGACGGCGGCGGGCTGTACGGCGTCGCGGTGGCCGCAGTGGCCATGTTGTCGATGGCGGGCATCGTGGTGGCGATCGACGCGTTCGGGCCGGTCACGGATAACGCAGGCGGCATTGCCGAAATGTCCCATTTGGGCGAAGACGTGCGGAAAATTACGGATGCGCTCGACGCCGTGGGCAATACCACCAAGGCGGTGACCAAGGGGTACGCCATCGGCTCGGCCGCGCTGGCGGCCCTGGTGCTGTTTGCGGAATATGCCCGCGAAGCCCAGGCCGGCGACAAAAGCCTGACCTTTGACCTGTCCGATCCCAACATCCTCGTGGGGCTGTTCCTCGGCGGGATGTTGCCGTTTATCTTCGGGGCCATGTGTATGAAAGCCGTGGGCCAGGCCGGCGGGTTGGTCGTGGAAGAAGTCCGGCGGCAATTCCGGGAAATCCCCGGCATCATGGAAGGCACGCAAAAACCGGAATACGGCACGTGCGTGGATATCGTGACCCAGTCCGCCCTTCAAAAAATGCTGGTACCGGGCATCATCCCCGTGATCTCCCCGATCATCGTGGGCGTACTCCTGGGTCCGGCGGCCCTGGGCGGCGTGTTGGTCGGCAGTATCGTCACGGGCTTGTTCCTGGCCATTACCATGACCAGCGGCGGCGGGGCCTGGGACAACGCCAAAAAATACATCGAGGAACAGGGTCTCAAAGGCACCGAAACCCACAAGGCCGCGGTCACGGGCGATACGGTCGGCGACCCCTTCAAAGACACCGCGGGCCCCGCGATCAACCCGATGATCAAAGTCATCAACATCGTGTCCCTCCTCATCATCTCCTTCATCGTGCCATAACGGGTCGCTGAAGAACCTTTCTTCCATTCCCCTCCTTTGCCTGCCCTGAGCGAAGTCGAAAGGTAAGGAGGGGCAAGGGGAGGAAAACGACACAATCTCTCCCACTCAGACTAACCCTTCTGTCAACGAATTGCTGAACCTTCACGGGAATGACCGAAGGAGACAAAAGGCTTGTGCTATGTTTGCTATGATTCTGCTATGTTTCATGCTATGAAATGCTATACTTGCTATGTTTTCTGCTATATCCTGCTATGATTTTGCTATGTTCCGCAACGCAGGCGGCTATGCTTCCAATCCACAGAAGAGCATTTTGGGTTTTTGATTGCTGATTGTGGATTGGAAATTAGAAATCAAAAATCTACAATCCAAAATCCACAATACCCTTGAGAGGGGGAAACCGTCGGGCATTATATGGCGAACCGGTATTATCAAGGGTTGAGTGAGTTCCACTGCTATGCCACGCGGGTGACGACCAAAAGCATGCGTCTCTGGGTGGGGACGCTGGAGCGGGACATGCACAAGCCCGAGAAAGCGCGGGTGCGCTTGTGTGATGGTTCCGGCCGCCAGGTCAGGGTGCGGCAGATCCGGCATGCCGACTGGGAACGCCCGTTTCCCGCTACGTCACAAGATCGTTTTTACAAGAGCTTCACGTTCACGGGATTGCGACCGGCCGGGATTTATCGCGCCTCCTTCGAGCGGTGGCGCGCAGACGTAAAGGATTGGGAAATCCTCCGCTCCGCGAGTATCCGCACGCTGCCGAAACGGTTGCCCCTGCACCGGTCACGCGCCAAACCCCTGACCATCGCTTTGGGCAGTTGTTATTGGCCGGACCAGGACGGGGGGCGTGTGGGCACGGCCTACCGGGGATTGTACGAACACCCCCGACGTCCCCACGACAGCCCGGACCTGACGTTTCTCACCGGCGACCAAGTCTATCTGGACGTCGGGTTCGATCTGCGCTCCGGGGTGCCTAAAGAGGTCCGTCGCCGGATCGCCCGGGACTACGCCTGCCACTGGAAGGGCCTCAGCGACGTGTTGACCCGCGGGGCCACCTACATGCTGCCCGACGATCACGAGTGGTACAACGGCTTTCCGGACCCTGATTTCAACAATCCCTACCTGTGGGCCTTGCGGGACCCGAAGGTCCGCCGGGCCTGGGAACAGACGGCGCGGCAGGGCATCGAGAACGTTCAACAGTGCCCGGTCGTGGAGATCATGGAGTTCCCGGGCGATCTCAGTATCTGCTTCGCCGACCTGCGTTCGTTCCGCAGGCCGAAGTTGGGCTGCCTGATGAGCCCGAAGGATCTGAAGCGCGTGCTGGCTTGGGCCAACGGGCTCACGACTCCGGGCGTGCTCGTGAGTCCGCAACCCCTGATCGTCACGAAGAACCCGCACGAAGCCAACCTGCTCGACTACACCGGGGACTATTGCCGGTTACTGGCGGCCCTGGGAAGCACGGGCCGCGACATCGTACTGATGAGCGGCGACGTACACTATGGCCGTGTGGTGAGCGTGAAGCTTGGCAACCAAGGAGCCATGTTCTATGAAGTGATCTCTTCACCGCTTTCCAACCTGACGTATGTGAATGCGTGGTTCGCCAACAGCCAAAACCGCCTGACCCCGAAACAGTTTCCCGATCCACGCGCCTTCCGTCATCCGCAGGGCAAGCAGGCCCTGTCGGGCTGGCAGCCGCAGACCGTCAACCATTACCCGGACAAGACAAAAGGCGGTTCAATGTATGACATAGATTCCAGGACCAGTTGGCGTCAGTGGGTCTATCCGGGCACCCGCACTCGCGAGCATTTTTTGACTATCGCCTTCTCCCGCTACCGCGACGGCTCCGGCATCCACATGACGGTCAAAGGCTGGCTGGTCCGCGACGTGGACAAGGACACGCGGCGCAAGCGCATCCTGCCCAAACTGGCCTTTCGGTTTTCGCGGAAACTGACATGAGAATCGGTCAGATTCAATACGCGCCGGCATTTCGACTCAGGTTGCGTGTGCATGGCCACAGCCCTTTTCAGTGTCTTGACCCCTTCGAGAGGCTGGGCTATTCTGTCTAGAAGAATTGTGGATTGAAAAGCATTGTGGATTTTTGATTGTGGATTGCTGATTTTTAAATCCACAATCCAAAATTAGCAATCCAAAATTCCTTAATCCACAATCAGCAATCCACAATTCCTTAAAGGAAAGGCCATGGAAAAGCAGGAACGGAAATCCGAGGCACCTAAGAATTCCTCGCAGGATCAGGAAGTCAAGCCGAATCCTCAGGTCCTTGAAACCGGCAAGAAGCTCCAGGAGGACATCGATCAGTTGGTCGACGAGATCGATGAAGTCCTGGAAGAGAACGCGGCCGAGTTCGTCAAGAATTACGTCCAGAAAGGGGGAGAGTAACTCCTCTTTCTTTTCTTTTTTCCGCCGTCATTTTTCTTGTTTCACGAGTACCGTGTGGCCGGAGAATCGCAAAAGCATTGCTGATTGTGGATTGCTGATTTTTAAATCAAAAATCCAAAATCCAAAATTCCCTTAATCCAAAATCCAAAATTCCTTAATCCACAATCCAAAATTCCCTTGCTCCATAATCCAAACATATGACGATGCCATCCACGAATTGGCGGGTGCGGTCGGTTGATCAGCAACAGGTCTCGACCCTGGCCGGATCCCTGGGTGTTTCGCCCCTGACGGCAACGGTTTTGTGTGGCCGCGGCGTGACCGAGCCGGAGCAGGCCAAAGCCTGGCTCTCCTCTTCCGGCGGCTTGACCCATGATCCGTTCACGTTGCCGGATATGGAACAGGCGATCGACCGCCTTCATCTCGCCATTCAACGCGGGGAGCGGATTTGTTTTTACGGGGACTATGACGTTGACGGGATGGCGGCCACGAGCCTGCATCTCCTGTTCTGGCGGAGCGTGGGCGCGCAGGCCGACGTCTATATCCCGCACCGGCAGGAGGAAGGGTACGGCCTGCATGAAGGGGCTATTCGGAAACTGGCCGGGCGCGGCGTTTCCCTGTTGCTCACCGCGGATTGCGGCACGACCTCATACGCGGAAATCGAGGCGGCCCGGTCCCTGGGCATGGACGTGATTGTCACCGATCATCATCAGCTTCAAGCGCGCATGCCGGAGCCGGTGGCGTTCATCAATCCGTATCGCCCGGACTCCGCCTATCCGTTTCGCGGGTTATGTTCCGGCGGTTTGGCCTACAAGGTGGCCGAAGCGTACGTGCGGAAATACCGGCCCGCGGGCATATCGGTGGAGACGTATCGCGACCTGGTAGCGTTGTCGTCTATCGCGGACCTGGTTCCGCTCACGGACGAGAACCGGACCCTGGTCCGGGACGGGTTGGCCCAGGTGGCCCAAGGCACGCGCTGCGGGATCCGGGCGCTGACCCGGGATCTGGGTCTGAACGGGACGTGTTCAGCCGGTACGATCGGGTTTCGCGTGGCCCCGCGTCTGAATGCGGCCGGGCGATTGGCCCATGCCGAGTTGGGTGTCCGGTTGCTCACCACGGAGTCCGAACCCGCAGCGCTTCAACTTGCCCAGGAATTGGAGAGCCTGAACCGCCACCGGCGAGAGATTGAAGAAGAGATAACCCGGGAGGCCATTGCACAGGTGGACGCCGGGGACCCGCAGCCCGCGATTGTGGTCGGTGCGATAGGGTGGCATATCGGCGTGATCGGCATTGTCGCGGCGCGGTTGGTGGAACGCTATCACCGGCCTGCGGTCGTGGTGACGTTCGACGCGCAGGGAATCGGCAAGGGGTCGGTCCGGGGTGTAGCCGGCTTGGATGTGTGCCGGGCCTTGCAGCAATGTGCATCGGACTTGATGGCCTTCGGCGGGCATCCCATGGCCGCGGGTCTCACGGTCAGGGAAGAAGCGTTTGCCGGGTTCAGGCACCGGTTTGAGGGAGCCGTCGAGGGATTGCTGGAGGGCGGACAACAGGTTCCCACCGTGGACGTGGATGCGGAGGTCGGGCTTGCCGACGTACAATTTCCCCTGATCCGGGAACTGGAGCGCCTGCAACCGTTCGGCACGGGTAATCCCGAGCCGACCTTTGTGAGTCGGGGGATTTCGGTGCTGGAGAAACGCGTGGTCGGGGAGAGTCACCTGAAGTTGGTCCTTCGCCAGCCCGGCTCCGTTCCCCTGGACAGTATCGGGTTTCGGATGGGAGACTTGGCAGACTCAATCGATACGGGCAATGGTCGGATCGACGCGGCGTTCACTCCCGAGTTGAATGAATGGAAAGGCTCGAGCCGCATTCAACTCCGTCTGCGTGACGTGCGCGTGGGGTGAAAAAGAGGATCATACATGGAAGAAGTCAAGATATGGGTTGTTGAAGGCGCTCAGGCTGCACCCTTGAATCCGGCTGGCGGAATGGCGAGCGAACAACTACTGGAAGAAAACCTGGTCAAGCATCCGGATTTGCTGATGGAGGGCGTGACGTTGGTTGGCCGGCAGACTCCTACTGATGGCGGGCCGCTCGACCTGTTGGGCGTGGATGACGAAGGCAGGCTGGTTGTGTTTGAGTTGAAGCGCGGCACGTTGTCACGCGATGCCGTGGCACAGGTCATAGACTATGCCTCTTATCTCGATAGCATGGACCTTACCGACCTCGCCGAATACATATCCGAAAGATCAGGCGCGCATGGTATTGACAAAATTGAAGATTTTCAGGGCTGGTACAGTCAGGCTTTTCAAGAAATGGAATCATTTCAGGAATTGGAATCGTTGAAGCCATTGCGAATGTTTCTGGTCGGGCTGGGTGCTGATGAGAGAACGGAACGGATGGTGAATTTCCTCGCCAACAACAGCAACATGGACATATCACTGCTGACTTTCCACGGCTTCGAACATGACGGTAAGATTTTTTTGGTGAAACAGGTAGACGTGGAAGGGTTTGAGGACTTCGAATCTCGACTACCGACAAGAAGACCAAGCCGTGCGGAACGGTGGAATTTATTGCTTGGTCTCGCCAGAGATAGGGGCGTGCATTACCCGTTCGAGAACGCGACGGATATGTTTCGAGACATCCTTCGAGGAGCTGGAGTTGCTGTGCGCAGCAACAGAGTGACTTACTATATGACTGATCCAGAATCGGGGACTGGGCGTGCCTACTCTTCTGTTTCTATTACCGAAAATGGAATCCATGTAGGTTTTTACCATCGCGCTTTTAAGCTCTGTCAGACTGAGTTCGATGAGATCAAGGCAGAATCTTCTTTTTCGGCATTGGGGGTCGGCCAGCGAGAGCGCCATGGATTAGTGCTTCATTCTGACAGTGATTGGGAAGACCATAAAGAAAAAATCAGCAAATTGACGAAGAACATATATGATTCGTGGTTGAGGAAAACTCGTGGTGATTCAGCGTAGTCCAGGCCGTTCATATCCGGATATGCAAAGACGGAGGCAAATATGCAAGCCAACGAATTGATTCAGAAAGCCCAATTTGTCGTGGATCCCACTGGTAAAAAGCAGGCCGTGCAACTGGATTACGCGACTTGGGAGGCACTGTTGAGCCTGCTGGAAGACCTCGGGGACCTACAAGAGATGGACCGCGTCCGAGAGTCGGGTGAGGAGTACGTCCCTTGGGAACAGGCGAAGGTGGAGTTACGAACGAACGGGCTAGATGTATAGCGTTCAGATCAGCCGTCGCGCCATGCGAGATATATCCGAGCTTCCATCGCAATATACTCGCTTGGTCAGTCGGCACATTCAGGGTCTGTCAGAGAATCCTCGCCCTCGTGATGCAAAGAGACTTCGTGCCAGAACGGATTACCGTCTGCGTGCAGGCGTTTATCGGATTCTCTATGGGATCAACGATGAGGAACGAATTGTTTCTGTCGATCGTGTTCTCCACAGAAAACGGGCTTATCGACAATGAAAGATGACCGGCTTTTTGGAAAGCAAGAGGTGTGTTACCCCCTCACCCCAGCCCTCTCCCACAGGGGGAGAGGGAGTGTGGAGCGGGTATTGTCAGGGAATGAGTGAGTACGTTTGGGGAATCTTTTTATGTCGGTAACCAGTGTCACAGAGATCGATGATTTGGTCCGGGAGGTGCAGAGTTGTTATCCGGACGCGGATGAGGCGTTGCTTCGGCGCGCGTATGAGTTTTCCGCGAAGGCGCATGAGGGGCAGACTCGCCGGTCCGGCGAACCCTACCTGCAACACCCGCTGGCCGTTGCCGGCATTTTGACGTTCCTCAAGCTGGACGTGACCGCCATTGTGGCTGCGCTTCTGCATGACACGTTGGAAGATACCGTCGCGACTCAGGAGGAGTTGCAGACGCATTTCGGGGATGAAGTCGCGCATCTCGTGGAAGGCGTGACGAAAATCGGCCAAATCCCGTTCCGCACGTACGAAGAGAAGCAGGCCGAGAATTTCCGGAAGATGCTGTTGTCGATGGCCGACGACATCCGGGTGGTCTTCATCAAGTTGGCCGACCGTCTGCATAACATGCGTACGCTGGGCCATCTGCCGGAAACGAAACAAAAGCAGATCGCCCAGGAGACCCTGGAAATTTATGCGCCGTTGGCCAACCGGCTGGGTATGAGCGGGATCAAGCAGGAACTTGAGGATTTATGTTTTCAATACCTCAAGCCGGAAGCCTATTCCCTGTTGAAGCTGCGGGTGGCGAAACGGGATGAAGAACGGCACGTTGACGTCGAGTCGATCATTCAGGAAACGCTCGATGCCTTGGCCAAGGCCGGCTTGCCCGGTCGGGTGGTCGGACGGCCCAAGCATCTGTATTCCGTTCATCAGAAAATGGAGAGCCAGGGCATTACGTTCGAGGAAGTGCACGACCTGGTGGCGATTCGTGTGATCACCGACACCAAGATCAATTGTTATACGATTCTCGGTGTCGTGCATGAAGCATGGCCGCCGGTGCCCGAGCGCTTCAAGGATTACATCGCCACGCCGCGCAACAATCTCTATCAGTCGCTGCATACGACGGTGTTGGGGCCGCAGGGCGATCACGTGGAGTTTCAAATCCGCACGGAAGAAATGCATCGTCTCGCGGAATACGGAGTGGCGGCGCACTGGCGGTACAAGGAACAGGTGAAAGTCGACGAGCGCGACGAGAAGGTCTTCAGTTGGCTCCGGCAATTCGTGGAGTGGCACCGGGACCTGTCCGACAACCGCCAGTTCATGGATTCCGTCAAACTCGACCTGTTTCACCTGGACGTGTTTCACGACGTGGTCTTTGCGTTTACGCCAAAGGGCCAAGTCAAGGAACTGCCGCTCGGCTCCACGCCGGTGGATTTTGCCTATGCGATTCATACCCAGGTGGGTGACCGGTGCGTGGGGGCGAAAGTGAACGGAAAGATCGTGCCCCTGCGGCAGGAGTTGGCCAGCGGTGACACCGTGGAAATTCTCACGTCGCCGACTCAGGTCCCGCAGAAGGAGTGGTTGAAGTTCGTGCAGACGTCCCGCGCGCGGGCGAAGATCAAACATTATCTGAAAGACGAAGAGCAAAAGCAGGGGCTGGAATTGGGGCGCCGGTTGCTCGAACGCGAATTTCGCCGTCGTCAACTCCCGGCCGCGCAGTGGTCCGAATCGGACGGGCTGTCCCAGGTCGCGCGCAAGCGTGGCTATGCCTCCTGCGAGGAGATGATGCGGATGGTCGGCTACGGGCGCCTGTCCGCCGTGCAACTGGTCAATTGGCTCGTGCCCGGCGGGGACACGGACAAAGACGGCGAACCCGTTCGTGGAGCACCCAAGACGGCTCCGGCCCAGAGCCCGCTGAAATCGGTGAAGGTCATGGGCGGGAGGGACGCCTTGATGCAGTTGTCGAAATGTTGCGTGCCGGTGCCGGGCGATCCGATCCTGGGCTACCTCACCCGCGGTCGCGGGCTGACGATCCACGCGAAGGGCTGTCCCAACCTTGAGACCATGGACTATGAAAGAGATCGTCTTGTCGAAGTGGAATGGGACATGACGGTGGACGAGCGGCATCTGGTCAAGGTCTGCGTGTTGACCTTTGATCGTCCCGGCGTGTTGGCCAACGTGTCGTCAGCCATCGCCGCTTCCAAGGCCAACATCAGCCGTGCGGAAATTACGACACGGGAAGATCAAAAGGCCGTTCTGGACTTCATGATCGAAATTTCCGATACCCGCCACCTCGAGCACGCGATCGAAGGCATCGGGCGGGTGGATGGCGTCATTTCAGCCAAACGCGTTCGGGAATGGGAACATTCGTGAGCGCGCTATTTCGGTAACTCGATGGTGAGGTGGGTGCCGACGCTGAGGTTCAGCGTGGCGGCTCGTCCCGCGCCCAGTTCCAGGACCTGGACCGCCGCGGTTTTCGGCCGGTAGCGGGGACAGAGGTTGTCGGTTCTCGTGCAAATCGGAACGGATCGTTCGATGTGGACGATCGTCCCATCCTGATCCAGCCATAGAATATCCAGGGGCATTTTGGTGTTCTTCATCCAGAACGTCCAATAGCCGGGCTCCAGAAACTCCGGAAAGGTGAACAGCATGCCTCGATCCGGGGCCATGCGCGTGCGAAACATCAGGCCTTGACTCCGTTTGGCCGGCGTATCGGCGATTTCACAATAAATCATGAGTCCGTCGGGTGTCGAAATCGTAGCCAGCCCGCCTGAAAAACCGCCTGCCGCGGATGATAGAGGCGGCGGTGGCGCGGAGAACGCCAGGAAATTGGCGCCCAGAATGAGGCAGGCCGTCAGGCGGAGGACCCGCAGGATGAAGGCCCGTCCGGGCAGCGTCGAAGAAACCGGTTCCGGTCGTGTCATGGCGGCCATGCTAGGGGCTCTCGAAAAAGCCTGTCAACCGGGGACAACGTCTGCCAATTCCTCCCACTTTGTCGCTTGACGGACCCCTGATCCGTATATATAATGCTTCGTTTGGTGGGGTCGGCCCTTAACGGTCTTTAAAAGGATAACGCTCGAAATGCCCTCTTTTGCCTGTTTTGCAGGAGAAATTGGGCTTTGTCTTGTATCCCCGCTTTACCCTTTCCCTTAATTTTATTGACGTAGGAGGGGACTGCCAAACGAGTGAGTTGTTGAATGGGCAGGTACCCGAGTGGACAAAGGGGGCAGACTGTAAATCTGCTGCCGTCGGCTTCCAAGGTTCGAATCCTTGCCTGCCCACCATAATGTTGAAACGTGTACGACGAGATAAACGGGACGTTCATTACTGGTCTTTTGAGTCAAAGGAGTGAGTCAGGCCGACGGCGAATTCGAAAACAACGGTGGCGGGCGTAGCTCAGTGGTAGAGTTCCAGCCTTCCAAGCTGGCTGTCGCGGGTTCAAATCCCGTCGCCCGCTCCAGCGAACGTTTGAAGCGTGACGTGGTCAATCCGACCAGCGGTGCAGGAATTCGCGTTTCCATTCACAAGGCCCACGTAGCTCAGTTGGCAGAGCACGTCCTTGGTAAGGACGAGGTCACGCGTTCGATCCGCGTCGTGGGCTCCATTATCTCGCTGAATTGTCACTGAAATATCAATGAGGTCTAATTTCTAGAATGCAGGATTGTTTGTCTCACGTGGGAATGACGCGGTTCCCGTCGGAGACGATGTGTTTGGGAGGAGCAGATGGCGAAGGCGAAATTTGATCGGAAGAAGCCGCACGTGAACGTGGGGACGATCGGGCACGTGGACCATGGGAAGACGACGCTGACCTCGGCGCTGACGAAAGTGATGGGGCAGAAAGGGATGGCGCAGT
>JAJEJG010000003.1 GCA_022828225.1 Nitrospirales bacterium | reverse complement strand
GGCCTCCCCTTACAAAGGGGAGGGAAAGGCGGTCACTCCTTTTTGATTCCCCTCCTTTGTAAGGAGGGGGTAGGGGAGGTAGAGCGCCGTTACTGAATGGGAAAGGAAATCACGATTCCGCCCATGACGTCCCCCAGCTTGTAATCCTTTTTATACGTGAGCAGATGCCCGTTGTGGCAGTTGATGCAGGACACGGATACGGCATGGTCGGCATAGATCGCCTTGAAGAATTTTCGTGTGCCCCGTTGGATGACACCGGTATAGGGCCGGCTGGGATCTTTGAGCACGGCCGCCAGTCCGGCTTTCTCAAAATCCGTGGTCGGTCCGTTTTTCTCATATATCGGGGTCAGGCTCGCCAACCGGAATTGGAGTCCCAGCCCTTGCTGCTTGACCTGCAATCCCGACAGTAACAACATTTGAGCGGGAAGGGGTAACGACTTGGTCTGTTCCCAATATTCCTGGGAAGTCACGGTCTTATGCCTTTCCATCCGTTCGACCACGTGCGTCGTATAGAGCGTGCGATCGGCTTGAATGATGGCATGAATGTAATCGGCCACGAGCTGGGGAGGAACGCCGCTGCCGGATGGTTCGCCGGATTTTGCAGACAGGGGAAAAAGGAGAAGCACAAAGAAGGCGATTCCTAGGAGTGATCCTGTCAACGGTTTGGTCATGGCACACCTCCCTTGATGAGAACGTCATGAGTGACGTGCTTTTATCATCCTCCTTTTGACGGAATAATCTCAAGGAACCGCTGATTTAGTGCACTATCGGGCGCATGGCCGCGTTGTGTCCTCGCTCACCCCTCACCTATCTCTCTGATAAGCCTCGGGTTTCGCTCCGGGACGCCTTGCCTTGCATCCCGCTATCACCATAAATCCGAGGTTCCTCAATGAAAAAAGAATCGACGCGGGGTTCCGGGCTGCGGACGTAGGGAGCTTGATTCCTCTGGAGGTGGGCTCTACCCCACCTGACCTCCCCTTACAAAGGGGAGGGAACAGACGGCTGTCCCCTTTCTCTTTCCCCTCCTTTGCCTGTCCTGAGCGGAGTCGAAGGATAAGGAGGGGTGAAGGGGGAGGTAGAGGTCTTTGAAGAAGAACGGTTGTGAAGGAAGCCGTTACGGCCGGCTGACGATCAACCGTTGACCGATACCGATGATGTTATCCGTCAGGTTGTTCCACTTTTTCAATTGCTCGACGGTCACGCCGTACTGGCGGGAGATCCGGTAAAGGGTATCTCCCTTGACAACCGTGTAGTAGGTCGGTGTGCCCATGCCGGTGACATCGGATCGTTCCATATCCATTTGGCCGGCGTCGGCTTTCTCTATGCCCAAATCGTTGAATTCGGACTCATCAAACGAAAAATCACTCAAGTCGAACTCTGAGAGTGAAGGGTCGGAAAACGACATGTCGGGAGAGAGATCCATGTCGCTTGCAGAGTCGGCTGCGTCACCTGCGGATTGGCTCGCGATTTTGTCTTGCAGGGCATCACGTTCAGCGGCCAGCTCACGGTTTTGAGCTCCTAGCGACGTGACTTCCTGTTGCATTTCTTGCAGGCGGGCGTCGAGTTCGTCCGTCCGCTGTTCCTCCTGTGCCAGCAAACGCTGGAAGTTGAGAGACTTGGCTTTTTCAGCCTCGAATTCACCACTACTGACACAGCCCGACAACAAAATAGTGCTCATAAGGCAAAGCATTCCGAACCAAGGCGTCAATTGTTTTGAAAATAAGCCAAGGTTTTGCGGGTACCGTGCACCGGGCTGAGTGTTCAAGATCATCGTCAGACTCTCTTTCTGGTTTTATCCGTGTAGGTTTGTGAGGAACCGTATCTGTAGATGATTGGCTGGAAGAAAAACATCAATCATCTATACTCGGGATAGAATAAAAGGAGAGCCCGAAAATGTCAATCCTGACGAGTACCTTGGGGCACGTTGGAGACGTATCGGGTTGCGTTTCCTAAAGGCCGGACCTATTCAAGAATTTTCAGCAATTCTTCATCGCTTACAAAGGGATCGGACAGCGTTGGTTCGGCAGATGGACTTTCTTTGGACGTGTCACTGTCTTGTGAAAGACCGGGGGAGTCTTGAGCCGATTTCTGTTCCTGCGGGTGCAGGCTTTCCTTTCGAAGGGCATTGAGTTCGGCGGTCAGATTGCGATTTTGCGATTCCAATGCCCCAATTTTAGCTTCGGTCTCTTTTAATTGGGAATTGAGTTCGTCAATTTTCTTATCCTTTTGCGCCAATTGAGCATCCAATGCGTCGGCGCGTTTTTCTTCTTGTGCCAATAAACGTTGAAAGTTCAAGCCTCGAACTTTTTCCGCCTTGAGTTTTTCGGAACTGACGCATCCCGCCGTCAGCGCGGTGCCTAACAGACAGAATATGCCGATGTAAAAAACCCGGCCGGTCGAGGAAGGGTGAGACGTCGATTGGCATTGGAATTCGGACTGCGGTTGTGGAATCATCAGCAGGTTCTCTTTCGGTTTTGATATCAGTTTGGAAATAAGATTCGAGAGCGGCTTATGAACGGTCCGGCATGCAGAATAGAGAGAGACGCGCAGGGTGTCAAATGCAACGTCGGCGCTCTGCTCCAAGGAAATAAAGGAACTAGCGTTTCGCTCCGAACGCTCCCGCAATTTGGTTTCGTTCAAAAACGCCTCCCACTTCTTCATGGTTCCGACCGTAGAACCGGCCATTGATGGAATTGCCGATAAACCCGGTAGAAAAGGAACCTGACGTCACCGGAATATTCTGCCAGGTGATATGCCCATGCGGACGTCCCGCATCAATGTCACGAATATTCGTAAAAGACACGTCAATGGTATTTTGAGGTAGATCAAACCTGAGGGTTGCGTCACCTATAATCCGATTGCCTCGATTGGCAGTCAAACTGGTATCACCGCCGACCATCGTTCCGGTCCACGTCGCATTGCCAAACGCCGGCGTTGTTCCAGTGGCATCGCCAAGCGAGTACGCCACGGCAAAACCAGTGTCTCGCAAATCGCCCCCAACGTCGCTGACAACAGAATTCACGTCTACTGCAAAAGCGCTATAATCAAGCCAGCCGCCAAGGGTCTTGAAGTCCGTGACTATTCCGGCCTCTTCATCTCTCCCTCGAATATCGACTATGTTGACGCCGCCGATACTGGTATAGAAACGATGGTCGTCTGCAGGATCCGAAAGCTGAAAATTCAACAAAGAAATATCAACCAGTTTGTGGCCGGCATAAAATGCCTGGCATACTCCTGATCCGCACGATGTTTGAATGCGCCCCCCTTGAGGGAAGCTGTGATCCGTCAGAAAAACGTCGGTCATTAACAGCGTATCGGAAGCCCCCCGAATCGCAGAGACCTCGGCAACCATATTCGTGTAAGTAATCGGATTCGGAATCAATTGAGGTATTGTTCCTGACCCAACTCCGCCGCCTCCGCCGCCACCACCACAGGCACTTGAGACGGTTGCCAAACTGAACAATATGATTCCGAGACGTAATCGTTTCATGGCGCTTCCTTTTGGCTGGAATAGTCTGGTGATCTTGACAGCGGGAAAAATAGCAATGGCCGTAGAGACTGTCAATTCTGAAGTACAGTCTCATGTCTTTGAATGAACGGCGAGCCGGTTCATTGACCCTTGAAAACGCCTGTGCTAGCTTGTGTTGGATCGTACTTCCAGGTTTTGCCGAACACGATACTCCATGTCTCATAGCTCCCAACAACACCCTCAGTCGCATGGCATGATGGATGTCGAGGGGATTGCCCTGCGCCTGGCCCAGCCTGATACGTCGCAGCAGGAATGGATAGGTGACCGGGAAGTCCTTCAGCAACTGCTGGCGTGCTGGCTCGTGGTCGATGAAAAAGATCTGCCGCTCTGTCCGCGAATCATCGGTCAGCCGGGTATCGGCAAGACGACCCTGGCCACGTCCGCGACGCGGGAACGGAAACAGGACTTCTACGTCTATCAATGTACGGCCGATACGAGACCCGAGGATCTATTGGTGACGCCGGTGATCGCCGAAGGCAACACGATTCAGTACCAGGCGTCTCCGTTAGTCACCGCAATGTTGACAGGTGGAGTCTGTTTGCTGGATGAAGGCAACCGGATGAACGAGAAAAGTTGGGCGTCGCTCGCTCCCTTGCTCGATCACCGTCGTTCGGTGGAATCCGTCGTGGCCGGGATTCAGGTCAAGGCCCATCAGGATTTCCGTTGTTGCGTGACGATGAATGAAGATGCCTCCACCTATGAAGTGCCGGATTACATCCTGTCGCGCCTCCAACCCAGTTTGAAACTCGAGTTTCCGGCTCGTGAACACGAGTTGGCCATCCTCCAGTATCATCTGCCGTTTTCTCCACAGGAAATTCTGACCATCACCGTCGATTTTCTGCAAAAGGCGCATCGACTCGATCTGGGTTTTTCAGTGAGGGACGGCATTCACCTGGTACAGTATGCGCTGAAACGGTTGTCGCAGGACCCGTCTCACCCCCTGTCTCGCGACGAGATCTGGCGAGAAGCGCTCATCAAAGTACTCGGTGAAGAGGCCCTGGATTTGGATGCCCTGGCGCAACAGCGACAACGTGCTGCCGGCGAGCAGGCGTTTCCCCGGGGATTGGGTGATTTCTTCTTTGAACCCGATGATCCGCTGCATCCGGACAAATAACCGTCCATGAGTCCTTTGTCGCAACAGGACAACGCGGTATTTCGTCTTTCGTCACGCGTGCAAGTCGTGCCGATTTGTCACGGCAGTGGGGACGTGGCGGGCGCCGTTCGGGACTTGTGGCTGAAGCAGCGGTTTGATTGTGTGGCCCTGCCGTTGCCGGCGTCCGTTGAGGACACTGTCGAGGAAGGGATCAGGCAATTGCCCGTTATCGGCATCGTGGTGCTGCCTGAGCCGGACCGCAACGAACGTCCGGAATGCAGTTACGTCCCTCTTGATCCCTGCCAACCTGTTATTGCCGCGATCAGGATGGCCATCGAGGAGGGAATCGACCGGGCCTATATCGACCGGGACGTGACCGCGTATGACCCGACGGAATACCCGGCTCCCGACCCGTATGCCCTGAAAAGCGTTTCGCTGGCCTCCTTTTCCGGGGCTGCGTTGCCCTTTCTCCCGTATCCCAAACCGCACAGCCAACGCTGGTCACGAATCAAGTGGATGGCGTTCAAATTGCATGAGCTTGAATTGGATTATGACTCGATTCTGTGTATGTGCGCCGTGGAAGACTGGCCGTGGTTGCGCGACGCCTATCAGAACCGCCGGCCATACGAGGTTCCCGAAGCCCTGGAAGGTCGTCCTGCCCTCCATCTTGTGGAACCCCGTACGTTATATTTTCTGCTGTGTGAACTGCCTTTTCTGACTGAACTGTACGAGCGGAGACGGATCGAAGCCCGTTCCGACGCTCAGTTATCCGTCGACGGAATCAAGGAATTGCTGCTCGAAACCCGGCTCCGATGGCTTGCCACCCGCCCGGCGCACTTGCAACAGGAATCCAATTGGGTAACGCCCCAGTTGCTCCAGATGTATCTGCAATACGTGAGGAACCTTGCGTTGTGTGAACGCCGGCTGACCCCGGATTTGTATACCTTGGCGCTGGCAGCCAAACAATTCGCCGGAGATGAATTTGCCGTGACTTTTCTCGAAACGGCAAAGAGTTACTCGTATGAGCCGGACGAAGCCGTACGTGCTGCGTTTCCGCCATATGGGATCGGCCTTGGCCGGCTTGAGTCTCCGGACGGTCACGTGGCCACTGCGAAGAACCGGTTGGGGAGCACACCGCTGTCATGGCGAACGCTGTCGCTCAAGCCGCGGCAGGAGCCGGGGAAACGACGCCGATGGGCCTATCGTTGGAATCCCTTGGGTCAATGTTCCTGGCCTCCGGAAGATAATCGGATCGAAGGCTTTACGGCCCACGTTCGCGAACAAAGCAAAGCCTTGCTCGGGGAGGATCTGGCCCGGGTCGATAAATTCACGACTTCGATTCGCGACGGCATCGACATGCGGGAAACGTTGCGCCATTGGGATCCACGACAAAAAAGTGCCGATCTGTACGTGAAGGAAATCCCGCCGTCTCGTGGTACCGTGGAAATCGTGGTCTTCATCTTCGAGGTGCCCGCGGACCGCGAGAAATTTTCGTGGCAGGCCACGTGGTACGCGGAACACGTTGAAGAATCCACGCTCTGCTTTTATGCCTCTCCCTTTTTGGAGAACATGGTCGGACCGGGGATCGGGCAGTCCCAATACGGGGGGACCCTGTTCCTGTTTCCTCCACGGCCGATTCCGGATATTTGGGAGGATCCCCGGCTCGATTTTGCTCGAACTCTGGAGGAGCGCCTGATCGCCGGCGCGGCCCTCCATTCACAAGAAAAACATATCACGCTCGTGAGTCCCGTTCCGCCGCCGGCCCGGTGGAGACATATTGCCCGAAAATTCGAGCGCAGGCTCATCCCGATTTCCCTGTTGCGGTTTTCGGGCCAGACCGTTGCCCGGCTGCGACGCTTTCACGTGCTCAACGGGCACGAAATTCGAAGTTTTGCCGGACAATTCATTCAAGGGTAGGAGCCAGCCCCGAACGGTCCGGGGTTGTTGCGTGCAGGCATGTCCCCATCCGACGCTCCACGTTCCATTCAAGCTCGAATCGCCGAATTGCGCGAACGGATTCGCCGGCACAACCGTCTCTATTATGGTCTCGGCAAACCGGAAATTTCGGATTCGGAATACGACAAACTCTTTCAGTCTCTTCAGGATTTGGAAGAGCAATATCCCGACCTGGTTGTTCCGGATTCGCCCACGCAACGCGTCGGGTATATCGAAGTTGAAGACTATGGCAGTTCTCCTCCTGCGGTTGCTTCTGCTTCGGTGTTTTCGAAGGTGCCGCACGATCGTCCGTTGTTGAGTCTGGATTCAGTCCTGGCTCCTGATGACGTCTATGCGTTTGATAAACGCGTCAAGAAAGAACTGGAAATCGAACGAATCGAGTACGTCGTTGAGCCGAAATACGATGGATTGTCAGTCGTCATTGTCTATGAAGAGGGGAAGTTCGCCGGTGGCGCGACCAGGGGAGACGGGCAAACGGGTGAACTGATTACTCCCAACCTTCGGTCGATTCTTTCCCGGCTTCAGTGTCTGACCATCGAGGGGAACGTGCCGAAGCGGATCGTAGTCCGGGGGGAAGTGTACCTGCGTCTTCCCGATTTCCAAGCCCTCAATCGGCAGTTGGCCGAGCGCGGAGAAAAGACCTTTGCCAATCCCCGCAACGCCGCTTCCGGTTCGCTCCGGCAACTCGATGCCGGGATTACCGCCTCCAGACCCCTGGTGCTCACCTGTTACGATTTGATGGTCTCCTCCGATCCGTTGCCGCTTACGCATTGGGAGACCGTGACCAAACTCCATGAGTGGGGTTTGCTCGTCCCCGATCCTGCACAACGCCAACTCTGTAACGGCATCGAAGAGGTCATAGCCTTTCACCGCAGCATGATGGAGCAGCGGGAAGACTTGCCGTTTGAAATCGACGGCATTGTGGTGAAACTCAATTCACGGGACTTCCAGGAGCAACTCGGCGAAAAATCGAGGAGCCCGCGCTGGGCGATCGCGTTTAAATTCCCCCCGCGCAAGGAATTGACTATCGTGCAGGACATCGTGGTGTCTGTGGGGCGGACCGGCGCGTTGACCCCGATTGCGCTATTGACGCCGGTCGAAGTCGGCGGCGTGACGATCAGCCGGGCCACGTTGCATAACGTGGAAGAAGTGGCGCGCAAGGACGTGCGGGTCGGAGATACGGTCAAGGTTGAGCGGGCGGGGGACGTGATCCCCGATATCGTCGAGCGGATCGAGATTCCCGGCGAACAACGTGCCGGTGCGTTCGAGGCCCCGCGTGCCTGTCCGGTGTGTCAATCCGCCGTGGTACAGGAAGGTCCTGTTTATTATTGCACGGGACGAACCGTGTGCTCCGCGCAGTTGAAAGGCGGCATTCAACATTTTGCCTCCAAAGGCGCCCTCAATATCGAAGGACTGGGAGGAAAGACCGTCGCGCAACTCGTCGATAAAGCCTTGGTCAAGGATCTGGCGGACCTCTACCGTTTGACCGAAGAGCAACTCTTGAGCCTGGACGGATTCGCGGAAAAATCAGCAGCCCAGTTGCTCGTGGCTATTTCGCAAAGCAAAACCCCCTCACTAGAGCGGTTTCTCTTCGGGCTCGGCATTCACCACGTCGGCCATCACGTCGCGCAGATTTTGGCATCGCAGTTCGGTTCGTTGGATAAGCTTTTGGCGGTGACCCGTGAGGAATTACTGGAGATTCACGATGTCGGGCCGGAAATTGCGCAGAGCGTAGTCAGCTTCTTCGCCGAAGAGCGAAACGTGGCTGTACTCAATGCCATGAAGACGTTAGGGGTGAACGTTCAGGCTGTTTCCTCTGAAAAAAGTGGACAAGCCGGACCCTTGAAAGGGAAAAGTTTTGTGTTCACCGGCGGGCTGGAGAACGTGAGCCGGCCGGAAGCGACGCAACGCCTCCAAGCGCTTGGTGGACGAGTCACCTCCAGTGTCAGCAAACACACCTCGTACGTCGTCGTCGGAAAAGACCCGGGGTCGAAACTGGACGAGGCCAAGCGTTTGGGGATTACCGTGCTTGATGAAGCCGGGTTTCTTGAGTTGCTTCGAGCCGGTGGCGACTGAGGGAAAAGACAAAACGCCCGGCGTTATGTGGAGGAACCGGCTTGGGCGGGCGCCGGTTCTTCTTTAGGTACGTCTTCCAGTTTGAGGATCTGGACGCTTTTGATGGATCGGTTATCGGCTTCGCGGATGGTCAACAGACAATCGGCTACTCGGAGTTCCTCGCCGACCGCAGGGATATGGCCGAGGTGCTGCTGGATAAGCCCGCTGATCGTATAGAAGACGACGTCTTCTTCTTTATCCAAGGCAACCTTCAGAAATTCATTGATTTTGCGAACCTCCGTTCGACCGCTCACCAGAATCTCATTTTTACCGGTCCGTTTGATCAGTTCTTCACTGACGTCCGTCTCGTCGAGAATGTCACCCACGACCTCTTCCAACAGATCTTCCGTGGTGACGATTCCCATGACCCCGCCGAATTCATTGACGACGATCGCGATGTGGCGTTTCTCCTGCTGAAATTGCTTCAAGAGATCGCCAACCGGTTTCGAAATGGGAATGAAGAGCGGCGGGAGGGCTAATTCCTTCAGTTTGCTCGTGCGATTGCCCTGGGCCAGTTCGATCAGGGCATGACTTCGATACAGGATGCCCGTGATGTTGTCGCGGAGGTCGTCATAGACGGGAATCCGTGAATGTTTGGTATTGAACAGGTTTTCTTTGGCTTCGTTCAAAGACAGATTGCTGTCCATGACGACCGTATCGATTCTCGGCGTCATCACGTCCCTGGCCGTCAGCTCGGTGAACTCGAAAAGATTCTTGATCATCTCGACTTTTTCGGACTCGAGCACCCCGGCTTTGCCTCCGGCCTCGATCATGATCTTGAGCTCTTCTTTCGTCACGAACGGGACGGCCAGCCCCCGTCCTCCGGTCAATTTCAGGATTAGGGGTTCCAACAGGAAGAGAGCCGGAGCAAAGAGTTTTTCCATCCAAAAGATCATGTACGCGAAGAATTGGACCGCGGAGGCTGCGTGTTTGGCGCACAGGGTTTTGGGGACGATTTCTCCGAAGATCAGCACAAAAATCGTCAACCCGCCCGTCGCAATCGCAACCGCTTCGGACCCGAAATGTTCGAAGGTAACCATGGAAATCAACGCGGCGGCCGTCAGGTTGACGACGTTGTTCCCGATCAGGATCGTCGACAGAAGTCGCTGGGGATTCTGCCTGAGAGAAAGCGCCAAAGCTCCCGCCCGGCGGCCTTCCTCCTTCAGGGTTTCCAAGCGGCTTTCGGGAATGGAAAAGAACGCAATTTCCGCTCCTGAAAACAATCCGGATAACACCAAGCAAACCAGAATGATGAGATATTCCATGGGATCAGATCAGAGCAAAACACTGGTTCCGGGCAGAGGGGCCGGAAAACCTAGAGAAAGCAAGCCCTTTGCTCTGCAGGGATCCGGTATTGGGAAATGGACAAAGAAAGAAGATAAGGGCGGGTAGAGATTATTGCGCTGGTGCAGGGAATATCGTCTGGGACCGTCGTCGTCCATTGGAGATGCCATGATAGCATAGGCGTTCATGGCGTATCAACAGGTGTAATGGATTTCTTATGAAAAGCAAGGCAACCAAAGGTCTGATTTAGTCAGAACTTCGAGAGGTGAGACAATCCTATGCCTCGGTCAACCGGTCGAACTTGTAGCTTTGCTTGCTCAGAACGGGAAACACCGTAAAGATCGGCGTACTGTGGGGAATAAAGCCCGTTTCCGTGCCAGGGCTCAAGGTCAGATGAAGATTCACGAAGTTAAAACTCAGCCCTTCCTGCCAGGGTTGTGATTGGGCTTCCGCATAGGTGGGGACTTTGTCCGAGGCATAGGAACGGGTCATGAGCCCCGCGCCGCCCTGAAGCCCATATTCGTACAGGTCCGGCGCGCCTTGGATCAGGACGGAGACCTTGGATGCATCGAACCAGACTTTGAAATTGCAACTGACCTGGATAAACGGCCCGAGGCTGCCGGTATGTTCGAGTACGGCGAGCGGGTAGGCATATTCCGGCGGCACGTCCCCGGAACCGGGAACGGATTTGGCCGGAAATTCGGCATCTTTGATGCCGGAGACGGATACGAATAATAAGTTCGGATCATCCAGGGCAATGTCATAGACCTGCCCGTCGTGGTAACTGCACAGTTTCCCCATCTCATAGCGGAGCGGATACGAATACCCCATTTTCGCGTAAAAGATCCTGATGCCCGCATCGAGCGGCTCATCGGGCCGCCGGCTGATTTTCAGGTCAAACGGAAGCATCATGTGGAACCCATTCGTCCGAACGGCCATAAATGGAGCGCAAGCGCCGGGAAATTCCTTGTGCAGGGCTTCATTGTCGGGTTCGAAGCGCTTGGGCGTGCCGCCGAAATGCTGCGCGGTTTTGGCCTCCTTGGTTAGCCGATACTTGTTCTGGTAATACGCCCCGGCTCGCTTCTGCGCCAAGTCCAGAAAATAGTCGGGGACATCCGTCTCGACGATCAACGTGTGCCGGTCGATCGACGCAGTCCGGGAAGACTTCATGGCGTCGTTATAGATCGCCAACTCGGCGGTCGTCTTTTGAATGTCATGCTCCAAATCTTTATCCAATTCGGGGTCGAAGAACCGCGTGGTCGCAAGCAGTTGCCGGGCCTTTTGCAGCAGTTCCAATTTGAGCGAATACCGTTTGGGCTCCGCGGCAATCGCCTGGGTCGTGGCGATGATCAAACTGAACTGCTCTTCCGGCGCGATGCCGAGGGCCGTCAGATCCCGTTCACGAAGAAACGCGATAGCCAACGGCCCGAACGCCTCTTCACGGCGGAGCCCCAACGTCAGCAGGTAATTGAGATACGAACGGGCTTCATCCTGAGTCATTTCTTGAACTTTCGGTTGTGCCTCATTTCTCCCTCTCCCCGCGGCGGGAGAGGGTTGGGGTGAGGGCGCCGCCGCTTTCTGTCATTCCCGCTCACGCGGGAATCCAGGGTCTTTACCCTGCCCAGACGGAAGAACAGGCAAAGACACTGGATCCCCGATCGGGGTCGGGGATGACAGAAGGAGACAGCGGAAATTGTCAACGAACAAACATGCACAATTCTAAAGAAACCGTAATTGATAGAACAAGGCGTGCAAGCCATGGCCGGAGTGAAATGCGAAAATGGAACGGTGTTGAGCGGACTCAACCAGGCAAAAAGAAAGCGCTTCCGGCTTCCGCCAGCACCAGTATGCCCAGCGCTGTGGTTGCGACTCCTACCGCCGCCTGGAGGCTGCGATGAGCCCAGGTCAGAGCTCGAGCCGTCCAGGCCAGCGGTACGGCGAGTAACGAAGAAAGCACCGTCATGCCGGCGATCGAGCCGAGACCGAACAGCGCGACGTAGAGCAGACCCGTGACCGGGTCCTGCACGGTCGAAGCCGTAAGAACCACCAGGGCCGCTGAGCCGGCCAAACCATGGACCATGCCCACCACCAGTGTCCGCATGGGCAGTTTGCTCGTATGGGCATGAACGTGACGGTCTGGATTATGGTCGGTCTTCTCGCCGTGATGGCTATGGACGTGAAAATGGGTCTTGCCGTCAGCGTGCCGGTGGGTATGGAAATGAACGCGGGCAGACCACAAGCGAAAAAGGACTTGTCCTCCCAACAGGATCAGCATGAGGCCGACAACGCATTCCAGTGCATGGGCCAGCTTGTCGCCGAAGCGAAGATCCAGAAAGACCGCAGCTCCGGCGAAAATCAGCAGGGTGACCGAGTGGCCCAGTCCCCAGACCGCACCATGCGTGGCGATCCGGCGAACCGATCGTGTGCCCGTACAAAGCGATGACAGGGCCGCCACGTGATCAGCCTCCAAAGCATGCTGCATGCCGATCAAAAGCCCGAATAGAAGAATGCTATTGAAAAATGATTCCATGAAATATATATTTTAAATTAAATAAATACTTTAATATATAATAATGTGTTAATTTAATTATTATATATATTTATTTGATTTACTTAATTTATATTTATTCAATAAAATTTCATTTAAAATAAAAATGTCATTGCGTGTCGCCAATCGTTTCCTGGATGATAAGATCGGTTACGGCACGCAACGCTTGCTCCGTGCCATCACCTTCAAGCCGTCGCAACCGGAAGAGGTCGAGTTGCCGGTCAGAGCCGGCCCCTTCCCGGATAATCACAAGAGCATGATGTAATTCCTGCTCGCAGCCAAGGGCTTGGGCATCTTCGGCGAGGTCGTTGGCCAGCGCCGTGAGTTGATCGTTGATGTCGATGCGCTCGCCCATGGCAGGATCGCCCAAGAACGCCAATACCCCATAGCGCGACGCCAACCACCGATTCTCCGCGATGATTTCGGACGGCGGCTCCGGGGATAGTGTGCCGTGGGCATCCTCGCGGAGGAGCTTGCGAATAAGAGAGGCGTACACTGCCGTCACGGCGAGCGCGTCGTCAAGGCGGGCGCAAACGTCGCAGATACGCAACTCGATCGTGGGGTACTTCGGCGAAGGACGGAGGTCCCACCACAACTCGCTGCCGTCATCGATGAACTTGAGGGACTGGTACGCTTTGAGCAGATCTTCGTAGTCCCGTCGAGAGAAAAAAGCCGGGGGGAGCCCGAACCGCGGTACCACGTTCAAGAGGTTCAGGCGATAGGATTTGAATCCGGTCTCCCGTCCCGCGCTAAAGGGGGAAGACGCGGACAAAATGTTCAGCAAGGGGAGATAGCGACGCAGGGCCGTCATGACTCGAATACGCGAGTCGGGATCGCCGAATCCGGCGTGGATGTGCATGCCGTTTACGAGAAAGGACCGTCGCTCTTGATAGGTAATGGCGAAACGCTGATACCGTTCCTGAGGCGTCGGCAACTGCACGCGCCAGTCGGCGAACGGATGGGTGGACGACGCGATAACCGCAATCCCATGTTGCCGCGCGGCGTCAATGATCAGGCGGCGCGTTTCGTTCAAGGCCTCCCGCAATTGGGTGAAGTCGGCACAGACCCGGGTATTGGTCTCAATTTGCGAGCGAAGAAATTCGTGCACCACGGTGTGAGGGCCGCTGGCACGCCGGCATGACTCGTAGATTGCCGGATCCGGATCGGCAATCAGATCCCGCGATTCCGGGTCAACCAGAAAGAACTCCTCTTCGACCCCAAGCGTGATATTCAAATCATTATCGTTCAATGGTTCCCTCCCTCCGAGTTTCGATGCGGTTAGCAACAGAATCGCACAAGGCTGTTACCTTCTATCCGTGAAGGCAAGCGATTAAGCCCGAACGTTTATCGCACAAGACACGGCCACACTCAACCCTTTATGGTAAGAAGTACATACCTACAAACTCCCTCTCCTCTTTTCCCTTCTGTCATTCCCGACCTGATCGGGAATCCAGTGTCTTTGTTATGGAATTTAGTTTTTGGAGTCACCGCCCATCCCTCTCTCCATCCTCGCGTCTGTTGTTTTTATATCGTTTATCGTTCGGTAGATACCGGAATGCGCCACTGTCCTAATTGACGGATTCCGTAGGGTCAATTATGGTAATATTCTAGGATCTGAAGTGGAAAATGCGGTATTTCTTCAGAAGCCATCGTATTGCGGTTCCCCCTGATTAAGCCGAAACAATGAGCGGGCAGATCAGTAGGTAGACGACACGGAGCGACAAAATCATGGAAGCTCAACTATCAGAACAACAGATCGACAACGAAGAAATCGAAGGTCTCGATCTCAATGATGCGTCATGGGGAGACTACCCTATAGACGATCTCCTGATCCGGAATGAGAATCGAACGATTCACGACGTCATCCGGCGGATTCATCAAGGAAACTATGTGATGGATCCAGACTTTCAGCGTGATTTTATTTGGCCTGAAGACAAGCAAAGCAAGCTCATCGAATCCGTGATCATGCGGATACCTCTTCCCGTTTTCTACATGGCTGAAGACGACAAAGGGCGAATGGTGGTCGTGGACGGTTTGCAGCGCCTGTCCACATTCAAACAGTTTGTTGGTGACAATCTGAAGCTGCAACTCCCGGGTCGCGACGAACTCGATGGCAAAAAATTCTCTGACCTTTCTTCTAAACTTCAAAACCGCATCGAAGATTGTAATCTCATTTTCTACATCATCGACTCGAAGGCGCCGGAACGCGCCTGTCTGGACATTTTTGAAAGAGTGAATAGCGGTGAGCCTCTTACCAGACAACAGATGCGCAACTGCCTTTTTATGGGGCCGGCAACTCTCTTCCTGAAAGATGAAGCGCAAACCGAAGTATTTCTTAAGGCGACAGGGAGGAGTTTGAATAGAAAAACAATGCGCGACAAGGAATTTGTCAATCGATTTTGCGCCTTTCGTCTTCTTGGTCTGGATAAATATCGCGGCGACATGGATGTCTTTCTTGCCGAGGGCCTGCGTCAAATGAACAGGATGGAAGAATCTGAGCTTTCGCGATTGTCCGTCGAATTTCGGAGAAGCCTTGTCAATAATTTCAGGCTGTTCGATAAGCATGCATTCAGAAAGCACGGGCCCGGACAAGTTGGGCGGAGTGTTCTCAATGCATCGCTTTGGGACGTGATGAGTACAGGATTGTCGCAATACCCCGAGCACATTGTAGAAAAGTACGCCAAACTGCTTCGCCAAGCCATGTATAGGCTACTTGAAGATGAAGAATTCAATGCCGCGATCACCTACGGCACGAATGATACTCGACGGGTAAAGTACCGGTTTGAGATGGTCCGGAAAAATTTAGAGGGGGTCTTAGGTGCTCACACGGATTGATCTAGAGCATTTTAAATGCTTTGAGTTGTTGAAACTGCCGCTACGTCCGCTGACCTTGCTGGCCGGCGTCAATGCTTCAGGCAAATCATCGGTGCTGCACGCGCTCGTTCTTCTGCATCAGACTATGCGCGAACATGAGTGGTCGATGCGCTTGATGCTCAATGGCAGTGCAATACAACTTGGCACTGTAGGTGATGTGATTGATAAGGTTCATGGGCGACGCTCCTGTACGATTGCGTTATTGGACAGCGATGAGGCTCGGTTTCAATGGGAATTTGACGGTGAACGCGACGAGATGTCCATGGATTTAAGGCGCTTCAGTGGTCCTGATAAGGACATGGTCTTACCTACAGACATAGATAGAACTCAGCCGTTTCGCTACCTCCTGCCACATGGTGTGCCGACACCGTCGGGTGGCAAGTCACCTGGTGTGCTCTTGGCTGATTCGTTGGCCAAACGTATGTGCGCGCTCACCTACTTGACAGCGGAGAGGCTGGGGCCACGCGAGAACTACATATTAGATGATCCTCAACTCACGCCCGTCGTTGGCCCAAGAGGAGAATACGCTGTCAGCATTCTTCACTCGAGACGTGACGCCCTTGTGGTTGATAATCTTGTGATTGAGGACGTGCCGCCTACTTTGTTTCGGCAGGTCGAGGCGCGTATGGCGCGTTTTTTCCCGGATTGTGTGTTGGCGATTAATCAAATCCCTCACACCAATGCTGTGACATTAGGGATTCGTATGTCCACAGATACGGATTTCCACCGTCCTATTCATACGGGGTTTGGACTGACACAGGTTCTTCCCATCGTAGTGGCCGCCCTAGTTGCAAATGAAGAAGATTTACTTCTGATCGAGAACCCTGAGGTCCATATGCATCCTGCCGGGCAGGCGATGATGGGGGAATTTTTGGCTCAAGTCGCGTCCTCGGGTGTGCAGGTCGTGATCGAGACGCACAGCGATCACGTGTTGAATGGCATCAGGCGGGCTATCAAAAACCAAACACTACATGCCGATGATGTCGCCTTGCACTTCTTCCAAATGAGACGAGAAAGTCAACCGGGAGGCGCTTCTCAGGTCCAAAGTCCAATCTTGGACGCTGATGGCAACATCGACAGTTGGCCGGAAGGATTTTTCGACCAGTTCGATAAAGATATGAATTACTTTGCTGGCTGGAGTTGACCATTGGATTTTCTGGTCAATGATTTGTCAATCCACGGCCAGTTCCATGAGAAAACGGCGTTTCGCGACGCGCTTGCGCGGCTGATGACCATGCGTGGCATAGTCCAACGCTACGGACTGGAGTTGCATTGCCAGCGTGAGCTTCTGAACCGCAATCCGATGCCGGATATGACGATGCAACAGGCAATCGGCCAACTCGCCAACAACGAACGGCGAGCCGTAATGGGCTGGCTGACGCGTCATGGTCCGTTTTGGAGCGATTTGCGCCAGCATTCTGAAAATGAATACCTGGAATGTCGAGGCGAGGTAGTTACGGATTCCGCAGTTGGTGAAGCCGCATTTCGAACGTTCCATGACGTTGAATGCGGTTTAGTCAGTATTACGCCATCGGATTGGAATTATTCGCCCGTGGAGGTGATTTGGCGCCGCGAGGATGAAGGGTTAGCAGACCTGCGTTCGAACCTCGACAATTGGCGCAATGAAGTCACACTGGAAGAAAAACTCGTAGCAATCAAGGTCGAGTCATGGGACGATTTACGTGAATATTCTATTAGACGTTTCATGCGCCTGACCTTCGCGGACGATTGCTTTGAGCCTTTTAAAGGGTTTCCTCTTCCCAAGAGTACAGCAGACCGCGTCGTTGTATTGCTCGGCATACTGGACCAGTTTGCACGTGAATTCGACGAGAATGGCGTACGCACCCCGGAAGGCCAACGGATTTATCAGAAATATTTCACAGGCGGCAAAACCGCGTTGTTTTCCGACTCGTCGGATAACGAGAAAGCAAATTTCCACAACGAGTTGACGTTTCCCCATCCAAATAACCCCGGAAAGAATTTGTTTTGTCCATGGCACGGTAAGGAGAAACATATGACGCTTCGCCTACATTTCTCCTGGCCCATAGTACCTGGCAAGCCGGTATATGTCGTCTATGTCGGCCCAAAGATTACCAAGCGGTAAGGCAACAGTGATGCCCACCAAATGGATACGTGCCAGCAAGCTTCCTGACAATAAATGGCTGTTGATCTCGTCTGTTGAACATAACCATTAGGATAATCCGCTTTACAGCCAGTCGCACGGTCAATCTTATCCCGTAGTCTTCTCAGACATTTCAATTTTCCCTCCTTCTTTACCTGCTTCACGTCTTCCAGTGGGGTATTGGGCATGAGCATTCAGAATCCCCCCCCTTTCGTTTCGTTCGTGACTTCGTTACTCTTATCTGAAGGCAAATTTATAAACGTGAACAATCCCATCCACCATCCTCGTGTCTGATCTTCCCGCTATATCCGAAACGCAACAGGCCCTGGAGTGGCCGCAGGTGTTGGAGGCGTTGGCCGGCCAGGCGCATTCGGCTTTGGGGGCCGAGTTATGCCGGCGGTTGCCTCTGGCGGATACACCAGAACTTGCGCAGCAACGCATGGAGGAGACCACGGATATGCTGGAGCTTCAGCATGCCGCGGTGCCGTTTCCCCCAGTACAGTTTGAGGATTCATCGCAAGCTCTGCACAAGGCTGAAAAAGGCGGAATCCTGGAACTTCATACATTGAGGGACATTGCCGTGCTCATCCACGTGGCCGGGGCGGTGCGGCGGTGTCTCGTGGCGAATCAACAGATCGCGGCGGCTCTGTTTGCCTACTATGGGTCCCTGCCGGACCTTTCCGGACTGCGGGAGGAGATCGATACATGCGTGAGCGCGGAAGGGGACATACTCGATCATGCCTCGCCGGCGTTGTATGAAGCACTCCGTCTTTCGCAGGGGTTGAAGCACCGTATACGCCAGCGCATGGAGAACATGGTCGCCTCCTCACGTTACCGGGACCTCTTGCAGGAGCCGTACTATGCCCAGCGGGAGAACCGGTACGTTTTGCCGATCAAAGCCGAACGTCAGCATGCTCTCCATGGCATCGTGCATGACATATCGGCCAGCGGCGCGACGGTGTTCATGGAGCCTCGTGAACTTATCGACCTGAACAATCAGATCAAAGTCGCCGAGCTTCAGGTCGCCCGGGAAATCGCCCGCATCCTGCAGGAACTCACGAGCCGGGTCGTGCAGCACCTGGAGGATTTACGGAGCCTGTTGCAGGTCCTGACAACTTTGGATTGTATCGGAGCGAAAGCGCGCCTCAGCGCCCGTATGAACGGAACGCCGGTTCGACCCAACACGGACGGACACGTTCGTCTCTGGAACGCGCGGCACCCCTTGCTGCTGTTGAACAAGGAACAGGTCGTGCCGAACGACGTCATGTTTGAAAGGGACTCCTCGGTGTTGGTGATATCCGGTCCCAACACGGGTGGAAAGACCGTACTGCTGAAATTGTTGGGGCTGAGCAGTCTGATGGTACGGTGCGGGCTTCACCTGCCGTGCAGGGACGGATCGGAGATGGCGTTTTTCGAGGAAACCTTCGCGGACATCGGCGATGCGCAGGATTTGACTAAAGACCTATCCAGTTTTTCCGCGCACATCAGAAAACTGATCGGCCTGCTCCAAAGCATCGAACACCCCTCCGGCGGAGAGTCTCCGCGAACGCTGGTCCTCTTGGACGAAGTCATCAGTTCAACGGATCCCGCCGAAGGCGCGGCCTTGGCCGAGGCGCTGCTTCGCCGGTTTGTCGAACTCAACCTCAAGGTCGTCGTGACGACGCACTACAATGCCTTGAAAACTCTGGCTCTTTCGACGCCCGGGTTTCTGAACGCGAGCCTCGAATTCGACGTGAATACGCTGGCTCCGACGTACCGGTTTATCCCCGGCATCCCCGGCGGGTCCTCCGCGCTGGATATCGCCGGGCGTTTGGGTATGGACCCGTCGATTCTTGATCAGGCCCTGAGTTTGGTCCATCGTGAAGACCGGCAACTCGATCACGTGTTCACGGATCTGCAACGCACCCATCAGGAATTGAAGGATGAACTCGACGACGCCCGGACTCAGCGAGAAACAGCCGGCCGTGAGGCAGCGGAAGCCCAGGCGATTGCGGAACGATTACGTTCCATCGAGCGCGACGAAATCAAAAAGATGAGAAAGAAGTTTCGTGAGGAGTTGGCCGCGGCCCGCGCGGAGGTCCGGCGGATCACCGAGTCGTTGCAGCGCCGACGGACGCAAGAACACGCGCAGGAGGCGCAACGTCAGTTGCATCAAGTGGAAGCGACGATCAATCGACGCACGGCGTCGGAACCCGTTCCGGTTGCGTCGCTTGAAGAAGGCGACGTCGTGGAAATCGCCAACCTGGACACGCTGGGCCGGTTGCTGGAAAAGCCTGAAGGGAAGAAATCCGTTCGTGTGCAGGTCGGGTCGTCCGAACTTTCCGTTCACGTGGAGCGACTGGTGGGCGTGGGTAAAGCGGGGAGCGTGCCGGACGTTGTCCCGCAAGAAAAGAGTCCCGCGCCGCGTTTGGCGAAACCGTCGTCACTATCGAGCGGGAGCGCAGGTTCGGGATCATCGGCGTCGGATTTCGCCGGCATCGACCTGCGGGGACAGACTGCGGAAGAAGCCCTGGAGCAATTGACGGCCCAATTGGATCTGGCTTTGCTGCGGAATGCCAGGTCCGTCCGGATCATTCATGGGCATGGAACCGGGAAACTCAAGACCGCGATTCGAGAATTTCTCGCGCAGTCGGCATACGTGGAGGAGTATCGACCCGGGAGTCAGGAAGAAGGCGGCGACGGCGTGACGATGGCGGAGCTAACGTAACCCGTCACGATGTCCGCGGCTACGGTTCGTTTTCCAGGGCAATGGCCACATTGCGTTGGAAACCCGAAAACTTCGCCCGCCGGATAGGGGAATGGGCAAAGGTCCGGGAAAATTCTTCCTCACCCAATGCCGAGAGTCGGGACAGGTTCGGTCCTTGCGTCAGGTCCGTGGGTTGCATGCCCGGTTCGTTTGTTACCGGGGCGAAGGCATTATAGGGGCATACGTCCAGACAATCATCACAACCGAAGATGCGGTTCCCCATGCGGGTTTGCAGGTTCTTATCCAGTGAAGGCCTGTCCCCGCGGTATTCGATGGTGAGATATGAAATGCATTTCGCGGCATCGACGACGTAGGGTTCCACAATGGCTCCGGTCGGGCAGGCTTGCACGCACAGGGTACAGGTCCCGCAGAGGTCGGCGCCCGGCTCGTCGGCCTCCAATTCCGCAGTGGTCAAAATTTCTCCGAGCAGCAACCATGAACCAAAAGTCGGGGAGACGAGATTGGAATGCTTGCCGATCCACCCCAATCCGGCTTGCTGAGCCCAGAACTTCTCCATCACCGGACCAGTATCCGCGTAGCTGCGCGTGACGCAATCCGGTTCGAGAGATTTGAGCACCCGTTCGAGGCGCTTGAGTTTTTTCTTGAAGACGCGGTGGTAATCCTCACCCCAGGCATACCGGGCGATCCGGCCGTTGCCCCGCCGCTCATCTGGAGCTTCGCCGGTCCAGTAATTGAGACCGAGGGCAATAATCGACCGGCAGTGCGGCAAGACCTGCGTGGGATCGGCGCGGCGTTCGGGAGTGCGTCGCATCCACTCCATGGTGCCGTGGTAGCCTTGGGTTAGCCAGGATTGCAGGCGTTCGAGCAGGTTGGTGTGGGAATGACCGGACGGAGAGCAATCCCGGTCAGTGGTAGACGCCGGGACGCGAGCGATCCCGACGGCATGAAATCCCTGTTCAAGGGCGGCTTGTTTCAGAAGACGGGTTGTCGACGACATGCAAGAGACCCCTCTTTTCCTTCTGTCATTCCCGACGCTTGTCCCCGACTTGATCGGGGATCCAGGCGATATAAAGGAATCTAGTGTCTTTAGGGTCTTTGTGTTTCTGCTTGCTCCCCTCCTTTGTAAGGAGGGGCAAGGGGAGGTAGAGGTCTTGTAGCCGCGCCATCTTATGGCGCTTCTTTCTAATCCTTATAAACTTTTCTCGGCTGGGTGGTCATCGGTTGACTGTCGCCGCATGCAAACATGACGCTGAACCGGGCAGAACAATTATCCGTGCCGCAGGGGCCACAGGAACCCACGATCTTGGTTTTCCAGTCGGTCTGTTTCTCATCGATGGCACAACTGGTCTTCCCGCCCTTGGAAACGTCGATCCACGGATCATCGTAACCCGGAAAATTGGCTACCTGACAGCCTGACGGGATGGGTACTTCACAGGTGCGGCCTTGTTCTCCTTTGACCATGCCCAGATTGCAAATCGATTCCGTTCGGGGTTCGGCGGAGGCTGTCCCGCCACCGATAAACAGGACGCCGCTCAAAACGAGTATCAGAGATAGTGCCAAGTGTTTCATCGTTCGAGTCCTTTTGTGAATCTTCTCGTCACCACTAATGTTGTCCGTAGAATAGAACTCTTCAGACGCCGGAGCAAGTTTTTTCCTGCCTCGCACGTCAGGTGAGCGGAACGTAATCTACCAGCTTCACGGCTGAACGGAGACAGGCTGTGCCGGACTGCGTTATACTGATCCGGTCTGTTCACCAGGACCGGATTGGGGACAGGTCGCGTGTGGGTTTGCGTCCAGGTATGACGGTCGAGGTCCACCACAACTTCAAGGAAGGAGTCAAGAGTATGAAACAGGTTCTTTGTCTGTTCATCATGACTATCGTGTTCTTCGGTGTTGCTTCCGCCGAAACGCTGCCCCCGCATACGGCCAAGATCGACACGGGGGTGTATAGCTATGGGAACCCGGCCGGCGCCTATTTTTCCATGTTCGTGGTGACGGGCGAAGGCGTCCTCGCGATTGAATCGGTGAATACGAACCACGCGAAAGGATTTGTCGAAGCCATCCGGGCCGTCACGGACAAACCGATCCGCTATCTCTTTCACAGCCACAATCACTGGGATCATGCAAGTGGCGGACAAGTGTTTCACGATGCCGGAGCAACCGTCATGGCCCATGAGGAAGCCTATCAATGGATGAAGGCGAACCCCGGGCCGGATATGATGGTTCCCGACGCAAGTTGGTCGGGCAAGCGAAAAGACATCACCCTGGGCGGTACCGTACTGGAATTGCATTACTTGGGCATGAATCATGGGATGGGTATGACCGTTTTTCTCCTTCCCAAACAGAAAATCGCCTATATCGCCGACCTGGTCGATCCGCAGGCGATCCTGTTCAACATCGTGCCGGATTTCAACATCAAGGAATGGGAGCGGTCCTTGAAAGAAATCGAACAAATGGACTTCGACAGGGCCATCTATGCGCACAGCGGAAAAGCCGAACCGTTATTGGGGGGTACCAAGCAGGACGTGAAAGACTATATCCAATTCCTGCACGACATACGGGGCGCGATTTATGCGGAATTCAAGAAAGGAACGAACTGGATGATGATCCCGAAGGCCGTCCAGTTGCCTCAATACAAAGATTGGTGGATGTACGAAGAATGGTTGCCCATGAACGTGTGGCGCATTCTGCTGGACGACTCGATGGGCCCATTTCCCTGGAGACCGGAATAATCCTGTCCTGCCCGCTTCCTCCTTCTGTCATTCCCGACATTTTTAATCGGGAATCCAGTGTCTTTATCTTCGCCATTCATAAACCCTCTCCCCATTGCGGGAGAGGGCTGGGGTGAGGGGGACAGTCTTTTCTTTAGGTTCATCCTCGTGGAATGGAAGGAACTCTTGACATGTGCTAAACATGTAAATAGGTTTATCACATGTCAAAAATGATCCAGTTGCGAAACGTCCCCGATGACCTTCACAGGGTTCTCAAGTCCAGGGCCGCCTTGGCCGGTACGTCTCTGTCCGATTACCTGATTGCGGAGATTCAACGGCTTTCCGAGCATCCAACCGTCGAAGAGTTACGCCTGCGGCTCCAGACTCGAACCCGGGTCAACCCAACCGTCTCACCGGCTCAATTGATCCGGGAAGAACGCGATAGCCGGTGATTGTGACGGATGCTTCGGCGGTCGTTGAGGTGCTTTTGGGAACGACCGCCGCGATGGATATTCAGCGGCGCCTGTTTGACAGTGGAGAATCTCTGCATGCGCCTCATTTGCTGGATCTGGAGATCACGCAAGTCCTGCGACGGTACGTGTCGAGTGGTGAACTGACACCGCAACGCGGGAAGCAAGCCCTGACCGACCTGGCCGATTTTCCGATTTTTCGTTACCCGCATGACCTCTTTCTTCCACGCATTTGGGCGCTACGTCATAATGTCACCGCCTATGATGCTGCGTACCTGGCTCTGGCGGAGTCGCTTGCGGCCTCATTGCTCACTTGCGACACCCGATTAGCCACCACGTCCGGCCATCGGGCGACCGTTGAGCTTATCCGGATCAACCGCGCATAAGCAGCGCCTGTTGCTGGCACTTGGGCGTGACGTGGAAATCGTCATTCGAGACCCCCGTCGCCAGCGCCAGGGTAAGCTTCTGCTCGAAGAGGACAAACTGTGTCGGATTACGCCAGGCTCATCCGACCGATTCACCTGTCTGCTGTAGTGGGTATAAGTAGGTTGAGGTCAAACCTGTCGTCCGGCATTACCTGAAGTCGGTGCAACGCTGTCTTATACGTCGAAGACGATCAGAATGTCTCAGGAAGTAGGGTAAAGCCTTCTCGGTAACTTGCCTCGCGCAGTTGTCGATCGAACGCGACAAAGCCCTGTCCCGTTGTGAATCCCTGACACCACTGGATGGCTGCGGCAAGTTGCAAGGCGTCCGCTGTCCGTAACGAATGCACGGTGAGCAACCGTTCGGCTGTGTTGCGTAAGGCTTCGCTTGGCTGCATCTCCGTCCAGGTTTGCATCAGAGTCTGCAATACGTGGCGGGCGGCACGTTCATCGGGTGGTGTCAAACCGCCTTCCCGTACCTGTCGCATCAGTGCGGAGAGATATTCGGTGCGCGTGCCCCACCACACGACCATGGCCGGCTCCTCGATGAGAATCGCTTGTACGGTGTCTGAATGGGGTTCCTGCACGCAGAGCGGCACAATGGCCGACGTATCCCAGAATTTCACCGGCCTTCTTCTCGCTCACTTAAAACCGCCGAACGCACGGCCCCTTGCGGATCTGCAGGGCGGGGCAAGTCCCAAAAATCTGCCGGCAGGGTCTTCTCTCCGCGCTTGAGGAGTCCCTTTTGTTCCATGTCTTGCAAGTGCGCAGACAAGGTCACGGGATTGGCAATGGGCAGCAACCGTGCAATAGGGCGGCCATGCTCGGTAATCAAGACTTCTTCACCGGTCTTCACCCGACGCAGGTAGGCACTTAATGCCGTCTTGAGCTGAGATACGGTCGTAGTTTTCATAAAAGACCTTTCTAGTTGCTATTATCAGACTACTATAGTCATTATTTGCAAGTTAAGCAAATTCTTTCTTCTCTTCCTTACGGTTACCTCGGTGGTGAGCATCAACCCGGCGATGCTCGCGGCGTTCTGTAAGGCGCACGGAGTCACTTGATTCAGCTTCAAATATGGTCTATATTGGACTACTACGAACTGATAGGAGGGCATATGACCGTCAAGCATATCAAACATAACCGGACTTGGACCGTGGCCGAGGCAAAGGCACGACTGTCGGAAATCCTGCGGCTCGCTGAGGAGGAAGGGCCGCAACGGATCGGTACACGCCGGTCATTCGTGGTCGTGCCTGCGGCCACGTGGGATGCGAAGACGCCGCCGCGTAAACCGTTGGGGCAGTGGCTGGTAGAGAACATGCCGCGTGGAATAGAGCTTGAACTTCCGGACCGCAGATCGAATCGGAAGATCCCGTTCATCGACGAAGAAGAAGAATGAACGGCTATCTCCTTGATACGAACGTCATCTCCGAGGTCATACGACACACACCGCACGCACGCGTCGTCACGTTCCTTACCGAACACGACGACCTCTGGCTGTCGTCGATTGTGATCCACGAGTTGGAATATGGGTTGCAGCGCTTGGCGCAAGGACAACGGCGATCTAGTTTGCAGGATAATCTGCTGGGAGTCATCGCTGAATACGAAGACCGCATCCTGCCTTTGGAGAGGGTAGGGGCGGAATGGGCAGCCAGGTTTCGGGTACACGCGCAACGCTTCGGACGGACGCTGGACCTGGGCGATGCGCTGATTGCGGGAACCGCGAAAACCTACGACCTCACCCTAGCAACCCGCAACGTCAGGGATTTTGACGGCTTGGAGATGGATGTGGTCAATCCATGGGATTCGCGGTAACTTTATAAGTCTTGGTGCTAAGTTGGAACCTATGAAACGTAAGCTATCAGTTAGAGAAATCGCACGAGAAATGGCAAACATTTTGGTGAAGCACCTTGAAACTTTTCCTGCACAGGAACGTCATAAAAGAATTAAGGCGGGGCAAACGGTTACAAAGGGTCTGAAATCTACGCCCGCTTCTGTTGACAGAATAAAGATCTGACCACACTCCTGTCATCCCCGACCTGATCGGGGATCCAGTCTCTTCTGTCTTTACGAACGAAGGAAAAAACAAAGACACTGGATTCCCGATTAAAAATGTCGGGAATGACAGATAAAGGCAAAAGGAAAAAGCAAAGACGCTGGATTCTCGATTAAAGATGTCGAGAATGACAGAAGGAAGGGACGAGGTTGAGAAAAAGGGGAGTCGGGGACAGGCTCTGAACGGAGGATTAAAAAACGAAGGCCCGGGGGAACAGTCCCTCGGGCCTTCGTTGCTTCGATGCGAAGCGGCAATGCCTCGACGTGCTTACATCATGCCGCCCATGCCGCCGCCCATGCCGTGATCGTGGCCGCCCATGGCTGGTTCCTTCTTCTCCTCGGGCAGGTCGGTCACGGTGACTTCGGTGGTCAGCATCAACCCGGCGACGCTTGCGGCGTTCTGTAATGCGCACCGCGTCACTTTGGTCGGGTCGATGACGCCGGCTTCGACCAGATCGACGTATTCGTCGGAAGCCGCGTTGTACCCATTGCTGGCTTTGGCGCTGCGGACTTTGTCCACCACGATCGAGCCTTCGACGCCGGCGTTTTCCGCGATGAGCCGGATCGGCTCTTCACACGCCCGCCGGACGATGTTGACGCCGAATTGTTGATCGCCGTCCAATTTCATCTTTTCCAGGGCGGGAACGGAACGAAGCAGCGCCACGCCGCCGCCGGGGACAATCCCTTCTTCCACGGCCGCTTTCGTCGCGTGCAACGCGTCTTCCACACGGGCTTTCTTCTCTTTCATTTCGGTTTCCGTCGCAGCTCCGACGTTGATGACCGCCACGCCGCCCACGATCTTCGCCAACCGCTCTTGCAGTTTTTCACGGTCGTAATCGGACGTGGTTTCTTCGATTTGCGCCTTGATTTGTTTGACCCGGCCTTCGATCTGCTTGGGGTCGCCGGCGCCTTCCACGATCGTGGTGTTGTCCTTGTCGATGGTCACTCGCTTGGCGCGACCGAGATCCGTGAGTTTCACGTTCTCCAGTTTCACGCCCACTTCCTCGGAAATCACCTGGCCGCCGGTCAGGATGGCAATGTCTTCCAGCATGGCTTTCCGGCGATCGCCGAAGCCCGGGGCCTTGACTGCCGCAATGTTCAACGTGCCGCGCAGTTTGTTCACCACTAGGGTCGCCAGAGCTTCGCCCTCGACGTCCTCGGCAATGATGACGAGCGGTTTCCCCATTTTGGCGACTTGCTCCAGGATGGGGAGCAGGTCCTTCATGGCGCTGATTTTCTTTTCGTGGATGAGCAGGAACGCGTCTTCGAGTGAGGATTCCATGCGTTCGGCGTTGGTGACGAAGTAGGGGGAAATGTACCCGCGGTCGAATTGCATGCCTTCGACCACGTCCAGCGAGGTGCTCATGGACTTGGCTTCTTCCACGGTAATGACGCCGTCTTTGCCGACCTTGTCCATGGCTTCGGCAATCAGGTCGCCGATGGTGGAGTCGTTGTTGGCGGAAATGGCGCCGATTTGCCCGATTTCTTTCTTGTCCTGACAGGGCTTGCTGAGTTTCTTGAGTTCCGTAGTCGCCGTTTCAACGGCCTTCTCGATCCCGCGCTTCAATTCCATCGGGTTCGCGCCGGCGCTGAGGTGTTTCACGCCTTCGCGGAAAATGGCCTGGGCCAGGACCGTGGCGGTCGTGGTGCCGTCACCGGCCACGTCGCTGGTTTTGCTGGCGACTTCCTTGACCAGTTGGGCGCCCATATTTTGATAGGGGTCCTTGAGATCGATTTCCTTGGCGACGGTCACGCCGTCTTTGGTGATCGTAGGCGCGCCGAATTTCTTGTCCAGAATGGCGTTCCGGCCTTTCGGGCCTAACGTGGCCTTCACGGCATTGGCCAATTGGTTGACGCCCTGGAGAATCGCGCTCCTGGCTTGATCACTATACAGTAGCTGCTTTGACATAATGTTCCTCCATCAAATTAAAGTCATGCTTGAACTTTGTTTTGTAAGATTTTGTTCGATAGGTTGGATCAGATCGTTAGGAATCGACGAAGATGCCCAGGATGTCTTCTTCTCTCAGGATCAGGCAATCATCGTTTCCGATGCTGATCTTGGTTCCGGAATATTTGTCGAAGAGGACCTGATCGCCGACTTTCAGGGATTTGACGTCCTTTCCTACACCTTCGACCGTTCCCCGTTGGGGTTTTTCCCTGGCGGAATCCGGCACGTAAATGCCTCCGGCCGTGCGTTCGAGTTCTTCCGTATAGGTCACGAAAATGCGGTCGCCAAGAGGCATAAAGCCTTTGGCCGCCGTGCCTTTGGTTTCTTCTTTTTCCTTGGTTTGTGTGGCCATGTGACAACTTCCTCCTTTGGTTAGTAATTTCTGCTTTCGATCTGTGATCAGCGATAATTGGGCGATTGTATTTCGAAATCCTGAATTTGAGGACTTCACGCAATGATCAGGTCAACAGGTAAGGCCTGTTTTTGGAAAGTCAAGCTCCGGAAATGAAAAAATGTGGATAATTGGCAGGGGAGTGAGAGGCTCAGTTTCGCAAGGCGTCGAAATCCTGTAATTCGGCCTGCATGAACTCGCGTAACTTCTTGATTATTCTGGCTTCCAACTGTCGAGAGCGTTCCTTGGTAATCGAATACTTACGGCCGATTTCCTCCAGTGTCAAGGGCGTTTCCGAAAGCAACCTGTTCCGCAGGATGTCTTCGTCGCGCTCGTCGAGGATCTTTGAGAATTCTCCGAGTTTTTTCCTGAAAAGCAGCATCAATTCCTTCTTCGCAAGGGCGTCGTCCACCCGGGGGGTGGGGGCGGGCAGCAAATCGAGGAAGGTTCCTTCCTCCTTGTCTTTGCTGATGGGTTGGTCGAGAGACAGTTCCCAACTTCCCAGTCGCTGGTCCATTTCCAGCACGTCCCGTTCCCGGACCTGAAGGCGGTCGGCCAGAAGCTTGGCATCCGGCACGAATCCTTCCCGTTCGAGTTTGGCTTTCTCCTTTCTCAGATTGTAGAAGAGTTTGCGCTGCTCCTGGGTCGTGCCGATTTTCACCAAGCGATGGGATTGCAACAGGTACCGGAGGATATAGGCCCTGACCCACCACGCGGCATACGCGTAGAAACGGACGTTGCGGGTCACGTCGAATTTCTTGATGGCCTGCATCAGGCCGACGTTCCCTTCCTGGATGAGGTCCATTTGATCCGCGCCGGTATGTTTGTATTCCGAAGCGATGGCCACCGACACGCGCAAGTTGGACAGGATCAGTTTGACCGCCGCGTCCCGGTTGCCCTTAACCTGATATTCATGAAAGAGCTGTAATTCTTCTTCTTTGGATAGAAACGGGTAGCGACGAACCTCAACAAGATACCGGCCCAATGCCGTGGAGGGCACCAGGGCCGTTGTCTCTTCTTGCCCGGCGTCGCCGGATTTCACCTCGTCGACGGAGGGCTCTTCCTCGTCCTCGGGCTCGACTAACAATTCGGCCTCGACAGGAAGATCGTCCGCTTCGAGTCGGTTCTCGTCTTGGTTAGAGGCAGACATCAGATCTTTGGATCTAGGCATTTGTAGAATGGCATCCCGGGTCACGACACGGGACATCCACCTGTTCCCCTTCTTTGTAAGGAGGGGTGAGGGGAGGTAGAGTCAGAGAGGTAAGCCGCGTGTGGTGCTCAATGCAATTGCTCTTTGGGTATGCGACTCTACCCCACCTAGCCTCCCCTTACAAAGGGGAGGGAAAGAATACGGTTGCCACCTACTCAGGCTAACCATTCTGTCAACAAACGACGGAACACCTGCACTTCGCGCAATTGCCCCAAAATTATAACCCCTGAGCAAGCGGAATCACAAAAGCAGACTTCGATTGCGGCGATTTGGCGCAGTGCTTTATAGTCACAGGCGTTTGAAACATGAACGTCTTTCACCGAATCTTCTTTTCGATTGCTTTGAGCCCATGACTCCGCGCGTCCTCAAGAATGCCCTGAAAAGCGGCCATTGGCCTTCGTTGTTCGGGGCCTGGCTTCATTTCGAGGTAAGTTTTGTCGTTTGGCTGCTGATCGGCGCATTGGGTATTGCCATTGCGCAGGATTTCGCCTTGAGCGCAACCCAGAAGGGGCTGTTGGTCGCCATACCCTTACTGGGCGGAGCCTTGTTGCGCATCGTGGTCGGGCCGTTCACCGATCAGTTCGGCGCGAAACGGGTGGGGCTCGGCATTCTCGGGATCGAAGTGGTGGCCTTGGTCCTGGGCTGGCTGTTCGGACAAAGCTATGCCCAAATGATCGGAATCGGGTTCTTGCTGGGAACGGCGGGGGCGAGTTTCGCCGTAGCGCTGCCCGTCGCGAGCCGCGCGTATCCATCCGAGCATCAAGGGCTGGCGATGGGTATCGCCGCGACAGGGAACAGCGGCGTCCTGCTGGCCACGTTTTTTGCGCCGCGTCTGGCGACCTATATCGGATGGCACGGAGTGTTCGGCCTGATGATTCTACCGGTTCTGCTCGCGGCCGTCGTGTTTGCGCTGTTCGTTCAAGAACGTCCCTTGCAAAACCAGCAAGGGCAGAGCCTCGCAGCCTCTTTCCGTATGGCGTATCAAGAGCGCTTCATGCAGTTGTTATGCTTTTTTTACGGGGTGACGTTCGGCGGGTTCGTCGGGTTTTCGAGTTTCTTGCCCATTTTTTTTCACGATCAGTATGGCTTGGATATGGTTGCCGCCGGGAGCCTGACGGCGTTATGCGGGTTGGCGGGGAGTATCGCCAGGCCGGTCGGCGGTCACTGGGCCGACCGGGCCGGCGGGCTCAACTTGCTCCAGGTTGGATTTCCCGCGATCGGGGGGCTGTGCATCCTGCTGGCGTGGCTGCCGCCTCCATTCTGGGCTTTTCCCTTGACCGTGGCGACCCTTCTTCTCCTGGGATTCGGGAACGGAGTGGTCTTTCAGGTGGCGTCGCTTCGTTATAGGAACATGATGGGGACGGCTTCGGGTTTCATCGGCGCGGCCGGCGGGCTCGGCGGGTTCTTTCTGCCGTTTTGGTTCGGTCTGTTGAAGGATGTCACGGGAACCTACGCGAGCGGATTTCTCGTCTTCGTCGTTTTGACCGGGATTGCCACAATCAACGTGATCTGTCTTCAACGATCCCTCGCCCTTTCGATCAAGGAGGAAGCCTCGTAAATCCTTCCCCGTGGGCAGCGCTTCACGTACCATCCATTGACAAGGCGAGTAAAAACCCCATATAAAACTTAGGGGTTACTTGTTACAGGATACCCATAGTCTTTCTCTAGCGCTCTACCTCCCCTTACCCCTCCTTACAAAGGAGGGGAATCAGGAAGAAGTGCTTCTCGTTACCTCCCCTTTGTAAGGGGAGGTTAGGTGGGGTAGAGAAGGATCACATCCATGACGACCGGTTTCAATACGATCGACGAGGCCCTTGAGGACATTCGGGCAGGGAAATGCGTGATCCTGGTAGACGACGAGGATCGTGAAAATGAAGGCGACCTGGTGATTGCTGCCGAATCCGTGACCCCGGAAGCCGTCAATTTCATGGCCACGCATGCCCGGGGGCTCATCTGTCTGACTCTGACGTCCGACCGGGCGGACCAACTGAATTTGCATCCTCAGACCGCGGAAAACACCGCGCCGTTCGGCACGGCGTTTACCGTGTCCATCGATGCCTCGCGAGACGTGACGACGGGGATTTCGGCGGCCGACCGGGCGACGACGATTCGCATGGCTGTCGATCCTTCCTGCAAACCCTCGGATTTCACGAGACCGGGACACATTTTTCCTTTGCGGGCCCATAATGGCGGCGTCCTGAAGCGGGCCGGCCAGACCGAAGGGTCGGTCGATCTGGCCCGGATGGCTGGCAGGTATCCGGCCGGTGTCATTTGCGAGATCATGAATGACGATGGAACCATGGCCCGGGTGCCCGACCTGATGGCCTTTGCCAAGCGACACGCCCTCAAGATTATTACCATCAAGGATCTCATTCAACATCGGCTGTCACGCGAGACCTTCGTTAAAAAGTCCGTGAGCGCGGAGTTGCCCACGATTTTTGGGAATTTCGAAGCCTGGGTCTTCGAGAATGAACTGGATAGCGGCACGCACATCGCTTTGGTCAAGGGCCGCATCGATGAATCGCCCACACTGGTGCGCGTGCATTCCGGCTGTCTCACGTCGGACGTCTTCGGCTCCTTGCGTTGCGATTGTCGCGATCAACTCCATCAGGCCATGGCCTTTATCGAGAAGGAAGGCAAAGGGGTGCTGCTGTATTTGAACCAGGAGGGGCGGGGCATCGGGTTGCTGAACAAGATCAAAGCCTATCAACTCCAGGACCAGGGCAGCGATACCGTGGAGGCCAACCTCAAGCTGGGCTTTAAACCGGACTTGCGGGATTACGGTATCGGCGCGCAGATCCTGGTCAGTTTGGGACTCAAACAGATCCGTCTCATGACGAATAATCCGCGGAAGATCGTGGGGATCGAAGGCTACGGCTTGACGGTCGTCGAACGGGTCCCCATTGAAATCGACCCCCAGGAAACGAACGTCCATTACCTGCGAACGAAAAAGAGTAAACTGGGTCACATATTAAACAACGTCTGACGGGATCACTCCGCATCCAAATTGTCATTCCCGACATTTTTAATCGGGAATCCAGTGTCTTTAGTCTTTGTAGCTGTGCGTTCTTATCGTCTTTGTTCCCCTCCTTTGTAAGGAGGGGTGAAGGGGAGGTAGAAGGATTCGTCCCCTCTCCTCCGGCGGGAGAGGGCAGGGTGAGGGGGCGTCCCGCCCGCACATTCTCATGAATTCCACTGAAGGAAATCTGAATGCCGGGGACCTGCGATTCGGAATCGTGGTCAGCAAATTCAATGAATTCGTCACCGGCCGTTTGGAAGCCGCGGCGCTTGAAACCCTTAAAGAGAATGGAGCGCCGGAGGACAATATTCACGTCGTCCGTGTCCCCGGGGCGTTTGAAATCCCGTTGGTGGCCAGGCAGTTGGCCCAATCCAAACAGTTCGACGCCGTGATCTGTTTGGGCGCCGTTATCAGGGGCGAGACCCCGCATTTCGATTTCATCAGTGCGGAAATGAGCCGGGGCATTGCCCAGGCTTCTTTGGATTCCGGCATTCCCGTCGTCTTCGGCGTCCTGACCACGAACAGCGCGGAAGAGGCCTTGGCCCGGGCGGGCACCACGGAAGTCAATCGCGGCGCGGAAGCCGCGTGTACGGCCATCGAAATGGCGACCTTGATGAAAGGATTGCACGACATTAATCGGAAGCCGACCGGCTTCCGACACGTGTAAACGCCTATGTCAGCAAACGCGATACCGGAAGAAGACTCGTCCCCTGAACTTCACCGAGCGTATACGCGGCACGATGCGCGTGAATTGGCCCTTCAGATTTTGTTTCAATGCGATTTCCATGGATCGACCGAATTCTGGCTGGAACAATTCTGGGAGCAACGGGATGCGTCGGAATCGGTCAGAACGTTTACGTCCGAACTGGTCACCGGCGTCCGGACCCACCAGGACGAGCTCGACGACCTGATCGCCGCCTACGCACGAAACTGGACGATCGATCGTATGCCCGTGGTGGATCGGAATATTTTGCGACAAGCGATATATGAATTGCTCTGGGTCCCCGACGTGCCCGCAAAAGTGACGGTGGATGAAGCCCTCGAACTGGCCAAGAACTTCGCGGACGATGAAACCCGGCGATTCGTCAACGGCATCCTGGACCAGTTCATCAAACACGACGCGCGCCTCGAACCCAAACGCAGCGCGCTTGCCTCCTGAATAGTCGTTCCTTCAATCCAAGGACCATCCACAACATTCCCCCTTCTTGTCATCCCTGTATGTGTTCAGTCATTCCCTTCGACTGCGCTCAGGACAGGCGTTGACAATTTCTCGGTCTTCTTTCCCCTCCTTTGTAAGGAGGGGCGAAGGGGAGGTAGAGCTTGCGGCTGTCATGACGAACCCGGCCCCCCGCACGGTGGACTCTACCCCACCTGACCTCCCCTTACAAAGGGGAGGAAAACAAGGCGACCGCCTTCACTCAAAATTATTCTGTCAACGAATTAGTGAACCTTTACAAGGATGACAGAAAAAGTACCCGTAGGTCAGGTCAACCGAAGGCGTAACCCGATGCCTGCAACGTAATCCAACTTTTCTCATAATCCGTTGCAATGCAACGCGCCAAAGGATATACTTTGGCTATACATTTAGTGACATGGGGAGGCGGGCCATGGTGACCAAGGTTCAGAAATGGGGAAACAGTCAAGGGCTTCGATTTACGAAAGCCCTGTTGGACGAGGCACGGATCAACGTCGGTGACGAAGTCAATGTTTCCGTTCGGAAAGGGCAAATTATCGTCGAACCCATGACCAAAGTGCGGGGGCGATATAATTTGAAGGCGTTGGTAGCCAAAATGCCGAAAACGTATCGGTCTGAAGAACAGGATTGGGGGCCACCTATCGGAAAAGAGGTGTGGTAGATGCCCGGATATGTTCCCCAAAAGGGCGACTTTGTGATCTTGACTTTCGGTCCGCAGGCCGGACACGAGCAAAAAGGGCGTCGTCCTGCCCTGGTCGTCAGTAACACGCTATTCAACCGCCATACGGGGCTTGCCATGGTGTGCCCCATTACCAAGACGTTCAGGAATATTCCCTTTCACGTGGCCGTCCCAGAAGATTCATCCCTGACGGGGTACATTATGGTCGAACAGCTCAAGTCCGTTGACAGCGGCCGGCGACGGGCAAAGTTTATTGAAAAAGCCCCCGGATTCGTGCTTGACGAGGTCCTAAGCATCCTGGATGCCTGTCTCTATACCCCGCAAGCCTAACGTTGCAGTTCGTAGACTCACCGATTACATTGAGCGTCAATCCGAGAATGAAGAGGGCAAATTGATATTTTGAGAGAACCATTAGATGATTGAACGCTACACTTTGCCCCGCATGGGGGCCGTATGGACCCCGAAGCGGAAGTATGAAACCTGGTTGCAAGTCGAACTGGCCGCGTGTGAAGCGCGTGAAGAAACCGGCGACGTGCCGCGGGGCATGGCGCGACGGGTCAAACGAAAAGTGACTCTGGATCCCGGCCGGATCGAGGAAATCGAACGGGTCACCAAACATGACGTTATCGCGTTTTTGGAATCCGTGGCCGAACAGGCCGGACCGCCGGCCCGTCATTTGCACGTGGGCCTCACGTCCTCCGACGTGCTCGACACCGGGCTGGCGATTCAGTTGGTCGAGGCGGTGGGCATCATCCTGGAGGACTTGGACGCCTTCTTGACGGTGTTACAGGATCAGGCCTTCGCGCACCGGAAGACAATGATGGTCGGACGGTCTCACGGCATTCACGGCGAACCCATCTCCCTGGGCTTCAAGTTTGCCATCTGGTATGAGGAATTCAAACGGCAACGCCGGCGGCTGATCGCAGCCGGAGAAGATATTGCCGTTGGGAAGCTGTCCGGGGCCATGGGCACGTTTGCCCACCTGCCGCCGCGGATCGAAAAAATCACCTGTGCGAAGCTGGGGTTGAAACCGGCTCCGGTTTCCAACCAGGTCGTGCAACGGGATCGGCATGCCGCGTTTGTGAGCGCCTTGGCCCTCATTGCCGCCAGCATTGAAAAGGTGGCGACGGAAATCCGCCATCTCCAACGGACCGAAGTCCTGGAAGCCGAGGAATATTTCAGCGCCGGGCAGAAGGGATCATCCGCCATGCCGCATAAGCGGAATCCGGTGGGGTCCGAAAATCTCTGCGGCCTGGCCAGGGTCATCCGAGCCAATAGTCTCGCCGCGTTGGAAAACGTCGCGCTGTGGCACGAGCGCGACATCAGCCATTCTTCGGTTGAACGTATTATTATCCCGGACAGCACGATCCTCATCGATTACATGCTCGTTCGCTTGACCCAACTCTTGAAAAACCTGGCGGTGTATCCGGAACGGATGCTGGAAAATCTGAACCGGACGGGCGGGCTGGTGTACTCCCAGCGCGTGTTGTTGGCGCTGGTGGACCGGGGTGTCGATCGCAAGGCCGCGTATGAAGCGGTTCAACGGAACGCCATGGAAGCCTGGGAAGGGTTAGAATCTTTTCACGATCTCGTCTCTGAAGACCCGTTGATCTCCAAAAAGTTGACGCAACCCGAAATCGAATCCTGCTTCGATCCGGAATGGTACGTTCGTCACCTGAATGAAGTCTACCGCCGGGTCTTTGGCTCAAAGGCCTCCGCCTCGAAAACGAAGCGCGTCCGGAAAGGCAAAACGCGGCCATGATCAGGGCCAAAATTCACGTGACGTTGAAATCGGGCATTTTGGACCCGCAAGGCAGGGCGATCCGGCAGTCGTTGGAAACCCTGGGGTTCGCCGGCGTGACCGACGTGCGGGTAGGCAAGTTTCTGGAAATCGAACTGAACCAGGATGATCCGGCCGAGGCGGAAGCGCAACTCAAGGCCATGTGTGAAACACTCCTCGCCAACACGGTCATCGAAGAATATCGATACGAATTGGAACCCCAACCATCGCAGCACGCCTCATGAAATGGGGCGTCATCGTCTTTCCCGGGTCGAACTGTGACCGCGATTGCGCACACGTCCTGGCCGACGTGCTGGATCAGGACGTCAACCTTATCTGGCATGGCGATTCGTCCCTGGGTGAACTGGATGCCGTCGTCCTGCCGGGCGGCTTTTCATACGGGGATTACCTGCGTACCGGGGCCATCGCGCAACTCTCGCCGATCATGCACGCGGTTCAGGAATTCACCCGGACCGGCGGGTTGGTCCTGGGAATCTGCAATGGTTTTCAGATCCTGCTCGAAGCGGGATTGTTGCCCGGAGCCATGCTGCCTAACGTCGGACTGTCCTTTATTTGTGAAGACGTCCGGGTGAAGGTGGAAAACGCCGATACCCCGTTCACGCGGCACTATGAATCCGGACAGGTGATACGCCTTCCCATTGCCCACGCCGAGGGCAACTACCATACCGATCCCGTGACCCAGGCCGCTCTCCAGGCCAATGCCCAAATCGTATTCCGTTATTGCCGGACGGACGGCACCGTCACGGAACAGGCCAACCCCAACGGCTCACTCGACAATATCGCAGGGATACGCAATGCCGCGGGCAACGTCTTGGGCCTCATGCCGCATCCGGAACGCTGCGCCGAAGCCCTGTTGGACAACGAAGACGGCCAATTATTGTTTCGCTCCATGATCGATTCGGTCATGAGTAGGCAAGCCGAAAAGCCAGCGGCCTCCTAGCCCTAGCCCCGGCTTTCTATCATTTTTCTGTCATCTTCGGTTTTCCCTGTTGTCATTCCCGACCCGATCGGGAATCCAGTGTCTTTTCCTGTAGTCGTTGTAGCCGCGCCATCTTATGGCGCTTCTTCCTAATCTGCCATTTTCGATATGAGCCATCGGAGATTCAGCCTTTCCAGGGGAAATCCCTTGACATGGGAAAGTCATGTAGCTACATTCAAGCTACAATTAGGGAGGACGCCCAAGATGAATGCCGATACCGTCGTACGTGCTCGGATCGCGAGCAAAACCAAAAGACAAGCCACGGAAGTACTCCAGGCCATGGGCCTGTCAGTATCCGATGCCATTCGCCTGTTGTTGGTGCGTGTGGCAGACGAAAAGCGACTGCCATTCACGGTCCAAGTACCGAACGTCACGACCCTCAAAGCCATGAAGGAATTAAACGAAGGCAAAGGCAAGCGTTTCGGCAAGGCCGAAGACCTGTTCCGGGATCTGGGCATCTGAGTGCTGACCCCAGTCCGATCCACGCAGTTCAAACGCGACGTCAAAAAAGCCCGGAAACAAGGGAAAGACCTGACGAGATTGCGGGCGGTGCTGACGGCATTGATCCGGCAAGAGCCGTTAGCCGCGCGGCAACGCGATCATCCCTTGCGAGGCATCTGGAAAGGGTATCGGGAGACACACATAGAGCCGGACTGGCTCCTGATATACCGAATTGAAGGAAACGAATTGCACCTGGTCCGTATCGGCTCGCACTCCGACCTCTTCACGGAATAAGAACTATCACCATCTCTTTCTCCCGGCGCTACGGGCGATGCTGCGCCCCTCCCTCTCCTTCTATCATTCCGAGCAACGCCAGGAATCTGTTTTACTTTTCGGTCATTCCCGACATCTTTAATCGGGAATCCAGTGTCTTTATCTTTAGTAGTCGTAGCCGCCCCGCTCATGGCGACTTCTGTGCATGCACAGAAACCCAAAGAACGTCACGGGGATCGTCACCAGACAAATCAGGGCAGGGGATCGGGAATCAACGCGGCCAGGGTTTGAACAAGCTCTCGGGCTTGTTTAACGCCGCGCGTGGTGAGGCGATAGCGGCTGCCTTTCCCGACTCCGGACCGCAGAACCAGCCGGTCTTTCAGATATGGCGACATGCCCCGGTCCTGGCGGAATTGGTTGAAGCCCGGGGCGTTTAGTCCTTGATTCAGAACCAGCGCGGACCTTTGCTTCATCACACCGTTTGGGGCTGGTAACGCTCGACCTTGATACGATCTTCGCTCCTGCGCGCCTGCGCCAGATTGTATGTCGTCTGACGGCGCAGCCAGAAGTCGGCGTTGGACCACCCGGCTTTCTCCAGCCGAATAGCCATCTCGGGTGAAATGGCCGCGTGGCCGTTTAGTACGCGCGATAGCGAATGCCGGGCTACGCCCAATACCTTTGCCGCCTCGGTGACGTTCAGGCCGAGGGGATCAAGACAGTTCTCTTTGATGCTGTAACCGGGATGCGGCGGGTTCTTCATAGCCATGGCGCCTCCTTCACGTTAGTGATAGTCAACCAAGTCGACATCGTATGCGTCACCTTCTTCAAAGCGGAAGATAATCCGCCAATTTGCGGAGATCGAGATACTCCAGAATCCTTTCCAGGCACCTTTCAGCGGATGAAGTCCATACCCTGGGAGCCCCAGGTCTGAGGGCTTGCCGGCAGCATCAAGGTCCGCCAGAGCAAGTGCGATTCGCTCTGCTTGATCAGGACGGACTTTGCCGGGATCGCCGTACTCATACAACCGTTTGAGTCCCCGATGGCGAATCGTCCGGATCACAAGAAAATGTACTGTGTTCCGGTACAAGTATCAAGCGGGATTGTCGGATTACGGTACGTACATCCGACCTGCCAGCCTGTCCCCTCCAAGATGTCTTGACCAAATTCCCGTAATTATGGGAATATGGGTACATGAAAACGACTATCGAACTTCCTGACGCCACCTTTCGGCGAGCCAAAGCCCTTGCTGCCAGCCGCGGCATGACCTTGAAACGGTTCTTTACTGAAGCGCTTGAGGAACAACTTCGCCGCTGTTCCAGTGATACCGAGGCGCCATGGATGGTTGGATTCGGCAAGCTCTCCGACTTTTCGGATGAAAACCGCCGTATCTTGTCTGTCATAGAACAGGAATTCGAGACCCTCTCTCCCGAAGACCTCGCATGATCCTGGACACCAATGCCTTATCCGCGTGGGTGGAAGGGATCACGGCAGTCGAAGCTGCCTTTCGATCCGCCGACCGGCTTGTCGTGCCGAGCGTCGTTCTCGGTGAGTATTATTTCGGCATTCGCCAATCGCGGCATCGCAGCCGCTACGAGGAATGGCTGGTCCGCTATTTGCCGTTCGCTGAAATCGCCGCCGTCACCTCGGCTACGGCAGACGCCTATGCCGACATCCGCCTGGAATTGAAACAACTGGGCCATCCCATCCCCTCAAATGACACGTGGATTGCGGCACTCGCCCGTCAGCACGGGCTTCCGGTGTTGAGTAACGATAGTCATTTCGACGTGGTCGCCGGAATTCGGCGGATCGTTTTCTGAATCAGGTGCCGTCTTGGAGAGCACTTAGGGCAGGGGATCGGGAATCAACGCGGCCAGGGTTTGAACAAGCTCTCGGGCATTTTTCACCCCGCGCGTGGTGAGGCGATAGCGGCTGCCCTTCCCGACTCCGGACCGCAGAACCAGCCGGGCTTCCAGATAAGGGGCCATGATCCGATCCAGGCGGAATTGGTGGAAGCCGGCGGACTTGAGTCCTTCATTCAGATCCAGCGCGGATACCTGACCGAGCCCTCGAAGTTCGCGATAGCCCAGCAACAGCAGGAGCACTGTATCGGCTATTCTCATGGGGCCGTCCGGGAGGACGGTGATCTTCATCCGTTGGGTTCGGTCATCCCAGACTAATAATTTCTGAAAAGACTTCGTCCGGGAATTTGGTTGACCACTTGTCTTCTCGCCCGGCAGGGGAGAGGCAGATGACTCAGGTAACGTTGAAGATTCAACGGTGTCCCTTGATTCCGGCAGAACCGATTTTTCGGATCTGTCACCAAGGAGTCGCCTGAACGCTTCATACTGTTCACGCACGAAATCCCGTGAACCTTCGGCTTCAAGCTCGTGATCAGAGGCTTTTACGCGAAGCCTTACGTTATGCATGACGCTACCTGAAGTTGGCTTTAAATTGACATTAAGTTTCAGAACTATGACATAAAATATAATAATGTCAACTAAATGACATAAAACTGACACTATTTTTATCCGCAGACCGGTCTGCGCCGGCGTTTTTCATTTCCAAGGAATCGAGCGGGATCGTCGAAAAGGAAGGCTCGCCTTCTCCGTGCGGTCAGACCGGTTTCGAGGCACGGATCCAGCTTGGCATTGAGTAAGAGACGCGCTTGAGGGAAAGAAATAGAAAGAAATATGGTGCCGAGGGGCAGAATCGAACTGCCGACACCAGCCTTTTCAGGGCTGTGCTCTGCCAACTGAGCTACCTCGGCACAAGGTCTGATCGACGGGAAGATGGAACCGTATGATTACTCAGGCAACAGCGGAACCATGTGTAACAGGATTGAATGCGGAAAATCAAGGAAATGGAAAGTAGAAGGTGCGCGTCATCCCGCAGATGTCGGAAGTCGCCTCATTGAGCCCCTTCTGAACTATTCCGGGGCTTACTTTATCTTGACCTGATTTATGAGGGCTGGGTATTCTCACTTCGTGACCAGATAAGCACACGACCCGTCATATTATTATTTCAAGGCTGGAGAATATGAGCACGGAAGACACGCAAGAAGAGTTGAAAGAAGAATCCAAGATAGAAGAGGCCGAAGAGGTCGAGGAATCGCCGGAAGACGTTGAGGCTCCCCGGGAAGATGCCGTCGAGGAAGAGATCGTCGATACCTCGACGTATCTTCGAACTCTATTGGAACGGGCCCGAGTCGCCGCGCCTCAATTGAGTCGTCTGGCGGCATCCGTCAAGAACGAGGCTCTGGTGGCCATGGCCGAGGGGCTGGAAGAGGCCGCCGATTCGCTTCTGGAAGAAAATGAAAAGGACCTTGAAGCCTTTGATGCGAATAATGGACGGGAAGCGATGGCCGACCGGCTTCGACTCACGCCCGAGCGTATCCGGGACATGGCGGACGGGCTTCGGCAGATTGCCAGGTTGCGCGATCCCGTCGGTCAGTCATCAGGTATGCAGGAACGGCCCAACGGCATGAAGGTCGGACGGGTTCGCGTGCCCATCGGGGTCATCGGGATCATCTACGAGTCCCGTCCGAACGTCACGGCCGATGCCGCGGCATTGTGTCTCAAGTCAGGGAACGTCTGCGTGCTACGAGGGGGCTCGGAAGCCATTCATTCCAATATGGCCATCGCCCGCGTCTTGTCCGAAGCCGGACAGAAAGCCGGGATTCCCGAAGGAGCCATCTCCCTGGTCGAACGCACGGAACGGGAAGCGGTCCTTGAGTTGTTGAAACAGGACCGGTTCATCGACCTGATTATCCCTCGAGGCGGGGAGTCGCTGATGAAACTCGTCACCGAGCATTCGACGATCCCGGTCATCAAGCATGATAAAGGGGTCTGTCACACCTATATCGATGCCGATGCCGATCTGTCCATGGCTGAGGCCATCAGCGTGAATGCCAAGGTCCAACGGCCTTCGACGTGCAATGCCATGGAGACGTTACTGGTTCACCAAAGTATTGCCAGAAATTTGTTGCCGAAACTGGGCAAGGCCTTGACCGAGGCTGACGTGGAAATACGGGGTTGCGACAAAACCCGTCAATATCTTCCCGAGGCTCAAAGCGCCACGGAGGACGATTACGGCCGGGAATTTCTCTCGCTGACTTTGGCCGTCAAAGTCGTCAAGGATATGGATGAGGCCATGAGTCATATCCAGACGCACGGGTCCCGGCATACGGAAGTCATCGTGACCAAGGACTACGGACGCGCGATGCGATTCTTGCAGGAAGTCGATGCCGGCGCGGTGATGGTCAATGCCTCTTCGCGCCTGAACGACGGCTATCAATTCGGCCTCGGCGCGGAAATCGGCATCAGCACGACGCGGATCCATGCCCGCGGCCCCATGGGGCTGGAAGACCTGACCTGTTCCAAATACGTCGTGTACGGCTCGGGGCAAGTTCGAGAGTAAAAAAACGTCGTTATCGCAAATAGTTGCCGGGCTTTTCTTCTTTGTAGCCGCGCGATCTTATCGCGCGTTCGGCCGCGTTCCCCCCTCACCCCAACCCTCTCCCGCGTGGGGAGAGGGTGCTGTAGGGCCTAAAACTCGAATCGCCAGCCCGCCAACAGGCGCACTGCCGGGTCCGCGTTCGCATTATGGCCCGGGTTGTGCATCCAGGCAGCATCGAAGCGCAATTCGCCATTGACGAGCGGGTAGTACCATTGCGCCGAAACGTCGATTTGTCGGCCGGAGGGCGCCACCGAAGCCGATACCGATTGTCGCAAGACGGCCCCGTCCTTGGTCCGGCCGATGGGAACGTTGAGTGCCGCTCGGCCTCCCTCCACGCGCAAGGGCTGCGAGAGCGCGATGCGGACAAAACCGCCATCGGCCAATCGACGCGTGGCGTTGAAGGCAAACGCGCTGGTGGTCAACGAGGACATACGGGTAATAATGCCGTCGCGAACCTGCGGGCATGCCTTGCCGATCTCGGCATCAGCGGCAAGGTGCCACCGGCCGATTTCGAAACTTGTCTCAAGACCCGTCATCGCGGCATCTGCCGAGAGTCGTCCAAACGCACCGGTCGCCATCGAACCCAGTAAGGTGGACTGTTCTGCCAGCCAGCCGGCCCGGAAGCCGACCGGAACGTCAAACGGCCGCCACGCAAGCGCGACTCCCGAGGTCGGTGATCCGTCCGCGAACCCGGACGCGGTAAACGTCGAAAACGACATGCCGTTGGATCCGGTGAAGGTCAACGTCGTGGCGTTGTCCGCCAATGCAAAATGCCCGCCCTGGGCCCCGGCGGGTCTCTCCCTGTAGCCGAACCGCAGCATGCCGTATCCCAGATCCTGTTCGACTGAACCACTGCCTCGGGCCGGCGTGAACGTCGTCAATCGGCCGGCGGTGCGACGTGTGATGGGTGACTGCCCCGTCAACTCGCGAAGCCGGACCAGCGAAGACGGTCCGCGGGTTGCACCTGTGAAATTGGAAAGTCTGAACCAGAACGGGGCTCCCAGACTGTCGAACGCGGCGATTTCCTGCCCGGCCAGTGCCTGGCCCAGTCCATCGCCGAGTGCGCCGCCGAGTCTGAGGCCGGTCGATTGAACATTGACTCCGGGACTGCCGACCGTGTTGCCGAGGGTGATCCCGGTCGCGCCCACGGGCGACGCCGCAGATCCCAGATCCAGCATGCCCTGGCCGTAGATTGCCCGGTCGGCAAATTTTCCGTCTTTGTCCGCGGTGGCAAAAAGCCGTGTCACCAATTCCGTGTTTGACAGTTGGTTGCGAAAAAGTTGTTTCATCACCGCCAGCGAACCGGATACCATCGGTGCGGCGAAGGAGGTTCCGGGTGCGGACCCAATTGCCCGCACGGTTCTACCCTGATGGGGGCCGAAATAGGCCACCGAAACATCGACGCCGGGTGCCGCGATGCACCACTCGGCGGCAATGCCACAGCGGTTGGAAAACTCGGCGATCTCGCCGTTCCGGTCCACTGCGGCGACGGCAAGGGAATGTCCTTGCAATTCCGCAATCCGTGCAACCAAACCGGCGAGTAGACTTGGCGAGCTTGCATTGAGAGACCCGGCCGGGTTTCCGCTAATATCCATGTGGTCGCTTCCGTCACAATTGTTCGTGCCCGGGGTACAGGCAAAGCCGTGCGAATTGCCTGCAGCCCAGACCAGGATGGTTTTGTCTTGAGCGTCTGTTTGTGCCAATGCGGCAATTGTCCGGCTATAATTGGAGCGGATGTCTTGTGCGGCATAGTTTTCGATGACTCCATATACACCAATACTCAAATTCAGGATATCCATTCCCTGTCCCAAGACATGCTGATAGAGCATGGCCTCTTCTGCATCGTCGCTTCCTAATGCACTCAGTGTTATCGGTTTATAGAGAGTTCCCGGAGGCGGTGGAGTCCCAAGCGGAATCGCGAACATTTTCAAGTCGGCGCCCCAAGCGACACCAGTGAAACCGTGTTCGCGGACATCAGGGCGAAGACTTTCCGGGTTTGCACCGATGATACTGGCCACCGCAGTGCCGTGAGAAGACTTCTCCCCACGTTCATCAACTGCATCGGCAAGGAATTCTTCAGATATGGTTTTACCTGCGAATACGGGATGCTCCGGATCAATGCCCGTATCGATCAAGCCGACGGTCACTCCTTCGCCGGGCTCCACGTTCCCTCCTTTTGCCAGTTCAAGGTGGGCATAAGCTTGGTCAGCCTTGATTGCACTCAGCCCCCATTGATTGGAAAAATCCGTTGAGGATCCATGAACTTCCCTGAGTTTTTCCAGTTCCTCACTGTATTGTGATGAGGAGATGCACCCGAAGTCGGCAGTTTCGATGCATGCCGGCATCATTGGTCCGGGGCCGGCACTGCTCCCGCCGCCTCCACCGCCGCAACCGTATAATGCGGAGATGACAGCCGTCGCGAAGCAAAAGAAGAGTCTTCGCATGAACATGAGATTTCTTTCTTGCATGTCTAAAGGAGGAGTGAAAAGAAAAGTCGGAAAGCTTCAAGTATATTTAGTTTTTGGCAAGGGCAAGTCAAGTACCTTTTGCCAAAGCTGAAAAGCGGGGGAAAGCCTCAACAATTTCTGGACGGTCCGCTGAGTCGCTGCTCGACTCGCTCAAGCGTTCGGTTCATCAATTGAGCAAGTCGCTTTCTTGGGCCGGCTTCGTTATGATGCGAAGGTTACTTCTGCGATTGTCTTACAAGCAGTGCTTTCGTATGAGTGAGAGCTTGAAAAACCATCCTGCGATTGTTTCGACCATCCTGCACAATCCGGCCAGTTTCACGCTTGAAGGCAACCGGGCGCTTGTTGCGAACACGTCGCCGGACAGCCTGACGTGTAAAGAACTCGCTACCGGCCACGTCGTGGTGTACGGCCCGTTGGGCCGGCGAATGCTGTTGACCGATCCCGACGGCCATCCCCTGCACGAATGTGAGTGGGACGAACGCGCCGACGGTACGGTCCATCTGGTATCGGCCCGTCTCTATTTGGACTGGGGACAATGGGTGGGTCTGAAGCCCGGCGGCTTGGTAAATGCCATGAACCTGGATCTAACGACGCGTCCCGACTGGCAGACCCTCACCCGGTACGATCTCCGCATGATGGCGTCCCGGGCTATGGGCGTGGCCGTCGAAGAAGTGGAATTCTTTTATGCCGACGATGATCTGGTGATTGATCAGACCGGACAAGCCACGATCCGTCAACGAAAGGATGCATTCTACGTGTTGGAGGACGGCACTTGGAACCGGGCGCAGTTCATGTCCTGCATGAGCGCCATGCATTGGGCGACCATCGATTACTTGCCGGTGGTGGAGTTATTCAAATCATTGTTGCCGGGAACGGGCAGTGCCGCATTTGAATTGATCCGCGGGCTGTACGACGACCAGAACCCGCAAGATCCAAGGGCCTTGCAATACCGGGGCATCCCAACTTACCCGTCGGCAGCAGCCTTCGGGCTGTTCGGCAATTTTTTCACGGCCTCCCACCGGGGCGGGGAGAATCCTTATACCGTGTTCATGGATCCGCCCCGGTCGCATGAAGTCGACTGGTTGCCGAATCCGCATCCGCCCGTGCGCCACGTGGACCTGCACAGTCGGATTTGCCTGACGGCCAAACAGGGTAACGTAGTCAAGGTGACCAAAACGGATGACGCCAGCGGTCTCCCGTTTGCGCCCCCGAATCAACACGGGTTCGCTCCCTGCGGGAAACGGGTGGCCGTGGACTATGATCGCTTGTTCCTGGATGACCATAAAGCCTCCCATGAGATTGCTCTACAACCGGGTTGGAGTATTACGCACCAGGTGGAACGTCAGGCTGGCGAACAAGCGGATTCGAGCAAGGAAAACTCATGGGAAGGGTTCTTCCCCGGTGGCGTTCCTGCCGTGTCGCCCCTGGAAGCATACTCGGCCGTGCTGCTCTATCCGGAAGACGAGACGCCGATCGATGAACTCCCGAGCCAACCCTTCGTGGCGGATTTTTTGAGCGACTTCGTCGAGCAGGATCAACGCCTGGCTGCCCAAGTCGGGCAAGCCGTCCACGTCCTCATTCACGGGTTTGACGGGGTCATCGGGTCGTTGCTGGCTTTTGACCGGTCCCGGTCCACGACGGTTGTCTATTCACGTGGAGCCTATGCTCAAAAACACGCCCAGGCGGCATGGAACCAATTGGCCAGGAGCAACCGGTTGGACTGGCAAGATTCCTATCGTTTCGTAAGCGAAGAGGCTTTCCATTATGGTGCGTCCACGTACGACCTCATGTACGTCTGGCTGCCGTTTGCGTTGTATGACGATCCGGTCGCGCTACAAGACCGTCTGCGTCGGATCAGCGAGGCGCTCCGGCCCAACGCATTGGCGTTCGTTGCCGGGCCTGATTCGCTGCCTCCCCTCGTCGCTGGGCTTCCGTTGGACATCGCATTCGGCGACCGTGTAGCCAATCTACAGCCTTTTCATATGCACCAATCCATTCTGCCGAAGGCCACGTTGAATCCCCGCCTATCAGTCTGGGTCTTCAGAAAATCATAATTCCGTCCCTGGCAACAAAATCTGGGAGTTAGGCCTTTAGCTTGACAAAAAACTTCTGAAGTGTTGTTGTCGGAATCCAGATAGAATAGTCGTTCCAACTACGAGGGCTAGTCTCGATCCCTAA
>JAJEJG010000021.1 GCA_022828225.1 Nitrospirales bacterium | reverse complement strand
CGTTCCGGAGGCAAATCCAATCCCCAAAAAGTGAATGCGTTGTTCAAGACGCGGCTTGCTCCATAGCGTCGGGTGTTGCCCCTCCTGAACCCCCCTGCCCCCCAAAACAGGGGGGCAAGTTGTGCTGTCGGCTCTCTGCCGTCCCCCTGATAAGGGGGATTGAGGGGGTTGTCTTACAAAGGTGGGGCACTGGGGCACAAAAGGAAGCGGAAATTTTGTCAACGAATGACGGATCGTTTCGATGCACGACATATGTAGGTTGGATTAGCGTAGCGTAATCCAACAATGCATTCTTTCCGAAAAGCGATGAGTGAATGAGCAAAATTAAGGACATCAAGGGGAGAGCCATACTGGATTCCCGCGGGACGCCCACGGTGGAGGTCGACGTCCTGTTGACCAGTGGTGCGTGGGGAAGAGCCGCCGTGCCGTCCGGAGCTTCGACGGGGACACGAGAAGCGCTGGAATTGCGGGATAACGATTCCCGACGGTGGATGGGGAAGGGGGTTACGAAGGCTATTCGGAACATCACGAGGACCCTGGCGCCCAAACTCCGGGGGATGAACGCTCTGGATCAATCATTGATCGATTCGACCATGCTTACGTTGGACGGCACTCCAGGAAAATCCCGGCTCGGGGCGAATGCCGTACTGGGGGTCTCGCTGGCCGTGGCCCGCGCGGCGTCCGTGGAAACGCGGCAACCGCTCTATCGGTACATTGGCGGGGCCAAAGCCCGTGAATTACCGGTCCCCATGATGAATATCATCAACGGCGGCGTGCACGCGAATAACGGCCTGGACCTGCAGGAGTTCATGATCATGCCCGTCGGCGCGAAGCGGTTTCGCGAAGGGCTGAGGATGGGCACGGAGGTATTTCATCAGTTACGGGCTGTATTGAAAGCCAAGGGTTTGAGTACGGCCGTGGGTGACGAAGGCGGCTTTGCGCCGGCCTTGCAGTCGAACGAAGAGGCGCTGGCCGTGATCAGTCAAGCCGTTCGCCAGGCTGGGTACCGGCTTGGCTCGGATATTGTGTTGGCGATTGATGCGGCGGCCAGTGAATTTTACGGCAAAAAGGGGTACGTTTTGCATGCGGAAAAGCGTGGAGCACGGAATTCCGCCCGCATGATTGACTTTTACGAAGGGTTGGTCGATCGGTACCCCATTGTCTCTATTGAAGACGGACTCCATGAAGACGACTGGAAGGGTTGGAAGCTCCTGACCGACCGGCTTGGCGCACGCATCCAGTTGGTGGGCGACGACTTGTTCGTCACCAACGTTGATTATTTATCGAGGGGTATTCAAGAGGGCGTCGGAACTGCTATTCTGATAAAAGTCAACCAGATCGGCACGTTGACCGAAACCCTGGAGACGGTAGAATTGGCCAGGCGGGCGGGGTTCGGTGTCGTGATTTCCCATCGTTCAGGCGAAACGGAAGACACGACCATCGCCGATTTGGCCGTGGCGGTCAACGCCGGCCAGATCAAGACGGGTTCGTTGTCCCGGACGGACCGTTTGGCCAAGTACAATCAGCTCCTCAGAATCGAAGAAGAATTGGGCAAATCGGCGGTCTATAAAGGAAAGAAGGTGCTCCGAATCCGAAAGGCATAACGTGGTCCGTCAGAACCGAAGACTGAAAAAGCCGAGTCGCTGGTCCGTTCGACGATCGCTGGGTTACCCTCTGGGTTTCAGCATTGGAATTCTGCTGTGCGTGGTGTGGACGTTGCAGGGAACGGGGTTGCCAAAGTATTGGATGATGACGCAAGAACTTGATAGGACGCAGGAGGAAATTGTCTCGTTGGAACAGGCCAACGCCACCCTTCGGGAGGAAATCCATCGTCTGGAATCCGACCCGTTTGCCTTGGAAGAATTGGCACGGGAGCGGTTGGGGTACGTGAAGGAAGGAGAGACGGTCTATCAATTCGTCGAGACTCCGTAGATGAATCACTTTCAGGGAGCAGAACAGGGTATGGGAGGTGACCGGCAATGAGTGAATGATCATCGAAGTTTGCCTGTCCGGACTCCTCTCCTGTACGTCCTCTCCGTTTTGGTTGCGTCATGAAATTCGGTACGATGGCTATTCTGGGTTGTTCCAACGTGGGGAAGTCCACCCTCGTGAATACGTTGGTCCATCAAAAAATTGCCATTGTGTCCGACAAACCCCAGACCACGCGTTCCCGGATTCTGGGCGTCGCGCATTTCCCGCAAGGTCAATTGGCGTTGTTGGATACTCCCGGGCTGCATCGGCCCTGGCATAGACTCAATAAACTCATGGTGCGAACGGCGCTGGATGCCATAGACGACGCCGACGTGCTCGCCGTCATGGTGGATGGACGAAATTTGCCTAGCCCTGTCGATCGATTTGTGGTAGATCAAATATTCTCAAGACACGGACGATCATCGGCGGCGCCCGTGTTTTTGTTGGTGAATAAAATTGACGTGATTCCCAAACCCCACGTGTTGCCGGTGATCGAGGCTTATCGGCAGTTGGGTGATTGGACGGAGATTATTCCCGTATCGGCTAAAACGGGCCTGAACGTTGACCGGTTGGCATCGCTGGTATTCGATCGGGTGGTTGAACGGGAAGACGCCTTTGATGAAGATTTTGTGACGGACCAGTCATGGCGTCATTTGGCGGCGGAGACCATACGGGAAAAGGTGATTGAATCGACCAAGGCGGAACTGCCGTATGCCGTGGCCGTGATGGTGGACGAGTTTCAGGAACAAGGACGCGTCACCGCGATTGCGGCCACCATTTTTGTTGAGAAACCCGGCCAGAAGGCGATTGTGATCGGAAAAGCGGGAGAACGGTTAAAGGCGATCGGCACCGCCGCCAGGTTGGAATTGGCGCAGGCTTTGGCCTGCAAGGTGTTTTTAAAACTCCACGTGAAAGTGAAAAGCGCGTGGCGTGATGATGATCATTGGTTGGTAGAATTGGGGTACGCGACATAGCCATGACGGAACCGGTTAAGACCATGACTCCCGGCGCCCCTCCGGCTGACAAGGATCAGACGGAGTCGACGTCGACCAATAGTCAAAGCAAATTCGACGTGGTGCGGCTCTCGACGCGCCGTCTCTTGAAGCGTGGCGCTATTTCAAACCTGACGAATCTGATTACCCGGTTGCATCCCGCGGACGTGGCCCGGGTGATCATGAATCTGGATACCCCTCAGGAGCGACGGACAATCTTTGAATTGGTCGAAGGCGTAGCCGGGCAAGGCAAGGTCGTGAGCGAGTTGAGCGACGAGATGATTCTGGAACTGCTCGAAGATCGAAACGCCGCCGATATTGCGTGGATGTTACGGACCGTTCCGGCCGACGACGCCGCGGATATTCTCGGCGTGCTGCCCGAGGAAGTGGCGCAAAATATCTTGCCGTTGATGAAAGCCGAGGAGTCCCAGGAAGTCGCCCATCTTATGGCGTATCCCCAGGGAACGGCCGGCAGTATCATGACGACGGAATTTTTTTCGTTGCCCGAAGAGACCACGGCTCGCGAAGCCATCCAGCGCCTTCAACAGGCCACCAAAGCCGAGACGGTGTTTTACATTTATGCGACGGACCGGGAGGGGCGGCTCACGGGCGTGGTCTCATTGCGCGAATTGCTGGTGGTGGCCCCGACGGCGCCCTTGAAAAGCATGCTCTTTCGCGACGTGATCAGTGTGCGCGTGGACACGAAGCAAAAGGAAGTCGCCAGTCAGGTGGCGAATTACAATCTGTTGGCGATTCCGGTCGTGGATGCCGAACATCGGCTCGTGGGGATCATTACGGTAGACGACGTGGTAGACGTTATCCGGGACGAAGACACCAAGGATATGCTGAAGATGGCCGGGGCCACCGAAGAAGATGCGCAGATGAGCACGCCCAGTCTCGTGGCCGCGGGCCTGCGGTTTCCCTGGTTGTTTACCAACTTGGCCGGAAGCCTCGTATCGGGACTTATCCTGTGGTGGTTCCGGTTCACGATTCAGGAGGTCGTGGCCGTCGTGACTTTCATCCCCGTGATCGCGGCGATGGGCGGCAATCTGGGTCTCCAATCTTCGACCCTGATCATTCGGGGATTGGCGACGGGTCGCGTCGATCACAGTGACATTTGGAAGGTCGTGTTTCGGGAGTTTCGAATCGGGCTGCTTCTCGGCGTCATCTGTGGACTGTTGCTCTTTTTGACGGGATGGGTGTGGCAGGGAAACGGGTATCTGGGCATGGTCGTTGGCGGGGCTATCCTGATTACGTTTCTGATTTCCTCGAGCATGGCTACGGTCACCCCCTTGCTCTTACGAAAGTTTCACGTTGATCCGGCCGTGGCGGCAGGGCCGTTTATTACCACGGCCATGGACATCACGGGAGTCAGCATCTACCTTGGATTTGCGACGATGATGTTGGACTATCTGAGATAATCGCGCCATCTCTGTTATGGCTCTGGTCACCACAAGAGCGATCGTGCTGAAAAGCATGCGCTGGGGAGAAGCCGATCGCATCCTCACGTTTTATTCGCTTCAATTGGGTAAAGTTCGAGGAATTGCGCGTGGCGCGCGACGGATGAAAAGCCGGTTCGGCGGCATGCTCGAACCCTTTTCGTCGATCAACCTCACGTTTTTCAATAAACGAAACGACAGTCTTGGGTCCATCAGCCACATCGATAGCCTCGAGTCCTTCAGTCCGTTACGAGAGAGCCTGGAACAGATCTGGGCGGCTTCTCGCATGGTGGCTCTGGTCGACGGCGTCACGGCCGACCGTGATTCGAATCCCACGATTTATCACACGTTGCTGGAAGGACTGCGATCGCTGGTCCGAACGGATGATCCGGCATTAGTCACGTTGATTTTTCAGATTCATGTCCTGAGCCAATCAGGGTTTCAACCACAGGTCGACCGCTGTGCCTCCTGTGGCTGCAATCTGGGAGAACAATCGTCCCTGTTTTCACCGACGGCCGGAGGGCGTTTGTGCGGATCGTGCGATCGTGGCAGTTGGGATTATTGTTTGCCCATGTCGCAGGGAAGCATGGCGTTTCTCCGCCAAGCGCGTCGAATACCCTTTGCACGGGCGACGCGTCTGAAGGCGGCAGGCCAAGTACGGAGAGAGGTGGAAAATATCGTCGAAACGTATGCGAGATCCGTTGTCGGAAAACGGTTGCCTCCGAAGGACGTGTTGGCTGCGGAACCTGCCGCGACCCCGTACGGTCTCACGCGGAAAGACGTGATGACCGAAAAGTAAGCGCTTCATGAACACGAAATCCAATCGGCAATCCACAATCAAAAATTCAAAATTGATTGATCCATGAGCACGGAAACCATTCAGCCTGAAGACATGAAGTGGCTTGAGAAGGGCGTGTTCGGCATCGCGTGGAGCGATGGCCACCAAGGCGTCTATCCGATTCGATATCTGCGGTTGCACTGCCCCTGTGCGGCTTGCACGGATGAGTGGACCGGCGAATTGAAGTTGAAACCCGATGATGTCCCGATGCTCATCATGTTGAAGGACATCCAGCCCGTGGGACATTACGCCTTACGACTGATTTGGAGTGATGGGCATGACACCGGGTTGTATGCGTTCGGGGCGCTTCGCCGGATGTGTCAATGCGACGTCTGCCGGCCCGATAAAGATCCAACCACGGATAAGAAAGCCTCCCGCCGTCTCCTCTGAGCCAGCGTGTCCCTGCCGGGTTTCTTCAGTTGTCAGCGTTTGGAGCGCGGGCTGAGGGTCTGCTCTTCGTAGTTTGCAAACAAGCGTTTGGTTTCCGGATGGAGGGCAAAGCCTCGGCCGCGGGCAATGTCCCGCGTGCGGAAGAACGGGGCGAGTTTTCCGCCAGGATCGAGATAGGCCGCGCGAAGGAGGACCGAGCGATTGCGGTGTTGGATCAGGTGACAGGACTCGGACCGAATGGAACTGATCCAGGCGGCGATTTCGTCAGGGTTCCCGATGGAGGCCGACAGCAGCAGCAGCCGGGCTTGCGCCGGACAGAAAATAATCGTTTCTTCCCAGACCACTCCCCGTTCCCGATCGGCCAGAAATTGTGATTCATCCAAAATGATCAACCCCAGGGTATCCAACCGCATGTCGATTTCACCGCTCGCGGCATCGTACAGTAAATTCCGCAGGATCTCCGTGGTCATGATCAAGATCGGCGCTTGCGGATTGTCACGACGGTCACCCGTGAGAATGCCGACCTGATCGGCGCCGAATGTCTGCGAGAATTCGGTCAGTTTTGTATTTGAAAGCGCCTTCAGGGGAGACGTGTAGATAACCATCCGGTCGGCCTTGATGGCGCGCCGCATGGCTTCGATTGCCACATAGGTTTTGCCGCTGCCGGTAGGCACGCTCAAGATGACGTCGTTGGTCGTCAAACGGTCGATGGCTTCCTGTTGCCAGTCATCAGGCTTGAACGATTGCGGCGGAGGCACGCCGATCCCTTCAAGCAACGCTTGTAGGCTGATCGCCGGTTTTGCCGGTACGCTTGGCTGAGGGGGCAGGGCAGGCCGGGATACCACATTGGGCTCGTGCTTCGGCTTGTCGCCTTTGCCGTGCTTGGGCGGTTGCGGAACGCGCGGGTGTGCTTGCAGGAGTGAAGAAAGGTGCGTTTCCAAGTCCGCCTGTTGCTCGGGCGACAGCGACAGCAATGTTTGAATCAGCCGGTTTTTCCCCATTCGGAAATGTCTCGGTACCCGGTTCTTCGCCAGACGGTGAAGCAGTCTGACGGAAAGACCGGCCAGTTGGTTTGCCAAGGTGTCGTTCGTCATGCGATTGCTCGCTCCACGGTCGGCTGTTTTTTTCTTTTCCTCCCCTTTGTAAGGGGAGGGTAGGAGGGGTAGATCTCACCGTTCATGAAACACGGGGTTTTGCCGTTCTTCAAATGCCTCTACCTCCCCTCACCCCTCCTTACAAAGGAGGGGAACTGCGTGTACCGTTCCTTCATAGCCCCTCATGGCAATTCCTGCAGGACGTCACGGCGCATGAGATCCATTGCGTCCCTGGCGATATCGGCCAGCCCGGGATGCGTCGAACGTAAGCCGTGCAACTGCGACAGATATTCCAGGGTCCTGGCCAGAAGTCGATAGATGTCGCCTTCCGCCATGGTGGTCGCGTGAATGAGTTCGCTCCAGGGCAGGGTGGGTTCGGCAATCCACCGGTCGACAATCGCGGCGACGTCCAGCCGCAGAAGGGGCGGCTCTTCGTACGCGGACAACGAGTGGGCGATCTTCCTGACCTGTCCAAGGGTGGATATCAGGGCCTGTTGACGTCCGGCAAACGAGGCCGGCCGGTCGTCGTCATGGGCAATGCTTGCCAACACGCCGGCCAGGAGTGAGGCGCTGATTCCTTCAAAGGCTCCCATCCTGATCAGTTCCGTGATGAGTAACGAATGATTGATGCGAATGAGACGGGCCCAGTCGCCTTCGGAGGTCAGTTGGCACGCGGGCGTCAGGTAGCCGAACTTCTGTAATACTTCGATGTGTTGCTGGAAGCGATGCCAGAGTTCCGTGCGCAAGGCATGAATGGTTTTCGTCAGGCGATGCTCTTCCTGCCGCAGTTTCAGGGCCTGCGGATGGTCTTTTTGGCACGCGGGACGCGACGGACAGGTTGGACAGGGAAATTCGTCCATGAGCGTTTCGGTCAGGATCGGGTTGTCGGCGCCGTTCGGGTCCACGCGAATAGGGAGACGTCGTAAGCGAGCGGGAAACTGTTCCAACGTTGTAACCGCGTGCTCCAGGCTTTGGGGCGTGCACCAGGGAAACCGGCGGGCCTCCGTGACGTCGATGACTTCATCGATCACCGCGGTCACCGCGCTCGCGGGATATTCCACGATGCGTCCGCTGCTGCGTATCACGGTCAACATCGGAGCCCCTTGGCCACGGCTTCGATATTGCCGCAGGACGATGGCGTAATCCTTGGAGAGTTCGACCGCGCGCCCCGGCGTCAGAAACGCCAATTGCGCCGAGATTTCCGGCGGGTCGTGCTGGGTTTTCCGGCGATGGTGCGAGCGGCGTTTCTTGGCCAGACTGAAGGACTGCCACTGCGCGATCCAATCGGCGCATTCCCGCTGGCCATAGGTCTCCAGTTGCGCTTCCACGTCATCCAGCTTTGTTTCATACGCGTCGGTGCGTTGGTTGAGTTGGAATTGCGCGAAACTCTTTTCGAGAATGGGTTGGATGTGGTCGATGGAATGAGCTTTCAGGAGATTCAGGACCATGGGATAGGACACGACGAATTGACTGTCGATCGGCTCCGGGTGGTTTGTGAGACCGTTCGCGATGGGGCCGAGGTCGATGTACGGCGACGGCGTGACCACGACGAACCCCACGTAATCTTTCCCGCGTCTTCCCCCGCGGCCGGCGAGTTGTTGGATTTCGTTGACGGTCAGTTCCACGATATCGCGATCCTTGCGCACACTTGATTGGGTTATCACCACGGTGCGGGCCGGAAAGTCCACACCGGCAGCCAGGGTGGTCGTGGCGAAGACCGCATCCAGGCACCCCTGACGCATGAGTTCTTCGACGGCGATTTTCCAGGACGGCAAATGTCCGGCGTGATGGGCCGCCACGCCATAGCGTTGGACCGTGGGGATGAGAGGGTGGTCGGCAATACTGGGATATTCGGCGATCATGTGATCCAGTACGTCCGTGATGGCCGACGACCGCGTGGGGGGAATAGGGAGTTGGCGGTGTTCGAAGCTCCCGATGGCTTCGTCACAGGCGCGCCGGGACGTCAAAAAGACAATGGCCGGGGTCAGACGTTGGTGTCGAAGGACTCGAAGCAGATCGACTGGGTGTATGGCAGGTGGCATGAACGAGGGGAAGTGTAACAGGAACTTGTCGGGAGCACAAAGGAGACCGCTGTTCGTCGACGGTGTACGGCAAGATGAGAACGGTTATTCGTCGGAGGAGTCAGGCGAGGACCGTTTGCCGAAGAACATTTTCGTGAGGGTCTTGCGCCGGGATTTGATGGCCAACGTGACCCGTTCGATTTCCTGTTGAGACGCGAGTGCAAATGACGGGGACTTGGATTCGTTCAGGAGTTGTGTGGGGATGACGCTGCGGTGACCCGTGAGCAGGTAACTCATGGCGCAACTTGTTGCCGCGTACGGTGCAATGGCAGGGCCGAACAATTCCATGGCCAATACCAAAGACGCGATGGGCGTATTGGTGGCGCCGGCCAACACGCTCACGAATCCCAGTGCGGCAAGGGTGGCGGGGTCCATCCCCAACCCCTGAGCCAAGGCCGATCCCAAGGCGGCCCCGTAAAAACAGAGGGGAAGCAGAATGCCGCCGCTGCCGCCGAAGTTCAGCGTCACGCTGGTGGTGACCGCTTTGACGGCAAAGGCGTACCAGGGAAGGTCGTCGCCCTTGAGCGCTTGAGCAACCGTCGTCCAGCCCAGGCCGAGATAGTCGTCCGAAACAAGGAACGTGACGGCGATGAGAATGAACCCGCCGATCATACCGGTCAGCACGGAGGAGGTCTTGGTCAACAGGGCGAGCCGTTTTCCGAGTCCCATCACTTCCACGAAGGCAAACGCGGCCACGCCGAACGTGATGCCCGCTAATCCGACGCTGAGTAAAAAGGGAACGTTCAACGACGGGACCGATGGGAAAACGGGCGAGAGGTACGCAATGCCCAGGTTTGCGGCAACCTGATACCCGACAAACGCCGAAACCAGTGAAGGGAACAGTGCCCCGTAAGAAAATCGTCCGACCCAGAGCGCTTCGATGGCAAACAGGGCGCCGGCGACCGGGGTGCCGAACACGGCGGCGAAGCCCGCGCTGATTCCGCAGACGACGAGTCGGACTCGGTCGACGTCCTCCATGCGAATGAATTGTCCGAACGTCGAGCACAACGCTCCGCCGATTTGCGCACACGGCCCGACGTTGCCTGCCGACCCTCCACTCGCGATCGTGACGATGGTAGCGATAAATTTGACGGGAATCACGCGAGGGTGGATTTTCCCGCCCTCTTGATGAATGGCCCGAATCACTTGTTCCGTGCCGTACCCTCGCGCTCTGAAGGCGAAGCGGCCCGTCATGATCCCGGTGAGCGCCAGGCTGACCGGCAGGAAAAGAAACAGGTAGGGGAACGATTGCGTGAGCGCAACGCTGCTCTGGAGGACGATGAGAAACAGCGTGGAGGAGAGTCCGACGAGCAGGCCCACGGCACTGGCCAGGAGAAACCACTTGGCCACGCTGAAAAATAGAATGGACAGTTCCGTGAGACGTGTCGGCATGGGACGTCAAGGTGAGAGAGTCATGCGAAACCCGTATAGTCCATCGTGAAAAACGAAAACGACAGAACCTTGGAGTCGAGGGTTCTAGAGGTTTTTTCAGACTTGATTGTTGTAAATTATCCAACTCATGGATAAAATGCAACAATATGATCAAAAGAACCATTGCCGGAGATATCGAAAACGCGCTGCATCGGCAAGCTGCCGTGGCCCTAATCGGGCCGCGGCAAGTTGGTAAAACCACGTTGGCACTGGAGCTTGGTCGCCTGCGCGATGCGCTGTATCTTGATCTCGAAGACCGGGATGACCGGAATCGGCTTGCCGAACCCGTGCTGTTCTTCGACCATGCGGAAGATCGGCTCGTCATTCTCGATGAAATCCACCGGATGCCGGAATTGTTTCAGATCTTACGTGGTGTGATCGACAGGGGCCGGCGAAAAGGGAAAGGCAAGGGGCGGTTCCTGATCCTGGGGTCTGCCTCGGTCGACCTGTTGCGCCAATCCGGTGAAACCCTGGCCGGGCGCATTGCATACATTGATCTGGCCCCGTTTTCCGCACTCGAGATCGAGGATGCGCGCTCGTCGCGTGAACGGCTGTGGCTGCGTGGCGGGTTCCCTGACAGCTATCTGGCTGACAGCGACGGGGATAGTTTGGCCTTACGCAAGGATTTCATCCGTACCTACCTGGAGCGCGACGTGGCGACGTTTGGTTCGCGCGTTCCGGCCACGACCTTGGATCGGCTGTGGACGATGCTTGCCCATCGCCAGGGTGCGATGCTGAATGCGTCGGATCTTGCGAGGGCGCTGGAGGTCAGCGCGCAATCGGTTACCCGCTATGTGGATCTGTTGTCTGATTTGTTGCTGGTACGCCGGTTGCCGCCCTTTCGGATCAATACCGGCAAACGTCTCGTCAAGTCACCGAAAGTGTACGTGCGGGATAGTGGTCTGGTGCATGCCCTGTTGGGGATTGCGTCGCTGGAACAACTCGCGGGGCATCCGGTTGTTGGTCGAAGTTGGGAGGGATTCGTGATCGAGACGCTGCTTGCCGTCATGCCGCGGTCCGTGAAACCGTTTTTCTACCGCACGAGAACCGGTGCCGAAATCGACCTCGTGCTTGAACATGACGATGGCGCATTGTGGGCCATCGAAATCAAACGTTCGCTGTCCGCGAGCGTCGAACGGGGATTCCACTTCGCCTGTGCGGATATCAATCCATCCCGCGCTTTTGTCGTCCATGCCGGCGATGACCGCTATCCGATCTCGAAAACTCTGGAGTCGGTCGGCCTTCGCGAATTCGCCGAAGAATTGCGCGCCCGGTACTACCTCCCGTCACTCCCCCCTTGAGGGGGAGTCGGTGAGACAAGGGCAGCGCCCGCAGGCAAACCGGTGGGGGGAACGAGAATTGTCAACATATGAGTGAACACCTACGCGAATGATCGGCACCCCGATTTTCCTTTTGTTGTGCGGCGTAGGGTTTTGCTCCTTTGTCAGCTATAACCTTGTCCGCATGCCGGCCTTGGCTCCTTTTGCTGAAACACTGGGTGCGGGGCCGGTCACGGTGGGGTTTATCGTCGCCGCGTCAACCATGACGGGGATCTTTCTGAAACTCCCGGTTGGCACGTTATCCGACCTGGTGAACCGCTCACGCTTGATGATGGTGGGTGTCCTGGCCTTTGCGTTGCCGCCATTCGTCTATCCGCTGGTGTCGAATCTGGAAGTGTTGACGGTTTTGCGGCTGGTCCATGGATTAGCCACGGCCGTGTTCACGCCGTTGGCCCTGGCCATGGTGGCGGATTTGTATCCCGCGACCAGAGGGGCGGCATTGGGTTGGTATACCTCCGCCGCTCAAGGCGGCGCATTGGTGGGCCCGATGCTGGGTGGGTGGATCATCGATACGGCCGGCTATACGGAAACGTTTCTCACCGGAGGCGCGTTCGGGCTGGTTGGGCTTGCCCTGTATCTGATGCTGTGGTGGCGCTGTCCGGCACCGTCGCGCCCTGTGAAATTGGAGTTCAAGGTACTCCTCTCGAACGTGCTGCATGGTTTGCGGACCGTGTTGAGACATCTAGGCATGGTCGCCGCGAGTGTTACGGAGGCCTCGAAAATGATGGCCAACGGGACGCTGATGGCGTTCCTGCCGTTATACGCGTTGTCCATCGGGCTGAGTTTGGCGGAGAGCGGCTTGCTGTTCGGCATACAAGGGTTGACGTCGTTTCTCTCCAAGCCGGTGATGGGCCGCGTCTCGGACCGCGTCGGGAGACGACCGTTGATTGCGCTGGGTTTGTTGGTCTGCGGTGTTGCCATCATGGCCGTTCCGCAAGCGACTCAGATGGTTTGGTTGGCCTTGTGCGCGGCGGGGTTCGGGTTTGGTGAAGCGATCATTACGTCGTCGTCGGCCGCGATGATTGCGGACCTGGGAAAGGCCGAAAACGTCGGAGCCGGTATGGGGTTGCGCGGCACGATCATGGATATCGGGCATGCGAGCGGACCGATCGTGGCAGGTGTGCTCGTCGCCGCAATCAGTTATACTTGGGCTTTCACCATTATCGGATGCCTGCAATTGGTGACGGCAGCAGGGTTTTGGGTGGCGACCTGCCGGCGGTCGGGGCGTCTCTAACGGGATCGCCGCGACTCGACGGAAAGGATAACCGGGCATGGAAGAAGCGATGACAACGGGCGACCTCGTTATTGGCGTTTTGGCCGCGGCGGGAGTCGTCGTCTTGATCGTGGTGTTTATCCTCGTGTTTCGCAGTGTTTTTTTGAGCGACGACAAGGACAAGTAACGTGTTCAGCGGGATCGTCGAAGAAATGGGTGTGGTCAAATCCCTGGTACGTGGTCTTGACGGTACGCGCCTGTCGATTGTGGCGGGGACCGTTCTCAAGGATCTTCAACTTGGTGAAAGCGTGAGCGTCTCCGGAGCCTGTCTGACGGCTGCCGAGGTTGGTGAAACGGACTTTGCCGTCGACGTCTCGGTCGAAACCCTGGGTGTGACGACGTTGGGTACGCTCACGGCGGGTGCGGCGGTGAATCTCGAACGAGCCTTGAAATTGAACGATCGTCTGGGCGGGCATCTCGTGACGGGGCACGTGGACGGGACCGGTATCCTTCGGGAGCGAACGCAAGCGGGCAACACGTTGTTGCTGACCCTGGAAGTGCCTGAGCCCATTCTCAGGTATTGTATTCCCAAGGGGTCCATCACCGTGGAGGGCGTCAGTCTGACCGTCAACAGCGTGTCGGAGAACGGGGTGTCCGTGGCGATTATTCCCCACACGGCCAAGGTTACGACCTTGGGCATCAAGCAGCCCGGGGATGCCGTCAACCTGGAGTCGGACCTGATCGGCAAATACGTCGAGCGGCTGCTTCAAAATAGCGGCAAGTTGCCGGAAAAAGCGGCTCCAGTCATCGACCGGGACTATCTGCAAAAACGGGGCTTGACGTAGGGCAACGAGAAACAATGGTTCCCTCGCTGATCAGAAAAATTCCTGTACCTCTTCGCGTCCTGTTTTTTGCCATGCTGGTGGCCGTGACCATTCCCTTGATCCTGTGGCTGATCGTGCAATTCTACGAATGGAGTTGCGCCACCTGGATCACGTGCCAGCCCATGGGAAAACAGCGTTGATCGGCTTCCCTTAGTTGCAGAACATCCTTCTCCGTCATTGATACAAAAAAAGCAAGAATGGGTCATTCCTGTATGTGTTTACTCATTCGCTGACAATTTCTGCCCGTTTCTTCTGTGCTCTAATTCCCCTCCTTTGTAAGGAGGGGCGAGGGGAGGTAGAACTTGCGGCGATGACGGGGGACCCTGCTCCGGACATGCTTGACTCTACCCCTCCTATCTTCCCCTTACAAAGGGGAGGAACAGGATACTCCTGCTTCACTGTGCGTAGCATTCTGTCAACGCCTGTCCTGAGCGCAGTCGAAGGGAATGACTGAACACATACAAGGATGACAGAAGGAGAAGGCGGGTTAGCGTGATCTTGCAATCAGGATCACGGTCGTATTATCCACTCCGCCACAATCGTTGGCTTGATCGATGAGTGACCGGCATTTGTGTTCCGGTGGTTCCGTGCTCATGGTCAGGAGGGTGTCCAGAATCTGATCGTCGCTCAACACTTTGTTCAGGCCGTCACTGAACAGAATAATTTCATCTTCAGGTTTAAGTTGTATTGCTGAAACATCTGTTTCTATTGTTGAATAGACTCCGACTCCTCTGGTGAGCTTGTGCCCGTCCGGGTGGCTGGCCGGCGTTGATTTCGGCAGCAATCCTTGCTGTATGCGTTCTTCCAGCACGGTGTGATCCCTGGTCAATGCGGAAATCCGTCGATCCCTAATGAGATACGCACGGCTGTCTCCGGCATGAGCGACCCAGGCCAGAGGGGAAGAGGGGGCAGGCAGAAAGAAAAGGACCACGGTCGTTCCCATCCCGGTGAATTCGGGGTTGGTTTTGGCATGGGCAAGAACGGCTTCGTTGGCGTGCCCGACCGCCGATCGCAAAAGAGAGGGAATCTCGTCCGCGTTGGTTGTTGAATGGTGCCCCGCATGTTCCGTAATGTAGTTATGGATGGCTTCCACGGTTATTTTACTGGCGACGTCGCCCCCTGCATGGCCGCCCATGCCGTCGGCTATGATCCATAAGCCCGGATCATTGGCGACCAGGAACGCATCCTGGTTCGTGGGGCGCACAAGTCCGGTGTGTGTGGCGCCGGCTCCATGCCAGTGTACTGTCCTGTCCATGGTCAGTTACAGACGGGCCCGTGGCGGTCGCGAAGGGCTTGATACAGATATTCGGCAAGCGGCTCGAGATTGCGGACGTCCGCCTCGTTGTATTGATGCAGGGTCTCGCCGGCCCGCGCATCTCCGGCTTGCCATGCGTGCCATAAATTGACGGCATCCCAGCCATTCAACCCTTGTAAATCGTCGGAGCGAGACAGCCCGAGTTCCGCTTCGATATGTTTCAACCCGCCTCGCATGCCCAAGCGCCTGGCGGCGAAACACAAATCGAAATGGGCGTGAGAGAGAGCCAGGCGGGGAAAGCTGGCCCGCAGATACGGCAGGTCGAACCCCGACCCGAAAAACGTCACGATCAGGTCATAGTTGGACAGTTCATCCTGCAAGCGATCCAACGTCAGGTTTTGGTGGCGCACCAGCGTGGTCATCGTGTGCTGACCGTACAAGCCGACCATGGTAATTTCGCCTTCTCCGGCCGGGTATCCGTTGGTTTCGATATCCAGGAACACCGTCCGCTTGCGAAAGGTTTCGAACAACCGCCAATGATCGGCTGTCTTGAATCGACCGGCCACCTTGCGCCATTGCGCACGTCGCAAATCGTCCAGGGCTTGCTCAATTTCACGATCATACAGCGCTTTTCGTGCCGGCCCGATGTTCAGGGCAGTCGAAGTCTCAAGGAATTGTCGCCAATCGGTAATGCCCTCGGACCAGAGACGCCGTTCCGTGGTTTCTCCGATGCCCTTGAGAAAAATAAACGAAGATTCAAGCATGACTGAGTCGTAGCCCCTTGTTTCTTGCGTTCGGATTCGGCAACACGCTACAGTCGATTTTTGGGAAATTCAAGAAAGATGAACTCCAACCCGCAAATCACGGGAAATATGGGCATGTATTACACATGCTATAAGCTATCGTGCATGGGGTGGAACGTTATGCCAACGGCACGCAATGCTCGCGGCATAGATATTATTGCCTATAACAAAAGCAATACCAAGTTCATTGGTGTCCAGGTTAAAGCGTTATCGAAAAGAAATCCTGTGCCTCTTGGCAACAGTCTCGAAAAGGTAATGGGTGATTTTTGGATTATAGTAAACAATGTGGCTCATGAGCCAAATGTTTTTGTAATGGTTCCCGAAGAAGTCAAGTCTTTAGCACATCGAGGAGAGAAAAATGGAAAGGTATCGTATTGGCTTCAACCAACTTCTTATGATGCAAAGCAGTTTAGAGAAGCGTGGTCTAGAATAGGTCGTGGAGATGAATGAATTGGATTACGCTACGCTAATCCAACCTGCAACGCTGCTTTACGACGTTATATCTTAAGCAGAGGAGAGGTGCTATGGCAATAGCAAAAGAGAAGATGAAGGAAGTAATCGAGTCCCAGCCTGATGATGCCACCTATGAGGAAATCCTGCGCGAACTTACGTTCGAACGTATGGTCGAGCGTGGGCTTGCGGATTCCCGAAAAGGCCGTGTGCTATCAAATGAGCAAATGGAGCACCGTATTCGATCGTGGCAGAGATAAGATGGACAAATGAAGGCGAAACGTGGCTGAAGGACATTTACGACTATGTTGCCCAAGACAATCCCCGTGCAGCCATTAGGGTGGTGGAGGGAATATATGAAAAAACACAATTGCTCAAGAAATATCCTGAGATAGGTTATACGTACCGCTCTGAACCAGAAGGCGAGATTCGTATATTGCTCTATGGGCATTACAGAATTGCGTATCTATTGGCGACCGATAGGCCAATTGATATTCTCGGGGTATTTCACGGTGCGTTGGAAATAGATCGATATCTTTCATGAAACGGGATAGAACGAATTATTGAGTGGTGTAGGTCGGGTTGGCACAGCGTAACCCGACAACTGGGAAAGGTGCTGTAGGAAAGAGGCTCCGAATTCCATCGAGCTGTTGGAGTGACTCGATGCTTCTTCACGTTCCCGGGTCGTCTGATGATCGAAATATGGGGAGAACTTGTTAATGGATGACAAACCGAAACTGATTAAAATTACGGTCGGCGGCGTGGCGGTGGAAGCCGCGTTGAAGCCGACGCGGACGGCGCAGGCCATCTATGACGCTTTGCCGGTGGAAGCCAAGGTGAATCAATGGGGGGAAGAATTTTATTGCCAGCTTCCCGGAGTGAAGGACCACCGTGAAACCGCGACGACGAACGTGAAAGTGGGCGATGTCGCGTATTGGGGGCTTGGCGGAGCATTGGCTGTTTTTTTCGGACGCACCCCGATGAGTATCGGTGAAGATCCCGTGCCGGCCGATCGGGTGAACGTCGTCGGACGATTGATCGGAGACCCGAAGGTGCTTCATGAAGCCGCCGGTGCGACGATGATGAAAGTCGAAAAGGTTGCTTCATAGCGGGATGCGAGTCACCGAAGAACGCATTCAATCGTTGGCAACGGAGGTCGTGGACCGTTTGCAGGAACAAGGGCTCCTGGAGGTCTCCGGGTCGAAAGAGCGGTTGATCCGTGGCGTCGGAAAAGCTATCACCGACGAGCTTTCCGTGGAGGACCGGCTTCATGCCGAAATCCGGACGCTGTTGAAACAGTACGACGAGGAGTTTCAAAGCGGCCGGGCCGATTATCAAAAGATGTTCACGATGGTGAAAACCAAGTTGGTCAAGGAGCGCGGGCTGGTCCTGTAGGGATCAACGATCGTTGATCCCTACAGGCGCGACGTTGCCGCATGGGCCCTCTCTTATCCGACGACAAGCAGACCCATCTTTCACACGTCATTCTTCAGGCTCTTCAAGGAACGTCTGAAGGGAAACTTCGTGGAACGGCTACTCAAGCGTTGAAGGAAATCAAGCGGATCCTCGCGGACTCGATGAACGTCGAGGAGCAGATTCACCGGTTAGTCCGGTCCCGCCTGCAGTCTTACTCCCGCCGGATACCCGAGGGTTCTTCGGAATGGGACGTACTGTACGAAAAAACGTACAGGGAAGAACTTTGCAAACGTCAACTCGGCTAGTGCCGGGGAACTTTCTGCCAGGAGTTGCCAGGCCTGACGACGTGAAGGTCCCGGCTGGATCTATCCGAAATTGACGTGCTAGAGTATTCCGGTGATGGTGGTAGCGGCGGTGCGACGTTCTTTAGGAACCTCTTCGTGAACCGAGTATTTCCCTTCTTATTCTTCCGGGCGATCTTCATCAGCTTCCTTCTCATCCCCGGTACGATTGCGGCGCAGGAAAAAGCCAAAGGGCACCTGTTTGTCGAAGACATCCTGGCTCGACCGGGGACCTCCGTGAAATTGAAAGCCGCGTTGATTGAAAAAGGGTTATTGGGGAATAGAGGCCTGGGTGGAGAAACCGTGATCTTTACCGTTCAAGGCCAGCATGCCGGGACGGCGCTCACCGGCGGCGACGGCCGCGCATTTTTGGAATTCAAGACCCACATGCGGGGCAATCACAAGATCGTCGCAACCGTGGAATCCAGCCCGCGCGTCGAGTCTGCGGAAGGCAAGGGGAATCTGGCGTCCTGGGAACGCCGCAGGCCTCTTTTATTGGTGGATTGTTCCGTGCTCGTTCAGCAAGGTGACTCGAACCCGTTGACGGCGCTCGCCGGAATCGGGAGCCTCGGCGCATTGGGAAAGCCTCAGGAGAATGCCGCGTATGAACTGTCCAAGTTGGCCGAATTCTATTACAACGTCGTCTATCTGCATGACCGTCCGGGCACGGCTTTGCATGAAACCCGTGCATGGCTGAGGCAGCATGAATTTCCTGTTGGGATCACGAGAACGGTTCCCCAGGAGGAAAAGGCCTTGTTGGCGTTTATGGAAAAGTTGAAGGAAGGTGGGTGGGATAATATCGAAGCCGCTATCGGGCGAACGCAGGCATTCGCTCGGACGTTGGTGAAAAATCGGGTTAAGACGGTCATCTTTCCCGATCCCCGGGAAAAGAAGAAGTATCCGCGACGTGCGTTGATCGTCAATTCATGGAAAGAAGTCCGGAAACAATTGTAAGCGCCGACGTTTCTCCGGCGGCACACGTCTCCTATGAAAACCGGTAAGCCTCGCACGATTTTCATTTGCCAGGAATGTGGCGGTCAATCGCCGCGGTGGGCCGGGCGTTGTCCGGATTGCGGGCAGTGGAATTCCCTGAAAGAGGAAACCACGGTTCGGCAGCGTGGCCGGCAGACGATCGGAGACGGGGAATCCGCGATGCCGATCAATGAAGTGGCCGTCACCAAGGAGATCCGTTTTGCCACCGGTTTGACCGAACTCGACCGTGTGCTCGGCGGCGGCGTCGTGCCCGGATCGATTGTCCTGGTCGGCGGCGATCCCGGCATCGGGAAAACCACCTTGTTGCTGCAAGCCCTGCATGGGCTTGAGCAGCGCAACCCGCCGGTGCTCTACGTCACGGGCGAAGAATCCGCGCAACAGATCAAAATGCGCGGAGATCGTCTGGGCGTTTTGAGTCCCTCGCTGTACATCCTGACGGAAACCTCGCTCGAAGGCGTACTCAAGGTGGCGGAAACCCTTCGTCCGACGGCCTTGGTCGTGGATTCCGTGCAGACCGTCTACACCGATCAGGTGACGTCCGCCCCCGGCACGATCAGCCAAGTGCAGGAAGTGGCGTGCCAACTCATGTGGTATGCCAAACGGACGGGCGTGCCGGTTTTCGTCATCGGGCACGTGACGAAGGAGGGCATGATTGCCGGTCCCAAACTGCTCGAGCACATCGTCGATACCGTCTTGTATTTTGAAGGCGACAAGAGCCACGCCTACCGCATCCTGCGGGCCGTAAAGAATCGGTTCGGGGCGACGAATGAAATCGGCGTGTTCGAAATGAACGACGGCGGATTGCAGGAGGTAGCCAATCCGTCCGAACTGTTCCTGGCGGGCCGGCCGGCCAAGAGCACGGGATCGGTCGTGGTGTCGAGTCTGGAGGGGAGTCGCCCGATTCTGGTCGAACTGCAAGCCCTGGTCACGGCCACGGGATATGCGATGCCCAAGCGCATGGCGAATGGGATAGAATTGAATCGTGTGGCGTTGTTGCTGGCCGTGGTGGAAAAACGATTGGGATTGCACCTGTCCGGATACGACGTGTATCTCAACGTGGTGGGCGGGCTTCGACTCGACGAGCCCGCGATTGACGTCGGAATCGTCGCGGCCATCGTTTCCAGTTTTCGAGATCAGGCGTTCGACGGTCAGACGTGCTGCATCGGGGAAGTGGGCTTGGGAGGAGAAATCCGTCCCGTCAGTCAAGTCGAGTTGCGGATTCGTGAAGCCATGAAACTGGGGTTTCAACGGTGCGTGTTACCGCAGGGGAACCTGACCAAGCAATTGAGTAATCCCGGGATGGAACTCTATGGTGTTCACGAAGTCGGGGAAGTGTTCGATCACGTCGTAACGTCAGCTTCGTAGCCGTAGTGGAGGTACACGGACGTGTCATATTGCAGGCGCCCTTTCGTGCGGTGGGTGGCCGTCGGGGTGTTGTGCCTCAGTCTTGGGGCGTGCGCAGGCCGTGCTCCCGCACCGCGGGTCGAGCCGGCTCCGGCACGGGCCCCCGTGCTGACTCCCGAACAAGCGCTGGCAGCGCTTCATGCACGTGAAGCGAACATCACAAGTTTAAAGGGGTTGTTTCAGGCCGACGTCGAGGGATCGTTTTCTCCCTTTTCGCACAGCGTTCAAGGCACGCTGTTCTACCAGCGCCCGCAATCCATTCGCATTAAAGGGTTTACACGATTCGGTGGGACGCTCTTCGATTTCCTGGTGAACGGCCGGCCGTATTCCCTGCATACGGCCGATCGCCTGTACCCCATTGTCGGGCGCGTGCCGGATTTTCGTCCTCTCGGAAATCTGGGGCTTCCGGTTCAACTCAGTTTGCGTGCCGTCGACGTGCTTCTTGGCAGACTGCGATGGACCGCAGAGCAGTTTCGCGAAGTTCGGTTGGCGGATACGGCCTATCGGTATACCGTGGCCCTCACTCACGGTAATGCCTCGAACGTCTCCGTGTTGCAACACGTGTGGGTGGATCACTCTTCGGCTCTGATTCAGGGCATCGAGTATTATTCGACCAAGGGGAACAAGCTGGTCACCCTCACGGCTTCGGATTACCGGAAGGTGGGACCGCCGGAGCAACCGGCTTCGGTGATCCTGCCCTTTTCGATCGAGGTGAAAGAATACGTGACGGCGGGATCGGTCAGCTTGAAATTTTCAGAGCTTGTGCCGAATATTCCGGTGTCCGGAAAGGAGTTTGAATTCCGGTGATGCGGGTGCGTCATCCTGGGGATTCTGCGAACCGTTGGAGCCGCGATGAAACTCCTGGCCGTTGAAACCGCGACGCGGTATCAAAGTGTGGCCATCATGGATGGGGCGGTCCTGTTGGCTGAAAGGAATCAGGAGAACTGTGCTTCACACGCCAGTTCCCTGATTCCTGCCATTCAAGACCTTTTGACATCCCTGTCGTGTCCGTTCTCGGCGCTTGAGGGACTCGCCGTGTCCGCGGGGCCCGGATCCTTTACAGGTTTGCGCGTGGGCCTTTCGACTATGGTAGGATTCCGTACGGTCACGGGTTTGCCCCTGGTCACCGTGCCGACGTTGGAAGCGATGGCGTGGAGTCACAGGGCCTCCGGGCATCCCGTGTGTCCCGTATTGATAGCCCGAACCGATGAAGTCTATTGGGCGCAGTTTCAATGGGAAAACGGACACGTGGTTCGGTTACTGGAAGACCGGGTCGGAACGATTCAAAACATGATGGATTCCATTCGCCGCCCCACGGTACTGTTTGGCGAGGGGTGGCTGCGTCACCGGCGCGTGCTCATGGACACGTTGGGTGATATGGCGATTGGTGGGGAGCCGGAATCGATGAATCCGTCCGCCTACCACGTCGGGCTGGCGAGTTTGGACGCGTTTCAAGCAGGGAAATTCGCCGGCTCCCGTATCTCGCCGCATTATGTTCAACGCTCGGATGCGGAAGTCCAATGGGATCTTAAAACCGGCCAAATGTCCTCGTGATGATTCAACGATGGTGACACGAACCTCAGCTTGTCCCGATTTTGACGTTCGCCCGTTTCAAACGCGGGATCTGGACGACGTCCTCGCGATTGAGCTGGAGTCATTCTCGGAACCGTGGACCCGGGGGATGTTTGAGGCGGAGTTGCAGGGGAATCCTTTCGGCCGCTTCCTGGGAGCTTTTCGTGCCGGCGAGGTTTCTTCTGCGAAGCCGCTCCTCGGGTATATCTGTTACTGGGTGGTCTTTGAGGAGTTGCGCCTGATGAATCTGGCCGTGCGCCAGGATTGCCGGCGTCTGGGTATTGCGAGCCGTCTGGTTAGGCATGCCATTGAGGAGGGGACCGCGCAAGGAACGACCCGGGCCCTCCTGGAAGTCCGGGCCGGCAATAGCGTGGGGCAGCAACTGTATCGGGCCTTGGGGTTTCGGCAATACGGCTGCCGCCGGTCCTACTATACGAACCCGAATGAGGATGCTATCCTTATGGAATTGCCATTGACGAACCAAATTCACCTATAAGACCTATAAGATTCACTTCATGACAAGGGAGGGGTCTCATGCTGACTGATGACCAAATTGCCGAACACCTCCGGAATACCAATGCCGATTTTCGTGAACTCCAGGAAGCGCACCATCAATTGGACGAGCAACTGCAGGAATTGTTGAAAAATCATATCCTGACTCCTGAAGAAGAAGTGCAGAAAAAGCAGATCCAAAGAGCAAAGCTCGGCAAGAAGGACCGCATGGCCATGCTCATCCGCGAATACCGGAATGAGCAACAAAAAACCGCAGCCTCGTAATACGCGGTTTTCCCGCCAGCACCCCATGGCTACACTCGTTCATCCGTTTGCGCGTCATATCCGTGATATCAAACGCCGGTTGATCATCGTCGGGGCGACGATCATGGTGGCGTTTGTCGCCATGTTCTCGGTGTCGCCCGACCTGATTGAATGGTTCAAGCGCCCCTTTGCCGACGACCTGTTGTTCTACGGTCCGGCCGAAGCCCTGTTTGCGTCGATCAAGATCTCGTTTCTCGCCGGTATCGTGGTCAGCCTGCCGGTTATCCTGTATCAATTCTGGAAATTCGTGCAGCCGGCCTTGTTGCCCGGCGAACAAGGTTGGGGTATCCCCCTGTTTCTGCTCGCGACCGGCTTCTTTGTGTTGGGGCTGGTCTTTTGCAATTTGGTGATCCTCCCGCTGGTGATCGACTTTTTCGTGTCGTTCGGGCTGGAACGGGAACTCAAACCCGAATTGGCCGTGGGCACTTACGTGGATTTCAACGTGAAGTTCTTGGTGGCCTTCGGATTCGCGTTCGAGATTCCCCTGGCGCTGTCGCTCCTGGCGCGTGCGGGGCTGGTCACTCACGCACATTTGGCGAAATATCGCCGGCACGCCGCCATGTTGGCATTGATCCTGTCGGCGGTCATCACTCCTGATGCGACCTTGTTTACGATGCTCCTCATGGCGATTCCGCTCATCGTGTTGTATGAGATCGGCGTGTGGGGCGCCAAGATCTTCGGACGTATCCCTCCTAAAGTTGAAGAGGAAGAGGACGGCGACGACCCGGAAGAAGAAACACCCATGCCAACCGGAACGGCAGGCGATCGTGTGTCCTGACCGACCATGCGTTGCTTCGTGACCGTATACCTCTTACGCCCAATCGCGTTCCTGCTCGTCCTCATGGTGTCAGGTGGGGGCGTTCCCGTTTTGGCTGAAGACCGCGGGCACCCCGATCCCTTTCAACGAGAGGGCGGCGTTGCGCCGAGCATCCAAGCCCTGGCCACGACGGGTGGGGGCGTGCTCTATGCGGGGTCGTTCGGGTTCGGGGTGTTTTTCAGTGACGATTACGGCGAGACGTGGGAAGCGATCAACAACGGTTTGGGTGATCGCTTTATTCTTTGCCTCAGTGCGGATGAGAAAGGGACAGTGTACGCCGGGACGGTACGCGGCGGCGTCTTTCGCACAAAAGAAGATGGGAAGACCTGGGAGTCGATCAAGGCCGGCTTGAGATTCGTGGAGGTCAAATCCCTGCTGGCCCATCACGGGATCATGTATGCGGGCACGGGAAAGGGTGTCTACCAGTGGGACGAAGGCGCGCGTGCATGGTCGCCCGTGGCGCCCGGTCTCGAGCAGGTACTCATTGCCAGCTTGGCGATGACGAACACGTCGCAATTATTCGCCGGCACCGCGGGCAAGGGTCTGTATCGAATCGATGCAACCAAACAAGGCACTTGGCAGAAAGTGGGCGATCCCCTGGTGGATCCCAAGGAACACCTGACCCATACCCATATTCGCGTGACGACGGTGAGCCCGCAACAGCACGTATACGTGGGCACCCAGGATGGGGGCGTGTACCGCAGCAAGGATTCAGGCAAGACGTGGAAACCCGTCGGACGATCGCTGCCGAACGATTCGATTCGCGGTATCGTGGTCACGAGAGCGGCGTTATTCGTCGCGACGGGGCGTGGGATTTTCATGAACAATTTTCAAAATGCCAAATGGGTGCCGGTCAATAACGGGTTAACCGAATTGGCGATCCAGGTCATGATGGCCACTTCGGAAGGAGAGTTGTACGTCGGGACCAGTGCGGGCGCCTTCCGCAGTCAGGACGCCGGCAACCATTGGGTCAATATCAGTGAAACACTGGGCATGCATTTCTCGATGCCCCGGCCTTATTTTTGAAAGGAGAACGTATGTCCGAAATGAGTGAGGTTACCACAGACACCCGTGCCACCATTGCCGTGTCGTCCCGGGGCGAGTCCTGGGGAGACATTGTCCTCAAATTTTACCCGGACGTAGCGCCGAACCATGCCAAGAATTTCTGCAAACTGGCTGGTGAAGACTTTTACAATGGGACCACGTTTCATCGAGTCATCCCCGGATTCATGATCCAGGGGGGCGATCCGAACAGCAAGAACGCCGATCGTTCCAATCACGGGATGGGCGGGCCCGGGTATCACATCAAGGCCGAGTTCAACAACAAACCACACAAACGCGGCGTGCTCTCGATGGCGCGGGCTCAGGACCCCGACAGCGCGGGGTCGCAGTTTTTCATCTGTGTCGCCGATGCGTCGTTCCTGGATGGTCAATACACGGCCTTCGGAGAAGTCATCAGCGGCATGGAAATTGCCGATCGAGTCGTCAACGCCAAACGTGACGGCCGCGACAATCCCCTCGAACGCATTGAAATGACAGTGACGATTTCGTGACCACCCTTGGAAGAGGGAAACCAAGTCCGTCTGCTTTGCAGCAGCATAGCAGGAAACATAGCAAAAATAGCAAAAACATAGCAATTTATAGCAACAGCGCAGCAAAACATCGCAAGAACATAGCAAGTATAGCAAGGTCATAGCACAAGCCTTTTGTCTCCTTCGGTCATTTCGCAGGCGACGGAAAACGCCCTTTGCAGTTTTTGTCATGCCCGGCTCGATCGGGCATCCAGTGTCTTTGTAGTGTAGCCTTGCCATCTCGTGACGCAGGCTTCACCCTCTCCCAACGTAGGAAAGAGCCTGCCCTGAGCCTGTCGAAGGGGTCGGGGTGAGGGGGGATTGAAAAAAGTGATTAATAGGCCGGGCAAGGACCGAGAGAAAAAAATGGAGCTGGCGAGAGGAATCGAACCTCCAACCAGCGGTTTACAAAACCGCTGCTCTGCCATTGAGCTACGCCAGCTTCACGTCTATTGTTGCGCACTGAGACGACTTTGACAAGAGTTGGTCATGTGAGAGTTTTAGGCTTCTTCTTGAGTGAGCCCTCCACCGCCCGTCGAATGAATTTCTGATTGAAATGCCTTCCTGCTTCGCTCGCTGACCGGACGACGGATTTTCGTCAGGAAGACGTGCAGGCTATTCGTACCCGGTTAAAGAAGTCTCAGCAAGAATTTTCTCTGATGATTGGCGGCAGCATGGCAACGCTCCAGAATTGGGAACAAGGACGGCGGAAGCCGGGGGGGGCGGGCAAGCTTGAATTAGCTGTTCTTTCAGAACAAAAGAGGAGAAAACGTGAAAACACATTATGTCTTAATTGACTTGGAAAATATTCAGCCGAAACACCTGAGTGTTTTAGATGGGCACGACTTCAAGATTCTTGTTTTCGTAGGCGAGAATCAATCGAAGATCTCATTTGATCTGGTTCGATCTGTACAGAATTTAGGTGAAAACGCCGAGTACATCAAAATTAAAGGCAATGGGCCAAATGCCCTTGATTTTCACGTCGCGTTTTACATCGGCCAGCTTTCCAAAGAAAACCGTGATGGCCATTTCCACATCATTTCAAAAGACAAGGGATTTGACCCTCTCATTAAGCATCTCGAATCCAGAAAAATTTGGACGAAAAGGCATAAGGACATCAGCGAGTTGCCACTTTTAAAACCTGCAAACGTAACAAAGAAAGAGCACGTTCAAGTTTCAAAACCTGCGACCCCATCAATAAAAGACAGTCGCGTGCAGAAAATTGTCAAATTCTTGATCTCCCGAGGCAATGCAAGACCGAGAAAATTAAAAACGCTTTCTAACACGATAAATTCATTATTTTCGAAAAGCTTAGGGGAAGATGAACTCAACACCCTACTGGACGAGTTGAGAAAACGCGGAGTCGTGACTGTCAGCAGCAATGAAAGAAATGTGAATTACAAGCTAAAAAAATGAAATCTGCAGCACCTCTCCTACGTCATTTCCAAGAGTACTTTCAGCACGCCTTTTGTTGCCGCGTAGGCGAAGGCGTCCGTGCCTCGTTCGATCGGAAAGCGTTTGTGGATGAGGGATTCCACGTCGACGGCGTGTTCTCTCAATAACGCGATTGCTGTCGGGAATGGGCCGCACCGTGAGCCTACGACGGTTATTTCGTGAATTACGAGTGCGGTCATGGCCACGGCGGTTTGCCCGTGGTAGGTTGACTTGAGCACTACGGTCCCTCTGGGACGGACGTACTCACAGGCCAATTTGAACCCGTCGGCCGTGCCGGTGGCTTCGACTACGATGTCGAGTCCGGGGGAAAGCGATGCGGGAGCATGGCTCGTATGAATGCCGCGGTCAGCAAGGATCTGCAATTTTTCCGGATGGCGTCCCAACACCGTTAAGCGGCATCCGGTGCGATGCAGGACTTGTGCGCATAACAGCCCCAGTTTCCCATCGCCGATGATTAGGACTTGGTCCGCAATGTCGATAGGTACCTGTTCGAGAATTTGACAGGCCGCGGCGAGCGGCTCCGTAAAGACCGCTTGATCGTTGGTGATCTCGTCGGGCAGGGGATACAGGTTTTCTACGGGCAGGGCCAGAAAGTCGGCAAAAGCTCCGTCCCGGCGGTCGATGCCCAGGGTCGTTCGATGGGGGCAATGCGTCAAGCGTCCGGCTTGACAGACCGGGCAGACCCGGCAGGCCGCATTGATTTCACCGACGACCCGCTTTCCGACCAGGTCCGGATGGTGCGGCGCTTCGTCAACGATGCCGACGAATTCATGGCCTAGCACGCCCTGAAAACTCATGTAGCCCTGCACCAGTTGCAGGTCCGTGGCGCAGATTCCCGCCTGGATGACCCGCACGACGGCTTCACCGTCGGCTGGTGTCGGGGTGGGGTACTTCTCGCAATATTCCAAGCCGGATCGTAGGGTCAGTGCGCGCATGAGGGTAAAGTGTCGGTGACTTGTTGGCCGATCATTCTCCCCCTCACCCCAGCCTCTCCCACCAAGGGAGAGGGTGTTTCTGGTTTGCCCTTTGAACAGCCGAAAGAGATTAGTGTAGAATCGGTTAGTTAGGCTCAATGTTTCTCTGGGAAATAGCCAGGAGGGTCTGACCAGGTCCCGGATCTGCGTTGATTATTGGCTCAAGCCATTAACTTTAAAGGGTAGATTTTATGATTATGGAAACTTTATACGGGTGTCGCAAGGGGAATGTTGTTTTCGGTCTCGCTGTTGTGGTTTTTGTGGGACTCATGGCTGGTTTTTCACCCCAACCGGCATCGGCCACTGTTCCGGAAGCCTTTAGCAGGGGATTCTCCGATATCGTCGCGAAAGTACAACCCGCCGTGGTGAACGTTGCGGTTGCCGAACCAGCCAGAGCCAGGGGACCTCGACGGTTACCCCCCGGCCCCTTTGGCGGCCCGCCAGGCCCTCCCGGACCTCCAATGGTGCCCCCAGGCCCTCCGGGACGGCCACCCGGACCTCCGGGCATGAGTGCCGGGTCCGGTGTCATCATCAGTCCGGAAGGATATATCGTGACCAACAACCACGTGGTGGAGGAGTCCACGGACATTACGGTGACGACGTTTGACGGAAAAGAACACCCTGCAAAAGTCGTGGGGACCGATCCCAAGACCGATTTGGCGGTGATCAAGATCGAAGGGGATAAACTTCCGTTCATTGAGTGGAGTGTTCAGGAGTCGATCAGGGTGGGCGATCTGGTCCTGGCCGTGGGCAGCCCATTCGGTCTGACGTCGTCCGTGACGATGGGCATCATCAGCGCCATGGGACGCGGAAACGTCGGGATTACGGAATACGAGGATTTTATCCAGACCGATGCGCCGATCAATCCGGGTAATTCCGGCGGGCCCCTTGTGAACATGGCGGGTGAAATTGTCGGCATCAATACCGCCATTTTTTCCCGTACCGGCGGCTCGGAAGGGATCGGGTTTGCCATTCCAGTCGATATTGTTCAGGACATTACGAGTAGCCTGATCAAAACTGGACGCGTCGTGAGAGGGTGGATGGGGATTGCCATTCAAGAGTTGAGTCCGGCTCTGGCGCAGTCTTTTCAATTGCCGGAATCCCATCAGGGTGGGGTGTTGATCAGTGAAGTGAATGAAAAAGGCCCATCCGCAGGAGGCATCTTGCAGCGGGGAGACGTGTTGCTGGAATATCGGGGCAAGAAAGTTCGAGACGTCAATCATCTGCGCAATATCGTCGCGCGGACGCCGGTCGGCTCCGAGGTTGAACTCACCGTTTTACGCAACGGCGAACAAAAGAAATTGACCATGACAGTCGGAGAACGGCCGACGGATGAAATGCTTGCCAGCGGCAAAGGCTTGGCTCCTCCCGCGACAACTGAAAAACTCGACAATGTGCTAGCCGGTCTGGACGTCGCCCCGTTGACGGATGAACGCAGAAAACAACTGAACGTCCCTGAAGACGTTGCCGGTGTCGTGGTGAATGAAGTGAAGCCCGGAAGTGCGGCGGAATCCGCGGGCTTGCAACAGGGGGACATCATTCAGGAAGTCAATCGGGAAGTCGTCAAGAGTTTGGACGATTATCAACGGGTGGCCCCGATGATTAAAAAAGAGGAATTGGTCGTGCTCTTTTTAAGCCGGAGAGGGAATAATCTCTTTGTCGCGGTCAATCCCGAATAGGTCGTTGAGCCTGCCTCGGTGTGGCACGGATTCCGATCGCCATTGAAGGGGCTCCGGGCAAACGCGAAGAGTCGTACTGGGTTATGGCGGAACAATCGAAAATTACCAAGTGGCTGCAGGACAAGGTCTTTAATCCTCTTGAGGATAAGAAGATGCCGGTCATGCAGCACTTGTTTGAATTTCAGGCAAGGCTGACCAAAGTCGTCGTGATCGTGGCCTTGTTTTTCGTCGGGACGTTCTTCTACGCCGATACCCTGGTGCAGTGGCTGCGTATCCCATTGCAGAACATGTTCGTACCCGGAAACCTGGAATGGGTGCCGACCGACCTGCCGAAAATTCCCTTTATCTTTTTGTCGCCGGCTGAAGCGTTGTGGCAAAACCTCAAGGTGGCGGCCCTGTTCGCCCTGGTGCTCGCCACGCCGTACATCCTCTGGGAAATCTGGGCGTTTGTGGTCCCCGGTCTGCACGTGCAGGAACGCCGGTTCGTGGCTCCGTTTGTCGCAATCAGCGCCGTGGCGTTTTATTTGGGGTTGGGGTTCTGTTTCTTCTTCGTCCTGCCGTTTGCCTTGAACTTTCTGATTTCCTACGGCGTCAAGGCGGGGTTCATCCCGCAAATCTCCATTGCCAGCTACGTGGGGTTTGCGCTGTGGTTCCTGGTGGTGTTCGGACTGATCTTTGAAGTTCCGCTGGCGCTGACGCTCATGGCCAAATTGGGATGGGTGGACGCGCCGTTTCTGAAAAAGTACCGGAAATGGGCATTCTTGGGGGCATTTCTTTTTGCCGCCCTTTTAACGCCGACGCCCGATCCGTTCAATCAATGCCTCATGGCCCTGCCGATGTACTTTTTCTATGAGGTCGGCATTATCAGCGCCGGGTTTTTCAAGAAGAAACCGGAAGCCACCGAAGAGGAAGAGACTGCTGCTGCCGCCAATCCTGCGTCAAAGGGCGCCGGCGCGTTGCAACCTCAAGCGGCCACCGGCGGTCACGATGACGACTACGTGGGTGTGCCCTGACGTCCGGTCACATGATTGACGTTGCGGTTTTGGTCATCAGCAGTAAGATCTGTGCCGGAGAAGCGGACGATCGGGGAAAGGAAAGTCTTTGTCGATATCTGGAAAACCACGACCTCCGTCTTGTCGGGTATGAAGTTATACATGATGACCGGGAGATGATTCGCAAGCATTTGTTGAGTTGTTGCGAGAAAGAGGGGCTCCGGGTAATTTTCACAGTAGGCGGGACCGGAGTGCGGCCCACGGATTGGGCCCCGGAAGCCACGCGAGACGTCATTGAGAAAGAAATCCCCGGTATCGGGGAAGCCATGCGGGCGGAGAGCCTGAAAAAAATGAGGACGGCCATGCTGTCCAGGGGAACGGCCGGGATTCGAGGAAAGACCATGGTGGTCAACCTTCCGGGGAGTCCGAAGGGTGTGATCGAAAATTTGGCGACGCTGCTCCCGATTCTCGACCACACCGTTGGGAAGATATCGGGCGCGTCCTCCAATAAGAAAGAATAAACTGAGGAAGGCGTCGGCGTGAGAGGTCGGCATTTTTTCCTCCCCTTTGTAAGGGGAGGTCAGGTGGGGTAGAGTCGAATGTTTAGGGTGTACAGGCAACAACAAGCACACGGGGCCTACCCGCGTTGGCTTAGGTTCTACCTCCCAACTTTTCCCTCTTCGGAAAAAGTTCCCGTCCTTACAAAGGAGGGGAATCGGCCGTGGTGGCTGTCTGATGAAGGCGGCTGCGGGAATAATAGCTTGATCGTGGATTTTTTCGTTGATAATAGCAGCAAGACTTGGAGGCATTCATGAGTGCTGAATTGAAAATGTTTCAACCTGCTTCTTCACAAGACGATGCCTGTACGTACATGTGGGCATGTGCGATTTGTGACGAGAATGAAACGTGTCAGAAAGACAAGGAAGGCCATAGCCGGTGGTTGGTGGCCAAACGCATGGAGCGGATCGACTACAAGATTCTCGTCATGAGCAACAAGGGCGGAGTCGGGAAAAGCACCGTTTCCACGAACCTGGCCGTCAGCCTGGCGCTGAAGGGCTATGAAGTGGGGATCTGCGACATGGATATTCACGGCCCCAATATTCCGAAAATGGTGGGCGCCGAAGGTGAGCGCCTCAAGATCAGCACGGGCGGCGGCATCATTCCTCATCAGGCCTACAACATGAAGATCGCCTCGATGTCGTTCCTGCTCCAAAATTCCGACGACCCGATTATCTGGCGCGACGCCTATAAATTCGAATTCATCAATCAATTACTCGGCGGCGTCGAATGGCAGGATTTGAATTTTCTCATCGTGGACTTGCCGCCGGGAACGGGGAACGAGTCGGTCACGACGATCGACCTGATCGGGGAGGTGACCGGGTGCGTGATTATTTCGACACCGCAAGAAGTGGCGTTGCTCGACGCCCGGAAGTCCGTGACCTTTGCCAGGGACAGCGAATTGCCGATCATCGGCATCGTGGAGAACATGAGCGGCTTGGATTGTCCGCATTGCCACCAGCACATCGAAGTCTTTCGACTGGGGGGCGGGGAAGCGTCCGCCCATGACATGAACGTGCCCTTCTTGGGCAGGATCCCGCTCGATCCCGAAGTGGTGCGGCAAAGCGATTACGGCGAACCCTATGCCCTGTTCCATTCCGATTTGCCGACGGCCGACGCGTATCACAGCATTGCCAACAAGGTCGATGATTTTTGCAAGAAAAAAGGGTCGTTGGTGCAAGTCGCCTCCAAGAGTCCCTTCAAGAAAAAGTAGAGACGTATGGACGGGTTAACTCCTCTCACGCAGGCACAACAAATCGTGCTGGACGCCGCGACGACCTTGGGGTGCGAGAAAGTCGGATTGGTGGACGCCCTGGGGCGGGTGTTGGGCGAAGACATCGTGGCGCCGCGGGACAATCCTCCGTGGAACAATTCGGCCATGGACGGGTTTGCCGTCCGCTGGGAAGACATCAAGAAAGAGCATGAAATCACCAAGCCCGCGGAACTGACCATCGTCGAGGACGTACCGGCCGGCCAGGTCGCCATGAAGTCCGTGGGGCCCGGCGAAGCCATCCGCATCATGACCGGCGCGCCGGTTCCGGACGGAGCCGATACCGTAGTGCGGGTCGAGTTCACGGAACCGTCCGACACCAGCGTCAGGATTTTCCAGGCGGAACCTCAGGGGGCCAACATCCGGCCGAAGGGCGAGGACGTCAAGGAAGGGGACTGCATCATTCCCAAGGGCACGCAACTGCGCCCGGCGGAAATCGGCATGCTCGCGATCCTGGCGAAATCGTTCGTGCTGGTGCATCAACGTCCCCGGGTTGCCATCCTGTCGACGGGTGACGAACTCGCGGATCTCGATGAGAAATTCGACGAGAATAAAATCGTCAATTCCAACAGTTACGGTATCGCGGCCGCGGTGCAAGAGGCGGGTGGTATCCCGCTTCTGCTGGGCATTGCCAAGGATACGCCAGAATCCCTCAAGGAAAAGATCTCGCAGGGATTGGGGTGTGACATCCTGGTTCTTTCGGGCGGCGTGTCCATGGGCGACTATGACTTCACCAAGGTCGTGTTCGCGGAACTCGGCGCCGACATGCATTTCTGGAAGCTGGCGATTCGACCCGGGCAACCCCTGGCCTTCGGCAAGATCCAGGGCAAATTGGCGTTCGGGTTGCCGGGGAATCCCGTGTCGTCCATGGTGACGTTTGAACAGTTGGTCCGGTTGGCGGTCATGAAGATGGGCGGCTGCCGGCACCTGGAGCGTCCGGTGGTCGAGGCCGAGTTTCAGGAAAAGTTTTCCAAGCATCCTGATCGCCGGCATTTTCTTCGAGGGATCCTGGAACAAAAGAACGGAAAACTCACCGTTCGCACCACCGGGCCGCAAGGCTCGGGAATTTTGACTTCCATGGTGAAGGCCAACGGATTGATCGACATTCCGGAAGAAGTGGAAAAGATCAATCCCGGCGATACCGTTCGAGTGCAAGTACTCAGTAAGAATTTTTAACCCATGGCGCCACCTATCCTATCTTTTGTCGGCCGTTCCAATAGCGGCAAAACCACGTTGATCGAGCGGGTCATTCCCGAACTCACCCGCGCGGGGTACCGGGTCGCCACCGTCAAGCACGCGGGACACGGGTTCGAGTTGGACACGGAAGGGAAGGACAGTTGGCGGCATAAACAGGCCGGGGCACATGCCGTCATCGTGATCTCCAAGGGAAGCCTCGCCATGTTTGCCGACGTCGCCGAAGAAATGAAAGTCGAAGAAGTCCGCGACCGGTTTCTCGACAGCCAAACGGATCTCATCATTGCGGAGGGCTGGAAAAGCGAGGGCTATCCCAAAATTGCCGTCGTCCGCGAACAACTGGAAGAAGTGAACGTCGCCGTCGACGGGTTATTGGCCATCGTCTCGATGAAACCCATCGAAGCGTCGGTGCCGTGCATCGACCGTGATGATATCGCGGAACTGGCCAAGGTGATTATTCAGCATTACCCCAAGCCGCCTTCCTCCTGACATGAACCAAAGGACCGTCATCGTCCTCCTGGTCGCTGTCGTGGTCCTTGGCTTAGCCGGGACGGCGGCCATTCCCGTTACCAACCATCCCGAGTTCTGCGCGTCCTGCCACACGATTCGTCCTTCGGTGGACAGTTGGAAAACGTCGTCTCATAAGGACGTGACCTGCGTGGCGTGCCACGTGCGACCTGGCCTTCAAGGGTTTCTCGAAGATAAAGTGTATGCCGGCCTGAAAGACGTGACGATTACGTGGTTCGGCACGCCGACCGAACCCCATGACCTGCAAGCGCACATTGATTCAAAGGTCTGTTTGGGTTGCCATCGCGCAATCCTCAGGGTATCGGAAGTGTCCACGAGAGATTTGCCGAAGCCCGTCAAGGACGTCGGATTGATCATGAGTCATCGGAAACACATGGATGCCTTCGAGAAACGCGGGCAGGGGGAGGGGTGCACGACCTGTCACGCGCGCGTGGTACACGGCAAACCCGTCAAGGGGTATCCCATCGTGCTCCCGCGCGGTCACGTAAAGTTGGATATGCAGCCGTACCATCCCGACCATCCGGAGGGTTCGGCGTTATGGAAATCTGCCCTGGCTGATTGTGTGCGGTGCCACGACAATAAGACTTCCTACGAAGGCAAGGTGCTCAGCAAGGAATGTGAAGTCTGTCATCTCCCGGACAAAATCGGAGGTTTCTTATTTTAACCTCGTATAGATGGCACTGATGTCGGCTCCGATCGTTCGCGTTCACAATCTGACGAAAAAGTTCGGTGATTTCACCGCGGTGGATCACGTGTCGTTCGAGATCCAACCAGGAGAAACCGTCGGCCTGCTTGGGCCCAACGGCGCGGGGAAAACCACGACGTTTCAAATGCTCCTGGGAGTGATTACCCCCACGCATGGAACCATCGAAATGTTGGGGCTCGATCTCCTCCATCATCGGGAAGAGATTCTCCGGCAGGTCAATTTTTCCTCGACCTACATCTCGATGCCGTACGCCTTGACCGTCGAAGAAAATCTCCGGGTCATCGGCCGATTGTACGGGGTATCAAGCATCGACAGGCGGATCGACGATGTGATCAAAGAACTCGAAATGGAAGACATGCGCCATAAAATTGCTCGCAAATTGTCGTCCGGACAGATGACACGGCTGACGTTGGCCAAGGCGGTCCTGACCGAACCGAAGATCCTGTTTCTGGACGAACCCACGGCTAGCCTGGACCCGGACATCGCTCACAAGGTGAAGGGGTTTTTGAAGGAATACCGGGCGACCTCCGGCCTGAGCATGTTGTACACCTCGCACAACATGCGGGAGATAGAGGAAATGTCCGACCGGATCGTGTTCCTTCAACGAGGAAAGATCATCGCCGAAGGTACAGCCCAGGACGTTGTAGCCCAATACGGCGAAGCCGACCTCGAACAGGTCTTCCTCAAAATCGCCCGTGAGCATTAAGGACTACCCAGGATAATTGCCCTATGAACATCGGCCGTATCTCCGCATTGATTTCCAGGCATTTGTTTCTTTACCGGCGGAGTTTTCCGCGGTTGTTGGAGATTTTTTACTGGCCGATGTTGGACCTGGTGGTATGGGGATTCATTACCATGTACCTGGCCCAGGAAGGGAAGGGCCTGCACGGGGCCGTTGTTTTTTTTCTGGGGGCGCTCATTTTCTGGGACATTCTTTTTCGGGCGCAACAGGGGATCACCATTTCCTTTCTCGAAGAAATCTGGTCGAGAAATCTCATGAACCTCTTCGCGAGTCCGCTTACCGCCGGAGAATTTCTCGCGGCGATGATGGCCATGAGTATCTTCAAGGTCGCCGCGGTGTCCGTCATCATGGCGTTCGCCGCCTTGTTCTTTTATTCCTATAACGTCTTCATCATGGGACTGACTTTGTTCCCGTTCGTCATGAACCTGATTGCCGCCGGCTGGCTCATCGGCATTTTGACTACGTCGGTGATCATGCGCTTCGGCCAGCAAGCCGAAGTCCTCGCCTGGGGGTTGGTCTTTCTGTTCCAGCCGATTTCCTGCGTCTTCTATCCGCTGTCCGTCTTGCCGGGATGGCTGCAACCGTTGGCCCTGGCAAACCCGGCCGCGCACGTGTTCGAGGGTATGCGGGAGGTTTTGTTGAATCAGGCCGTACCGTGGTCTCATCTGTGGTGGGCGATGGGTCTGAACAGCCTTTATTTGCTGATCATGATCGGGGTCTATCAATACACGTTCGCCGAGTGTAAGGACCGCGGCATGTTGGTGCGGGTGGGAGAGTAAAGAGTTAATTAAGGAAGAGGGAGTAATTATCAATAATAGTGATTGCTATTTTGCCATTTTTCATGCTGAAGAATGAGATTGAGATGACCATTTCTGTTTTTCTGATTATCCATTCTTCTGAGAATTTAGCTTTGTCTAGCGCAGGAATTTCGTCATGACACAGAATATCAAAGGCAAATACGTTGACGTGATTGATGCTATCGCGGAAGAGCATGGTAGCGACGATTGTCATTATGTCGTTCCGAAGGATGCGACATTGGCTCAGTGCATAGGCTATGCTCAAAGATATTATGTCGAAGGAGACGAGGAACATCATCGATATAATCGATGCCGGAATGTGTTAAAGACCGCCATGAGTCATATCCTGCCAAATACGGGTTCCAGACAAACTCTGCTTCACATCGATATTGGAGCCGGTCCCGGCCTGTATAGCTGGGTGTTGAGGGATTACGCTCGCAGGAATTACCCAACGATCAATCTTGAACTGTACGGTTATGATCGCGCACCAAAAATGGCGAAACTCGCGAATATGATTTGGGAGCGGCTCAATGAAAATGTCGGTTACTCGTGTTATCACGATAAGAACGAATTGTACGCTACCGCGATGTCTAGTTCCTCCCGGTCAGCATGCGTTGTGCTCACGCTGGGTTATGTCTTGATTCAAACCAATAAGGATGGTAGCTTGAAAGAACTGGCCAGCCTGTGCAAAAAGCTGTCTGTAAATACGAACGTCTGTTTGGTTTGCCATAGATGCATATAGCGGTAGCCGACCAACTTTATTTGAAGATGCATGGAGTAAATTGGTTTCGTTGTTATCGAATCTCCGTGTATCGGTTAAACATACGGATTCATCCCAAAAGGTTGCACGAATCCATGTGATGTCGTTACCAACGGATCGGAAGTGAGCGAACAACTTGTGATGAGCTTCGGCAGTGCAGTGGCGCAGCCGACAGTAGTCTCAAAAGCGGAGGGGCAGCTTGTCATCCCTGTATGTGTTCAGTAATTCGTTGACAAGATTCGTTGATTTGTTTCGGGGTTTTCCCCTCCAACGCCTGATGCGGGCGCACCTCATTGTAGTAGAGCAAGTATTGCTCCAATTCGTCCTGAAACTCCGCTAAG
>JAJEJG010000023.1:45000-288198 GCA_022828225.1 Nitrospirales bacterium | reverse complement strand
CGAGTGATAGGCCTTGGTATCGATGAGGTCGAAGCGGGGCACCGGCGTGAGGCTCACGTCCGGTTTGCGCGGCTCCCGGTAGATGGCTTTGGTCGTGCCGTTCTCCAGGTCGCGCAGAAATTCGGGAAAGATTTCCTCGGCTTCATCCAGCACGAAATGGGTCACGCCCGGAATTTCTGCATGAAACGTGGTGGGATGGGGGCCTCCGGCCACCACGGGAACGCCGGTCCGGTTGCACCGCTCGATCACGGTTTGCAGGGAGTGTCGTTGAACGATCATGGTGGAGGTACAGACCAGATCGGCCCACTCCAGGTCGGAGTCCTCCAAGGGCGTCACGTTCATATCCACGAGGCGGAGGTCGTAGTCCGGCGGAAACATCGCGGCGATAGTGAGCAGACCCAGAGGGGGAAAAACCGCTTTGATCCCAAGGAGCTTCAGCGCAAAGTTCGCGCCCCAGTAAGTCGGGGGATGTTCGGGATACACCAGAAGCGCATGTGGCACGGCTATGGCATCCTCCGTCCCGATGAATCAGCGGACAGCGGGTTCTTCCGCGATGCTTGATTCAATCCCGGCCCCGGACGGAAAGTGATCATCCGGCGCGCTGGCAAAAGCTGATGGCGTGCGGCGAACGTGCCGCTGGACCACAACGAGCGCATCTTCAGCGTCAGCCTTATCCGCCTCGGCCTGATCTTCCTCGACGTCCGTCTTTCCATGAATGATCCCCTGTGCCAGCGACAGCGCGGAGGCCGTGGTCATCAGTTCGAGCGCGCTTACGCGGTAGTTGAACTGCGTCTGGATGAACGTCCCCAACTCGGCGACCGAGATCGACGTAAGCCCGAAACTGGACAACGGTTCCTCCACGCCGCCCTCCTCGTGGCCGCAGAGTTCGGCGACCTTGGCGGCAATCTGCGCCACCACGCTGTCGAGCGTCAGTTCGCCCGCGGCGCCAACGTTGAAGGCATCCTGATTGTGCATTAAGCGTCCGATGCGCATGTAATCCGGAAAGTCAACCGTCCACGTCGGACGTTCGAACAGGACGGTGACCAGGTGATCCCGGTCGGGCATCGAGCGCAAGGCATAGTCAAGATTGGCAATGGCGAAATCGCTGCTGACCGGCGGCAGCCCGGCGGCGCGCATCATGCGCAAGACCGGGAGACTGCGCGCGGCCATGCCGGCATCGGCCACGGCGGCCATGTTGTAAGACAAACCCGGCAGACCCTGCCGGCGGCGACTGGCCACCAACGCGTCCAGGAACGCGTTTGCCGCACTGTAGTTGATCTGCCCGGGATTGCCCAACATCGAGGCCGTCGAGGAAAACAACACGAAGTGATCGAGAGCGCAGCCCTCGGTGGCCCGTTCCAGATGGAGAGCCCCCTGCACCTTGGGTGCGAACACCTTGGTCAGGGATTCATCCGAGATGTCGGCCAGTAACCGATCGTCCAGCGTCCCGGCCAAATGGAACACACCCTTCAGCGGCCTCTGCAATTGCGCGATGCAGCGCCGGACGTCCTCTTCCTTCGCCACATCACCAGGCACGATGTCGAATTCGACGTGCTCATCCATGTAAGCCAGAGCGCTCGACTGGCGAATCCACTCGGCGTCCCGATGTCGCTGAGGGTCACGGTCCATCAAGGTCAGATGGCGCGCACCCGAGGCCACCAAGTACGGCAACAATCGCAGGCCGAAGCCGCCAAGGCCGCCGGTCACCAGGTAGGTCGCCTCGGGATCGAACAGGGGCCGCACGTCCGCAATCGGGAATTCGGGAGCGACGGAAGCCGGCGGAGCCTTCAGGACGAGTTTCCCCTGGTGCTGGCCGGTCGTCATCAAGCGCAGGGCCTTGGTGTAATCCTTGTACGGAAAGACGGTGATTGGCAACGGCGGCAACGCGCCTTGATCCAGCAAGTCCAGACAGGCCTGAGAGAGTTCGCGAGAAAGCAACGGATCGTCGATCATCAGGCGATCCACGTCGATGGCCGCGAACCGCAGGTTCTTCCGGAAGATCCGCAGGTTGAGTTCGTTGTCGGCATAGATATCGACCTTGCCGATCTCACAGTGCCAGCCCGCCGGACGCAAGGCCTGCAGGCACAATTCAACGTGGCGGCCGGCCAGGGAATTCAACACGACGTCGACACCCTCGCCCCCGGTCGCCGCCATCAACTCGTCGTACCAGTCGAAGCTGTGCGAATCAAACGCCGCCCGGACGCCCAACGCCCGTAATTGGTCACGCTTGCTCTCGCTGCCGGCCGTGGCGTAGATCTCTGCCCCCGCGTGCTTGGACAAGGCGATGGCCGCCTGCCCGACGCCGCCCATGGCCGAGTGAATGAGCACGCGCTGGCCCTTCCGCAGCCGGGCCAGATGGATCAGGGAATAGTACGCGGTGACGTAGACCGATAATGATGACGCAGCTTCCTCCATGCTCAGGCGGCTTGGTTTGACGAATACGAGGTATTGGTTGACCACCACGCGATTGCCGATACACCCGCCCTTGATGAAGGCCACCTCATCGCCAACGCGACAATGCCGCACCTCCGACCCGGCGCGACGCACGACCCCGCTCGCCTCCATGCCGACTTCATGACCCAGCGCCGAGCGTTCGTAGGCCAATGCCGGCAACAGCCCCAGCGTGACCATGACGTCACGGAAGTTGAGCGCTGACGCGGCCACATCGATTTCCACGTCGCTCGGCCCCATTGCCGGGGGCTCGTACGCTTTCATTTCGAGACCGGTCATCTGCCCCGGATTGTCCAGGCAGAGCCGGTACGCGGTGTCCTCACCGGGAGGTACCCGCGAATAGCGCTCCCGAATGCTGACCATCCGCGGCACCCATAAACGGTTCTGTCGCACTGCCAATTCGCGCTCGCGCACGTCGTGACGATTGAGCCACGCCAACGTCTTCAAATCATCGGAGCCACCCAGGTCCACCAAGCGGAAATCGATCCCGGCTTCTTCACCGATTTCCATGGCCATACTTCGAACCGCTCCCCACAGTGCACTCCCGCGCGGGTCTTCCACCTCGAAGGCGGCTCCGCGCGTCACCACGGTCAAACGGCAGGGGGAACTCGCATGCTCGATCCTGTAGGAAACCAGAGACTGGACAAAGGCGATAAAACGCGACGCTGCCTGTTCGCCGGTCGGATCCTCGGAATCCGTACCGCAAAAGAAATCGATGTCCCGCACGTCGGCCGCCTGCGGCCACGCGTCGATCGAGAGAAAATCAGCGGCAAGGCGTTCAGCAGCAATCGAATGCACATCGGGTGCGTTCAGCACGGCCGCCCAATCCTCAGCCCAGCTTCCCGGCTCGCCCAGCACCCACCGGGGGCCTGAAGATTTCGTCGTGTCCGCGAAATCGGCGTAGTTCGGCGGCGCCTGCAGCAGGGTCGTGCACCGGCCGGCGCGAACCGTGGTCCAGCCGGCGCTCGGGTCGATAACGGCACCCTCGTCATGACAGACCAGCGCCAAGCCTCCGGCTACTGCCAACCGCTGCAGAATTTGCCATGCCTCCGGCCCAGGCGCATCGCCCCCATGCAAGAAGATGATCTCGGCGGCGGCCGGACGAAGCAAGCCCGTTTCCAGTTCCGGCTGAACGGCAGGATCGAGGCTTTCGAAACGCAACGCGGCATCGCGTTGATGGAAGGCGTCGTAATGGGCTCGGGTGCCGTCTTCGTTGTCGCTGACGAGCCAGAACTCGGTCTGTGCCTCGCCACTCGCGAGATAGTCGATACATTGTTTGAGGACGGTCCGGTCGGGCTCGCGACCACCCGCGAACTCGATGACGTGACAGGCGTAGCGTTCGCCCCTTTCAGGCTGCTCGAGGGCGACAATGAGCGCGACGGGCTCGATCTCTCCGTCGGGCAGTCTGTCGATCAGTGCTTGGCCGGTGGGGATGAATTTCGGTTGCCAGGAAATCCTGTGCTTGCTGTTCAGCAAGTCGTTCCATTTCGGATTGGACGTGAAATACGTGTATTCACGGATGTGGGCGATGAGTTCTCCGGTGGCGCCGTCGTAAAAACTGATGCTTCCGCCGGATCTTTCGCCCCGACGTACGGAATGCTGCCCCCTCTCGTTGGCATCCATCCAATCTTCACGGGGTTTGGTGACGTGACACGTAACTCTCGGGCCGGTCGGCGGGCGAACGAACGTGATGCCTTCGGCCCGCTGCGGTATGGCGAAGAGGTCAGCGGCATTGAGCAAGTGATAAAGAAATATCTGCAGGCCCCCGTCGAACAAGGGGGGACACGAGACATAGCCCTCTTCTCGACCCGTCGTCCATAACCCCCCATCCATCTCTACATCGAAAAGATAAGCCTTGGACGTCGTATCCACCAAAACGCGCTGAATGGTCCTGAAGAAGGGACCGTACTGGAAGGTTTCGCTGAGGACGGCTTCCAGTCGTTCGTAAAAATCCTTGTCGTCAGCCAGAGACGAACGTTCAAAGCCGCCGGTATCTATGTCGGCCAGCCGGCCCGACACATCCGCCGGCACCTCGCCGCTCACCCGCCGAACCTTGCCGCGGCCGTGCAACTCGCTCTGCGCCTCGACGTCGTACGGCCGGGAAGAGATGGTGAAGGTGAATTCGTCCGGTACATTGGGCACCGGATGCAAGGCCGTCTGCAAGCGAACCGGCGTCTTGGGGATGGGACAAGGCTGAAGGAATTCGAGCACGTCGAAATGAAGCGGAACGCCTCCGAGGGCTTCCAGGATTAACTCGATGTATCCGGCCCCGGGCATGATCGGCGCGTGATGTACGCGGTGGTCCGCCAGCCAGGGAAAGTCCTTCTCGGAAAGCCGCGCCTCGAAGAGCATATGGTCACTCGGCACCTTGTGGCCGACCAGCGGGCCGTGAGAATACTCGCCTTGCCGGACAAAAAACTCGTTGTCACACATGATATCCATCGTCACCTGCTCTTCTTTCGGATGACCGGGCAGCAAATGGACAATGGGCTCCGGTCGCGGATACTGGGCGGCGAAGTCCAGGTCCACACCGGCCCTGAACAGGGCGCCTAACGCCTGTTTGAAACTGAGGCAGACGTCCGTGTCTCGCATCAGCGTCGGAATGCAGACCGGCGCCGGCACGCTGTCTTCCAGGCACTGCGAAAGGGTGGATTGCAGGGCGCTGTGCGGCGCGAGTTCCAAGTAGACGTCGGGCCGGTACTCCCGCTTGACGGTTTCCACCGCCGCGGCAAAGAGGACCGTCTGGCGAATGTTCTTCCACCAGTAGGCGCTGTCCAGCCGTTGCGTCGTCTGTCCGGTCACCGAAGAAACCAACGGCACTTCGGCGTCGAAGGCGCAATCGTTCAGAAAGGACAGGAACACCCCGGCGTCGTCCTTGAGCGGATCCATCGCCGTGGAATGGAAGGCGATATTGCCCTGAAGCAGCCGATTCTGCAGGTGGCGCCGGTCCAATTCCTCCATGACGGGCCGCAAGGCAGCCTCCTTCCCGCAGATGACGGTGCTGGCCGGCGCGTTCTCGCAGGCGATCTCAACCTGCCGGGCTTCCCCGTCCCGAAAGGGAACGTGTAGCGTGTCGAGCAGTTGTTCCACGCCAGGCCGGTCGAGGCCGATCGCCAGCATGCGACCGGAACCGGCCACGCGCTGTTGCAACGTGGCGCGATGAAAAATCAGGCGTGTGGCTTCCGCCAGAGAGAGAGCCCCACATGCGTAAGCCGCGGCGGCCTCGCCGGAACTGTGCCCCACCACGCAGTCAGGGTACGCCCCCCACGTCTTGAACAATTCCGCCAGAGCGCATTGGATCATGAACGTGACGGGTTGGGCCAACTCGCACTCGTCGAGTTCTGACTGACTGGCCGAGAAACAGGCTGCACGCAACGAGACGTCCGAGTGCTCACGCCAGTATCCCTCGATCGCATCGATGACGCGGCGGAACACGGGGTCGGCGTCGTAGAGCCCGCGACCGCAACCGGCCCACTGCGTCCCCTGTCCTGAGAACACCATCACCAGACGTCGTTCGCCTTCGCTGACCGTTGCGACCGGCGCGGGGTCTTTTTCAAAGGCATCCAGCGCTTCGATCAATTCTATTTGGTTGCGCACCGCAAAAGCCGTCCGCGCAGGGAAATGAGTACGGCGACGGCTGAGATTGCCGGCCAGCGTATAGAGGTCCATCGGTTGTTTCTCGAGTGCCTCCCGCAGTTGTCGTGCGCTTTGAACCAGCGTCCCGGACGTCCGCGCCGACAGGGGGATCATGAAGCCCGCCTCCGGAGCCAGGGCCATTGACCAGATCCGTGGTTGCGCCGGGCGGTATTCCCGTACCACGCAATGCCCGTTGGCCCCGCCGAAACCGAATGAATTGATGCCGACCAGGACCGGACGGTCGGGAAAAGGTTCGCAGGTCGTCTGCACCTGCATGGGACCCCTGTCGAAGTCGATCTCCGGATTCGGCACCAGGAAATTCTTGGAGATCGGCGCGAACGTGCGGCGCTGCATCATCAGGATGACCTTGAGCAAGGCGCAATGAAACGCGGCGGCTTCCATGTGCCCCACGTTGCTCTTGACGCTGGAAACCCGCAACGGAACCTGGCGGTCGAAACCGCCGAACGCCTCCGTGATGGCATTCCCCTCGATACGGTCACCCACCACGGTACCGGTCGCATGGGCTTCGATGTAATCGAACTCCTGAGGCGCACGATTGGCGCGGGCGCAGGCGATACGCATCAACTCCACTTGCGAATGGCGGGTGGGCGCGGTGATGTAGCGCCCTTGGGCCAAGCCCTCGGTTCCGTCGGCCGCACCGGCTGCATTGACCGCGGTGGCTTCGATGACGGCGTAGATGGGATCCCCGTCTCTTTCGGCCGCGGCCAAGGGCTTGACGGCATAGACGAACGCCCCTTCCGCGCGCATGTAGCCGTTGGCTTCCGCGTCGAAGGAATGGCACCGGCCATCCGAACTGATGACACCCAGCGCATTGAAGGACGCACTCAGCTTGGCGGTGCCCAAGTAATTGACGGACCCGACGAGAGCTTGTTCGCAGTCGCCGCACCGGAGCGCGGTCATCGCCCAGTGCAGCGCGGTCAGCCCGGCGGAACACGCGGTGCAATAGGTGGTTGACGGGCCCATCAGGTTGAAGTGGTAGGAGATCCTGTTGGACAGCATGGCCAGACTGATGCTGGTCACGTCGAACTCGGAGGCCCCGTGCATCGGACGCCAACTGGCCACTGCAGGTACCTGCGCACCGATAAAGACGCCCGTCGGACTGTTGCGCAAGGCGTGCAAATCCCAGCCGACCCGCTCGAAGGTCTCCCAGGCACAGGTCAACAACATCCGTACCTGCGGGTCCGCTAACGTCATTTCTTTATGAGACAAACCGAAGAGACTGCGATCGAAAAACTTCTCTCCATCCTCGCGGATCAGTCCCTCGTAGGGACTCGCGAAGCGCCCCGGGCCGGAAAACCCGCCGATCGGACGGTACCCTTTGCCGTAGCGATCGGTCACGGACTCCTGCACGATCTCACGTTCGCTCAGCAGACGCCAGAAGTCATCGTCGGTCCGGATTCCGCCCGGCATGCGGTAACTGTATCCAACGATGGCGACGGGGTTGGGTGATTGGTTCATGCTTCTCTCCAACGCACTCGGCAACTCGAAATCCGCACCTTAAGGCTTGCCTGTCTTGGTCCAGGCTCCATACTGGTAAACATACTTATCAATCCGAAAGACGTGAAAAACAACCCGTTAATGGCGAGACAAATCATTTGAGGCTGGGAACATGAAGCCGCGCAAACGGCTGACAATTTTGGGATGACTCGGCATCCGTGAAGCTGGCGCACCATCAGGCCAGAGCCTCATGTCTTCAGAGATTGTTTTATTTCCCTTTATTGATAACCTCTTCAAGCGTGGTTTCCGCCAAGGTGAACATTTCCGCCAGAATCTGCATGCGCCGCTTTTTCAATTCTTCCACCCGCTTCCACAAAACGTCCTTCATCCTGGCGTCTCCTGCCTCACGCACCTCGGCAGAAAGCGTCGTGTCATTCTTGAATTCATATTTCTCCAGGGTAAACGACGTAATATCGCTGATGTTATCCCCCACGATTGCCAAATCCACCGCGCTTTTCACCGACCCGATTTTTTCTTCGTCTCTCATACCTTTCTGCTCCTTTTTGTTTGGTTTGTGATAGATAGTCACCCGGAGGCAACATCTAACGGTCACTGGCGTCGTTTACGACGGTCTGACGTTCACGCTCAAATCGAGTGCGATCCGCGCCCCAAGCCCTGGAGTTCACGACTTGTCCGTCATGGTTGTAGCTGTCACCAAAATAGTGCAGTCCATAATATTATAGAGTCAGCAGAAAAACAACTGGTTTCTCGAAAGCAAAGATCTGCGGCTGGGCTTGAGGCAGCCGGTCAAGTGGCTGACAGTGAGGGAATTACAGGAAACACTCGCCGGTTCCGAAAAGCCATTCATACCCATCGGACCGTTAGTGGGTAGCCCGACACTTTCGAATGCACGAACGCTTCTTCGGTACCGGCTGATCGTTTGTCTTTTTGAGCTTTAAGGGAGGTCTTTAAGCGTGACGTGGAAGAGCGGCTTATTTCCCTTTGCTGAGAACTTCTTCAAGCGTGGTTTCGGCCAGGGTGAACATTTCCGCCAGAATCTGCATACGCCGCTTTTTCAATTCTTCCACCCGCTTCCACAAGACCTCTTTGATCCTGGCGTCCCCTGCCTCACGCACCTCGGCAGAAAGCGTCGTGTCATTTTTGAATTCATGTTTCTCCAGTGTGAACGCGGCAATATCGCTGATGTTATCCCCTACGATCGCCAAATCCACAGCGCTTCTTACCGACCCGAGTTTTTCTTCGTCACTGATAGCCATCTTTTTTACCCCCCTGCGTCTTGATTTTGTTGATGGAGAAACTCCAACGATAAAGAAAGAACTTAACCGTTCTTGATGTCGCTGATTGCCGCAGACTGCGATTCAAAAATCGAGATAAGCTGATTAAACCCGCTCATCGTGAGAATTGCACGGACCGGCCCGGATAGTGAGCAAACCGCAAATCGTTTGCCCGGCTCATTGAATTTCTTTGCCATTCGCAACACCACCCGAAGGCCTGAACTACTGATGTAGGACACGTGCTCGAAATCCAGGATCAAGGCATGGTCTTCCGCCGTTATTTCAGCGTCCAATTGACTCTGAAGTTCCTCGGCATTGATTGTGTCGATACGACCGTCAAGCTTCCCTATCAGGATTTCCTCTTTCCGCTCGAATTGACTATCGATTGCCATTTTCCTTCTTTCTACAGAACATGCCTGCCGGGGCAACCGTCGTTTGCTTGAGGACGAGCGAAGGGCACGGCATGATCCTGCGCCTACCTATTTAGCCGTAGAGAATAATAATAGTAGACGCTTCCTTTCTTAATGCACAGAACAAACTGTATGGTCATTGAAGGCTACTGAATGGCCCTCAGGCATGACCAGTCGGCCCGGTTTCAGGCAAATCTGCTCGCTTTTCTTCACCATATTTGAATTCCTTCATTGCATTGAGCCTGAGCGAATGGCCACAACACCTGATTTCCTGAAACCCTTCTCCCCCGTCCATGATCATGACGCGGAGCCCACAGGAATCCGGGTGCAGCTTTTTCTCATCGAGAAGCACGGCCGGCGGGAGTGTGCCGCGTTTCCGTCCTCGGCCACGCGAAAATGCCGGGATCACGTCTTCTTCCGTCAGTTCATGCCCGCAGCACACGACTTTTTCAAACCCCGATCCGCCGGCCATGACTTTGATCAGCAAGCCACAACTTTCCGGGTGGCGTTTGTGCTCGTCGATGATGTCGCCTTTTTTTAACCCCATGTTCTCCTCCGTAAAAAACTCTGCCGGCATTGATTCAGCGTGGTGAATCCGGCTCGCCGACACCATTGTGAATCTTCGCCAACAAGGCTTGGTGCCTCGGATGCCCAACGGTTTGCGCGACCCGGGACGGATCAACGGGCTGCAACGACGCGAGGTGTTTGTCTTTCAATGCCCGGACACGCGCGACACTGGCCGTGAGCCTCTCCCACGAGAGTTCGCCGCCTTCAAGCGCGTGTTCGATGGCTGCGATGGCCGCTCCTTGTTGCTCCTGCTCATGACAGATGACGACCATGTCGGCACCGGCCTGTAACGCTCGGACCGATGCTTCTCCGATGGGCTGGTGGTCGAGAATGGCGCGCATTTCCATATCATCGGTCAGCGTGACGCCTTCAAACCCCAACCGGTTCCGCAACAGATCGGTGAGGATGGGTTTGGACAGCGTCGCGGGCGCTTCCGCGTCGAGCGCCGGGTAGCGCACGTGCGCGGTCATGATTGCGGGTAATCCCCGGCTGATCGCCCGTCGAAAGGGTTCCAGTTCCACGGCGTCGAGTCGTGCGCAGTCCGCCTCGACCACGGGCAGTCCGTGATGGGAATCCGTGTTGGTCTCGCCATGCCCGGGAAAATGTTTACCGCATGGAATGATGCCATTGTCTTCAAGCCCCCGCGCCACGGCCAGACCGTACGCGCAGACCGGTTCGGGCTCCGTGCCGTACGCCCGGTCGCCGATAATGGGATTGGCCGGATTGCTGTTCACATCCAACACCGGCGCCATGTTCATGTTGATCCCGACCGCCCGCAGTTCCCGGGCCGTGACCGCCGCCACTTCATAGGCCACGTCCGGAGCATGACACGCCGCGACCCGTGAAGCGGCCGGAAACGTCGTAAAGCCCTGAGGCAAGCGTGATACGCGACCGCCTTCCTCATCGATGGCAATCAACAAGGGAAGGGTAGGCGTATGCTCTTGCAGGGCGTTCGTCAGCCGCGCCACTTGTTCGGGATCTTCCAGGTTGCGCGAAAAGAGAATCACGCCACCGGGTCGATACTCCTCCAGCCAATCGAGAAACGTCCGGGAGAGGTCCGTCCCGTGAAACCCTGCCATCACGAGTTGCCCGACGGTGTCTCGAATCGTCATGGAGGACTCACTTGAGGTGCAGGCGACCGGCCTGCAACAGGTTCCTTATTTAGCCGAGCGGTTGATCAACCACTGCACCAACAAACGCGTGCCGATGGCCGTCGGTCCTTTGCCGATATACGGACGCTCGGACGAACTCCAATCGGTGCTGGCAATGTCGAGATGCACCCAGGGGCAATCGCCGACAAACTTGCTCAAGAACATGCCTGCCGTAATCATGCCCCCTCCACGGCCGCCGATATTGCGCATGTCGGCCACGTCACTCTTGAGTTGTTCGAAATATTCCTCCCAGAGCGGCATCTCCCACACGCGTTCGCCGGCCTGCTCACCGGCTTTCTTCATGTCGGCCTTGAGCGCGTCGTCGTTCCCGAGCATCCCGATCGCGAACTGACCCAAGGCCACGATACACGCGCCGGTTAAGGTGGCAATATCGACGATACATTGCGGGTTGAACCGGGCCGCATAGGCCAACCCATCCGCCAAGATCAGCCGGCCTTCGGCGTCGGTATTTTGCACCTCCACGGTTTTGCCGTTGAGCATGCGCAGGATATCCCCCGGCTTCGTGGCCCGCCCGCCCGGCATGTTTTCCGTCGCCGGCAGGATACCCACGACATTGATGCGCAGACGCAATTGCGCCGCAGCCCGGATCGCGCCCAACACCTCGGCCCCGCCCGTCATATCCGCCTTCATCTGTTCCATATTTTCTGAAGGTTTCAGCGAAATGCCGCCGGAATCGAAGGTGACCGTTTTCCCAACCAGCACCACGGGCCCGTCTTTCTTCCTTCCTCCCGCATATTCCAGAACGATGAATTTCGGCGGCTCCTGACTTCCACGCGCGACGCCCAGCATGCCGCCCATTCCCAATTTTTCCTGGTCCTTGCGTTCGAGCACGGTGAAGTTGATGCTGAATTCTTTGGCTATGGCTTGCGCCTCCTGTGCCACGCGAGAGGGCGTCATGACGTTGGCCGGGTGATTGCACAGGTCACGTGCGAACCACGTGGCGTTGGCACTGGCTTCTCCCCGCCGGGCTCCCGTTTTCATGCCGCTGACTTGATTCGCGCGACTCGCCAGCAGGGTCATCGTCCTGATTTCTTTCGACGGTTCCTCATTGTCGGCTTGGTAGTGCGTGAACCGGTACCCGCCCAGCACGGCGCCCTCCACCATGGCTTGGGCGATAGCGGCCACCGGCGCCTTGACGGCATCGGTTCCCAGCGCGGGCGCGGCAAAGGTGTCCGCCCCTATCTGCCGAACCTTCTTGCATGCCGTGCCCATGGCTTGACGAATGCGCTCCAGGGTCACGTCCTTTTTCTTTCCCAATCCCAGCAGCAGTACCCGCTTGGCCGGAAGGGCCTGTCGCGTATGAATCAATACGGCTTGTTGATGCTTGCCGGAAAACTCTCCGGTTTCCCTCAACTCCCTGAGTTGTCCGCCCAACGCGTCATCCAACGCTTGATGGGTCCTGGGCAACGCGTTCTCGTTTTCATAGCCACCGATCACGAGTACGTCCGTGGCTTCTTGAGCAACAGGACCTTCCTTAATCTGACATTTCATGCGACTCTCCTCTCCTTCCTGAATGAAGATAAGGAACCTCTGATTTATTGCACTATCGGGCGTATGGCTGCGTTGTGTCCTCGCTCAACCCTCACCTATCTCTCTGATAAGCCTCGGGTTTCGCTCCGGGACGCCTTGCCCTGCATCCCGCTATCACAATAAATCAGAGGTTCCATGACACTATCCTGAGAAGTTTGGTGCACTTCTTCCAACTCAGGGGATCATGAACACCACCACCACAGCAGCAGCAGGATGTTCAAAAAGGCCGTCCAGCGCGGCCGCAGCAAGCGAGGAGGCGAGGCGTACATTGGGGGTACGTTGAGCCTCCGAGTGCCGCGAGAACAAAGCTGGTGACTTTTTTCAACATCCTGCTAGACGCCGTGGGTGTCGGGATCCCAAATGAACTTATGCAATTGAACCTGCAAGCGCACGGGCAACCGGTCCTGGAGAATCCATTCCGCCAACGGCCGCAGGAGGGAATACCGATCGTCGTTCCCTTCCGTCGCGAACACCGGGCTGAACAACACGGGACACGTCTCCGTGAGTCGGTATCGTTTGATCACGTCAACGGCCCACTCATAATCCCGGCGGTCGCCGATGACGAATTTCGCCTGATCTTTCTGACGGAGATGATGCAGATTGTCCCAGTGCATGCGGTCATCCATCTCACTGCCGGGACATTTGACGTCCAGAATGATACTTGCCCGGGAATCAACCGGAGCCACGTCGATGGCCCCGCTCGTTTCGATGAGCACGTCGAACTCTTCCTCGCACAGTCGCCTAATCAACTCGAACGCCGCGGGTTGGGCCAACGGCTCCCCGCCCGTGACTTCAACCAGGGAACACCCGTAACGTGTGACTTCATCCACTACGGCTTCGAGACTCATATCGGTCCCTCCGTAAAACGCATAAGCCGTATCGCACCACGTGCACCGGAGGGGACAGCCCGTCAGACGAACAAAGACACAGGGTTCTCCCACGCGGGTGGATTCTCCCTGAATACTATGAAAGATTTCCGTGATTCGCAGAGCAGGCGGAGAGGCGGAAACTCGCGTCGTCATCGCTTCAGCAGATTCTTCATGATGTGACTTCGGATTTACGCCCACACGGTCGTGGGCCACCGATGCCGACGCGCAATCCTGGCCATTCCGCGAATGGGATTGACCACGAGGGGATGTCCCACGGATTCCAGGGCCTGAATGTCGCCCGGGCTGTCGCCATACGCGTAGCTTTGCGCCAGGTCCACCCCGTGACTGTCCGCGAACGTCTGGAGCAGGCGCCGCTTGCCTTCACCGTACGGATAGGGCGACAGGACCCGGCACGTATACCCGTCCTCATTGGTTTCCAACTGCGCCGCCAGGATGTTCGGGACGTCCAGATAATGCGCGAGCGGTTTGATCAGGAACTCCGGGGTGCCGCTGACGAGGGCCACCTGATGGCCGGCCTGCTGATGCTGGGCCAAGGCCGCTGTTCCTTGCAGGGACAGTCGAGGACAGATCTCCGACCGCACAAACCATTTCGCCAGGGGCTCGATGCCTTCCGGTCGCTTATTGGTCAGGTAAATCTTTCGTTCCCGCAGAGGTCTCAGGGAAAGCTCAAGAAGGTTGAAGAGCAGATACAAAGCGCTGTCGACCAACACGCGATTGGATAACAGACCGGTTTTCCACAGATACCGGACGAAATGAATTTCAATGGATTGACCGGGAATCAAGGTATTATCGACATCAAAAAATGCCGCAACCTTGCTGGGGGGAGAACCGGACACGTGGGAAGTAGAATCAGACATGAACCATTTCTTGGAGTACTACCAATATAATCCCTTGATTTTACCGAAGGTTCCGTCGATTGACAACCATTTGAACCCCTACCTATAATCGAATTATGCCGAAGTGGTGGAACTGGTAGACACGCACGTTTGAGGGGCGTGTGGGGCAACCCATCCGGGTTCGAGTCCCGGCTTCGGCACCATAAGCGAAATAATCTTAAATGGTGTTTCCCCCCAGAGACACGACCATCGACGATGAGCGTGAAGCCGGGTTTCGAACGGGGGTTTTGAAGGGGGTGTTCCCCCTTCATGGGGTGACCGAGCCGCAGGCGAGGCACGAGGGGACGGGGCCCCCTAGTGCGAGCATGAACAGGCTGCCGTTCATGCGACTCGAGTCCCGGCTTCGGCACCATCCCGAACAGAGATATGGAGAAAAGGAACATGCACATTCACAAATTGCTGATAATCCTTGGTGTCGTCATGACCCTAGGTGCATGTGTCAACCCACCGGAACCAGTAACCCAGCGCAATTCCCAACTTACGCAGGGAAACGTCCAGATGAACCTGATCGTCGGTCAGACGACGAAAGCCCAGGTCCTGGAACATTTTGGAGCGCCGAATATCACGACTCGTGACGGAGCGGAACGTGAAGTCTGGACATACCAGCGAGCGGCGCAGATTTCTCAATCCTCAAGCCAATCGGGCTATTGGACGATTATTCTCGCCGGCCAAAATTCACGCTCATCGGGGTTCGAAAGCAGTTCGAGCATGATCACCCTGATCATCAAATTCGATCAGAACGACGTGGTGAGTGATTTTCGAAGTCGAACGTCAAAGTTCTGATTGACAGAACTCCGACCCCATCTCTATCGACCACGCCGATACATCACGCAGGAGGACCACGTGAACGTGTTTTTGACAAACGTATCGCTCATGCTGACCGCCATCGGGCTCACCCTTGCCGGATGCGTCGTCCAACAACAGAAACCACCCATGACCCCGCTGGAAATTCAAAGTATCCAGACACGAGAATTTGAATCTCCCAAGAAGATCGTGTTTGCCAGCGTCGTCTCGGTCTTTCAGGATTTGGGGTATACAATCAAGAACGCAGACCTGAACACCGGCTTCATCAATGCGGAAAGTGCCGCACAGGACACGTCGATCGGTCCCGGAGAGGAAATCTTTATCGGCGTCATAGGGGGTGTTTTAGGGAGTGAACCAACCAGAACGACTCAAAGTGTTGAGCAGACGGTAGCGACTGCATTCATAGAAGAAATCGGCAACAGGGCGCGGGTGCGATTGAATTTTGTCATTACGAGACAGTTGTCCTCAGCCCAAGGACAAAACAGCCGAAGAGATACCCCGATTCTGGACGTCAAGATTTACACCAACGCCTTCGAAAGAATCGAGAACGCGATTTTCATCCGCTCGGGCGAATAGCCTCGTATTGGCTAAGATAACCTATTCCTGTCTCAACACGGCTAGGGGCGGTTCGCCGAGAATCTTGAAGGTGCTCAGAAACCCTACGACCACGGCCAGACCCACGGTCGCCATGAGACCCCAGCCCAGCACCAGGGGTTGAACGGTCCAAGCCAGATCCAGGAAAAAATGCAGGATGGCCCAGGAGAGCGCGCTGGCTAATCCCACGCCGATCAGACCCGCCAAGCCACCGATCACGGCGAATTCCACGGCAAAGGATGCCACGACGACCCCTCGTGTCCCGCCGATCGCCTTCAGAATGGCCGACTCATACAAACGGCGGAACCGCGTCGAGGAGACGGCTGCAGTCATGACGACCGCGCCGCTCACCATGCTCAACAGCGCAATGCCTTGAATCGCCCAGGCCAACTGTTCCAATAACCTCGCCACGTTGGCGAGCACGTCGCCGATCTTGATCGCCGTGACATTCGGAAGGGCTCGAACCAGCGCGTGCTGGAGCGGCAGTTCTTCTTCCGCTTCGACCTTCGCCGAGGCAATGTAGGTCATGGGAGCCCCCTCAAGCGCACCCGGTGACAGAATCATGAAAAAGTTCATGGTGAAACCTCCCCAGTCAACCTGCCTCATACTTTGGACGACCGCGGACACGGGAGCCCCTTGCACGGTGAACTCGATCGTGGACCCCACGTCCACGCCGAGATTGGCGGCAGCCTTGTCCTCAATCGACACGCGGATAGAGGCTTCCTCCTGCTGAGCATCCGTTTGCTTCACGTCTGTCGAATCGCTCGTCCACCATGCCCCTTTGACGACGACATTATCCCGAGGAAGCGCCATGAGCGCCGTGAGCACGTATTCACGAGTGAAATACCATCCGTTCTTTTTGCCCTTGTGCTCTTCCGGATCAATCACGTGACCGTCAATCGCCCGCAATCGCGCCCGGACCACGGGGGTGAGCCGGTACGGAGCCTGAGCGGCTTCCCGTTGCACGATCTCTTCAAACGCCTCTCTTTGATCCGGCTGAATGTCGATAAAGAAAAACGTCGGGGCATCCTTCGGGATGCGTTCTCCCAGGGCAACGAGTAAGGACGATTTGACCAGCGCGACCGTCACGATGACCATGACGCCGACCCCGATCGCCACGGCCATACCCCGCGTGAAATTGCCCGGTCGTTGCACGTTGCCTAACGCCTGCCTGATCACGAATGAACGTGGACGGGGAAGTTTGCGCAGACCGTGGAGCAATGCCCAGACACCGACTTGAAGCAGGATCACCGCGGCGCAAAACGCCACGGTAAAGAGCGCCCCCAACATGAATGAGCGCGCTTGCCACGCGGCCAGGACGGTCAGGCCGCAACCCATCGTCACGGCGGTGCCAAGTCGACGGCGGTCTCGTATAATCCCGATTGCCGAGTCCCGTATCAATTTCCAACGTGAACCCGCCGGAGCGTGATGCTGCTCCACTTCACGTCGGAAGACCAACGCCGGCGGGATTTCCCTGATCGTAAGTAACGGCCAAATCGTAAAACAGAGTGTCGTGATCACCCCCACCAAAAGGCCTTTACCCAGGGGCAACACGGTAACCTGGCTGCTGACGGCAACCGGAATGAGTTCACCCAAGAGCACGGGCAACAGCCTTTGCAGTCCGACTCCTATTGCCACTCCGGCCACGCTGCCGAGTAATCCCATGAACAGGCTCTGCAGCAGATACACCCGGATCAGCAGGCCGGCGTCGGCTCCCAGGGTCTTCAGAATCGCCACGGCCGTGAGTCTCTGTCGCATGAATCCATGGATGGTGCAGGCAATGCCGATCCCGCCCACAAAGAGTGAGGTCAGACCGATGAGTCCCAAATAGGTGGTCAACTGATCCAGGAATCTCCGAATCCGCGGTTGGGCGTCACGATACGATGAGACACCGGCCCCCTCAGACCCGAGTCGTCCTTGCAGTTCCCCTCGAAGCGGGCCAAGGGCCAGTGATTCCGGAACGTGAAGCAGGTAGCGCTCACGAATCCGGCTGCCCGGCTTGACCAGATCCGTCGCGTGTAACGCCTGACTGGAGATCAGGACTCGCGGGCCCAGGCTGAAAGCGCTGGCTACGCGGTCCGGCTCTTTGACGAGGATCCCCGTCACGGCAAACCAGGCTTGTCCGATCTTGACGTGATCGTTGAGCTGAAGCCCAAGGCCGATCAGTAAGGATTCCTGTACCAGCGCGCCGAAGCAAGGGAGGAAAGGACAGTCGAGGGAGGCAAGCGACGCATGAAGCGGCTGCTGTGGGGTCATCTCCACCTGTCCATACAACGGGTATTGGTCTTCAACGGCTTTGAGTTCAACCAACTGCGTCGCTTGAGCACCGGGCTGTTGAGAATGCTCCGCCACGGGAACGGCCGCCATGCCCACGAGTTCCCTCACGTGCGTGACCTCGATGTTGCGCTCTCGGAGGGAATCCAACGTCTCTTTCCCGGATTCACTCAACTCATGGGCCGCACGAATCTCCAGATCGCCGCCCAGGAGACTCCTGGCATCGCGGAGAATGAGACTTTCCACGTTCGTCGCAAACAATTCGATGCCCACCACGGCCCCGACGCCAACGGCCAAGCAGGCCAGGAAGAAGACAAACTGACGCCAACTGCCTCGAATTTCCCGCCACGCCATGAGGAACGAAATGGGTACTCGTTGCATGAGTTACGACCGAAGCAGCGTATCCGACGCAATCGTGCCGTCGCGAAGCGTGATGATTCTCTCCGTTTGTTCGGCGAGCGTGGGGTCGTGCGTGACGAGGAGCAACGTGCTCCCCTGATCGCGATGGAGCCTGAGCAGCAAATCAATCACGAGTTGCCCGGTGGCACTGTCCAAATTCCCGGTCGGCTCGTCCGCCAGCAAAATCGGAGGACGGCAGGAAAAGGCTCGCGCCACGGCCACGCGCTGTTGCTCGCCTCCGGAGAGTTGGGTGGGATAGTGGTGCTGGCGGTCTTGAAGACCCACGGCTTCCAACAAGTCACGGGCGCGGTCCGAGGCAGACGAATCGTTGCTCAGTTCCATGGGAAGCATGACGTTCTCCAAGGCCGTCAGGGTAGGAATCAGATGAAACGCCTGAAACAAATATCCGATGTTCTGTCGTCGAAAGTGCGCCAGTTGCGACTCCGTCCACGTCGTGATCTCCTGGCCGTTCAACCGGATGGAGCCGGCAGTGGGTTTATCCAAGCCGGCCAAGAGGCCGAGTAAGGTGGATTTCCCGCTCCCAGACGGACCCACGATGGCCACCATCTGTTTGTGCGGTACCTCGAAGTTCAACCCCTTGAGGATGGATACCACGTGGCCGCCGCCCCGAAGTTGCATGGTCAGATTCTCAACGCGGATCATGGCCTCAAACGTCTCTTTCCTCTTGGCAAACCTTCAGCAAAGGAGTCTATTATACACTATGGCTTCGGACCTTCACGCCATTCACTGTTTCGCGACACAACGATTCAGACAATCGAAACGATGGTTGTGGACCGCTATAGGGATTCTCCTGCTCGTGGCAGGGATGGGCGGCTGTGACTCCAAAGATCCTGCTCTGGCCACAGCGGAAACGCAACATGCACGAAATGTTACATCCTCGGGGGTTTCGAACGTTTCGGATCGCGTTGTCGCAGAACCCGCTCGCATCGTGGCGTTCGGGAACAGTCTCACCGCCGGCTTGGGCGTTTCTCCCGACCAATCCTATCCCGCTCAACTGCAACGTCGCCTGCGCGAGGCCGGGTATCACCATGAAGTTATCAATGCCGGCGTCAGCGGAGACACCACGACGGGCGGATTGCGCCGCCTCGACTGGATTCTCAAAAACCGGCCGTCGATGGTGATTCTCGAATTGGGCGCAAACGACGGCCTCCGCGGACAGCCCCTGTCTCTCATGGCATCGAATTTAGCGCAAATCATCGACGGGTTACGGGAAGCTGGCGTTGTTGTCGTACTGGCAGGGATGCAGATACCGCCGAATTACGGCTTGGACTATACTACGGGCTTTGCCTCGCTGTTTCAGCAATTAGCCCGAGACCACTCGGTGACCTTAATCCCTTTTTTTCTTGAAGGAGTGGCGACGCGGAAGGAATTGAATCAGGCTGACGGCATTCATCCCACCGCAGAGGGGTACAGGATCGTCTCGCAGACGGTATTTGACGTGATCGAACCGTTACTCAAAAAGAAGCGCCTCCTTTCACAGCCCTGAGAGGGCATGAAAGGAGGCGGTATTCGAAGAGGAGTCAGGGTTCCTCAGTCTTTCTTGAAGAAAATATCCCACGCCCCATAAGCAAGAACCAAGGCGATCATCCCATAGTACATGGCGGTGATCCCTTCATAGCCGCCACCCGGTTCATTGGCGAAAACAGGCGAGGCACTCGCAACCAGGACCGCCGCACCGAGAATTCCCTGTATGGTCTTCTTCATTGTCTCATCCTCCTTGGCAAGCAGAAGAATTCAATTCAAGTCCGGAAGTATGGGATTATATAAAAACTCTGCTGGGAAAGGCAACGCTATTCTTCCAGGTCGGAATGGGTGCCATCACAAAACGGCTGTTTTTTCGTATGTTTACATCCACACCACGCCACTCGCTTTTTTTCGGTGAGTTCGATTTCCACCGGTGAATGCTCCGTGCCCGTATGTGACCCATCGCAAAAAGGTTGCGTCTTGGATCGACCACACCGGCACCAATAATACTTGCCGGGCTCCATCTCCAGAACGTACGGCATCCGTTGCGCAATCTTGACCGGATCTCCCATCCTCTTCCTCCTTGTGTTTTCCTGATGATGACGATTTTCGTAACCACGAATGTCATTTCCCAAGCATGAGGTGTTTCTATTCCCCGCACCGGGGTTGCCTGCCTTGAGGGCCTAAGGCCGTGAGCCATATGTAGTCCGCAATGCGTTTGTCGAGCAATTGGGCAATGTCCTCCGGGTGTTCGGGGTCCAGCGCGTGGAGATACACTGTCACATCTTTGACCGGTACGCCCAACTGCCGTTGCACCCGTTTGGGAATCGGAAGTCCGTATTGGATATGCCCTGCACCGGTGTAACTGACAAAGGTCGTTGGTGCAGGCCCATCCGATTTGACCGTCGCCGTGATGACGGACGCCATACCTTCATCACGAAAAACGGACGCTTCATAGATTTTCTGATAGACCTCCTGTGACAAGCCTGTATGACACTGTTCTATTTGCTCGTAGATGACCCGTCGATACTCAGGGTCGTCGGCAGGGAACGGGACGGGAATGGTCCATCGTTGCCCCTCCGGACTGCTTTCAACGGCCCCGAGTCCTTGTTTCGCCACGGTCCTGACGAGCGGACGAGGCGGATTGAGGCCCAGTAACGTGAGGCCATGGGTTTTTGCAAAATCGACGAGCGGCGAGTAATCCCCGTATTTTCCGCCCCAATTGTTCTTCCATCGGGATTCGGCCAGAAAATCTTCCGTGGACGTCACCGCCCCCGTGAGGTACCGGTCAAGTCCGGCTTGCCCGTCCCAACTGAACATTTCCATGCCCAGAACCGGTTTTCTGCCTCCGTTGACCACACTTTGGAGCACCTGCAGTGCGGCCTCGATATGAGACGGTGTGTAATGAGCCTCACCGAGATAGATGATATCAACCGATTGGAGAATCGCGTGGAATTCCCGGTCTGACAGCGTGGCCTTTTCTTGGGGTTCAATGATCTGGCCGACTCGATAGGTGCCGGGAGAAGGGACAGTGGCAGAGGCAATCGTGGCCACCAGGAGTCCGCAGGCAAGTCCCACGAACGCCAATATGTTGACTGGACGGCCAGTAACGGATTGCAGCATGGGCATGATGTAGCATAGGGGGTGCTGCGCCGCAACTTATCACTCCCGTAAATCTTGACGCTTGGTGAAACCGAAAGCTACGCTCCCTGCGTGTCGAGCCCACCTTCCAGACCGGCGGCCGAACCGGGAACGCCACAAGACCCCGCTCAACTTCGGAGGTTCCTCCAAGAAAGCAAATCCGCAGATCCCTCTGCCTGGGAATCTGCCAGGAAACTGGTACACCGCTCCAGGCTTGAACACACCCTGGCCCGGCTCGTGGAACGTATTCAGCATAGCCCCTTGCCCGGCACGCTTCGGGACGAGTTGGTTGCCGGCCTGAACCCTGCTTCGGCAGGGGGAATCGACCAGGTACGGCTCAAAGAATTAACGGGGTTGCCTCCCACAAAGGCGATTCGAGCGTTGTGCGTGTATTTCGCCCTCGTCCGGGAACAAGCGCCCGCGTCCGGGCCCGTGCCTGAGAAGGTTGAGGCCTTCGTGAAACAGAACCCCTCGCCCTATGATCTTCTCCTTCAGGTGGAGAAGCCGTCCTTGCTGGATTTGGGTGCGGGAGATTTGTCGTTTGAAGAGGAATTCCTGGATCACTACCTGCCTTCGCTGCAACACCGCGGGAAAGATCTCACCCTTCATGCCGTGGACCGCCTTCAACCCGGCTCACAATTGGGTGGAGCATACCATGCCGACCCGAAACGTCTTCACCGATTGACCCGCGATGCTCCGGACAGTCTGCAATTCCGGTTTTGGGGCGGCGTAGACATGCTGGATCTTTCGACGCACCCCCACCTGCTTCACGAGTACACCATGGTGACCTGTCACGCGCCGGCCACCCCGACCTTTGCCTATGAGCCCACGCGCTTATCGCCGGCCGCCATCCACTCCCACCTCACCAAAACCAAGGGCGACTACCGGACGGTTCGGGTCCGCGGAGAGAAAGCCCTGGAAGTCATGCATCGGGGCCAGGCCTTGACCTTTCCGCACTGGAAGTTCGTGATTCACGGTCCGCTGGCGCTGTTGAACCTTGCGGCTCGTCGCGGCGCACTTTGCATACTCTCGGCCATTGACGACGAAGTGTTTTGGGAAATCCTCGCTCAACTCGTTGAAGATTCCGGCATGCGACCTCCGGACGTCATCTTCACTCCGGAAACGATTCCGGAAATCTTCGGGCACGTTCATCAAACCCTGGCGTCGCTGACAATCGGAGAACGCTGCAACCTGCCGGATGCCACCCCGTTGCGACGGACCCTGCCCGTCAGCACGACTCCTCGAGAACGGAACCCGATCGCCTACCGTTTCCGTTTCGTGGAGATCCGCCGCGGCGCCGTTTTTCCCGGGATGCCCGCGGGTAGCACTGCCAGACGATTCCGTCACATGAGCGAAGAAGTGCCTCCCTGGCACCTCGTGCTCGTGCCGGAACGGGTGCCGGCAGAGTGAAAACGCCCGTCCATCGGCACACCCCTTTCGGAATCCCCGGTCGGACGTTCAAATCCCGCGGTTGTGTTGTGGGAAGATTGGAGCGGGAAAGGGGATTTGAACCCCCGACCCTCGCCTTGGCAAGGCGATGCTCTACCACTGAGCTATTCCCGCTCTTGGGAAGGACTTTAGATTTTGATTCTAGTTCGCGTATGCTACCCTGTCAAGAAAACCCCGTGTAGGCGCGACGGCTATTTCGAGGGACAACCACGGGGTGCTGTCCCCTCATCCAAGAGGTTGTGATGCATATCAGTGTTCTCGGAACGGGATACGTGGGACTCGTCACCGGCGCGTGTTTTGCGGAATTCGGACTCAACGTGACGTGCATGGACGTGGATGCCGGGCGCGTTCAACAACTTGAGCGGTGTGAGGTGCCGTTTTATGAACCCGGCTTGGCCGCATTGGTGACCAAAGGCCTCCGATCCGGTCGACTCACCTTTACCACCGACTTGAACCAAGCCGTGGATACGGCGCTGGTGATCTTCATTGCGGTCGGCACACCCTCCAACCTCGACGGTTCAGCGGATCTGTCTTACATCGATGAAGTGGCCCGGAGCATCGGGAGCCGCATGACGGGGTACAAGGTGGTGGCCACCAAGTCGACCGTCCCGGTGGGGACCGCAACCCGCGTGCGAGAGATCATCAAAGCCCATCAATCCAAACCCGTCAACTTCGACGTGGCTTCCAACCCTGAGTTTCTCCGCGAGGGGTCGGCGATTGAAGATTTCATGCGTCCGGATCGTGTGGTCATCGGCGTGGAGAGCGAACAGGCCGCAGCTATCCTGAAGGATTTGTACCGGCCGTTGTACCTGATTGAAACGCCGTTCGTGGTCACCACGGTACAAACGGCCGAAGTGATCAAATACGCGTCGAACGTCTTCCTGGCCACCAAGATTTCCTTTATCAACGAAGTGGCCAATCTGTGTGAACTGGTGGATGCGAACGTGCAAACCGTGGCCAAGGCCATGGGGCTGGATAAACGGATCGGGGCCAAGTTCCTGCACGCCGGGCCCGGGTTCGGCGGCTCCTGTTTCGGAAAGGACACCGCGGCGCTGGTTCACATCGGCGAAACAGCCGGATATGCCATGAAGCTGGCCGCCACGACCAAACGCGTGAATGAACAACAGCGGGCTCGCATGGTCGACAAAATCCGAGACGCGGTGAACGGCGTTCAGGGGAAAACCCTGGCCCTTTTAGGGTTGTCCTTTAAACCCAATACCGACGACCTCCGGGATTCGCCCGCGTTGATGATTGCGGAACACCTGATGAAGGAAGGTTGCTCCATCCGGGCCTATGACCCGGAAGGACTGGCCGGCGCGCTGAACGCGTTACCCGGCTTGATCGGCTGTCAGGATGCGTATGATGCCGTGACGGGCGCGGATGCCGTGGTGCTGGCGACGGAGTGGAATCAATTCCGGAACCTGGATTTGGAGCATATGAAATCGCTTCTGCGCGTGCCGGTGTTTATCGATCTCCGGAACGTCTACGACCCCGAACGGGTCGCCGCTTGCGGCTTTCATTACGTGTCGGTCGGCCGTCCCGCCGCCGGCATGAACCCCTACGCAACCTCGTGACCGTGGAGCCGCCGGGCCCGGCGGGGCGGGCTTACGCCTCTTTGGGCTTATACCCCATGCGATCCAACACCTTGGTAATCTTCTTTTTCAGCGGCCCCTCGGCATCGACGAGGGCCGTGGCCAAGGGTTCGACCGCCGGCTTGCCGATTTTCCGCAGAATCTCGGTCGCGGATTGACGCAATTCATCTTCTTCCGACACCAGCAACGGAATGATCTTGGAAACCGAAGGCGCCCCGATCTTGATCAACGCGTCATAGGCTCGATGCCGGACGTCACCCACCTCGTCTTCCAAACAGTCGACCAAAGGATCCACGGCATCGGCGGCCTTCAGCTCGCCCAACGTCTCAATGGCATATTTGCGATTGAGCCAGTGTGAATCCTTCAAATCCATCAACGCGGCGTCGACTTTGACGACGTTCGGATCTTTCGCCCGAATCCGAAACTGTTTGACCAGCCGTTTGCCGTCTTCCTCGACGATGCGGAGAGTCGCCCCGTCACCAGGCTTGATCTTTTGCAGTTCTTCAAGCGCGTCCTCGGCTACGTCCAATAATACGGTTTTTCCATCATAGGCCAACAACTCGACTTCGAGTTGCATCGCCTCCAGGTTGACGGCAATGACGTTTTCGGTCACCAGGTTAAAGCCGTCTTTCTTGGCACTCTTGGGAGTGATTTGCACAAGAGGGGTTGGAGCTGGATCTGCCATATCTATGTCTCCTTCTTCTTCATGACTCGGGTTTCCATCCTAAACTCGCCAACACGCCTTCAGCGGTGTCACGGACCATTTCATTTTCATCTTCCAACAAGGCAACCACCGGCTGAATGGCGCGAGCATCGCCTATCCGAGCCAAGGATTCAGCCGCGTTCCGGCGTACCAGCCAGTCCTCGTCCGTCAAGGCTTCCACCAGCGGAGTGAACCCCTTGGGATCACCGATTTTTCCCAACGCTTCGGCCGCATGCCGGCGGACGATCCAATTGGATCCTTGCAGCCCGTCGATCAAGGCATCCGTAGCTCTGGCGTCACCGATCTTTTTTAACACACGAGCCACGTCTTCACGCAACATTGCATCCATGAGGCAGTCCACCAAGGCGGGCACCGCTTCGGGATCGCCGATCCGTTCCAGGGCCCAGACCGCGGCGGTGCGGACGCCGCCGTCCTTGTCTTTCAACGCCTTGGCCAACGGGGACACCGCCCGGGAGCTCTTCAATTTCCCGAGCGCCGATGCCGCCTGCTCCCGCACGGTCCATTCGTCTTCTTCCAACGCTTCGATCAAGGGATCAATCGCCGGTTCCCCGATTTGCACGATGGCAGTGACCGCGGCCTCACGGATCACGAGATCATCATCCTCGAACATCTCGATCAGGCGGGGGATGGCCGAGTCGCCCATTTGCCCGAGCCCGGCCGCCGCATAATTTTGCAGACCTTCGTTTTCGTCCCGAAGCGCGGCCAACAATTGTTCAATGCGCTGACTCTCAGCCATTCACCTGCTCCTTTTCCGCCCACTGCGCTTCATCCATCTGCGCGGCCGCGGCTTCCAGTTTATCGATGATGACCCCGGAGTTGTACGAAACCAATCCGTCACGGTCGTCCTTCATTTTCTTGAACATCTCCGCATAGGGACGCAGGGCCTCCACGTCCTTGATCTTTTCCAAGGCTTCCACTGCCAATACCCGTAACGGTTTGATGGGAATCATGTCAATCAGGAGAGGAACGGGCCTGGCGTCGCCGATCAATCCCAAGCCCTTGGTCGCCAGTTCCTTGACGCCCGTATCCTTATCCCGCTTGAGACGATCGATCAGCGGCTCCACCGCCCGGACGTCGCCGATTTTTCCCAACACGTCCGCCGCGGCTTCACGCACGACCCAATCATCATCTTCGAGGTATTCAATGAGAATCTCGACACTCGGCCGGCCGATCGGATGCAGTTTGTGCACGGCTTCCTGCCGCGCCCCTTCCCGGAGTTCGGACTCTTCCACGTCCCGTAATTCATCCATCACCTCGTCGATCCGATCCCGAATGGCGCTGAGTTTTTTCAGGGTCCCGATCGTCAGATCACATAACGCGGGATCTCCCATCGCATCGACCAACGCATCCGCGGAGCGCGGGTCCAGGAGGTGATCCAGGATTTCGGCGGCGTTGACCCGCGCCTCCTCATCCGGGTCCTTGAGCATGACGGTCAGGGGGCCGATCGACGTGGGAATCACTCCCAAGAGTTTGGTGACCGACGGCCGAAGCGATTCATGTTTCAACAACTCGACTAGGGCCGCCGCGGTCTCTTCATTCACGATGCCGGCCATTTGTTCCAGGGAAGCCACCACGGCCTCCCGGACGCTCTCGTTCTCGCCCTGCATCAACTCGACGAGCGGCACCCCGGCCTGAGGGTCACGAACCCGCGCCAACATGCGGGCCGCTTCAATCTGATAATCCGGTGACCCGGTTTTCATGGCTTCGATGACCAGGGCCACGACGTTGGGACCGCCCTTCAGACACGTGGCCGTGGCACGCATACGTCGCCAATCTTCCTCATGGGCCAACTCGGACACGATGACGTCAAGCGTTTCTTTCGGCATGGCGGTGTGGTGTTATCCCTTTATTCGCAGTCGGTGCTAGAGCCGCACCCGTTTGGGGTTCCATCCCAATTGGGTCAGGGTTTCCTTGATATGGTAGCGAATGTTCTCGTCCTGTTCACGTTGCAGTTGGCTGACCAAAGGGGCCACGGCCTTCTGTCCGAACTGAACCAGGGCGTCACTCGCTTCGTTCCGTATCAGGGTACTTTGCAGAGCCGTGATCAACAGAGGAATGGCTTCCTCGTCATGGATGCGCGCAATCGCCCGAATGGCTTCTTCCACGCTGGCCAGATCCTCTTCGTACCGGTTATCCTCACAGGCCGGGGTTCGATCTTCATAATCGCTCGTCTTCAACTCCCTCACCAGTCGAAACAACATCGGAAGGACCCGCCGGTCGCCGATTCTCCCGATTGCTTCGATGACGCGAACCTGTAAACGGGGTTCCTCGATAACCCCCACCAGCGCATCGACTGCGGCCTTGTCCCCGATATATCCGAGTGCCCGAATGGCTTCCTGGCGCACGGCCGTATCGGGATCGTGCTGCACAAGACCCACCAGGGGCTCGACCGCGGTCGCGGATTTCAAGACGCACAACGCTTCCGTGGCTCGCAGGCGGACCCGCCAATCCTGATCCTTGAGCGCCGCTACCAGAGGCTCGACCGACGACTCACCAATGGCGACCAGCGCTGCAATGGCTTCATCGCGGACCGCCGGCACCTTATCCTGGAGCAAGAGGACCAGGGTCTCGACCGACCCCGGGTTCCCGAGTCGCCCCACGGCGCGGGCGGCATGCATGCGCACCACCCAATCCTGGTTCAGGAGCGCGGACTCCAAGGGTTCGAGTACCCGCTCATCGGCAATCTCGGACAAAATGGACGCCGCAGCCTCCTGCACGGACAAATCCGGGTCCTGCAGGCAGTAACTCAAATCCACGACAGCCGGGCCTCCGATAGCCGTCAACGCACCGGTAGCGGCCGTCTTCACGGCTCGATCGGAATCTCGTAACGCTTCGATCAACGGACTCACTCCTCTGGGGTCACGGGATTCGCCAAGGGCCATGGCCGCATCTTCGCGGATACCCCAATCCTCATCCTTCAAGGCAGCAATATGCTCCGCCACACTATCGGTCATGGTCATCCCTTCGTGGGGCGGGGCTCAGCGCCGGCTCCCACTCCCGAAAAAGTCCGGGTTGCCTGATTTTTCCCTCTGTGGATAAGGGGAAATGCCGAGGCAACCTCATCCCGGCAACTTAGCACAGCGATTTTTTGAGGGTCAATAAAATGGACGGGGAAGGACAGCGAGCCAACCCCGAGTGGGGAATGAGGTGGAATAATTATGAGGGCGAGATGCCGCGCAGGCGTTCGCTGCGCCGGCGCAGTAATTCGAGGGTAGTCAATAACACGATCGACAGCAGTACGAGAATCGTGGCCGCGGCGAGAATCGTCGGGCTGATTTCCTCACGGATCCCGGACCACATCTGCCGCGGCAGGGTATGCTGATCCGGTCCTCCGAGAAACAGGATAATCACAATCTCGTCGAACGAGGTGATAAACGCAAATAAGGCTCCGGAGATGACCCCCGGGGCAATCAAGGGTATCTGAATCTTGAAAAAGTTGTAGGCAGGGGATCCGCCGAGATTGGCCGCAGCCTTCATCAGGGTATTGTCGAACCCGACCAACGTCGAGGTCACGGTAATCACGACAAACGGAAGCCCCAAAATCGTGTGCGCCAAGACGATTCCGGGCAACGTCGAAACCAGATTGATTTTGGCGAAGAAAAAGAACATGCCCGACGCCGTGATGATTAACGGCACGATCAGCGGCGAGATCATCAGCCCCATAATGGCTCGACGAAAGGGTACGTGGTCCCGACTCAAACCCAAAGCCGCGAGCGTGCCGAGGCTGGTGGCAAGGATCGTAGACATGACGGCGATCACCACACTGTTGAAGGCACCCACCTTCCATTTGTCCGTACACGAAGTCCATAGCGAAGCCCCCTCTGCGTCGCACATTCCGAACAGGGACTTGTACCAGAGCGTGGAGTACCCGTTCGGGTCCAGCGTCAGCATTTCCGGGGTAAAATGCAAAAACGGCGCCGAGTTGAACGACAGCGGGATCACAACGATCAGCGGTGAAACCAGAAAAAACAGCACCAACGCACAGATCGTCAAATAGCAGAAGTGCCAGATTCGCTGTCCCGGAGTGGCGTACGGCGGAAGTGCCATGTGTCAACCCATTTTCATGTTATCGACGCCGACCAGTTTGTCGTAGACCCAATACAGGGTGAGGATCGCGATCAACAGGATCGCCCCCATGGCCGAAGCCAGACCCCAGTTCAACGAGTTCTGCATGTGATGGGCGATGAGGTTGCCGATCAATCGCCCGTCTTTACCGCCGACGAGTTCGGGCGTGATGTAGTACCCGATCGCCACGATAAACACCAGGATACAACCCGCCCCGACGCCGGGAATCGTTTGCGGCATATACACCTTGATAAAAGCCAGGGCCGGCGTCGCGCCGAGATTCTGAGCCGCCTTCATATAGCTCGGTGGAATGGTTTTCATCACGCTGTAAATCGGCAGAATCATGAACGGCAGGAGAATCTGCGTCATGACGATGACCGTGCCGGTGAAGTTGTACATCATCGACAACCGGTTCTCGTCGTGGAGCATGCCCAGAGATACCAGTGAATCATTGACGACGCCGTTCTGTTGCAGCATGACCATCCAGGACACGATGCGCACAAGCAGCGACGTCCAGAACGGCATCAGGACGCAGATCATCAACAGGTTGGAGAGCCGAAGCGGCAGGTTCGCCAACAGGTGAGCCACCGGATAGGCCAGGATCAGACAGCCGACGGTGACGATGATGCTTACCAGGAACGTCCGCCACCACAGCATCTGGTAAATCCTGTTGTGTTTCTTGACCCTCATGATGTTCTTGTTTCCATCATATTTGAGATCAACGGCCTTCAGGTAATATCCCAGGGTCACGGGGTCCTTCATCGCGCCGAGCGATTGCCAGAACTCGATATCACCCCATCGCTTGTTGAGTTGCAGCATCGCCGGCTTGTACGGCGGCCCGTCGATGCGGTTCAACCCGCGCATCGTAATCTTGACCAGGCTGCGCCATCCTGATTTTTCGTAATTCATGCGCGTACCGAGCTTGCTGAGGTCAAGCGTGTCCGCCGCCTGCATGTCGAGATACACGGCCTCGAACATGGACTCATCCGGTTCGGAGGTCTTATCCCAGCGCTCAAACGCCGCCAGGGTCTTCGGCAACACCTTGTTGCTCAAACCGTCGTCGACGCTGCGCGTCAACAAACTGCCGATTGGAATGACAAACAGGATAACCAGAAATAACAGGGGCGGAAAGATCAGCCCGAGGGCGCGGATTTTGCTGAGCTTCAGGGACCGCTCCAGGCTGGTTTTCAGAGGCATTCCATCGGCCGTCAGGAGAGGACCGCCGGGTTTGGCTGGAGAGGCGGGCATCGTCAAAAAATTCTCGATTAACGGAGAAGGGAGGACGCGGGGCCGGTCCGAAAACCAGCCCCGACGTCTCAAAACCGTCCAGGTTATCGGATTATTGGCTCATCCACGAGGTATAACGCTCGGAAATCTCTCCGCCGTAGTCGGCCCACCAGGACGGATCAGCGAAAATAGAACGCGGCAGAACCTCTTCCCGGGTCGGCATGTACGGCATGATATTCACGCCGCTGTTATGCCATGGCTCATTGGCCTTGATAAGATCCAGCGCGGACTTGCGCATCGGGCCATAGTTGATCCACTTGGCTTGAGCGGCCTGCTGTTCAGGGGCCGTGGCATGGACCAGGAACTTCTTTGCCGCTTCGGCATTCGGAGCCCCCTTCATCACCACCCACCACTCTTCTTCCACCACCTGTCCATCCCAGATCGGCACCAATTTCTCGCCTTCGTTCAGGACCGCGGCCCCGACGCGGCCGTTGTAGGCCAGGGCCATCGACGTTTCACCGCTCTTGACGAGTTCGATGGGCTTCGAGCCGGCCGACCAGAATACGGCGTGATCCTTGATCTGATCCAGTTTGGCGAACGCACGATCAATGCCCTTGTCCGTGCGCATGACCTCGTAGATCCGGTCAATGGGAACGCCATCCGCCAACAGGGCCATTTCGATCAACGCATTGGGCCAGGTGTGAATGCCGCGCTTGCCCGGAAACTTCTCAACGTCGAAAAAATCCGCAATGGTCGACGGTTGCTCGCCCTTGAACGTCCCTTCCTCATAGAACGCGAGGTACGACCAGAAGATATTCGGCGCCACGCAGTCGTTCGGGACTTTGTTCATGGTGTCTTCATCCATCGGCGTCCCGTCCGGGGCGGGAACGAACATACCGCGATCAAGCGACTCGAATAAGCCTTCATCGCAACCCGTGCGGACTTGGTCCGGCAGCACGTCCACGACGTCCCACGTCACGGCACCGGATTCAACTTGTGTGCGGATCTCGCCGAGACCACCGTTGTAGTTGATCCAGTTGATCTTCTCTCCCTTCCAGGTGTCGCCGTAGGCCTTCTGTTGCGACACGGCATAGGCTCCGCCCCACGTCACCACGTTGATCTCGGCCTGAGCGGTTCCGATCATTCCCACGGCAACAACGGCGGAGAATACGGTTGTGAGTACATAGTTGCGCATCATGGTTCCTCCTTCTTTCTCCGGTTACCCCCGGAGCAGTTCGTCAAACGTCCGACTTTCGTCTGTGGGCTATAAATGAGAAGTCGGGCACGGCCACACGTCCAAGGCCCGACAATCTTCCGCTTTCCACCCGATGTTCACTTCATCTCCCTCCGAGATGGCGGCGTGGACCGCGGAATTCGGAATCTTGACGATAAAATCATCCGTTCCGCAGATCGAAAACCTCGTGCGGATATGATCGCCCAGATAGATCAACTGTTTGGTCTTTGCCAGAAACACGTTCGGAAGGCTGTGCGGCTCAGGATCGACGATCACGCGCTCCGGTCGCAACGACAACGTGGACCGCGAACCAATGCCTTCCACCTTGACCTTTTTCGCCTCGACGATATGGCCGTCGTTGACGTCCACCTTGACGGTGTCGCCGATGTCTTCGACCACGGTGCCGAACAACTGATTGTTCTCGCCGATGAAGTTGGCGACGAAGGCGTTATCGGGTTGTTCGTACAGCACGTCCGGCGCGGCGCATTGCTGAATGATGCCGTCGTCGAACACCGCGATACGGTCGGACAAGGTCAAGGCGATACTCTGGTCGTGGGTCACGTACACCACCGTGATCCCAAGATTCTGGTGAATGGACTTGATTTCATATTGCATCTGCTCGCGCAAATTTTTGTCAAGTGCCCCCAAGGGTTCGTCCATCAACACCAGGTCAGGGTCGAAAATCAAGGATCGTGCCACCGCCACGCGTTGTTGCTGGCCACCGGAGAGCTGCGCCGGTTGCCGGTTGCCGTACCCGCCCAGTTGAACCATATCCAGCGCTCGCTTGACCCGTTGCGTCTTTTCCGATTTGCTCATGCCGCGTACGTCAAGGGGAAAGGCAAGATTCTCGGCAACGGTCATGTGGGGGAACAACGCGTAGTTCTGGAACACCATGCCGATGCCGCGTTTGTGCGGCGGCACCCGGTTAATCGGCTGATTTTTCAGATAAATCTCGCCGTGGGTGGCCGGCTCGAAACCGGCCAGCATCAGCAGACACGTGGTTTTACCGGAACCGGACGGTCCGAGAATGGTCAGAAACTCGTTCGTTTCAACGTTCAGATTCAGGTTCTTTATAACGAGGGTCTCCCCATCGTAGCTTTTTTGGATATTGACGAAGCGAACCAGGGAATCGTTGCCGTTCATACTGCCTTACGCCTCAGGTGTGCCGAACCGGACTCGCGGATGGTTGAATGAGAGCGCGAGTTTATCCTTATTGTGTCCCGCATGTAAATGCCACCACACCCGAATTCGTGTCAATCTCGCCTGAATCGATACCGTCTGTAGACTTTTATTTCCGGCTGGAGTATATTCCGGCTCACTTCAGTTCCATCAGAGGATACTCCTTTATCATTAACACGCTTAACACATCCGTTACGTCGGAATCGTGAGGCCCGCATGAGGGACTTCTCTGGCATTTTTGTGCAATCAAAGGCTTTGTTGCTGGGTACGCTGGTGATCATTGCGAGCTTGCTCTTTGTTTCTTCTGTGATGGCTGATACAGCAGAGGAGCTCAGACAGCGTATTGAAAATCTTGAAAAAGAGTTGGAGCAGGCCCGAAAAGAGCTGGCCGAGGTGGAACCCCCCAAGGAGGAGGTGACCGAGGTTGCGGAGGTCAAGGAGGCTGCGGAAGGCAAGAAGAGAGAACTGAAGATCGGCGGGACCATCGGGGTGAGCTATGCCTATGGGAGCTACCATCAGCGTCCTAGGTATTTCGACCCTTTTGTCCCAGCACCCCACGGCGACCGTCGAGGCCAAAACGTTGGCGGGGTTCTGTTGGATACCTTCCGTCAGAACGTGGATTTCACCTATGACGACTGGAGCGGTTCCTTCGAATACCGGTGGTGGTGGTATCTCAAAAACCCCGGCTACAGTTCGCTGTCCAGGGCATGGCTGGGATATGATTTCGGGGAGAACGGCACGCTCAAAGCCGGGATCGTGCGCGTCCCGTTCGGACCGGGCCCCTATGGAGTGTCCAGCAGTTGGTTCTATGACCAGCATTTTTACGTCGGCCTTGCCGACGACAGGGATACTGGTATCCGATGGACAAATACCTTTGATAACCTGACGCTTGATCTTGGCTACTATCTTCAGGCCCAACCCAATGGGGAAGGCGGTTCCACTCGTGACGCCATCCGATACGACTATGACGTGGCCAAGTGGGACGTTCTAGTAAACCCCAATACTGGTGCCGTTGACTATGATCGCTTGGGGCAAGGCCAAACTTGTGATTGTGGTTTTCAGGAGAAGCATCAATTCAACGTGCGTGGGATCTATGCGGTGGACAACGTCGGAGAGTTCGGAGCTTCGTTTCAGTATGGGATGCTGGAGGGAACGAATATCCCTGGTGATGATGAGGACGGCACCCACGTCGCCGTTTCCGCGCATGCCAAGAATTCATTCGGTGACTTTACGCTCTATTCACAACTCACGTACTACGAGTACGACCTTCCGGATCAGGTGCCCTGGGGGAGCAAAGACCTGATTCCGATGGGGGGCTATGATTTTGCCTGGCTGACGGCCTCCGGGGCATGGGTCCCCGCATTCAATATCCGGTATACCGGGTTGGACCCCGACACCATATGGCCTTCCCTGCTCAAGGACATCAGGCCCGACAGCATCATGCCATACGTCGAGTGGAGTTCCATTATGAAACTGGCGAACGTTCCAGAGGGTATTACCAACGTGGCCGACCAAGATATAAGCGGCCAAGCCTTCAACGACAACATGTTGCTCATCGTGGGCGCGGCGATTGCCCGCGGAGGCTGGTACATCCTGGCCGATTATGCGTTTTCCAACGGGAACCTCTTCGTCGGCAACGATTATGGAGGCTGCAACTTTTGCAACATCTACGACACCGGCGGGGGTAATGGTGCCAGCGGCCGTGACGCCTGGCAAAACCGCCTGAACATCAACTTCAGGTATTATTTTTAGTGAACTATCCTGAATAGTTGACGGCCTCTCCTCATTGTAGCGGCGGGATCTTATCCCGCCGTCTTCCTGCGAAAGCCGGTGGCCTGCCGTCGTCGTCCAGGCCGAAGGCGTTTACCTGCTTATCCTGAACCACAACGAATGAAGCGAAGGCATGAATCCGCTTCGTCGCATGCGGCTCCATCCGGTTCGGAAAAATTCATGATAATCAATTGGTTGCAAAGCCATTCCATGCCCTGAATCCTGACACGTCTCGCACACGGGATCGTCCTGACGGGACATCAGGACCCCTCAAGCGGGGGACAGGTTAGGGGTTGCTCAACGAGGACCAAATCGTTAGAGTAGGGGTTTCCGCAACCCTTTTTCGTTGTTTCATCCAACCACGGTCGAGCCTCGGCTGGACGGGAAAGGGATTTGACCATCGAGGAGGTGGACCATGGGTAAAGAACAGTTGTACGGTGACAATCCCATCGCCCAACGAAAAACCGACCAATACAAACGCGAATACGTCCATGGCTTTGTCAGAAAATGGGATGAACTCATCGACTGGGAGGCCCGTGCCAAAAGTGAAGGGGACTTTTTCATCAATATCCTCAAAGAACGCGGGGTCCGTCGGGTCCTGGACGTGGCAACGGGCACGGGCTTTCACTCCATTCGGCTCCTGAAGGCCGGATTCGACGTGACCAGCGGGGACGGCAGCCCGGAAATGCTGGCTCAGGCCTTTGAAAACGCCAAACGCGCGGGCTTTATCATGAAGACCCTGCATGCCGACTGGCGGTGGCTGAGCCGGGATGTCCACACCCAATATGACGCGGTCATTTGCCTAGGGAACTCCCTGACCCATTTGTTCTCGGAACAGGATCGACGGAAAGCCCTGGCCGAATTCTATTCGGTGCTGAACCACGACGGCGTCCTGATCCTGGATCAACGGAATTACGACGGTATCCTCGACAACGGATTCACTTCCAAGCACGTGTATTATTACTGTGGGGATAACGTGAGCGCCGAGCCTGAATACGTGGATGAAGGCTTGGCCCGCTTCCGGTACCGATTCCCGGACGACTCGGAATATCACCTCAATATGTTCCCCCTCCGCAAGGATTACGTAAGAAAACTCATGGGAGAGGTGGGATTTCAACAAGTCAAAACCTTTGCGGACTTTCAAGAGACGCACCGCGTCGAAGACCCTGATTTCTATATCCACATGGCTGAAAAACTGTACAAGAACGAGGAACGGTCCATTAAAGTTTCAGTGGAGTACTCCCAGCCCGTCGAGACCGCCAGAAGCTACTACAACAGCCATGACGCCGACCGGTTTTATGCCACCGTGTGGGGGGGCGAGGACATACACGTCGGCCTCTATGAACACGACACTGATACCATTTTCGACGCGAGTCGCAAGACAGTCGAGAAAATGGCCTCCATGGTCAAGGATCTGGGGCCGGCGACCCGGGTGTTGGACATCGGCTCGGGGTACGGCGGGTCAGCCAGGTATCTGGTCAAGCACTATGGATGCCCGGTGGGCTGTCTGAATTTGAGCGAAACCCAAAATACCAGAAACCGCGAACTCAACGCCCAGGGAAAGTACTCTCTGGTCATTAACGTGGTTGACGGCAGTTTTGAAGAGATTCCCATGCCGAACGACAGTGCGGACGTGGTGTGGTCGCAGGATGCCATTTTGCACAGCGGAAATCGCGAGAAGGTCTTTGAAGAAGTCAATCGGGTCCTAGCCCCGGGAGGGCAGTTCATTTTTACCGACCCGATGCAGAGCGAAACGTGTCCGCAGGAAGCCTTGCAACCCATTCTCGACCGCATTCACCTCGACTCGCTGGGCTCAATTCCGCGCTACAAGGATATATTGTTGGGACTCGGGTTCAAAGAGCTTGCCATAGAGGATCTTTCCGAACACCTGGGTACTCATTATAGCCGGGTCCTGGAAGAAGTCCTGGCCAATCAGTGGAGTTTGGTGAGAGTCTGCAGCGAAGACTACATCGAGCGGATGAAGTCCGGTCTCCAACACTGGATCGACGGGGGCAAGGGCGGTCACCTCACCTGGGGAATTCTCCACTTCCAAAAACCGTAATGTAGAAGTTCCTCTCCAACTGGAAGAGGGTTGGGGTGAGGGTTGCCCGCGATCGTGCAGGCGGGTCAGCGTTCGATTCGGTAGGGTTTGGCGGGCTTGGCAAAGTCCCCGGACGGCCCGAACCGGCCTTCTTCACCGAGCACCTTATCCGGGTCGGTGTATTCGATATCCTTGACGCCCACATGTGCATCGTCTTTGGGCGCTTCCCAGCCAAGTTTCTCCAGGGTTTCCACCACGGTTTTCTTTAACGCACTCGACGCCGTCAACCTGGTGGAAGCAAACGCCAACACCCGTTCGCTTTCCTTTTCCACCTTGGAGGCCTCGGGATCATGAAGAAAGGCCACCAACGGTTCGACGGCCGCGTCTCCGATCAGTACCAACGACGAGGCGGCGTACTCCCGCAGCACGATGTCTTTTAACAACAGGATCAGATCCGGAATCACCTTGGGATCACGAAAATGGCCCAGCGCCGTGGCTGCGGCTTCTTTGATGAGTTGATCTTCGCTGATAATGCATCCCGGCGTCGGCCTTCCCTGTTGAGCAATGCCCTTACCTTTCAGGGCATCCAACACGGGTGGCAAGGCTCGGGCGTCCCCGATCATGCCCAGTGAGGCGATCGCGTGACGCTTCACGGCTCCGTCCCTCATGGCATCGATGAGCCCGTCAACAGCCATGGGATCCCCGATAATCCCCAAGGCAATCGTGGCATCTTCGCGAACCGCCCGGTCTTCATCCTTCAACGCCCGGATCAAGGCCTCGACCACGCGCTCGTCCCGGGTCCACGCCCGCCCCATTTGATAGTCGGTCGTCATACCGCCCAATGCCCGCACGCCATGACAGCGGACCACGAAGTGCGGATCGTTCAGCGTTTCCAGGAGTGCGGGGATGGAAGCTTCTCCGATATACACGAGAGCCGTTCCGGCGGTCTCCCGGACGATTTTCGAGGTGTCCTTGAACAACTTGATCAAAGCCGGCACGGCTCGCGGATCACCGATCCGCCCCAACGCCTCGGCTGCCGCACTCTTCACGGCCCCGTCGCGATCTCGACAGGCAATCATCAACGGTTGGACGGCATCGGCCTCTTTGAGCAACCCCAAGGTCTTCCCGGCCTGCTGCCGAACGCGCCAGCGGTCATCTTTCAAACAGGGAATAAGTTTCGGGACGGTGCTTGTCCCTATGGAAGCCATGGCGGACACGGCATCATCCTGCACTTCCATCATGTTGTCGTTGAACAACGTGATGAGCGCGTTGATGGCCACGTCCCCGCCGATTTTGGCGAATGCCCGGCCCACGTGCACCCGAACGGCCCAATAATCATCCTCCAAGGCCGTAGAGAGTGCTTCGACGGTCTCGGGATCGCCCAACTCCGCCAGCGCCTTCGCGGCCTCTTCCCGCGTGGCGTCGTCAACGTCGTCTAACGCTTCGATCCAGTGTTCTACAGTCTGTGACATGGTTCCGGGATTGATGCTGCGTCTATGGGGCGGAGGGATAGTCGTAATCACGTTCTTGCTTGTAGGGTTGTGTGTGGCTACACCGGATCACGAGTTTGGCCGTCCCCAGTCCGTCCACGCATTGCTCCAAGGTTCGATCAAATTCCAACTTGCCCTCTAATGTTACCAGGAACGCAAAATCGAACGTGAAGGTCCCGAAGCGGTACTCGCCCGGTTTCAATTTAATTTCCCGCACGTCGGTCGTCTTGTAGGACTCATACGTAATGGGATCTTTGGTCCAGATTAACGGAGTGACACCAGGCACGTGCCACCAAGTCGGGGGGTCGAGCGCCGTGGGATCGATCGTGATCGTATATTCCCGCGTGAGCGGATTGACGGCTTCCCGCGCCGCGGCCACGTCACCGACCAGCACGGTTCCGACAAGACTGCATACCAGGATGCTATTTTTTACGAATTGAAGAAGATTTAAGCTCAAACGTCTCATTTCCCGTTGTCCTTCGTTCGGGTCGCTTTTGAAAGATGCCCGTCAACGCGCGACTTTCCCACTCGGTATGGGTTTCCAAGCCGAGTGCTTCAAGCACCGTTGCCCCGACGTCCATGATATTCACGTGACCGGGAATGGTATACCCCGGCTTCACGTTCACTCCCCAGGCAAGCCACGGGATCGCCGTTTGCCTGGGCGTTCCCATTTTCGCGTTCGAGGCTTTGGGGGAATCCGCTCCTTTCAGGCCCGTGACCATGACCATGGTTTTGTCCAGGACCCCGTATTTCTGATAGAGCGCCATCACGTCCGCGATGGCCGTATCAACGTCTTGGAGGGCCTGGGCATACTGCCGTGACTCCCATCCGCGTTTGTGCGCGACGTCCGCCGGCTCGGGAAGATGGGCTACCAGGAGCCCGGGTATCTCGAAGATACGAAAATTAAAGCCGCCGGGGCTGGTCACTTTTTTCAGGTAATCATCGATATATTCCACCTGGGTCGAGGGATTGCACTGGGGTTTGGCTTTTCCGCACGTTTGCAGGTCCACGTAGATTTCCGGTCTGGCCAATTGATAAAACCGCTCATCCATGATGAAGAGCGCCGTATCGATCCCGCCGGCAAGATCAAGATAATCGAACATGGTCGGCGACCGAAGAAAGGACCTGGAAAAATCATACGTTTCCCATTCCTGATTCACGCGGTGCTTCTTGACGGGTAACCCCGTCAGGAGGCTGGCCATGGACGGGACCGTGTATGGAGACACCGATTCGGCTTTCCAGGTGACCGCCCCTTCCTGGGCGAGCTTCTGGAGAACCGGCATGGTCCCATTTTGTATCGAGTCATTACCCACGCCCTCCAGGACAAACAGCACGACGTGATCGGCTTGGGTCGGGCTCGAAGCCGCAAAAACCTGATTGTTACCGGGAAAACCGAGAGCCAAAATCGCAATGAGAGAGATCGTAATTTTTGTAAACATGGTTCCAGAATTCTGTTTTCAGGGTTAGTGAAAATTATTGGAGGACGTGGTGTTGCGTGGTGTCGAATTGCAGGGGACTGGAGCACGCACCAACGTTCTGTGTTTCCAATAAAAAAGCCTCTAATGCCTCTCTGTAACAGGCTAGAAAGTCAACTTACCATGCCGGTTTTTCCGTGGTCAACTACGCGAACGAGCGCGCTGCAACCGCTCTCACCGCCGTCCTCGATTTGCGCGGGGATCCCCGTTCAAGGTATGACAGAAGGGCAAAGCAACGATCGACTCATCCAAATTCTTTCTCATGCCCCAGGCCAACAACTTCCTGCATGCCAAGTATTCCCGCTCCGATCCGGGGGACCGGGTCCGGTACGTGTCCTTTGAACCCGGGGCTCCGCCTTTTTCCCCTGCCTGGCGCGATGCGCTCGGACGCCTGGGCGCGCGCATGTGGGACGAAGGAGTCCGCGCGGTCGTCCTGGTGCATGGATCCTATTTGGGGGCCGACCTCTTTGGATCGGGACGACTCGATGAAGTCGGCGGGCTGAAACGAGGCTATTCCCGCGGCATTCCGGGTCTGGAATCTCTGCTTGCGGCCCTTCGTCCCAATGACTATCAACGCTCGTCTCAAGATCCCTCCTGCCGCCCCCCCTTTGTCAATGACGATGCCGGCAAAACCACGCTGGACAACCTTCTGAACGACAAAGCAAATTTTTCCGAACAGTACGTCAGTGCGCTCAGGGACGGACTCACGAGTGCTCATGGGCTGGTTGTTCAACGACACCTGTGGTCGTCCCTGCACCATCATCCCGGTCGAATGGAAGGCGCGTTGGCTCTACTCCACGAACTCAATTACCTCAAGGCTCAACAAGACTTACGCGCAGACGATCGTATCTTGATAGTGGCCCATGGCCATGCCGGCCAGTTGCCGGCGCTCCTTTCCAATCTGATGGCTCCGGGGGAGTCGTCGGTGCGCGAGACCGTGTTTGAAACCCTGGCCTACTTTTATGAGCAACAGGAGACCCCATCCGCAGCCGTTGAACATTTGCAGGAACTGGACCGGTTGTTGGCCGAGAACGAATTTGCCGCCTGGCCGTCGCTCGACGTGGTCACCCTCGGCACCCCCATCCGGTACGGCTGGGACACTGATGGTCTCGGCAAACTGCTCCACGTCGTCAATCACCGCCCGATCCGCCAGGACGGGAAGCGGTGGCTGGCCAAAATGGAGTTGCCCCAAGTCGTGATGGAAATGCCCATGGCATCCGGCGGCGATTACGTGCACCAGCTTGCCGTTGCCGGGACCGATGCCGTCCCCGCTTCACCGTGGGAAGTTGAACTCGACCAAGCCTTGCGGGAAAATTTGGAGCCGTATGACGGGTTTGAACGGTGGTTGGAATGCGCACGTCGCGTGACCCGTTGCCCCAACGACGGCCAGTGCCTGCTGATCGACTACCACGATGCGACGGGGGGCTCCCCTGAGGAACACCTTTTTGGCCATGCCTGCTACACGCGGCTCGACGCCTTGCTGTTTCAAACCAGCCACATCGTCGATTCGCTCTATGGGGCCTGAAGCGCCTCCTGACCGGTCTCATTTTCCCAAAAAATCCTTTGATTCCCATGAAATGTTTATGCTATTCGTGTCCAGTTTTCCCTAGCCGGCTCTTCGGCCGCCCGGGGATGGACTGTGAAATACGATCATGATAATCGGTGTTCCCAAAGAAACGTATCCCGGTGAACAGCGGGTCGCCCTGATCCCCGCCACCCTCCCGTCTTTGAAAAAGGAAGGGATGGACGTGCAGATTGAAACGGGAGCAGGGGCCGCGTCCGGCTATCCCGATGACGCCTATGCGGAGAAGGGAGGCACCATTGTCTCCTCCCGCGCGGAACTCTTCGAAGCCGCCCAAATCATTACCCAGGTCAGGCTGTTGGGTGCGAATCCCGAACACGGCCAAACCGACCTGCCTCTGATGCAACCCGATCAAATCATCGTCGGCATGGCCGATGCCTTGGCCAATCCCGACAGTATCAAGGAGTTGACGACGCGACGGGTCCGGGCCTTTGCCATGGAATTGATGCCGCGCATCACCCGCGCCCAGAGCATGGACGTACTCTCGTCCATGGGCACCGTGTCCGGGTATAAGGCCGTGCTCCTGGCCGCGGATGCGCTGCCGAAAATGTTTCCGATGTTGATGACGGCGGCCGGGACCGTGGCGCCGGCCAAGGTCTTCATCATCGGGGCCGGTGTGGCCGGACTGCAGGCGGTTTCCATGGCACGCCGTCTGGGTGCCGCGGTCGAGGCGTATGACGTGCGACCCGCGGTCAAAGAGCAGGTCCTGAGCCTTGGGGCCAAGTTTGTGGATCTGCCGTTGGACACGCAGGAAGCCGAAGACAAGGGAGGCTATGCCAAAGCCCAGGATGAATCGTTTTATCGACGCCAGCGCGAATTGTTGACGAAGGTGATCGCTTCGAGCGACGTGGTGATTACCACCGCGACGGTCCCCGGGAAAAAGGCGCCTACGCTGATTACGGCCGATATGGTCGCCGGCATGTCTCCGGGATCGGTCATTATCGATCTGGCGGCCGAACGAGGCGGGAATTGTGAATTGACCCAGGCCAACCAGACGGTGGTCGCCCATGGGGTCTCCATTATCGGAACGGAAAATCTGTCTTCCCTGGTTCCCTATCACGCCAGCCAGATGTACAGCAAAAATATCGCGACCTTCCTGCTTCATTTGGTGAAGAAGGGCGAACTCACGATCAACCGGGAAGACGAAATCACCAGTGGAACCCTCCTGACGTGTGATGGCGACGTGGTCCATCCCCAAATCCGTGAAATCCTGGACCCTTCCGCGAGTAAGGGAGAGGAGAAGTAAGCCATGGAGATATTGATTTCCAGTATTACGATTTTCGTCTTGGCCATTTTCGTGGGCTTCGAAATCATCACCAAGATTCCGCCCACGCTGCATACTCCCCTCATGTCGGGCGCCAACGCCATCTCGGGCATCACACTCGTGGGAGCCATCCTGTCGGCAGGCAGCCAACAGACAACGTTGACCACCGCGCTCGGAGGCCTCGCCGTCGTCTTCGCGACCATTAACGTGGTCGGCGGCTTTATGGTCACCAACCGCATGCTGGAAATGTTCAAGAAGAAATCATGACCGATTTACTCATCAATGGCGGGTACCTCGTTGCCGCAGTCCTCTTTATCTTCGGGCTGAAGGGCCTGACCCACCCGCGCACCGCCGTTCGAGGCAACCTGCTCGGATCGTGCGGCATGCTGCTGGCCATCGTCATTACGCTCACGGACCAGGGTATCGTCGGCTTTGAAGTCATCCTCGCCGGGATCGTCATCGGCGCGGCGATCGGGGCCGTCCTGGCCGTAAAAATCGAAATGACGTCCATGCCGGAACTCGTGGCGTTGTTCAACGGGTTTGGCGGCATTGCCTCGGTGTTGGTGGCGGGCGCCGCCCTGATCGAAAGCACCCTCAACGGCGGAGTCCCGTTCACGCAGGTCACCGTGGCCATTGCGGCCTCCGGGCTGATCGGGGCGGTCACGTTTTGGGGGAGCCTCGTGGCCTTTGGAAAGCTCAAAGGTCTCATCAATGAAAACGCCGTCCTGTTTTCAGGCCAACAGGTCATTAATGCGGTGTTGGCGATCATTGCCCTGGCGTTAAGCGCAGGAGTGATCATCGATCCTTCCAATCTGATGCTGTACTGGGGATTGGTTGCCGTGGCTTCCCTCCTGGGAGTGCTGCTCGTGATTCCGATCGGTGGAGCCGACATGCCCGTCGTGGTCGCGCTCCTCAACTCCTACTCCGGATTAGCGGCTGCGGCCACGGGATTTGTCCTGTCCAATAACGTGCTGATCATCACCGGCTCCCTCGTGGGGGCGTCGGGTTTGATCCTGACGGAAATCATGTGTCGGGCCATGAATCGCTCCCTGACCAACGTCCTCTTTGGGGTCCTGGCGCCAACGGGCGGAGGGGCCACCGCGGACGAGGTTTATGCCGGGCGAGTCAAATCCGCCTCGCCTGAAGAAGTCGCACTCCTCTTCGATGCGGCTCGCAGGGTGGCCATCGTGCCGGGGTACGGCATGGCGGTCTCCCAAGCCCAGCACCCCGTGGCCAACCTCGCGTCCGTTCTAAACGAACGCGGCATTGAAGTGGAATACGCCGTCCATCCCGTGGCCGGTCGCATGCCGGGCCACATGAACGTCCTGTTGGCCGAAGCCGACGTGCCCTATGAGGCGCTCAAGGACATGGACGACATCAATCCCTATATCGATCAAATCGACGTGGCCCTGATCATCGGCGCGAACGACGTGGTCAACCCGCTGGCCAGGACCGATCCCACCAGTGCCATTGCCGGGATGCCGATCATCGACGTGGATAAGGCGAAGACCGTGGTGATCATCAAACGGAGTCTAAGCCCGGGTTTTGCCGGAATCCCGAACCCCCTGTTCGCGTTGGACAATTCGCTCATGCTGTTCGGCGACGGGAAGAAGATGGTGCTGGATATCATCGCCGCGCTCAAAGATACCTGAGGAACCTCTGATCGCACGCGGGCCGCAGAATCTCTTTCATTTTTACAGTATTTATAATTAGTTAAAACACTCTGTATTTCTTTTAAAAACTACGGAAATTATCAAGAATATTTTCGTGTAACTTGTTGATTTTATGTAATTTATAAGATTTCCTTGCGTTAGCCTGTGTCTTACAGGCAAACTTGTCTCTGGAAAGAGCCGTATGGTACGTTAGCGTACGACGCTCGAGTAAGAAACAAGGAACTTCTACCGATCACGAGGGACAATGGAAATCAAGGTAGTCAACAACAATGTCGAGAAAGCTCTTCGTGTTGCGAAGAAAAAACTCGCAGCCGATGGTTTGTTTCGTGAATTGAAACGCCGACGTTTTTACGAAAAGCCGAGTGTGAAGCGGAAAGCCAAAGAGCGGGAAGCAGCCCGGCGACGACAAAAATGGTTGGCAAAGCGTGCGTTTCGTTAGGTCACACCGTTCCGTCACCTCCCCATCCCTCCTCGTTCAACACCTCCTCAATGCGTGATGCCGATATTCACGCGGTTGTTTCCGAAGTCAAGAAAACCATCCGCCGTTGGAAGGAACCGATACTTGGCGTCGTGGCCCGGGAAACCCGCGACCCTTTCCACATTTTGATCGCCTGTCTTCTGAGTCTCCGGACCAAGGATCAAACCACAGCCGACGCCAGCCAACGGTTATTCCGATTGGCCGACACGCCGAAGCGCATGAGGGTGCTACCCCTCAAAACGATAGAGAAGGCCATTTATCCGGTAGGATTCTACAAGAACAAAGCCCGGCAGATCCGGGGGATTTGCCAGAGCCTGCTCCGGGACTTCGGGGGACGAGTGCCGGACACTATCGACGAACTCCTGACGTTGAAGGGCGTCGGCCGCAAGACGGCCAATCTGGTGGTGACCGTCGGATATCGAAAGCCCGGGATTTGCGTGGATATTCACGTGCACCGCATCAGCAACCGGTGGGGCTACGTTCAAACAAAGACCCCGGAGGAAACCGAACGCGCGCTTCGACACAAACTTCCCGCGAAATATTGGATCACGTTCAATGACTGGTTGGTTCCCTTTGGGCAACACCTCTGTCGACCCATTTCGCCATTTTGCAGCCAATGTCCGGTGAGCCAATACTGTAAAAAAGTCGGCGTGCGATCCTCACGGTAAGTATATGAGTCATGGCTCCGGCCAACCGAGTTCTTGACGTGCAAATCGACAACACTTGAGTTCTTGACAAAATCTATGGTTCTGGCAATCATGGCATCGTGAACGATCATGCTTTTTAGGCATGAGGGCGAGAGATACATTTTGAGCCAATATTTGAACAAACGATGTAATATACGCCATTTTTTGTCAGGTTCGAAACTCGACGGTGGTTTCGGCGGGTTCTTATTATCAGTTTGGAAACGGTAACCGATGTTCGGCAACCCATTTCTCGACCAGGCCGCGAACAGCAGGAACAAGTACCAGCAACTCGACCATTTACTGAGGGTCACGGCGCCTCACGAACGCATGATCCTGGCCGGCATCGGTCTGGTCATGCTGGCACTCGTGGCATGGGCGCTGTTCGGCAGCATCGTCCGTAGCGTGACCATCGACGGAGTCCTGATCGAGCCGGGAGCTCGCCACGAGTTGGTCTCCAGCGAGCCCGGATATCTCGAGGCATTTCTGGTCGTGCCCGGAGACCACGTCGAAATCGGAGATCCGATTGCTCGGCAAAGCGTACCGGAACTGGATGGCGAGACCGCAGCTCTGCGCAATCGGATCGAAGTGCTCAAGTCGGAACTCCGACAGGGTGACGGAAAGGGGAATGGCTTGTCTTCGCTGTTAGCCGCGGCCCAAGTAGCATTGTTGCAAATGGAAGCCCGGCGCGCCGCGAGAGAAATGATCGTCAGCCCGGTGGCCGGCAAGGTCACCGCCTTGCGGTCCGCCCCCGGCGAATACCTGCCGGCCGGCGGCGCCGTCGCACAACTCCGCGAAACGAAAGACCAGCCGCTTCAAGCGGTGCTGCAGGTCGCCCCGCGCATGGCGAAACGCATCCAACCCGGTATGCGGGCGTCGGTCGAGATCATGATACCCGACGATGCACAGCGGCGGTTCGACGGCGAGGTCTCTTCCGTGACTTTCGGACCGTTGCCCAACTGGCTGGCGACGCTACGGCCCACGGTTCCGGACGCCACTCATCGGGTTGACGTTGTCCTCCACCACGCATCAGACCTTTCCCTGCCGCACGTCACTCCGTGTCGCGTTCGAATCGTGCTTGGCCAACAACCCATAACGGCCCTCTTCGGCTTCTGACGGTCCTGAATGTATTCATCCGCCTTGAGACTGGAATCAGGCTAAGCAAACAACCCCCTGAGGGAAATGGCCAAGCAACGCGTCACCACTCCACTCCTGCTGCAGACGCATGCCACCGAGTGCGGCGCCGCGTCCCTCGGCAGCGTGCTCGCCTATTTTGGGCGCTGGGTGCCGCTCATCGAACTGCGCGGCAAGTGCGAGGTCAGCCGGGACGGGTCCACCGCCGCGGGCATCGTACGGGCCGCCAAGTCCTACGGCCTCGAGTGCAAGGGCCTGAACGTACACATCCGCCAGCTCAAGGATCTGCCGCTTCCGCTTATTGTGTTCTGGGAGTTCAACCATTTCCTCATCCTGGAAGGCTATGATCGAAAGTCCTTCTATCTCAACGACCCGGCCACCGGGCGACGCAAGCTCAGCCCGGAAGAATTCAGTGCAGGCTTTTCCGGCATTGTCTTGAAATTCAATCCCGGGCCGGAATTTCAGCGGGGAGGCGCCCCCCCCAACCTCCTGGAACGTATCCGGCTCTGGCTTCGCGACTCCTGGGGAACACTGGCATATGCGTTCGGATGCGGCCTGATGCTGGCCATGCTGGCCCTCGTCACGCCGGCATCACTGGGTATATTCGTCGATCAGGTGCTGGGTGAAAATGAGCCTTGGGGCGGGATGGTCGCCGCGGTTCTGGCTGGCGCCGCGATCCTGGTTTACGGACTTACCTGGCTGAAGCAGTGGTGTCTCCATCGCCTGTCCATCAAGATTTCAATTATCGCCGGCAATCGCTGCCTCTCAAAATTGCTCTGGCTGCCGATAGAATATTTCAACCACCGGCTGGTCGGCGAACTGACTGACCGGGTGTTGTCCATCGACAAGATCGCCAAAGGGTTATCGGAGCATTTTCTCGGCGTGTTCATCGAAATCACGATGAGCGTGGTATTTCTGATGGTCATGGTGGCGTACGATCCGGCGCTGGCGCTGATCATCCTGGGCATGGCAGTCTTGAACGGGCTGCTGATGCGCGTGATCACTCGCATGCAGACCGACGAGAGCCATGCTTGGCGACGCGAGCAAGGGTTACTGGTTGGCGTCGGCATGCTCATGATGAACCAGACGGAGCGCCTGCGGATGAACGCCGAGGAGGGAACCTTTTTCTCCCGGTGGAGCGGCCATCAAGCCAGAGAACTGGCCGCACGCCAACGATTCTCCGAACTCGGCCGCTTCAACGAGGCGATGCCGAACCTCTTCATGATTCTAGGCAACGGTGCCGTCTTGATCTTCGGAGCAACCCAGGTCATGGCCGGCGAGTTGACGCTGGGCGCGCTGGTGGCGTTCTATATCGTCGCCGCCATGTTCCTGGAGCCCGTCGGGCGATTCGTTGAGCTCGCGGACAAGCGTCAAGCGCTCGAGACGAATATGCAGCGCTTTGACGACATCGTGGAAATCCGCGAAGATCCAAGGTTGACGCGTCGACGTGAAGAAGCGAAGGCTATCGCAACGTTCGACGGGCGGCTGCGGCTGACCGGCCACGTGGACCTGCGCGGCGTGACCTTCGGGTACAATCGAGGCCGGCCGCCGCTGATCAAGGATTTCAGTTTGACCATCAAACCGGGACAGCGGGTCGCGGTGGTCGGTCCAAGCGGTTCCGGAAAATCGACACTGTCGCGCTTGGTCTCCGGCCTCTATCAGCCCTGGTCTGGCGAAATCCTGTTCGATGGCCGTCCGGGACACGAGATTCCCGAAGAAGTCCTCTCCCGTTCCCTGTCGCTCGTGGACCAGCATTGCATCCTCTTCTCCGCCACCATACGGGAAAACATCACGCTATGGAACTCCTCCTTTCCGGATGATGACGTGATTGACGCGGCCCGGGATGCCTGCATCCATGATGAAATTCTCCGCCGGCCCCTCGGGTATACGACGCGGGTTGTGGAAGACGGAGGCAATTTCAGCGGAGGCCAGCGGCAACGGCTGGAGATCGCCCGGGCGTTGGTCGGCAACCCGACGGTGCTCATTCTGGATGAGGCGACGAGCGCGCTCGACGCCGCGACCGAACAGTACGTCGACGCAGCATTGCGACGTCGCGGGTGCACTTGCCTGATCATCGCACACCGGCTCAGTACGATCCGGGATTGCGACGAGATCATTGTTCTCGACAAGGGAGTAGCCGTACAGCGCGGCACCCATGACGAACTGATGAAGGACGAAACCGGGTTGTACTACCGGCTCATCCAAGAGGAATAATCTGATGTCGAATCCGGAACGCCGCTCGCTCGCCGGCCTCGCCGTTGAATCGGGAGTGCCCGTGCCCTGTGCCGGCAATCTGCCCCTGGCGATGGATGATCCGCAATTCGTTTGGTTCATCGAGAAGGGCACCGTCGACCTGTTTCTGGTCGAGTACCGGGATGGGGAGGAACAATCGGCGCCACAGCACGTGATGCGAGCTGATTCAGGTCGCCTCCTGCTTGGTGTCGCACCCCAGGCGGGAAACACGACCCTCAGTCTGATCGCCAAGGGGTTGCCGGGCACCGTGCTGCGGCGTCTACCCAGCACCGACCTGGCCGTGGTCCGGTCTGTAGAATTGGCTGAACACGTCGACACTTGGGTCATGGACGTTTCGACCATGCTGTCACGAGACGCCGTGCCCCGACCACGCCCGGACGTGCTCGTCGGACCCACACAGAAGCCTGAGACGAGAAGCGGCAGGCTCTCAGCGCAACGAGAAGTCGTATGGGTGTCAGAGTTGACGCCAGGCGCGGGACTGTTCATGAGCCTCATCGACGCGGTGCAAGGCAAGAGCGGAGCCGCCTCGGCAGCCATACCGCTCACGCCCGTCAGTTGGCTCACTCTGACGGAAGAGAGACAGTTGCACACCCGTTCCTCCGAAACGCTCGCCGAAGAGAGCCTCCTGCTGCCCGCCTTGGAACACTTCCACGCCGTGGCGTTCTCCCTGGAGCGACTCAACCGCCGCCTGGCAATCGTGGACCAAGCAAACCTGGATCGGGCACGGGCGACCAACCGCCGCGCCGATGAGGAAGGCGCCCGGTGCCGGCTGTTCAACCTGTACGGCTTGTTGGAACCGGAAGAAGCCGGCGGGAACGCCGCCGCATTGCTCGATGTCCTGCAGATTATCGGTCGCCATGAGGGAATTGACTTCAAATGGCCCGCGAAAACCGACACGGCCGGGGCCGCTGCAGCTCTCAGCGACGTGCTGGATGCGTCCGCCGTACGCGGCCGCCGGGTGCAGCTCGCCCAAACGGACAAGTGGTGGATCGGTGACAGCGGCGCGATGTTGGCGTTTCGGAAAGACGATGGACGGCCGGTGGCGTTGTTACCCGGCTTGCTGGGACACTACCGGGAAGTGGATTCCTTCGGCTGTAAGACCAAGATTACGCCGGAACGCGCGCAATCGCTCTGTCCCGAAGCATGGCTGTTCTATCAACCACTGCCGTCCGGCGTCGCCGGGCTACGCGATCTGTTCCGGCTCGCCGGAAAAAGGTTGACTGTCGACTTCGTACGCTTCGGATTGACCGGGCTGATGAGTGGTCTGATCATGTTATTGCCTGCCGTGGTGGCCGGTTTCATCCTCAACGAGGTGATCCCCACCGGCACAACCAGCCTGTTGTACGCGGCGACCGCGGCACTGGCCGCATTGGCCTTGATCCGGGCGCTGCTGCACGTTCTCCAAGGAACGGCCCTGATGCGTCTGGAAGGACGCGCCACGGCGCGAGCCGAAGCCGCGTTTTGGGATCGTTTGCTCCGGCTCCCTCTGAGCTGTCTTCATCGCTACTCGGCCGGGGACCTCGCCATGCGGGGGATGACGTTCCAGCAGCTTCGCGACACCGTGCAGGGCGTGGTCGCCAACGCCGTGCTATCGATTATGTTCCTGTCGCCCGCGTTCGTGATCATTTGCTTCTATGATGCCATGCTGGGCGCCATTGCCGCCGCTTTCGGTCTCCTGTCCGTCATTGTGACCATCCTCCTTGGCTTGGGACAGATATCGCCTCAAGGCCGGGCGATCCGGACGACACATCATCTTGCAGGCCGCCTGTTCCAACTCATCAATGGCATTTCCCAGTTGCGTGTCGACGGCGCGGAAGGGTCGGCGTTTGCCGTCTGGGCGCGCGACTATCGTGAACAGAAACTCGCGGAGTTACAACGAGGGACTTTCGAGACGCATTTACAGGCATTCGGTACGGCTCTCCCGCTTCTTGCCGGAGCAGTCCTGATCCTGGCAGTCACGCTTCCGGGGCGAGTGACGATCACGGCGGGAGACTTTTTCGTCGTCTACCTCTTGCTCATGTTGTTCCTGACGGGGGTGATCCGCCTGGGTGCATCGTTCAGCACCGTTTCCGCCATCATGCCGGCCCTGGAACAGGTCCGGCCGTTTCTCGCCGAGCCCCCGGAGATCAGCGTCGAAGGAGAACCCGTGGAGACGCTGGGCGGCGAAATCGTATTCGACCACGTCAGTTTCCAGTATGATCCCGATGGTCCGTTGATCCTGGACGACGTCTCTATTCATGCTCGTCCCGGCGAGTTCATTGCCATTGCCGGTGAGTCGGGGGCCGGCAAGAGCACGCTCTTCCGGCTTGCACTCGGGTTGGACCAGCCGTCACGTGGAGCCGTGTACTATGACGAGCGCGATCTCAAGCACCTCAATATCCAGCAGGTGCGCCGGCAGATCGGCGCGGTTCCGCAGACGGTGCAACTCCATCCGCAAGACCTGTGGGACAACATCATCGGAGGCCATGAAGAAGCGACCGCCGAGAATGCTTGGCACGCAGCCAAGCTCGCGGCCGTCGACCGCGATATCGCGGCCATGCCGATGCAGATGTTCACGAACGTCGGGGACAGCGCCAGCGTCACGTCCGGAGGCGAAAGCCAGCGTATCACGATCGCCCACGCACTGATCAGAAATCCCCGGATCCTGCTGCTCGACGAAGCCACAAACTGGCTGGACAACGAAAGTCAGTCCAAAATCATGGTCAACCTCGCGGGACTGACATCGACGCGGATCGTCATTGCCCACCGCCTGTCGACGCTACGTCAAGCGGATCGCATCTACATGATGCAGGCCGGCAAGGTGGTTCAGGAAGGGATTTTCACGAAACTGGTGGCCACCGAAGGTGTGTTCCGGGATCTTGTCAGCCGCCAAATGGCTTGACCGGTTGAGACATGATGAACAAGAACGTTTCGATTCCTGCTCATGGCGACCTCATCGGAAACCGATCACATTCTATTTAAGAACCTCTGATTTGTTGTGATAGCGGGATGCAGTGCAAGGCGTCCCGCAGCGAAACCCGAGGCTTATCACAGAGATAGGCGAGGGTTGAGCGAGGACACAACACCGCAATGCGCCCGATAGTGCAATAAATCAGAGGTTCCTTTACACGAACAGGGTCGTCTCGGCATTAGCCGCCATGGCAAGGATGGCGGGAAGCCCCATCACCTCATCCACCTGGTTGGCCACGGCGTCCGCGTCGACGCCCATGTATTCCAACCCGGCGCTGCACGCGATCAGGCGAAATGTTCCCACTTTCCTCGCCTCTTCAAACATTTCCGAAATCAGGGGAACCTTGCGCTCGGCAAGCAGCCGGGCGACTTCATCGTGATAGCGTTGATACTCCGGGGGAAAATCGACGTCATCCAGCTTGCCCTCGGCGAGCTTTTTGATGGTCCAGAACAACAGCACGACCGCCACGTCTTTTCCCATGGCCGAGGCCGTGAGGCCGATGGTCGCGACCTGGTGTAATTTGTCGTAGGTGGCGTTATGGGCGTAGATGACAAAACGAGGCGGGGCACTCATCGGAAACACCTCTTGAGACTGCGGCCTATCCGCGCGCAGGGCCGGACAACCGTTACGACCGAGTGGGCTGAATGAGTTGCTGACCGGGCGCCTTGGAGGTGGGCCAATCCTCGTTTTCGAACATCAGGCAACATTTCAACCGTCCGCAGACCCCGATGCGATGCGCGTCATTCGACCACGCCGCTTCACGACGGGACAACTTGAGATTCACGGGCTTGAAATCCGTGAGAAATTTCGAGCAACAGAGGACCAGCCCGCAGGTATCGACCCCGCTGAGGCGGCGCGCTTCATCCCGGCTGGAAATTTGCCGCATTTCAATCCAGCAATTGAACTCGCGCGCCAGGTCCTTGACGAGTTGCCGAAAATCGACGCGGGATTCCGCGGTGTAGCTGAACGTCAGGGCCCGGCGGCGAAGCGATCCGTACACTTCGACCAACTTCATCTGTAAACCTAGGGCCAGTGCCCGCTCTCGACAGAATGCGATACCGGAGGAGGAGAGCTCTTTCTGCTGCGCAATGGCGGCTTCGTCTTCCGTCGTCGCTTTCCGAAGGACGCTCCGCATCACGCGCATGGGCGGAAGGAACGGTTGCGTATGCGGCGGGGAATAGACCGTACCGTAGGTCGTATCCTTTTCCAGTTCCAGGAGCACGTGGTCCCCGACCTTCAAGGTGAGGTCGGTCGTCTTCGCGGTTTTGACCTCACCATGATCGCGAATTTTCAATCCCACGACCGTGACCCATTCAGGAAACACCTCTTCCTGATCAATGTCGGGTCCGGAAAACGATTGCTCGGTCATCACGCGTCCTCCCCTCGAAAAACCTACGTGGTCCTATCACATTACACGGCTACACGGCAAGAAGAGCCGACGGCTCTGCCGTCTCTCTCCCTGGCTACCGCTGAACGCTTTTCAGGAACGCGGGCACCTCATGGTCGAGTTGATACAGAACGAGCGGGTCGAGGGCCTCGTTCTTTTCGATGATGTGGACTTGGCCCGGCGCCGACGCGCGCACAATGTCCAAGGCTTGGCCATGATGGTACTGACGGCCGGAGGCCGCCAGCACGTCTCGCAGGGATTCCGGGGGATCCCAGTGGGCGGTGAGTAACGCCGTCCGGGCCGGATTGCGATCGCTGAACATGAACGACAAATGGTCCGGATACCAATCCGCGCCCCCCGTCGCGTACGAGACGAACAATTGGGCTTGCGCTTGTCTCATCAAGTCCGACAGGTAGTCGTTGGTGAGGAATCCGTTTTCTCCCACCTCCAACCACTTTCCGGGATGGGACAGGCTCGCATGCGCCGCGTACGAACGAATCTCTTTCAACTGTTGCTGTGAGGCATAGACGGTCGCAATCGGACCATACTGCTCCACAAGCCCGGCGATGACGCCGTCCTCGATCGCCGAATGCCCGTCGTTCGTGGGTCCGCTGTCGGCATGCACCAGGGTATTGTGTCCACGGTCGCTGATCAAATAGCAATTGCGCGGCAGCGCCAGGTCGCAGGGATCCTCTCCGAAAAACGGAACCGACGCGACCTGCCCGCCGTCGAATTTCCAGGATTCTCCATGTGCCAGTTCAATGACGTTCGTAAAGCCCAGTTCGCGCATCAAGGACAGATAATCGAAATGCCACGTCTTCCGGTTTTTCCGGCTGGGCACAATCACGGGTACGTCCTTGGGCAGATGCAGCAACGTGCGGGGATCGACGTGGTCGTCATGGTCGTGCGTCAGGAACACGGCGGCCGGTGGCGGCAACAACGGCGTCCACAGCGAAGGAACCGGGGATTCGGCAAACCAGGGCATCAGCCACGGATCAAACCAGAGAAACCGGTCCTGTTGTCGATAGATCAAGGCCGCGTGACCCAGATGAACCATATCCTGGTCCCGGGTCGCGTCGAGCCACTGTCGGCGAACAGAGGAACGGTCCGTTACGGCCAAACATTCGTGTGAATCGAGTTGTTCAAGGAGGTGCTCGAGTTGTGACGCCTTGTCACGACCCGCGGTCATGACCACGGTGCGGATTTCCGAGACGGTCCGGGTTCCGTTCAAGCAGCCCAACAGCTTGCCCACCTCGGGGGAGAGCAGGCGCTCGAATCCCATGGGCAGCGCCTGCCGCTTCACCGCGTTGAAAATACGCAGGCCGCCGTAGTTCATGACCGCTGACTGACGGCGATCCTTGGGAAAGTCCCAGAAAAACGTGCCGTCGGGACTCCGTCCGCACCGGATGTGTTGCCGGAGCCGTGGTCGTGACTGCACTACTTCCGCATAGGCATCCTCCAACCGGCGACCGGCCGCCGCATCATCGACCGGCGTGCGATGCGCGAACACGTCACTGATGGCCGTTTCCACCGCGCTCATGAGAATGCCGTGGACTTCATGGAGACTCGCGACGACCTCCGGATCGACGCCGCCCATAAACGGGAAAGGCCCCGGCGGCTCGGCGCTTTCCAGTTGCACCCACACCCACGGCTGAAGCCCGACGAACTGATTGAGGCCAATGTGATCCCAGAGAGCCATAAAACCTTTCCGCGTAAGAGGTGACACCCTCAGGTCATGAGGCAACCGACCGGGGCGATCCCTTACGTTTCAGTTGAAAACCGAATCGGACTGATGGCGGGTTCGTATAAAATCTGGATGACGATGCGGTCGGGGTCCCGAAGATAAAAGGAGTAACTGCCGTCCCGATGTTGTTTCGGGTGATGGATGATCTCGACGCCCGCTTGCACGACCCGTTCATACAGTTGGTCCACGCTTTCCGGTGACTCCATGACAAACCCCAAGTGGTCGAGGAATTGCGCTTGACGATCAACCGGCATCTTCTCATTGGGTATTTGATGCAGTGCCAGATTATCGACCCCTGAACTCATGTACACGTTCCCGGCATCAGGCTCCCAGACGATCCTCATCCCGAACCAGGTCTGATAGAACGTTTTCGAGACTTCCACGTCGGTCACGTTCAAGGCCACGTGGCGAAAGCCTTTTCCCTGTGGAATATCTTGTTGTTCGGACATGTTGATCCGGGTTCCCGATTCCCGGCGGTCATCTTAAAGGGACGCACCGGGCAGAGCAACCCTGCTGTCGAGGGCAGAATCATCGTTGTTCCCCACGGGACGGGCCGTGTGTTACCATCCAATTCATGAACACCGAACCGTTCACAACACGCGGATTCGTTGCACGCCGGAATTCCCAAGCGGGACGCAGACGTCCACGGCGGACGCGCAACGCCGTGCTGCTCTGGTGCACCCTGTGGTGTATGAGCCTGTTCTGGAGCGGGTGCGTCTCGCCGGTAGCCATGCATCGCGCGGTGCTGGAATACGATTGGACCGTCAACCGGATCGAAACCGAACTTCTGCTGCTCAATATCGCCCGCACGCGCTACCATGAGCCGATTCACTTCACGGCCGTGTCCAACATCGCCGCCACGTTTGATTTCCGGGTCAACACCGGCTTGGCCGGATTACTGGCGGGAGTCCCCGGCTCCGACTCGTTGTCGTTGACGTTGGGCAGTTCCGCAGCGGAAAACCCCACCGTGACGATCATCCCGATTCAAGGCAGGGAATTCGCAGAGCGCCTGCTGACCCCGATTACGGAAAAGACCGTCTTCTTCCTGGCGCAACAGGGGATCGATCCCGCCATCCTCTTTCGTCTGGTGTCTCGCGGGATCAACATGGAATCAGAAGTCTTGTCGAACAAACCTCACCGGCAAGAGGAGTACCGGAAATTCCGGCAGCGGGTCATGCACCTGTCATGGCTCTATTTCAAGCGAAAACTGTTTATCGGCGCGCTTCATTTCATCGACGAGGGCCACCGGGAGACCGGACGGATCGTGATGACCAACTATGATCTGAATACACTCTCCAACGATGAACGTCAGATGTTACAGCGGCGAGCGGAACGCTTCCCTCAGCATCATCTTCTTGTCGACATCCGGCCGGGCCATCCGGGCGGCGAATTCCCCATGTCCGGCCAGATCATATTGCGCAGCTTCAAGGCGATCCTGGAATTTATCGGACTCGGCATTGCCGAGGAACCGGAATTTCACGTGGACCCGGACCCAAGGACAGGCCCGGTAACCGTGAATCCGGCCAAAACATTGACCATCCTGGAGTCAAGTACCCAACCAGAAGAAGCCATCATCTCCGTTCGGAAACGCGGGTTGTCGTACTACATCGACCAGGAATCCACGGAAGGAGCGTCGGTCGACCGGTGGAATCACGAAGCGTTCGACCTGCTGTACCAACTGTATCACATCGCCGTGACCGATGTTTCTCAAATCCCTTCGTTGCCCATTGCGATTTCCAAGTAGGGAACAACGAGCGTTGTTCCCTACAAAACATGCCCCGTGTTACCATCACCCCCGATGAACACTCAACCGGACGCTACACGCGGATTCGGCGGCATGACTGTCGTTGCCTTCGAGAGCCGGATGGGCGATCAGATGGCTACGCTGATTACCCGGCACGGCGGGAATCCTCAGGTGGCCCCTGCCTTGCGAGAGATTCCCCTGGAAAACAATACGGAAGCCCTGGACTTTGCGGGACGCCTCATGGCCGGGGACGTGGACCTGCTGATCCTCCTGACGGGCGTGGGCACACGAACGTTGGTGGACATGTGGAAACCGCAGTTTGCTCTCGAAGAAATCCGGCAAGCCCTGACGAGCACGACCCTCGTGTGCCGGGGGCCGAAACCCATTGCGGCCTTAAAGGAGTTGGGGTTGAAACCCCACGTCACCGTGCCCGAACCCAATACCTGGCGGGATATCCTCCACACCCTGGATGAGTACAAACCGGAGGGACTCTCCGGACTCCGCATTGCCGTTCAAGAATACGGGACGACAAACCCGGACCTGGCGCGGGGATTGACCGAGCGTGGCGCGCAAGTCAGGAGCGTGCCGGTGTACCGGTGGGCCCTTCCCGATGACGTGGAGCCGCTCAAACGGGCGCTCCGCAACATTGTGGACGGACAAACATCCGTCGTGATGTTCACGAGTGCCGCCCAAGTCGATCACGTCGTGAAACTGCTCGACGACAGCGAAAAACTCTCGGCTTTTCGGGAGGCCCTGGAGAAAACCATGGTCGCCTCGATCGGCCCGGTCACCAGCCAACGGCTCCGTGACCATCATCTGCCAGTGGACTTCGAACCCTCCCATGCCAAAATGGGGATCCTGGTCAAAGAGGCCGGTGAGCACGCCGCGGAGCTTCTCAGCCGCAAGTCTCAGCTCTCTGAGGCTGACTAATCCGGTTTCCCATCTCCCCTGTTCCAATCCCATTCGTTTCTCTCATGACGCTGTTTATGGATGATCTTCGCCCGTTCGTTGAAAACGACTCACGAAATACGAGTCGGTCGTGTATAAGGCCCCTCTCAAGAGGAACTTGGAACGACCACCGAACGAGAGAGGGGGACGAAGCTTGATGACAACTCGAACGATTCAGCCCGTCAGGGGGGCCCTGCTCATCCTTGGCGTCGCCCTGGCGCTGCCGTGGGGGATGCCGCAGCACGGCGCTGCCGCGCCGGTCAGTCAGACGATTACCGGCTACGTCCAGAATGCGGATTTGCGGCGCGTGGCCCAAGCCACCGTGGAATTGCGGGACCAGGAAGGGACCCTGGTGACCTCGGGAGCCTCAACCGACACGGGCGAGTTTTTACTGGTTGTTCCGGACGACGGCGTGTTTTCCATCCAAGCCGTTCAGGACACCTATCGGAGCGAGCACGTGGTGATCAAAATCGGTCGAGAGACGCCCGACCCCGTCGTGTTGACCATGACGGAAACCAAGGATATTGCGCTGGAAATCGTGGCCCCGCTCCTTCCCATCAAACCTAACTCGTCCAGTGAAACCTATTCCGTCAGCCGGAAAGACATCGAAGCCCTGCCTCGGGGCAACAATCTTGATCTACATGACGTCCTGGCCACGATCCCCAGCGCAGCCTACGGCGGTCTGAAACAAGTACACATCCGGCAGGATCATGCGAATCTCCAATTCCGGATTGACGGGGTGCCCATTCCGGACACCGTCACGAGCCAATTTTCGGACCTGCTTTCCCCGCGGGTCTGGGAGCGGGCGGACATCACGCTCGGCGCCATGGAAGCCCAATACGGGAATCGGACGGCTGCGGTGATCGACATCACCAGCAAAAGCGGAACCAAACCGGGATTCGGGTCGCTCGGCGTGTTCGGGGGCTCGAATGAGACCGTGCTGCCGTCGTTTGAATACGGGGGGGCGGCAGGGGACCGGTTCCGGTTCTACGTGATGAACAATTACCGGACGACCAACCGGGCCATCGATCCGCCCACGTTGGGCCAGTCGATCTTTCACGGTCGCGGCGAAACCAACCAGACCTTCCTGCGCGGCGATTACCAGGTAAACAACCGCAATAACGTGACCTGGTTGTTCATGAATAGTGTGGCAAACTCGCAAATTCCCACTCGACCGGGCCAAGAACCGAATGAGGAGATTGTCGAGTTGATCCAGGACCACACCGTCCCGGGGTTTACGCCGGTGCCGTCGGAACGGATCGATGAAAACCAGGAGGAGAATAACCAGTACTCGCACCTGGTGTGGCGACACGATATGGATGCCAAGCAGTTCGTGAGCGTGGCCGGCTATTTCCGGCACAGCCGGGCGACGTTCACCACCGACCCCTTGAACATCCTGGCCTACACGAGCGACGACGCCGAACCCTTTTCCGCGGGAAACCAGGACCGGTGGGCCTTTGCCGGGGGCATGCGGGTCGATTACACCCACGCGCTCAATCCCCGGCACTTGATCAAAGCCGGGTTCCAGTTGGACCGGACGATGTCCAGAAATAAAACCCGCCTGTCCGTGTTTGCGCGTGAGGAAGAGGACGACGAAGAAGAAGACCATGAGGGGGAGGAGGAAGAAGAGGAAGAAGCTCACGAACATGGGCATGGCGCTGAGCCCGTGGGGGGAGTCTTAAGCCGCAATGCCGACCGGCGGATTATCGGGTACCGGGAGGAGTTCTGGATCCAGGATCAATACACGCCCAATGATCAATGGACCGTGAACCTCGGCCTGCGGGTGGATAATATTCACGGGTACGTGGAGGCGTTTCAAGTGAGTCCTCGCATTGGTGTCACCTATACGCCCAACAAACGGCATGCGTTCCACGCCTTTTACGGGCGCCTGTTTACCCCGCCCAACCTGGAGGCCCTGCCGTTTCAAGTCCTCAATCTTGAAGGCACCACGGCACAGCCCGAGCACCTGGCCAACGTCAGGACCAAACCGGAACGGTCGCATTATGTCGAAATCGGCTCGACCCACGCGCTTGGGACGAAGTTCGTGGTCCAGGTGACGGGCTACTACAAAATCAACACCAACCAGGCTGACGCCCACCAGTTCAACACGACGCCCATGCTGAATTATTTTGCATTTGAGCGGGGCTGGCAACGGGGGATCGACTTGTCCGTGAACGCCAAGCTGACGGACGCGCTCACGGCCCGCGGTAACGTGGCCTGGGGGCAATGCAAGGGCTATGGGCTGCAATCCGGACACTTTTTGTTGCACGAACCTGAACTGGAAGACATCGAGTCGAGCGGAGGCGTGTTTTGCGATCATTCACAAGACTGGACCAGTTCGGCGGTGGTCACGTATCGTCCCTTCACCAACACCACGGTCACCGCACAGATGCTCTTCGGGTCAGGTCTGCGAAGCACGCCTCCGGGCGGCAGAACCAATTCGGGACACGCGGATTCGAACACCACGTATAATCTCTCCCTGACGCACGTGATCCCCTTTGGCAAAAAACAAAAGCTGTTGCTGGCCGTGGACGCGATCAATCTCTTCGACCAGCATGAGTTGTTGAACGTCGGTGAACAGAGTATCGGGCTCGGCGTGGCCCATGCCAACATGCCGCGCTCCATTTTCTTCCGCACCCAGTGGTTCTTTTAACCTGACGAGAGCCGGACGGCTCTTCCTGTCAGCAGGCGCCTCCCCTGGTTTAACGGGGAGGTGCCCCCCTCTCGAACACAACGTTGAGTAGGTCGGGTTAGCCGAAGGCGTAACCCGACGGGATGGGCGGTGGCGGATTACGCTGCGCTAATCCGACCTACGGACTCGCCTTTGTCAGACAACCCCCTCAATCCCCCTTATCAGGGGGACGCCAGCGAACATTTCCCCCCTGAGAAGGGGGGGCAAGGGGGGTTCAGTCCCGTTTTTCAGGATTGTCACGTTACACCGGTCCCGCTTCCGGATGTTCCGGTGAAGCCAAAGAGTCTGTTAGGGCCGGCTGGTCCCTCCGTAACAGGGGCACGACCATGAGATAGACACAGGGCACAATCACTAAAATGACCGCCGTCCCGAACAGGATGCCGAAGCCCAGCGAGATGGCCATGGGAATGAGAAACCGGGCCTGCAGCGCCGTCTCGAAAATCATCGGGGCCAACCCGAAGAACGTGGTCAACGACGTCAGGACGATGGGACGAAACCGGCTCGTCGCCCCTTGAACGACGGCTTCGGAGAAGGGAACGCCCTGCTCGTCATAGATGCGATTCGTCGCCACGATCAGGACCAACGAATCGTTCACCACCACGCCGGCTAACGCCACCATGCCGAAAATACTGATGAGGCTGAGCCCATAGCCCAAGAGCAGATGCCCGATCACCACGCCGACGAAACTGAACGGAATCCCCAGCATCACGATCAGCGGTTGCACGTAACTCCTGAAGGGAATGGCCAGCAATCCGTAAATCAGCAACAGCGTCAGGGCAAACCCGGCGGCCAGGGTTCCCAGCGATTCGCGTTGCAATTCCTGCTCCCCTTCCAGGGAATACGTGAGTCCCGGATATTTCGTGATCAACGCTTCCACGTCATTGGCGATCACTTCCGCGACGACGGTGTTGGCATTCGCGATTTGCTCGTCGACCTCAGCCGTGACCGCCACGATCCGATGGCCTTTGTGTCGCTTGATTTCCGTGTAGGCGCGTCCCGCTTCAATCTCCGCGGCCTCGGCCAAGGGGATTTCTCCGCCTTGCCCGGTGAGCAGGATCAACCGTTCGACCGTAAACGCGGACCGGCGTTCGGATTCCGGCAGCCGCACCATGACCTTCACTTCATCGCGTCCCCGCTGTTGACGCAGAGCTTCCACGCCGTAAAAGGCCCCGCGCACCTGTTGGGCCATATCCGTGGCATTGAGGCCCAGGCTGCGGGCCTCCCGCTTGATGCGAAAATTCAGTTGCGGTTTGCCCAACGACACCCCGTCGTCGATATCCAACACCCCCGCATACTGCGACAACCGCTCCGCCAATTCCCGGGCGGCCGTTTCCAGAACGTCACGGGAACGATGCGAGAGCTGGATGTCGATCGGCGTGGCATTGCTCAGCCCCACTTCGAATCTGAAGATCAGCGACTCCACCCCCGGAACCGACCCGATAGCCGACCGCCAGGTGTTGGCAAAATCCGCTCCGCTGAAATCCCGTTGATCCGCCGGCACCAAGAAAATCTGTGCCCCGACCATGTGGCTCCCGATTGAACCCGACGTCGGTTGCCCCGGCTCCCGTTGTGCCAACGGCGCACCGATTTGGGCATAGATGCCGCGCCGCACGGCTTCGCCCCCGCGTTGCGCGAGCGCGGCGTCCGCCGACTCCAGAAGACGATCCAGGACTCTCCGGGACTGTTTCATGGGCACCCCATAGGGCAGGGTGGCTTGCACCGTGATGTTTTCCGAATCAATGGCCGGCAGAAAACTGAAGGGGATATGCCCGCCGGCTACCATCCCCACCGCCAGGATCAACAGGGCCACTCCCACCGCCACCGTCAACCAGCGATTGGCGATCGCCACGCGGAGAAACGGTTGATAGCGTTCCCTTATGAAGGTCTGCATGGCTTGACTGAACCGCTGTCGAGGCCGGTCCAGCGTTTTCCAGAACCCCGACGGTTCCCGCGTATGGGCCAGATGCGCCGGCAGGACGAACAAGGATTCAATCAGCGACACCACGAACACCGCCACCACGATCGAGGGCACCTGTCGGATAATGATTCCAAGCTCGCCGGGCACGAAAAACAGGGGCAGAAACGCGGCAATATTGGTCAATACGGCAAAGGTGATGGGACCGGCAATCTCCCGGGCTCCGACAATCGCGGCCTGGACCGGAGGCAGACCCTGCTCCCGCTTCTGATAGATGATTTCGCCCGCAACCACGGCGTCGTCCACGATGATCCCCAGCGTGATGATGAACGCAAACAGGGAAATCATGTTGATGGAAGCGCCCGTGAACGGAATGAAGAGAAACGACCCGATAATGGACACGGGCAGGCCCACCGTGACCCAAAACGCCAGCTTGAGATCCAGGAACAATCCCAGCAGCAACAGGACCAGAATCAATCCCAGAAACGCATTTTTCAATAACAGGGACATCCGGTCACGATAGATCACGGCCCAATCCTCCCAGACCGCCGCGCCGATGCCGTCCGGCAATTCCGGTTGCAATTCCTCCAAATACGCATGCACGCTATCGGAGACGGACAAGGGCGTTTCCTTGCCGACCCGGAATACCTTGACCTCGATCGCCCGCTGACCGTTGAAATAGGCTTCCTGGTCGATATCCTCAAACCCGTCTCTGATCGTCGCCAGATCGCCGACTGTCACGGTCGTACCATCCGGGGTCGAAATCAGGGGAATGTCCGCGAATTCCCGGCCGAAATCACGCCGTTCCTGCGTCCGCACCAGCACTTCGCCGCCGGGAGTTTTCACCCCTCCCCCCGGAAGCTCGATGGCCGCCTCCCCGATCTCCCGGGCAATCCGGTTCAGGGTCAGGCCGTAGGCGCGCAGATGCCGTTGGGGAACTTCAACGGCAATTTCCCGGGGACGGGCCGAGCCCAGTTCCACGAGCGTGACGCCGGGTCGTTGCAACAAATCATCCCGCATGCGGTCGGCCACGTCACGCAGGACCTGTTCTTCCTGGTCACCGTGCACCATGACGGTGACGACCTGATGGCGCGCCTCCTCCAGACTGATAATGGGTTCCTCGGCCAATTCCGGAAACGACTGAATGCCGTCAATCTCGTTCACGACGTCCTGCAGGACGTTATCGGCGTTGACCCCCATCACCAACTCAATTTTCATGAAGGCCATCCCCTCCGCGGCTGTGGCGGTGACGTTTTTCACCCCGTCCAACCCCCGCACCACGTCTTCAACGGACAGGATGATCCCCTGCTCGACTTCTTCCGGACTGGCGCCGGGATAGGCCATGGAGACACGAATGCGATCGGATGTGAACGCCGGAAAGACTTCCTTCTTGAGGTCGGTGCCGATGACCAACCCGCCGATGATGAAGATCAGCATGACGAGGTTGGCCGCAACCGTGTGGTGAGTCATCCACGCAATCGGCCCGGGTCGGGAAGCGGTGTGGTCGGAAGACTCCATGGGCGGGGCTACTCGGTGGCTGCGACCGGCTCCCTTCCTGGATCACCGGATTCCGTAGCCGGGAAAGGCAAAGTCGTTTTCCTCATAACGTTTTAATGTAGGGAAACACTAATTCATATTTCAAATGCTCATGAAAACTGAGGAAAGCCAAGACAGGACCGCGGCACATGTTGCTCGGCGAGACGGCACGGGCACTGGGGGACTGGCGCAACACAGCGGAACCAAGCAGCCAGCTTGGCATGATGATCGTCTCCGGGGCCGGTGGATGGTGAGAAGAGAGGGTATCCCGCCCCGCGGCTCGGCGAGGGAGCCCAGTTTTTTACTTTTAAGGGCGCACCAGACCACGCATAACCGCACGGAAGCCGTTCGTTTCCCGCACCGTGCGTTAAGGTGCGCCCTCCCGTCAGCCGGGAAGAGGAAATGACGGCAAGCCACACATCGCGGGATGTGTTCGATAGGTGTGTAGTGAACGCGGTCGGTCACCGATGAGATCGGTGACGAAGCAAGATTTGAATGGGTTACCCGGATAACCCGATATTGGCTACATATCCTCAACCGGCAGCAAATCGCGACCCACTCCCAACCGGAGCGTATTGTGAATATGTTGCAACGCCCCTTCGTTCCGTCCAAGCAGCATCTCCGATGGTGTTCCACGCTCGGCGTTCAACTGAATGTTCGCGATCGTTTCATAGTCCTCGTTCACAATGACTTCCCCGAATCGTGAAACTCTTTCTTCATACGAATACCCGGCTTCTTTGAGGTGTGGCTGTACCCTTGGGCTGACGTACCAGGTATGAACGGTTCGGGATTTCGAAGGCGAGGCTTCACGCGGAAAAATTCGCACTAAGTCGACACCAAATGAGTCCACTACCATGATGACGTTCGGGTAAAGGTAATACAGCGTGGAAGCAATCTGTTGGTAAGGCCATCGCTTGGTGTCCGGCGTCAGGAATCGCATCAGGTCCAACTTGTGATTGGGGTAAACAAAGCGAAGGTTATTCTTGAAAATGTCGCATGTTTGCAGGTACGCCTTCATCTCTTTGCCGACGGTTTCCGCGTGAAGAATGTTGACATGATAGTTTTCAGCGAAAGTATCAACCGCCATTTTCCAGTTTGCCCGCACATCGATCACTTGCGTGTGCGCAAACGGAAAGTCAGCCAATTGCCAGTGCGCCATGTCGTCTTCCAATCCACCTAAGCACTCGGCTTCGTCTACAGGATCGCCCTGGGTCGGTCGTACCCAAAGCGTCCCGTGCAATTCCGCTGAAGGCAGTTCGAAGAGCGATAAATCCTTTTTAGAGACGTTCCCGAAATGACTATTCTTGTTGATCGCTAACAATCTCCCATCGATCCCATATGTCCATGCGTGGTAAGGACATGTAAAGCAGGTCTTCGAACCACGTCCTTCGGGTGCGATCTGACTCCCTCGATGCCGGCAGACGTTAGCATAGGCTCGAAATCGACCTTCACCATCTCGAACCATAAGAATCGGGATACCTGTTTCATTGTCCGACCAATATGTATTGGGTTTCGGTAGTGCGCCGGAAAGGCCCATGCATAAAGCGGTGTTTCGAAAAAAACATCCTGCTCTTGCGTTAAAAGTTGCGGGCACGTGAAATCCGACACCGGTATACGCATGATGCCGCCCGCATCGGCAGTCGTATCATTCGCGAGGTGCTCGGTAAGAGCGTTCAAAATGCGGAGTTGTTCAGATTTGTCCATAAATCCAGATTGTGCGAGGTGATTCGAAAAGTCGTGTAGCTTTTACGGATAATTACTCCGCGACCGCATGATATGTCAATAATTCCCACTCATCAGGCGGCAAGATCACTGGCCCGCTGCTCCATCAGTTCTCTTCGCTTCTCGCACAGGGCGAGACGAGCCTACCTGGAAGCGCGACAAGTTCTCGGTTTGGAAGAGGAGGGGCTGCCCAACGAGAACCAGATAATCCTTTGTAAGGACACCGTTCTTACTATCTTTTCAAATATTGTCTGGCCCTCTTAGCCGCACCATCGGTGCCTGAGGTGTGATGGTAAAACCACGTTATGCAAGAGGAAAAGCATCGTCAGGCGTTACTACACTGATGGGCGCAATGTACACCTATGCCGCCCGAGGAAAAATCGCTTCGTCATGAACTGACTTTTTTGCGTGTAAAGGCCCTGCCCAATGCCCACAACGTGCGCATGGACCAGGCGTGCTACAAAACGGCGGGATGCACGACGGCTTGACGCGGGACTTGACAATAGACTAAATAATGCATTAAATTATATTAAATTTATAAAATGGGCTTGGCAATAGATTTATTAGTGCATAAAATTTTACAAATTCATGAAATGGTTCATTAGATAGCTTAAGGAGGATAGCCATGAAAAGTGGACCGGAAATGCTTCAGCATCTCGTTGACAAGTCTGCCTTGAATGCGGATTTCAGGCAACAGCTTCTTGCGGATCCAAAGACGACCGTGTCTCAGGAATTGGGCATTACGATCCCTGAATCGATGACCATCAAGGTCCACGAGAGCGACATGCAGACGGTGCATCTCGCGTTGCCACCGGATCCGAACATCACCGAGGAGCAACTCGAAGCGATCTCCGCCGGCCTTTGCTGCTGCTGGTAATCCGAAACAGCCGATCGGCATGCGGATGCCTCGCATCCGCGAGATCCACAATGTAAAAACTCACCCGTTCACGGCGAGCGGGTGAGTTTTTTTGTCACGTTTGAGCGGCGCTCATGAGACGGGCGCTCCGGAAAGCACCATGTACACGTACGCCTTGGCCTTGTCGAGTCGATTTCCGGATATGACCAACTTGATGTGGTGAATACCGCGTAGCATGACGAAACGCCCGGTCCTGGCGAACAGCGTCGTGGGTTTCGAAGCCCAGCCGGTCAGCGCCTCGATTTTCTCTCCAACGACGAAGTCCTCATGCCTCAGGGCCTCCAGCATGGGGTGCCAATCGGTCAGGCCGTCGATCCACACACGAGATTCGTTCGTATACATTTGTTTGACGGTGAGCGTCAGGCCGAGCGTCGGACCCAGACCATCCGCCTGCACGTCGATATTCACCCCGGTTTTCACAACGTTGACGCGTTCCTTGAAGCGTGAAATCACAGCTTCGACCTCGGAGATTTGACCCGGCCAACCTGCGTTTTCCAGATAAGAACACACTTCCCGCTGCGTGTTGAAGCCCATGACCGCCAAGCGGATTGTGCGCGAGCGGGACGGGAACACGCCGAACGAATCCAGGCGCGTCTCTTCCGGCTGCGCCAGGTACACCCGTTCGGCGTGTTCCCGTTCGGCGGCAATCCGTTCCCAGCCGACGCAGGACACCAGTGCGTCAACCACAATGCCGACGTCATTTTGCAGGCCGGCTCTACCGTGTAACGTGCGTTCGTTGGGCCGCAGGAACATTCCCGGCAGTGTGTCCTTGCCGCCCGACGCGGAACCCGTGTCATATTCCAGCATCATCTTGCGCCCCACAATCGCTCGTAGCGGTGAGTCGTGCGCTTCCATTTCCTTGAACAGCCGGCTGACCGCCCTCGCGGTCTCATCCGTCTCGTCCTCCCGCGCCCGCTCTTCGAAGAAATCACCCGAGCGGTTTCCGCTTGCCAGCGACACGCCGAAATCCGCCTCCGGCCGACTCGTGTGCAGAGGCAGTTCAAAGCCGAACGGCTGGGCGCCCATTGTTATTGGAAGTAGCCGCGCGCGTTCCAGTATCCGGTCCCATTCCAGCTCTCCGACAAGAACCGGCGAAATTCCGTTTCTGAAGTGCCCGAGCAAGTCACCCATGGAGGCGCCTTCTTCAACGAGACGATCCTGGGTATGTGCTATAGCCTCGAAAATGTCCATCTTGATTCTCAAGCGATGACCGGCGCGGGATTCAAATCGGCTTCGGCCGGCGGTCCCTCGCGGTAGCCCATGCGGACCGGCACGTCGTACAGGCGACCCGGCGCGAATCGCTCCCAAAAGTGGCGCATGCCGGGCACGATGACCCGCACGACCGGCAGGCCGATGTCCGGCCGGGTCTGATCCAGCACCAGGAACTCCAGGCCCTTGGCTTCCACCAAAGCCCGGCATTGCTCCACGTCGTCGCGCGTGTCCGTGGATTCCATGACCGGATACTGCGAGGCGTGCCGAAGCGGCGCATCCGGCGCCGGCGCCAACCAGGAACAATCGGCGAGGCGCGCCGTCTTCCACCATTTGAGCGCCAACGGATCGTCGATCATGGGCCGGCCGGTTCCCCCTCCGGAACGCGGAAACCAGGTCAGGCACTGGTTCAACTCGCAGATCGTGCGCTGGGCCGCTATGCGCGCGTCGGCGTGGGCGCCGGCGCCGTAGATGATGTCCTCGGTTTCCGCGTCCGGCCTGCGCGAGAGCGCCACGAACGAAGGAATGCCGATATCTGAGGTGACGTCGAGCATCCAGATCTCCCGTGCGTGACGGCTGTAATAGCCCTCGGCCGCGGCAAGAAAATCGTCGTCGAAGCTGGCAAGATCGACCCCGGGCGCCCTCAGCCCGTTATACCACCAGATGGCAAAGGCATCGCGCTCGACCAGTTCAAAGAAGCCTTGCAGGATGGCCTCCTCCAGGGTGTTCCCCGCGGCGCAGCCGTTGGAATCGGCAATCAGGTCGGCGGGGCCGCGCTGTTCCGCGGACGTGCCGTAGAGCATCGACGTCGGCAGATACCGATGCCGCTGCTGCGTAAGCGACCACACGGGTGTCCAGTCGATTTCAGCGTCGGGTTCCAAGCGCGGGGGCACGACGTTGTACGGATGGCCTTTTGCATTGATGCGTTCCGCGTTGTCAAGCTGACTGTCGCTGAACAGTTGCGCTTCGTTGGGATGGATCGCCTCGCCTTCGGCAAAATCGACCAGTCGCCTGCGCACACGGATCTCGTCCCCGTGCAAGGCGCCTGAATAGCGCTCGAGGGCCTCGCAGAGCGCGCTGGCCTCGGATTGCGCCCGTGTACTGCCCTTGCCGGCGCTCTTGCTGCGCAGACTCCGCCTGAGCGAACTCAAGCTCCGGTTTCTCATGCCGAGATTGCTGCCCGCCCAATACACGTGCAGCCAGGAATCGGATTCGTCGGTCGTGCGCTTCAGCCAGGTGACGACACCGCTGATCGGGCTGACCAGGTGGCGATACTTCGCCAGCGTGGCTTCCGGGGCTACCGTGCGCACACCGCCGCTGCCGTAATGGGTTTTGGGACTCGATTGCAGATGCAGCGCGACCGGCGGCCGATCCGGCCGGTGCAGCGCTTCGTCGCCGCAGTCAAGACACTGCGGTCGCCGCATGACGCGATGATGCGAACTCACAAATGTGCCGACGTGCATCGCGATCGCCTGGTCGTGGACCGGGGCCGCCGCATCCAGCACCAGCCATTTGACGATTTCCGCCGCGATCAGTCCGTGGAGCGCTTCGAGCACCGCCGGCTCCGCCGCGAATGCCTTGAACGCGGCATCTTCGCCGGCCACGTGGCGCAGGAACCCGTGTACTTCCTGATGGTTGCGCAGGCGGCTGGTGAGGCAGGTCCAGCAGGGTCCATCCCGATCCCCCAGAAAGACCGGCCCGAAGAGCGGTTCAATGCCACGCGGCCGCACCAGCATCCACGGCGCTCTCGCCTCGAGCCGGCGCCGGTTCACTTCGGCAAAGCGTTCTTCAAGGTAGTCCTCGCACACGATCACGGTGAGCGTGGGGTCGTCAGTCCCCACGCGGGCACCGGACGCTTCCAGGTGTCGAACCAGCCTGCGGTCGTCACCGGTCACCGCGATGCACGATGCCGCCAGCCGTTGTTCGACCCAGCACGGCGAGGCACCAAGGGAGGACCAGTAGGCCGCCCGGCTTTGGTCCATGCCGTGCCCGGCGGAAACGATATAGCCCTTCGCGGAGAGCGAAACCAACGCCGCGTCCAGATCGGCAACCGCATGGCGGCCGGCGAGGGAGGCGATGATCTCGGCTCGCCCGCGCCGGCCGTCGAGCAGTGGCAGCAGATCGCAATACAGGCCGCCGTGCAGCAGCGTGTTGAACGTTTCGGAAACCAGTAGCGTCTGCTGGTCGCTGATGACGTGGAATCGCAGGTGCGGGGCCAGCGCGGGAAGCTCGACGAGGCCCTCGTCGGCAGGGGTGGTTCTGATCAATATCCCGCGCCGGGAATGCGCGTCCGTCCGGGCTGCCAATCGGCGTTTCTGTGCTGGATCAACCGGCATTATCAAGCGCGCGCGAGAAGGGTCTCGATTTCGGCGGCGGCGCGGGACGCGGTTTCGGCAACCGCCGCGGTCAGCGCATCGAAATCTTCATGCCCGCACGCACCGGCGATAAGAGACTTGATCCTCGGTCGCGCTGTTGCCGCGTCGAATTCTTCTTCGCCGATGAGCCGCAGGATCCCCTGCAAATCGCGCCACAGGGCCGCGGCTTGCGCCAGCGGTTCGCACGCACGGAGCACCCGCGCCGCAGTCGGGGCCGAATCTTCGAGATCGGCTTCACTCTTCGTCAGTTGCAGGAATCGCGCCGCCCTCTCGATGTCCTCAAGCCCGCCACGCATGCACACATAGGAAGATACGCCTGTTTCGGCCCCGTTTGACTCCGGCTTAGACAAATTCGCGATCAACGACTCGTTCGCTGCGCATGCGGACAGCACTTCGCGCCGTACTTCGGCAAGCCGGGTCCCGATCCCGACATCGCCGGCTTCGAACACGCAACGAGCCCTGGTCAGGCCGGGAACCCCATTGACCCGCACTGTCCCGCAAGCATCGGCCAAGTCGGAGAGCGGCAAGGCGGGACAGGCATTCGAATCGCCCGGGATCGGCGCAAACAACAGGCTATCCTCTGCGAGGCTGGTCAGGATCTCGCGGAAGCGCTTGCACAACTGCTCGTATCCGCCTGCCGGGGAGCCGTCATGGACGAAGAGGAGATCGACTGCAACACCGGGATGAACTTCCCGGCTGGCGAGATCGCTCAAGGCTATCGCAGCGACGCCGCCTCCGCGCAGCGGCCCGTGCCGATCAACGAAGTCACCGACTCCGGCGGTCAGGACGGTCGAGATCGAGGCTTCTGCGAGATTGGAGAGCGCGCTTCTTGCTTCAGCCGGTGACAGATTTCCGCGCACCACGTGCATCCCGACCTGAAAGGCCTTGTCGTTCGACCAATTGCGCACGATTTCAGCGGTCTCTTTCGCATTGACCGCCGGAAGTTCCGCGATCAGGTCTTTCAGCGCCTGCACGTCCATTTCGCGCGTCCAATAGAGCCGCGCCAGACCGCGGCGCGCGATGGCTTCGGATTTCGGGTCCGGTCCGAATCCTTTGGGCAGGTCGAGATCGGTGAATTCCCGGTCCTGCAGGTTATCGAGCAACTCCGGATGGCGTTTGATCCATTTGGCAAGCCGGGGGGCGGCGCCGAAGATTTCGACTATCGCGTCGAAGGCGTCAGGTCTCGCCGCGGGAATCGGGCTGTCGTACACGCTCCAGTCGTCAATCTCCGGATAGAAATGCTCGCGCCATTGATCGACAAGCGGGTCCATCTTTGCAAACCAGCGCTTGGGCCGCAGCACAATGTTCATCATATCGGCGTAGGTTCCCGGCAATTCCGGCGCTTCATCAAGGTTGCTGACCTGGAGCAGCGGGTACTGGCGGGATGCCGACGCATGATGATCCGCGTGACGCTGCATATTGAACAGCATCCAATTGGTGAACTTCCAGTCGGCGTCCCAGGAATGGCGCGGCATCGCCTTTTCCCAACGACCGTTGGGCAAACGGACCCGGCGCAGGCCGTAGTGTTGAAAGTAGTTGCTGATCTTCATCGAAAAGACGCAGGAGAGACCGAGGAAGGCAAAGACCGGAACGGCCCAAATCCCGCCCATCCAGAACACCAGTCCGTACCAGAACGCGACAGCCATGCCGTAGCGCCAGAACGGATTGCTGTAATGCCACCGGGTCAGACCGCGTCGCGCCAAGCGTTCTCCGGCAACCTGCCAGGAATGGACGAGGTTACTGGCAACTTCCTTGGGGAAATATCTCCAGAAACTTTCCCCCTTTGGAGCGGACCCCACATCGTATGGCGTGCCCACCATGGCGTGGTGGATGTAGACGTGCTCCGTGGCATATTGCGGATAAGAGGCGGAGGCCAGCAGGAATTCGCCGATCCGGCGTTCCCAAGTCGAGCGCCGGTGAATCAGTTCGTGACCGACTACGAATACCGCTTGTGCTTCCGTGGTTAAAATGATCGCCAGGAGCACTTCTTCCCAAATTGCCAATTGATTCGCCACCAGGATTTGCCACATCCCGAAAATCAGCGTCGGCGGCCACAGAAACGCCCAGGACCAGACCGGCAGATTGTGCCAGAATAGACGGTGTTCCGACGTTCTCGACGGATCCATACTGCGTCCGTCTCGACCCAGCACCCGGTCAAACGACCACGCAAGACTCATAAAGGCAAGTGGCGGCACCAACCACCAACCTCCATAGAGCGCCGCGACAAGAATCAAGGGAAACACAGCTAATGACAAATAATGTGGAAGGGCGGTCAGAATGGACGGCTCTATATGCCGAGTGGTGTCGGCGTTGCCTGGGCCGGGGCCTCCACCTGCCGCTGGACTGTGCAGCATCGTCTCTCCTCTACGATCAGAAATTTATTGCACTATCGGGCGCATTGCGGTGTTGTGTCCTCGCTCAACCCTCGCCTATCTCTGTGATAAGCCTCGGGTTTCACTGCGGGACGCCTTGCCCTGCATCTCGCTATCACAATAAATCAGAGGTTCCTTCATCACGTTGCCAGGTTCAGGCCCGCAAGATTGCGACGAGACGCTCAAGAGCTTCGATGCAAAACGCAGCGGTCACGGCTTCGGAGCCATGCCCTATCTGTCCGACCGTTCCCCACTTTAGCGTTTGGTCGCCAAACGCGAGCAGTTCCGGCCAGCTCCCGTCCTCGCGTTGCGAACGTGTGAACCGTTCCACATGGCGTTTCGCGTCGATGCGATCGAGGCACCCAACATTGTAGAGCGCCGACACGGCCTGAGCGGTTTGAAGGACGTTGCCGAAATCTCCCGTGTCGTCACGCAAGCCCAGGATACGATCCGCCAGTATCGGGCGCAGTCGATCGAGGGCGGGCTGTGCGCGAATCACGGCACGAGCGGTTGCATAGTAAATCGCGACCTCGTCAGGATACCATTTGGACGAACCCTTAAGCTTGGCATCGGTTATCAAGTCCTCCAACCATCGTTGGGCATCCCTGGTTTCAGGACAGTCGCCGAGATAGGCTATGACATTCGCATTGACTACAGGGTCGGCTTCGAGACGAAACCGCGACACGACATCGGGTTCGTCGTCCTCCAGAACCCAGGTCATAAAGCGACCTTCCTCGTCGCGATTCGCCACGATTTGCGGAATGTTCCTCCCCAGTACAATCCAGGGGTGAGTTTCAATCACGAGTGAACAGAGTGTCGTGCTGTCGAGATCCTGGGGCAGATGGCGATAATAGCGCCACAATCCGGGATACTCGATGGTGTCGACAAGATACGCCCTGGTCGCGGTGCAGATGGCCTTGGCCCGCGCTTCCTCGCAACATTTCAGGGCAAGGACGCAGTAAGCCGAGATAAAGGGCGGTTTTTCGAAATGTCGTGGTATGTCCGGATCAGCCAGGTTGAACCTGATGCAATGCCAAGCGCCATTTTCATCTATAGTTGACTCCAGGAAACCGAGGCCGCGGCGGATGCTTTCTCTACCCGCTTTTGCAAGCGCCTCGGCGGTCGTCGCGTTGTTTGGGGTACTCGCCCGATCGACGGCGGGAGGGCGAAGGGGCGGCGCGGGGTCGTACATCGTTTTGCGAAGAAACTCGAGCGATGCTGCACCGGTTTTCGCCTCCTCCCGTTCCGCCTCAGTGAATTTGCTGCGCGGCGGAAGGACAACGTGCGTCGCGGCATAGGTTTCTTCGTGTACGTGAATCGCATGGTCTTTGGCCATCGTCACGCCGAATTCCCTTTCGATGGTCTCTTTGGGGTTGGCCAGAAGACGTTCCCGAAAATCGTCGTCCTCGCCGGCTCGCGACAGAAGGAAACCAGCTACGTCACAGGGTTTCTTCATTGAAGCCTTCTTCATTGTCGCGGTGCCTGGCCGAACGTACATTTGCCGATTGCGAATACATCTCATTGACCATTCATCATGCCCGGATAATATCCGAGACCCTGGGCGATCTGCGCATAACTGCTGAGAGGGAACACCGCGCACTTCCGCATCCAGTCCTCTTTGTCGATGACCTTCTGGCTGATCAGTCCGATCATCCCGTCGAACTTGCTGAGCGCGTCGCAATCGACTGCCTCGGGGTCCGCTGTCGCCCGGTACGTCGGCCAGGCGTGGTCGCGGGCGAACCGCCAGAATTCGCTGTCGTACCGGGAACCGCAGGAGTAATGCCAGCCCACGAACAGGCCGCTGCAGAGCATGTAGTTGATGAGAAATCGATTCACCGCCGGCGCATCGCGCTCGTGGTGCTCTGCCGGCCGGTTGAGACGCATCTGCAGCACCATCCCGACCTGCAACTGGGCGATCACGATCGCCGTCGCCTCCAGGGGCTCAAAGAAGCCCGCCGCGTTGCCGATGCGCGCCACCGCCCCATCGTAGATCTGACGGTGGACAAAATTGGGGAACGAAATAACGGCGCGTTGCTCGAATTCTGCCACCTCGTCGGCTGCAAGCAGCGCGTCGAAGTCGGCTTCGACGTCGGCCTGGCTCGAGACGTCGCGATTGAAAATGTAGCCGTAGGACGTGTGCGCCGTGAGCGGGATCACGAACACCCAACCGTGCGGACGAGCAATCGCGCGGGTATAGGTCGGCCGTACTACCGGTCCATCCCGCTCCGCCTTGATGATTGCCGGACAGCGACGGATGATCGCGGTATTGGTGGGGATGCAGGGGACATCGATGTGCTGTTCGGGCTGAAGTTCGCGAGGGAACCCGCGAGCATCGAAGACCAGGTCGTAGTGTTCCGCCGCTCGCCCCTCGAATTCCACTCGCGCACCATCCTCCACCCTCGTGATACCGAGCACTTTGGCGTCGATATGCTGGGCGCGCGTGCTTTCGTGCAACAAATCCACCAGATAGTCGGCGGACAGATGGTAGGCGTAGGCCACCTGTTGCGGCGTGAAGTAGTGGATGAAGTCCTGCTTGCCGTGACCCCATCCTTCGTAGGCAATGCCGTACTTGCGCGTTCCGTTCAGGCGCCGCTGGACGATTTCATGGGACAGACCGGTCAGTGTGCGCAACTCCTGCACGAGGCTCGGCCAACTGCCCTCGCCGACGCCGATGACGGGGATGCGCGAGTCATAGATGTGGTGCAGTTCGTGGTCCGCGTCGGGGTGCAGTCGCGCCACGTTGGCGGCCGCAAGGGAACCTGCGGTTCCTCGCCCAATCACCGCGATTTTCCGTAAGGATTTGGCGCCCGGCTGTATCATCGCAAGATCCCAGGAAGCATTAGTCGCTTACAACGGCAGGAATGATCGAGGTTGCCAAGGATGCCCGCCACGAGTTCTGTGCCTTGCACATCGTTGACAGCAGGAAACCGGCGCTCAACAGGCTGTTCGCCCGGACGCTGGTCACGCTAGTAATGTCAATAATTTTAGCGCCATACGGCGGGCAGGATCAACATCGTATATGGGTCCACCGTTCCTGACCCCCCCCTTCCCCCCTTGTCAGGGGGGCAAGGCTTGCTGCCGGCTCTCCTCTCAGAGAAGAGAGCTTCTGCAGTCCCCCTCAGAAGGGGGAGTGAGGGGGTTGTCTTCCACAGGCGGGGCACTGGGACCCAAAAGGAAGCGGGAAAAGTGTCAACGAATGACTGAACACATACAAGGATGGCAGAGGCGAGGACGGCGAGCAAACATCGCATTGCTATGACTTTGCTATGATTCTGCTATGATATGCTATGCTTTCTGCTATGCCTGCTATGAATTGCTATGTTTTGCTATGACTTTGCTATGATTCTGCTATGTTCAGCACAGCAGGAAGCTACAACGGCCAAATGCAACGACACTGGATCCTCGATTAAAAATGTCGAGGATGACAGGAGGGGGAGGCGCGTTACACCGGGCCGGCTTCCGGCTGATACGGCGACGGCGCGGCGTCGGCTGGGGCCGCACGGTCCCTGCGTAACAGGGTTTCCACAATGAGGTAGACTGTCGGTACGATGACGAGAATGATCACCGTGCCGAACAGGATGCCGAAGCCAAGCGAGACGGCCATGGGGATGAGAAACCGGGCCTGCGGCGCCGTCTCGAAAATCATCGGGGCCAACCCGAAGAACGTGGTCAACGACGTCAGGACGATGGGACGAAACCGGTTCGTGGCGCCTTGAATCACCACGTCCTGGAGCGACATTTGTTGTTCCTCGCGAAGCCGATTCGTGGCGGCGATCAGGACCAACGAATCATTCACGACCATACCGGCCAGGGCCACGATGCCGAACAGACTGATCAAGCTCAGCCCATACCCCAGGAGCAGGTGCCCGATCAACGCGCCGATGAAGCTGAACGGAATCGCCAGCATCACGATCAGCGGTTGCACGTAACTCCTGAAGGGAATGGCCAGTAACGCATAGATCACCAACATCGCCAGGGCAAATCCCATTCCCAAGGCGGACAGCGATTCCTGTTGCTCCGCCTGTTGGCCTTCCACGGAATACGTGAGTCCCGGATATTTCTTCATCAATGCTTCCAATTCATCAGCGATCACTTCCGCCATGACGGTGTTGGCATTGGCGATCTGATCATCGATGTTGGCCGTGACCGCCGCGATGCGACGCCCTTCGCGTCGCTTGATTTCCGTATAGGCGCGGCCCGCTCCAATCTCCGCGGCCTCGGCCAGGGGAATTTCTCCGCCTTGCTCCGTGAGCAGGATCAACTGTTCGATGGTGAAAGAGGACCGGCGTTCGGATTCGGGTAGCCGTACCATCACCTTCACTTCGTTGCGTCCTCGTTGTTGACGCAGCGCTTCCACGCCATAAAAGGCTCCGCGCACCTGCCGTGCCAAATCCGTGGCATTGAGGCCTAGGTTGCGAGCTTCGGGCTTGATGCGGAAGTTCAATTGCGGTTTGCCCAATGAGACGCCGTCGTCGATATCGGTCACTCCCGCGTACCCTGACAGACTCTCCGCCAATTCCTGGGCCGCGGTTTCCAGTATCGTCCTGGAACGATGGGCGAGTTGGATATCGATCGGAAGTCCACCTGTCGGACCGACTTCTGCTTTAAACCCCAGGGATTCCAATCCCGCGATCGTCCCGATGGAGGCCCGCCAGACCCTGGCAAAATCCGCTCCGCTGAAATCCCGTTGATCCGCCGGTTTCAAAAAAACCTGCACCCCGATGGTATGGCTGCCCATGGGACCCGAATCGGCCTGCCGCGGTCCCCGTTGCATCAAGGCCGCGCCGATTTGGGCATAGACTCCCCGTAACGCGGCCTCGCCCCCGAGTTCGGCAATCGCGACATTGGCCGAGTCCTCCAGGCGATGCAACACGCTCCGGGATTGTTCCATGGGCGCACCGTACGGCAGGGTGGCCTGCGCCGTGATAATTTCGGAATCGATCGCCGGCAGAAAGGTAAAAGGGATGTGCCCGCCCGCGACAATGCCCCCCGCCAGGATCAACAGGGCCAACCCCACCGCCACCGTCAACCAGCGATTGGCGATCGCGCTTCGGAGAAACGGCTGGTAGCGCTCCCGGATGAAGTGCTTCATGGCTTGACTGAACCACTGTCGCGGCCGGTCCAGCGTTTTCCAGAACCCCGACAGTTCCCGCGTATGGGCCAGATGCGCCGGCAACACGAACAACGACTCGATCAGCGACACCACGAACACCGCCACCACCACCGAAGGCACCTGCCTCAAGAAATTCCCCAACGCGCCGGGAACGAAAAACAAGGGCATGAACGCGGCGATGTTGGTCAACACGGCAAACATGATGGGACCGGCAATCTCCCGGGCCCCGGCAATCGCCGCCGGGACCAGAGGCAGCCCCTGTTCCCGCTTCTGATAGATGATTTCACCCGCCACCACGGCGTCGTCCACGATGATCCCCAGCGTGATGATGAACGCAAACAGCGAAATCATGTTGATGGAGGCGCCCGTGAACGGAATGAAGAGAAACGACCCGATAATGGACACGGGCAAGCCCACCGTGACCCAAAACGCCAGCTTGAGATCCAGGAACAAACCCAGCAGCAACAGGACCAGCGTCAAGCCCAGGAATGCATTTTTCAACAACAAATTCATCCGGTCCTGATAAATCTCCGATCGATCGTTCCACATGGCGAAGCCGATGCCGTCGGGCAATTCCGGTCGCAATTCATCCAAGTACGCGCGCACGATCGAGGAGACGGACTGGGGCGTTTCCTTGCCGACCCGGAACACCTTGATCTGGAGCGCCCGTTGCCCGTTGTAATAGGCTTCCTGGTCCACATCTTCAAACCCGTCGCGGATCGTCGCAATGTCACCCACGGTGATGGTGGCCCCATCCGGCGTCGAGGCCACGGGAATATCCGCGTATTCCCGGCCGAAATCACGCCGCTCCTGGGTCCGCAACAGCACTTCGCCGCCGGGGGTCTTCACCCCTCCCCCCGGCAGTTCGATGGCCGCTTCCCCGACTTCCCTGGCAATCCGGTTGAGGGTCAAACCGTAGGCGCGCAGATGCCGTTGGGGCACTTCGATGGCAATTTCCCGTGGACGGGCCAAACCCAGTTCCACGAGCGTGATCCCCGGCCGTTGCAACAAGTCGTCCCGCACGCGTTCGGCCACGTCACGCAGGGTTTGCTCTTCCTGGTTTCCGTACACCAGGACGGTCACGACCTGATTGCGGACTTCCGCCAGACTGATAATAGGTTCCTCCGCCAATTCCGGGAACGACTGGATGCCGTCGATCTCGTTCACGACGTCCTGCAGGACGTTGTCGGCATTGGCCCCGTCGAGCAACTCGATCTCCACCTTGGCCCGGCCTTCGGAAGCCGTGGCGGTGACGTGTTTCACCCCGTCCAGTCCCCGCACCACGTCTTCGATGGACAGGATAATCCCCTGCTCCACTTCTTCCGGGCTGGCGCCGGGATAGGGGACGGAGACACGAATCTGATCGACTTTGAATTCCGGGAAGACTTCCTGCTTGACGTTGGTCATGATGACCAACCCGCCGAGAATAAAAATCAGCATGACGAGGTTGGCCGCCACCGTGTGGTGGGTCATCCACGCAATCGGACCGGAACGTGAGGCCGTTTCGTCGGGAGACGCCATGGACGGGGTTACTTGGTGGAAGCGGCCGGCGCAGAACCGGACTCAGTGGATTCCGATGCGGGTCCCGCGGGTTGATCCAAAGTTTCCAAGGGCAGCCCGGGAATCGCCGCCGGCACTTGACTCGTGATGATCGCTTCGCCGTCCTCGAGCCCTTGACTGATCAGGACCGTGTCCTTGCGAGACAGGACGACTTCAACCGGACGAACCTCCAACTGATTGCCAGCATTCTTGACCCAGACGCGCGTGCCTTCCCGGATCGCATTCCGAGGAAGGACAATCACATCGCGTAACACAGGACCTTCGATTTCAACACGGACATATTCCCCCAAAAGGAGAGGCCGACGATCCTGCGCGGGTTTTTCCAATTCCAAGGGATCGGCTATCGCAACCAGGACCTGGGCCATCCGGCCGTTCTCCGTCACGTCGCCCAGCAATTCGACGACCGTCCCTTGCCGCACCGCCGGTTCGCCGTTCCCCCGTTCGCGAATGATCCGAACAGGCGACCCTTGAGGATGACCGGCGCCGGGAAAGACAATCCACTCCAACTGTTTGATGGGCACGCTCACCTGTACCCGGAATTCATCCGTGCCGACCAGCGTCGCCACGGCACTTTGTGGATTGAGGAGTTGCCCGATCTCCACGGCTTCCTTGAGCACCACCGCATTGAACGAGGCGCGCAACACCGTGCGCCGCAAGTTCAATTGCGCCTTGCGGAGCCGGCTCTGCGCCGCGGCCAGGGCCATGCGTTTTTCCTTGAGATGCGGACGGCGCAGGGCCAGTTGGCGATTCAACGCATTGACTTCGCCGGCGGACGGGGTCAACAGGCTCCATTCCCGCTTCGCCACGGTTTGCTGGCCCAGTTCCATCTTCAAGTCGTATTCCGCTTTCGCCAAGGCGGCGCGCTGCTCGTCCACCGCGACCCGGTAATCGCGCGGGTCGATCTGCAACAGGACGGCCCCTTTGTCCAGGGTTTCTCCGATCACCAGACGGGGATTGAGTTTCACCACCCGGCCGCTGACTTCCGGGTGCACGGTCAGCCGCTGATGATGTTGCACGGTCCCGTACGCGGCGATAACCGCCCGCTCATCCCGGACCCGCGCGGGGAGGACTTCGACAAAGGTCGGTTTGACCTCTCTCGGGGCTTTGGGCACGGTCGGCCCCAAGAACAGCAACGCCTGCGCCGCCAGGAGAGCCAGCCCGATGACGAGCAGAGGCAGGACCACCTTCAGAACCTTCGATTTGTTATTCGATTTGTTATCCGCTGAGTCGAGCGCGTCCGTCACTGTGGCACCTCCCGCATGGCCAGGTCCTCGGATACGGGTTGGGGGGTCCAGCCTCCCCCCAGCGATTTATACAATTGCACGACGGTGAGGAGATGGTTGCGTTGCGTTTGAGCCAGGGCCGTTTCCGCGTTCAAGGCTTCGCGCTGCGCGCCGAGGACCTCCAGGTACGAGGCTTTCCCATTCAGGTATTCGAGTTGGGCCAACTTCAAGGCTTCGCGCGAGAGCTTGATCAATCGCTCCTGCTCCGTCCGGACTTCTTGAATTTTTTGGTGGGCAAGGAGAGCGTCCTCCACTTCTCGAAACGCTTGCTGAATGGTTCGTTCGTAGGTGGCGAGCGCCTGTTCCTGTTGCGCCCGGCTGATTTCCAGATTGGCTCGATTGCGCCCCATGTTGAAAATGGGAACCGTGAGCGTCGGCCCAAACATCCAGACACGCGAAGAACCGACAAAGAGATCGGCAAATTGGAGGCTCTGCGCGCCGAAATTTCCCGTTAAACTGATCTGCGGGAAAAACGCCGCTTTGGCCACGCCGATTTTGGCATTGGCCGCGACCAAGCGCTGTTCGGCTTCCACGATATCCGGACGCCGTTCCAGCAACGCCGACGGCAACCCGGCCGGCACCTCGGGAGGCAGGGGGTGGTCGCGCAACGAGGCCCCGCGAATGATGCGGGCCGGGTTCCTTCCCATGAGCAGGGTGAGTTGGTGTTCCTTTTGGCCGATCTGCCGTTCGAGATCCGGGATCACGGCTTGGGCGCGGGACACGTCCTGTTCCGCGCGACGGATTTCCCGCGTGGACCTCTGCCCCACGAGTTTTCGCAACCGGATCAGGTCGAGGGTTTCCTGTCTGGTCTTGAGCGTGCTCCTGGCAAGGTTTAATTGAAGATCCAATTCCTGAAGCTCGAAATACGCCTTGGCCAGATCGCTGACCAGCGTCAGGACAACCGTCCGGCGCGCCGATTCCCGGGCGAGTAGGTCGGCTTGGGCCGCTTCCGTGGCGCGGCGCAGTCTTCCCCAGAAGTCGAGTTCAAAGGACAAATCCGCCGTGGCCCTGAATTGCGTCGTGGCGGGAATCTGCCGAGCGGGGCCTCCGCCGGGAAAACCGAACTGCCGCACCACCGCCTGAGACACTTGATTCCGTTGAAGACTGCCCTTGCCGTCAATCCGAGGGAATAAATCAGCCCCCGTTGCCACGAGAAGGGCTCGAGCTTCCCGGACCCGGGCCACGGCTATTCGCACGTTCTTATTCTCCACCAAGGCCTTGCTGATAAGGGCTTGGAGGTTCTTATCCTGAAAGAGGTCCCACCAGCCCAGGTCGGCCAAGGATGCCTCTTCAAGAGTCTGGCCCTGTTGCATCCGAAAACCGTCGGGTTGCGCGACGGGCGGCCGCTCATAGTCCGGCCCCAGCGCGCATGCGCCCAGCGTGCACGTCCAGAGGCTGATCATCAGGAACCGGACTATCATGATTGATGCGCTCTCCCGCTTCGCGCCGCGGTCAGCCGTTGACGGGGGACGGCGCGCATGCCGGCCAGACTGACGTTGGTAACGTGCTCGGCCAGGGCGTTGACGTAGTCTTCGGTAAACTCGATGTCGTCATACAGCCGATCCATCACGGGTCGCGCGAATTTGTAGTGCAGACATTGCCCGATCACGCTGAAGCAATGATGACGAACGTCCTGCTCGGTCGCGTCGTCCGGGAGTAACGCCGCAACGATGGCGCGCAGTTTCAGGTGATTCGGGCGAATGAACGCTTCCACGAGCGTATCCAATATCGGACTGGGATTCACCATTTCCTGGATATGGATTTTTTCCAGAGACGAGGAGGGTTTGTGCATCCCCACGACGTGATGCAGGAACCAGAACACGAACGTTCGCAATTGCTCTTCGGGCGGCTCATCCCCCAAATCGATCCGTTCCGCATCCCGGTCCAAGTCCAGGGCATGGGAAACCACCTCACCGTAGAATTGGGCTTTGTCCCCAAAATGGTAATTGATGGCCGCCACGTTGGTGCCCGCGCGCCGGACGATCTGCTGGATGGTGGCATGGTGATAGCCCCGCTCTCCAAAAACCTCCAACGCCGCTTCAATGAGTCTTGTGCGCGTACTCTTTCGCATAATGCATTAAGACTACCCGGTTCTAATTTATATTTCAAATGACCATTTGACATCTCGATGCCAGGATGCCGCGGGCATCAACCTTGGGGGCTTCACTCTCGTTTCAATCAACAGGAAAGTGTTACTGTAATCCGGTCGAACTGCACAGAGGCCCGATGTTTTCTTCACGGATGCGCTTTGTTGCTTTGGTCCACATGGTATCATAGAATTTTACTGATCAATACAGTTCTTTTCACATGAAAAAAGGAGCAGACCATGATGAATCGATGGAGTTCTTGCAGAAGGATCGTGATGATGGTCGCCGTTGTGCATCTCTGTCTGGCGAGTGCCGGGTATGCGGCAGGCAATCATGACCAGGCGGGATCATACGGTCAGTCGATGGATGCGGCGACTCAGGCCATGATGGCCAAGTGGCAGGCGTATGCGTCTCCCAACGACAACCATAAAGTCCTGGACCCGTTGGTCGGGACGTGGAACCACGTCCTCACATGGTGGATGACGCCGGACAGTCAACCCGAGATGGCACAGGGGACGACTGAAACCCAATGGGTGCTGGGCGGCCGCTTCCTCCGGCACGCGGCCACGGGCACGTCGATGGGTCAGCCTTTCGAGGGGATGGGTTTGACGGGCTTTGATAACGGCAAGCAAACCTATCAAACGATCTGGATGGATAACATGGGGACGGGCATGGTGCTCGGTGAAGGGACCTATGATCCGGGCACGAAGACGTTAACGGATCGCGGCCGTTTCACCGATCCCATGATCGGGCAACGGAGCTATCGCGGGGTCATCACGTTTGTCGACGATGTCCACTACCGCTATGAAATGTACGTGGCGGATAAACACGGCAAAGAGTTTCGCATGATGGAGATCGTGTATACGCGCACCAACTGAGGACCGTTGACAGAATACGACGCACAGGGAAGCAGGCGTGTCCTGTTCCTCCCCTTTGTAAGGGGAGGTCAGGAGGGGTAGAGTCCCAATTTTTGTAGCCGCGCCATCTTATGGCGCTTCTTCTTGGCCACATGAGATGCGGCAGCTATAATGCCTCTACCTCCCCTTCGCCCCTCCTTACAAAGGAGGGGAAAGAAGAGGCAAAAATCGTCAACGAATGACTGAACACATACAGGGATGACAGAAAGCGGCAGTTACGCGCCGCGCGCGTCGTCCACACTCCAGATTCCCGACCCTTGCGCCGAGATGAACAGGAAGGCGAAGCAATACATGATGGCCAAGTCTCCCTGGTTCACGATCGGGAAAAACGCCTGAGTCCCATGCACCATCCAATACCCCGCGGCCATCAGCCCGCTGCACAGGAACGCCGCCCATCTGGTGAACAAGCCGACCGCGACCAGCAGGCCCCCGATCAATTCAATGGGACCGGCGATATAGACAACGAACGCCGGCATTTCATGTGGCGAGGGCACGGGAAAGACAAAGAGTTTTTGCGTGCCATGAAACAGAAACGTCAGCCCCGCGAAGATTCTCAACAAGGCATACGTCTGGTTGGTGTACGCTTGCATGAACATCCTGACACCTCCTTTGAAGGCTCAAGCACCGATTGTGGCGAAAAGATCTTCCGGCCTTGAGGAAGGGTGGGTGGGTTGATCCGATGCATACGTTCGTCAAGCCTTCTTGCCGCACCGGCGTGAGGAACAACGAGAATCGGAACTCCGACGAAACGCATCGGCCGTGGGTCGTGAACCGACGCACATCTCTCATCATACCGCATCTTGCCGGTCAATGCATCCACTTGGGCAAGATTTCCGACACGGACCTCGCCAGCTACAAAGGCACCTTGGGCGGCTGAGACATCGGTCGAAACGACAGAATCCGGCGTTTGCCCTCGGAATCGAGTTGAATGATCAATTCCACGGCCGTTCCTTTCCTCAGGGATCGCAAATCCACGATGCCGTCGGCCGGGCGTGGATGCACGGCCAGCATGGCCTCACCGGGGACCGCCTGCCAGCCCATTGCGAATGACGGATCGCCGGAGCGTTGATGCCAATTCAACCAGAGGACCGGCCCGTCGAAGTCAATGTGACGAATGGTGCCACGAATCCCCGTGGGGTTTGTAAAGTTCAGGATGTCCGTCAGAAAGGTATCCAGGGGATGGGGTTCGGTTTGGGCCATTGCCGGAGCAGGGCCCAGGACGGCCAGCAGCACGAAAGCCAGTAGGGGAGGACCGGAGCCTGCCCTGCCTGTCCTGAGCGGAGTCGAAGGAAGCGAAGCGAATGGGTGTCCCCCCAATTTTCTGTTTTTTCTCATGTCCCGGACCCCGCACTCACGCACTGTGGTCCATCATACACTTTGTTACGACTTGCATTGAATCCTTCCCGGCTTACGCCCACCCGCTCAGGACCTCCAAACACAGAACGAAACACGTCCACGATTTCATGAAACTTTTCCAAGGTCGTCCATTCCTCATAGCCCGCTTCCCGTAACAATCGGGGGAATGCCGTCTGTTTTGTTCGTTGCCCGTCTTTGCTCCCGTCTCCGAGGAGGTAATGATCCAGGATGACCCTCGTGCAGGCCTGCTCCAGCTCATCGGCAAAGCGCTCGGGGTCATCCAACGGTAATAACGGACTCACCGTGGCCACCGCGTCCAGCCCCGCGGCTCGCAGGGCGTGCAAGGCCTGAATCCTGACATTGGGGGAATAGGCTTGCTGCGGAAACGAAGCCGGCAGTCTCGGTTTATCCGTTTCCACCGTGATGTGGACGCTCACGTCGCATCGTCGCTGCAGTTGCCGCAGGAGTGAAAGGTCATCCACAACCAATGGCGTATGCGATTGAATAGCCAAGAGATCCGGCGGGCGCCCGACCATGGCTTCAAGCAACTCCCGTGTCCGTCGCAGGGTGCGTTCCTGCGGCGGATAGGGCTCGGTGACGCTGGACATGAAAATCCTTATGGGCTTGGGTTCGCCGGCGTTCTTCAGCCGGTCATATTGCGTACAATAGGCTTCCACGGCTCCTGCCTTGACGTCCAGAAAACGTCCCCACATCCGCCCCCGCACGTGATAGGGATTCCACTGCGCATAGCAGTACAACCCGCACAGCGTGTTCCCGAGCGCACAGCCCCGATACAGGTTGATGGTATGGGTGAACCCCTGCCCCAAAAATCCCCCGGTGGGATTCAGAATCGTTTTACACGAAATCTCAGTGAGTTCCATGAGGCGCGTTCCCGCGAATTGATCAAAAACTTTTTCGTGTATACTCTAGCAGATTGGAGGTTGGATGAAACGTGTATCCTTGATGATGCTTCTGGGAATCCTGATCCTGTTCTCGCCGGTGGCACAGGCAGCGGAACAGTGCCCGGAAAACCTGTCTCACCTGAGTGAAGAAATGGACACGTTACTCGAAGGCGTGCACGTCAAGGAATTCAAACACACGATGAGTTCCGTGCTTCAGGCATCCATCCCCCAAGCCATTCAACGGGCCGATGGGATCAAGGCGCAAATCGCCTTTCTTCAGAAAGAAATTCAACACCAGGTCCGAGTGGAAAAAAGCGCCGACTTCATTGCCCGCGACGTCTCGAACAATCCGGACGGCCCGTTGAAGCCTTGCAAGCGACCCGAGGAGAACGGCTATTGCAACACCGTGGAGCGGTACTTTATGGCAAAAGCCGCCAACCTGGCGAATCGAGCGTTTCTCAAAGCCCTGGAATGCTACCAGCGTCAGGGCTATCACTAATGATCCGCCGCGGGCGCGGGCTATGATTCTACCGGAGGGGCTTCCTTATCCAGGGCGGCAATGCCGGTCAGCGCAACGGGCGGACGGTCCGGGAATTCCGCCACCAAGCTCAATTTTCCTCCCATGGCCTCCACGTAGCTACTCAGCGTGGACAACAGCAAATCGCTACGCTTCTCCAGGCGGGATACGTTTTCCTGGTTAATCCCGAGTTCCTTGGCTACGCGCACCTGCGTCCGTTTTCGCGCCTTGCGCAGGTCCTGGAGGGACATCTCTTCGGCAATCAACGCCTTCGCCCGCTTCTCCACTTTCTTCCGACGCGCCGATGGGAGCCTGTTCATTCTCTCCGCCAGGGTCGTCATCCTGATCTCCTTTCCTTTTTCAGCCGGTCGAGATGCGCTTCAAACCTTTCATCCGCCTTGTCGATCAGCCGCCTGTAAAAACGTCTTTCGTTGACGCCCGATTTGTCGCCGGCCACAAGCAGGATGACCTTCCACCGGGGATCAAAGGCAAAGGCGACTCGCCATACGCCGTTATCGGCCTGAAAACGAAGTTCCTTCATATTGGCGTGGCGCGACCCGTTCAGGGTATCCACCCGCGGACGGGCCAGAGTCGGACCGAATGCCTCAAGAAGCTTCGCCTGCGCAAGCAGCTCATCCTGCACCGCGGTGGGTAGCGTATCGAATTCCGGGTCGAAGGCCGGGTCGAAACCAACTTCCCACGCCATGACTTAATTATGATCTATGAAGCATATGCTGTCAAGGGCATTCCAGTGGTTTTTGCCCACTACGGTCCTGCTGCTATTTGTAGGACCTCCAGGTTTTTCCCTTGCCGACACAACGCTACCAATTCTTTCCCGATTTCCAGTACCGACATGGCATTGCTCTCTTGCTTAAATAATATGCTGCCGACAAATTTGGCTGGTTATGTCAAAGCTGTTGATCACCGCCGAGTTAGTTTCCACCCGTTCAAGTCATGCACGTTGATTAACTCAGACCGAGACACATGCAGATCAATGCGCAGATGTTCGTTCAGTTCGGCGTTGTTGATGCTACCACTGGGCGAAAGCAGCACATCCTTCTCTAGTGAGAAGCCGTGTCGCAACATGCACACGTGGATGGTCAACCCCGGTGTCTCAACGTCTTGGAAGTCGTTCTGCACCTTACCGATCTGCTGCACCATCACGTCCAGGAAATTATTGATGGTCGAGTTGTCGATGCTCTTCAGAAGATGAAACCAAAGTCCCCATCTGGGCTCGCGCAGTAGCTTCTGCAAGTCTTTGTAGATTGGGAGATGATTCCGACCAGACGGGGTAACACCCTTGGTCTTGAACTCAACGTTACAGATGCCAATCTGACTCACATCATGTACCTGAAGGTCTGTCTGAGCCGAGATCGGCTTCTGACCGGAAAAACGGTAGAGTTTACTGGTAGGCGCCTCAACAGAGTATCTGAGAGGTCCCTGGCACAATGCCTCCACGAAAGCGAACCTAGCCTCCTGTTCACTGACGCGCAGACTCTTGTTCTTGTTATGGTACTGTGGAAAAATGAGACGACCTGCGTCGGAGACGCCGGTCTGACTCCCGCCACTTCGCGCATATGCGTCCCACAGGATCGTATCCGCGCACCCGCACACACCTGAAATGTCTGGATGCAACGTTTTCCTCAATCTGCTCCACTTCCCGCCAATTCACTTCGTATAGAACTATATAGCACGATATGAGGGGAGAGTATGATTCCGTAAAATTTCTCCCCTTTACGACGAGGGAACTTGTTCCGGGCGGCCCTGTCCGGGAAGCGGAAACGTCTCGGGGTTTCCGAATGGAAGCGTTTCGACGTAGAGCGAGGTCGAGGGAAACGCGAACGCCGCGCCGTGGCCTTCGACGATTTCTTTGACCTTGTAAGCCAGTCGCTCCTTACAGGCCAGCCATTCTCCCCACTCCGTGGTCCTGGTAAAACAGTAGAGCATGATGTTGATGCTGGACGCGTCGAAGGCATCCACGAACACGAACGTCTTGGTTCGCGCGGGATCCGTTTCAAAGTCCTCGTGGGATTTCAGGTATGCCAGAATATCGTGAACGATCAGACGCAGTTGGTCCCGGGTCGTCCGATATTCGACTCCGATGGTCCAATAAATCCTTCGATGGGTCATGCGGGAAAAATTCACCAGCGCTTCCCCCGCCAACTTCGAGTTGGGAATGGTCACCAGGGCTTTGTCGAATTGTCGCACTTTGGTGGCGCGAAAGCCGATGTCCTCGACGATCCCGTCCACGTCCGGCGAGCGAATCCAATTGCCCTTTTCGAACATCCGATCCAGGAAAATGGTCAGGCCCGCGAACAGATTCGCGATAAACTCTCTCGCGCCCAGGGCCACGGCCATGCCGACGAGTCCCAAGCTGCCCAGCAGCGCCGCGACGTTGAAACCCCACTCCTGAAACACGGCCGCGATCCCCAGGCAGATCACGACGAACTTGGCGAGCTTCACGAAGAAGCCCTTCATGGTATCGCGCATGCTGGAGCTGCCCAGCATGGCGATCCCGCGGTCCATGAGCGAAGACAGGGGATCGATTGCCCGGAACAGCACCCAGAACAACGAAAGCGAAATCAGGGAGCGAATGAACGTGTCGAACGTGTCACTGGCGGCCGCGGACATGGGAAGGATTTGTCCGGCCAGGTAGAACCCCACGACCACAAACCCGAATTCCAGGGGTTTTTCCACGGCGTGGAGCACCATGTCATCCAGTTCCGATTCGGTCTTCTTGGTCACGGTCCGGAGCGAGGACACCACGAACCGGAAAAAGACGCGGCGGAGGCCCAGAAAGACCAACAACACGAGAATGGCCGTCACGACTTCGCCCAGGCTGACCCCGAGCACGCCCGCGTGCCACACCTCAGCTACGTGTTTGCCGAATGCCGTCATCGTTGGCCTCTCATGACAGAGAGGAAGGAAAGGGCAGGCGATTGGCGCCTATTTTTTGGTCCATTTTCCGGAGGGAAGCTGGATGTAGTGCCCCGGTCGGGTTTTCTTGATGGCGGTTTTTCCCGCCAGGACTTCCACGGTCTGAAGACTGGTCCCGTTCCGTTTGGCAATGCCTTGATATTTCTGTTTGCGTTTCTGATTCACGTCTTTCATCAAGGCGCGCGCTTCCCGTGACCCTTTTCCCGAGACGATGCCCAGGTAGCCCGCCGGGGTTTCCCCCACCAACCCTTTGGTCTTGGCCTCTCCCAAGGTTAATGCCCAGAGATTGGTCGGCCCTCCAAGCAGCATCACCAACAGGACCGGGGTCATGAAAACTCGTGTGAATCGCATGTTCATCCGCATAGCCGGCGCTCCCTCATGTTCAAAACAGATCACTGTTTTCCGTAAAGACTTCATTCAGATCCTTCTCCACTTTCACCTGTATTTCGTGGTCGATCTTGACGTTCAAATTGATGGTAATCGGTTTATCCGGGGCTTCCACTTGCACGGTGTGCGTCGTACAACTCGACAGCATGAACCCCAGTCCCACAAGCAACCACGTTCCCAAAATCCGATAATGCCTCATCCTCGTCTTATCCCTTTCTGTCATGGGCTCCGGTCGAGAGTCCCTGAAACGGCCCGCATCAAAAAACACGAACGAGGCGACAGGCCCATTCTCAGTCAGATGATTGCCCGAACGCCTTTTCCAACCGTTGTTCAATGTCTTTCACCACCTGCACGCTTTGGAGCAGGGCGGGGATGTTTTCTTCCACGTTCAAATTGAAATGAACGGGGGGTGATTCCGTCATGTCCGGATTCTTGCCTTCCAGGCGGGTTTCGAGCGAAAGCGTTCCGTCCTCTCGATAGTTCACCGTGGCCCGTAACACATCATAACGAAAATTTTCCAGGGCTCGCAAAACCAGCTCCATTTCCGGTTTTGCCTGGACCAGCATCTGCCTGGTTTCATCAAGCGGTGCAAAACGAATCACGCCTCCCGGAGGCCGGACCGCCACGTGACCCTCGTGGATCGTGACCGTCTCACCATTCAACGTGATCGGGATACTGCCGTCAAGTACGCCGGTCCCTTCCAACCCCGGCTGCTGTTCCAACTGCAACAGTCGATCAAGCTGCACGCCGTCAACCTTCAACGTAAACCGGGTCGGTGGTCGAGCCGGATCAAGATGAATCCGCGGGCTCGAGACACGCCCCCCCAACGTATGCGCCGAGACATCTTTCAGATCCACGCCGGGTTGTCCCACACCCTGACCGAACCCGAGACGTCCGAATCGAAGGGTCAACGCGATATTTTCGAGTGCGACGCCGGGATCGACGCGGCCTATCCGCACCGTTGCCGGACCAGCCATTGTCACGTCATCCAGGCTTGTCGCATTGACGGTGATGGTCGTATTGACGTCTTCGACCAGAACGTCCTCGTAATATCCGTCCAGATCCTTGGCCGTGATGGCCACCTGGCCCCGCTTGACGACAACGCCTCCCGGCTCCTGTCTATCGTCGCTCCCCGCAGACACACGCCGGGGAGAAGAAGCTCCCCAGGTCACAGCCGCGGACAGGGCAAGCCGCCCCGCGGTGACATCAAAGGGATGTTCCCAGGGCGTGATCAACCGGCTCAAGGTCGTGCCTGACGGCGAAAACGGGCGGGGCGCCAGCGTCGCGCGCAGAGTTCCCCGGTTCGTCGTCAAATCGTGCGTCACACGCCCGGCTGCCTTTACGGACTGATCCACGGTCTCAGCCACAAGGCCGGCCTTCACCAAGGCGGAGGCGGCATCGAATTTAATAGCGAGATTGATCTTCGGAAGGACGAACTCGTCCAATTCTGATGACAGCCCCGACATCTTCGCCATGCCTGTGGTTTGCCATTCGTTGCCTTCCCCGCTTGCTTCTTCCAGGCGCAATCCCACGCTTTCGATGGTCATGGTGCGGCCTCCCCAATGAAGCCGGGGGAGTGTGATCTCAGCCCTTCCCGCGGCTTGCCAGTGGTTGCCTTTCCCTCTCGCCTCCTGAAGGCGCAACCCCACTTTCTCCACGATGACGGTGCGGCTTCCCCAGTGAAACCGGGGGAGTGTGATCTCAGCCGTGCCTTTAGCTTGCCATTCGTTGCCTTTCCCGCCCGCTTCCTGAATGCGCAACGCCACTCGCTTCATGGTAACCGTGCGGCCTCCCCAGTCAAGCCGGGGAAGCGTCACGCGTGTCGTGGTTGGCCAGACCTGCCACTTTCTTGAGGGCCATTCCACGGAAACCGGGAAGGTACGACCGACGTGAAACTCCGCAAGATTCGCCTTGCCTGGCCCAAATCGAAGAGGCCCGGTCTTGACCCAGGAGCCTTCTTCCACCTCCACCTGGATGGCCGGCTTCCGGAACGCCAGCCTGCCCGTCACGTTCCAGCGGAGATCTTTTGCGTGGACCGGTTCTGACTCGAGAACCGGCAATGTCCCCCAGAGACGACCGTGCGCGTCGGCTTTCGTGGATAACGGGTCCCGGAACGGACCGGAGGCGCTGGTCACGACAACGTCGAGCCCGACCGGTGCAGGCTTCGCGCCGTATTGAACCCGAATGGGGCCATCGAGATGCCATTGCGGGTCGTCACCCAACGAAACCCGGGCTTTGACTTCATCCTGCAATTGCAGATGAACCGGCTCTTTGTCTTTGAGTTGCATCGAAAAGGGAGTTCCCTTCAAAAGATGCTTCGGAGGATGGACCAAGCCTTTCACAAAAGAGGATGGGAAGAGCGTCACGGCGATGCCGGTCGCATCAGCATCCACTTCACCGGAGAGCGTCACGGCGATGTCTTGACTGTTCTCTCGCCAAGCCGGAAGCTCCACGGAGGCTTGAAACGCGCCATGCACGCGGGTCGAAGCGTCCCGGAGCAGACGATGGAATGATTCGATTTGCTTTGTCGAGCCTTCTCCCTGGAATTGCACCACCCCGTCGACTCGTTCGAGATCAGACCCAAGCGGCAGCAGCAAGGCCAGGAAGGGGGTTGCTCGCTTGAGATTCGCCTTCAAGGAACCTTGCCAGTGCAGGGCCTGGGAGACCTGTATGGAAGACTCAATATCCAGCAGGGATTCGGCAGGGCCTTTGCCGGAGTGCAGCCGAACCTTCGTCCCGCCATGAGGATTCATCGTCAGTTGCAGGGCATACGGCTCTCCTTTCGTTCCCTGAAACGTGATGGCTCCGGTCAGTGCTTCGTTTTCGTGGCGAAGCGTTCCGGACACCTTCAAGCGCCGGAACGGGCCGGTCGCCTGTTCTCGAAAGATGCTCGCATTCGTCAAAGTGAATCGCCCGACCCGGGGATGGAGCAGGAATTCCGATACGGAACCCAGGGTCGCGGCAACCGCGGCGATCGAAGGTTCGCCGGAGGCAGACTCCGATTGAGCGCTCGGCCCCCCTCTCAGGTCCAGATGTAATGTTTCGATCCGCGCCTCACTGAGAAAACCTTCCCACAACCGCTCAAGCTCATAGTCGAGAGTCAACCCCCTGATCGTCAGGTGAATCGTTTCCGTTCCCAGATCTTTTTGAAAGGAAACCAGCGGGACCACGGTTCGTCGCAAACCGGGATGTTCGACCTCCACGTTGACATGCTTGCAGCCGAAGGCTTCAAATTGACGTTCCACAAAATAAGAGACGACGCCGGGGAGGAGCATCCAAAGCGCGAGGCTGAGCGAGGCCAATACCCCTAACGCCCAGACCACCTTGCCCCAGAGAGGAATTGAACGTTTGCCTGCCATGATTCGAACGAAGCGAAAGCTCGCGTCAGATCTTCCGGATCTTCACACGCTGGATTGGGTTAGCGTCGAACACTCGATCCTCGCGAGTGGATATGCCCATTTGCCGCGTGTTGTGCAATCCTCCGTCTGTCGATCCCTGCGAACCCTCTACGACGACGACCGCTGTTTTCGATCCAGGATCGTCATGGCCCGGTACAATTTCGGACAGGGAGAGTACTCGTATTTTGCGTATCCGTTGCCGGCGCCGGTTTCGCATTTGCGGACTCACTTGTATACGCATCTGGCCCCCATTGCCAACCTGATGATGGACAGGCTGAACCGTCCCCAGCGGTACCCGGCAACCCTTGCGGCCTTTCAACAAGCCTGTCGCCGTCATGGGCAGACCCAACCCACGCCCTTGCTGCTTCGGTATCACAGCGGAGATTTCAATTGTTTGCACCGGGACATCTATGGCCCGACGCACTTTCCCCTGCAAGCCATGGTCATGCTCAGTCGGAAAGAACGGGAGTTTGCGGGTGGTGAATTCGTGCTCGTGGAAAACCGGCCACGCCAGCAAGCCCGAGTCGTTGCGTTCAATCCTGGCATGGGAGATCTCATGATCTTTCCAGTTCATGAACGGCCCGTCCAAGGCAAGCGCGGCTACGTCCGGGCCTCGATACGGCACGGGGTCAGCCCGGTCAAGACCGGTCAGCGCTACGCCCTGGGCATTATTTTTCATGAGGCGAAATAGGGTTTTTCTGATGATCGAAGAATCATGACCCACCTCTTTACCTACGGGACGCTTGAAATCCCCGAAGTGATGGAAGCGGTCACCGGCAAGTCATGGGCTTCCGCCGAAGGCTGGGCAAAAGGGTTCGCCAAATTCTTGCTCAAAGGCCGGATCTACCCCGGCATGACCGCCGTCCAAGGATCGATCTGTTCGGGCAGAGTCTATTATCACATAGATAGCCGGACCCTCGAAGTCCTGAATGCCTTCGAAGACGAGGTGTATATACGGGAACAGATTGAGGTGGAAGTTGAAGGAGGCCGGTTTCTTCAAGCCCATGCCTACCTGATTCGTCCGCAAGATCGAGCGTACCTCACAGCCGCTCCTTGGCAACCGGACGAATTCAAATCCAAGCACCTCGTCCGCTACCTCGAAGCCTGCAAAGCCTTCCACCGGAAGTTAAGCCATGGTCCCAGTCCCATCTGAGGTCGGGGACGGCCCTCGCGTCGCCCTGGTGTTTTAGGCTATCGTAGCCATCGCTTTGACTAAATTCTCAACTCGAACGAAAATACCGGATTGCGGCGGCGCGCGGCTTGCCGAAAGGAACGCACGGTAGCGACTGCCTTGTATAATGAAGATAGAGAATGCGCCACCGCATTGACATCGATGATTCGCAAAACAGGAGGCACGAAATGACCGGCAATAACGCACAGAAGGGTTTTCTTCACGCCATCAAAGGTTCTCGCCCTCGATGGGTTTTCATCGCGGGAGTCCTGCTGCTCTTCGTCACCAGCGGCATGATCCAGGCAGACCTTTCGACAGGCTCAGGGCAGGCTCCTTCGCCGGGCTCGGGGCAAACTCCGTATCAACTGGCCCTTCCGTTGGGACTGGAAAAAGACAGCCTGGTGATCCCCGAGGATAACCCCTTGACCAAAGAAAAAGTGGAACTGGGGAAACTGCTCTTCTTTGACAAACGCTTGTCGGCGAATGATACGATCGCCTGCTCAAGCTGCCACATGCCGTCCATGGCTTTTACGGACGGGCAGCCGGTCTCCGCCGGCATTCATGGACAAAAAGGGGGGCGAAGCGCTCCGACGGCCATCAACCGGGCCTTCAGCTCGGCCCAGTTCTGGGACGGGCGGGCCGCCACGCTCGAGGAACAATCCGTTGGCCCCTTTGCCAACCCCATCGAGCACGGGTTCAAGGATCACGACGAACTCGTCGCCAAGGTGAAGAGCATCGCCGGGTATGGCCCTTTATTTGAACGGGCCTTCGGCTCGCCTGCCATTACCACCGACCTGATCGGCAAGGCCATTGCCAGTTTTCAACGCACCCTCCTCTCCGGGAACAGCGCCTACGACCGCTTTGCCGTGGGTAACGAAGAGCAGGCGTTGTCGGCCAACGCCCAAAACGGGCTTCGTGTGTTCCTGGGGAAAGGGCAATGTCTCCGCTGTCATTTCGGATTCAATTTTGCCGACGAGCAATACCATAACCTCGGGGTGGGATCAAACAAAAAGGAGAGCGACGTCGGCCGGCAAGCCGTGACGAAGAAAGACGAGGACACGGGCGCGTTCAAAACGCCGACCCTTCGTGAAGTCGCCAAAACGGCACCCTTCATGCACGACGGGAGCCTGACGACGTTGCGCGAGGTGGTGGATTTCTACGATCAGGGCGGACTGCCGAATGCCCACCTTGATCCCGCGATCAAACCCTTGAACCTGACGGAGCAGGAAAAGAAAGACCTGGTCGAGTTTATGGAATCGTTGAACGGGGAAGGCTGGAACGTCACGCCGCCGACCCAATTCCCCAAGTAGACGGGTCTTGACGACGGCTACCGCGCTGCAGACAACAAGGCCCTGCTGAACCGTCCCTGATATACTTCGGTGACGGCACCCTTCATGGTCAGGCTGTACTGGGCATCCACCGTGATGTCCAGTCGGCCGCCGGGAGCCAGCACCCTCACCGGACTTTTCACCAACCCCAAGCGCACTCCCGCACTGGCCACCGCGCAAGCGGAGGACCCTGACGCCTGGGTCTCGCCGACTCCCCGCTCCCAGATCAATATGGATACGGTGTGCGGGCCGGTGGGCACCGCCAATTGCACGTTCGTACGCTTGGGGAAGGTGGGATGCGTTTCCAATTCCGGCCCCATGCGAAGCAAATTCTCGCGCGTCCACGACCCGCCCCGGTCCTTGAACACGACACAATGCGGGTTGCCCACACTCACCCCCGTAAAGCGCAGGGACTGCCCCACGGCTTTGATCGGCTGCTGGATCAACTCCAGGGCCTTGATGGTGCAGGGCAAGTCCCTCGGCCTGAACGAGGCTCGCCCCATCTCCACGGTCGCGCCGTTTACCTGCCCGTTCCGGTCCAAGGCCAATTCCACGTGAACCAGCCCGCCCTTGGTTTCAACCGAGAAGGAGCGGCGCTTCGTCCTCTTCGTGGCATACAAAAAACAGCCGAAAATGCGCAAGCCGTTTCCGGATTTTTCCGCTTCGCTCCCATCCGGATTGAAAATCCGTAACCCGAAGTCGGCTTTTTTCGATGGCACCAGAGCCAGGATTCCGTCGCTCCCCGCGCCCCAATGCCGGTCACAGATCGCACGAATGGTTTTGGCGGTGAGTTTGAACGTCAACTGTAAGGGATCAAGGGCAATGTAGTCATTGCCCAATCCATGGCCTTTGAAAAAGGAATTGCTCATTGTTTCTTGCGAAGTTGTACTCGACAAAAATGTACACGGAAGCTCGTCTTGCGGTCAAAGGAAGCAGACGGCGCCTGCCGTCTGGTGAGGAACGTGAGGGTCGGGTTTCGTTGCGAGGGATCCCGAATTGAACGTTTGTTGAAGTCCTGGAGTCCTCAAACGACGATGAGCCCGCTTTCCGAAGAAAGCGGGCTCATGTGTGTGTGCGCATAGGGCGCTCCCTTTTTCTTGCTGTTATTGACCCGCTAGTGGCGAGGCCTGTTTTTCTTCGGGAGAAGCTGTTGCCTGAGGGAGAATTCCTGCTGGAAATTCGTTTTTCCCCGGCTCTTCTTTGGTCGTTCCGACCGTGTGCTACGAAGCACTGTCCGGGAGTGTTGCCGCTCGGCAACGAAGCCAGCCCGCAATCCGAAGAAGGTCGGTTCCTTCGCTCGCTACGGGCCTTAGAATTTCGGTGGGCTGAGGTCGTTCATGGTTGACCCCTCTTGTTTAGATCAATAATTTCTGGAGAAAATCCTATGCCTCTTCCGTTGCAGAGTCAATAGAAATTTGAAGGGTGAAACCCCTTCAATGGTATATTTTCAAACGGTGGTGGTATGAGAGCGATGATCCTCGATCATGCCGGCGACGTGGGCACGGCACCGTTGCAACTTCGGGACGTGCCCGTGCCGGAACCCGGACCCGGCCTCGTGCTGGTGAAAGTACACGTCTGCGGCGTATGCCGGACGGATTTGCACGTGGTGGAAGCCGAATTGCCACCTTCCACAAGACCGATCATTCCCGGCCATCAGACGGTCGGGGTCGTCGATCGACTGGGAGCAGGCGTAACCACCCTCAAGCCCGGCGATCGCGTGGGCATCGCCTGGCTTCAGGATACGTGCAGGACCTGCGAGTTTTGCGCCGCGGGTCGTGAAAACCTATGCAAGGACCCAACATTCTCCGGCTATCACGTACACGGCGGATTTGCGGAATATGCGCTGGTGCCCGCACGATTTGCGTACCCCATCCCTTCGATTTTTTCCGACGCGGAAGCCGCGCCGCTCCTGTGCGCGGGTATTATCGGGTACCGGGCGTTACGCCGGAGCGGGCTGAAGCCCGGGCAACGATTGGGCCTGTACGGGTTCGGCGCGTCCGCCCACGTCACGATTCAGATCGCGCGGCATTGGGGCTGTCCGGTGTACGTCTTTTCGCACCGGGAGGCGCATCAACGTCTCGCCGAACAACTGGGGGCGACATGGGTGGGGCATTCGACCGAATCCCCGCCGGAGAAACTCCATGCCTCGATCGTGTTTGCACCCGTCGGACATCTCGTGCCTCATGCGCTACAAGCCATTGAGCGGGGCGGGACGGTCGCGATGGCAGGCATTTATTCGTCCGACGTGCCGTCGCTGGTATATGACCGCGACTTGTTTTACGAACGGTCTCTCCAAAGCGTCACGGCCAATACGAGGCAGGACGGGCTGGACCTGTTCAGAGTCGCGGCGGAAATACCCATCCGCACGCACACCCAAGCCTTCAGGCTGGAGGACGCGAACCACGCCCTTCAGGCCCTCAAAGCCGGCACGATCAACGGAGCGGGAATCCTGACCATCGGGTGACGGTGCGGGGGTAACCGTTGTCATGACACCAGAACAGCAAGAGAAATTGGACGAATTTACGGCGATCCGTGAAGCCGTGGGCAAGACAACATTATTGTCCTCTATCTTTGAGGAGCCCTGGTTCAAGAAAGCCTGGCCAAAGATTAAGGATTCCCCATTACCCGGTATCCGAGCGGCGACCCCCTTTTTCCATGGACGGCCACACCCTCTTGACGAAAACGACAGGTTCAATACAGTCCTCACACTCCTTGATCGTCGCCTAAAGGCCTTTGCGGATCTACCTTTTAAACAGAAAGAGATAAAGGACAAGCTCAATCTACTTCGCATCACACGCTCAAATGAGGATTTCCTGAATCACTTTTTTGAGATCAATGTGCTCGGCGACCTCGCGGTTAAGGGTGTTCTGTGTGATATTGAGGAAAGCACAACGAAGGTCGATGGGGTAATCAACCTAGCGGGAAGGAAGATCTTCGTTGAAGCAACCAACACGGTTCAGGAAGTCATCCCACGGTTTACTGAAACAACCAGAGTGATGGCCGTGAACACAGATCGCGAGATCAACCAAGTTGTCGAGAAATTGCACAAGAAGACTGCCAAAAACAAACAACTGGCGCTGGCCAAGGGAAGCCCGACTGTGTTGTTCCTTGCGCGCACGCCTTATGGGGCTGATCGGCATTCGGCTGAAATTGCGGTCAATGAGTGTTTCCAAGCCAACGAATTCGCTGGCTTGTCCGGTGTCGTTCTCTCCGATAGTTGGAAATTACAGATTACTTCATGGCATCCTGGCTTCAGACCTGACGTTCCTCTGACCGAAGTTGAGGAAAAGCAGTTACGGGGCTGGTACGCAAAAAAGTAGCGTTGTTGGCTAAATCAGGCTAGACTTATGAAGTCTACCAATGGAAAAAGTAGCTTACAATACGCGTGGTTTTTAGTTCCTTCTTTCCTCGTTTTCTGCAATTGCAGCACAATAAAAACGCAAAAGATTTTTAAGCAACCTGTTGGCGTTGGTCTTAACACTGAGACAGGCAAAACAGGTTTCAGAATACACCATTTACCCTATACGTTTGGTGGCCACAATGCTTTGGACGAAACTGTCATGAAATCGTGGAGAAAATGGTTTACAAAAGGAAAGGCCTCTATGCCAGTAGAAGTAGATTATGCTCGTCTTGGAAGAGAACTGGTCGGATTACTGTTGGGTAGTCTGGAATATGATGGATTCGGCTCCGCAAAGTCCTTGGAAAGACTCGCTCGAGATTGGCAACCCTTAGCCGATGAAAAGACGATTGATCAAGAGGTTCTCCTTTTTCACAAATTCTTGTTGGTGCAGGCATGCGCAGGATCATCGTCCCACCAGAGTATTTTAGATAGCGTGATTACAGCCCTTTATACCTCTCTGGACCAAGTACTCGTCGAAGACACGGTTGATGCGGGTACGCTGGCTGAATTGGAAAGACTGTGGGTAATCCGAGCCAATCAATACGAGGAACCCTTTGCTTTAGATCTAGAGGAGTTCAGCGAACACCGTCCCGGCCATCTTCCATGGTCAAGACTAATAGTCAGATTTATGCGGAATTTTAGAGAACCCTCAGATCAGTCACACGACATGCATAACATATTGAAGGAGGCTGGAGTGAGGGGGCAAAAACACCGTGAGTCGGGTGGTCAGGTGCACGACATATTGAAGGAGGTCCCGGAGTCGGTACGTGCGCGTACTGTAGTTGCTGTGACCTTTACTTTGTACCTTGAAAACGCTACCGAAATAATAACATCCCATTTTGGTCAAAAATCGCAAGCATGTCGCGGTGAGATGATCCTTATACATAAGGCGTCAAAGATTTGAGACTCCTTATGCCGCCGGTTTCTGAAGACTTATCCTTTTCGCATAGCAGAAGACTTACGCCGAACTGAAGTTGCCATGAGGACCATAAAGCCTTCTTGTTCGAAGTGCCGGTCTGTTGTCAGCACTTGTGCTATCTTCCGCTTCCGCATCAGCATCATGGAAAAGCAGTCAGTCAGACTATAGCCTTTGTCTGGCCGGGCTTTGTAGAGGGCAAAACCATCTAGAAATGCCTTTCGCGTGTTCCCGACTACTGTGACTGCGGGATTGGCGAGAATGATTTCAACCGATTCGATGGCGGCTTGTCGAAGATTTTCCCCTTTGGCCGCAAGAGCGTTGAGATATTCCGTCAAGACTGCGTCCGTAGTAACAATACGAGCAGTTCCTATTGATGAAGAAGCTTGAAGGGCAGCGGTATGATGTTGATCGAGACGATTGGTGAGGGCAATCCAATAAGCCGTGTCGGCGAAGATCTCCTTCAAAGGAGGTATTCTCCTCGCAAGTAATGATCATGATTCGCAGCGAGGTCCGTTGGCAGCTTATGCAGGTCGGGTTCGGGTATAGAATTGGCGATCTTCAGAATTTCTGCCCAGACGGGTGCTTTCAATCTTCGTCCGGACGGGCGCCGGGTGCTGACCTTTTGAGAGCTCTTTGGGCCATGATGTGGGGAGCGAGAAGATGGCATAGCAGGATAATCTTAGTTTTATTTCAAGCTATCTTCAAGCCTTATCCCACATCCGGCTCGGAGACTTCGTCTGGCTTGCTCAACGCGCTGGAGAAATCGAGGATCGTGCTCCAGCCGATAATCGAACCATTCATCTTCCGATTCAAACCCGATCAACGCGCCTGCCGGTTTCCCGTGCCTTGTGATCACGATTTTCTCTTTTTCAGCAAGTCGTAAGTATTTCGACAGGTTATCTTTGACTTCTGATAGCGAAATTTCCTTCATGATGATTCTCCATATTGCCTGAGCGATGCGGTCTGATCGAGCGCCTCAGTCCTGTCTCCCATTCGCGGGCTTGGGGGCTTGGGGTTTCCCAAGACTGGCGAGGCCGGCTGCGGCGCAGGCTTCATCCAGGTGCCCGCCCGGGGCGCCGCCGACGCCGATCCCACCGACGACCTCGCCTTCGAGTTCTATGGGCAAGCCCCCGCCGAGGATCAGAATCCTGTCGTTCATGTCCCGCAAGGCCTGGATGCTGGGAACCTTGGCGATGAGTTCGGCCAATTCCAGCGTGGAGCGTCGCAAACTCGCGGCGGTGTAGGCTTTTCGAAAGCTGCTGTCCGTGGTGTGCGGGCCTGCCCCATCGCTGCGAAACAACACCTTCAGATTCCCTCCCCGATCGGCCACGGCGACGCTGACGTTGTACCCGTCTTTTTCGCATTTGACCAAGCCGGCTGCCGCAGCTTGCTCAGCCAGCGCCAAGGGCAGCACCGCTTCTCGGGGTAACGGTTCAGGTTGAGTACCTCCCGGTTGACCGCCTCCCCGGAGAATTTTGCTGATATTCAGCAATGATTCAACCGCATCTCCGGGTGACGGTTCGGCGTGAACAAGCCCGCCTGCTGTCACACCTAATACAATGGCCCCTATCAGATAGAGTTTGAGGCCGGACAATCGGCCCGATTGGTTCGTCTGATTCATTGCCATACTTCCTTTCGTTTGGAGCGGATGTCCGGAACCCTACTGATTCAGCGAGCGCGTCTCCGCTTCTCCCGTCATCGGCACAAACGCGACCGGCAACGATTCCTTGCGCTGGATTCCCGTCGACGTGTTGGTGAGAATGATCAGTTTCTGCAGCGTTTTCCCCAAGGGCAGAATCATGCGTCCCCCAGGCGCAAGCTGATCCAGCAATGGCTGGGGAATATGTTCCGGAGCCGCCGTGAGAATGATCGCGTCAAAAGGCGCCGCCTCCGGCCAACCCTGATATCCGTCACCCGCCTTGCTGGTGATATGGGGAATGCCCAGCCTGTCGAACGTGTGGCGCGCGCGTTGGGCGAGTTCCTCGACGATCTCAATGGTGAACACCTTCACTCCCAGCTTTGCCAGGACGGCGGATTGATACCCCGAACCCGTACCGATTTCCAACACGCGTTCATCGCCGTTCAGGCCCAGCGCTTCAGTCATATAAGCCACGATGTAGGGCTGTGAAATGGTTTGGCCGAATCCGATCGGTACCGGATGGTCGTCATAGGCTTCGGTTGCGTCCTCGGCCGGCATGAATTCATGACGAGGCACTTCCCGCATGGCCCGAATGACGGCTCGGTCGCTGATCCCACGCGTGAGGAGTTGCGCCGCCACCATCTGATCCCGTTCACTTTGTCGGGGATAAGGATGCGCGAGAGGATCGAATTCCATACTCATTCCGGTTATGGGCGTCATGAATGACAGGCCGAGCAAAGCAATGACAGACAACGCAAAGATTGCCACAAGCCATCCTCCATTTTCACCTAAACCATCGACCACGAATGTCTCCGTTTGCAGATTCGACTTATTGAAAACCAGGAACGTCCGTCAGGCACAGCGGAGTTTATTTCAATGATTTCTTGGGAAACAGGGAACGACCCGTCAAGCCCTGATAGGCTGCTTCCAGCGTCCCCACCCGTGAGACGTGCATGAGGAAAGGGGTGCGCCATTCGCCATCGCCGGGATGCTCTTCGTCAGGAATCAGGACCCGGTCCAGGCGTTCCGAATAGGCTGCGGAAATTTTATACGGGATGCCCGCGACTTTCCCGATGTGGCCGTCCTCCGTAATCCTTCCGGTGAGCGTTCGGCCATAGACGATCGCTTCGTTTTTGGCTAGCGCCAGGACACTTAACGCCACCATCGCCGACAGGCTGTCTCCATACAAGGTCAACCCGGAGTAAGGAAACGTCAAGACCACGGTCCACGAATCATCCTGCAAATTCGCGGACTTTGCGACGCGGTCGATGGCGGTTGCCACGCCTTTTCTTGCAATGGGGCCGAACCGGCCCGGGACTTTCCGAAAATGGACCTTGAGCCCATCGTGATCGGATCGTTGGTGAAAGTGAATCATGACGTAGGTCACGATGCCCGCGGGTTGTCGAGCCCTGTCCAGCGTCATCCCGAGTACGGGAATCGATTGGTGAAGAAACCGGCTCGGAGGCGGGGTTTCCGACGCCGTAGCGTGTGAGTCCATTGCCAAGACCGACAGCATCGCCATGGTCCAAATCATGAAATGCCGAAACATCACCTTCACCTTTGTCCTCTCCCTGCACCCTCACCCTGGCCCTCTCCCATCAAGGGAGAGGGATGTTTGGAGAGGGGATTTTTGTTCGAGACTTTCCATGAAAAGTATACTGGATTCGTCGTCACATTGCCTTGCCGTTGATGCGAAAACGGCCGGGAATAGGGAACAACGATCGTTGTTCCCTACCTATTTTTTTCTCATCAAACACAGATTGCGCAGGTAGTTGTCGAAGGGGACCTTTTCCAGCTTGTCGAAGGTGAAATACGGGTCAAACATATTCACGAGTTCCTCTTTCCATAACAGGGAGGTGATGGTACCGGTGACCGGATTCATGAACTTGTTGGTCTTTCCAAACCGCTCTTCATCGTCACAGAACACGCACACCATTAATTTCCCGCCCGGATGGAGGAGTGATGACAAGTGAAACGCGTACTCGTCTCTCTTTCGGGGTTCCAGATGATGGAGTAACGAGATGTCATAGATCAAATCAAATTGTTCTCCAAGGGCGTTCAGGTTTTCCGTGCTTTCGACCACGAATCGTAAAGACGGATGGCTGTTTTTTTCTTTCGCAAGCGCAATCGCCGTCTCGGAATGGTCGATACACAGAATCTCGTATCCATTTTGCGCGAGGTGGAACGCATAATTGCCGACCCCACATCCCACGTCCAACGCCTTGCACGGGTTCATCCAGCCGGAATGCACGACTTCCGTAAACCAGGCCGGCATTGTTTCTACGCACCAGGGCAGACTATGTCCCTGTGTTCGATACAACCGGTTCCAGTTGTCAACGTTGTGCATGACGCAAAAACTATCAAAGCGGTTTTGACGGGTCAAAGCAGACCGGCTACCATGGCGCGTCCTGAAGATGGAACCCTCCGCTTCCCCATCCTGAAGTGACGTTCAGCTGACCGGAAAAATGATTGCGATTCGTCCGAGCAGATTGGCCCTCTATTTCATCGACGTCCGGGCACAGGTGCCGTTTCGATTCGGTAAGGAGACGCTCGAGCGGGTCACGTGTGCCCGCGTGATGTGTGAGGTGGAGGAAGCCTCTCGGGGGCCCTTTCGCGGATGGGGGGAGTCCCCGCTCTCCGCGCCATGGGCATGGCCCGGCGACGTGCCGTTACCGGACCGCGAGGAGGCGTTGCGACAATTCTGCTGTGAGGTGCTGGAGGCATGGTCGGCGGTCGACGCCGGGGGGCACCCGCTGGCGCTCGGACATGCATTCCTGCGCGAGACGTTGCCCGGGTTACTGGGTTCGTTCAATGTGCGGCAAAGCAGGGACAGCCAATTACCTTACCTGGCGGCATTGATGTGCTGTGCGCCCTTCGATATCGCGCTCCACGATGCGTATGGCCACGCCGCAGGCCGGCCGGTCTACGACTGCTATTCCTCTTCCGACATGTCCGATGATTTAGCCGCATACCTTGAAGCGGCCGACTTCAAAGGACGGTACCCGAGCGACTTTCTCTCGTACGGGGCAAGCAGGATTCCCGCGTGGCATGCCGTTGGGGGATTGGACGCGTTGTCCGGTGAGGCGACGGCTTCGGATGAGGCAGGAAAAGGGCTTCCAGCGACCCTGGAAGAATGGATACGCAAAGACCGGTTGAGTCGCCTGAAAATCAAGCTGAGCGGCACTGATTTCGAGTGGGATTATGAGCGTGTGATGAACGTGGTCGACGTTTCGATGCCACGCGGAGTTACGAAGTTGGGGGTGGACTTCAATGGCACGGTGACAGACCCCCAGTACGTTATAAACCTGCTCGGGCGGGTCTGTCGGGACCGGCCCGACGTCCTGGACGCGCTTTGTTACCTAGAAGAGCCATTCGCGCCGGAACTGCTGGAACGCGGGACGGACGTGTCCGCCGTCGCCAAGTGGGCGCCATGTGTCCTGGATGAAAGCGCCCATGACTGGCGTGTGATGGAAAAAGCGAGCACACTCGGGTATTCGGGCGTCGTGGTGAAAACGTGTAAGACCCAGACAGAAGCGCTCTTGACGCTGAGTTGGGCGAAACACCACGGCCTGGAGGTGTTGACCCAGGACCTGACCAACCCCATGCTTGCGCAAATCGCGCACGCCCAACTCGGGGCGCATGCGTCCCCCGGCTTTGGCCTCGAGACCAACTCCATGCAGTTTTATCCCGATGCGTCCGCAGACGAAGCCAGGGTGCATCCGGGATTGTATCAACGGGTGGGCGGGTGTCTCGACCTCAGGACAATCAGGGGTCCCGGGTTCGGGTACAGGATTCACGAGATTGATCGTCAATTATCCGAACCCGCCAGAACATCATGGTAAGGATTCGGACACGAACGGCACGGACCCCGGTTCGGTCGTTGGAACACTCTGACCCGCTGGGGCGGAAGGACGTCAGGCTGCTGTGAAGAAGGAGTTTGAACTCATCGGGATCGTCGGTTGCGGCAAGATGGGTCACATCTACCGCAAGGTTTTCGACCCGTTGTCCGACCGTTTCGTCATTGTGGACCCTCGGGTGCCCGACGACCTGCAACTCCGGCCCTATGCCGCGTTGGGTGACGTACCCGGCGACCTCTTCCATCGGGTTCAAGTCTGGTGCATCTGTACGCCCACGGAAAAACACTTCGAGAGCCTTGAGTCGATTCTGTCGAGAAATCCACGCGCACGGGTCATTGTGGAGAAACCGGCTTGCCTGAGTTTTGAAGTCGATCTTTTCCAAGCGCTTCTCAAGAAACACCGCGAGGCGCGTGTCCTGATCAACAGACAGTACGCCGATTCCCGCGCCGTCAGGGAAATGGTGAATGCGCTGGAGCGGTACGATATTGCGCACGTCGATCAGATTCGGATTGAGTTCAGTAAGGATCGCCGGCCGGACATTGACGCGGGCCGATTTGTCGACTCCCACTTCGGGGTTCTGGGATACGAATGGTCGCACATTCTGACGATCATTCAACAGCTCCTCGGCCAAGATGGTTGGGCGACCTATCGTGACTTTTCATCGGAGTTCCAGGCGACCTTCGATGACGTGCAATTCGTCTCCGAGCTTGAAGAACGGAGCGTGTTGCCGTCAGGAACAACGATCCGGCTCAGGTCGTCGATGCTGGGCCGGTACGAATTTACTTCTTTCGTGCCATATGACCAACTGATCTGCCATCGTTACATTGAGGTCCGCGCCGGGACGCTCCGGTTCAGGCTGCAACTGGAACCTCGTGACGAGACAAGGTTCACCGGGGGTCTCTTCGAAAATCACTTCCGGATCGAAGATGATGGCGACGTGTTGCATGATTCCACCATCATGGATCCCTTTTTGCCGAGATTTCTGCAATTGACCCTGAACCAACTCTTCCAGCCTGATTATCCGCCGATCGACTGGACAACGCTGGATCGAATCATCTCGACAAGGAGCGCGATTCGACGTGACGACGATCAAGACAACCTGGGCACACCGACATGAGCAGGATCGGGCACCGGACTTGACTGACACGTGAAGGGAGGTCCGCTAGCGGGCCGACTTTTTTTCGCGACCCCGGACTTTTTTGTTCACACCCCTCTCGCTCTTCGTTTCATTATCACGTCCGTCAACCTGATTCTTTCGAAGCCACCCCGAACGGTTCAGGACCACGGCAATGCCGGTCCCTACACCGAGACCAAGCACCGTCCAATCAACCCAGGACCAGCCCGGGTCGGGCACAGCCGGATCAGGGGCAGTCAGAGCCGCCACCAATAAAGTGCCCGCTGAAATACTTCCATAGAATGCGACTCCCTTCCATCGACTTTTGAAGCGTGACAGGGTAGGGTACAGCACCACAATGCACGTCAACGAAAAAGTGCAAACCGAAATGATCGTGGCCAGTGCGGAGATTCCCTGCATGATCGAGAAGTGATTCCTCCGGATACAGCAACGCTTCCTGTAAATGGATTGCGTATGCTTAAATTGCGCGGCTGAATCGGCTATTTGTCAACAGCCCTTGTGGATAATCATATGACTCCCGGTCAACGTCAGCGACCAATGCGGGAATTCCTTTCCCATTCCAGTCATATCTTCATAACATCTTGAAATATAACTCCAAATACACGTAGATATTTTAAGTACACTATATTTAGTACAAAAAAATAATTCGCCACAATGCACAAAAAATGTGCAATCTGCTCACTTGATGATCAGATGGACATGGAATAACCATTCTAAAAAAAATTTCACCAAGTTATCCCCAGATTCTGGGGAAAGATCATTTGGCTTTATTTTTGCTAAACGCATCGGCCGTTAGACCCATCAAAAGTTGGCATCCTCTCATTGTACCGTTTCTTCTCATCATCCCTTTCTGAACCATGAATACCGACGATCTGCCCACACTCCTTCTGGCCCTGCAGGATCCCAGTCTGTATCTTCATCCGGTCACCGATTTCGATCTTCGGGAAACCCATATTTCCTGGGTCCTGCTGACCGGACCCTTTGCTTATAAGATCAAAAAACCCGTTAATTTCGGGTTCGTGGATTTTTCTTCCCTCGCCCAACGCCGATTCTTTTGCCATGAGGAGATTCGCTTAAACCAACGGTCGGCACCGGATATCTACGTGGACGTGCTTCCCATTTCAGGAACGCCCGAGCACCCTCGGTTCGACGGTCAAGGGGAACCCTTCGAATTTGCCGTAAAAATGCGCCAGTTCATGGCCGATGCCACCTTGGATCACGTGCTGGCCCAAGTTCGACCGGAACAGATCGACCGATTGGCCGGGGATATCGCAACCTTTCATCACAACGCGGCCGGAGCGGAACGGGAGACTTCCTTTGGAAGTCCCGAATTGATAGCACAAGTCATCGCAGAAGTCTTTGAACAGATCCCCTCTGATGGCCGTTTTTCAGAATATCACCCATCCCTGGAACAACTTCGGCACTGGCTCACTCGCTTCCACGCGGCTCATGCCGGTGATTTCGAAAAACGCAAAGCGAGCGGGTTCATTCGAGAGTGCCATGGTGATCTTCACCTGGCCAATCTGGTGCTTCTGGACGATCGGATAATCGCATTCGACGGCATCGAGTTCAGTGAACGGCTACGATGGATCGACGCCATCAACGACGTGGCGTTTACGGTGATGGACTTCCGGGCCAGAGGGCAGCCGGCATTGGCAAGGCGATTCCTGAATCGCTACCTCGAATTCACGGGGGACTATGAAGGCCTGGGACTTCTCCCCTTTTACCAAGTCTACCGGGCCCTCGTCCGGGTGAAGGTTGCTGCACTCGCTTTTGCCCAGGTCCGAGAACAGCGGATTTCGTCCCACGCGGACGATTTCATTCGGTATCTCTCGGCTGCCCAATACTTGACCGAGGCTCAAGCAGCGTGGCTCGTCATCATGCACGGAGTCACCGGAACCGGGAAATCGTCCGTTTCGGAAACGTTGCTGGAAAAGACTGGTGCCATCCGTCTCCGGTCTGACGTCGAACGCAAACGCCTGTTCGGTTTAGCGCCGTCGGACCGGAGTTCCGGGGAAATCAAGGACGCCGTGTATGGAACGGAAACGACGCGAAAAACCTATCACCGCCTGCAAACCCTTGCGCGGCAACTTCTGCTGTTCGGATATCCGGTCATCGTGGATGCGACCTTTTTGAAGCGGCAGCATCGTGATGCGTTTAAAAAGCTGACGGCTTCGTTGAACGTCCCCTTCCTGATACTGGACGTGCAGGCCAAGCCGGCCACTCTTCGCGAACGGGTCGCGGCGAGAACCGTCGCGTCGGATGACGTCTCGGAAGCCGACCTGTCCGTCCTGGAACAACAGGAGCGGGACCAGGAACCGCTCGCGCCGGACGAACGAGTCTCTACCCTGAGGCTTCACTCAGGCGACCCGTTTGACCCCGCCGAGGTCGTCGGCATGCTCGAATCAATACGCGAGAAGGGGAAGTAACACGCCCCGGGGTGATCCGGCGTCAGGCCACCCCGGAGTAGTAGCGCAGAATATCCGACACGGAAATCAGGCCGATGATTTTGCCGCTTTCCGTCACGCACACGTGACGGGTCGCTTTTTCTTTCATGAGCTGCACGGCCGCCACCACCGGCTCACTACTTTCAATCGTCAGAAGCGGTTCCCGCATGCAGGTTTTGACGGTCGTTGTCGCCGCATCGACCCCGTTGGCGACCACTTCCCGGCTCAATTCGGTTTCCGTAATACTTCCGATGAAGTCATCGCCGCCTTCGACCAACAGAGAGCCGACTTTCCACTTCTGCAAGGACTCTCCGGCTTCCCGTAGCGTGGCGTCATGCGGGACGGAGCGAATTGACCGTGACATAAATTCGTTCACGGTAGGGCCGCCCGTCGACTGGGAGCGTCGACCGGCACTGGCCTGAGCCCGCCGGGCCTCCAAATCCGCGATGCAACTTTCCAATACCCGTAACCGTTGGCGCAGGGCTTCCCGTTCATTATCCAGCCCCGCTCCCTCCGGAGCTTCGTCCGAGATATTGACGAGTCCCCCCGCTTCTCCCAACTGCGCATATTCATAGGCTTCCAACATACTCGAGGAACTACCCAACACTTCAGCAATGAGTTCCTCCATAGCCAAGTCAAATTCTTCGATGGATGATTGCGTGGATGAGCCTCCCATAATAAACGTCTTCAGGCTCGCAATTTGCTGACGAAACCGATCGATATTCTGATCGAGCGCGCCGCTTTTCTCTTTAACCGCCCCTTTGGTTTTCTCCATGATGCCTCCTTAAAGCAATAAGAGACGATGGTACCTCACGTGGCTTGGATCACACAAGATTGAAATGACATGATTTTTCGCGTTTGCGATGATTTTTCATCCTTCCGGCACGCAATCTCTCATGACAAGACGAGAGGATTCGTGAGATAATATTTTGTAATTGGTGTCTCTAAAACTCGTGATCGCGATGGACCCGAGCAAGGAGGAGGCCGATGGACGTAAAAATTGACAGCCGGAACGTCGGAATGACGCCGAGATGGAAACAGGAAATCCGAGACCGGATCACCACACTGCAAACCGAGTATGACAACATCACTCACGCCCGCATCACGTTGACCAAAAACCCACACCACAAAAAGGGAGAGGATAACGCCGAAGCGCTGATTGTGCTGAATCTTCCTCCACGTCATACCGTGACGGCACGAAAAGAAGCCAAGAGTTTCGAGGAAGCCATTCGCTCCGCGTTCAAGGCCGCGACGACGGAAGTCAAGAAATTTCGCGAAAAGCCCGTTTCGCAGAAACCCGACAAACTCGAGGTACTTTGAACCGTCCCAAGTCGGACATTCACCGGGTCTACGGAAAAAACGGGCGTCTTGGGGCAGACGGACCACGGTGCGTTTTGCCATGTGACAGATTGAAAAATGGAGGCCCAAGTGAATCAAAAGTTATACGTTGGGAACCTTGCCTATTCAACGACGGACCTTGAATTGCAGGAACTGTTTGCCCAACATGGAACCGTCCAGTCCGCCAACGTCGTCACGGATCGTTATACCGGACGGTCCCGGGGGTTCGGGTTCGTGGAAATGGGGAGCGGAGAGGAAGCGCAGCAAGCCATAGAAGCGCTCAATGGCACAGACCTCCAAGGCAGAAATCTTGTGGTGAATGAGGCGAGACCGAAAGAAAAATCTTTTCGCCCGCGAAAGTAACGCCTGACCACAATCCCCCGATTCCTTTGACGTTTTCCGCCGACTGCCGAAAGCAGAATCGCCTGAACATACGATCAAGAGCGACGTTCCGGCTTGCCATGCGTCGCATTTGAGCCGCACGATTTCCACGAAAAGCAAGGTTAAGCCTTTACAATTCGTCCTTGTGCAGGTATTCTTAACGCACTTGCCTTTTCAAGTGCTGCTTCATCAGAAGGTGGACGGGATTTTGAGAAGAAGATACTGAAGCGAGTGAAAAGCAGCACTTTCTGTTTCAACAATCATTCACTTTATTTCGTGTCAGTTGTTTCTCAGACACGACTTTACTGATCACTCAATGGATACTAACACGATGACGACTCTGACTCATTCAAACACCGTTGCCCCCGTACCGCGAGTATATGATCGCTTGAACCTGACGTTGTTTCCCACTATCACGGGCGGTGCAATCATCGGGCTGCCCACCTACGCGTATTTCTATGATTTTTCATGGCTGGCGTGGACCATGTTCACGCTGCTCTATATCGTCACGGGGCTGGGCATCACCGTGGGCTATCACCGCTTATTGGCCCATCGAAGTTTTACGTGCCCCGATTGGGTGAAGGGCGCGTTTTTGATCGCCGGGGGCTGGGCGTTGCAAAATTCCGGCCTCAAATGGGCGGCGGATCACATCCGCCATCACGCGCGGTGCGATCAGGAAGAGGATCCATACAATGCGCAATTGGGATTCTGGTACAGTCATTGCGGGTGGCTCTTCTGGATGGACCCCCATAAAGACGACAAATATGCCACTAAGCTGAAACAGGACCCCGTAGTGGTGTGGCAAGACCGGTATTATGTCCCCATTGTCCTGTCAGGCTTGGCGTTAACCTTCGTGGTGGGATTCGTGTACGGCGGTTGGATTGAGGGACTGGGTTGTTTCCTGCTCGCCGGAGTCGGCCGAATCTTTTTCGTCTTGAATTCCACGTTTTGCATCAATTCCATTTGCCACCTGTGGGGCGCCCAACCCCATGGAGAAACTGATTCCAGCCGTGACAGTTGGTGGGTTTCACTCATCACCTTCGGCGAGGGATACCACAACTATCACCACATGTATCAAAGCGATTATCGAAATGGCCCCAAGTGGTACAATTTCGATCCGTCAAAATGGCTCATCTATAGCCTCTCCCGCATGGGACTCGCCAGTTCTCTACGCCGGTTTACCTGACCACCGCGTTTTTGGCCGGATCCTGACTTCCCTGAAAGTGCCGCCTCCGCTTTTCCTTGCCATTTCTGGCATGAAAGTACTCTCGCGCCCAGGGTGTTCCCGCCCAACGGCATAGGGATCAACGATCGTTGATCCTTTCTTACCGCCGGACTGCCTTGTTCGCCCCCGCCTCCGGGTGTACCGTGAAAGTAGGACATGCATGCGTCAAGAACACTCACTCCATGGCAGCAGGTAATGCGCGTCACCGTACTCATTCTTCTCGTTCTTATTCGGACACCTCGCTCCATCGACAGAGCCAGCGTACACGTTCAACTCAGTTTCTGGTCGCTTGGGAGGAAAAGCCATGGAAAACCACGCCTGGAATTTCATTGGAGGGAAATGGGTACCCGCCCAATCCGGACGGACGTTTGACAGCCGGAATCCCGCCACCGGTCAAGTAATTGCCCAATGCGCCGACTCCGGCGTCGAAGACGTCCGGCACGCCGTCGCCGCGGCGCGGGAAGCGTTTGACTCCTGGCGTCGTCTCCCGGCGCCCCGTCGCGGTGAATTGTTGTACCGCGTCGCCGAACGGTTGGTGCACGAGAAAGAATCCCTCGCTCGAACCTTAACCGGTGAAATGGGCAAAGTCCTCGTTGAAGCGCGAGGTGACGTCCAGGAGGCCATTGACATGGCCTATTACATGGGAGGAGAGGGCCGGAGACAGTTCGGACATATCGCTCCGGCCGAGTTGCCCTATAAATCCGCCTGTTCGATACGGGAACCACTCGGTGTGGTCGGCCTGATCACGCCCTGGAACTTTCCCGCAGCCATTCCGGCCTGGAAAAGTTTCCCGGCCCTGATCATGGGCAATACGGTGGTGATCAAGCCGTCTCCCGATACCCCATTGACCGCGGCGCGGCTTGTGAAAATTTTGGAAGAGGCCGGCATTCCTCCCGGAGTGGTCAACCTGGTACTGGGGAGCACCCCGCAAGCAGGGGAAGCCCTGGTGAAACATCCCGACGTTGCGCTCATTTCCTTCACGGGCTCAACGGCCACGGGCGGAAAAGTCGCCTTGGATGGCGCGGCTCATCACAAAAGGGTGGCCCTGGAAATGGGTGGAAAGAATGCCATCCTCGTCATGGAAGATGCCAATCTCGAGTTGGCCGTGGACGGCATCGTGTGGAGCGCCTTCGGCACCAGCGGGCAACGCTGTACGGCCTGTAGCCGGTTGATTGTGCATCGAGCGGTGAAAGACCGGCTGGTGACGCTACTGTTGGATCGGATGCAGACGCTTCGAGTGGGAAACGGTCTCGACCCCCAGACCGACGTGGGGCCATTGATCAATCAAAGCCAACTCAACCGGGTACACGATCTCGTCAAGGCCGGTCAACAGGAGGGCGCACGACTGCTCGCAGGCGGATATCCGCTGACCGAAGGCGAATATGCCGCCGGGTCCTTTTACGCGCCGACCCTGTTCGACCAAGTCACACCTTCCATGCGAATTGCCAACGAGGAGATTTTCGGTCCGGTTCTGGCCGTCCTGGAGGTCCAAGGCTTGGAGGAAGCCATTGCCTTGAACAACTCCGTGGAGTACGGGCTTTCGAGCGCATTGTATACGCAGGACGTCAACCGGGCCCAATACGCCATGGGTGAGCTTCGTTCGGGGATCGTGTACATCAACGCCGGAACCATCGGCAGTGAAGTGCATTTGCCGTTCGGCGGCGTGAAAGCGACGGGGAACGGGCACCGCGAGGCCGGGCAGGCGGCGCTGGAAACCTTCAGTGAATGGAAATCCATTTACGTCGATTACAGCGGCCAGTTACAACGCGCGCAGATCGACATGAACTGATGAGAAGTGTGAATCACGGGTGAGGTGTGCAATGAACAACATCCAACTTGAACGCGTGACCGACGCCTACATTCGCAAGTACGTGGCACAAAACCAGACGGCTCGGCTTGCCAAAGGCATTCTGGATGCCGCGGGAATCGGGCTCAAACCCGTTGTCGATCATATCACTATCAGAACCGGAGACATCGACCGGCGCGCCCGGGAATTCGTCAGGCTCGGGTACGTCTATTCCGAGACCCTGGAGTACCGCGACTGGTATGCCAAGGTGTATCGGGCCCCGGGATTTCCGGCCTTGTTCGTTGATCAAGCCTACAATGACGAACGGGGCAAGACCAGCATCATCTCCGATTGGGTGAACAGGTTCGGCGACCAAACCCTGCATCATATCGCCCTGTTGACGGAAGACATTGAAACAGCCATGGGGCAGTTGCAGCGAAAAGGCGTGACCTTTGCCGGATCAGTGTCCGGCGAGAGAGGCGAAGTCCTTCGACAAGTGTTCAGCGTGCCCGAGCGGGTTCGGGGAATTCCGTTTTCCGTGCTGGAATTGATTGAACGGCATGCCGGCTACCAGGGGTTCTCCCCTCCTCAGGCCGACGCCCTGATGCAATCCACGGTGAACTATTAACGAGCGGGCAACGTATGCCAAACATCCTCCTGTTGGGCGCGGGAAAAATCGGTTCGCTTATTGCCACCTTTCTGGCGGAGACCAGGGACTACAGGGTTCATCTGGCGGATGTCGACCCTGAGGCTACAACCCGGTGCTTTGCTCAAGCGCGGCCGGAGATCGTGCCCGTGGTCGTGGATGCCAATGACAGTCGTGGCCTGGAACATTACGTGCTCACGCATCGGCCCGAGGCCGTCATTTCCAGCCTCCCGTATTTCTCCAATCCCACTGTCGCCGGTGTCGCCAGAAAGCACGGCCTCCATTATTTCGACTTGACGGAAGACGTCGAGGTGACCGAACGCATTGAACGCATCAGTCGCAGAAGCCGTAAGGCCTTTGTACCGCAGTGCGGATTGGCTCCGGGATTTATCAGCATTGTGACCAATGAGGTCATGCAACACTTCGACACGTTGGAGACGGTCAAAATGCGCGTCGGGGCGCTGCCCGTCCATCCCAGCAACGCGTTGAAGTATTCCCTGACCTGGTCCACGGACGGCCTGATCAACGAATACGGCAACGTGTGCTATGGCATAGAAAACGGAGTCAAGACCGCACTGAGGCCGCTTGAAGGATATGAGACCGTCGAAGTCGACGGCCTGCTCTACGAAGCCTTCAATACCTCGGGGGGATTGGGAACCCTGGCGGATACCTATGCGGGGAAAGTCGAGACGATGAATTACAAGACACTCCGGTACCCGGGACACTGCGACAAAATTCAGTTTCTGATGAACGACCTGAAACTGAATCAGCAACGGGACACGCTCAAACACCTGCTTGAAAACGCCGTTCCCAAAACCGAGCAGGACGTGGTCCTGATTTACGTGTCCGTTGTGGGGAGAAAATCCGGAAACTTGATGGAAGAGAATTACGTCAAAAAGCTGTATCCGCGAACCATTGCCGGGAACCTGTGGTCGGCCATTCAGGTGACCACCGCTGCCGGCGTGTGCAGCGTGGTGGATTTGGTCCTTTCCGACCCGGCTCGCTACAACGGGTTCATTTCCCAGGAGACGTTTCCGCTCTCAGCGGTTCTCTCGAATCGCTTTGGACGGGTCTACGCGTAACACGGGGATCCCGTTCCGACCAACGGTTTGGGATCTGGCCCGAGTCGACGAGTCCATCCTCTGTCTCCATCTGAAAAAGACCCTTGTCGGACCGTTCGAGATGACCACAGGCACGGCACCGGTACTCGAAGAAACTCAGCACGTCAACGGTTTCAAGCAACTCGCCGTGATCTTCGAGGACCATCACCCGCCGGCATTGGGGACACGGCCTGTATCTGCTCATACTTTATCCTACCATGCTTTCGTTATCTGATAGCGCCACGGGAGCACATGGATATGCCGGAGAGTACCGGCTGCGGATGTCGGCCGCGTTAACCCGGCTTCAAAACTACGTTAAAAGGATTGGTCGCGAGACATGCGCATCCCACATTTCGTGGGAATGTAGGGTGTTTCGTAATGATGAGGGGGTTCTACAACTTGAAGAGCTGCGAGATCACGAGATAGGCCCAGGATGCCGCAAAGATGTAGGTGATTTCTTTTTCGCCGATGTCTTTGTAAATCAGGCGATACCCGACGACCGGCACCACGGCCACCAGCGCGGCCGAGAAAAAATGCCCCACCACGTCACCCAGCACCTCACCAATGGTTTCATTACCCGGCAGAGCCAGAAACAGGCTTGCCCCGACTAAAGGAACCCACAACCAACGGACGTTGACCATTCCTCCCTCCCCGCGTTTCCCAGGAACACCTGAGGCATCAACTCACGGGTATTCTATAAAAAACTGCTCCTCCGTGCGACCCCGGCGTGAGAAGCATCGCCGGCCTCGCCGGTTCCTTCTCAAAGTTGACAGATGACTCAGCCGAGGTCGGCCGGTCGGCCTCGTCCGGTCTCTCGCGAGACAATGTTCGCAAACGAGAGGGGGAACCTGATATGCTGACAAAAAGGATGCCTGCATGCGTGTTTTGATCGCCATAGACGGATCGACCCCGTTGTCACAGACGGTTCAGCCCCTGGCGCATTTCGGACCGCTGGACGAGGTGACGGTCGTTCATGCTCTTCACTTGCCACACCTTGATTACCCTCTGCTACCGGCCGATTTGCGTGAGCAGGCCCGCCAGGCCATCGATGAGAAATTGCGTGCCGAAGGTGAACGGCTCCTGGATAAGACCATCGCCACCCTTCCGCAAGAGATCGGGCAGGTGCATCGAATCCACGAAGTCGGTGACCCATCGAGTATCATTTTGGAAGCTGCGCAATCGACACAAGCGGACCTGATATTCATCGGGGCTCGGGGTCTTGGTCCGATCAAGGAATTGCTCTTGGGAAGCGTTTCACACCGTGTCCTCCTGCACGCACCCTGTTCCACGCTGGTCGTGAGAAATCCGCTGCCCGAGCTCAAACATATTTTGATGCCCGTAGAGAGCCGGGACGATGCCGAGTCCATTCTCCGGTTTTTCTTCACTCTTTCCTTCAATCATCCCGTGGAAGTCACCGTCATGACGGTCTGGCCTCACCCTCAACTGCCTTTTCCGACCACATTGTGGCAATCCGAGCACCTCGAAGAACGGGTACTGGTTCACGCCCGTGAAACCGCTGAAGAGATCGCCGGTCGACTCGCACAAAAAAATATTACCGCCCGGGCCACGGTTGGGTTAGGAGACCCTGCCTTTGCCATTCTCGAGCAGATCACTGTCTCGCAACCCGATCTCCTGATTGCGGGGTCGCATGGAAGAAGCGGTGTCAGCCGGTACTTGATGGGGAGCGTCTCACACACGCTCGTCCACCGGGCTCCCTGTCCGGTTTTGATCGTCCGGTAGCCTTGACATGCGGTGATCTCAGGGGTTGCGACTGCATCCAAGGCCGTAATCAAAAACAGAACGTCTCACCCTCTAAGGAACGGGCACGGACGTGATCACGGCAAAAAAACGGGACCGTCCCAAGGGGACGATCCCGTTAGATGGATGAGCGTATTGGTTGCGGGGGAGGGATTTGAACCCTCGACCTTTGGGTTATGCGCGCCACGACAGCTTTCGCCGCCTGGAAAATCCAGTTCGTGGTCCGGACTTTCTCTTCATCCTCGGACCGGCTTTGCCGCCGTTAGGATGCCTGCCGTCAAGTCTCTACACCTTCTGCCGGAGCGCGACGGCTCCGCCAGCTTGGCTCGGGGTTACCCCGCTACCGGCTTCCCCGAATTTGACAGGTGATCGTACAGAAGTTTCCTTCTGCACAGCCCATTCATTGTTGGGAGGGGTTGCTTCTGTTTCGAGCAACCAGCGGATCGCTCCTCACGGTATTGAGCCCAACGAGCTACCAGACTGCTCCACCCCGCAGAAGCATCGTAGCGAAGCGCCGCGAACAAAGTCAAATCACCTCCCTTGCGTACGCATGGCTTCACAGGATCGGGGGCAGTTGTGCTATGGTGCGGGCACCATGCTCCTAGCCGGAATCTTCGGAGGCATCCTGTTTGTACTGCTGATTATCGGGGATTGGTATCAGTTCACCAGCCTTCGTCCTTTCGCCGCGCAATACGGGTTCGGAATAGCCCGACGGCGCGACCGCCTCGACACTCTCTCCCGTCAATCCCTGCTCGAACGATTCGGAAAGCTCGATACGATTGCCCTACCCCACGGCGTAGCTCGCTGGTTCGGCACACAGGAAGTCATTTCGCTCCGGCCCTCGTACCAATTATTCTCCATGCGGTTCCGCACGGCATGGCCATTGAAAGGCACCCTCACGGTCCGGTCCACCGGGACGGGCGTGGAACTGCACCTCATCAAACGCGTACCTTGGTCCTCAGGTCTGCTCACCCTGATCTGGTTGGGACTCGTCGCTATCGGCACTCTGATCTTTCTGGTCACGTTCGGGATCGACGGTGGGTTCAATTCGGCAAGCGGCTGGTTCCTGGCTCTGGGCATAGCGGGACTCGGCGCCTTGGTCCTGCTCTTCGGGTTGATCCTGATCTCCCTGGCCTACCGGCTTGAGGATTCCCGGTTGATGCAGGTCTATGGGGAACTCCAGGATGCATGGCTCAACCACCAGCAGCCTTCTGCCGATGCATCCCAAGTCGCAACGTCCCCTGAATAGAGGCAATGCCGTGGTCAGTAGGGCCGCCGTGACCCAAAACCGGGGCACTCTCAGGTCGCGAGTACGATCGCGTCTTCGGGTTCCAGGACCTCTTCCCCTTCTTCTTCGTCGACACCACCGCCTTCATCTGGGGACTTGCCCATTGCCGCGCAGACCAGTTCGAGAAGCGCCGATTTTCGCGAGCGGTAAAATTCTTCGAAATCATCATTGCGCAAGAGAACGGGATCTATCAGATGAAACCTTAGATGTTCGTCAAGTTTCTTTGCGTCCGTCGAACCCTTTGCAACCAACTTCCCAAGATACACCGACGGTGCCACCTTTCCAATGATCTGATTCGTCCTCCGCGTGAGCGGTGTCTTGTTGACCACAGCATCGTACACCTTCGGATCAATCCCGGACTTCTTGCACCAGTCCTGCGGAAAGATGTGATGGATATCGACATTTTCGTCCCAAAATATGGTGTCGTCGATGGCGTCTCCAGAACGTAGATCCCGTGCACCCTTGCTCATCAGAAGCGCGTGAATCCCCTTGTACGCTGCCGAAAGGCGTGAGCGCATCGTGTCGAGGCGGCCAGCCTGAAAATTTGCTTCTCTTACTGTCTCTGGCTCACCACCGCCCTCAATCCACGATCGGACATCCACGAAATCGTTGGCGAACCGGGTTTCAATCGCGGATCCGTAGAGCTCACCAAAGATCCCGCACCAAAACCATCGCCGAATCTTGGCTTTGATGGTTTCCTGGTTCCATAGGTCTCCAAGCTCGGAGAGAAGAGCGGCAAGAGGAACGATCTGCGTCTTGTAGGGTACGTCTTTGGCTCTATAGATTTTCTGGGTTCTCAGAAAACGGGCGGCAAGAATGAAACCCTCTTCGACCCGTTCCGCATATCGCTTGTAGTCACCAAGAGGCAGGTCGAGAATGGAAGCACGCGTGCAGGAAACCGGCGGCAGATCGCGCCCAGTTTTCCCTTTCTTTTCGGCACGACGCCGCTGATCTCGAGTGCTGAGTAGGGACAGCGCCTGCAGAAAGTCTGTGCTCGCAACCTCCGCCAAGACAGGGTTCTTGCAAAGACGCGTCAGGCGACCCTCGATACCGGCTTTTGGATCGCCATACCAGTCCTTGCGCAACTCAAATTCATCGGCAGCATAGATTGCCGTGAGAAGTTCAAAAGCGTCGAGTTTCTTGCCTCCTGTATTCACCTTCTCGAAGACCAAGCACACGGCTTCCCTCGGCGTCTCCGCGTTGAGAGTGATCACGGGAAGTTGGTAGTGATCAAAAGCACTTACTACGCTGTCATAGAATTTTCGATAGAGGTCTCGTTTGTCATTGTCGCCGCGCTCTCGCCAGAAATCCTCGAACCCATATTGCCAGTCTCGATCGCTGAAAATCCGATTAACCGGAAACATCAGATGTTCGTATTCCAGTTCGGCTGTCGACAGATCGAGCAGCACATTCCGACCGAAGGTGCTGGTCAGTCGTTTGTTTTCAGGAAGACCGATAATCGCTTTTTCACGGTTTGTCTCGGAATTGAGAGCCTTCTCTATGTCGATGTAGTACCAGCGATTAATCGCCTTCTTCTTTTCGTTGAATGTCTTCACCACATCCGGGCGCATCGTGGTTTGAAACAGCGACGTGATGCGTTGCTGCCCGTCTAGAAGAAGTGCCTCCGGCATCACCTGTCCGGCCGCAATCGGTGCCCCCTCTACTGGACGCGGCTTAAAATTGATCTCTCCTCCGGTTTTGAGCATCATCAATGCGCCGACGGGGAATGACTGTGAAATAGACGCGATCAGTCCCCGAATATCTTCGTCTCCCCATACCCAGCCGCGCTGGAAGTCAGGAAGCTGGATTTTTCCTTCTTTCGACATTTTCAACAAATCCCGCAGCAGTGTTTTTGTACTGTCAAACCTCGACACAGTCATATCCAATCCCTTGCTCTGTGTTTTTTCGTCCCCAAAAGTGCCGGGCCTAGGCAGGAAGAGGCTTCCGGTCGTATTGCCAACCAGCAGTTACCCGTCAATAGCATCATCAATTAGCCAAGTCAATAATACTTACATTGGCAACATAGCCGTAGGAGCAACTTTGTCAGCGTGGAGGGAACGGTTTTAGTAGCGGTATGCTTGATGCTAAATGAAACTGGAAGAGACATTTATGGATCAATAAATGGGTATTACGAGCGTATAGAAATGCTAGATTTTCGCGATGAAAGATAACGACACTGGATTCCCGATTACAGACGTCGGGAATGACAGCACGGAAAAAGCAGATCCTTCGCGTTGCTGAGGATGACCACTTAGAAGAGAGGGGCAAGAGTGGTCGTTACCCGTTGGAGGTCTTGAGGAGGTCTTGGGGTTTTTTGAGGAGGGTGTCGGCGCGGAATTTGGGGATGACGTAGACCCAGCCGGCGACCCGCTTGTTCAGGGCTTCGATTTCGGCTTTGACTTCGGCTTCGGGCTTGATTTTGGGTTGCTCGGAGTTGGTGTCGGCTTCCTTGTCTTGCGCGTCCGTATCGGGTTGCTCGTCGGCTTGGGGATCTGATTCTTTTTCCGGTTCCGCTTCGTTTTCAGGTTCAGGTTTCCAGACCAGGTCGGGGTTGAATGTCGCGGAGATCGTCACGTAGTTTTTGTCGTCTTTCGGGAGGAGTTGCACGGTTCCTTGGAGGCCGTCGAAGGTTTCGAACACGGCGGTCACGACCGGTTGCCCGTCGAACGGGATTTCGCTCACCGGTTTGACATCATCCAACGAGAGCGAGGTGACCGTGGACACGATGTTGTTCACGGTAAATTGCGACTCAATCTCCAGGCCTTCCGGCAGGTTCGCTACTTGATAGTTGAGGTCCGAGGGCTTGGCCTTCTCCACGACCAGCCGGGTCCTGTCCGGGTGGGTCACGGTCAGGCGCCTGACCCGTTTCGTTTCAATCTGCGTGAGTTCCTTGTCCAGCCATTGGCCTGGATTCTTGTCGACCGTGAGCCGCCCCTCGACCAGCCACGTCTGCGGGTCTCTGACTTTACGGATGAACAGTTCCTTGTACCCGCTCTTCCCCTGCGCCGGTCGATCATTGCCGATGACGGCCGCAGCCACGGTGTTGTCCGTAGCATCTTTGAGGGTGATGCCCGTGGATAACGAGCCTTCGGCTTCCACGTCCTGCAACCCCAGTTTTTCGTAGAGTTCCGGTTTCCGGGTTTTGCGTTCGAGAGTTGTGAGCTCCGCGAGGCCAATGAGCGTTTCCCGCACGGTTCCAAGGTCGGCCGGGTAATCATATTTTTCCTTGACCCGCCATATATTTTCCTGCCGGTGCAGCGTGATGGTACCGCTTTGCGTGGCCACGTTAAGCTCCGTGACGTCGTTGATGACGGTCTTGAGTTCAGGGAAGACAGGTTGGCCCGTCGGCGGGGCGCCGGGTTCTTGTTGTTCCACCGTGAACACCGCCACGATGATCAGGACGGCGGCGATCACGGCCAATGTACTCAGTGTCTTGAGCATCTTCGTCATGGGATGGCTCTCGGTTTCGGTCAGTTGCCGCGCTGGCGGCGGCGCATGTTCCAAGCGCCGAGTACGACACCGCCTACGGCGATCACCAACGGTATGAGACCGATATTCAGAAACTTCACAACGTTCTCGAGGCCATCGATGTTTTTCTGTAGTTCGTGCTGGACGTTGCGCAGTGCTTTTCTGGTCGCCACCAGATCCTGCCGGAAGCCCTCCAGCGCGGCTTGTTGTTCGGCACTCAGAATGATGGTGGTTTGGTCTTCTTTGCGCTTCTGCAAATCCTGAATTTTGCGTTCGGTGTCCTTCAGGCGTTGTTGCAGGGCTTGTTCCTTTTGCCGGTACCGGGCTTCGGCTTCCTGTTGGATGGCCCTGACCAGGGTGAAGGGGCGCGAGAAGCTCCCCCGGTTTCTGACGCTGATCAGGTCGTGACTGCCGGTCAGGTTGTCCAAGGCATTCGTCACAAAATCGTTGTTCGCAGCGGTAGGGATTCCGATCCGCTGTCCCAGAAAGTTTTGGGATTGGACCCAAAACCGGTCCTGCAGCATGTCGGTATCCGCCACCACGATGACGTTGATGGGCTCCGCGGATTCAGCCACGTGCGGGCGTTGTTCGGTTTCTTTGCCGGCGCTCGCGGTCTCCGGTTTGTCCGCTTCTTCGGCGGGCGGCCTGCCGTCGGGGAAGGCGGTTTTCACCTTGCCGGTCAGGCGGGCGGCCAACACGAGGGTTTCGTCTCCCGGCCGGTAGTCCCGCAGGATGCCTTCGACATCGGGCATGAACTGCAAGCGGGCGGCCTCGATCTGCATGGCCTGGTCGTCGGTTTCCACCAAGGGCGTCCACTCGAACGTGCTGTCTTCTTTTTTGCGCAGGACCCCGGCCGAGGCCATGGTGAGGTTCGGGAGCTTGGCGGTCACGACATCCTCGGCATTGAGTTGCCGGGGCGTCAGGTCGATCCACACGGGGTAGTCCGCGACCATCATGCGGTCTTCCTTTTGAAAGTTGACCCGTTTGGCCAAGGGGAGATCGCCCACCACTTTTCCGTCAATCAGCTCGATGCCCCAGGCGTCGAAGACCGGACCCAGATCGGATTTGCGCGGCCCCTGCATGCCCGTGGGGTTTCGGGGATTGGGCGGCACGCGGTCGGCTTCAGCATGGGGATCCACGAAGACTACGGCGCGACCGCCGCGCAACACGAACTGGTCGATGGCATAGAGGGTCGGATCGCCCAGTCGCTTGGGATGCACGACCATGAGCACGTCCACGTCTTCGGGGATGTCCGTTACGGCCTTGTCCAGGACCTTGACCTCCATGACCTCCCGGATGCTGTCCATGATCATCCAAGGCGGCCCTCCGCCCGCGGCCTGTGGAAACGGCATTTGCGGGCCGCCGTCCAGAGGCAGGGTGCTCAACAGGCCCACGACCTTCTGTTTGGGGTTGGCCAGCCGGTACACCAGTTTGGTGAGATCGTATTCGAGAAATTCCTCACGGCTCTGCTGAAAGAACGGGATGAGTTCCCGGGCGTCCGTGGCATTGGTACCCACGAGTCCGAAATAGAACTGCGCGTTGCCCTGATCGATCGGCACGCCCCGGAGGCCGTATCCGACGGCGCGATCTTCCTCCTCCGAAAAGGGCTCGGGGTCGATGACGTGCAGGATCAGGTTCCCGCCGGCGGCCTGTTCATATTCCTGCAAGAGTTCCAGCACCCGGTTGGTATAGCCCCGAATGCCGGCCAGTTCCACGGCCAGCTTCTTCGACAGGTAGAACCGCAGGGTCACCGGCTCGTCGAGCCCCTGCAGAATGTTTCGGCTGCCCTCGGACAGGGTATAGAGGCGTTGTTCCGTGAGATCGATGCGGGCCGACCGGAACGCCACGTGACTCAGGACGTTCACCGTAAAAAACAGGACCACCGCGATGGCCAGTCCGCCTCCTGTCAGAAGTCGCGCGTTCATGGGTCCTTTATTCCGCTTTCTTCCATTCCAGCATAAGCGCCGTGGCAAACAACCAAAAGCTGATGAGCGAGAGGAAATACACCAAGTCCCGCAGATCGACGACCCCGCGACTCAGGGCATTGAAGTGTGTCAGGAAACTGAACGAGCTGATCAGTTCCACGAAGAATTGCGGGGCCCACCCGCTGAACAGATCCAGCACCATGGAAAAGCCGCTGAGAACGAATCCCAACCCGACCACCACGCTGATCACGAAAGCAATGACCTGGTTCTTGGTGAGGGCCGACATGCATGAGCCGATCGCCATAAAGCCGCCCGCCATCAGAAAGCTGCCGAGGTAGCTTGCCAGGATCACCCCGTTGTCCGGCTCACCCAGGACATTCACGGTCACCCACATCGGAAAGGTGAGCGCCAACGCGATGCCTGTAAAGCACCACGCCGCCAGGAACTTGCCGACTACGGCTTCCCATAAGGTCACGGGCAGCGTGAACAGCAATTCGATGGTCCCCCCACGCCGCTCCTCGGCCCAGAGCCGCATGGCCAGGGCCGGGATCAGGACCAGATAGAGCCACGGGTGAAAGTCGAAAAAGGGGATGAGGTCAGCCTGACCACGAGCAAAAAAGTCACCAAGGTAAAAAGTAAAGGCTCCGGCCAGCATCAGGAAAATGATGATGAATACCGCGGCGATCGGCGTGGCAAAGTACCCGACCAGTTCCCGTTTGAAAATGACGCCGATCCTGCCCATGGCCTGTTATCTTGCCGGTCCTTTCCGCTGTTCGTTCCTGCCGGGCTGTCCCTACGTGAGGGCCTGGGCGGGCATGGTCAAGGAGCGGAATACTTCATCCAAATGCCCGTGTTCCACGGACAACTCCACCACGTCCCAGTTCTGCCGATGGACGCACTGGCTGACGGCTCCGATGATGGCTTGCCCGTCCTTCGGAATGATCCGGTATTCCGGCTCAGCCCCGTCGAGGGCTTCGGCCCGCCTGACGCCGGGCAGCCCTTCCAGTGTCGCCTGCACGCCATCGGTGGACGGCCCCCGCAATCGCAGGATCACCGTATTGTGATAGCGGGACCGGGCTTCCAACTCCGCGGGCGTGCCGTCGGTGATCACTTTGCCCTTGGCGATGATCATGGCGCGCGTGCAGACCGCATGGACTTCTTCCAGCACGTGCGTAGACAGAATAATGGCCTTGTCCCGCGCCATGGTTTTGATCAGCCCGCGCACTTCATGTTTTTGGTTGGGATCGAGCCCGTCGGTGGGTTCGTCGAGAATCAACACGGACGGATCATGCAGGATGGCTTGGGCCAGGCCGACCCGGCGCTTGAATCCCTTGGAGAGAGTGTCGATGGGCTGGTGCGCCACCCCTTCGAGATTCACCTTTTCCATGGTCTCGGAGACCCGGCGATACAATTCCGTTCCACGAAACCCGCGCATTTCACCGATGAACATCAGAAAGCTCAGCGGCGTCATCTCCGCATAGGCCGGGGCTCCTTCCGGCAAATACCCCAGGCTCTTTTTCGCTTCGAGCGGCTGCTTCCAAATGTCGAAGCCGTTGACCGTCACGGTGCCTTTGGTGGGAGTCAGAAACCCCGTGATCATTTTCATGGTCGTGGATTTCCCCGCACCGTTGGGCCCCAAAAAGCCCAGCACTTCGCCCCGGCCGACCGTGAACGACACCTCGTCCACGGCCACGATCGGCCCGAATGTCTTACGAAGTTGTCGCAGTTCAACCATCACGTCCACTGTTTTCTCCGTTCCCGCTTCCGGTTTTCTCATGGTATGAAAATAGCCCGAATCTGTCATTGGTATGAAAATAGCTACTTTTGTCATTCCCGACGTTCGTAATCGGGAATCCAGTGTCTTTTGTCTTCACGGACGCAGAACAAAGCAAAGACGCTGGATCCTCGATTAAAAATGTCGAGGATGACAGATTGGAGAGAGAGGCCCCCATTTTCATCCCTTGGTATGCAGGCGGCAAGCCTGCATAAAGAATTCCTGTTTCATAATATAACCACGTGCGCCGGAGTCAAGGGGCATGTGCCGGATATTTCCCGTACCCGATTTGCAGGTTCTCTTTACGTGGCATTGACGGATTTTGAGCACGTCGGCGGGTTAGATTTCCGAGGGACGTTCCGCATCCACAATGACGACCGTCCCACGCATGATCGGATGCAGCGCACAATGGTAGGGATACAGCCCGGGCGGCAACTCCGCTATTTCAAACACGCCATCCGGCCCAATGGACCCGGAATCGAAGGCGCAGGTGCCGGTTCCCCGGCATCCGTCATGCGTAATGGTGTGATGCGAGCCGGTGGGATTCTCCCACCGAATCGGATTGCCGGCCGTCACCGTGGCGGTGACCGGCGCGAAATATGGAGACCAGGATTCCATTTGAATCCTGAACGGTACCGACACGGCACCGACCCAGGAGGCGGCTAGAATCAACGCCACTACCAGCACACCCGGTACGGATCGTTTCACGACTTCACTTCCTTTCTGCATTCCATGTTTTTCGCTTTTCGAGGTCACGTGGCCAAGACGAACAGGCACATAGATAGTATACACCCCGGCCCTGACGGACTCCAAATTTCACAACTTGCTGGTTTTCAAGAAGAATGAAATACGAGGGTTACGAAAACCTTTAATTAGCCTTTGCCCGTTTTCAGTTGACGCAATTCATAAAAGGTGCCCCGCCAGACGATACCTCCCCGCCAGAGCGCCAATGCCGCCGAACGGCATTGGATATAGACCAACAGGCCGATCGTGATGGGAAGTAACAGGCCCTGCCAAAATTTCACCCCGAACGGCGCCATGACGCTCCCGAAGCTGACGATCATCATGACGATCGTCACGGCATACCCGGCCCGGGGCCATCCCCCGGTCACCCAGACCCCGATCCATGGCCAGATGTGCATAACCAGGGCGGCCAGTGTCGCCGCCATCACCAAAGAGACGCGGTACCCCATTCCCGCAAACATGTTCTTCATGAGGCCGTCGATGAGTTCCGTGACCGACCGGTACCATTCCACCGTGACCATGCCCCTCCCGTTCAGCACGTCCTGCCTGTAGCCGTGGTCCTTCACCATCATGCCGAATCTGAGATCATCGTCCGGCCGCAGGGCCAAAGGCTCATGGCCGCCCAGGGCGCGGTAGACCGATGTCCGGATCAGGTTGAACGCCCCAATGCCCATGTAGCGCCGGCTCTGCGGATTCCGGGCTTGCCACGGTTTGAAGATGATGAACATGAACATCCCGAAGGTAGCGGACACCGCTGTCAGGAAACTCCCGGGCATGGTGCCTTGCGGGATCACGGTGACGTGATCGAACCCGTTCGCCTGCACGTGCACCATGGCTTTTCTGAGCGCGGACGGATGAAACACGATATCCGCGTCGGTGAACAGGATGAATTCGCCTCGCGCCTGTTGCGCTCCAACGTGCAACGCGTACGGCTTCCCGATCCAGCCCGCCGGCAAATCGTCAATCGTCACTACGACCAAGTGAGCATCCCGTTCCGCCATTTTTTCAAGAATCACTCCCGTGTCGTCGGTCGACCGGTCATTGACCACGATGATCTCCAGGTCCGGATAGTCCAATGCCAGGACCGATTCCAGCGCCTGCTCCAGGTTTCGTTCTTCATTGCGGGCCGGGATCACAACGGACACCGCGGGGAGCGGGTGTTCGTCATCGACCGGGACGGACGCCAGCACCGCGAACGCGTGCCGTTTACTCATGAGCCAGACCCCGGCCGGCACCCAGAACCCAACAGCCAACGTCGCCAGACTGAGATGAACGGTGTACGCGTCCATGTTTCCCGTTACCGAAAAAGTTCCTTCCGAGTGGTTGAAAGCCTCAAACGCCAATCCTTGCACGAATTCCTATAATGGTATATTTTCTATACCATATTTGGTTTTTCGTTCAGAGGAGGTATTGATCTATGAAAGCCAAGAAATTTGATTCGGACTTTGAGGCAGGCAAAGATGTGTCTCACGTGTTGGATGTATCAAAAGCCCGCAGACCCCTGCAAGAACAGAAAAGAGTCAACGTCGATTTTCCCGTTTGGATGATCGATTCTCTGGATAAGGAAGCCGGGCGACTCGGCGTAACCCGCCAATCCATTATCAAAGTCTGGCTGGCCGAGCGTCTTGAGCAATCAGCCTCTCACAATCCGCCAGCGCGTCAATGATTCCAAGGCCATTATCAAGCCACCTCGAACTGCCTGACCGAGATCTGATCGACACGGTCGCGGGCCTGCCAGAGATCATAGGCCATCTGCATGCCAAGCCAAGTTTCCGGGGTGGAACCGAACGCCTTGGACAGACGAATGGCCATGTCGATGGACACTCCGGCGTTCTCATTGACGAGGTCTGAGAGGGTTTGACGCGTGACGCCGAGTCCTTCTGCAGCCCGAGTCACGGATAAGCCGAGCGGTTCGAGGCACTGTCGTCTGACGATGCCTCCCGGATGAGGGGGATTGTGCATGGACGAGAGTATAACGTGTCGCCTGTCACCTTACAACATGCAGAGCCGGCAGCTTCAACGACTGCCTCCTTGCAGGTCGATCTTTGTGAGAGACTTGGTTTCTTTCACTCAACGCGGGATCAGGTACTTCACCAGTTTCTCCATGGTCAGACCTTGGACCACGATGGAAAACACGACCACGACGTAGGTCATGGCGAGGATGACGTCGCGGTCAGGGCCGGCCGGCAATGACAGGGCCAGGGCCACGCTAATGCCGCCCCGCAACCCGCCCCACGTCATCAGCCACACCGCCCCCGGCGTGAATGAGCGCACGCGGCTTAGCAGCGCAAGCGGCACCCCGATCGCCATGAGGCGTGACAGAAGGATGAGCGGAATCAGCGCCACGCTTGCGAGAAGATAGTCCCCGGTGAACGTGAGCACGAGTACTTCCAAGCCGATCAACACGAACAGGACCGCATTCAGGATCTCGTCGATCAATTCCCAGAACGTGTCCAGATGTTCGCGGGTCTTCTCCGACATCGCCAGCACGCGACCCTGATTGCCCACCATCAAGCCTGCCACTACGACGGCGATGGGACCGGAGAGGTGCAAGGCGCCCGCCAGCGCATAGCCGCCGGTGACCAGCGCCAGGGTGATCAGCACTTCGACCTGATACTGGTCGATACTTTTCAGAAGCCAATACGCCAGGTACCCCAGCCCCAGTCCGAAGACGATCCCGCCTACGGCTTCCTGTGCGAACAGCCCGGCCACGTAGCCGGCCGTCGGCTCATGCGTCCCGGCCGCCACTTCAGCCAGAACCAGAAAGACCACGACCCCCACGCCGTCGTTAAAGAGCGACTCGCCTGTAATCTTCACTTCCAGGCTTTTGGGGGCGTTGGCATTTTTCAGGATGCTCAGGACCGCGATGGGATCGGTCGGGGAAATCAGGGCCCCGAACACCAGACAAGTGAGCCAGGAGAGCGGAATACCGATCAGGTTCAACACCCCATAGGTGAAGGTGCCCACCAATACGGTGGACAGCAGGATGCCTATCGTGGCCAACGACCCGATCGTCCATTTCTGGTTGAACAGGTCGTTGAGATTGACGTGCAAGGCCCCGGCGAAGAGCAAAAAACTCAACATGCCGTGCAGCAGGGTCTTGTTGAAGTCGATGGATTCGAGCCACCCGGCGGCCAGGGCCTCCACGTGATACCCGAGGAGATCGATGCCGTGCAGCAGGAGCGACCAGGCCAGGGCGATGACCATCACGCCGATGGTCACGGGTAATCGAATGAACCGGTAGTTGAGATACGAGAATCCGGCCGTCAGCGTGAGGACGATGGCAAGGATGTCGAATAGATCCATGGGAGGAGACAGATCCATAGGGGGAGACAGATCGGGTTAAGCCGGTTTGTCACAATAGGCCGGTCGTCAGGGACGGGTACGGCTCGGGTCAGGAACCCTGGAACAGTTCTTCAAAAAAGAGCTGCATGTGTTTCCAGGATCGCACATCGGCTTGCCGGTTGTACTTCAAGGCATCTATGCCGTGAGCATCCGCACCGGGATTGGTGAAACTGTGTCGGGCCCCGGCGTAGACCACCATCTGCCAATCCAGATTTGCGGCATCCAAAGCCTGTCGGAATTTGCGCACGTGCTCTTCGGTGAGAAACGGATCGGCATTGCCGTGGGCAATGAGGATTTTCGTGTCGGCGCCTTGGGCTTGCTGCCCGGTTGGCATCGGCAATGCCCCGTGAAAGCTCACCACGCCCTTCACGTCGGCCCCGCTGTAGGCCAACTGAAGTACCGTGGCGCCGCCGAAGCAATAGCCAATCGCCGCAAGGCGTTGCGGATCGACCATCTCCTGGCTTTGCAACACGGCCAGCCCGGTACGGGCTCGACCTTGCCATTGCTTTACGTCGGCCTGCACCTGCTTCATCCAGGTTGCGGCCTGGTCCGGATGGGTCGTGACCTGGCCTTTTCCATACATGTCCACGGCAAAGGCCGCGTACCCGAGAGCCGCCAGTTGCCGGGCCCGGTCGCGGGCATACTCGTTCAAGCCCCACCACTCGTGCACCACCAGGATGCCGGGTCGTTTGCCCGTTCGGGCGTCATCCCATGCCAAAAACCCTTCGAGTTGCACGTCGCCGTGTTGATAGGAGATCACCTTGGATTGGATTTCGGCAAGACAGAGTGAGGGGATAAACAGAACCAGTATGAATGCTGCGAGTCGGTGTAACATCGTCGCTGGAGAGAACCTCTTATGATTTTCTTTCAGGACGACCTTACTTATTCTGTTTGAGTTCAGCGACGTCATCGGCATCCGGGATAACCAGAAATTCGGGATAGGCCTCAATGCCCAACTCCGCCACGTCCTGACCGAGTTCCTCCACGTGCTGCGAAACCCGGGCCTTGATCGTCTTATCGATAATCAACCACAGGATCCATGAGGTGCCGAACACAAAAGCCCCGATCGCGACGATCCCCAGAAGTTGCACTCCCACGTTGCCGCCGGCAGCAATACACACGGCCAGCGTGCCCCACATCCCGGCCACGAGATGGGCCGGCACGGCGCCGACGACATCGTCAATCTTCAGGGTTTCCAGGAGCCTGATCCCCGCCGTACACAGCACCCCGCCGGCCGCCCCAATGATGATCGCCCAGTGATGCTCGACAATATCGGGACCGGCGGTAATCGATACCAGCCCGGCAATCGCCCCGTTGAGACCCGCAAACAGGTCATACCGGCCCAAAATTGGTCTGGACACGGAAATCGCCGCCATCACCCCCGCCGCTGCGGCCAGATTCGTATTCACGAGGATAATGCTGATAGCCACGGCATCGCCGACCCCTGCCAGTGCCAGTTGCGAACCTCCATTGAACCCGAACCAGCCCAGCCAGAGAATGAACACGCCCAGCGTGACCGCGGGCACGTTCGAGGGCGGTGTGGACTTGACCGTACCATCCGGCCGGAACTTCCTGAGTCTGGGTCCCACCACGATCGCCCCGGCCAACGCCGCCCAGCCGCCGGTGGAATGCACGATGGTGGATCCGGCGAAATCCTGAAACCCCATCTGGTTGAGCCAGCCGCCGCCCCACGTCCACGCGCCGACCACCGGATAGATGAACGCGGTGAGGACCAACGTAAACAGGAAGAACGACCAGAGTTTGACCCGTTCGGCCAACGTTCCCGAGACGATGGAGGCCGTGGTCGCCACGAACACCATCTGGAAAAACCAGTCAGACATGACGGAGTAGCCGTTCTCGACGACCGCTTTTTCCATGGAGGCATCGCCCTTGAGCAGGGCGATTTCTTCAGCGGAAGGACCGTAGAGAAATTTGAAGGAGCCGATCCAGGACCCGACGTCCACGTACATCAGGTTGTAGCCGATTACGAAGTAGGCGAGCCCCGCGATCGCGTAGAGGCCGATGTTCTTCAGACAGATGACGGAGGCGTTCTTCGTGCGGACGGACCCGGACTCCAGCATGGTGAAGCCGGCGCACATCCACATCACCAGCGCGCCCCAAACCAAGAACGAAAAGGTGTTGAGGACGAAACTCATACTTCCTCCCCTTTGTGCGTGATGCCCCGAATCATAGCAGACGGGACACTGTTGTCAATAAGGAGGAATTGGGTGAGTACACCTTCTCGTGCTCAGACCACTATCAGAGAGTCGAATGCGTACCATCACAAAATGGTGGAGTGCCCGTGCGCTTGCATCCGCAAAACGCGACCTGTTTTTTTTCAGGGATGTCCACCTCCACGGGCGTGAACTCGGTTCCCTCGTGCGAGCCGTCACAGAACGGTTGATTCTTGGACCGGCCGCACCGGCACCAATAGTATTTCCCGGGTTCAACCTCCATCACATAGGGCGCGCGTTGCGCAATGATTGGATCTGCCATCGTTATTCTCCTTTCGTTGAGAAATTCAGAAACAGGTGATGAAAACGGACATATTGTTCGAACTGCTTTTGTATGAGATTGATGGAATGTCGCCTGACCACATGCGTTTATTGCGCCGACGGGGGCCTCGTGCCGGCTACGGGATCTCTCAACGCCGTTGTTCCTTGTACAATGGGTAATCCACCTCTGAGGGAACCTCGATCATCGCGAGACGAAGCGGAACGCTGTGCTCCCCGTGGAACAATGACCACCACGGCCACGGTGCGGTTCGCGGAAAGTTCCCGCCGGTACCGATGACCCGACGGAATGAGAATATCCTGCATGGCCGCCTCCACCTGGATCGATACCGGCGCGCCGTTCCCGATGACGTGCTTGATAGTCACCCCGTTTTGAACCGCGACGGGAAAATCCTCATGGCGAAATTCCGCATACGTCGGCGTCCGGCGAACGGCTTTGTTCAGGTCCGGCTCGAACCAGATCTGAAAAAATTCATTGTGATCGCTGACCGTTTCCTCTTCATGAGAGACGCCCGACCCCGTCTGCATCACCTGCGCGCCTCCGGCTTTCACCCGGCTGCGATTGCCCATGGTATCGTAATGGCCGATTTCGCCTTTGAGGGCATAACTCATGATTTCGAAGGCCTGATGAGGATGAAGGCCGATCTTCCCGTAGCCCATGGCCGTGGCCCAGGCCCAGTAAAACAGGGGACCCGTATGGGGAACTTCGGGACCGTCCCCTGGAAACCCAAGAGGCTTGGTTTCGGTAATCCTTCCGCCATCGAACGCGCCGGTCCCTTGGACTTCGGGAGGATAAATGTTGATGTCCAAGGATTTCTCTATTGGGTTCATCTGCGCTCCTTTTCAATTGTCAATTTATGAATCCCCCACGCACCGGTTCGATAGGATGTTTCTTGGCAAGGAAACTTGCTCTTCCCCTGTCATGTTAGCAGTAATCTCCTTTAGAAGCCTAGAATGCTCTTCTTAACTTCATGCCGTGCCCTGCAGGGGCCCAAGCCTCAGATCCGAAGCCCGATATTCTATCCAACGGGTGCTTCCAACCGCCTTCTTCAGAGGTTCATCAGAATAATTAACCTATCTTTTTTCTGGAATGTAAAGGAAATAAGTTTAAAACGAATTATATATTATTGAATATTTAATGTTATATAAATATTTAAAAACAATAAGTTACGATAATCTATGTTGAAATTGAAATGGAAATAATATGAGCATATAATGGATTTATGATCAAGTATGAAATGCCAAAAAACTGGATTCAATTTGATAGTGGTAGCAGGGATCTGACCAGCGCTTATGCAGAAGCGAAGGCTGCAATCCTTTCCCTGCAAACGGTCCCTTATCAACGTCGTTGGGTTGAAGCGTTGCAAGACATTGAACTCAAGCGCGAAGTCGCCGGGACTTCACGGATTGAGGGAGCTGAATTTACAGAGCAGGAATTCGAGCTGGCCTTCCAGGAAACCCCAGACCAATTAATCACGCGTTCTCAGAGACAGGCCCATGCCGTTGTCCAGACCTATCGCTGGCTTGCCGCGCTTCCCCAAGACAGACCTATCACGGCAGATCTGATTTTTCATATTCACCGGACAATTGTGACGGGCGCGGACGATGATCATTGCCCACCCGGACAGTTAAGGAAAGACAATCAGAACGTGAACTTTGGGATGCCCAAGCATCGAGGCGCCGAAGGAGGCGCAGAGTGCGTTTCAGCCTTTCGACAATTTAGCGAGGCAATTCAAAGAGAGTATCAGGACCACGATCCGATTATTCAGGCGTTAGCGGCCCACTATCATCTGGCAGCCATGCACCCCTTTCTTGATGGAAACGGCCGGACCGCCCGGGCCTTGGAAGCCTTGATGCTCCAACGGGCGGGGCTTCGCGATACCTGCTTCATTGCGATGTCCAATTATTATTACGACGAGAAAAATGCGTATCTTGCCGCCTTGGCAGAAGTCCGCCAGTCCGGCCACGATCTGACGCCTTTCCTCATTTTCGGTCTTAAGGGCATTGCCCTTCAAAGCAAGCGAGTCCTTGCCCAAATTCAGCGTCACATCTCCAAGGTGCTCTATCGTGATCTGATGTACGAACTCTTTGGCAGGCTGAAATCAAAGCGGAAACGGGTCATTGCACAGCGCCAGTTAAAGATTCTCGAGATCTTACTGGACGTCGATTCCATGGGACTTGATCGGTTAATACAAGTGACCGAAGGTGCTTACAGCACGTTGAAAGACCCCGTGGGAGGCTTGATTCGGGATCTACTTAACCTGGCAGAGTTGAATGCAATCGCAACAAAGAAAATCGGGGAAGGTCGATATGAAATTGCCGTCAATCCGGGGTGGCCGACACAGCTCACCGAGACCGACTTCTTTGCAAAAATGAAGCAATACCCGAAGGCAAAAACCCTTTCGTTTCTGCGCTAATACGCACGGGGGCAAATGTCTGCCACGACGTTTTTTCCTGGTCAAATCGTGTACCTGAAATCCGATCCTTCCTCGAAGGGAGCGATGCGAGCATTCGGTTTGTCGAAACGCATTGGAAGGACATAAAGACCATTTTGAATGAATGCGACTGACAAACCGCTACTGTCCACCAAACAACATGGCGCGCCCGGAGGGAGTCGAACCCCCAACCCTCAGATCCGAAGTCTGATGCTCTATCCATTGAGCTACGGGCGCGTCCGACCGTCCTTTTCACTTATTTTCAATGGTCTGTCAACCCGTGATGTCTTCAACGAAGTTTGCCGAGGAAACTGGTAGAATGAATAGGGGATAGAGAGAAAGGAAGCCACGATGTCGTCATCTCCACAGGCAGGGATTTTTACTGAAGGCAACACACATTTTTATTACCTCGAATATCAGCTTCAGCCTGACGCTACGACGGATGATGTACGACGGGCGATCGCGTCAGCATTGGCTATCCAAGGAGAGAAAACTGCCGAGACGGTGATCGCACTCGGCAAGGATGCCTGGGACCGGGTGAACCCCGCGTGGCACCCTGAAGGGTTGCGGCCCTTTTCGGCTCTTGCAGGAGTCGATGGCTGTTCCGTTCCTTCGACGCAGCGGGATCTGCTGGTTTGGATTCAGAGCCATCGCCGGGACGTGAACATGCAGGTAGCGCTGGCTATCCATTCGTTCATGCGAACGGTGGGAACGCTCTCGCTCGACCTGGCCGGGTTTCAGTACCTGGATTCCCGGGACCTCATCGGCTTCATTGACGGGACGGCCAATCCCAAAGAGGACAAGGCTAGTGAGGCGGCGCTGATTCCCGAAGGGCAGACGGGTGCTGGCGGAAGTTTTGTGTTGTCCCAGCAGTGGGTGCACAACCTCCCCGCGTTCAACAGCCTTTCCCAATCCGAACAGGAACGGGTCGTGGGCCGGACCAAGCCTGACAGCATCGAGCTCGAAGGCGAGGCCATGCCCCCGACTTCACACGTGAGCCGGACCGATTACAAGGAAAACGGAAAAGCGATGAAGATCGTCCGGCGGAGCGCTCCTTATGGAACGGTCGGAGAGCACGGCCTGTATTTCCTGGCCTTCTCCTGCGAGTTGTATCGGTTTCAGGTTTTGCTGGAACGCATGTTCGGCGTATCGGGAGACGGGGTGTCCGACCACCTCATCCGTTATTCCCAACCGGTTACGAGTTCGTATTGGTTTGCGCCGTCGCGTGAAGCCCTCATGCAGGCCTGCAGTCTGCACACGAAAGAATGAGAAGAAAGAGTAAGACGCTGGATTCATAGAGGCACTGGATCCCCGATCAAGTCGGGGACAAGCGTCGGGAATGACGGCTTCAGAGCGGGTTAGTAGCTCTCGGGTGTGGGAAGATCCACTTCGGGCTTGCTGGCTTCCGGGAGAATCTTTTCCAGGCGTTGTTGAAACTCGCGAATGCGGTTTTGTTCCGCGGAATTGAAACTGACTTTTTCTTCTTTGTGCAGATCCACCAACCGCTCGATCGCCTGGAGCAGGGGCGGTACGGCATCGAAGATCCGGCCGGCTTCGAAGGCCTCGAGCGAATCCACGAAAAAGGCGTAGAGGATCCGATACGGCAGTCCCGCCTGATCCCGGAACCGGTAGACGACCGTTTCATATTTCTCTATGGCTTCTTCGGTGGGACGGATCCCTCCGGGAATCGCGCTGAACGACGTGGCCGGGACCTGTGCGGCCAACGCGGCCACCGACGCGATCAATTCACCGAAGGTATCCAGCACTTGTACTGAGTCCATTTCTTTTTTGGAATTCATTGCCCTTGTCCCTCTTCCACGTCCATGGTGTCGCGCACGTACTTGCCTCGTAATTGATTCACCACGTCCGCTATGTCAGCCGGCAGGGGAGCGACAAAGTGCATGGCCTCTTGCGAGATCGGATGGACGAAGCCGAGCACCTTTGCATGCAACATGACTCGGGGAATGACCACGTCGCGGATTGCGCCCACCTTCTTTCCCCCATACGTCGGATCGCCCAGAATCGGACACCCGATGGCCGACAAATGCACGCGCAGTTGATGGGTCCGGCCGGTTTGCGGGAACAGCTCCACGTGAGCCGCGAGTTTTTCAAACCGTTCCGTCACCCGGTATTGCGTGGTCGACGCCTTGGGCCGGGTCGTGCGCGCTGAAAATTTTTTCCGGTCCTGGGTATCCCGCCCGATGGCGACGTCGATCATCCCCCGGCCTTTCTTCGGGACTCCCCAGATCAAGGCCTCGTAGACCCGGTCTATGGTATGCCGCTTGAACTGGTTGACCAATCCCGCATGGGCTCGATCCTGTTTGGCCACGACCATGATGCCCGTCGTGTTCTTGTCCAACCGGTGCACCATCCCCGGCCGTTCCTTGCCGCCGATGGTGGAAAACGACCCGGCCCCGGTTTTGAAATGATGCAACAATGCATTGACCAGGGTTCCCGACCAATTGCCGGGCGCCGGATGGACCACCAGGCCGGCCTGTTTATTCAGGACCAACAGTGCGTCATCTTCATAGAGGATTTCAAGGGGAATGGGCTCGGGCTGCATGTCGAGCGGTTCCGCCCTGGGGACCCTGAGCACGATGACGTCGCCGGGTTTGATTTTATGACTGGGTTTAGTGGGCTGCCCGCCGACGGTGACGTGTCCGTCGAGGATCAAGCGTTGAAGGATCGTTCGAGAGAAATCCGGATCGCGGTTGGCCAGAAAATGGTCGAGGCGCTTCGGGCCTTCGCCAGGCGAAACGACAATCTCCGTCCGCGTGTCAACGTACGGCATGCCCGTATCCGGACGAACCGGTTACGCGTGCCCTTGCTTCTTGCGGCGCTCGGCCACTTTTTGTCGAAGGCGCGCTTTTTCCAGACTCACCCGGGCCTCTTCGACTTCCGACGGCAACCTGCCGCGCTCGAGCCGCTCTTCGGCCTTGGCCACGGCAGCGTGGGCTCGATCAACGTCGATATCTTCGGCTTTCTCGGCGATTTCCGCCAAGACGGTGACTTTCTTCGGCGTCACGTCCACGAATCCCCACAACACCGACATGTAATGCTCGGCTTCGCCGATCCGGTAGTGCAGTTCGCCGATCCGAAGCGTCGTCAGAAAATGACAATGGCCCGGCAACACGCCAAAGTCGCCTTCCTCGCCGGGCGCGGAAACCTGGTCCACGTATTCACTCACCAAGAGCTTGTCCGGTGTCACCACTTCCAACAGCAGTGTGTTCTCTACCGAAGCCGTCACATGAACTTCCGGCGTACCTGCAGTGACATTGACTTTGACAGAGACGGTTTTGCGCGGTTCCGCCATTATTGTTTCAGTTTCTCCGCCTTCTCGATGGCTTCCTCAATCGCCCCCACCATATAGAACGCCTGCTCCGGCAAATCGTCATGCTTGCCCTCGACGATTTCCTTGAAGCTCCGGACGGTGTCCTTGAGTTTCACGTATTTCCCCGGCGTACCCGTGAAGGCTTCAGCCACGTGGAACGGTTGGGACAAGAAGCGTTGCAGTTTGCGCGCGCGCGCCACGATCTGTTTGTCCTCTTCGGACAACTCGTCCATACCGAGAATGGCGATGATGTCCTGCAAGTCCTTATACCGTTGCAAGGTCCCCTGGACCTGTTGCACGACGTTGTAGTGCTCTTCCCCGAGGATGTACGGATCCAGAATCCTGGACGTGGAGTCCAGCGGATCGACCGCCGGGTAAATGCCCAACTCCGCCAATTGCCGGGACAACACGGTCGTGGCATCCAAGTGCGCGAACGCGGTGGCGGGTGCCGGGTCCGTGAGGTCGTCAGCCGGCACGTAAATCGCCTGCACCGAAGTAATGGACCCTTTCTTGGTCGAGGTGATCCGTTCTTGCAGCGTCCCCATCTCCGTCCCCAGGGTCGGCTGATAGCCCACGGCCGACGGCATGCGACCCAAGAGGGCCGAGACTTCCGAGCCGGCTTGCGTGAACCGGAAAATGTTGTCGATGAACAGGAGCACGTCCTGGTTTTCTTCGTCCCGGAAATATTCGGCAATGGTCAACCCGGTGAGCCCGACCCGGAGACGCGCGCCCGGCGGTTCGTTCATCTGTCCGTACACCAGCGCGGCTTTCGACTTCGTGAAGTCGGCAGGATCGATGACTTTGGAATCCTGCATTTCATGCCACAGGTCATTGCCTTCACGCGTGCGCTCACCCACGCCCGCAAACACGGAAAAACCGCCGTGATGCAGGGCGATGTTGTTGATCAACTCCATAATGATGACGGTTTTCCCCACTCCGGCGCCGCCGAACAGGCCCACTTTTCCGCCTTTGGCGTAGGGCTCCAGCAGGTCAACCACTTTGATGCCGGTTTCCAGCACCTCGGTCTTGGTTTCCTGCTCTTCGAGGGGTGGAGCCTCCCGGTGAATGGAATAGGTCTTCTTGGCGGACACCGGACCGAACCCGTCGACCGGATCGCCCAACACGTTGACCACCCGGCCCAATGTCTCACGGCCCACGGGCACCGAGATGGGTCCACCCGTGTCCCGGACTTCCAACCCGCGCACCAGGCCGTCCGTGGAGGACATCGCCACGGCACGCGCGCGGTTTTCTCCCAGATGCTGCGCGACTTCCATGGTGAGTTCCGTTCCACCGGCTTCACCCTCGTCGTCGCGGGTGATCTTGAGCGCGTTAAAAATGTTGGGGAGATGCCCGGGCGGAAACTCCACGTCGACCACGGGTCCGATGACCTGAATGACTCTTCCTGTTTCGGTACTCACCTGATGACTCCTTTTCTGACGAATGCCATCTCTACTTCAAGGCTTCCGCTCCGCCGACGATATCCATCAATTCTTTCGTAATCGCGGCCTGCCGGGTTTTATTGTAAAACAACGTGACTTTCTGAATCAGTTCGCCCGCGTTCCGGGTCGCTCCATCCATCGCGGTCATCCTCGCGGCCTGTTCCGCGGCCGCGGATTCCAACAACACGCGAAACGCCTGGACCTGAAAATGTTTCGGAAGCAGGGTTTGGAGCAACTCGTCCTCATCCGGCTCGAACAGATAGGCACCCACGGCCTTGGATGACGTCTCGCCGGCTTCTTCATCCAAGGATTCGATGGGCAGCAGCTTTTCGACCACCACGCGTTGCTGCATCACGGATTTGAATTCGTTGTAGACCACGTAGAGTTGATCGAACGTGCCGTCGTTGTGGTGCTGGATAATATCTTGTCCCATGTCCAGGGCATGTTCGAAACTCAAGCGATCGAAGATGCCCGGCCATTCCTGCCGGATCGTCCACGTGCGCCGCCGAAAAAAGTCACAGCCTTTTCTCCCGGCCGGAGACACGCTCACCTGTTCACCCCGCTCCGAATGCTGATTCAGAAACTCCGTGGCCTGCCGGAGAATATTGGCGTTGAACGCTCCGCACAGCCCCCGGTCACTCGTGATCACGAGCAGTTCGGTTTTGTTTCCCTCGCGTTTGCGCAACAGGGGATGCGAGATCGGGCTCGCCCGTTCCGCCAGGTGCCGCACCACGTCCCGTAGCTGATGCGCGTACGGCCGGGACGAGAGAATGCGGTCCTGGGCCCGCTTCAGCTTGGCCGCCGCGACCATTTTCATCGCCTTCGTGATTTTCTGGGTATTTTTGACGGAAGCGATTTTCCGTCTGAGGCTCTGTAAACTTGGCATGGACCGTGGATTCGATCAGAATTGTTTCGTCTGTTTGTATTCGGAAATGGCCTGCTTGAGCTGCCCGCCCAACTCGTCGTCGATTTTCTTTTTGGTTACGACGCCTTCCCGTAGCTGAGGATGTTTTTCCTTGATGAACGCCAACAGGCCTTCTTCAAATTCGCGCACCTTGTTGACGGGCACGTCATCGACAAACCCGTTGACCCCGGCAAAGATCGACAACACCTGATCCGCCACCGGCATGGGTTTGTACTGTTCCTGTTTGAGCAGCTCCACCATGCGTGCGCCTCGAGCCAACTGAGCCTGCGTCGCCTTGTCCAACTCGCTGCCGAATTGCGCAAACGCGGCCATTTCCCGATATTGGGCCAAATCGAGTCGAAGCGTGCCGGCGACCTGTTTCATGGTTTTGATCTGGGCCGCCCCACCCACGCGGGACACCGACAGTCCCACGTTGATGGCCGGACGAATGCCCGAATAGAACAGGTCACTCGCCAGATAAATCTGCCCGTCGGTAATGGAAATCACGTTGGTGGGAATATAGGCCGACACGTCACCGGCTTGCGTTTCGATAATGGGCAGGGCCGTCAGACTCCCAGCTCCATTCTCATCACTCAATTTGGCGGCTCGTTCCAACAACCGGGAGTGCAGGAAGAACACGTCACCGGGAAACGCCTCGCGGCCCGGCGGCCGGCGGAGCAACAATGACAATTGTCGATAGGCCACCGCGTGTTTGGACAGGTCGTCATAGATGATGAGCGCATGCTTCCCGTTGTCGCGGAAATACTCACCCATCGCCACCCCGGCATAGGGCGAAAAGAACTGGAGCGGCGCCGCGTCACTGGCCGTGGCCGAGACCACGGTGGTGTAGGCCATGGCCCCATGGTCCTCCAGCGTCTTCACGACGCGGGCCACCGTTGACCGCTTCTGGCCAATCGCGACGTAGATGCAAAAGACGTCGAGCCCTTTCTGGTTGATGATCGTATCAACGGCAATCGCCGTCTTGCCGGTTTGCCGGTCGCCGATGATCAGCTCCCGCTGCCCGCGGCCGATGGGAATCATGGCGTCAATCGCCTTCAACCCCGTTTGCAAGGGTTCGCTGACGGATTGACGTTCCACCACGCCAGGGGCCCGCACTTCAATCAACCGGGTCTCCGAGGTTTGCACCGGGCCTTTCCCGTCAATGGGTTGCCCCATCGCATCGACGACGCGCCCGACGAGTGCGTCGCCCACCGGAACTTCGGCAATACGCCCCGTGCGTTTGACCGAGTCGCCTTCTTTGATGCCGGTGTCCGATCCCATCAACACGGCGCCGACGCTGTCTTCTTCCAGATTCAGCGCCACCCCGAACACGTCCCCGGGAAACTCCAGCAATTCCCCGGCCATGGCGCCTTCGAGACCATAGACTTTCGCAATGCCGTCGCCCACCTGAATCACGTAGCCGGTCTCCGTCACATCGACACGCTGATCGAAGCCCTTGATTTTATCCTGAATAATTGAACTGATTTCTTCCGCCTTGATCTGCATGCCTTACCCCTTTACCAATTGAGCCCGCATCTTGTGGAGCCGGCCCCTGACCGTCCCGTCATAGACTTTACTCCCGATTTTTATTTGAACGCCCGCGAGCAAGGATGGGTCGGATTGAAAATCGACGTCCACCTCCCCTTTGGCCGTGGCGCCTAACTGAGCAAGAATATCCTGTTTCACGGTGGCGTCGACCGGTCTCGCCGAGACCACGACGATCTGTTGCTTCCCGCTCTGCCGGATCATCAACGCTTTGAAGGCCTCGGCAATTTCCGGCAGGAACCCGATCCGGTTTTTCTTCAGCAACTGTTCGCAGAACCGGCCCATGATCGGTGGGCAGTTCGTTCGTTCACACAATGACGTGAGGACCTGGAGTTTTTCGTCAAGGGTAAACACCGGCGAGGCCAGCACGTGCTTGAACGCCGGGGAATCCTTCACCGCGGAAGACAGAGCCTGTAACCCGTCCTGGGCAGCCGTCAGATCCTCTTGGCGCACCAAGCGAAAAAACGCCTGGGCATACCGCCGTGCTATGGCATTTTTCATGACGAATCAGTTGTGAAGAAAAAGGCAAAATCCCGGTGTTTGCGCTGCTCGCGCAAAAAACGAGTCACGCTATCACGTGCAAAATCCGAGTGTCAACCGACGGGAGTTCAGGCCATTTGAGACGACTTAGGCAGCCTAGGCGAGTGATGAACAGCGACTACGTGAAAAGCGTTTTCAGAAGGGGCAATACCTCAGCGGCGATAACCAGTCCAACCATCCATTTCAAAACCAAGAGATCGGCCTCGATTTTAGAGAAGCGTGTGTCAAAATCAGCAACCGCTTTGGCCGCCTCGGCGGATTTTTCCTCACTCACGCCAGCTTCTCTGAAGGCATCGTACACTTCTTTGACAATGGCACTCATAAGATGACAGCCTTTTAAGCTAAGTCTCTCTCGCCTATTTTATCAAGAATACTTCTACTTCCGCAGCAATGATCTCCGCCTGATACAAGGAGTAACTGAAGTATAGGGTAGCGTGACCCTGAGGGCAAATGAAAATTGAAAGTTTTTCTTCTCGCTGCCTCTCACTGGACCTCGAAGTCGGCAAACGGAACCGCCGCATCCACGCCTTCGCCGCAGTGCGACCGGATCGCGGTCAACCTTTGGTCTTCCGCGGTGGAAACTTGGCCGCGGCGTTGGCGGAACTCGACTCCCTCGCTGAGGGAGCGGACTTCCTGCTCGGCCACAACCTGATTGCTTTTGATCTTCCCCATCTGACCGCGGCGAAATCAACCCTCCGGCTGTTAGAACTCCCGGCGGTGGATACGTTGCAACTGAATCCCCTCGCCTTTCCCCGTAATCCCTATCACCATCTCGTCAAGCACTACCAGGACGGGCAACTCAAACGAGGACGATTGAACGATCCGGAACTCGATGCCCGGCTCACGCTGGATCTCTTCCATGACCAGTGGCGCGCCATGCAAGACGTCAAGCGGGACGCACCGGATTTGCTCCTAGCTTGGCACTGGCTTACCACAGTAGAGAGTGAAAATAACGCTTTCTCAGAGAATGAAAAAGCTGGCTTCAGCGCCTTTTTTTCTGCTCTCCGGCAGTCACAACGACCATCTGATGCCGAAGCGCACACGGCGATAAGGAGCCGACTGAAAGGTCACGCCTGTCTGACACACGGCCGCAATATCCTGGAAGATACGGCCTGCCATGGTTGGGCCCTGGCCTATGCGCTGGCGTGGCTGTCGGTATCCGGGGGCAACTCGGTCATGCCGCCCTGGGTACGCCACCAGTTCCCTGAGGCGGGACAACTGGTTCACCGGCTGCGGGACACCGCCTGCGGCGATTCCTCATGCGATTGGTGCCAAGAGAGACACAACGCCTGCAAGGAGCTTACACGGTGGTTCGGCTTTGCCGGCTTCCGCCCTGAGCCGGCGGACGAAGACGGCCGGCCCATGCAGCAAGCTATCGTCGAGGCGGCAATGACCGGGGAACACGTATTGGGGATTCTGCCCACCGGCACCGGCAAGTCGCTCTGCTACCAGATCCCGGCCCTGTCACGCTACGACAAGACCGGCGCCTTGACGGTGGTGCTCTCGCCCCTGGTCGCACTTATGGCGGACCAAGTAGCGGGTCTGGAAGCACATGGCATCGGTTCGTGCGTCGCCATCAACGGACTGCTGTCAATGCCCGAGCGGGCCGATGCGCTGGACCGGGTCCGACTCGGAGACGCCGGTATTCTCATCATCTCGCCGGAGCAACTCCGTAGCCGGTCGCTGGGGCGGGTGCTCAATCAGCGCGAGATCGGCGCTTGGGCGCTCGACGAGGCCCACTGCCTCTCGAAGTGGGGACATGACTTCCGACCCGACTACCGCTATGTGGGACGCTTTATCCGCGAAAACGCGGGATCGGGGCCGATCCCGCCGGTACTGTGCCTCACCGCGACCGCCAAGCCCGATGTCAAGGAGGACATCAAGCGGCACTTTCGGGATGAACTTGGTATCGAACTGAAGGTCTTCGACGGCGGCGCTCAACGCACCAACCTCGAGTTCGTGGTAGTGCCGACCTCTAGCGGCGAGAAGTTACCGCACATCCACCAGATCCTGATGGCGAATCTGCCGGTGGATACGTCAGGAGGCGCCATCGTCTACTGCGCGAGCCGCCGACAGACCGAAGAGGTGGCGGAATTCCTACAGATGAAGGAAGTCGCGGCTGACTACTTCCACGCCAAGCTGCCGCCCGAAACCAAGAAGAGCGTCCAGCAACGCTTCATCGACGGTGGGCTTCGGGTGATCGCGGCCACCAATGCCTTCGGCATGGGCATCGACAAGCCGGACGTGCGGCTAGTGCTCCACGCCGACATCCCGGGGTCGCTGGAGAACTACCTGCAGGAGGCGGGCCGCGCCGGGCGGGACCGGCAAATGGCGCGCTGTGTGCTGCTCTATGCGATAGACGACGTGGAAAGACAGTTCGGCATGTCGGCGCGGTCACGGCTGACGCGGCGGGAGATCCAAGGTGTGCTCAAAGCGCTGCGCAACCTGGACCGGAAGAAGCGTCTGGACGGTGAGGTCGTGGCCACCGCGGGTGAGATCCTCGAAGAGGACGAGGAGAAAGTATTCGAGCGGGACACGGCCACCGACGATACTCGTGTGCGAACCGCCATCGCTTGGCTGGAGGAAGCGGTACTGCTAACCAGGCACGAGAACCGGGTGCAGGTGTTTCCTTCGTCCTTGAAGGTGAACTCCGTAGAGGAGGCACGCGCCAAGCTGGAAAGAAGAGACATGACAGGCGTCTATCGCGGCAAGTTGCTGACCATTGCCGAGACCCTGATCGACGCGGACCCGGACGAAGGCATCTCCACCGACGAGTTGATGGGGGTCTCGGGCCTGAGCCCCGAAGAGGTGCGCGGCGCCCTCCATGACTTGGAGCAACTGGGTATCGCCAGCAATGATACTGTGTTGACCGCCTTTGTCCACGAGGGAGTAGCGCGCAGTTCGCAGAAACGCTTTAAAGAGGCGGTAGAGTTGGAGATCGCCCTGATCGAGCACCTTCGCCAAGCAGCGCCTGACATGAGCAGAGGAGATATGTCCATTCTGCATTTGCGGGTCGCCACGCAAACCCTGCGAGATTCGGGGGTGCCCGATCCGCTGCAGGAAAAGCTCCGGCGCATTCTCCGTAGCATTGCCCGCGATGGCCGCGGCGAAGGGGGCGGTCTCGGTAGCTTTGAGGTGCGACAGCAGGATGTGGAAACGGTGCGGGTGACGCTCCGGCGCGAATGGTCGGAGTTGGAGGAGATCGCGTCACGCCGCCGTGATGGAGCGAAGCTCCTGCTGGATCACTTACTCGCCTGCCTGCCACCCAGGACACGGGGCACGGATCTGCTGGCCGAGACCACCCTGGGCAAGCTCTTGGACGCGCTCACGTCCGACATCATTCTGAGGAGCAGCGTCCGGAATCCGGAGAAACTGCTGAACTACGCCCTCCTATGGCTGCACGATCAGGAGGTTATTCGCCTCCACAAGGGGCTGGCGGTATTTCGCCCGGCCATGACCATCCGTCTCGTGCAGGAGACACCGGGACGCGGGTTCGCCGCCGCCGACTTCGAGCCGCTCAAGCTCCACTATCAGGGACAGGTACGGCAGATCCACGTGATGGTGGAATTCGCACGACGGGGCCTCGACGCCATGGCCGACGCCCTGCGTCTGGCCTTGGACTACTTCAATCTGAAGGAGGAGAATTTTCTTCACCGCTGGCTGCCGGATCGGGACAAGGAGATCGCGCGGGAGACCACACCCGAATCATGGCGGACAATCGTCGAAAGCCTGAAAAATTCCACCCAACAGCGCATCGTGGCGGATGATCGTGAGCAGACGAACGTGCTGGTGCTTGCCGGTCCCGGTTCCGGCAAGACCCGGGTGCTGGTGCATCGCATCGCCTACCTGGTGCGTGCAAGACGTGAGAACCCCCGCGGCATCCTGGCTCTGGCCTACAACCGGCACGCGGCCGTCGAGATCCGGCGTCGCCTCAGGGACTTGATCAGCGACGACGCCCGTGGGGTGACCGTGCTTACCTGTCACGGTCTCGCCATGCGGCTGGCCGGCGCCAGCTTCAGCGGAAGAGCCGACCGTCCGGACAATGAAGGCTTTCAGGAAGTGATGCGGCAGGCAGTAGCTCTGCTTCGTGGAGAAGGCCTGCCGCCGGAGGAAGCCGACGCACAACGCGACCGGCTCCTCGCCGGTTTCCGCTGGATCCTGGTGGACGAGTACCAGGACATCGACGCAGACCAGTACGAGTTGATAGCAGCTCTGGCCGGACGGACCCTGGAGGATGAAGACCGCAAGCTCACGCTCTTTGCGGTAGGCGATGACGACCAGAACATCTACGCCTTCAACGGCGCGTCGGTGGAATTCATCCGACGGTTCGAAGCAGACTACGGGCCGAACCTCGCCTTCCTGACCGACAACTATCGTTCCACCGGCCACATCATTTCGGCGGCTAATGCGTTGATCGAACCGGCGCGGGAACGGATGAAGACCGGACATCCCATCCGCATCGACCGGACGCGCGCGAAAGATTCACCCGGCGGCGCTTGGCGGGCGCTGGACCCGGTCGGCCAAGGCCGTGTGCAGATTTTGCCGGCCCAGCGGTCGCCGATCTCGCAAGCTCAGGTTGCGATGACGGAATTGCGACGCCTTGCTGCCCTTTCATCAGACTGGAACTGGTCCAGGTGCGCGGTCATCGCCCGCGAGTGGAAGTACCTGGACCCGGTGCGTGCGTTCTGCGAAGTCCACCACATCCCGGCGCAAATGGGGAACGAAGAAATTCCGAGGTTCTGGCGCCTGCGGGAAACCCGGGCGCTTGTTGAATGGCTGCGCAGACGCGAAACCCGATTGGTAGACGGTGCGGATCTCCGCGCTTGGGTAAATGCACGTTCAACGGGGCCTTGGATCGAATTACTGCGGGAAGCGTTGGACGAACACGCATTGGAAACCGGCGGTGCGGAAATACCCGTGGATCACTTCATCGAGTGGCTGGCCGAGTGGGGGCGAGACGTTCGCCGCCGCCAGCGCGGACTGCTGCTGTTGACCGCGCACCGCGCCAAGGGGTTGGAGTTCGACCACGTAGTCGTGCTCGACGGAGGCTGGGACAGAGTTGGCAGGGAGGAGGACCCGGACTCCCCGCGACGGCTCTACTACGTCGCCATGACCCGCGCACGGCAAACCCTCACTCTCGCAAGCTTTCCAGGGTCCCACTCGCTCCACGATGCCTTGCGGGACACCTCTGCCGTACTGCGTCGCCAGCCCGTCACATTTCCACCTGGAACACCGGAATTGGCCCGCCAATATCGACGACCTAGCCTGAACGAGATTGATCTGGGCTTCGCGGGGCGTCACGGCCCCGACCATCCGGTGCATCGCGCCATTGCAGTCCTGTCGCCCGGTGATCCGCTAGAGGCGCGAGGGAACGAACGGGGACGGTGGGAGTTGTTCAACCAATCGGGAACGGTGGTTGGGAGGCTTGCCAACAACTTCCGGCCCCCACATGGAACGCGTTGCAACTCTGCCATTGTCCTCGCCATCGTGGTTTGGAGCCGCGAAGCATCGGCGCCGCAGTACCAGGACAGCGTGCAATGCGATGCCTGGGAGGTGGTGGTGCCGGAGTTGGCATTCGATCTTTAGGACCGTATCAAGATTGGGACCTCTTCGGGAGAAAAGGCTTTCAAGCACAGGTAGGGTTGGAATGTTTTGTTGTTTCGCTTAATCCCGTCGAAAATTGTTGATGCTTGAAGGGTTGGATGATTCCGCCGCCGAGGACGCGGTCGCCTTGATAGAGGACCAGCGATTGGCCGGGGCTCAGGGCTTGTTGCGGTTCACGGAATTCGATGGTGAGGGTTCCCGTGGCGTGCAGTTGGACGCGGCCGGAGACTGCCGGCGAGGCATACCGGTATTTGATGTCTACCTGCTCCATGGCGGGCAAGGCATCGGTCAACCAATTCAGATCATGCACCGTGCACGTTTGCCGGGACAGGTCTTCCGCGCGTCCCAGGACGACCGCGTTGGTTTCCGGGTTCACTTCCTTGACGTAGAGGCGTTCGCCCAGTGCAATGCCTAACCCTTTTCGTTGTCCGGGTGTATAAAAGGCAATGCCGCGGTGCTCTCCGATTTTCCGGCCTTCCGGATCGAGGAACGGGCCCGGCCGTAGCGCCTGTGGCGCTTCCTCGGTCAAGAACGTGCGATAGTCCCCTTGAGTCACAAAACAGATTTCCTGGCTTTCCTTCATTTCATCGGCCGGCAGGTCCAGTTCTTCCGCGCGTTTCCACACCTCCGGTTTTTGAAGATGGCCCACGGGAAACAGGATGTGGGGAAGCCAGGCGGCCGGGAGCCGGTACAAAAAATAGGATTGCTCTTTCTTGGCATCAGCCCCTCGAAACAGGCCAACCCCGTCATCGACCGGTAAGACCCGGGCGTAATGCCCGGTCGCCACGAAGTCGATCCCCCGGTCTTGCGCCAGTTGATATAACTGCCCGAACTTCACCCGTTCATTGCATCGCACGCACGGATTGGGTGTGGTCCCGCTCAAATATCCGGCGATAAAATCATCCATGACGTTTGTGCGAAAGGTCTCCCGGGTATCGACTACTTCATGGGGAATGCCCAAACGCTTGGCGACGTGCCTGGCCAGGCCGACTTTGCAACAGCCGCGTTCTTCCCACTTTTTCGTCACCGCCGTGTTTTCATCTTCAGGTTCCCAGACTTGCAGCGTCACTCCTTTCACGTCGTAGCCCTGTTCCGTCAGCAGTAACGCTGCGATCGAGCTATCGACGCCGCCGCTCATCCCGAGAAGGACTGTTGGTTTGGACATACTGTTCAATTTCTTACGTTCAGCTCTGCAATCCGAGATCTTGCGTTGAACCTATGGACTTGGCTGCCGGCTGCCCGGCCTCCGAGGTAACATCCTCAAGCCCACTCACCCCCATATCGCACGTGCCATGGAACACGACTCCTTCTTCCACGGAAAAAGAGGGGGCACGAACACTGCCGATCAACACGGCCGGTTTCAGCAATTGGACTCTTTGGGAGGCAACAATATTTCCCTCGATCTTGCCGCTGCTGATCATGGTTTCACAGGTGATTTCGCCCTTCACCACCCCACTCTCGCCAACAATGAGGGTATCCAGGGAAACAATTTGCCCGTCAAAATGCCCGTCGATCCGGACGCTACTGTCGAATTTGGCTTTTCCTTTGAAGTCAACACCCTTTCCGAGAAACGTGTAGGATCCATCTTCAAACATCGATTCCCATTTTTTGTCTTTTTGTTCTGATGTTGTACCCCACATGGGACTACCCTCTCTGTAGCAAGGCCACGGTTCGATGACCTCAACGGCCCTGTTCAATTGTTATGATAAAATCACGTCGACAATTCGCGTCAAATCATCCCGGGAATAATAGGTGAGAACCAATTCACCTCCTGACCGTTTTGAGCGAATCACCACCTTCGTTCCCAAATGTTTGCGGAGGCGCTCTTCCACGTCGGCATGGACGGGACTCCCGGCCGTTGGGCGAGATGTCGCCTTCCCCGACCATTTCTTGACCAATTGTTCAACCTGTCTCACGGAAAGCTGGTCGCGAAGGATCCGTTTCGCCAGGGTCAATCGGTCTCCCGAACTTTTGATGCCAAGAATGACCTTTGCGTGACCCAATGTCAATTGACCGGACGCCACCATGCCCTGAACTTCCTGGGGCAAGGAGAGCAGTCGACAGAGGTTGGCGACCGACGCCCGGTCGCGGCCTACCCGTTCGGCCACGGCCTCCTGAGTCATCCCCAATTCATCGATCAGTTGGCGATAGGCCTTGGCTTCTTCCATAGGGTTCAGATTGCTTCTTTGGATATTTTCAATTAGGGATAATACCGTAGATTCATCGTCGCTCGATTTTCGGATCACCGCGGGGACTGCCGGCAGTTGCGCCGATTTGGCCGCGCGGAACCGCCGCTCCCCCGCAATGAGTTCAAAACGATCTTCACCCTTTCGCCGCACAAGGACAGGCTGAAGAATCCCGTGCTGCTTGACGGATTCCACCAATTCCCGGAGCTCCTCTTCGACAAACGTTTTTCTGGGCTGATACCGGTTCGGCACGATTTGCGCCACGGGAATCATGTGAATCGTCTGCCCGGTCTCTTTCGCCTCGCTTTCCGGCAAAAGGGCCGCCAGGCCTTTACCCAGCGCTTTCTTTTCCATTCGCCAAAAACTCCTTTGCAAAGTCCATATAGGCCTTGGCGCCGATCGACGCCGAATTGTAGAGCAATCCGGGACGCCCGTAACTCGGGGCCTCGGCCAATGCCACGTTTCTGGGGATGACCGATTGATACACTTTATCCGGGAAGAATTTTCTGACTTCCTCCGAAACCTGCCTGGAAAGAGTGAGCCTGGCGTCACACATTGTCAAGAGGATCCCCTCGATGGACAGGGCCTGGTTGAGGCTGCTCCGCACACGCTCAATTGTCGCCATCAGCCTTCCCAAACCCTCCATGGCATAATACTCACATTGAACCGGGATCAGGACCGAGTTTACCGCAGTCAGCGCATTGACCGTCAGGAGCCCCAGGGCCGGCGGACAATCCAGAATGATGAAATCGTACTGATGGGGAATGGTCGAGAAGAGGCGCTTCAGGCGTTCCTCCCGCTGCGCAACCTCGGCCAATTCGACCTCCGCCCCGGCGAGATCAGGCCCGGAGGGTAGAAGGTCCAATTGCGAAACGGCCGTGGCCACAATCGAATCGGCCGCCGGAATGCCTTTGAAGAGACAATCATACAGCGTGCGGTCCGGCTGTTCGACGCCGACCCCGCTGGTGGCATTGGCCTGCGGGTCAATATCGACCAGCAGGACTTTACGTTCGCACAGGGCCAGTGCGGCCGCCAAATTGACGGAAGTCGTTGTTTTTCCGACTCCGCCTTTCTGATTCGCTACGGCGACAATTTTATTCATTGTTATTCATTGGCGGTGTTTTTCCCTCACAATGTTCCACGTGGAACAATTTCCCGGACACAGCCTATACAGGGCCTACAATACAGAGAAGCCTGTTTCCCAACCCGAACGGCAATTCGTATGGCAGTTCATCGAGCACGGAAAACCCTTTCGGCACAAGGTCCGGGCGCAGGGGTTCGGCCCGGCAAAACACACATTTCCCGCATTCGGACAGTAAAGGGGTAACATAGGCCAAACCAAGGTCGAATCTCAATGCTTTCATGAACACCCAATCGAATTTTTCTTGAAATTCCGGTTTTTCTGAAAACTGTTCGATCCGGCACGGTTCCACGCGAACGTTCGGCAAGCCCAGGGAACCGATAATGTGGTGAAGAAAAGCCACTTTTTTCAGATTCGGTTCGACAAGGGTGATATCCTGTCGAGGGCAAACGATGCCCATGGGAATCCCCGGGAACCCGGCACCGGTTCCGATATCCAGAATCGAAGAGCCCTTGTCCGTCAAGAATACCCTTGTGCACGCCAGGGAGTCGATAAACAGGTTCCCGACCACCTCCTCTTCACTCTTATGGCCGGTGAGGTTCGTTTTCTCATTCCACTTCATAACCTCTTGTAAATAAAAAACAAATTTGTCGATCGCGGCGTGGTCGTCGGCCATACCGATGGTCGCAAACCCAGTCCGGAAAAGTCCTTCGAGTTGGTCTGTGTTCATGATTGTTCCACGTGGAACATCCCAATACCCCCACTTCTGTCATCCCCGACGTTCTTCATCGGGGATCCAGAGTCTTTGCTTTTTCCATCGTCCGTGGAGACTAAAGACACTGGATTCCCGATAAAAGATGTCGAGAATGACGGATTAAAATGGGACTTTCTGGAAACGAAAGAAATATCTAGGCGACGTTTGCCGACCGCTGGAACCGTTCCAAGGATACAAGCAGTAACGAAATGGCCGCGGGGGTAATGCCGGAAATTCTCGAAGCCTGCCCCACGGTGGCTGGCCTGACTTTCGACAGCTTTTCGGCGACCTCGTTCGAAAATCCCGTCACCTGGTCATACCGGAAGTTCTGGGGAATGCTTTTCCCTTCCAGTTTCTGAAATCTTTCGATCTGTTCGAGCTGCCGTTTGATGTAACCATCGTATTTTATTGAGATTTCAATGGCTTCGCCGATTTCCGTGGATACCCGGTCAGCTTCCCCGGCAATGTCCATCAACCTGTCGTAGGTCAGTTCCGGCCGCTTGAGCAATTGCGCCAGCGTGGCGCCGGGATCAGGCAATTTGGGCTCTATTCGGGTCCACCGCTCTCCCTGTTCCGGCGTCCATGGGAGTCGCGTCTTCGACAGGCGACGAGTTTCATCGTCCACAACTCGTTGTTTTTCCTGAAATTTTTCATACAGATCGCCAGACACCAAGCCCAACCGGTGCCCGGTTTGCATGAGCCGCTGATCCGCATTGTCCTCGCGCAACAGGAGACGGTACTCCGCCCGCGAGGTAAACATCCGGTACGGTTCCCGGGCGTCCTTCGTGATGAGATCGTCGATCAGCACGCCGATATAGGCCTGGGACCGATCCAGGATCAGCGGCGGTTCCCCTTTGACCTGCAGGGCCGCATTGATCCCGGCCATGAGTCCCTGGGCCGCGGCCTCTTCATAGCCCGAAGTCCCGTTGATCTGGCCCGCATGATACAGACCCTTCACGTTTTTGGTTTCCAGGGTCTGGTGGAGCTGGTACGGCGGAAAGTAGTCGTATTCGATCGCATACCCAGGCTTCAGCATGGTGGCGCGTTCGAGCCCTGGGATGGTTTTCAACATGGCCGCCTGCACGTCCACCGGCAGGCTGGTCGAAATGCCATTCGGGTAAAAAGACGGGGAGTCCAGTTCCTCGGGCTCCACGAAGATCTGGTGCTGGGTTTTATCCTGAAACCGGACGACCTTATCCTCGATCGAGGGGCAATAGCGCGGCCCCGTAGAATCGATCATCCCCATGTACATTGGCGACCGGTCCAGGTTGTTCCTGATGATGTCATGCGTCCGTTCAGTGGTATACGTGAGATGACAGGAAATTTGCGGGTTTGTGATGCGCGACGTCCGGACGGAAAACGGCCGGGGCGGCTTGTCGCCGGGCTGCTCGCCCATGACGCTGAAAGCAATCGTATCCCGATCCAATCGCGGAGGCGTGCCGGTTTTCAAGCGCCCGACTTCAAACCCGAAATCCCGCATGCAATCCGACAGGTGTTCCGCCGGCGCCTCTCCGGCACGTCCGCCGGGCATATGACTCATGCCGATATGGATTAACCCCTTCAAAAATGTGCCCGATGTAATGATGACCGCCTTCGCGTGGACGGTTTCCCCGGCATCCGTCACCACCCCGCGAATCTCGCCGCCTCTCGTCAACAGGCGATCGGCCGTCCCCGACACGATCTCAAGGTCGGCTTGGTCCGCCAGCGTCTCCTGCATGGCCTTTCGATACAAGGCCTTGTCGCACTGGACGCGCGTGGCCCGCACCGCCGGCCCTTTTCGCGTATTCAGCATGCGGAATTGAATGCCGGCTTTATCCGTATTGCGGCCGATCTCCCCGCCCAGCGCATCGATCTCCTTGACCAGATGCCCCTTGCCGATCCCGCCCACCGCGGGATTACACGGCATGTGCGCGATCTTGTCCTGATCGATGGTCAGCAGGAGCACCCGGCAGCCCATCCTGGCCGCAGCCAGCGCCGCCTCGCACCCGGCATGCCCGCCGCCGATGACGATGATGTCGCGTTGAATGGACATGGGTATATTTACCTACTTATTACTTCCCTATGCAGAAATCCTGAAATATCCGGTCCAGAATGTCCTCGGTACTGACTGCGCCGGTGATTTCTCCCAGTGCATCGAGCGCGGCTCGGATATCCAGGGCGACACATTCTCCGGATTCTTTTCGCTCTAGCGAACGCATGGCCTCTTCAAGGGAGCGGTGCGCCTGCTCCAGGCTGGCCTTGTGGCGCAGCCGCGTCACGAGCACGGACGGAGCCGCTTCAAGCCCTTCTTTGAGGCAGACACTTTGAATGACCGACGTCAAATGATCAAGGCCTTCGCCTGTTTTCGCGGAGACTTTGACGAACTCCAGCCCTTCACCCTCACCCTTTTCCCCCTCACCCTGGCCCTCTCCCACGGGGGGGAGAGGGAGGGAGCGCGCGTCGAACGACTGGGATTGGGGGAGGTCCATTTTATTCATCACGAGCAGGTGTCGTCGGGAGCCGTATGTTTCGAACACGGCACGGTCTTCGTCCGTCACGCCCGCAGCGCCGTCTACCACGAGCAACAACACATCGGCTTCGGCTATTGCGTCTTCGGTTCTACGGATGCCTTCGCCTTCGATCATGTCCTGGGTCCTTCGCAGGCCTGCCGTATCCAGCAGGCGCAGGGGGATGCCTCGGACGTTCATGGATTCGTCGATCACATCGCGGGTCGTTCCGGGCTGATCCGACACGATCGCGCGATCCAGTTTCAGCAGCGCGTTGAGGAGACTCGACTTGCCCACGTTTGGCCGGCCGATGATGGCGACCTTGATGCCTTCACGGATCAGGCGGCCTTCCTCATAGGACGAGATCAATTGCTCCACGGCTCTTTGCGTGTCCGTCAAGGCCTGCTGCACCTCGGCCGCCTGGATAAAGGTAATATCCTCCTCGGCGAAATCCATCCCGGCTTCCACGTGCGCCAGGACTCGAATCAATCTTTCGCGCAGAGCATCGACTTCTTTTGAAAGGGATCCGCGCAGCAAGGATTGCGCCGCTTGCAGGCTACGCGAGGTCGTGGCTTGAATCGTATCGAGCACCGCCTCCGCCTGGGTGAGATCCAACCGGCCGTTGAGAAACGCCCGCTTGGTAAACTCTCCGGGTTGCGCCATTCTGGCCCCGTGCCGGATCAGGCCGTGACAGGTGGCCTGCAGGATCCAGGCCCCGCCATGCGTCTGGATTTCCACCACGTCCTCGCCCGTATACGAACGGGGCTTGCGCATGACGACGACCAGGGCTTCGTCTATGGGACCCTCACCCTGGCCCTCTCCCAGGGGGAGAGGGGATCGCGCATACAGGACGTCGCTCAGATACAGACGATGACTTTCCAGTTGTTGCAGGGGCTGTTGGTTGCGGGGGCGTACGACGTGCGCGGCGATGTCAACGGCGCGGGCGCCGCTGATCCGGACGATACCGATTCCGCCTTCTCCCACGGGAGTGGCGATCGCACAAATGGTATCATCAACCGAGTTTTCCATGGAAGAAACCCCTGCCCTGAGCGCAGTCGAAGGGTCGTGGGCTTATTCGCTCGCTTCTTGTTGCGACTCCTTGGCTTTGCCCTTTTTCTTTTTGGCAGGCTCTCCGTTATTGGACTTCGTCGAGGAATCGTCAACGGCCGGTGCCGGTGCGCCAGCTGGCGCGGCTTTTAAGATAAACCGATCCGTGATCACCTGTTGCAGGATAGTCAACACGTTGTTGGTCAGCCAATAGATCACCAGCCCGGCGGGGAAATTCAAAAAGAGAAACGTCAGAAACACCGGCAGCAACAACATCATCTTGGCTTGGGTGGGATCCATGGTGGTCGGCATGATTTTCTGCTGAAGCACCATCGACGCGCCCATCAGGATCGGAAAGACATAATACGGATCCGGAATCGACAGATCCGTAATCCACAGCATGAACGGGGCCTGCCGCAGATCCACGGTCATGTACAGAATATTAAACAGCGAGATGAAGACGGGCATCTGTAACAGCATCGGAGCACACCCGCCCACCGGATTGACCTTGTGCTCTTTGTACAGCTTGATCAGCTCCCGGTTGAGGCGTTCCTTATCCTCTTTGAACTTGGCCTGCACGGCCTGGATCTTGGGCTGAATTTTCTGCATGCCCTGCATGGATTTGTAGCTCTTGTATTGCAGGGGCACGAACAACAGCTTGATGCCGCAGGTTAAAAGAATGATCGCCACGCCGTAATTCTGGGTGTAGTCATAGACGAATCGCAGCACGTAGAACAGCGGCTTGGCCACCGCCTTCACCACTGCCCAACTCCCGTAAATGAACCAACCGAAATCGATCGTATCTTCCAGCTCGTGACCCAACTCGCGCATGAGATCGAATTGCTTGGGCCCGGCATAGAGCTGAAACGCGATCCGGCTGCCTTCCGCGTCAACTGGAAATTCCACGCCGGAGGTCACCACGTGTTCGGTTTCGGTTTTCGCGAAGACGCCTTGGGCGCCCTGGGGAATCATGACGCTGATGAAATATTTATCCTGGAGGGCCGCCCAGCGCAGGTCCCCGGTCCGCCGGATCTCGGGGTCCGGGCTTTCCTTTTCCAACGCGCCGTCGATCATCCACGCAGGTCCCAAGGCGCCAATGAAGCCTTGCCCCCATTCCACCACTCCGAAGTTGGTGCCCAACATGACCGCCACGGTATCGTCCAGACCCTCGACACGAATGGATGAATCGACCAGGTAGGAGTCATGGGAAAAGGTGAATTCCTTTTCCACGAGCAGGCCCTTTTCTTCGTTCCGATAGGAAAAGGTCAGGTGGCCCGTCGGGTTTGACTCATCGAGCGTTTCAAAATCACGGCTGACTTCAAACAGGCCGGTGTTGAGCAGGGCGTTTACTTCCGGATCTTCAACCTGCATGGATACCGGGCCGGCAAAATGGCCTTCCGGGTACACGAACTCGATGGGTTGGGGATCGTCGTCGCCCTGCGTCAGATACTCTTTCAGTTTCCAGCTTTGAATCTGCGCGCCCTTGTTCGTGAACGCAGCCCGGTACAGCGGCGTCTCGACTTCTTCTACCTGTTCCTCCTCCCTTGACTGAAGCGGGCTCGGGAGTGCCGTTCCATCACCGTCCGAGCGAACCACGGCTGTGGCGTCACGGAGTTCGGGTGGAAGCGATTCATCCCCGGCGGGCGCGGCCTCTTGTCCCTCCTCAATAGGCGGGGGTTCCGGCATCAGCCCCAGCTCCTTCAGAATAAAGTCGAAGCTGAAGATAATGGCGAACGACAGGAGCAGAAAGATGAGGATCCGTTTTTCCATTTAACTTAAACCGAAGCCCTTCTTGTACTCGATCAGGGAACGGGATCGATCCCGCCCGGATGGAAGGGATGGCACTTCAGAAGCCGGCAAACCCCTAACCATATTCCGCGCAGCAGGCCGTGCCGGGTGATCGCTTCGCTGGTATAGCGTGAGCAGGTTGGGTCAAAACGGCACTGCGGTCCCAAATACGGAGACACGATTTTCTGGTACACGCCGATGAGCCACAACGCTATTTTGCGCATTTCTCTCACACCCCCCTGACAAGGGGGGCAGGGGGGTTGGGGGAAAGCATCAGCCCCTGGCTGGTCAGGGTGGTTAGCCACGCATCGTGGAGGCGTTGATGGTTGAGTTCCAGTGCCGGCCGTTTGGGAAAGATGACGATGTCATTTCCCTTCACAAGGCATTGGTACGTGTGTCTCACCAATTCGCGAAAAATGCGTTTCCCTCTGTTCCGTACCACCGCATTGCCAAGCCGGCGCCCTACCACGATTCCGATCCGGGCATTCCCCAAACCGGACCGGCAGGAAACCACGTTGAAGAATCGCGTCGTGATGCGCTTCCCTTCCCGTTTGACTCGCTCGAAGTCCTCTGTTTTTTTCAAGAATACCGGCGGGCACCGTGAGGAAACGTCACTCATCGGATACGGTCAGGCGGTAGCGGCCTTTACGGCGACGGCGGGCAAGTATTTTTCTGCCGCTTTTCGTGCTCATTCGCTTGCGAAACCCGTGGTCACGCTTTCTCTTGAGATTCGACGGTTGTCGATACGTCATGGACATGGTCAAGACCCTCTTTCCGAAACGGTAATAATGAAAGGATTGTAAATTCCCGCGTCTTGACTGTCAAATCAGGTTTCGTCGCCCGTCTGTTTCGCGGTCGTTCATTCCGTTGACTCCCTGAAGTCCCCCTTCTATAGTCGGGAGGTCGGCAGGCCATCATCTTTCTCATTGATAAAGGACCATCACGGTGATTCGAGGGATTAAAGGCATCAAGGATATTACCCCGGACGAAATGCCCAAGTGGAGCGTGGTGGAACGAACCGCGCATGCGTTGGCGCACGCGTTCGGCTTCCATGAAATCCGGATCCCGGTTTTCGAGAGAACGGACCTGTTCGTTCACAGCATCGGTGGCGCCACCGATATTGTGGAAAAGGAAATGTATACGTTCCCGGACAAGGATGGAACCTCGTTAACGCTTCGTCCCGAAGGAACCGCGGGTGTCGTTCGCGCGTTTATCGAACGGGGGCTGAAGACCTACGAAGCGTCCCGAAAACTGTATTACATCGGACCCATGTTTCGCCACGAACGCCCTCAGGCCGGCCGGTTGCGGCAGTTTCACCAGTTCGGAGTGGAATACGTCGGGAGTTCCGATCCATCCGCCGACGTGGAGGTCGTCACGCTGCTCTGGAGATATTTTTCAGCGCTCCAATTGCCCGGACTCTCGTTGGAACTCAATTCACTGGGCCAACTTGCGGACCGCCAAGCCTACAAAGACGAATTAATTTCCTTTCTTAAAATCAAAGCGGATAGGCTTTGCGACAATTGCCGGAGACGACTCGAGGCCAATCCTCTGCGAGCCCTGGATTGTAAGGTCCCCGGCTGTCGAGAAGCCACGAACGATGCGCCTTTTCTGACGGATTTTCTCTCCGCCTCTTCCAAAGAACATTTTGAGCGGGTCTTGCAGGGGCTACAGGCCGTCGCCATTCCCTATTCCCTCAATCACCGGCTCGTGAGGGGGCTGGATTACTATTCCATGACGACCTTCGAGGTCTCCTGCTCCGTGCTCGGGGCTCAAAATGCGATCGGGGCCGGCGGTCGATATGATGGATTGTTTGAAACGTTGGGCGGCGTTCCCACCCCGGCAGTGGGTTTCGCCATCGGCCTCGAGCGGGTCCTTCTTGCCCTGCCTGATTCAACCCTTCCCGCACCGGAGCCTTGGGTGTTTGTCGCGTCTTTTGGAGAAAAAGGGAGGGAAGCCGGCCGAACCCTTTTGGATACCCTCCGCTCCAATCACGCGAAGGCCGATACGGATTACAATGCCTCGACTCTGAAAACGCTCCTTCGTTCTGCAGACCGGCTCAACGCACCTTACGTCGTCATCATAGGAGACGATGAAGTCTTGAATAACCAGGTCATTCTCAGAAATATGGCGACGAAAGAGCAGGATATTCACGCCCTGGATACCGCCTCATCTTCTATTCTAAACCGCCTCGGATTCCGCAAACACGTAGAAACGTGAATTGACTTTTTCGCGTGTTGCGAATACGATTTTTTCTTTGTTTCTTGATACGTAATGGTGCCTAGAACATCGTCTCTTTGTAAAGCTTTCCTATCTTCATCATCAGAGTCCGTGCCTCATACACAATGAGGCGATCTTCAACTGTTTTTCATCGACCAAACACGGGTTATCGTTCCTTCCACGGCGAGAATCCGTTTGTCTTTTCGATCATGGGCCTTTCGATTCTCGTGTTGATTCAGAGCAACCCTCTGGAAACCCATCGTCCGACCGAGGGCCTTCGTATCGCGCTTGGTTTGTCAACCGGTTCCGCATCCCTCACGGTTGTTTTGCTTGGACAAGCGAGAATGCTCCTCACTGAAGAAGCAAGTGACGTTGTCGAGGCGGATATACTCGAACGACATCTTCCTGTCATCCAGGAACTGGAACTGCCTATTGTGCTCCCTGAGGGGAGTAGTGAGATTTTTTCTATCGATCCTGATTTTACCGTTCGAGAAGCATCCAGCTCGGGAATCACATCCTTGCTTTGCCAATCTGACCGGGTACTGGTGTTTTGAGTCATGAGGAAAGTTCTCTTTCTCTTATCCCCTGGGTCTGAAATATCTCTGGAAGAACTCTTTGCAGCGTCAGATTTTTCAGACTTTTCTGCGCAGGCGGTCATTTTGAACAAGAGTGCCGGATCCGAAAAGAGCTTTCCTTTCCCGTGTTTTTTGCTTGGGTCCAACGAAAAAATTCCAGAATTTTCATATCCGCCCATTGATTATCCTGACGTTCTAAGAATGGTCTTCGAGGCTGATACGATTATTTCCTAATCATTACATAAATAAGAAAAGCCGTAGTGATAGGAAGAGGAGTAGGGGCTGTGAATAAGGTACTTTCTTTATATCCTATTGATTTTATGAAGAAATAATAAGATATAAGATATGGAAAAGTGGATGGATAAGGGGTACGGGACTTGTGGGAAGACGTGAAGAAAAGGGTTGGTTGTCCAGATTATATAGATGAAAGAGAAGAAGATTTGTAATAAAAAGTAAGTTGTTATAGAGTTATTAACAGGTGTTAATAAACCTGTGAATAATTGCAATGGAAAAGAGTGAACAAACGACAGTGGGGATTTGGAAAGAGGCTTTAGGCTTTATCCAAGCCCAAATGGGGGATGAAGTCATTGAAACCTGGTTCCAGCCGACAACGTTGGGTGAACTGAATGGAACGAAAGCAACTATTGTCGTGCCCAATAAGTTCTTCGGGGAATGGCTGGGAAGAAATTATAGAGACATGATCGGCGAGGCTTTGCAAGCGGTTCGGCCCGGTCAAGAAGGAAAAGTCGACGTCGAGTTCATCGTCGGGGAGCCGGCGTCGCCCGTCGTTGGTGAGGGAGTCGATAAATTGCCGACCGCTCCCCAGCAGACCCGCGTACATCGACAAGTGCCGAATCCGAAATATACCTTTGAGAATTTTGTGGTGGGGGCCAGTAACCAGTTTGCTCATGCGGCAAGCCTCAAAGTCGCCGAATCGCCGGCGCTCTCCTATAACCCGTTCTTTATTTACGGGGGCGTTGGCTTGGGCAAAACACACCTCCTCAATTCCATCGGTAATTTCGTCATGCAAAAAGGCGACCTCCGAATCGCGTACGTCACGACCGAGCAATTCACCAATGAAGTCATTAACTCGATTCGGTACGACAAAATGATGGAATTGCGACGGCGCTATCGAAACATCGACATGCTCCTGATCGACGACATTCAATTCCTCGCGGGGAAAGAGCGGACCCAGGAGGAATTTTTCCATACCTTCAACGATCTGTATGAGGCAAGAAAACAGATCGTTTTGTCGAGCGACCGCTTTCCCAAAGAAATGCCGTCCATGGAAGAACGATTGCGCTCACGGTTCGAGTGGGGGTTGATCGCCGACCTCCAACCGCCGGACGTCGAAACCCGGATCGCGATCCTGCGGAAGAAATCTGAGGAAGAAGGTATCTCGATCGGCGACGACGTCATTCACCTTTTGGCCGAAGGGTTAAAGAGCAATATTCGCGAATTGGAAGGCGCGTTGATCCGTCTGGGAGCCTACAGCACGCTGACGGGCCAGCCCATTACCATGGATATGGTGAAGACCGTGCTTCGCGATCTGTTGGGGAGCAAGAAGAAGGTCATCACCCTGGAAGACGTACAAGACGTGGTGGCGAGGAGATTTCACGTGAAAGTCGCCGAACTCAAATCCAAGCGACGAACCAAGACCGTCGTTCATCCAAGGCAAATTGCCATGTACCTCTGTCGGGAACTCACGGACGCCTCGTTCCCGGAAATCGGCCGCGAGTTCGGAGGAAAAGACCACACCACCATCATCCATGCCTGTCGCCAGATAGAAAAAGGCCTGGAGAAAGACAACACCTTGCGGGCGACGCTGGATAACCTCAAAGACGAAATCGGTAAGGCGTAACAGAAGGGAGCCTCTCATGCGAGTGACAGTGGAACGAGAAGTCCTGTTGACGGCCCTCCAGCGCGTCCAGGGTATCGTAGAAAAACGCAACACGATGCCCAGTTTGGCGAATGTCCTCTTGGAAGCGAAAAAGGATGGCTTGGACATTTCGGCAACGGATTTGGAACTCGGCATGCGCGGGCTTTACAAAGCAACGGTCCAAGAACCGGGGTCGGTGACGTTCCCAGCCAGAAAGCTTTATGAAATTCTCAAAGAAATCAAGGACCAGGAAATTGCCATGACCGTCACGGAGGATTGCCTGGTCACCATTACGACAGGCCGGGGTGAATTCAAGGTCGTCGGGCTCCCCAGTAAGGATTTTCCACCCTTGCCGGCCATTGAGCGGGATGGTCTCATACCACTGCCCGGGGAGGGTTTGCTCCAACTTATTCGAAAGACGATTTTTGCCGTTGGGGACAACGATACTCGTTACGTGCTCAACGGGTTGCTGGTGGTTGTCACGAATGACGGGGCGACGCCGCTTATCCGGTTAGTGGGAACGGACGGACATCGGTTGGCCATGGCGGAACAGAAACTGGAAGCGGATAAAAAGTCGTCCTCCGAGCAAGAGGAAAAAGTGATCGTCCCGAAAAAAGCCGCGGCTGAGATTCGCCGGTTGTTGGAAGAGGGCGAGGGTGAGCCGATGATCGGCTTTACCAAGAACATGTTGATCTTCAGGAAAAGCGGGCTCGTCATGACATCGCGGCTGATGGAAGGCAATTATCCCAATTATCAGCAGGTCATCCCCAAGGCGGGGAACAAGAAAATTACGGTGAACCGGGATGATCTCGAAGGGGCCCTGCGACGGGTCTCGGTCCTGTCCCAGAACAAGACCTATGCCGTCAAACTCACGTTTTCAAAGGAGGCGATCACGCTCTTTTCGAGTCATCCGGACATGGGAGAAGCGACAGAAGAGATTCCCGCCAGCTTTAACGGAGAGGAATTTTCCGCCGGATTCAACGCGCGATATCTGCTTGACGTCTTGAGCGTCATGGAAAGCGAGACGGTTGTGCTCAATATGGAGGCGGCCCTCAGCCCGTGTTTGATTCGAGAGCAAGACAACGCCCTGTTCCAAAGCGTCGTCATGCCCGTCAAAGTGTAATGGTCATGTATACTGGATTAGTATGCTTCACGAGGAGATGAACCCTCAGCGTTTGCCGAACGATCCGACACCTGCCACAGGTCTTGATCCCTCCGGTTTTTCCGAAGAACCCGTCGAACAAAGCGGCTATGGTGCGGAGCAGATCCGCGTGCTCGAAGGACTCGAAGCCGTTCGGAAACGACCTGCGATGTACATCGGGAGTACGGGTGCGGACGGCCTGCACCATCTCGTGTATGAGGTGGTGGACAACAGCGTCGATGAGCACATGGCGGGGTTTGGGGAGACGATCGAGGTCTCCCTGGAAATCGATGGCAGTATCACGGTCACGGACAACGGCCGGGGTATTCCCACGGGGCTCCATCCCACCCAGAACAAGTCGGCGGCCGAAGTTGCCCTGACGGTCCTCCACGCAGGCGGTAAGTTCGAGCAGGGCGCCTACACCGTATCCGGCGGCCTCCATGGGGTGGGCATCTCCGTGGTCAACGCCTTGTCGGAATGGCTGGAACTGGAAATCTGGCAAAACGGACAGGTTTTCGAACAGGCCTACCACCGCGGAACCCCGGCGGCTGCCCTTCAGGTGACGGGCGTAACCAAGAAGCGGGGGACAAAAATTACGTTCAAACCCGACGGGACCATTTTTGAAACGATCGAGTGCAGTTTCGACGTGTTGGCCCAACGACTTCGGGAATTGGCTTTCCTCAATAAAGGCCTGTCTATCTCGCTGACCGACAAACGAAGCCAAAAGGAACAGGTCTTTTGTTACAAGGGCGGAATCGTGTCGTTCGTCGAACATTTGAATGAAGCCAAAACCCCGCTCCATAAACCGATTTTCATTTCGGTTGAAAAACCGGACGTGATCTTGGAAGTCGCGCTTCAGTACAACGACGGCTACGCCGAAAATCTCTTCTCCTTTGCCAACAACATCAATACGCGGGAAGGCGGCACGCACCTGATCGGATTCAAGGCGGCCCTGACCAGGACGATCAATTCCTATGCCAGTGCGAACGATCTGTTGAAGAAGGACATGGATTCGCTCACCGGCGACGACGTGCGGGAGGGTCTCACGTCGGTGGTCAGCGTCAAAGTGCGGGCTCCGCAATTCGAGGGACAAACCAAGGCCAAGTTGGGCAACAGCGAAGTCAAAGGGATCGTCGAAGTCGCCGTGAACGAAGGTCTCGGGACGTATTTTGAAGAAAATCCCGCCGTGGCCAAGCGGATCATCGGCAAAGCAGCGGATGCCGCGCGGGCGCGCGAAGCCGCCCGGAAAGCCAAGGATCTCATTCGCCGGAAGAGCGCCCTGGATGGCGGATCGCTGCCCGGGAAGCTCGCGGATTGTTCGGAAAAGGATCCGGCCCTGAGTGAATTGTTCATTGTTGAAGGCGATTCGGCCGGCGGGTCGGCGAAGCAGGGCCGCGATCGAAAATTTCAAGCCATCCTTCCGCTGAAAGGAAAAATCCTCAACGTCGAAAAAGCGCGGTTCGACAAGATGCTGTCGAGCGAAGAGATTCGCACGCTCATTATGGCCCTGGGGACGGGCATCGGTCGCAAGCGGGACGACGCGGAAAAAGGCAAGGATGACAAGGAAGCCTTCGATCTGAGCCGCGCGCGGTATCACAAAATCATCTTGATGACGGATGCGGACGTCGATGGAAGCCACATCCGAACGCTCCTGCTCACGTTCCTGTTTCGCCAGATGCATGAACTGATCGATCAGGGCTATGTGTACATCGCGCAGCCCCCGCTCTTTAAAGTGAAAAAAGGCAAATCCGAACAATATCTGAAAGATGAACAGGCCCTGAACGACTACCTCGCCGAACTGGCCGGACAAGCCGTGGAAGTCTACGTGGACAGTCATCACGAGTTCATCAGCGGACAGACGCTCAACCCCGTCTTGAAAAAAATGATCGAGTTCGAAGGGCTGCTGGGAAGACTGAGCCGAAAAAAACAGGGATCCGGGCTCTTGCGCGCGTTCGTAGACGAGCCGGCCCTCGGGCGCGAACTATTAAGAGACCGGCCTGCCGTTCTGGAGTTGATCGAGCGGGTGAAGGAACGGTTGTCCATGGCCTATCCGGAGGCCACGGTCCACGTGGACCTGGTGGAAGATGAAGAACATCAATCCAATAAAATCGTCTGCCGGATGCCGACGAACGGCGTGGTGTCACATCTCGATGTCAACCACGACCTGGTCGGATCCGCGGATTTTCGCGAACTGCAGAAATTGGCGCCCAATGCCATCGGGTTGGGCCATCCCAGATATCGCATGAAAGTGAATGACGCGGAAACCACCTTTGCCTCCACTGATGAACTCGTCCGGGAGATCCTGGAGGTGGGGAAAAAAGGATTGAATCTTCAGCGGTATAAGGGTCTGGGAGAAATGAATCCCCTGCAACTGTGGGAAACCACCATGAACCCCGAGACGCGATCCCTGCTTCAGGTGAAACTCGAAGACATGACGGGCGTAGACGAGATTTTCACCATTCTCATGGGTGATGAAGTCGAACCGCGACGGAATTTCATCCAGCAACACGCGTTGGAAGTCCGCCGGTTGGACGTGTAGTCGCCAGGAACCCCGAAATCCTCCCACCCACGATGTCCACCGAAGAACGTTTCACTCAAGTCGCCATCGAAGACGAGATGCGCTTGTCGTACATGGATTACGCCATGAGCGTCATCGTCGGCCGCGCCTTGCCGGACGTCCGTGACGGGCTGAAGCCCGTGCACCGGCGCATCCTGTACGGCATGAACCAAATGGGTTTGGCGCACAACCGGGCCTATCGCAAGTCGGCCAAGATCGTGGGCGAAATCATGGGGAACTATCATCCCCATGGCGATTCCGCCATTTACGATACGCAGGTGCGCATGGCCCAGGATTTCAACATGCGCTATACCCTGGTGGACGGCCAGGGGAATTACGGGTCGGTGGACGGCGACCCGCCGGCCGCCATGCGCTACACCGAAGCGCGGCTCACGAGGTTGGCCGGCGAAATGCTGGCGGATATCGATCGGGAAACGGTGGATTTCGGCCCCACGTATGATGAATCGGACGTCGAACCGCTGGTCCTACCGGCCAAGGTCCCCAACCTGTTGATCAACGGCGCCGGCGGGATCGCCGTCGGCTACGCCACCAACATTCCCACGCATAATCTCGGCGAAGTCCTCACCGCCCTGATCCACCTCCTCGAGAATCCCGTGGCGTCGATTGCGGATTTGATGGGCATGATCCCGGGTCCGGATTTTCCCACGGCAGGATTCATCTATGGCACGCAAGGCATCAAAGACGCCTATGAACACGGGCGAGGGTTGTTGACCATCCGCGCCAGGTCGCACGTGGAAACCGATGAGAAGCGCGACCGGTCGAGCATCATCGTGACCGAAATTCCGTACCAGGTGAACAAGGCCAAGCTGCTGGAGAAAATTGCCGAGTTGGTGCAGGAAAAACGCGTGGAAGGCATTTCCGACATTCGGGACGAATCGGACCGGGACGGCATCCGCGTGGTGATCGAACTCAAGAAAGGCGAGCTTCCGCCGGTCATCCTGAACCAGTTGTACAAGCACACCCAACTGCAGAACACCTTCGGCGTCATCATGCTTGCGCTCGTGAACAACCGGCCGGAGATTTTGAATCTGAAACGGATCCTGACGACCTTTCTCGAACATCGACGCGAAGTGGTCATCCGGCGAACCGCCTACGAGTTACGGAAAGCCCAGGAACGCGCGCATATTCTGGAAGGCCTCACCGTGGCGTTGGCGCACCTGGATGAAGTGATTGCGTTAATCCGCGGGGCGGCGTCGCCCGACGAAGCCAGGACCGGCCTCACGCAACAATTCCCGCTGTCTGAGATTCAGGCCCAGGCCATCCTGGACATGCGGCTCCAACGCTTGACACAACTCGAACAGCAGAAACTCTCTCAAGAATATGAAGAAATCAAAGCCAGGATAGCATCATTGCAGGCCATCCTGGGTTCGGAAGATTTGGTCAAACAGGTCATCAAGGACGAGCTGATCGAACTCAAGGACGCCTATCAGGATGAACGCCGTACCCAAATCGTGCCGCAGGAAGCCGAGATCAACATTGAGGACTTGATTGCGGACGAAGAAATGGCCGTCAGCATTTCCCACGAAGGCTACATCAAGCGCCACCCCGTGTCCGAATACCGGGCGCAGCGCCGCGGCGGAAAAGGCAAGATCGGCATGGGAGTCAAGGAAGAAGATTTCGTCGAGAAGATCTTTACGGCCTCAACGCATGATTACATCCTGTTCTTTACCAATGCGGGAAGAGTGTATTGGCTCAAACTGCATGAACTGCCCGAAGCCGGCCGGACCAGCAAAGGCAAGGCTATGGTCAACCTGTTGGCTCTGGGTCCGGACGAACGGGTGACCACCACGCTGCCTGTTCGGGAATTCCCCGATGACTTGTACGTCGTCATGGCGACCCGCAAAGGCTACATCAAGAAGACGAAATTATCAGCCTACGGGAACCCCCGCCCGGGCGGGATCATCGCCCTGACCCTGGAAGAAGGCGACAAGCTCATCGGCGTGGAAATCACGGACGGCCGGAGCGACATCATGCTGGGCACCAGGGAAGGCTTAGTCATCCGGTTCGGGGAACGGGCCGTCCGGTCGATGGGCCGGACCGCTCGAGGAGTCCGGGGCATTCGCCTGGATGACACCAATCACGTGATCGGGATGGTCATTATTCAGCCCGATAGCGATGCCTCCATCCTGACCGTAACCGAACGGGGGTTCGGGAAACGAACGGTGGCCACCGAATACCGGACCAAAGGCCGGGCGGGGCGCGGTCTGATCAGCATCAAAGTCAACGAGAGAAACGGGTCGGCCGTCTCCTTCCATCAGGTCAAGGAATCCGATGAAATCATGATCATGACGTCCGAAGGAAAAATCCTCCGGACGAAAATCGAAGATCTCCGCGACATCGGGCGCACGACGCAAGGAGTGCGCCTGATCGACATGGAAGAGACCGACCGGGTTGTGGATGTGGCGAAACTCGCTGAGAGCAGCGAGGACGACGGAAGCGATGGGAGCAACGGCACCGGCAACGCAACGGAGCCGACCGGGCTCGCATGATTTATCTCTCTGTCATCCCCTCCTTGCCATCTGTCATTCCGAGCGAAGCGAGGAATCTCGCAGTTGTGTCTTTCCCATGCCAAAAAAACCGTTCGACCCCGTCGTCAAGATAGGACTCACGGTGTTACTGGGCGGCCTGACCCTGATTGGGGGAGGCATGTTCCTGTCCCGACCCGACCGCACCATCCCGCCCTTCAGCATCGGAGGACAGGAAGGCACGGTGGTGGCCGTGCATGTTCCGGCGTGGACCAGCGATCCGGAGATTACAACCCTCATCCAGCGGTTCCGAAAAGTCGGCCGGACCGACCATGATTTCCGGTCCATGAAAGTGCGTCCCACGACGCCGGACGATCCGGCCACGCTCTATCGGGAAGTCGTCCTCTACATCTTTTCCGATCCCCAGTGGACACAACCGGAAACCCTCCACCGCTATATGGCGACGCGCGCCCCCGCGGAAGCGGAGCAACCGGCTGGCGTCGAAGAAGCCGCGTTTCGCCAAGAGTTCCAACACTCGGCCCGCGGAGGCTTCATCTACACCCAAGGCAACACAAAAGGCTGGCTCGGCCCCATACCCGACCCATCAACCCCCGAGCAACGCCAGAACATTCAGATCCTATTCGATGACCTCGTCCCCTCCTAGACTTTTCTCCTTCTGTCATCCTCGATCCTCGATTAAGAACGTCAAGGACAGGCTATTTTTAATCGAGGGTCCAGCGTCTTTGCCTTTTGTATTTGTAACTGCGGCGTCTCGTATCTCGATTCCCCACTACGCCATCGCCTCGGAGCGGAGAACCCGGCTCTACTTGCCCTGTCACGGGTGTCATACTATCATTTTGCTATCATATGGGGCGTCATCAAACGAATTGAAGAGGGAAACATGGCACAAGTTCTCGTTCGGCAACTGGATGACAAACTGGTAGAGCGATTAAAGAAGCGGGCCAAGGAACATGGCCGGTCGTTGCAATCGGAAGTGAAGACCATTCTGGAAGAAGCGGTCCCCGACTATGAAGGCGCATGGAAACGGATTGCCAAGTTGAAGCAGACCCTCGAACAGGCAGGCAGGACGTTCAGTGACAGTACGCCCCTCATTCGCGAGGAGCGGGATCGGTGACCCGCTACGTGGTTGATGCGAACGTCGGGATCAAGTGGTTTCTTCCTGAAATTCACTCCGAAGCGGCTGGCCGGTTGCCGTTGTTGAATGCTTCGCTTCACGTCCCGGCGTTTTTTCATTTGGAACTGGGCAACGTCCTATGCAAAAGAATCCGCCGGCATGAACTGGCTCCCGAAGAAGGAGATGCAATTCTGAAGGAACTGCAACGTGTTCCCTTACAAAAACATTCGAATGAACGATTGCTGAACCCCGCATTTGCCTTGGCCCTTCAAACCAAGCGAAGTCTATACGACTGTCTGTACCTGGCCTTGGCCGAGGCCATCGACGGACAGGTTGTGACCGCCGACCGAAAATTGTGTGAGTCGTTGGCAGGAAGCCGTTATGGAAAGCGAATGCTCTGGGTTGAGGATCTGTAGGGTTCAACGATCGTTGAACCTTGCTTAAGGCCCGGCCCGGCTTGCAATCCAGGTATGAAACCAAGGGCCTTGATCGGTATATACGGCTGCAATTTGATTAAAGAAGGTCGTAATCACTCTTGGCGGGGCAACGCGGCCCGGGCCGGTTTCACCTGGGAGGGTATCCGGTCGACCTTCATCCCAACCGCTCAGGTCAACACCCGTAAAGCCGTCTCGGGAGCTTTGTCGAGAACTCTGAGCAAGGTTCTGGCAGCGCCGGTCGGGTAGCGTTTTCCCTGTTCCCAGTTACGGATCGTCTCTTGCGGCACATCGATGCGGCGCGCGAACTCCAGTTGCGTGAGGCCCAGACGTTTGCGAACCCGCCGGGCGTATCTCGCCATGTCCCTCATCGCTTCACCGTCGTCGTGCTGCTGCTGCAAGGCAAGGTCCCGTTCGGTCGTTCCGTCCAGAACCTTGTAATCGACCCTTCCCATGGTCAGGCTCCGCGGGTCGTCGGGGTCAATCCTGACGCGCGTTCTGCTCATACTCCTGGACCTCCTTCTTGTTGGCCTTACGGGCCGAGATGAGGCGAATGGCGGAATCCCGCATCGTATAAATCAAGACGAACACGCGTCCCTCTATCCCGCCAAGCAGCCGATAACGATCCTCGCCATAATCCCAGCGCTGGTCTCGGCCGACAATCCGGTTCGGATCGAGAAACGCACGGGCGGCATATTCGAAGTCGAAACCGCGATGCGCAAAGCATTCGTCGCTTTTGACATCGTCATATTCGAACTCCATGACAGGAATATAGGCCAATGGCCTACTTCAGTCAACATGGTCCGGGACGCCAACCGAGGCGTGCGCTTTCTCTCCTGACACCCGGAAGACGCGTGACGGGTCGAGCCGTGGCCTCATTCCATATACTGCTGAGACTCGATGAAGCCCTCTATGCCAAAGTCTTGTCCATATCCAAACGACGAAAAACGACCCGGTCGGAAGTCGTCCGGGAGGCGCTTTACGTCTACTTTGAAAAAGACAACGGCTCCTCAAATGGGTCGGCGTTTGAGTTAGCGCATGATCTGGCAGGAACCGTGGCCGGGCCGACCGAGCTATCAGTCAAGAAAATTCATCTAAAAGGCTTTGGCCGGTAGGCTGATCCAAATGCGGATGTTCCCATGTCCCTGGCCAATGCGTGTTTGGTTCGGATGGCGGAACAACATGCCAAGAGTAAAGTATTAACCCTCGATCAGGATTTTCGCATCTATCGAAAAAACAGCCGTCACGTCATTCCGGTTCTGATTCCCCATTGAGGAATCGCCTCGGCGACAAATAATGGCCAACGCCCTACGCCGGTTCAGTTTTCTCGATCCATTTTTCCATCAGATCGAGAAAGGATGGGTTCCAACTCTCATCGACATACTCATTGTTCCACAGCCCGGAGCGACGCACGCGGTCCCGGTCACTGTGGCTCCCAAGCCAGTTGGCCGGTGGTTCAGGGTAACCGCTCAGAAGGGCGATAGCGTGGCGTTCGATAACGCCACGCTCGCTATCGCGGCCGGGTGCGTCGCCGACATTCAGCCACAGGAACGGCATGGCCCCGATGTAGCGGCTAACGTGCACCTCAAGCTTGGCCTCGGCCCGCTTGACGTCGGCACGGTTCATGCCGTGCGGGCGTCCGGCTGCGCTGGGATCATTCCCCTTGCCTCAGGTTGCCGGCAAGGCAAGGCGATCGCGGTGCGCCAGCGCGATGCCGACGAGCAGGCGGAAAATCGACCCCCGGTGGTTCCCGCCACCGGTACTGGCCACCCCTCGGTGCTGCGATAACCGGCGCCACAGTGTGCTTTGGGACTTCGCTATCAGCGCATGGGTTCCCACGCGCGCGACTCGGCGGCGACCCTCCGCACTGGCCCGCGCTTCGCCGGGTTCAAAGAAAAAATACACCCCACGTTCTGGCCAGTTCATCCTGCCGCTGCAGTCCGCCAAAACGCGCGCGCCGCCGAGACGAGCTTCCAGATCGGCGAGAAGCTCGTAAAAACGCGCCGTATCAGCGAGTCGGTCAGTCATCTAGGCATGCTCCGAGCCACGATAGTTGTCTGCCTTGGCTCAAACCGGCCATCGGGACGCGCACAGTCAAACCCCGATCGCGCAACGCGGGTGCGAGAAATTCGCGATAGGCTTGGCCCGCCAAAAAGACAACGGTGTCGACACCAACAAGAGATGGCCCAATTTCCGTAAGGATCGTCTCGGCCCACGCGCGCCGCTCTGCGACAGGCATGGTTTTGAGAGTCTGTTCGTAAGGCCGGATCATCCGTTCCGGGTGAACCAAGCCGTATTGCGCGGACAAAATGCGCCACGGGCGGCCCTTCTTCTCCACATAGGCCCGCGCCTTTCGGAACCAAGCGGACGTGTAAAGGTCTTTCGCCGGTGCCGGCCTTCGACTTTTTGTCTTCACGCACGAGATCAGGTAAAGCTCGGTACCCGTATCTCTGACCAACGTTGCGTTGGGATGGTGGGGACCCCTCATTTTAAACGGTGAGAAGAAGGTAGTTATTTCGAATGTTGCTCAGACGATAGCGCCCGGGCGATCACTCTGCTGAGCGAATCCCGTAGTTTGTCGTCATTGACGCCTTGCGCGTATTCACGAGCCGCCTTCTCTACGTCTGGGGAAACGGCAACCTGTTCGGCGGGCGCGTCGCCGGCATCCTCGCGGGCTTCCGGGAGTTCACCGATCCGGAAAATAATATCCTCTAACTGGAGTTCTTCCATCTGCGCCTGAATGTTCTCCATTAACGTGGCCTTGAGATAGAGGAGTTGGTGGAGCCACACGGAATTGTCCACGGCCACGTGCAGCTTTCGAAACTTGATCCGGGCCGGCCATGTATGGGCCGCCACGACCTCGCCCACGAGTGCGTTCCACTGTTTTTGGAGACGATACTCCCAGAGGCGCGTCGCAAACCCGTGGCTTTGAGAAATTTCCTTGATGACTGACCCGGAGGAAGAAAAGGCATGCATGGGATGGTATTCTAGGCCGTCAATCGGGTAGGGTCAATTGATGACCGGCCCGGTGAACTCATTGCTCCGTGCACGGTCGGCTCTACCCCACCTGGCCTCCCCTTACAAAGGGGAGGGACCGGGAACAGAATGAACAAACATTTACAGTCCTCTTTCTCAATAAACCCGGCTAAACTGCATGTCTCAAGATCCGACGACGAAACTGATCGGGAGCAATCGCAAGGCGTTTCATGACTATGCGATTGAAGAAAAGGTCGAAGCCGGGCTGATCCTGAAAGGCACCGAAGTGAAGTCGCTACGGCAAGGCCGGGTGAATCTGCGCGAGGCCTATGCCACCGTGACCGAGGGGAAAGCGATCCTGCATAACTGTCACATCGGCGAATACAGTCATGGGAACATCATGAATCATGACCCCTTGCGCGACCGCGGGCTGTTGTTGCACAAGAAAGAGTTGCGGAGATTGACGGGTAAAGTTCAGCAGAAAGGCCTCACATTGGTGCCCCTCCGCATGTATTTCAATCAACGCGGGATTGCCAAGGTCGAGTTGGGGCTCGCGCGCGGGAAAAAACACTATGACCGGCGGGAGGCCGTGAAACAACGTGAAGCCGGGCGTGAAATGGAACGGGCCATGAAACGGGCATCCGGGAAACCGTAACGCCTGCGTGGGCGTCTCGAGTCTGATCATGAAGATTCTGTCAGCGGATTTTGTGAAGAGTTGCATGAAGCCGGCGCACTATCCTCGCGAGCATCTGCCCGAGGTGGCCTTCGTGGGGCGCTCCAATGTGGGCAAATCTTCGGCGATCAATTCGTTGTTGAATCGCAAGGCTATCGCCAAGGTCAGCACGACTCCGGGAAAGACGCAAACGCTCAATTTCTTCCGGATTCTTACGAGTGACAAGACGTTGCCCCCGCTCTTCTTCGTGGATCTGCCCGGCTACGGCTACGCCAAAGCCGCCCGGTCGGTTCGTGAACAATGGGGCCCGATGATCGAGCGCTATCTGAAAGACCGGGCTCAATTATGCGCGGTCGTGCAATTGGTCGACGTGCGAGGAGTCGAAGCCCATGACGTGACCACGCTGGAATGGCTGACCCATCTCGGGCACCGCCCGATCGTGGTGGTGACGAAGCTCGACAAACTGTCCCGCGGCCGGCGCCGCCAAGCCCTCGGGCAAGTATGCCAAACCATGGGCGTGGAACATGATGAAACGGTGGTGGGGTATTCCTCAAAAACGAACGAAGGCCGCCAGGAACTCTGGAGCGCATTGAGAGCGCGGTATGAATCGTGGAACGATGCCGGCTGAAGACGGCGTTAGGCGAGGGCGCAGCCGTGGTTTGACGCTGGGCATCGCCGTTGCGTTGGTGTGCTTCACGGTTTTTCAGGCACAGGGTCAAACCGGTGATGAACGTGGCGTTGGTGATCAGCGGCCGGCGCCGGCCGATCGACAAACCGTCGGGGCGTTTGATCGCCTGGCCGGGGAATATCGCGGAACGTCGGACGGAGACGCGTTCGTCGTCTGGGTCGATGCGTTACCCGCGGTCGAGGCGGGCCAACAGGCTGCCTTGCTTCTTTTCAGAGAGGAGGACAGGCCGCGTCTGGAGACTTACATCAAGCAGATCACCGCCAACCCGGCTAGCTCTTACCGCCAGGTCTGCGAAGCGTCCGGGTCCGGCGAACGAAAGGGCCGGCTCAATGACTTATACAGGGTCTGGGATACGCAGGGTGGGCTGATTTTATTGCTGGACTTTCAAGGCGTTCGCTTGCCTCCCGATTGGGAGGAGATAGAAGGCGGGGATTACCCCCCTTATCTGCGCAATCAGGAGTATATTTTCTGGCAAGAGCAGGAATATGCGATCAGGGGAATCCGTCGTTCCGCCAGGACCGGAGCCTTGGAAAGCGTGCAGTTGACTCAAACCGGCTTCTTTCAGAATTTCTTCGATAATCCGGTCATCCGTGTGACGCGTGTGGACAACACTCTGCCGTCGTTCAGATTGCTCGGGTCGTATCTGAACGCCAAATTTGCCGCCTGGGATGAACTCTATGCTCTGTTCGCACCCTTCCAGGATGATGTGACCCCGCCTCCCGGCCTATCGGAAGCCTGCAAACTCCTCATGTCGAATGACGCGATTTCTGAGTAAAAATGATGCAAAAGTATGCCAAAAAGATGCCAAATAGATCCAAAAGTATTCTAAAATGCAGCCAAATGGATCCAAAAGTATACCAAAAAGCACCTTTTTGGTAACTGAGAGAAAATGCAGATGCTCGTTCGATCGTGCGCGGTGCCGGAAGGACTTTAAAACCGGATTTCGATGTAGGCCTTATCTTTCAGCGATGACATCCAGTTGTCGTGGGATTCCTGGATTTTCTCCTGAAACAACCGATTCCCAATCGCTTCTTTCACTTTCTCAAACGGTTCCGTGATTCCCGGCCGGTTCTCTTCAAGTAGGAGAATATGGATCCCGATTTCCGTTTCAATTAAGGGGCTGACCTCCCCCGGGTTGAGCTTGTCCAGGGCTTCGCCCAACGGCGCCAAGAGTTCGTCTTTCGTCACGAACCCCAGATCGCCCCCCAGCACGCTCTCTGATCCATCGGAAAACAGTTCAGCCAATTTCTCGAAACTCCTGCCCTCCTCAAGTTGATCCATGAGGACTTCCGCTCGCGCTTTCAGTGTCTCCCGATCTTCATCCAGCTTCGGGAGCAGGAGAATCTGCCGAATGTGGTGTGTGCCGGGAGACGTAAAGCGCTGTTGTTGCTCTTGAAAGTAGGCGTGAATCTCTTTCGGCACGACGACGATCCCTCGGCGAACCTCGATATCCCTGATTCGACGGGCCATCAATTCTTCACGAAGCACGGCTTTTGATTGAGCGGCCGCCGGTGGGAACCCGGCGGGGTTTCTGCGCATTTGTTCCCAGGCCTGTTCCACTTCTTCATCGCTGACTGACACGTTTTTGGCCTTGGCCTCCTGGACGAGGAGTTTCCGTTCGATCATCCGGTTCAGGACCTCCTGGCGTTTCCGCGAGAGACGTTCCGTGAGTTCGTCACCTTCATAGCGAGCTTTCAAGCGAAAGAATTCATCGCCCATTTCCGATTGAAGTTCTGAAACCGTAATAATCTCCGTATTGACGACGGCGGCGATTCCATCCATTAACGCTTTATTTTCACCGTCCTGCGCCGGGGATTGGGCGGATACGACGGGAACAAGACATGCGATCACACACAGGGCCATGGCCGGGAGGGCCGTCGTCCTGATCGTGCGCGAGCCTCGCCGGTTCCGGGATAACAAACGACGTTGGAGATGAGCGTGCATCATGAGAGTGTAGGAGTCATGGGTTGCGGGGAAGTCTCCAACAGGCCGTTCAACAATGTGGTCAGGACCGATACCACCACGGGCCAATCATCAAGGTCCACGGGTACGGCAAAGGAGACCGGCGAGAGGAATTGGAGCCGGCCTTCCGAATACTGCATGAGCCAATCGAGACGCTCCTGCGCAATCGTGGCGTGGGGCGCAAAGGTCACGGTCACAGCATCATTCGCGACGTCCAGCGACTCCACTTTCAGCTTTTTGGCGAGCAGGCGAATTTGCATGACCTGAAACAACTGTTCTACCGGTGCGGGCGGCGTTCCATACCGGTCCTGCGTCTCCCCATGCAGCAGCGCGAGGTCGCCGACCGTCTGGCTGGCGGAGAGCCGTTTATACAAAGACAAGCGTTGGTGGCCGTCCTCCACGTAGTCGTCCGGGATAAAGGCTGAGACGGGCACGTGCAACGTGGGTTCGATCTCCTCTTCCACGGGTTCGCCTTGGCGCTGTTGCACGGCTTGCTCCACCATCTGCATATACAGATCAAAGCCCACCGCGGCAATGTTGCCGGACTGTTGTTTGCCGAGCAGGTTGCCGGCGCCGCGAATTTCCAGGTCCGCGGCGGCAATACGAAACCCCGACCCCAAGTCCGCAAATTCCTGAATGGCCAGGAGCCGTCGTTGGGCATCGGTGCCCAGGATCTCTTCATTGGGGAAAAAGAAATAGGCATAGGCCTGGTCGCCGGCCCGCCCCACTCGCCCCCGCAGTTGATAGAGTTGCGCCAGTCCGAACGTATCCGCCCGATCCACCAGGATGGTATTGGCACGCGGCACGTCCAGCCCCGATTGAATGATTGAGGTCGCAACGAGGATATCCGCCTCGCCGTGAAAGAACTTGAGCATGACGCCTTCGAGCACGTGTTCGTTCATCTGCCCGTGCGCCATGACGAGCCGGGCTTCAGGCACGAGTTCGCGAAGCCATTCGGCCGTGCGCTCGATGGTTTCGACCCGGTTGTGCACATAGAAGACTTGTCCCTGTCTCGCCAGTTCCCGGCGGATCGCCTCGCGGATCAGGTTGGGATTGAATCGGACGACCTGAGTGCGAATGGCGAGACGGCCGGGCGGAGGCGTGTCGATCACCGACAGGTCCCGGACCCCGGAAAAGGCCATTTGCAGCGTGCGCGGGATGGGCGTCGCCGTGAGTGTCAGCACGTCCACTTGCGTGCGCAGTTGTTTCAGGCGTTCCTTGTGACGGACGCCGAACCATTGCTCTTCGTCGATAATGACCAGTCCCAGGTTTTTGAAGCGGATGTTCTTGTGAAGGAGCCGGTGGGTGCCGATGACGATATCCACGACGCCCGAGGCGAGGTCGGATAACACCGCCTTGACCTCTTTGGGGGTTTGAAACCGTGAGAGCGTCGACACCTGAATGGGAAACGGTGCGAAGCGGCGCGTAAACGTTTCCGCATGTTGTTGCGCCAGCAGGGTGGTGGGCACCAGCACCGCCACCTGCCGGTTATCCTGGACGGCCTGGAACGCCGCGCGCATCGCCACTTCGGTTTTGCCGTACCCGACGTCTCCGCACACGAGCCGGTCCATGGGTTTGGGCAGCCGGAGGTCCCGTTGAATGTCGTCGATCGCCTTGATCTGGTCAGGGGTTTCTTCATAATCGAACGCCGCATCGAACTCATGGGCCAAGGAACTGTCCTGCTGGTATGGCCGGCGACTGACGACTTCCCGGTCGGCGTACAAATCGACGAGTTCGTCGGTCATGTCCTCGATGGCTTTCTTGACGCGCGCCTTGGTCTTGGCCCACGCGGTGCCTCCCAATTTGTCGAGGGTCGGAGCCGCGTGGTCGCTGCCCCGGAATTTCTGGACTTGGTTCAGCCGGTCCAGCGGCACATAAAGCGTGTCCCGTCCCGCAAATTCCAGAATCAGATAGTCGCTCTCAAAGTCCTGCACGGACAAACGCCGAAGCCCCTTGTACCGGCTGATCCCGTGTTGCACGTGGACCACGTAGTCGCCGGCGTTCAAATCCTCCAATGAAGAGAGGAAGGTCGCGGTCTTGCTTTTGGGTTGGGGGCGATGCCGGGAAATTTTAGCGAATATATCGTCTTCGGTCACCACTGCGAACGGCAACGACGGCGCCATAAACCCCGAGGAAAGAAATCCTTGCAGAATATAAAACGGCAATCGTTCCGAAGAATCGGAAGCGTCAGGCAAGGGATTTTGTTCCGTCACAGGAACCTGGTGTTCGGCAAACAACCCCGATAAACGCCCGACTTGTCCGGAGGATCGAACCACGACGACCACCGGCCCGTCATGGCGAAGCCGTTCCAGGATCGTCAGGGTCTCGGTAAAGGACGTGCCGCGGAGCCCCAGCCCCACGCTCTTGGCCGACTGGAGCGGAAGGTCGATGACCGGGTTCCAGGCACCGTCGGCGGGCGCGATCGCGTCAAACGCCAGTAGCGGGCCCTCGGACAGGAACGGCAGGAATTCATCCCAGACGCCGGCCTGTTGAGCCGGACCCGGATACGGAACTTCGGTGTTCGACGCGTCGTGTTCCTCCCATGCCGCGTGCAAGCGTTCTTCCCACTCCCGTGCGTGTTGCGCCAGGGTGATGGGACGATCCATGACCACGAAAGGTGAAGCCGGAAAGTAGTCCAACAGGGCGGCCATGGACGGGTGGGCGTCCGGCAATCGCCACTCGGCATCCGGCGGGGTCTCGGCAAGCGAGTGGTCGGAGTCGTCGGCCGGAAGCAGGAATTCCCTTGCGGGAAGGAGTACCGCGGAGAGAACCGATTCGGTGGATTCCTGCGTGCCCGGATCGAACTGCCGGGTGGATTCGACGGTATCGCCCAAAAACTCGATCCGGTAGGGCGCTGTCGCACCGGTGGAAAAGATATCGACGATGCCTCCCCGAACGCTGAATTCTCCGGGAATGTCCACCACGGACACGCGTCGATACCCGGTCCGCAACAAATGGCGGAGCAGCGTTTCCCGCTCAATCACGCTGCCCACATTGAGGGTCAAACACGATTGCGCAAAGACGGATTGGGGGACCAGGTATTGCATGGCGGCCGGCGGCGTTGTGATGACCACCGTGGGACGATAGGTTTGTAGCTGAAACAAGGTCCGCATCCGTTGCGTGACGTGATCGATGGACGGCGCATCGGCTGCATACGGGGCTTGGCCCCGGTCAGGGAAGAACGCCAGCGATTCGGCGGGCAGGTTGAAGAAGTCAAAGAAAAACTGCATGTCCCGGCATAACGATTCTGCCTCGTCCTGAGTCGGCGTCAGAATCAACCAATGCTGGGGAATGACTCCGTCATTCGGCCGGCCGGCTGCTGTCTCGTTCCCCGTCGTCCGCAGCAGACTCAGGATGAACGCGAGGCCGGGGCCATGCGGCCCAAGCACCAGGGGTTTCGCCCCCGGAGCGGTCAAGGCCTCAAACACGGGCGCGAGAAGTCGGTCACAGGATGTCTGGAACGGGTTGTTGTCTTGGGTCATTGATATCAAAATAACCTTCTGAACCCTCTCCCCGCCGTGGGAGAGGGCAGGGTGAGGGAGGTCGGTCGGGTCAGCGTTAAGTCACCTGAAAACTGAGCTGTTGGCACCCACGACCAACAGGTCCCCTCAACGCTCGTTCCGCTTGGAGATACCGGATATGTCCGACGTGAAGCAAGTCGAAGCTCTCGTTGGTCAAGGCCCGCCACCCGGGCGTCTTGCTCGCTCTGCCGAGTCAGAAGGGGGATGAGTTCTTGGGCGGTGACGATGCGCGTACTCAAAATCAACCAGACCGTTCGTGTGCCCTAAACCATCTATGATACCCCGTCCTCTGCGAAAATCCTAGCGGGGTCTTCTCCAGGCCCTCCCTTGCTTGGCTCTTCAAGATCACCCTCAACATTCTCACGTGAATTTTTCCGTCATAGACAAAATAGTTTTTCCTCAGCTCGCTATGGTACAGTGCGCTTCAATCTTGTCCGACAGCCAACGCTTGTCTCTCACAAGCACGCTTTGAACCAATCACATCAACCCCGTCCGGGCTCGTCCTGAAACAGGGTCCGGGAGTCGCACGAGCAGTCGCATCGGGATGAAAACCGCAAACCGGCATGCCTGGGGAATGAGGCAACGAGTCGGCCTGTATGCGGCGCCCGTGTTGGCGCTCCTGGTGTATCTCAACCCGTTTTCCAGTCTCCCTCCCTCGGCTCATACCCTCTCGGCCGTTTTGGTGTGGGTCGTGGTCAGTTGGGCCACGGAAGCCATTCCCCTGGCCGTGACTTCACTGGTCGGGGCGGCGTTGTGTATTGCCTTGGGCTTGGGGTCGGCCAAGGAAGTCCTGGCGACGTTCGCCCATCCGATCATCTTTCTCTTTATCGGCAGCTTCTTTTTGGCTGAAGCCTTTGTGGTGCACGGGCTGGATCGGCGGTTTTCCGTCTGGCTGTTGTCCAGATCATGGATCGCGGCCAGGCCGATGAGGATATTCGCAGCCATGGGACTGGCCACAGCGATCCTGTCCATGTGGATCAGCAACACGGCATCCGTGGCGATCATGGTGCCGATTGCGCTTGGCTTGCTCGCCACGATTCGCGGGACCTGGGAAGAGGCCGGGCCTCATGAGCCCGGCGTGCTTCTGTTGTTAGCCTATGGCTCCGCGGCCGGGGGGATTTCGACGATGATCGGCACGCCGCCCAATATTATCGGCGTGGGCCTGCTTTCCCAACAAGCCGGTGTTTCCATCTCGTTTTTCGATTGGATGGCCATTGGACTCCCGCTGGCCGGCGTGCTCTGGTTGGGCATTGCCGGTGTGCTCTATTGGTTTCATCCCTTGCCGAAAACGTTCCCGGACCTGAGCGAGCATCTACAAGGGCTTCGTCAACAACAGAAAGGCTGGACGCCCGGCCAACGGAACACCTGTATCGCGTTGCTCCTGGCTATCGGATGTTGGGTCGGACCGGGGTTGTTGGCAATCGTCTTGGGACGAGATTCCGAGTTGGTGACGTTCATCAATGCCCGGCTTCCCAAGGAAATGGTCCCGATTTTCGCCGCGGGCCTGCTGTTCGTGCTGCCCCTCAATTTCAAAGCCGGGGAATTCACGTTGAGTTGGAGCCAGGCCGCGAACATTAATTGGGGCACGATCCTGTTATTCGGCGGCGGCTTGACGTTTGGCTATCTGATGGTGCAAACCCACTTGGCCGCGATCATCGGAGAAAGTCTGGTAGCGCTCTTCGGGAGCAATACCTTGTGGACCCTGACGGCCGTTGCCATCGGCACCGCGTTGGTGATCACGGAGATTGTCTCGAATACTGCGTCGACGAGCATGCTTGTTCCCGTGGTGATCTCCATCGCCACCGCGGCCGGGGTTTCTCCCGTTCCACCGACGCTGGGGATTTGTCTGGGGGCAAGCCTCGCGTTTATGATGCCGGTCGCGACCGCGCCGAATGCAATCGTCTACGGCACCGGCTTCGTGCCGCTTCCGAACATGCTGCGAGCCGGGGTGTTTTTGAACATCATCGGAGCGGTCCTCATCTGGCTCACTCTTCGTCTTTTGTGTCCGTTGATGGGGTTCGCGTGAACAAGAAGCCGGTAGGTCATTTCTTCGAAAAGTAAGGACCGTGTCGCGAGTCAAGCATATTGTCGTGGTGGGCGATCCGGCAGGGAAGTCTTTCCAACTCCGGCGGGATGGAGCAGGCTTTCGTGTGTCGGCGGTGGAGAATCTCCTGCAGGTCAAACAAGAGGCTCAGATAGCACCGATCGATGGATTGGTGTTTTCTGAAAAGACGGCGAAGGAAGGCCTCGGTGACCTGCCGGACGTCATCGACGTGTCGAAGACCTTGATCATCTCAGGTCCGCCTTCCTTTCAGGCGGCTTTGGATACCATGACATGGCTGCTCGGCAAGGGTGATGGGAGGGGAGTCAAGCGCGGATTACAGGAATTCCCGGGACTGACTCTTGAAGATTACGTCGAGTTGAAATTCGGCGAGTTTGTTCACACGATGAAGGTGAGTTCGGCCAAGGGTTTGCACGAGACCCTCATCCAGGCGGTGGAACGACCGTTGATCCAACATGCGCTCCATGAAACGAACGGGAATCAGGTTCAAGCCGCGAAGCTCCTGGGCATGAATCGCAATACCCTGCGCAAGAAAATCGTGGAATATCACATCCCCGTCAACCGTCGTTCCCGCCAACAGGCCGAATCCTCCTAGTCCGGTTTTGCCCGCGTCTCACGTCAGATGTCGTGCCTGGCCTGCGTCTGTATCAGTCCCCACGTGCGTTAGTGACTATTCGGCGTCAACAGCGCCAATTCGATCTATTCACTTGACAATCTATGCTTTCATGCTAAAGTTGCATGTCTGGAAATTAAAAGGAATTTAAGGGATGATACAGGAAGATACAGGAACTTCTGAGATCCTTACGCGGGCCGAGGCTGCAGCGTTTATTCGCGTAAGTGAGAAGACGCTTGGGGAGATGGCTCGGACCCGACGGATTCCGTCGCAAAAGGTAGGGAGGGAGTGGCGCTTTTTGCGTAGCGCACTCGAAAATTGGCTGGTTGGAAAAGGCGGTCGAGATGACAATAGACTGATAGAAACTACCGGCCCTGAGCAACCAGCCGTCACCGAAGCGATGGTGCAATACCAACTACCGATCTCGGACTTTCGTGATACGGCTTTCTCCGAGAATCACGACCGGACCCTGCATCGCTGGACTCCCTGGATCGCTGGCTTTTCAGGATCGTTTGTCGCCGGGGTGCTCGAAGGCGTGAGACGTGAGCGCCACCGGTTGCGGGTTTTGGATCCGTTTGCCGGCGTCGGCACGACGTTGATCGAAGCCCTCAAGTATGAATGCGATGCGACCGGATTTGAGATCAATCCGTACGCGGCGTTGGCATGTAAGGCAAAGGCCCAAGCTGCTCACTACGATGCAGACATACTGGCAGCGACGCTCGACCGCTTCGAAGAATACGGTGAAGAAAAACTGTCGTTTGCCGAAAGAGCCACGTCGCTTCCTCCCAAGGGGTTTTCAAGCCGTGTCCCGTTTTTCAGTCCGGAAGTGGAGCGGCAAGTTCTGGTGTGCCAGGATTTTATTGCGCAAGAAACGACGGATTGGGTCACGGACTTGTTTCAGGTGGCTTTCGGAGCCGTCATGGTGAGTTTCTCGAACTACTCGTACGAACCGAGCCTTGGGACGAGGGCGGGCGCCGGAAAGCCCAACATCGACCGTGCCGACGTGTTCAGCATTGTGAAGCGTAAGCTGCGCGAAATGCACGAGGATATCATTACTTTCCAAGGGTGGATGGGCAAACACAAACGGACGCCGCAAGCAACGGTGTATCCCCTGTCGTATCTGGACCATGCCCGGCGGGTCAGACCGAACAGTATTGACGTACTCATTACCTCGCCTCCGTATCTCAACAACTACCATTATGTTCGCAACACGAGGCCGCATTTGTTCTGGCTCGGGATGGCGCAGACCTCATCGGATCTGAAGACCATTGAACACAAGAGCTTCGGTCAATTTTGGCAGACGGTTCGATCCGGACCGGAAGTTGCGTTACGGCCACACCTGCCACATCTAGCCGAACAACTCCAAGACCTCAGGACGCGCCACACGGAGAAAGGGACCTACGGCGGGCGCGGGTGGGCGAACTACGCCGCGACCTACTTTAACGATTGTCAACTCTTCTGCGCGCTCACGCGAACGCGCATGCGGCCTGGAGGGAAAGTCGTGGTTGTCATCGGGAACAACATTCTGCAAGGCATAGAGTTTCAGACGGACAAGCTCTTTGCCGAGATTGCGGAACAAGAGGGTTTTGAGATCGTCGCTCTGCATGAGGTGCGCAAGAAGCGCACGGGCAACAGCATCGTGAACTCGTCGGTCAGGAACGGGACGGTGACCCAGCGAACGCGATTATATGAAACAGCGGTTGAGCTTCGAGCGCCTTGAGTTATCCCCCCTGTGTGCCAATAAGTCGAACAATTTCTTCTAGTGTCTGAGCGGCTTTGAGTTTCGCCGCCCAAGGTCGCCCCGGATGAATGATATCCCAGTGAGGACGGCGCATATTACGACGGCCACTCCCGGGATCATGATTGCCGAAACCCTCAATCACGGTGTTCCACATCGGCTTGAAATGATCGATGAGAAATCGTTCCGCTAAAGTGATCCATACCGGTTCCACCACCAGATAGCGAGCCTGAAACTCGGCTAAATCGAGATTCTCGGTCTGTTCGATCGATTTGGCGTGATCGTGCAAGCGTCGAAAGAGTTCGGTACTTGAATCGGAATCTATCTGACTGCTGCCTTTTCTGGCGCCGGTCGGGATGGCTTTGCCCACATAGATGGGTTTATCCAAATCCGATGAAGAGATGTGCGAATAGAAAGGAAGAGAACCCGTGTAATAGAGTGCGTACACGCCAGAACCAGAAAATTTCTCGGTGGGCGGAAGCGCGGTAGATGCCGATTCCAAAAGGGCAGTTACTACGCTACGGGCCAGATTCGCATAATCGAGCGGGTCGTATGCTTTCGTCATGGTCATTCTGATATGCAGGTGTTGGAATGGCGTGAAAAACAGGTTGGATTTGACAAAAACGGTATCCAGTGTTCGTACGAATGTCAAACAATGTCTCGATAGACCGCATGAGCTTCCACCAGCTTGCTATCGCAGGACTAGACAATCCTGAATTTCTTGACAGGAGAAGAGGGGCTCCTCTAGCATGCTCTGTTTGTGATAGGCGCGTAGCTCAGGGGGAGAGCGCTACCTTGACACGGTAGAGGTCGGCGGTTCAATACCGCCCGCGCCTACCACCTTCCTCCTCCGGGAGAGAGCCGATGATGGGAGTTTGAGACGCATGTCAGTTTCAACTGAAACCGAAAAAGTCCAGGGCGAACGCATCGAAATTTCGTTGCCGGGGACCGGTACGAAAACTTTTCAGTCCGGGATCACGGCGCGCGAGGCGTTGAAGGAGTTGACGGGGGCTCTGCCGCCGGAGGTGTTCGCCGTCAGGATTGACGGTCAACCCGGGGACCTGAGTGCGCCTCTGACCAGGAGCGCCACGCTCGAACCCTTGACCTTTGCGTCGGAGGACGGGAAGGAAATTTATCGACACAGCAGCACCCATATTATGGCGCAGGCCGTGAAAGACGTGTTCCCGTCGGCCAACGTGACGATCGGACCGGCCATTCACGAAGGCTTCTATTACGACTTTGCCTTTGAACGGCCGTTCACGCCGGAGGATCTCGAAAAAATCGAGGCCCGGGCACACGAGATTATTCAAGAGAATTATTCCGTGCACCGCGTGGAGATGTCGAAGCAAGACGCGATCGAACTGTTTCGGGAAAAAGGGGAAGCGTTCAAGGTCGAAATTATTGAACAGATCGAGGATGACGTCGTCTCGCTCTACCAGCAGGGGAACTTCATCGACTTGTGCCGGGGGCCGCACGTGGGCGCGACCGGTCAAGTCAAAGCCTTCAAGTTGTTGAACGCCGCGGGCGCGTATTGGCGGGGCGATGAACGCAATCCCATGCTCCAGCGAATTTACGGGACCTCGTTCCCCACGCAGGCGGAACTGGATGCCCATTTGGAGAAACTCGAAGAAATCAAACGGCGCGATCATCGGAAACTCGGCAAGGAACTGGATCTTTTCAGCAGTCCCGAAGACACGGGGCCGGGCCTGATCCTGTGGCATCCCAAGGGAGCGCTGGTTCGGTTGTTGATCGAAAATTTCTGGCGCGACAGCCACGTGCAGCACGGCTATGAACTGGTCTATTCCCCGCACGTGGCGCGGTTGGATTTGTGGAAGACCAGCGGGCACGTGGACTATTACAAAGAGAATATGTTCGCGCCCATGACCGTGGAGGCGGGGGAGTACCAGTTGAAGCCGATGAATTGTCCGTTCCACGTCATGGTGTACAAGTCGCACTTGCGCAGCTACCGGGAACTGCCTATTCGCTATGGTGAGTTGGGAACGGTCTATCGCTATGAGCGGTCGGGGGTGCTGCACGGCCTTATGCGGGTGCGGGGATTCACCCAGGATGACGCGCACATCTTCTGCCGCCCGGACCAGATCGAATCCGAAGTCGGAAAAGTCCTGGATTTCACGATGTTCGTCCTCCGGCGCTTCGGCTTTACGGAATTCGCGCTCTATCTGTCCACGCGACCGGAAAAAGCCGTCGGTGCCGTGGAAAAGTGGGACCAGGCCACGGAGGCCCTCGAAGCCGCGCTGAAAAACAGCGGGTTTCCCTATGAGATCGATCCCGGCGAAGGCGTGTTTTACGGGCCGAAAATCGATCTGAAAATTCACGACGCGTTGGGACGGGCCTGGCAATGTTCGACCGTGCAAATCGACTTCAATAATCCCGAACGCTTCGGGTTGTCCTACATCGGAGAGGATGGCGCGGCGCACCAACCGATCATGATTCATCGGGCGCTGATGGGATCCATCGAACGGTTTTTCGGCATTCTGATTGAACACTATGCCGGTGCCTTTCCGACGTGGCTCGCTCCGGTCCAGGCCATCGTGCTGCCCATTACGGACAAACAGGCGGACTATGCGTCGCTCGTCCGGGAGCGGTTGGCGGACGCCGGGTTACGCGCCTCGACAGACTTGCGAAAAGAAAAGGTTGGGCTCAAAATCCGTGAAGCTGAAAAAGCCAAGATTCCCTACATGCTTGTCGTGGGGGATCGGGAACGGGAGGCCGAATCGGTCTCCGTGCGAAAACGCAGTGGGACCAACGTGGGGACGCTGCCAATCAGCGAGGTGATAGATCTGATTCGACAAGATTTGCCGGCAGAACCATTGACCAGTTCGTCTGTTCACTGATGGGTAGGACGGTCACTGCCAAACATCGCGTGAACCACCTGATCCGGGTCCCCGAAGTCCGGGTGATCGGGTCGGAAGGTGAGCAACTGGGGATCCTCAAGACGTCCGAAGCCCTCAAACGGGCTAATGAGGGCGGGCATGATCTGGTGGAAGTCGCGCCGAACAGCACGCCGCCGGTGTGCCGGATCATGGATTATGGCAAATTCAAGTACGAACAGAGTAAGAAAGAACATAAGACGCGCCAGCATCAAAAGTCGACGCAGGTCAAGGAAATCAAGCTTCGTCCGCGAACGGACAAACATGACCTCGAAACCAAAGTTCGCCGGATAGTGGAGTTCCTGGAAGAGGGGATCAAAACCAAAGTGACGGTCATGTTTCGAGGCCGGGAAATGGCGAACCAGGAGTTGGGCCGGACGGCCATGGGGAAGATTCGGGAAGAGCTCAAAGATGCGGGCACGATTGAAATGGAGCCCAGGATGGAAGGCCGCAACCTGTATATGATTGTGGCGCCCAAGAATTAAGGGGATGAACACATGGCACGCATGAAGTTGAAAAGTCATTCGGGAGCAGCCAAACGGTTTAAGCGTACGGGAACCGGAAAATTCCTGAGGCGAAAGGCGGGACTCCGACATATCCTGACCACGAAAAACGCCAAACGGAAGAGTCGTCTGGGCGATACGGTCGTGGTCGCCAAACCGGATCAGGCCTCGCTGGCCCGACTCTTACCCTATTCCTGATTTGTTGAGTGGGCGAACACCGCAACCAGGTGTTTGGTCGGACGAAACGTCATTGCACCGGGACGGGATGGGGTGATACGGAAGTCAAGCAGGTTCAAAGAGAGAAAGACGAGTTCACTATATTGAAAATGAAGGGATTGTAAATCATGCCACGTGTCAAAGGAGGTCCTCAAACCCGTCGCCGCAGAAAGAAACGGCTGAAATTAGCCAAGGGGCAGTTTGGGGGCAGAAGTAAACTATTTCGGACGGCAACGGAATCAGTCGATAAAGGGCAGGTCTACGCGTACATCGGCCGGCGACATCGGAAAAGAGATTTCCGGCGACTGTGGATTACCAGGATCTCGGCTGCGGTCAAAGCGCACGGGTTATCCTACAGCCGATTTATCCATGAGCTGACCAAAGCCAACATCACCTTGAATCGGAAGATGCTGTCGGAGATGGCCATTCACGATCCGGCAGGGTTTAAATCCCTGACGGACTTGGCAAAAGCCGCAGCCTAGCCCTTCCTTCGGCGAGGGAACGCCGAAGTGCATCGGCAAAAGCCTCACGTAATACCTTCCTTTCGTCGGGATCACCGAACATCCCGGCGAGCCACTGCGTCATTGTTTCGCACGGGACAATTCGAGCAGGCTGTCCCTCACTGCTGTTCCAGCAATTCCGGATGGTCATCCGCACCTGACAGGGAAATATTCTCGATCTTGTCGAGAGGCCGCTCCAAACTGCGGGTTCGGGTGGTGACCAGCTCGTGATAGTCGCCGCTCAGACCTTCAATCCGCCGACCCAGTTTGTCCATTTGGTCGATGTATTTTTTCCATTGGTCTCTGAATTGTCCCACCAAATTCATCACCTCCGAGGCACGCTCGTTCATGATGAAATTGCGCGTGGCCTGGTGGACCAGCGACAGCACCGCGTACAGGGTCAAGGGTGAACACAAAAGCACGCGGTTTCCCAGGGCGAAATCGATCAGTTCGTTGTCCTCGCGGTTGATGAAGCCGTAAATGGATTCATTGGGAATAAACAGCATCACGTATTCCAGCGTCCCTTCGGCCGGATTGATGTATTCGCGTCCGCTGACGGTTTTGACGTGATTGCGAAGTTGCTGCAAAAAGGTCTTTTTTGCTTGAGCGCGGGTTTCCTCGTCTTGCGCGGACAGGTAGCGTTCATAGTGGTCTAGGGGAAACTTCACATCCATGTTCAACTTCTTTTCCTGCGGAAGAAGGAAGGTGTAATCGGGGCGCTGGCCGGATTCGACCTGGTCCTGCCTGGTGTAATTCACTTTTTCCAGGAGGCCGACAAAATGCAGGATGTCCTCGACCATGCGCTCACCCCATTGGCCGCGTTTTTGCGAAGAGGACAGAATTTCACGCAGGCGGGCGGTATGTTCACTGAGTGCTTCCGTGGTTTCCCGGCTGGTGTCGATGCTGGATTTCAGTTCCGTCGATTGCTTATGAATGAATTCCAGTTTGTCGTTCATCCCGGATAGACTTTTATCGATGAGTTTCTTCTTTTCGTCCAGATCTTTTTCCGAGTTTTCCTTGAGAGACCTGAACTGCTCGCCGGCCTGCTGGAGAAAGGTTTTGGAATTGTCCCGGGCAATATCCGCGGCCATGGCCTTGAAGGAATTCTCCATGGTGACGCGAATTTCCTCGAGGCGTTTCTTTTCCGTTTCAAACTGGGTTTGCAGGTGCTCCAAAGTGGTCTTCGCTTTCACTTCAGATGCTTTCGCCTCCTGCAATTCGGCCTCCAGGCGGACGATTTTTTCATCCGGGGACGATTTTGACCGGCCCCACCAGCCGATGATGACGCCGATCACAAGGCTGATGATGGCAATGCCGGCTTCCAGCATAAAACCTCCCGCGGGTGTTTGTGGAGAAAAATTGCCAAGGCGACGGCGAACCGCAGTGGTGGAAATTGTAGCGCCGTGGCGCTATGGGAAACAACCGCCTGAACGCAGGGACCCCTGCACAACGCCGGCTTTCCATGGCTACGGGTGAATGGAATCGGGGTGGCGGGATACTGCCTTGTTCCGGAAAAGTTGCGGAGACGTGACCTGTGTCGAGCAGAAATACAGTTCTACTTCGCGGGATGTGGCGGATAGGGCATTTTCATCGATGATGAGTTCAAAGATAGTCTTCGTAATCGACGCCAACGAGCAAGTCAGCCTGCCGCTACCAGCGCTTCCTGTGCTTTGCGAGTCAGTTCGATGACAATGAAATACGATTCGGGATACAAGTAGTCTTCCCCGGATTCGTCTATGACTCTCAGATACCCCTCACGCGCCGCTTCATCGTCAGGCACAATATGGTAGATTTTCCGCTTCTCCAGATCCTCACAATCCCTGTTTTCAATGCAAAGCGCGAATCGCGATTCTGCCGGTTTCTTTTTCATGCCTTCGTAAATTTTCCCTCATTAGCCGCTTTTGCAGTCGGCTGTCTTTTTTTAGATTCTTTAGTCGTCGGTGCCGGGTACAGTTGAGAGACTTTGCTTGTGTTTACTAGCAGCAAGCTGTCTTTATCCTTATCCCAAATAAGATAGTACTTATCAAAGGATCGAGCTAAAGTGCCAATAATTTCGGTTTCATCGAGCTTTAGGACATATTTAGTGCCGCTACCAGCTTTGATGTAACTAGCAGCAATAGCGCCATTGAAGGCGAAAAAAATCAATATGAGTGGAAGCCACTTACTTGCAAAAAGAAATTCTTTTGATGTCCTTTGAATTATTCTTTCATGCCCGAACAAATAGGAATGAGATAAAAACCAGATGATAATCAAAGAGAACTGCCAGTGCTGTAATTGCATTGATAAATCAGGGTTAAGCCATAACGTGAGTGGAAGCGAAAGCGCTATTACGATGATTGGATATTTGGGCGAAGCTCGAAACCAGGCTGTGAATTTTGGCATTGGCGAGCTTTGAATAATTTCTTCTTCCGTCTTCCCTTGCTCTATTCGTCTATTGAACATCTCAAATGCAATAACAGCAAAAAACACAATTATTGTCTCTGGAATCCAAGTTAGTGAACTTCTCAAGTGATCCGATATTGTGGTAGGCATTTCCGAAAAGTCTGTTCCGAGAATATAGAAGAAACCATAATCGTAAACTACAGACAAACCTAAAATGAGAGCGGCGAACACGCTAAAAAGTGCGGGCAATTTCTCTAATCGCAATTCAGAATAGGTCTCGCTCATGGGATCTATGCCCCTTTTGGTTTATGGACTAAATATTGCTGTGGCGCATTCGTGTTGTCGGATGAGGGAAGCCAGTGCCCGAGGAATACCTGTTCCAAGAGGGATGTCGTCTTGTCCTTCTCCGGTCACGAACTCTCGGCACACAGCCAGTCAATGTCGAGTTCGAATACTGTGATGGGTACGGAGATGCCCCAGTGCTCCAGGACTTCAGGATGGAGTTCGCCGATCAATCCGACGGGTTGTCCCTGGGAGAGGATGGTGCCCGCCCGCCCGTCGAGGAAGGAGCCGTGAGTCAGGGGCTCGAGTTCGTAGTCCTTCACCAGATAAAACATGAGGACGTCCAGGCAGGTATGCACTTCGGAAAAGTTCGCGTGGGGATGGGCGATGACGATCGCGAGTCGGACCGCAGTTCGTGACCCGAGTTCCTGGCTCGAATCGGGAATCGCGACTTCGCCGATTTCGAAAAGCCGGTGCGGGTAAAACGCGCGCGGCGAGGCCGTCTCCACACGCAACAGCGACGGCACGATCCAGGACCGAAGACAGGTGAAGCTTTGCGACATGACGTTGTCCACTTCCACCACTTGCTCGTCCTCCGGCAGTCTCATCCGTTCAACGAGTTCCTCGTGCGACAACAGAATATTGGAAAAGATCTCCTGGAATCCCTGCCCGACCATGTGTTCGCGAATGTAGTCGGACATCATTTCGAGAGCCGACAACGAGCCCACGGTGAATTGGGCCGGCATCACCGGAACAAACGAGTCATACCCGCGGCTGATCGCCACGTCTTCCGCCACGTCCACTGGATGCATGAGATCGCTGCGATAGTGCGGTAACCGCACCGCGAGGGTATGGCGACTCGCTTTCACTTCATAGCCATAGGCGCGCAAGGTTTGTTGCACGAGTTCGGCGTCGATCGGGAGCCCGAGCGCGGATTCAATGGCTTTCAGCGGAATTTTCTGCACGGCGCCCATGTCGCAGGGGGTTCTGATCGATTTGCCCAATCCCGTGTCATACGGATATTGCACCTCGATCGGCTCGATGACCGCCCCACGGTCGGCCAGATTTGTGGCAAAAATATTGAGGGTCAGGAGAACCATGCGCATATCCGTGCCCGTGACTTCGACCAACAAGTCTGAGTCCCCGGCGTGCACCTGCCCGATGTCCTGGCTGTTGATGATGGGAGGAAAGGACAAGATCTGGCCTTCCGTATCCCAGAGTAGGGGCAGCAGGGGCTGGTCGGCGAGAATGGAGCCGTACTCGATGCCTTTGGGGTGAACCGTCAGGATTTCCTGCAGCGTGAGTTTTTCGGAAAGGCCAAGGGGCGTGAATCGGGCTTCCGTGGGTTTCACCAACCCATAGGTCACGGGGAAGTGGATCCGGGGGAGACGATACAACCCCACCGACACGGTTTTTCGTTTATGCCCGTACAGGTCGGCCAGTTTCTCCTGTACCTGAATCAGTTGCGCCAGGCTTTCCTCGGTGACGGTGTACCCCGTGGCCGTACAGGCCGCCACGTACGGTCGCACCTGTTCGAGTCCCTCGGCCACCAGGATGCGTTGTTTGGGCTTGGTCTTGGTATTCAGAAAAGGATAGGCCGGCGGCGATTCCTGTAACTTGATCCGAATCTGCCGGGCGATCCCTTCCACGCTCCACAGGTCGGGCCGGTTGCTGTCCTGGAGCTCGACCCGAATTTCGCCGGTGGCCTGGGTCACGTCCTTCAATTCCCCTTTGACCAGCGGGAGCCATGACTCCAGTTGGTCAGGTGGAACCGTTCGACCGAGCAGATCTTCAAAATCTTTTTGAAAAAAGGAAATGGTGGGCATTTACGCAAACCGCCCGCGCAAGGTGCGAACTTTTTCAAGGTCCACGGAAAAGAGTTCGCGAATATCATGAATACCCAGGGCCACCATCGCCATGCGATCCAGGCCCAAGCCCCACGCGATCACCGGCACCGTGACTCCCAGGGGTTGGGTGACTTCCGGCCGAAACAGGCCCGCGCCTCCCAATTCCATCCAGCCGAGTTTCGGATGCCGGACGTGCAGTTCCACGGACGGTTCCGTAAAAGGAAAATAGGCCGGGAAAAACTTGCTCTCCTGCGCCTGCGCCATTTCCTTGGCAAAGATGGTGAGCAGACCCAGCAGCGTGCGAAAATTGATCTCTTCGCCCAACACGATCCCTTCGATCTGAAAGAAGTCCGTGGCATGCGTGGCATCAACTTGGTCATAGCGAAAACATCGGGCCATGGAAAAATATTTGCCGGGGATCAGGGGATTCGACGCCAGGGTGCGAGCCGACACGGCCGTGCCTTGGCTGCGCAGAACCAAGCGACGGGCCCGTTCCTTGTCATAGCGGTACCCCCACCCGCTTGAACCGGTCGACCCGCCGGTCTCATGGGTGGCTGCCACTTGAGAGAGAAACGGTTCGGTGACCGCCTTTGCGTGGGTCGGGGTCTTCACGAAGTAGACGTCGTGAATGGCCCGCGCCGGATGGAATTGCGGCATATACAGGGCATCCATGTCCCAAAACTCGGTTTCGACCAGGGGGCCTCGCATCTCCTGAAAGCCCATGCCGACCAATTTATGTTTGACCAGGTCCAGAAATTCCCTGTACGGATGGCGCCGTCCGGGCGCGACCCTCGGGGGTCTGAGCGTAATGGTGTATTTCCGGAAACGCTTGTTGCGCCATGAGCCGTCCTTGAGCATGTCGGGCGTCAGTTGGGAGACTTCTTCCACGGAGCCGGCATGACAGCGTTTCGCAACGGCCTTTCCCGTTTTGGTCGGGGTGTATTCGCGTTGAATCCGTTCCTCGATCCGAAACGGCTCCTGGGCGCTGCCCCGTTTGACCGCGTATTGGCGCAAGAGGGCTTGTTGGTCCGGGGAAAAAGAGAGCAGCTCTTGGCGGCTCTTCTTCAACTCGTGCAGGAGCACGCGTAGCTTCTCGACAGTGGGACTCGGCGTATCCGTGGGTTCTATGCGGCCTCCGGCTACCAAGGCGATGGCGCCCTCTTTTTTGAGCAGGCCAAAGGCTCGACTGAGATCCGTGGGGGGGAACGTGTTCAGGCCCTGCAAATCCTTCACAGTGAAGGACCGTCCCTCCTCGGCCCCTTGTTTGCACGTCCTGATAATCCACTCGGGTGGAGACCCGTCAGTCAGGTACCGGTGCCCGACTTCCGTCAACCCCACCCACGCCGTGACAACTTCGGAATAGATGCTGACCAGTTTTTTGGCTTGAAGCCATCCCAGGGCCATGCTGACTTGAGATGGCTCTAGCTGGGAAAGTTCCTGTAAAGACGAGTCGGAAACCGGCTGATCCGCGGACTGGCTGAATGCCGCCAGCAGGTTGATTTCGAGAGGATGCAAACTGTCATACACAGCCGTGGTCTGCATGGAATCAACGCGGTTAGAGTTCTCGGGCAACGTTGCGGAATGCGGCAATCGTGTCGGCATAATTCGGACTGCGAAAAATCGCCGACCCCGCGACCAAAACGTCGGCTCCGGCCTTGAGAACCTTGGCGGCGTTCTCGACTTTGATGCCGCCATCCACTTCGAGCAGGGCGCGACTGCCGGCTTGATCGATGAGTTGTCTGGCTCGCCGTAGTTTGTCCAAACAGGCGGGGATAAACGATTGTCCGCCGAACCCGGGGTTGACCGACATGATCAACACGAGGTCCACGTCCGCGACGACTTCTTCGAGGGCGCTCAAGGAGGTGGACGGGTTGAGCGTGACCCCGGCCTTGACCCCATGCTCTTTGATGCTTTGGATCGTGCGGTGCAGATGGGGGCAGGTTTCCGTATGTACCGTGAGATAGTTGGCTCCGGCTTGGGCAAAGTCGGGAATCACGGCATCCGGATTCGTCACCATGAGATGAACGTCGAGGGGCAGAGCGGTAACTTTTCGCAACGATTCGACAATGGGCGGGCCGATCGTCAGGTTCGGAACGAAATGCCCGTCCATCACGTCCACGTGCAGCAGGTCGGCCCCCGCGGCTTCCACCGCGGCGATTTCATCGGCCAGGTGCGCGAAATCCGCGGAAAGAATCGAAGGCGCAATGTGTACGGTCGTGAAACTCATCGTCTACGTTCGTCGAAGTCGTGAGGCAAAGAACCCGTCCATATTGTAACGGAAGCCGGACGTGAGGAAATCTCCGTCCGGATTCGTCAGGGAATGCGCATGTGGAGGAAGCCACCGTGCCGTTGATTCACGGCAAAATTCCGGGTGGTCTTGACAAAAACGAGAAACGACTTGTGTCGTTTCCTCAGGCTCCGTTGAGCACGCACTATAGACCAAGACTCCGCCCGTTCTCAAGTAAGGAGCCACGCGTTCCAGAATGCCTGATTGCCGTTTCCCGTGCCGATCGAGCTGTGCGGAAGTCTTCTGCCATTTCGCTTCGGGATGGCGACGGAGCACGCCTAATCCCGAACAGGGCGCATCCACCAGAATCCGATCAAATCCTTCTTGATCAGAACACCATGGAGTGTCACGGTCCGTCTCGTGGGAGAGCTCGACCGTTTCCACGCACGTGATTCCCAACATGCGCAGATTCGATTCCAGGCGTTCAAGGCGCCGGGGTTCCGGATCGGTGGCCACGATCTCCCCTTTGTTCTGCATCAGCGCCGCGATGTGTGAACATTTGCCTCCGGGAGCCGCACACGCGTCCAGGACACGCTGCCCGGACTTGACGTCCAACAGCAGGGGCACCAACTGAGCGGCCTCGTCCTCGACGTAACACCAGCCCTCCTGTAACACGGACAAGGCCTGCAACGACCCGCATTTCTCCAGGATGAGCCCTTCGGGGCTGACGGACGTTCGGGACACCGTATACCCTTCTTCGCCGAGCCTGGTTTCGAGTTGCTCGCGGGAACAGCGAAGGGTGTTGGTGCGTAACGTCAGGGGCGGGATAGTGAGTGTGTGCCGGCACATCGCTTCCGCGGTCTCGAGTCCCCATCGGTCGATCCAGCGTTGCGTCAACCAGTTTGGGCAGGAGTACGTGACGGACAATCCGTTCACGGGGTCGTGAGCCATATCCGGCCACTCGATTTCCGTCCGGTCCAAATTTCGAAGGATGCCGTTCACCACCCCGCGCCAGTCCCGGCCTTTGATCCCTTTGGCGAGTTTGACCGATTCGTTCACCGCCGCGGAAACCGGGATGCGATCCAGATACCGCATTTGATAGGCCCCGAGACGGAGGATCGCGGCTACAACCGCGGGCAGCCGGTGAAGGGGACGACTCGCGACGGCGTTCAATTGCCAATCCAATGTCGCCCGGTGGCGGAGTACCCCGTACACGAGTTCAAAAGCCAGGGCCTGGTCTTCGTGAGACAGTTTCGCGCGCACGGCTAAGCGGGCAAACGCCTCATCGGCAAAACACGTTTCCCGTTCCACGGCCAGAAGGGTTTGAAGGGCCAGCCGTCGGCTGGGCACCGTGCGCTGAGCAGGAGAGTGTTGAGGGGAAGTCATGAATACGTTGCACCATGTCCTGGTATTATCGAGCACGGGAATACGTGATCACGGCTGCTTCGCGTTCCCAAAACAGGAACAGCCGTTTCTTTTCAATGACCATAAAGGTCACCTCCCATCCCTGCCGGCCGAGTTCGTTCATCTGTTCTTCCATCTTCTCAACCGGGAGTTTGCTGGCCCCGAACAATAGACTCCCGAGTACGCCTTCCACGACAACCTCAACTTTATATTCTCTATATTCGCGTGCCATGGTCCTTCCTCCGTTGCGGCAGTTTTGGGTGAGGGATGAGAGACGCTGAGATCAAGAAATTTTCCGCACCCGTCCCCTGGCGGCGCTCAGTTGACTCGCCAGCTTGATGGCTTCCACAAGGCTTTGGGGGTCGGCCTTGCCTTTACCAACGATGTCATAGGCCGTACCGTGATCCACCGAAGTGCGAATGATCGGCAAGCCGACCGTGACGTTGACACAGCGTCCGAACGCCACGGTCTTGAGAGGGATCAGCCCTTGATCGTGATACATGGCCACCACGACGTCATACGCTCCCCGGACCGCGGCGCCGAACAGGGTATCGGCCGGAAGCGGCTCGGATGCGTGAATGCGGGCGCGCCTGGCAAGGCGAACGGCGGGTGCAATGCAGTCCTGTTCTTCGCTGCCGAACAGCCCGTGCTCGCCCGCGTGAGGGTTGAGGGCCGCCACGCCGATCTGCGGCCTCGGGATCCGGAAATAATCTTTCATGGCGCGGTGGGCGAGTCGAATGGCCTGCAACACGCGTGGGGTCGTCAAGGCGCCGGGAACGTCCCGGAGCGCCAGGTGCGTCGTCACAAAGAGAATTTTCAGCGGCCCGCCCATTAACATCATCCCGACCTGTTTGGCGCCCGTCAGATCGGCGAGGAGTTCCGTATGCCCGGGGTACGGATACCCGGCGAGGTGAAGGGCCTCTTTATTGATCGGAGCCGTGACCATCCCCGAGACGCAGCCGCTCTGCGCCCACCGGACGGCCGTTTTGATGAACTCGACCGAAGCCGCTCCGGGGCCTCGGGCGGGCCGGCCCGCGCGGACGCGGCCCAACGGAGTTTTCAGAGGATCAAACACCGGAATCCGGCCCCCGCGAATGGCCGGTCCTTGCCCGTGATCACCCTCCAAGGGGAGGACCGTGAGGGAAGAGGACAGACGGCGGGCTTCCCGTTGGAGAACCGGAACGGATCCGATTACGATGGGGCGACACGCACGCCACACCGCGGGAGACGCCAACGCTTTGACAATCACCTCGGGACCGATGCCGGCCGCGTCACCCATGGTCACGGCGAGAATGGGCTTGTGGCGTGTCGGCGTATTCGGCATGGGTTAAACCCGGTTCCTGTTCCAGATCGCTTGCATCACCCGTTCGATGATCTCTTGAACCGGCATTCCGGTTTTTTTGGCGATGGCTTGGCAATCCTGAAATTCGGACCGATGTTTGACGGCCTTGCCCACGTGAACGGTTTTCACCCGGACGCGACCTTGCGGCAGGCGGATCGTTTGTATTGACCGGGGAAGCGTGGTCCGGCTGACAAGCCGGCTTCGTACTCCGAGGGTGGTGGTTTCACGAAAAAGCAGGTGCGTCAGCATCCCCGCGTGCTCGGGTTGAGCCAAAACCGTGAGGATGATCCCCGGCCGGTTGCGCTTCATGATGGTGGGGGTCAGGCTGACGTCCAAGGCGCCGTTCTCGAACAGGCGGTCCATGACCGTGTCGTACAGTTGTGGGTTCATATCGTCGATGTTTGTGTCCAACTGGATAATTTCGTCCGCCTGAATCCCCTCTCCCTCCGGAAGAGGGGTCGGGGTGGAAAGAAACACGCGCAGCACGTTGGGCCAATCGGTTGGATCGGCCGTGCCAGCTCCGTACCCCACGGAACCGGGCACCAGAGGCGGTAGCCGGTCAAAGGTTTGGGTCAGGGTGGTCAGCAAAGCCATGCCGGTCGGAGTCGTCAATTCCATAGAGGGCCCTTGGGAATAAATGGGATACCCTTTTGCCATTTCTGCCACCGCGGGCCCGGGAACCGGCAACACGCCATGGGTCGCGTCGATCGTTCCCGACCCCACGTTAACGGGCGTGGCGCTGAAGGTCTTCACTCCCAGTTCATGACAGCCGAGCAGCCCGCCCACGATATCGACCAGGGCATCGATGGCCCCCACTTCATGAAACGAGACATGCGCGGGATCTTGCCCATGGACTTTGCCTTCTGCCGTGGCCAGGCGTTCGAAGACCGTAAGAGCTTGTTTCTTGACCTGAGGAGGTAAACGGCTCGTGGACAGCAGCCGCCGGATTTGCGTCCAGGAACGGCGTTTCTCCACGACCCTTGGAATAACTACGTCCACCTTCGTCGCGTGAATCGCCCCGCGGTGGACTTTTGAGATTTTGAGGCGGTATCCGGAAACAGGAAGCGCCTTGAGGCCTTGTCGAAGGGCTCTCGGTGAAAGCCCGGCGTCCACGAGGGCCCCCAACGTCATGTCTCCGCTGATACCGGAAAAACAATCGAAGTGAAGATGCATGGCAATCCTTCACGCCTCGTTCTGATTGAAAGGGTCTTGACGCGCTACCCGCGTCACGGTATGTAATCACATGGTGGATTGCGGATTGCAGATTGTCAATCTACACTCCTCTGCAATCCGAAATCGACAATCCACAATCAAGAATCAGCAACCCAAAATCAAAAATCCTCAATGCCAATGATTTCTTCTCGTCTGACCTTCATCAGCCTGCTCACGCTTCTGGCTTTTATGCTGGCTCCGGCGGCCCTCGATGCCAAACGAAAAAGGCGGTCCCCGCCGCCTCCACTCAAGATCGTCGACATCACGACCTCACCCGTGCCGTTTGCTCCGGGTCATGAGCCTATGGCCATCACGGTGACCGTGGAGTTGCCGGAAAAACTGGATCAGTTCGATTTGCTCGAAGTCTCGTCGCTCATCAGCGTGCCGACCAGGCGCTCCATCCGGTTCCTGGTCAGACGGCAGCTCCTGGATACCGTCGTCATCAAGGGCGGCAAGCCTCGCATGACGACCATCCTCCTCTGGGATGGGAAAGACCAGACCCGGAAGCATGTATCGCAAGGCACGTATTCCTATGAAGCCAGAGCCAAGTTGATGGCCCATGAGGAAGGATTTGCCAAGGCCAAGATCGTTTCGCCGTTGGCGAGAGGGACGCTCGAGGTGTCCTCTTCGCGAACCCTCGCCCTGCAGGCCCCGCATTTGGAACACGTGCCATTCGTGTCGGATGAAACCGGTTCCGATATCTTGAATGAGGAAGGTACAGATCCGGGCGCTTCCGATACCAATCAGCCCGTGAAAACGGAGGCTGCACAAAAGGGTGACCTGTGAGTAGACCGCGCCGGTGATTATGGCCGATCGACCAGGGTATTGATGCGATGCGCCAGGTGCCCGGCCCCGAACCCGTTGTCGATATTCACCACGCCGATCCCGCCGGAACACGTATTCAACATTGTGAGCAACGGGGCCAGCCCCCCGAAGTTCGCGCCGTAGCCCTTGCTGGTGGGTACGGCAATGAGCGGGGTCTGCACCAGACCGGCCACCACGCTGGGCAGGACGCCATCCATGCCCGCGACGACAATCACCACGCGCGCGCGTTGGAGACGATCCACCTGATCGAACAACCGGTGGACCCCGGCCACCCCCACGTCGAAAATCGTCTCCACTGCGCTGCCCAACGTCATGGCGGTCACTTTGGCTTCTTCCGCTACGGGGATATCCGCGGTACCGGCCGTGACGACCACGATGTCGCCCTGCAAGGGGCCGGGAGCGGACGGCTGAATCACCACGACGCGCGCCGCTTGATGATATACGGCTTTCCGGCTCACGCGTTTAAGCGCGCGCGCGACCGCGGCATCGGCGCGTGTGGCAAGCACGGGATGTTTGTGTTTCAGCAAGCCCCGGGTCAGTGCGACGATCTGCTTCTCGGTCTTCCCTTCGCAGAGAATCACCTCCGGTGAGCCGTGGCGCAACGTGCGATGGTGATCCAGCTTGGCAAACCCCAAGTCTTCATAGGGCAGGGTGCGCAGTTGTTCCAGCGCGTTCGCAATCGACGTGGACCCGTCTTGAACCGATTGAAGGAGAGATTCGAGGATCGAGGGGTGCATCGTGGTTCAGCGTGGCAGGGTTGAGCCGGCGAAAGGGGTTTCTCCCTTGGCTGACCGCGCCATCAGATCGGCAACGATCTGTTTAGGCGGTTTGCCTTCGAACAACATCGCGTGGACGCCTTCAACAATCGGCATCTCCACCTGAAATCGTCGCGCCAATCCCATGGCGGCCTTGGTGGTCCGAACGCCTTCGGCCACCGTGACCGTTTCGTTCAGAATGTCCTCCAACCGCCGGCCTTGGCCCAATTGCAGGCCCACGGCATGATTGCGACTCAAGGCGCCCGTGCAGGTCAGCACCAGATCCCCAAGGCCGGAAAGACCGTAGAACGTGTGCACGTCGGCCCCGAGCGCGACGCCGAGTCGAATCACTTCGGCCAATCCTCGCGTGATGAGCGCAGCGCGGGCATTCAGTCCCAAGTCCAGGCCATCCACCACGCCGGCCGCAATGGCCATGACGTTCTTGAGCGCTCCTCCCAATTGCGCACCGATCACGTCGGTGCCGGTATACACCCGGAAGGACGCGGACATAAAGACCGTTTGCAGGTGAGCCGTGAGGCCGGCATCCTGACCGGCCAGCAGAATGGTCGCGGGTTTATCCCGGCTCACTTCAGCCGCAAAGCTGGGCCCCGTGAGGACAGTGATCCCATGAGCCCAGTCGGAGGGCAGCAGTTCGTCGAGTACCTGGGACATCAACTGATGCGACTCTTCTTCAATCCCTTTTGACGCCACGACAATTGGAAGAGGATCGGAAAGGAATGGTTTCAATTCCTGAAGCACCGGTCTCATGGCATGAGAGGGGACAGCCAGTACGATCAGGCCGGTGCCCGCAACCGCGTCTTGAAGAGAATGCGTGGCCGAAAGCGCCTTGGGAAGGGAGACGCCCGGCAAAAACAAGGAATTTTCCCCTTTGAGATTGATGCTGCCGACCACCTCCTTTTCGTAGGCCCAGAGCTTGACCGTGAGCCTCTGGTTCACCAGATGACGGGCGAGCGTGGTGCCCCAGGCCCCGGCCCCAATGACCGAAATCGTGTGAATGTCAGGCAGAGGAGTCGTCATAACGTTCGTTCGTGCAAGGTGGAAACGAGTGCGGGATTATAGGAACGGCCTTCCGATACTGTCAATTCTGTCGTGAAGAGTGAAAGCGCGGTTTGGTCATGAATTCTTTTGATTGTGCTCTACCGGTGAGGTTAAGTACACTAAAAGTGCGGTTGATGGACGGGCGTATCGTTGAGGTATCATAACCCCGTTGAGAGTAGGGAGCGGATTCAGGAGAAAACGCATGAAACGCATCGCGGCGATTTGTAGCCTGTGCCTCCTACTAGCGGCTTGGCCAGCCAGTGGCGCGGACTGTGAGAAGTGGAACACCAAGGAGTTTTTCAAAAGCGCCACGCCGAAGACCGTAACCGATTGTCTGCAAGCCGGGGCTGACCTAAACGCGCGAACGAACGAAGATACCTATGATAGTTGGGCTGGTGACACCCCCCTGCATTGGGCGGCCAAGACCAACGAAAACCCTTTAGTTGTCACTGCTTTGCTGAATGCCGGGGCTGACCCGAACGTACAGGATAAATTCGGCCAGACTCCTCTGCATGAGGCTGCCGCGCACAATAAAAATTCTGCCATCATCACAGTGCTCCTGAACGCTGGTGCTGACCCGAACGCTCGGGACAAATTCGACCAGACCCCTTTGCATGAGTCGGCTTTGTCCAACAGAAATCCCGCAGTCATCATGGTCCTGCTCAATGCTGGAGCTGACCCGAATGCGCGAGAAAACGTCTATTATCGAGATAAAGAAACTCCCCTACATCTGGCGGTCAGGAGCAATTCCTTCGTCGTCATGGCACTCCTGAACGCCGGAGCCGACCCGAACGCACGAACCGACAGAGGGGAACCCCCCCTGCACCGGGCGGCCCGGTTCAATGAAGATCCCGCGGTCATCATCGCCTTGCTGAACGCCGGAGCCGACCCGAATGCGAAGTATGAATCCAATCAAACCCCTCTCCATGAGGCAGCTAGGTCCAACAATAATCCCACGGTCGTCACTACCTTACTGAATGCTGGGATCGACCCGAATGCGCAGGATAAATTTGGCCAGACGCCCCTACATGAGGCGGCTTGGTTCAACGATAACCCAGCAGTCATTACCGTCTTACTGAACGCCGGAGCTGATCCGAACGCGAGAACCAATACTGGCAAGATCCCCCTGCATTGGGCAGCGAAGTCCAATGAAAATCCCGAGGTCGTTACCACCTTACTGAATGCCGGAGCTGACCCGAATGCGCAGGATAAATTCGGCAAAACGCCCCTGCATGAGGCGGCTGACTCCAACGAAAATCCTATGGTTGTCGATGCCTTGCTGAACGTCGGTCCTAATTTTTTCAGGGTGCAAGATGCGGATGGTAAGACTCCTGAAGATTATGCAGAGAAAAACAAGGCTCTTCAGGAGTGGCTCTCGCAATTTCAGGACATCTAACGGCTAAAGTGAAAAGAAGGATTTCCCTTTTCCGCGTAGTTGCAACTCATGGGTTTGGATCGGGACATCCCAATCCTCTTTTCTCCTCATTATTCTTGGGAAAGGTCAAAAGACTTGTCAGGCTTACGGGGATGAATTGCCTTCGGGGGCTCGCGTTTGCACCAGTTGCAGTTGAGAACAAACTATGGCCTTGCCGTAAGCTTCCCCTGCCATGTTCCGACGGCAGGTCGAACAAGCCAGAAACTCTACTTTAAATTGTCTCCTTGACGGGGACGCTTACGGAGGGTCTGATGAAATTTTTTCTATACGCTCTACTTGGGATTTGGTTATGGAGCGGAGTCTTTTTTCTTCCTCAAATAGAAGCCCAAATAAATAAAGAAGAGTTTCAAACACTAAGAGAAGAAATAAGAAAAGAACTGAGGGAAGAGTTACGAGAAGAAATAGAAAAAGAGTTACGAGAAGAAGAAAAAATTCGACAAAAAATTCAAGAAATTAGGCAAGAACTTCGAGAACATTTAATAATTCCTTGTCGGAACGCTTTGGAGAAACGAAATCCATTAGAAATGAGACAACATAAAGATACTTTAGAAAAGATCTTTAGAGAATTGGAAAATATCACGTTGAAAGGACTGTTAGAAAAGCATTCAGAAGATAAAGATATGAGAATGGGACTGTATTACGTGGCTCGACGAAAATGTGAACAGCAATTTAATTCTGAAGAGTAAGCTAAAGAATGAAAGGAATCCTGTTATACACAACCCACTCAACCCGGAAGACATGATCCCTAATCAAATGAATGAACGTTTGAAATCTATCGAACAACTTCTGAAAGAACTCGTAGAGTTGACTCGTCAACTTGTCCAGAAGAGTGGAAATTAGAGTAGTGGGTAAACAGGTATATAAGTCCCCGCGCCCCGTCTTTATAGAAAGGAGCCTCTTATGAACTTCTATACTGTAATTCTTGCCTAATTCTGGTCAGTTCATCCCGAATATCAACTAATAGTGCAAGAGTTCCACAAATAATGACAGCAACAAAGAAACCTAAAAATCCCCCCAAGACTCCCAAATCATCTTTAAATCCAATAAGTGACCCAATGAGAATAAAGACCACAGCTAGAAGCTGATTTAAAACGGCTATGGATGATGCGAGGAATTTATTCATTGCTTTACCTTTCTTAGCGTGAATGCAGAAGGAACTTACATACTTAGAGCATCAATAAGAACGTATTTCTTTTTCAGCGCCTAGCGCATGGCTTGGTCCGGGTTCGGCTACTTGATTTATCATTCTGCAATATTACATTGTCGGTCGCCTGTTTGAAACCGTTTCTGGCTCGTGTCTGTGTCTCGGATTCCCCTACTGGAAATTTATCTCTGCTTGATTATAATTTGACGTGATGAACGGGCAAAAGACATGTCAGGCTTGCGGGCATGAATCGGCTTCGGAGTCCCGCTTTTGCACCGGTTGCGGGAGCAGTATTGGGCATGGCGTCAGATCGTTTTGAAAGCGGGCATTTGATCCCACGTTTTTTTATCAAGCACGCGACCCGTCTGTTTCTTGAACACACCGCCCCACTGCTTGAAGAAAAACGGGACTCCGCTTCGTAGGCAATTGTCACGTATGTCCCGCACCCAGTCCGCCTTCATGAGTCGGGCGCCGGGTCCTGATTCACCGCCTACGATCACCCAATCGATTCCTGCCAGGTCCAGGCCGGGCAAAGGCCCAAGCAATGGTTCAAGAGACAGGAATTTTGTTAGGGCGTTGGATTCTTTCAGCTTCGCCAATCGGTCGGTCCACTCTTTGGATTCGATGCTCGTGCCCAGCCAGATATTCGGCGTCCAAATCAATCTATCATCGAGTTCCATGACGTGGGCCGGGCGCTTCGTGAGCACCTGAAACGTATGCTGGGATGCCCGATTCATGATGCGGAACACCGACTCGATGAACGCGGTGGGGACGGCTTCGTGGAACAGGTCGCTCATCGAGTTCACGAACACGAGCCGCGGCTTTTTCCACCTGAGAGGTTCTTCCAGTACGGACTCGTGAACGGTGAACTCGAACCCGTTCTGATATTTTTCTACGCCCATCGCTTGGAGCCGTGTCGTCATTCGCTCGGCGTAGCAATGCTTGCAGCTGTCGCTGATCTTCGTGCAGCCCGTCACTGGGTTCCAAGTAGTGTCTGTCCATTCGATGCTCGACTGCGTTGACATGTCTATATGTGCTCCAGAATGTGCCCCGCGACCCGCTTAGTGGAATCGATTCTCTTTATACTCTCACTTCTTCCAGAACCAGAGACGCGCGCCGCACTTTGATTTTTTCGCGTTTTACTTGTGCAAGATCATACGCCTGCTGAAGTGCGAGCCAACTCTTCGCGGTCCCGCCAAAGGCTTTTTCCAGCCGCACGGCCATCTCCGGGGAAATCCCGGCCTGGCCATTCAAGATTCTCGACAGCATGTGCCGGGTAATCCCCAGTATCTTAGCGCCGTCAGTCACCGTCAGTCCGAGAGCTTCGAGACAGTCCCGTCTGATCGAACGGCCCGGATGAGGTGGATTGTGTAGTCCCATATCATGCTCCTTTCTAATGATAATCAACCAACTTGACGTCAAAGACATTACCGCCTTCAAACCGAAAAATAATACGCCAGTTTCCGGTGACCTTCACGCTCCAATATCCTTTTAACTCTTCTGTTAACGGATGCAGGTTCCATCCCGGAAGGTTCAGGGCTTTCACATCTTCTGCCACGTTCAGCCGTGCCAGAATATCGTCAATGATCGGCACCAGATGCGGAGTCAAACCGGTAGGGTCTTCCTTGTAAAACCACCGTTTCAAGCCTCGATGTTTGATAGTGACGATCATTATGTGCACTGTTCATGAACGGTTGTCAATTGTCAATATAAGTGCAAGAGGACTTTGCTCGTGATGGGGGCTCGGGCTGCTGAATCAGAAGAGGTATGCGGGGTGACAATCAACCCGAATACGCCTTATAGTACGGATCGGGCTGTCCAAAAGACCGGAACCCCTTCAAAGTACCAGGTATTCCCATCCCCATGAATGGTCAAAAGACGTGTCAGGCTTGCGGGCATAAATCGGCTTCGGAAGCCCGCTTTTGCACCAGTTGCGGGAAGCGGTTTGTTCAGGAACCGCAAACCGAGGCTCGTGCCAAGGAAATCCTGAATCTTCGGATTTTGTACATCATGGCGGGCCTGTTGGTATTGGCCGTACTGTTTCCGCCGTGGGAATCTCCGCCCGGCTCTTCGCCTGCCTACTTGGGCATGCACTTTATCCTGTCGCCGCCGGAGCCCGAGGCCGTGGTGAGCCGCATTCTGCAGACTGTGGAACTGGTCACCATAGCGATCGGCGGGATGTATATGGCGTGGGTGTTCCGGGAAAAACCCTAGGACCCTCTGCCTTATGGCGCTATCGCGCGCATGGCGGCGTTGTGTCCTCGCTCAACCCTCGCCTATCCAGTTGATAAGCCTCGGGTCTCGCTACGGGACGCCTTGCCCTGCATCCCGCTAGCACCATAAATCAGAGGGTCCTAAATTCAGTTGAGTTGATCTTTATACCGGTCAGGAGAAGCAAAGACACTGGATCCTCGATTAAGGATGTCGAGGATGACAGGAGGAGCAGGCTACTGGAACATCGCCTGCAACTGGGGCGGGCGCTTGATGATTTTTCCTTTGGCGTCGACCGTGACGAGGGTGGCTGAGCCTTCGACGATCAGGCGTTGGCTGGTTGTTTCCCGGATCGTGTGGGAGAAGGTGACGGCGGTTTTTCGCGAGGCCGAGGCACGTGTTTCGACGTTGAGGGTTTCGCCGTAATGCGCCGCGGAGCGGTAGAAGACTTCCGCATGGGTGACCAGAAAGTAGATGCCTTGCCGCTGGAACTCCGCGACCGAGATCCCGTGTGCGAGTAAGTATTCGGTCCTCGCCCGTTCAAAATATTTGAGGTAGTTGGCGTAATACACCACGCCGCCGCAGTCGGTGTCCTCGTAATAGATTTTGACGTTCACCGGAGTTACAGGGTCATCCTCGGGAAAACCGGCAAGTCGGGTTCGGTGACGTTGGTCAGTTTGATGGCTGCCGCATAGAACTGATGAAACCGGTCGGCTTTCGTTGTTTGAAACCCATGGCCCAGGACGCTCTGATGGGCCGCATCCCACAAGGTTTTGAGCTTGGTCCACTCGTTCATAAAGGTCTGTCCCATGGGATGCCCCAGCCCTGACAGGGCGCGAAATTGGGCCTGAAGCGGAAGGTGAAACTTGCCGTCCACGTCGCTGCTATAACAGGACCGGCAGGCTTCCTGCAGATCCTGCGGTAACTGCTCGACCTGCACGTCCCAACTCTTGATTCGATACTGTTTCCACAAGTGGTACTGGGCATAGGCTTCCAAGGCTCGCAGCAACAGTTGGAGGGCAGAGTCGATTTGCTGCTCTCCCTCGCGCCGTTTGGCATGGGCTAGCAGATCATGCGCCACGGGAAGTTTGACGTCATCGGGGTCCATGACGATGCTTTCCAGAAACTTCAGGTTTTGTTTGACCCCGGACAGTAGCGAGGACATGCCGGGCGGCCCGCCCCAGACCGAGGCCAACTCCAGGGCCTTGTGCGCGGTTTTGAGTTTGTCCCAGGCGTCCCGGTACTTGAAGCTTTCCCAGGCGGCATAGCCGTCGGCCAAATCCGCGAGGCCGTGATACAGCGGTTTGAGGCTTCCCCCGACCAGCGATTCAATGCGTCGAAACCGTTTGGCCGCCGGGGAGAACGCTCCTTGATTAAACAACAGGGCCGCTTCCTGCCGTGCCGGTACGGCTTCTTCGTTCCAGGGGTTTCCTTCCTGCCAGGCGAAGGTTCGGTCTTCAACCGCGACCACGTCACTTTTGCCCGTGCCGCTCTCCGGCGCGGTCAAGCCGACGACTTGCGAGGTCCACGGCCGGCTGGCGAGCGCCATCGCGGCGGCGATGGCCGGTGTGGCCCGGCTGAAGTCCACGACGAGTTCTCCGGGTTGCAGGCCCCAGGTCTTCAGCATCTCGGGAAGGCTCTTGGTGAACGTTTGATGGACCGCGGTAAAGCTCCCGGACTCTTCCACGAGAATCCAATCCCACCGTTGCGGCATCGTGGTGATGGCCGGTTGAACGTCGGCTTCGATGGAGCCTTTCCGGGATTCGGAGACCACGAAGCAGAGAAACTCCGGGGCGAGCCGGTTGATGCACGCCTGCACCGGAACAGGGTCCTCTGACACCGCGATGAGTAAGGCTTTGGTCCGATATTCCCCGCTCATAACCGCGAGACTATAGCATCGCCCTCCGGAAAACTCCAAGCGTTGAGGGATGCGACTCTACCCCACCCCCGCTTTCGCGGGGGCATGCCTAGCTCACCCTCCCCTTACAAAGAGGAGGGAAATAAACCGCTCTCACCTCGGCATTTTTCTCCTTTGGAGAGAGGGTGGTTTGACCGTAGAGATCGTGTCGCGGAAATCGTTGTGAACCACTCGTTATAATATCTGTTGAGATTTCCGGAGGGTGGGCCTAGAATCGCTTCCGGCCGTTTCGGAATGGCGGAAGAAGCGGGCCGGGACGAAACCCGAGCCGAGCCTTCGTTTGTCATAGGGTTGCTTGTCAGGACCAACGTTCGTTGGGTTGCCCATGCAGAAAACAGTTCTCGTAGTCGATGATGATCCCGACATCGTGTTGATGTTGACGGATCGTTTGGAGTCATTGGGCTATGTCACGCTGTCCGCCGGCGACGGGCGGCTCGCACTCGAACTCCTGGAATCCGAAGAACCCGGACTCGTTCTGCTTGATTTGGAAATGCCCCGGATGACGGGCCTCGAAGTCCTGGAAATTTTGGCCCGGCAAGAACAGGCAGCCCTCTCGAATTTTCCTCCGGTCATTGTGATGACGGCCCATGGGACGATTGAACGGGCCGTGGAAGCCATGAAGCGCGGAGCCTTTGATTTTCTCACGAAACCCCTGGATGTGGATCAACTCATCCTGGTCATGAAAAAGGCCCTGGAACGCGAATCGCTGAAACGGCACGTCGCCGTGTTGCGCGAGGAAGTCGATTCCCGGTACGGGACCATCGTGGCGGACACGCCGGCCATGGCGTCCCTCATTGCGTTGATCAAACGGGCGGCGGATTCGGATGCCACCGTGCTGTTGCTTGGAGAAAGCGGGACGGGCAAGGAACTCTTTGCCAGGTCCATCCATCAATGGAGCAGGCGGATTGAGAATCCCTTCGTGGTGATCAATTGTGTGGCCCTAACCGAAACCTTGCTCGAAAACGAATTGTTCGGTCATGAAAAAGGCGCGTTCACGGGCGCGACCACGCAACAAAAGGGCAAGGTCGAACTGGCCGATGACGGCACACTCTTTCTGGACGAGATCGGGGACATGGCACCGGACCTGCAAGCCAAATTGTTGCGCCTACTGCAGGACCGGGAATTTCACCGCGTGGGCGGGACGCGCTTGGTCCGGGTCAACATCCGGGTCATCGCCGCAACGAACCGCGATCTGTCGAAGGCCGTCAAAGAAGGCGCTTTCCGAGAAGACTTGTTTCACCGATTGAACGTGATCAGTTTTTCCATCCCTCCGCTCCGCGACCGGCCCGGTGAGATTCCTCATTTGGCCGACCTGTTCCTCAGACGCTATACCAAGGAGATGGGAAAGCCGGGCATGCGACTGACGGAGGCGGCCCTCGGGGCCATGCAACAATATCCGTGGCCCGGCAACGTGCGGGAGTTGGAGAACGCCGTGGCCCGGGCCGTGGTCCTGTGCACGGAGCGCGAAATTGGTCCCGAGCATTTGCGCCTTTCTGCCGGTCAGGACGAAGAGCCTCAAGTGCGGGAGGCGAGTGATTTGTCCTACCATGAGGCGATGGAACGCTACCGGTATTATCTGATCGAACAAGCCCTGAAACGCACCCGTGGCAATCAGACCAAGGCCGCGGAAGCGCTGGGGCTCCAGCGCTCGTACCTCGCGCGCGTTCTCAAGCAGAAGCGGGTGGAAGCGCAGACAGGCGACCAGTAAGGCCGTCTTTCCGGTTCAGCGGGTGGGAAGTGTAAAATAAAATCGGGTCCCGCTACCTACCGTGCTTTCCACCCAAATCCGTCCTCGATGCAGGTCCACCAGACTTTTCGTGATCGCCAAGCCCAAGCCGGCTCCGCGCGCCTCGGTCGTCCCGCTGTCGCTCCGATAGAAGCGATCGAAGACGTTGGGTACCTCTTCGGCAGCGATGCCGCAGCCCGTGTCGGCGACGCACACCTGGATCGTGGAGTCTTGCAACGGCGCGAGCGAAATCGAAATGCGACCGGCTGAAGGCGTAAACTTGATGGCGTTGTGAATGAGATTCGTCAGGATCTGGAGAATCTTGTCCCGGTCTCCCCGTACCGGCGCAAGTTGCGAAGGGGTCTTGGCCTCCAGTACGAGGGATTTCTCCTCCGCCTGGGGGCGTAAATTGTCCAAGGCTTGGGCAGTCACTTCGGTCAGTGAGACGTCGGTCAACCGTAATTCCACGTGACCGGCTTCGATACGGGACAAGTCCAGTAGGTCGTTCAGCGTTCGCGTCAATCGGTCGATGTTGTATTTGACCCGCGTGAGATACAGGACTTGTCGCTCACGCAAGTCCCCGGTCACGCCGGTCAGCATATTTTCCACGAAGCCTTTCATCGAGGTCAGGGGCGTGCGTATTTCGTGCGACGCAATGGAGACGAACGTGGATTTACGTTCATCGAGTTCGCGCAGTCGTTCGTTGGCGACTGCGAGGGAGCGGGTTCGTTCCTCGATCCGGTTTTCCAGGTCCGCGTTCAGAGTACGGAGTTCCACAACCGTGCGTTCCTGTTCGAGATAGGCTTCGCGAAGCTCTTCGTGACGGGCATCCACGGAATCCACTTGTTCCTTGAGCAGGGTGTCCCGTTCTTTCACTTTCTTCTTGAGACGATACCAATTCCAGACGAACCAGGAGGCCAGGCCCGGCAAGAGGGTCAAGAGGCTAGCGTCCAACCAGGACAAGTCAGAATGCGCCCATCGGACGTAGACGAAAGCCAGGATGCTCGCGCATGCCACTATCGCGGTTACAACCCATCCACGGGTTTCAGAGAACGGCTGGGCGGGCCAATGGAATTCCCATTCACAGGACTCGTCTCCGTCCGCCATGCAGCGGAGGTCCCGGACGCTGGCAAATCCCAGGTGGTGAACCTGTTGCGGCACGGCCAGGAGTCCGGCCTTCGATGCCTGGCAAATGACATAGGCGCACCGGTTGCGATAAGGACCGAATTGTTGGGCTACGTGTTCGGTCAGCGTCATACCCAGAACGGCGGAACCATTGGTCACGTTGCGCACGTTGAACCGCAGGGAGTCTTTGGCAAACTTTTCTCCGAAGCGCGGGAACAGTTCGAAAATTTGCGCAACGGAAAAGGGACGCCCCAAGGTTTGAATGACGGGAGAAATGAATTTGTGTTTGCCCATCTCGAATTGAAAGTTGGGATTCCCGGAGATCAGAATGCAGAACTCGCCGAGGTAAACCGCGAATTCATAGGAATAACTGTGCCAGATGTTTTGTAAGAATTCGGGGGTGACGTGGTACGAGGGATCAGTGATCCGGGCATTCAGCGAATCGCAGAGGCGGTCAACGGCTTGGCGACCGGCGGTTTCCCCGTTCTTTGTACCGACGACCTCTTCCAAGTATTCGACGTTCGCCTTGATCGTAATCCCGCTCACGTCGCGAATTTTCCGCCCGTCCGGGGTCACACCGAACGGGCGAAATTGCATCAAGGGTCTTTCAAGGATGGAATGCTCTTTGGACAGCAGCTTCATGGAGCGACTCGCAGGGGTACCGGATGCGGATTCCCGGGTTGACGGACACTACCTCGTTGCTACGGGCCCGCTCAGTGACACGCGATCGTATACAGCTTCCGGTCCTCCAGTCGCAGACAGGCCAACTCGTGTCCCCAGACGCACCCGCCGTCCAATGCAATCACGCCTTCGTCCACGCACACCCCCAAGGCGGACCAATGGCCGCAAATCACGGTTTCGGTTCGTCTGGTGTGGGGGGGCAAGTGAAACCACGGTGACAGGCCGGCTGGTGCCTGGTCCGGCGGGCCCTTGAACGCCAGGTCGATGAGGCCTTCCTGGGTACACATCCGTATTCTGGTCAGGACGTTCGTGATCACGCCGAGTCGGGCCGGGGACGCGATGTCGTCGGACCAACGGGTTTCCTCACTCCGGTAAATGAACGGTAAATGCGTGCGATAATGGTCGGATCTGAGGGCGTCCTCGACTTCACCGGCCAATCTAACGGCTTGGTCGACGGACCATTGGGGAAGGATGCCGGCGTGGACCAGCACATAGTCGCCTTCACGATGGATCATGGATTGACGCCGAAGCCAGTCCAGCAATTCGTCTACGTCGGGCGCTTCCAGGACGGGTTGAATCGTATCGTGTTTCCGGATCTGCGCGACCCCGCAATGGATCGCCAATAAATGCAGATCGTGGTTGCCCAGCACGACCACGCAACGCCCTTCGAGACCCTTGATGAAGCGCAACACTTCAAGCGAATGGGGGCCGCGGTTGACCAAATCGCCGACAAACCACAGCCGGTCCGAGGATGGCTCGAATCGAATGCGATCCAACAGCTTTTGGAGGGGGGTCAGGCACCCCTGAATATCGCCGAATGCATACGTAGCCATTGGGTTCCTTTCAGTTTATCCTTCTTCAGACCTTAGCCAGAACAGGGGAATGGTGCAAGGAGAATGTGGCCGCGTTCCTTTCACCTTGAATCCTCACTATAGGGCTAGGTACGATCACGCGGACGAAATTGACGGACGTGGAGATAGCTATGAAAAGGAAGAGTTGATATGGAACGGATTCTTGAACCGGAAATCATGGATGGAGAAGAGCAGGCCAAGGTGTATGCGAATGCCAATTTCGCCGAAGAGAATCAGGGGTTCGTCGATCAATTCTTAGCCTTATATCCCGATCTCCAGGAAGGAACCGTGCTGGATTTGGGATGTGGTCCCGCGGATATTCCGATCCGGCTTCTCCGGAGCCGTCCGACCCTTCACGTCATTGCCGTGGACGCATCCGGCCCCATGATGCAGTGGGCCGATGACGCCATTCGCCAGGCGGGATTTGAGGATCGAATCCAACTCGTGTGCAAGCGGTTCCAGGATCTTGAGTTGGCCCCATCGGCTGATGCCGTCATCTCCAACAGCCTGGTTCATCATGTACCCAACGCCTTTCAGTTTTGGTACGCCGTGAAAAACTTGGCTAAGCCCGGGGCGCCCGTACTCGTCATGGATTTGTTGCGACCCGAAACCACGGAAGAGGCCCGGACGTTAGTAGACCAATACGCGGCTGATGAACCGGAACAACTGCGCCACGATTTTTATCATTCCCTGTTGAGCGCCTTTACCGAAGACGAGATCGCCGCTCAGTTGGCGGAAATGTATATGAGCCGCCTGCTGATCGACGTCCCCGACGACCGGCATTGGATCGTGTCCGGTCGGGTGTATTAGCGGCGCTTCCATAGTATTCTCCGGCTGATTGCCGGTCCTTGCACCAACCGCGAAACATCTCCTTGTGATTCTTGTAAAATAAACAGCCTACGTTTATTTGTAACTACAAAAAACTTGACAAGATTTAAATCGTAGTTACAATAAAGAAAAGATAAGATAACAGTGATTTACGAATGGGATGAGGCCAAGCGAAAATCCAACATCGCCAGACATGGTGTGGATTTCACCGTGATGGAAGCCTTCAGGTGGGATACTGCTATCATCAATCCGGATGACCGCACCAGCGAGCCGAGATGGGTCGCTTACGGCTTCATCGGGATCAGGTTGTATGTCGTTGTGTTCACGGAACGCGGCGACAACATCCGAATCATCAGCCTCCGCAAGGCCAATCAGCGAGAGGAGAAACGCTATGTCCAAGAACACGAACGACAGTGATTTCAGCAAGATGACGTTCGACGAGATTGCCGCCAAGTATGGTGAAGAAGCGGCCATCAATGCCGGAATCGCCGCTGACCCCGACACGTTCGAGTTGGACGAGGAGTGGTTCAAGCGAGCGCGGCCTGCTGGTGAAATGGCACCGCACATCGTCGAAGCGTATCGCCGCACACGGGGTAAGCAGAAAGCCCCGACAAAGGAGCAGATAACCATTCGGCTTGATGCCGACATCACGGCGCACTTGCGCAAGCAGGGGCCGGGCTGGCAGACGCGTCTGAACGACACGTTGCGCCAAGCCATTTTCGGGTCCACCGAGACCAGGTAACCCATTCCCGCCACCTCTTCATTCGAGATAACAGGCACAAGCATTGGATAGTCGCATGTATTAGCGACCACCATACATCAACGGCCTTGACTGTATCAGGATGGGCTGGGTAAGGTGAGACTCCCCGGTTGGGGGATCGTCTAGGGGCAAGACAACAGATTTTGGATCTGTGAACCCAGGTTCGATTCCTGGTCCCCCAGCCATTTTTTCTCGTCTCAGAATCGTTACTTCGTACCGATTATCGTGCTGCGCTTCTCTGCGTCTTTCGAATTCCCGGTGCAGTTCGTGAAACTCGTCGATCCCACTGGTGTGTTGGTACAGATACTCCCGTCACTATAAACGTCCACTCGCGTGTTGCCCGCTTGCTGGTGGACGCCGGTCGTGCCGTCGTTCCATTGGGAAACGCCCGTATCCTCGTTGACGGATAGGCTGGTCCCGCCCAGGCCAGGCTCCTTGCTGCTGGAAACACTGGTATTGCCGAACGAGTTCGTTATGCTTGTGCTTCCATCATTGGAGTTGTGTACGGTGTTCCCGCCAAACGTCGAACTCACCGTGGAACGACCATCGGTGCAATTGGTAACCGCATTATTTCCAAACTTTGTAGTTGTGCAGGCTGCTTCAACCTCGGGTATGGTCAAAGCAATCGAGAAGAGGATGATCGGGATAGCCAGTAATCTCATCATGGCGGTTCTCCTTTCGCGTAGCCTGACGAAAACAAAACTGCCCTCCGAGCGTCTAATCCCACTCGAAGGGCAATGACTCATCTAGCCATGCTCGCCCGGAAACAAGATGGCTGTTTCCGTGTTGACCCCATTGCTTTCCTCGCTTACGAAAAGTATACGCTGGCGCATCTCGCCATTTCAACACTAGACAATCACGGGTGACTTCCATTGTATAAGGCTTTATCATAGAAAACAGCGCACTTGTCACATTGGAGGAAGGGTCCGAAAATTGAGTGATTCCTCAGGCATGACCTATCAAGGGTCCGGGGTTGATACCGATCAAGTCGTGCAATCCCTGGCCGACATTACCGAGCAACTCCGCCAGACGTGGACCGTTCCCAAAGGAAAAATCGGCAGCGTCCGTCTGGACTTCGGGTTGTTCGCCAACATTATCGAGATCGGCAACAATAAGGGCATCGCCATGACCACGGACGGCGTGGGGTCGAAGGTCCTGGTGGCCCAGCGTATGGGCAAATACGACACGGTCGGCATTGACTGCATTGCCATGAACGTCAATGACCTCCTCTGTGTCGGAGCGACCCCGCTGGCCATGGTGGATTATATCGCGGTGCAAACGCTCGATCCGGGCTGCTTGGGGGAACTGGCGAAGGGGTTGACCGAGGGAGCCCTGCGTGCCGGCATCTCCATTCCCGGCGGGGAAATTGCTCAAGTCAAGGACGTCATCAAGAGTGAAGCGGGCAAGGATGGCGAAGGGTTCGATCTGGCGGGGTCGGCTATCGGGATCGTGGATCTGGACAGGGTCATCGTAGGGGAACGTGTCCGCGCGGGCGACGCGATTATCGGCATAGAAAGCAACGGGGTGCACAGCAACGGGCTCACCCTGGCACGAAGAGCCATCGGACAGGACATGGCCCTCTATGACAAACGATTCCCCGAACTCGGCCGGTCGCTGGGTGAAGAATTACTTCAGCCCACGCATATCTATACGCGGGAAATTCTGCCGCTCCTCGAAGCGGATTCGGACATCGACGTCAAGGCTCTGTTCCACATTACCGGCGACGGGTTTCTGAACCTGAACCGCGTCCCTCCTCAAGTCACGTTTGTGATCGAGACGTTCCCTACGCCGCCTCCGATCTTCTCCATCATTCAAAAACTCGGTGGCATCGCCGATCCGGTCATGTTCGAAGTGTTCAACATGGGGATCGGCTTCTGTCTGGTGGTCCCGGAAAACCAAGTGGACCGGACGCTTGAACTGGTGAGCAGGTTCGGGAAAAAGGCACACCGGCTCGGGCATGTGACCGACAGAGATCCTGAGGATTGGGAAGTCGTGATCCACACCCATGACGGGCGACTCCGCGGGAAAGGGAAATCCTTCGTTCCATTCTAAATGATCGTCACGACGCTATGTCCGGGCCCCGGCAGTTGCAAATGACTCTTCCTCAATGACCTCGTCTTCAACGATCCGATCAATCAGTAGTGCGCAGAATGCCCATGTCAAGCGATGGATGACGTTACAGGAGGCTCGCGGGATTGAGCGGTTCCGGCAATGCCTGGTCACGGGGAAAAAAGTCGTTCGGGAAACCCTGGCGCATCACCCCGCTCTGTGTCTCGAACTCATTCAGCGTGCAGGAACGGTTTTTCCTTACTCGATTCCGGCCCACGTTAAAGCCTATGCCCTGGCCACGCCTCTCTTCGAGAAGATCGATCTCTTTGGTACGGGGGCTCCGATCCTGGTCTGCCAGGCCCCTCCCTTTCCCTCCGCAGACCTTGAGGCTCGATCTCGGGGCCTCGAAATCCTGTGCCCCTTGGGAGATCCGGCGAACGTGGGAGCCTTGATCCGGACCGCTGCGGCCATGGGCATCGAACGGGTCGTCCTGCTCAAGGAATCGGCGCATCCCTTTCACCCCAAAGCGATCCGGGCAGCCAGCGGAACAATGTTCAAGACATCCCTGATGCAGGGGCCTTCGATCAAGGGTCTGCCGGAACCCGCCACGTGGGTCACCCTCGATACGCAGGGTGAAAGTTTGTCCGCGTTTCATTGGCCAAAAGATATTCGACTGTTGGTGGGCGAAGAAGGCCCGGGCCTGCCGCCCATCACCTCCGGCACACGGCTCGCCGTCCCCATGAGCGACTCGGTCGAGTCCCTCAATGCCGTCGTCGCCGCGGGTATGGCGCTCTATGCCTATCGGGTGCAGCATCCCTTGACAAAACGTGGCCTTCGCAGCTAGGCCTATGCCTTGGCCGCATGGGGTAAGGTTCGAACACAATGGTGCCGGGACGATTGTGGCTATCAAGGAGGAATCACATGCCAGTCAACGTGCTTCGTAAAGATATTCCCAAGGGAGAAAAACCGCCGGGTTGGGTTTCCACCCGTGAACAAGACACAAAGTCCGCGGAAGACAAAATGAAAGAAGCTGACTTGGCTGCAGAAGAGCAACAAAAACTGTGGGAATCGGAAGAAATCGGCATTGTGCGCTGGTCCGGTGAGGAAGGACAGCGCTTCAGCGATCCCGAGTAGCGATTCTATCTGTCATTCCCGACATCTTTAATCGGGAATCTAGGATTAGAGGCTTGATGAAGCAATTTTTGGAGAGGTAACACATTGTGAAGACCGCCACGTCGAAAAGATTATTTACCCGTTCACAGAAATATATCCCCGGCGGGGTGAACAGCCCGGTCCGCGCGTTTCGGTCGGTCGGCGGGCATCCGTTGTTCATCCAACGCGCACAGGGAGCCACGGTGACCGACGTGGACGGCAACACCTATCTCGATTACGTGGCCTCGTGGGGACCCATGATCCTGGGCCATGCCCATCCGTCGGTGGTACGGGCCATTCAACGGGCTGCGGGTGTGGGGACCAGCTACGGCGCGCCCACCATACAGGAACTGGAGTTGGCACGTATGATTTGCGAGGCGTTCCCATCCATCGAAAAGGTTCGACTCGTGAGTTCCGGCACGGAAGCCGTGATGAGCGCCATCCGGGTGGCGCGGGGCTTTACCAAACGGGACGCCATCCTCAAATTCGAAGGGTGCTACCACGGCCATGCCGATCATCTGCTGGTGAAGGCGGGGTCCGGGGCCGCGACGCTGGGTCTTCCCGACAGCCCGGGCGTGCCCAAGGCCGCGGCAAGCCAGACGCTCACCGCTCCGTATAACGACATCGAGTCCGTGAAGAGCCTGGTGCGAAAGCATTGGCGAAACCTGGCCTGTATCATCGTCGAGCCGATCGCAGGCAACATGGGCGTCGTGTTGCCTCGACGAGACTTTCTCCGGCAACTACGCTCGCTCACAAAAAAACACGGAATCCTGCTGATCTTCGACGAAGTGATTTCGGGATTCCGCGTGGCCTATGGAGGAGCGCAAACCCTGTACGGCATCGCCCCCGATCTCACGTGTCTGGGGAAAATTATCGGCGGAGGACTGCCGGTGGGCGCCTACGGCGGATCAAATCAGATCATGGAAATGGTGGCGCCGGCAGGTCCCGTGTACCAGGCCGGGACCTTGTCAGGAAATCCCTTGGCCGTAACCGCGGGAATCGAAACGTTGAAAAAACTCAAGGCCTCCGGCGTGTACGAAAAACTGGAACGGCGCGGGAATCAGTTGGCGCAAGGCCTGGCGCAAGCCGCACGACGAGCCAACGTTCCGTTCTATCAAACACGGGTCGGTTCCCTGTTGGGTGGATTTTTTACGGAAAGCCCGGTAGTGGATTACCAGTCAGCGAAACAGTCCGATACGACCCGATACGCCAAGTTCTTCCACCACACGTTGAAACGCGGGTCCTACTTCGCCCCATCCCAATTCGAAGCCGCCTTCGTCTCCACCGCGCACACCGCGACAGATATCGACCGGACCATCAAAGCCGTTCACGAAGCGTTCAAGCGATTGTAGGTGTTTCCGATTTGCTGATGACCATTCCTTTACGGGGGATTGATGGATGAACGATGCCGGCGACTGTTATTACGCAGTGATATTTACTGCTGAAATGGCCGACAACATCGCCGGTTACGCAGACATGGCACACAGAATGAATGTGCTGGTTGAAAAGCAACCCGGGTATATGGGCAGATCAGACCGCACGGAAGGGAAACAGGAAATCACGATTTCTTATTGGCAGGATTTCGACTCCATTAAGGCTTGGAAACAACACCCGGAACACCAAGCCGCTCAGGCGCTGGGGCGATCAATGTGGTATAAGAACTATACAGTTGAAATAGTGAAAATGCGGCGCGGTGCAGCCGACAAGCCGGAATCAGGAAGGCCATGGCCTGCGGAAGGAAATAATACAGCCCCGTCCTGAATCTCATCGAAGAACGGCTATATCTTTTGCTGTCCCATCCCCCGGTCAGAGCTGGGGATGGATTCCTTCTTTATTCGTCATCATCGTCGTCATCATCCTCATCCTCGGCTTCGAGCGCGGCTTGGCGCATTTGCTCTTCCATGGCGTTGTGAATCAGCATCCGGACGAACATCGAAATCACGGAGCCCTTTTCCAACGTCCCGCCTGGGGGCACCGCGATCCGGCCTTCTTCCACCATTTTGTCCAACCACTTCTTCTGGTCGGGCGTTACGTGGAGCGGAATTTCAATGAGCGGAATCTTTCCAAACATATCCATGACACAACCCTCCTTCTTCAATAACAAACAAAGATGAATGCGTTACCGGGATAATCCGAGCACGTCGGCCATGCCGTACAGCCCCGGGGGCTGATTCACAACCCATTCTGCGGCGCGCAGGGCGCCGTGCGCAAACGGGTCGCGATTGTGCGCGCGGTGCGTGATCTCGATGCGTTCTCCAGGCCCGGCATAGAGCACGGTATGGTCGCCCACGATGTCACCGGCTCTCACGGTCTGGATGCCGATTTCGTTTGTCGTGCGTTCCCCGATGAGGCCGTGACGCGCATAGACCCCGGCATCCTGCAGGTCCCAGTCTTTGGCCGCGGCCAGGACTTCGGCGAGTTTCAGCGCGGTGCCGCTCGGGGCGTCCTTCTTCTTGTTATGGTGCGCGTCGATGATTTCCAGGTCGTAGTTGTCGCCGAGCGCTTGGGCCACTTTTCCGATAATCTGGAGCAGCACCGAAATCCCCACGCTCATGTTGGGCGCCTGAACGCAGGGAATTGATTCCGCGTGTTTTCGAAGTTGGTCCATTTCATCGGGAGACAACCCCGTGGTGCCGATGACCATGGCGCGTTTGAGTCGGACGGCTTGTGACAGATGGTGCAGCGTGGCTTCCGGTGCGGTGAAATCGATCACCACGTCGCACGCGGCCAGGGCCTGCGCGAAGTCGTCGGTTAAGGCGACACCCAGGGATCCGCAGCCGGCCAGGTCCCCGGCATCTTTGCCGAGAGCCGGATGTCCTTTTGCTTCCGTGGCCCCGGCCAGTTGCAGGCGGGAGGATTCATGGACGAGGGCAACCAGGCGTTTGCCCATTCTTCCGGCGGCGCCGGTGACCGTGACGTTGATCGGGGAACTCATAATCTAGTGTTGTGATAATGCCAGGGAAGCCGTCATGGCATCAGAGCAGCCCGGTATCTTTCATGACCTGCCGGAGCCGTTCACGGTTGTCCGACGACATCGGCGTGAGCGGGAGCCGGAGTTCCGGTTCGATTTTTTTCATCATGGCCAGGGCTTCTTTGACCGGAATGGGGTTGGTCTCATAGAACAGGGCATTGAACAGCGACGCAAGTTTGAAGTGAACCGCGCGAGCCTCGGCAAAATTCCCGTCCAGAGCAGCGTTCACCAAAGCGGCCATGTCCTTCGGCGCGACATTGGCTGTGACCGTAATCACGCCCTTGGCCCCCAGCGCCATCATCGTCAGGGTCAACGAATCATCGCCTGAAAGCACGGTCAAATCGTCCCCGCACAGGTGAATGATGTCGGAGACCTGCCCCAACGACCCGCTGCCTTCCTTGATCCCCACCACGTTATCGAGCTTGGCGATCCGTGCAATCGTCGCCGGGGTCATGTTCACGCTGGTACGGCCCGGAATGTTGTAGAGGATCAAAGGCAGATCCACGGCCTGGGCCACGGCCGCATAGTGCTGATACAGGCCTTCCTGGGTCGGCTTGTTGTAATAGGGCGTAATGAGGAGCGCGCCGTCCGCGCCGGCTTGTTTGGCGTGCGCGGTAAAGGCGATCGCCTCGTCTGTGGCATTCGAGCCCGTGCCGGCAATCACCGGGACCCGCCGGTTCACGACCTCCACCGTGAACGCGACGACGTGCTCGTGCTCTTCGTGCGAGAGCGTGGCGGATTCCCCCGTGGTCCCGCAGGGCACGATGCCGTGCGTGCCGTTGGCGATTTGAAACTCGATCAACTCGCGATACGCGGTCTCGTCGAATGCGCCGTTCTTTAACGGAGTGACGATGGCGACCAGGGATCCTGAAAACATCATGAGACCTTTGGTTGAAAATATGTCGGACTGACTGTGCCGGACGGGTTGCGTCCGCGCTTATGCCTTTGCCTCAAGAAACGCGGGGATCTTTTCCCCGCGGACGAGATCGTCGAACGACTCGCGGTCCCGGATCACGAAACTTTCCCCGCCCTTGACCAGAATCTCCGGGACTCGGGGTCTCGAATTATAATTCGACGCCATGGTAAACCCATAGGCTCCCGCGGACATCACCGCCAGGAGATCGCCGGCCTTCACCGCGGGCAGGGTTCGGCCTTGCGCGAGAAAATCCCCGGACTCGCAAACGGGCCCCACCACGTCGAACACCGCTTCCGACGCATTCGGGACCTGACGAACCGGCAGGATATCGTGATGGGCCTGGTACAGGCTGGGCCGCAGCAGATCGTTCATGGCTGCGTCCACGATGGCGAAGTTCTTCGCGCCGGTCTCCTTGATGTAGAGGACGTGCGTCAACATCACGCCGGCGTTTCCCGCGATCACGCGACCGGGTTCCATAATGATTTCACACTGCGACGCCTGCAGAAGCGGCATGATGGCGTTCGCGTACTCCGTGGGAAGCGGCGGCGTTTCATCCGAATACGTAATGCCGAGTCCTCCACCGATGTTGAGATACCGGATCGGAATGCCCCGGCTTTTCAAAGTCTCGATCAGCCCCACCACTCTTTTCAGGGAGTCGACGAAGGGACTGACCTGCGTCAGTTGAGAGCCGATGTGCGCGTGTACGCCGATGACCTCGACGTTGGGGAGCGACGACGCAGTCGTGAATTCGTCCAGGGCCCGGTCTGCGCCGATCCCGAATTTACTCTTTTTCAATCCCGTCGTGATATAGGGATGGGTCTGGGGGTCGATGTCCGGGTTGACCCGGAGCGCCACGCGCGCGCGCAAGCCTTTTCCCCTCGCCACGTCGTTGATGGCCTGGAGTTCCGCGGGCGATTCTACGTTGAACAACAGGATGTCGGAGTCCAGGGCATAGCCGATTTCTTCCGGACTCTTGCCGACACCGGCAAACACGATCTTGCTCGGGGGGATGCCGGCTTGTAACGCGCGAAACAATTCGCCGCCCGACACGATGTCGGCCCCGCTTCCCAGTGACGCCATAAGCCGGAGAATGGCCAGGTTCGAATTGGCCTTCATGGCGAACGCGATGAGATGGGGGACCTCAGCAAAGGCCTGGTCAAAGGCCTGGAAATGGCGGGTCAGCGTCGCGTGACTGTAGATGTAGCAGGGCGTGCCCTGTTCCTTCGCCACGCGTTCGAGCGGGACGTCTTCACAGAAGAGCGCATCATTGTGATAGTGAAAATCATGCATCTTGCGGCAACTCGTCAAACAGTTCGGGGTCGAACAGCGTCAACCCGTCCAGGGCCGAATCAAACGCGTCTTTCAATTTCCGATAGCGCAGCTTCGCGTAAGGAGCGACCGCCTTGAGCACGTCCTGGTCCAGGAGCATTTGGATGGCCCCGGGGGTGGCCTGCCGGAGATGCTCGAAGTTGACCACGATGTCCATCCTGGCTTGTTGCGCGGCATCCTTGATGCGGTTCAGGAGTTCCCGGGCGTTCAAATGATCCAGCGTGCCCTCCAGGTCGATAAACAGGGCCACGGACGCATCGTGGCGCCGGCCCTTGATGTTCAGGAACAGCTCATGCGGCTTCGCGGGCACCTTGATTTTGTGCAGGGCGTTGGGAATGAGTTGTCCGGTATCGAGCGAGGGAAGTTTCGCCTGCAGGTTCTTGAGCACGGCCGCAATGGGAGAGAGTTTCCCCTGTGGACAGGATCGCTTGACCAGCTTGCGAAATTCGTAATTCATTTCGATGCGGGGGATCAGGCGCTGGCTGGTATGCCGGAGTCGATGCCAAATGGATTTCAACGAATAGAATTCATGGTTGACCCAGAAGAAGCCTTCCTGCAGTTGTTCCGGCGTCATCCGTTTGGGGCGGAATACCACGTACTTGCCGTCGTACTTCGCCCAGTCCCGATCGAAGATTCGGCCTTCACGGGAATACCGTTCATACAGGGCGGTGCCGGGCAGGGGCGTCAGGACGTTGAAATACGCCAGTTCCACGCGATTGCGGACGAGAAAGTTCAGCGTGGATTCGAACACGGATTCATCGTCGTTATCGAACCCGAACACCATGCCCGGATTCACCATGATGCCGTGGTCGTGAAACATCTTGATCTGGTCTTCGAATTTTCTGACCTGGTTGAAGCCCTTGTTGGTTTCGGCCAGGGAATTATCGGAGATGGATTCCATGCCCACGAACACCGAGATGCAACCGCTGTCCGCCGCCAATTTGACCATTTCCGGGTCGTCTCCCAAGAACAGGGTGGATTGGCACCCCCATTTGATGTTCAGGGATTTCATGGCCTGCCACAACTCCCGGCAATACGCACGGTGACTGTTGTGCAGGTCGTCCACGAAGGCCACGATCGATCCTTCTTCGAGGCCCACCCAGACTTTAGCGGCGATGGTCAGGGCTTCCCGCAACGATCCCGTGGCCATACGTTCGACCAACTCGGCCCGAATCCATTCCTTGACGTTCTTGATTTCTTCGATGACTTCCGGCACAGGCCGCCGTCTGGTGGTTTTCCCGTTGAAGGGCGACACGCTGCAAAACTCGCAATCGAAATGGCAGCCGCGCGTCGTGAACGTGCAATGTCGCGTCATGTAGGAATCAGAGCTGAGGAGCTGGATCCTCGGGGCGCTGTAGTTGTCCAGCGCGGGAAATTGCTCCATCCGGTAGATACGTTTCATCTGCCCGGCCTCGAAGTCCGCGATGGCTTGCGGCCACAGGTCTTCGGCTTCCCCGCACACGATGGTGTCGCAATATTGCAGGGCTTCCTCGGGACAATAGGTGGGGTGGACGCCGCCGAGGACGACGGTTTTGCCGCGTTTCCGAAATTCCGTGGCAAGTTCATAGGCCCGCGGGGCATAGCAGGTCATTACGGAAATACCCACCAGGTCGCAGGGTTGGTCGAAGTCGATCTCCTGGACCGCCTCATCCACGAGTTGCACGTCCCAATCGGGCGGGGTGTACGCGGCGATCACGGGCAAACTGAGTTTGGGAAACCAGATGGAGCGCCGCTCGCTCGCGGTCATGCGATATGGATTGTTCCTGGGGTAGGGATCAAGGAGAAGTAACGTCCGAGTTGTATCGCGTCCTGCGTGGTTGTCCATGGAACGATCTCCCTTACACTAACGTCGAGCAACAGGTCGAGGATTGTCGAAACTTATCCGAATCACGGTGTTTCGCTCAAGGCCGATCATTGGTTCCCCACGGGTCGGAGAGGGGGTAGGACGACTTCAGGTTTCTCCTCGGCAGTCATGCGCTGTTCTTCGGCTTGTCGTTGAGCCCGGATCTTGGCTTCGATCCCGATGTCTTCCGGCGCAATGGGAGGGGCCACCACCCCACAGCCCGCTGCAAACGAAAAGAGCAGTGCCGTAACAAGGGTCCGTGGCAGAGCCGGATGGCGGGAATCGTGCAACATCATCAGGCTTTCTTGGCGAGACGCGCTTCCCATGCGTTGATTTGCCGAGTCACCTGTTTTCGGGAGGTGCCTCCTGTCTGGGCTTTCCGGTCAACGGCCTCTTCAAGGGTCAGGAACCGCAACGCGTCCTTGGAAAAACGCGGGGACGCGGCCTTGAGATCGGCCAACGAGAGATCATGCCATTCCATCCGGTGTTCCAGACAGTATCGCACCAATTGACCGACGATGCCATGGGCTTCCCGAAAGGGCACGCCCTTGTTCACCAGGTAGTCGGCCAGTTCGGTGGCCAGGAGAAATCCCGATCCCGCGGCTTCCGAGAGTACGTCGTGGCGGACGCGAAGCCGCCGGATCAACTCGGCGTAGATCGCCAGCGACTCTAGCACAGTTCCCATGGCGTCAAAAAGAGGCTCCTTATCCTCTTGCAAATCCCGATTGTAACTCAGGGGAAGCCCCTTGAGGGTCGTCATGATCGAGAGAAGATGACCAAAGACCCGGCCGGTTTTGCCGCGGACCAACTCAGGTACGTCCGGGTTCTTTTTCTGGGGCAGCATACTGCTGCCGGTGCAAAAGCCGTCCGGCAGGTCCACAAAGGAAAATTCGGACGACGCCCACAGGACAAGTTCTTCGCTCAACCGTGACAGGTGCATCATGATGATGGCCAGAACTCCGAGCGTTTCCGCCACGTAATCCCGGTCCGAGACCGCGTCCAGGCTGTTGCGGGTCAAGGCGGGGAACTCCAGCAGCTTCGCGGTGAAAGCCCGGTCAATCGCATAGTTGTTGCCGGCCAAGGCGCCCGAACCCAGGGGCATGACGTTGACGCGTTTCAAGGCGTCCCGCGCGCGCGCGTTGTCGCGTTCCAGCATTTCCACGTACGCCAGAAAGTGATGGGCCAGCGAGACGGGCTGGGCGCGTTGAAGATGGGTGTACCCGGGAATGATCACGTCGAGGTTCTCCCGGGCCTGTCCGAGGAACGCCCGTTGAACATCCTGAATGCGCGACTCCAACGTCCGAAGGTGGTCTCGCAGGTACAGACGAAGATCCAGCGTGACCTGATCGTTCCGGCTCCGGCCGGTATGGAGCTTGCCGCCCACCGGACCCACGAGTTCCGTCAGCCGGCGTTCCACCGCCATGTGAATGTCTTCATCCGAATCCGCGAACGGGAACCGGTTTCCACGAAGCTCGTCCCGGGCCTGTTCGAGCCCGCGCACCAAGGTGCGACGTTCCGCCCGGGTCAGGATTTTGGCTTTTTCCAGGGCTTGGCAGTGGGCGAGGCTGCCCAGGATGTCGTATTCGAACAGATGTCGATCAAAGGGGAGGGAAGACGTAAAACGCTCGACCAATTCATGCGTCGGTTCGGTAAGGCGTCCGGTCCAGGCTTTTGCCGGAGGGCCTTTCTTAGCCGGGGCGCGACGTGGTGAACGCTTGCCGGAGTTCATTTCGGTCGCGGCGCCTTTCGACTGGACGTGCTTCGTGACCGCGAGGTTTTCCGGGATTTGATGATCGCCAGGCGCAAGGCATTGAGCCGGATAAACCCTTCGGCATCCTGCTGGCGATATCCCTGATCCCCTTCGAACGTCGCGAGATCTTCCCGGTACAGCGACGACTGGGACCGCCGGCCCGTGACCGTGCAGTTCCCCTTGTACAATTTGATCCGGACCGTGCCGTTCACCCCGCGTTGGGCTTCATCCATGAGTTTCTGCAGCATCACGCGTTCGGGGGCGAACCAATACCCGTAATACACGAGTTCCGCGTACCGTGAGATCAGGCTGTCGCGCAGGTGAAGCACCTCCCGGTCCATGGTCAGGGATTCGATGCCGCGGTGCGCGACGTGCAGGATCGTGCCGCCGGGCGTTTCATAAACCCCGCGCGACTTGATGCCCACGTAGCGGTTTTCCACCAGGTCCACCCGTCCGATGCCGTGTTGCCCTCCGAGCCGGTTGAGGAGCGCAAGGAGAGTGGCCGGGGACAGGCGCCGGCCGTTCACCGCGACCGGGTCCCCGCGCTCGAACGTGATTTCAATCTGGCGGGACCGGTCGGGCGCGCGTTCCGGGGAAACCGTCATTTGAAAAATGGATTCGGGTGGGGCTTTCCAAGGGTCCTCGAGGATTCCGCCTTCGTAACTCACGTGAAACAGGTTCAGGTCCATGCTATAGGGTTTGGCCTTGGTGGCGGTCACCGGGATCCCGTGTTTGCGGGCGTACCGGATCAACTCGCCGCGTGATTCAAAGGTCCATTCCCGCCACGGCGCAATGACAACGATATCGGGATTGATGGCCGTATACGTGAGTTCGAACCGGACCTGGTCGTTGCCTTTGCCCGTGGCGCCGTGACTCACGGCCTGGGCTTTTTCCTGTTGCGCGATTTCGATCTGGCGCCGGGCGATCAGCGGGCGCGCGATCGAGGTGCCCAACAAATAACAGCCCTCGTACACGGCATTGGCCCGGAGCATGGGAAAGACGTAGTCCTTGACGAACGTTTCACGGAGATCTTCCACGTAGACTTTCGAAGCTCCCACGGCCACGGCCTTGTTCTTGATCGCCTGGAGATCCTCGCCTTGGCCGAGGTCCGCGCAAAAGGCGATGACGTCGGCCTCGTATTCCTCCCGGAGCCATTGCAGGATGACCGAGGTGTCGAGCCCGCCGGAATAGGCCAGAACGACTTTTCTAATCGTGTTGGATTGCGATGAAGGTGTCGGCATCGTGCTATAAAATGCTCAGGGCCAGGGTCGCCCGAGCCACTCCGTTAAGATGGCTTTTTGAACGTGCAGACGGTTTTCTGCCTGTTGGAGGACCACGGACTGCGGGCCGTCCAGGACCGTTGCGGTAATTTCCTCACCCCGGTGGGCCGGCAGGCAATGCAAGACGATGGCCGAGGACTTGGTCCGGCTGAGCAGTTGTTCGTTTAACTGGTAAGGGGCCAGGGCCTTCACCCGTTCGGCTTGTTCCTGCTCCTGTCCCATACTTGTCCAGACGTCCGTGTAGAGCGCATCGGCGTTTTCCGCGGCCTCGGCGGGATCATGCACAATTTCGATGGTGGCGCCCGTTCGGCCGGCTTCCTCGCGGCTGCGTTCGACGATGCCGGGATCGGGTTGATAGTGAGGCGGGCATCCGATCACCACGTGCATGCCCACTTTCGCCCCGGCTTCAATCAATGAATTCGCCACGTTGTTCCCGTCTCCCACGTACGCGAGTTTGAGCCCGCGGAATGCGTCTTCGGTGAAAGAGCTTTTGACTTCCATGAGGGTAAACAGGTCGGCGAGGGCTTGGCAGGGATGACACAAGTCCGTCAACCCGTTGATGACCGGAATGGTGGCATGGTGCGCCCATTCTTCCAGCGTGGACTGCTCGAACGTACGGATGACGAGTCCGTCGAGGTACCGGGACAGCACGAGGGCCGTATCGCCGAGACTTTCGCCCCGGCTGAGTTGGATGGTATCCGACGGCAGGAATACAGATTGTCCGCCCAATTGATGCATGCCCGCTTCAAAGGAGACCCGCGTGCGGGTCGAGGGTTTCTCGAACAGCAGGCCCAAGGTCAATCCCGAGAGCCATTGAGAAGCCGGACCGGGTCGCGGGGTCGCCTTGAGTTCGCGGGCAATGCGGAACAGGCGAAAGATCTGACTGCTCGAAACGTCGGAGACAGCCAGCAAGTCTTCCGTTCCGCCTTGCGGCGTTGCAGGCGGAGCCGCCGAAACGCCGGGCTCCGAAATGGACTGTCCCAAGAGTGTCATACGTCAGTTCCGAATCGATGGATGCACAATTTCATTTTGCCCGTATTCATGAATGCGGAAGTGATTCGCGTCGTTTCTGTAGCACGTCGGCTAACACGTCCATCAGCCGATCGATTTCGCCGTTGGTCACGATCAACGGCGGCACGAACCGAAGGACGTTGCCCACGGTGCAGTTGATCAACATGCGCTGGGCCAGACAGTCCCGGACGACCGGTTGCCCGTCGATGGAAAGTTCCATGCCTTGCAGGAGCCCCAGACCGCGAACCGCCGTGACCACGGAAAGCCGGTTCTGCAGGGAGTGGAGCCCTCGTTGCAGGTAGGCCCCGGCAGCCCGGCAGCGTTCGAGTAGCTGGTCGTCCAACAACGCGTCAAGCGTGGCAAGGGCGCCGGCGCAGACCAGGGGATTTCCGCCGAACGTGGACGCATGGGACCCAGGCCCGAACGCGTGCGCCACGTCGTCGGTGGCGAGACAGGCGCCGATGGGAAGCCCGCCGCCCAAGCCCTTGGCCAGGGTCATGATATCCGGCTGCACGTTATAGTGCTCATACGCGAAGAGTGTGCCGGTTCTTCCCATGCCCGTCTGGACTTCGTCGAAAATCAACAGCACGTCGCGTTTCCGACAGAGCGCATGAAGCTGTTCCAAAAACGCCGCCTCGGCCACCACCACGCCGCCCTCGCCCTGTATGGGTTCAAGCATCACCGCGGCGGTGCGTTGATCCATTTGTCGTTTGATCGAAGAAAGATCGTTCAAGTCGGCGTATTTGAACCCTTGCGGGAGCGGCGCGAATCCCTGTTGGACTTTGGTCTGTCCCGTTGCGGTCAGGGTCGCCAGAGTCCGTCCATGAAACGAGTTGTTCATGGTGATGATTTTGTGTCGGCCCGGGCCGTATTTTTCAAAGGAATATTTGCGGGCGAGTTTGATGGCGGCTTCGTTGGCCTCCGCCCCGCTGTTGCAAAAGAACACTTTGTCGGCAAAGGAATGCGTCACCAATCGCTCGGCGAGCAGCACTTGCGGTTCGGAATAATACAGGTTCGACGTATGCAGGAGATGCCGCGCCTGTCGTTCGATGGCCGTCACCAGGTCCGGATGGCCGTGCCCCAGCGCATTGACCGCGATGCCGGCGACAAAGTCCAGGTATTCCCGGTCCTCCGCGTCATAGATTTTGCACCCTTTGCCCCGCACCAGGCTGACGGGGAGCCGGGCATAGGTGTTCATAATCGTCCGGGCGGAACGCTGTTGAAGATCTTCAGTCAGCATGGCAACGAAACCTCGCGTGGAAAAAGGCGAATCTAGCACAGGGCCTCTCAACGGTGCAATGGAACGGGGTCTTCTTCTCCCGTGTTGACGCGGCATTCGACCGCCCGGTGGCCTTCCGGAACAGTCGCATGGTATAACCCCAACCATGAGAGCTTGCGATTCCTGCGAACAACAGAATCCCGATGATGCTCAGTTTTGCCTGCGCTGCGGGAAGGAGTTTCCCCCGGAAACCGCGGCTGAGGCTGCATCAGAGACGGATCAGGAGGAGCAGTATTGGCGGACGTTGATCGGTCCCGGGAGATGTATCCAATTCACGTTGACGAGCGGCTGGTCGTGGAAACCCGCGTGGGATTATTACCAGCGAGTGTTTCAACGGTTTCACACGGCACAGGGCCCCCGCTTTTCGCTCACGTGGAACTGGGCCCCGTTTTTGGTCGAGCCCTTTCTCTGGTTTCTGTATCGCAAAATGTACATGTTTGCGTTCGTGTACTTTATCGGCCCCATCGTATCCGTGTTTATCACCAGCGACATCACCGTGCCGATCGTGTGGTCGATCATTGCCAGCGCGGGCGCCAATTACGTGTATTACTGGCACGTGAGAGACCTGTTATTGAAGGCGAAAGCCCGGACCGGCCTGGACCACGCGACCCGCATGCGGCAGCTCATGGATGAAGGCGGCGTCCAATCCTACGTGTTCTGGTTGGTGGCGGCGTCATTCTTATTGAAGATCGGTGTCTTCTTTGCCGTGCTCGGCGACGCGCCGCTCGAAGACGAGTTTCCCTTGCCTGACGGGGAGTCCGGCGGGGAGGAGATGGAGGGCCGCCGGATGATCCTGTGACGGCCGTGAACGAGCCGGGAATCAGCGGCCGGGGCCGGCCGGTTGCGACAGTTCCCACCCGAACCATGATTGGAACCACTCATAGTCGCTTTGGTAGGCCGTATGCACCGTGGGCAGTCCGTCGCCGCTTTTCTCCTTCAACAGGGTATAGGTCCGGGGCCAGTTCTTGGTCCACCAGGATTTGAGTTCGCCCGGGGTAAACGGATGGTCATTGGGTTGACGAATGCCGGCGGCTGTAATCACGTCGGTGAGCAGCGGCCAATAGCGGTCCTTCCCCAGGTTCAGGGTGCGAAAATGTTCGCGGAGCAGAAACACGACCCATAACTCGGCGCTGTGTTTCTTGTTGTGCTTAAAGGGTTGCGTTTGGCGAATGGGGATGGGATCGAAATCTTTGATGATCGAGGTATAGTCCGGCCCTCCGTAGCTCCCCGCGACCTTGGCGATGTCCTGCAGCATATTGGCCAACTCGACCTCGACCACCGGCGATGGAGACGGCGCCGACTTGGGCTCAAAGGGGTTGACCGTGGTCAGGAGGTCGATCAGGGGTTTTAATTCGCGCAGGCGCGTCACGGCCGCATTCAGGATCTGCGCAGATTCCAACCAGTAATCCGGATCGTGTTTGGAAACGCGTTCACGACCCGGCGGGGGCAACACGATGGGGATCCAATGGCGCACCAGGACGAACAGGATATACGGCATGTCCCCATCGACTTCCGCCACGCGGTCCAGCACGGTGTGGGGCGTGGTCGCGTTGTCAAAGAACTGCTCGACCTTCTCCTCGATGTGGAGCCGTTGGGCCAGCGCGATCCACCACCGGGCATCGAGGTGAGGTCGGTCGGGTTGAGTCATAGGCGTCATGACGGTTGTCTCGGAGGCGTGATCCCGTCGGGGATCCGTCGGGGAGCGGAACGTGCCTGGCATGGTACGAGGTGCGGCCGAGCAAAGCAAGAGGAACGAAACGGGTGGCCTGTAGGGGTGGACCGGAGCCTGCCCTGCCTGTCCTGAGCGGAGTCGAAGGAAGCGGAGTGAATGGGTGTCTGCCCGGTTCGCACATGAGGAGGAGGCATGAAACAAGTCGTCCTGATTCGCCACGGTGAATCACAATGGAATCTCGAAAACCGGTTTACCGGGTGGGTGGACGTGCCCCTCAGCCCCAAGGGCGAGCAGGAAGCGCGGGAAGCCGGGGAGAAACTCCGGCCTTTCCGGTTTGATCATGCCTTTACCTCCGTGTTGACGCGGGCCATCAAAACCCTGGAGATCGTATTGGACGTCATCGGCCAATCCGGCCTGTCGGTAGAACGGGACCAGGCGTTGAACGAACGCATGTACGGCGAATTGCAAGGCCTTAATAAGGCCGAAACCGCAAAGCAATACGGAGAAGCCCAGGTGAAATTGTGGAGAAGAAGTTACGACGTGCGGCCCCCGGGCGGAGAAAGCCTACAGGACACGGCCGACCGCGTGCTGCCCTATTACCGGGAACACATATGGCCCCGCCTGGCCAAGGGCGAGACGCTCCTGGTCGTGGCCCACGGGAACAGCTTGCGCGCCCTCGTCATGCACCTCGACCAACTCTCCCGTGAAGAGGTCCTTGAACTGAACATCCCCACCGGGGCCCCGTTGCTGTATGAACTGGACGATGAAGGCCGAGCCGTGGCCCACCGATATTTGTAACCCTCAGTCCTTACGCTGACTCTGCAGGGATTGGACAAGGCGATGGAACGTCACGTGTTCCTCGGGTCTACCCTTGCTCGCTTTGTCCCGACGCGTAGCTATCCCTAGCTCTATCGCAGGGTTTCCTCAAGTTCGGCGACGAGTTCGCCGATCTCGTCGATCGGGACCAGGTCGAGCAGCACCGCCAGCATGTTTTGCCGGTCGTGGGAAGCAATGACGTGGTCGTCCTCGAGCCCCTCTGCCGCGTCACTCAAGACGGCAATGGGTTCCCCGCCTTGTTGTGCGATGTCCTCCCACGTCCGGTGCTTGCGTTCCATCACGGCATAAAATTCATCAATGGGCACGTGGACCAGCCCGAACCGGCTGCCCCATTTGTCACGCACTTGTTCATGAATGGTTTGGTGCATTCGACTACATACGGGTTCCGGGATGCTCACGCGCACGGCGCAGGTGATCCAATACAGGCTCAGGGCCAGCAGCTCTTTGGTGACGGTTTGCGCCTGTTGGGCAGTGAGGGTCAGTCCGTATTCTTCGAGGAAATCGGGAGCGACGGACGGGGGGATGAGTTGAACGAGGGCTTTCGCGGTCTCTTGGGCGTGTTCCGTCATGGCGTGCTCGGGTGAAGGCTTTCGATGATCGTCAGGCAGCATACGCAGCAGGGCGTGGTTGAGGCAACCGCTTCGCTTGACACTGAAACCCGGTGAATGCCACGCTTCCCGAGGCGATTTCTCTGATACCATCCTGAAACAGAATAGACGGGGCAATCAAAGCAATGTCCTATCTCCTGATGGCCATTGCGGGGTTGTGGATGGCCGACGGGTTGGCCTTATTGGTGGCGCCTCTGCGGATCGTCGGGCAGGTCCGGCAAGCCCTCTCGACCTCGCCTTCACTCGCGAAATGGTCGGGGCTCACCCTGGTCGGAGGCATGATCCTGCTCCTGCAAGCGTCCGATCTGATTTACCCGATAGTATGGATGGTCACGGGGCTCGCCATGGTGGCGAAGGGCGGATTTTTTCTGTTGTCGAACGACGAAACGCGCCAGTCCGTGTTGCAGTGGTGCTTGAGCCGGGAGGCGGTGGATTATCGCTTTTGGGGGCTGGGGCTGTGCGCGCTCTCGGTGTTGTTGATTCATGCGTGCGGGTGGCTGTAGGGGCAGACCTCTGTGTCCGCCCTATCAAGGAAAGGCGTTGACGGGTTGATGGCAGATCTCTTCATGGGAGTGACGAGCTTGGCCTGGGGGTTGGCCGGGTTGACGGTCGCCATTGTCCCCGCCACGGCGCTCGTCTGGGCCAGGCGGATTCTCCTGGATCCTTGGCCGCGTTTCTGGTTCGGGCAGACGATCCTGCTGATCGGACTGTTATTGATGATCGGGACCATAAGTCTTACGGGATTTTGGGTCTGGGCGGTGTGCGGCGCGCTGGCCGCGATCAAGGCCTGTCTGTTGCTGGGAGCGCCGGCATCGTGGCGGGAGCGGGTGCTGCAATGGCTCGGTACGTGGCCGCCATGGCTCTTCCGGGCCGGCGGGATGCTCGATCTCGCCTTGGCGGTAGGCTTGGCCGCGGACCTCATACTCCATGGCTGAGAAGGACGCCATGACCGCAGCGAATGACCGGGACCTGACCCGATTGTGGGATATCCATCAGGCCGCGGAATGGCCGGTCGGGGTGGGCTCTCATGAAGGCCAACTCATGACCCTGGATACGGTCGTCAGCGGGTGCGCCGCCTATTATTTTGAAGAACGTGAACTCGACCCGCAACGCGTGGCGATCCTTGAAGATTGCCTGTCCGAATTGGAAGCCGTACTGCCGGAATTGAGTGAGGACCCCTCGGACTATTTCGAGCGGGTCAAACAGTTGGGCGCGTTGCTCCTGGAAGCGGGTCGCCAACAATGACATGAAACGCCGGCTTGCAGCGGGACTCGTTGTCGCGTGCCTCGCCCTCACGTCCACAGCAATGGCAGCGGAGTTCACCTTCGTGGCCCTGGGCGATATGCCGTATGGCCCGCGTGAGCAGGACTACCCCGCATTCAAGGCGTTGATCGCGGAAATCAACCGCCGGGCTCCCGTCTTTACCATCCACCTCGGCGACACCAAATCAGGTGTGGATCCCTGTTCAGACCAAGAGTTGCTCGCTCAGCGGGATTTGATGAACAGCTTCGCGTCGGCCCTTATCTATACCCCCGGGGACAACGAATGGACCGACTGTCATCGCTTGCTGGCCGGTGCGTATGATCCCCTCGACCGGCTGGCATTCATCCGCACGCACTATTTCCCGACTGACCAGAGTCTCGGTGGGCAACCGATGCGTCTCGATCGCCAGTCGGACGTCATGACCGGCTTCGAGCCGTATGTGGAGAACACCCGGTTCAACTGGGGAGGCGTGTGGTTCGTGACTGCGCACGTGGTCGGCTCCAACAACAACTACGACGCTATCGAAGGATCCGAGGCGACCGGGGAATTCCTCGCGCGAGACGAAGCGGACAGGGTGTGGCTTGCGGACTCCTTCGACAAGGCCACGGCCGCGGACGCCGAGGCCATGGTGGTCGCCATTCACGCCGATATGTTCGGGTCCGGGTTCGATCCGGAGGAGGAAACCTTCGACCCCTATTCCGGATTCAAGGGCTTCGCCGAGACCCTCATCAGGAAGGCAAAGGTCTTCCGGAAACGGGTCATCCTGCTCTTCGGTGATAGTCACGTGTTCCGAATGTTTCACCCCTTTCCCCGTTCCGCCGGCAACGTGACTGCCGTGGAAGTGTACGGCGCGGAACACATGCATGCCGTCGCAGTCACAATCCGCCTGGACCCGTCCCTCATGTTCACGTTCGCCCCTTTGCTGAACCCAGATCTGCCGGAACCTCCCCAGCCCACGACACATGTCATCGGTGACTTGTTGCACTTTCCCACCCTTCCCTTGCCCCTTGATTGACGGGTCAAAGCCCCTATGCTACCTTTTTTGTTTGAGCCGAAGCCTTTGGTGAAGGAGTCTCCATGGAAAAAGACCTGAAAAGCATTCTGGGTAAATTGCAATACACCGACGACGCCAAGGTCGTCCAGCAGATCACCCAGCAGACCCGGCAGGTGCAGGACCGCATGTCGGGGATCAAGCACAAGATCGTGGTGATGAGCGGTAAGGGCGGCGTCGGGAAGAGCATGACCACGGTCAATTTGGCCTTGGCCCTGGGCCGGCAGGGCCACAAGGTCGGGATCATCGACGTGGATCTCAACGGGCCCTGTGTGCCCCGCATGATGGGGATTCTGGGCAAGGGGCTCGATGTCACGCCGGATGGGGCCCGGCCGCCGGAAGGGCCCTACGGCATCAAAGTGGCGTCCATGGATTTCCTGCTCGATGAGACGGCTCCCGTGCGATGGAAAGGCCCGATGGATTTGAGTCCCGTGTGGCTCGGGCTCATGGAGATGAACGTGATCCGGGAGTTCCTGGCCGATATACTCTGGGGCGACCTGGATTATCTGTTGGCCGATCTTCCCCCGGGTGCGGCAGCGGACAAACCGCCGGTCATTGCCGGCTTCCTGCCGGATCTGGCCGGTGCGGTGGTGGTCACGACGCCGTCGGAAGTGGCCTCGAACGTGGTGCAGAAGTCGATCGGCTATGCCACGGAACTGGGGATCACCGTCTTGGGCGTGGTCGAAAACATGAGCCAATACCGGTGCCCGTCCTGTGGCGCCGAGAATGAGCTGTTCGAAGGCAACACGGAAGGCATGTGCGAAGCCCTCAATCTGCCGTTGTTGGGCCGCATTCCCTTTGACCGGAACTTTGCGAAGACGTTCGACAAAGGGACTCCGTTGTTGGACGGGGAGTATCCCACGAACCGGCGCTATACGGATATTGTCGGCCGGATCCAGTCGATGCTGGATTACAAAAGAGTCCTGGCCGAAAATTTGTAGGGGCGGTGTCTGCCCATTGACCGATGAGGCTTACCCTTTTCACCTTTAACTCTCCCGCGTGAGGCCGTCATGAAATTCGTCTGCTTGAACTGTGAAACCTATATGAGTTTTGAAAAAGTCGAGAAACCCGCCGAAGGATCGCTCGGAGTGTTTTTCGCCTGCCCCTCCTGCGAGGCGAAGGTGTCCATGGTGACGAATCCGGGCGAAACCCAAATGGTCAGTTCCCTAGGCGTACAGCTTGGCGGACGGACGGTGGCTCCTTCTCCATTGGAAATGACGAGGGGTACGCTAAAAGAAGACGTCGGCGCTCCGGCACCGTCCGGGTCCATGGCGGCCTATCTGAACGACAAAATCAGCGCCGGGCAGACCGCGGCCCCCGCATCGGGGGCCCCCGCCAAAGAGGGCGAGTCCGGCGGCTGTCCGTTTTCTGCGATGGTCGCACAGATGGGATTAACCAGCGGCGAGGCCTCCACCGGCACGCAACCGGCCGCGCTGCAATGGAGTCCCGACGCGCAGGAACGGTTGGACAAGCTGCCGTCGTTCGTGCAGCCGATGGTCAAGGGCAGCGTGGAAACGTACGCGCGGAAGAACGGCTATACGACGGTCACGTTGCAAGTCATGGATGATTCCAAGAATTCATCGAACGGCCTGAACTGGTCGCCCGAAGCCGAAGAGCGACTGCGCAACATCCCGGACTTCATTCAACCCATGGCCCGCAAGGAAATCGAACGATTGGCCCAGGAACGCGGCGCGACCACGGTCTCCGCCGAACTCATGGACGAAGCCAAGGAAAAGTTCATGAAGTTCATGTGACGCGGGCATAGGTTAACTTCAACCTTCCTTAAGCATCGGGGGCTGAAGCGGTATTTTGAAGAAAACGATACCCGAAAGCTTCCCCCCGATCTGGTAAGACGGATACGGACTATCCTGGCGCGGCTGGCGGCGGCGGAGCGTATAGAGGATATGGATGTCCATGAATATAAATTGCATGAGCTTAAGGGCGACAGAAGAGGAGTATGGAGCGTCACAGTACGAGCGAATTGGCGGATTACTTCCGTTTTGAAGATGGTTATGCCCTTGACGTGAATCTGGAAGATTATCACTAGGAAGGCGTGTTGCGGTGAAGGCGATAAAAATGAAAAATCCTCCACATCCAGGCGTTCTGGTGAACGTGGACTGTCTGGAGCGGAGTGGTTTAACGGTGACCGAGGCGGCTAAACGCTTGAACGTGTCGCGCTCTGCGTTGAGCAACCTTGTGAATGAAAAGGCGGATTTATCTTGGGAGATGGCCGTCAGGCTTTCGAAAATTTTTGGAGGAACAGCCGAAGGGTGGATGCGGGTCCAGTTTCAATATGATGCTGCGCAAGTTGAAAAATGGGCCAAAGGAATCAGAGTAGGTTCACCTCTTAAACAAACCGTGTGAGTTCAGGATTCGTGCCGGCGGCCCGTCAAAGAAGATACCCGATATGAGAACGTTGGTATCGACGACGGTTTTCATTTCCCGGAGCGTACTTCCGAGATCACGGACTCCGCCGAACTCATGGACGAAGCCAAGGAAAAGTTCATGAAGTTCATGTAAAGTAGAGTCGGGAATTGATTCCACAAAGGCGGTCCTTGATACAAGGGCCGCCTTTTTTATGGCATTTTTCAAATCATTGTCAGTTGCACCACCGCCTTCTGCATGGCCGAGAAGTGCAGCCGAGTCCGGAGCAACGGCGAGCACTGTCTGAGCGGAGCGAGTTGCGCAGCCGCCGGACTCGGCAAGCCTCGCAGGGAACCCAAAGGGCCATGCAGGGCGGACATGGTTTTGGGTCCTTTTGCCGAAACAAAAGGACCTCGTCGTGCGGGGGCGAAACCCCGCTAAGCCCTCAAAACTCCTTCCAATTCGCGTAGGGCTTCAGGCGGTAAATCTCTTCGACGGGTGTCGGCAGGATGACGCCCTGTTGTTCCAAGAGGTCGGCTGTTTGCCGCAAGGGCAATCCGACGATGGTGGGGTAATCTCCCTCGATCTTTTCAATGAACCGCGCCGCTTCCCCTTGAATCGAATACGCCCCGGCCTTCCCTAAACTTTCTTCGGTCTCCAGATAGCGCCTGAGTTCCCGGTCCGTGAACGGCGTCATCCGAACCAGGGCGGTCTCGGCCCGGACGACAGTTACGTGTGCGGCCTGGCGCAGGAGCGCGATGCCGGTGTGTACGTGGTGAGTCCGTCCCCGGAGTTGCCGCAGCATGGATTCGGCGTCGTCGAGGTCCTGCGGCTTGCCCACCAGCGTTCCGTCGATCTCGATCACCGTGTCGCTGCCCAGCACCAGGTCATCCGGATGCCGGCGGGCGATGGAGAGCGCCTTATCCAGCGCGAATTGTTTCGCTTGCTCCCGGGGGGACAGGCCGGGGGAGGGGACTTCCTCGGCCGCGGGCGGGACGACCTCGAACGCGATGCCGAGCAGGGCCAGCAGTTCGCGGCGGCGCGGGGAAGTGGAAGCCAGGATGAGGGACACGAGTGCTTCGGGGGGCTACGCCGGTGCGGCGGTGAGAGCTTCGACGTCGGAGGCGACGTGCCGGGAGACGTATTCGTGGAGCAACCGTTTCACGTCCCCGGAATTGTTGGTTTTGACCATATCGGCGCGCAGGGCGGCCGCATGCGGAAAGCCGCTGCAATACCAGCCCAGGTGTTTGCGCATGCGCGGGAAACGGGGCGCATCGTGAAACCGTTCAAACGTGCGGGCGTGCTTCAGGATCATGTCGAACCGGTCTTCCAGGGAGACCGTTGGTTCGGGAACCGGATACCGGGAATGCGTTCTCACGGCCTCCCGGATCGCTTCTTTGCCGTGAAAGATCCACGGGTTGCCCAGAGCCGCCCGGCCGATGAGGATGCCGTCCACCCCGCTGGCACGGATGCGGGCGATGGCTTCGTTCAAGGAGCCGATGTCGCCGTTGCCCAACACGAGAATGCCTTGTTGGCGGATTTGAGCAGTGGCCTCGGCGATCGCGTCCCAATCCGCGTCGCCCCGGTACATTTGTTTCAACGTGCGCCCGTGGATGGACATGACCTGCGGCCGGCCTTGGGCCAGGCACGCGCTCCATTCCTTGATAATGACGGAGTCGTACCCCAGGCGCGTCTTCACTGAAAGCGGAAGGGCGGCACGCGGCGGGGCCTGATGGTCCTGCGCGGCACGCGCCATGCGCACTTTTTCGACGATGCCGGGTTTGAGCCCGGCTTCGGCCAAAGTTTGCCCGTCGGCCCAATCGCGCAGCCCGCGTTCGGTCGCGTCCATGATATCGAGGGCCAGTTCCGGCGTTCTGATGAGCCCGGCGCCGCATCCGGACGACGCCACGTTTTTCGACGGGCACCCCATGTTGATATCCAGGCCGTCGAACCCGAGTTCACTCACCACGTGGGCGGCCTGGTAAAACAACAGCGGCTCCTTTCCGTAGAGTTGGGCCACGATGGGGCGTTGCCCGCCGGTGTACCGTAACGGCTCCCAGCCCATGACCCGGCCCTGGCAAATATCGTGGACATTGGTGAATTCCGTAAAGATCACGTCCGGCCGGCCGTAGTTGGCGATAATGTGACGGAACGCAATATCGGTGACTCCGTCCATGGGAGCCAGTCCGATGATGGGCTGGGGAAGGTGATGCCAGAAGCTCATACCGGAAGCCATGCGCGTTGAAGAAGACGACATAGGGTACAATATAGAGAAAGAGTTCAATATAAGATAGAGGAGAGCATTGTCCGGCGCAATGTTCGGAAAGTTTGACAAGAGGTGATCGCCATGATGAACGGACACAACTCGAACCATTTTCCACCTGCCGCTCCCGAGCCGGGAACGAGCATTCTGTCGCACGAACTGGGGGACGAGCACGATCACGTGCTGGCCAGACTTCAACGTGTTCGACCGGAGTCATCCAAAGGCTGGCGAAGTCACGTGGACGCGGGGGTGTTGGCCAGCGTCGTGATGCCGTCGGCTGATCAGGAATCGGGCGCGAGTCTGCTGTCCGGCGAGCTACCGGAGGATCACGAAGCCCTGCTGACGAGACTCGAAAGGGTCCTGGCGAACTCATCAGATGACCAGCGCAGCACGTTGATCCGGGGCATGTTGGCCGGTGTCGTCAGGATGGCCGAACAGCCGCCCGACCTGTTGGACGTGAAGATCATGAGCCGGGCGTTCAAGGAACTTCAACATGCGTTCCGGATCTTTCAGCCCTATGAACACTGTCTGAAAGTGAGCATCTACGGGTCGGCCAGGACGCCTTCCGACGACCCCAATTTTCAACTGGCTGCGCGGTTGGGGCAGATGTTGAGCCGGCGCGGGTTCATGGTGATTACCGGCGCGGGGCCAGGCATCATGGAGGCCGGCCACCAGGGAGCGGGCAAGGACATGAGTTTCGGCGTCAATATCATGCTGCCCTTTGAGCAATCCGCGAACCCCACCATCGCCGGCGACCCCAAGCTGGTTCACCTGAAGTACTTCTTTACCAGGAAACTCCTGTTCGTGCGGGAATCGCAGGCCGCCGCCTTTTTCCCCGGCGGGTTCGGGACCATGGACGAAGCGTTCGAACTGCTGACCTTGATCCAGACCGGCAAGGCGAACGTCATGCCGATTGTCTGTCTCCAGACGCCGGGCTCTGATTATTGGACCCGGTGGATGGATTTTGTGTCGCACGATCTGTTGACTCGGGGATTCATTACTGAATCGGATTTGTCATTGTTGAAAGTTTTCGACAATGCCGAGGCTGCGGCCGACGAAATCCAACGCTTCTATCGGAACTTTCATTCATACCGGTTCGTAAAAGAATCCCTGGTTATCCGGATGCGACATGCCTTGACTCCGGTGCAACTCAAGGAAGTCAGGTCGCGATTTCACGATCTCGCTCCCAACGGGGTCATCGTGCAAGGGAAAGCATTGGCGCCGGAACTCGATGATCCGGAAGCGCGCTCTCTCCCCCGGTTGATTCTCCCCTATCATCGACAGGACGCGGGTCGACTCAGGCAACTCATCGATTGGTTGAACGGGCTTCCGCAGGCGTTGGCTCAAGAGTCCTGAGTGGTGGGAGGGGGCAAACTCACGCCGGTTCGATATCGGTGTGGGTGAAATCCTTGCCTTTGAACAGGAGCGGCTCGCCTGTTGTTTTGGCGAGCGCGTAGGCAAAACAGTCGCCGAAATTCAACGCCGCCCGGTGATTCCCCTTGCCGAAGCGCCGCCAAGCACGGCGGGCTGCATCAATGTGATCGGTCGTGACCGGCATCAACGTGATCCCGGCCCTGTCTACGAACGTATCAAGTTCATGCCCGGCAGCCGCACCGCCACGAGCTTCGACAACAATAGAGGCCTCAAACAGATTGATCACGGACATACGGCAATTCGATGCCGTGGCGACCGCGGTCTCGTAGCGTCCTGCATCCGGCTCGCGGTTGAGAATGGCGACGATGGCTGAGCTGTCGACGATCACTTGGGCAATCCCCGCTCGTCATACAGCATATCGCCGATTTCCACGGCCGAAGGTCCCGGCCCCATGAGCTTGGCGCACCGCTCGGCAATGGCGCGCATCTCTTGCACGCGGGTCTCGACGCTACGCTCGCGCTTCTCGCGCTCAAGGCGTTCGCGCAATGCCACGGTAATCGCGCCGGTCATGGTCTCGCCGGTCAACTTGGCCAACTCGCCGGCAAGCCGGCAAGTTTCGTCGTTTTTGATGTTAAGGCCCATCTTGCATCAAATGGTAGAAATAAAATATTGCTTCTACCATACGTGATGTCGTCATTATATGCAACACCAGAGACTCTCGTCACCAGCTTGGCAGCGGGAATTGTCAAAGGATTTTGTCTGCAACCGGATTCGTGCTATGGTCTTGAACGATGAGAGAGTCTACGGACAAACCGTTGTCAGGACAGGATCCGACGGTCGTGCTGTATCATGCCGATTGCCTGGACGGGTTCGGCGCGGCTTGGGCGTTGTGGAAGAAGTATCCGGACGCGCGCTATGTGCCGGTTGAACATGGACTGGCCCCGCCGTCGGGTTTGACCCATGACCACGTGGTGATGGTGGACTTCAGTTATCCTCGTGAAGTCATCGAACGCTTGGCCGAATTCACGGCGAGTTTGCGAATCCTGGATCACCACGTGACGGCGCAGGCCGCGTTGGCCGGTCTCCCGTACGCGTATTTCGATATGAAAAAAAGCGGCGCGGTGTTGGCCTGGGAATGGGCGCACCCGGAGCCGGTGCCCTGGTTACTGCAATACATTCAGGACAAGGATCTGTGGGAATGGCGGTTGCCCAAGAGCCGGGAGATCAACGCCGCGTTGGATTCGTATCCGTTTGATTTTCAGGTCTGGGACGGGCTGACGCAGGACACGTTGGAAATCGAAGGCCGGGCGATTCTACGCCGGGAAGACGTCCTGATCACCAAGATCATCAAGGAATCGGTTCTGGTCGAGTTCGAGGGTGAAACTGTGCCGGCGGTGTACAGCCCGGTTATGACCAGTCAGATCGGTGAACGCCTGTGCCGGGACTATCCGTTCTGCATCATCTGGCATCAACGGAACGGCCGGCGATATTTCAGCCTGCGTTCGAAACCGGGGACCACTGACGTCTCTGCCATTGCCGTCCGGCACGGGGGCGGTGGGCACGCCAATGCCGCGGGTTTTTCCATTCCTCTTGAAGACGCGGATATCCTGAATCCCATCGGAAAGTAGCATCGCGTTGCCCGGAAATGGCGTGGCATAGCAAGGCATAGCAAAACCATAGCATAATCATAGCATGAATATAGCAAATCATAGCAAATACATAGCAAAAGTATAGCAAGACATCGCAATTTCATAGCAAGAACATAGCAAAAATAGCACTGTATCGCACATCATAGCAAAAACATAGCATTTCATAGCAAAGCATAGCACGGCATAGCAGCTTTCAGATGGCATGCCGGCAGAACTGGCACAGCGTGATTCCATGATTCCCCTGCGTGACGACAACCCGACGGAAATCAAACCCGTCATGACCATCGCGTTTCTGGTGGCCTGCGTGGTCGTGTTCCTGAACCAGGTGACGTTGGGGCAGCAGAGCGGGCAAGCGTTCGTGTATCAGTATGGAGCCATCCCGGCGGTCGTGTTCGGGTATGCGGAACTCCCGGCTGAACTCGTAGCGGTGTCGCCCTACGGCAGTCTGGTGACCAGCATGTTTCTGCACGGCGGCTGGATGCACCTGATCGGGAACATGCTTTATCTGTGGATTTTCGGGAACAACATTGAAGACGTGATGGGGCATGGCAAGTTCATCGTCTTTTATTTCTTGTGCGGGATTATCGCGGCATTGAGTCATGCGGCCGTTGATCCGGCTTCCACGGTTCCGATGGTGGGAGCCAGCG
>JAJEJG010000023.1:0-40000 GCA_022828225.1 Nitrospirales bacterium | reverse complement strand
TCCTGGGTGGAAGGGCCATCGCTCAACGGATAAAAGGTACGCCGGGGATAACAGGCTGATCTCCCCCAAGAGTTCACATCGACGGGGAGGTTTGGCACCTCGATGTCGACTCATCGCATCCTGGGGCTGAAGCGGGTCCCAAGGGTCGGGCTGTTCGCCCGTTAAAGCGGTACGAGAGTTGGGTTCAGAACGTCGTGAGACAGTTCGGTCCCTATCTGTTGTGGGCGTAGGAGATTTGAGAGGGTCTGTCTCTAGTACGAGAGGATTGAGATGGACGGACCTCTAGTGTGCCGGTTGTCGCGCCAGCGGCAGCGCCGGGTAGCTATGTCCGGTTTGGATAACCGCTGAAAGCATCTAAGCGGGAAGCCAGCCTCAAGACGAGATCTCCCGGAGGGTAACCTCCCTAAAGGCCACTCGTAGACGACGAGTTTGATAGGCTGGATGTGGAAGAGCTGTAAGGCTTGAAGCTAACCAGTACTAATCGGCCGTGCGACTTAACATCAATTTACTTCTGATAGACATGACCTCTCACGAGCGCGAGGTCTATGACGGAAAAGATGAGAGAGGCGGACACGCACCGCGTTGCTCGTCCCGTCATGGATTTTCGAGAGGACACGGATCAACACATTCCCGGTGACCATGCCGGAGGGGCCACACCCGTTCCCATCCCGAACACGGAAGTTAAGCCCTCCAGGGCCGATGATACTGCAGCTGCGAGGCTGTGGGAAAGTAGGGCGTTGCCGGGTTATTTTTAAAGCCCACGGGTGTGAATCCGTGGGCTTTTCTTTTGGCCCGCCTCCGGACGGGGCGTCATCGGGGAAATGCCGCGTCGTGCGCCAATGAAAAAAGGTGGCCTTCGGACACCAGGTTTGCTACTCTTAAAGGATATGTCTTCGAGCATCCGGCTCAAGTGAACGAATAAGACTGAATGAGACAAATTACCTTTGGGACCTCAGGGTGGCGCGCCGTTCTGGGGGAAGACTTTACGTTTCAGAGCGTCCGAATCGTCGCGCAGGCCATCGTCCACGTTCTGAAACAAGAGAAAATCGGGCATCGCGGCCTCATTATCGGCTACGACTCCAGGTTTCTTGGTGAAAAATTTGCCAAGGTCGCGGCTGAGGTGTTCGCCGGTCACGGCATGTCGGTGTTGCTGTGTGACCGGGAAACACCCACTCCAACCATTTCATACCACGTGCTCCAGCAGAACCTGGCCGGCGGGTTGAATATTTCCGCCAGCCATAATCCTCCGGAATACAACGGGATCAAGTTTACGCCGGAGTGGGGCGGCCCTGCGCTTCCCGAGACCACGCGCGCCATCGAACAACGCCTGGTCCACCTGCTGCACGGGGAGCACGTCAAATGGCTGCCGTGGGAAAAGGCCCAGAGAGCGCAAATGGTGCAAATGTTTGATCCGTGTCCCGATTATTTGGCTGCGCTGGGGAAACATATCGACGTGGATACGATCCGTGAGGCCGACCTGCGAGTGGTCATGGATCCCCTGTACGGAACGTCACGCGGGTATCTTGACGTGTTTCTCAGGAAAGCCGGCGCAAAAATGGCGGTCCTGCACTATTGGCGCGACCCGTATTTCGGAGGACTTCGCCCTGAACCCACACGAGAGACAACGGCTGAGCTGCAAGAAACGGTGAAACAGGGAAAAGCCCATATCGGGCTGGCCACCGACGGGGACGCAGATCGATTCGGCATCGTGGACCAGGACGGCAGCTTTATCGATGCCAACATCATTTTGGCGTTACTCGTCGATTATCTGGCGACGACCCGATGTTGGACCGGGGACGTGGGACGATCCGTCGCCACCACGCATCTCATCGACCGCGTGGCCCACAGCCACGGATTGGGCGTCCGGGAAACCCCCGTCGGGTTCAAATATCTTGCGGAACTCATGGCCAAGGACGAGATTCGGATGGGTGGCGAAGAAAGTGCGGGTCTGTCGATTCAGGGACACGTACCGGAAAAGGACGGAATCCTGGCCTGCCTGCTGGTGACGGAGATGATTGCCCGAACCAAGAAGACACTCGGAGAACTCCGGGAAGACTTGTTTAATCGAGTGGGCCCGACCTTTTCGTCGCGTCATGACCAACCGCTCACGGAGGCGATGCAGGAAAATTTGCTCAAGGTCCAGAAGTCGCCGCCCGGCGATTTCGCGGGGAAATCGGTTCAGCAGGTCAACACCCTGGATGGATGCAAGCTCGTGTTGGAAGATGGGAGTTGGTTGCTTTTCCGTCCTTCCGGAACAGAACCGTTGGTACGCTGTTATGCGGAAGCCTCGACTCGTGAGGAAATGGAGGCGCTGATGGCAGCCGGCCAATCACTCATGCATCACGGCCCCAAGAGTGCAAATGAAGCGTAAGCGGCCCTGAGCCTTCACACGTGCTCCTGCCCCGACGTGAACACGTGGTGCAACGACCTCGATACCGTCCACGCATCAAGCGTTCGTGTTTCCCTGTCATCCTTGCATGTGTTCAGTCATTCCCTTCGACAGGCTCAGGACAGGCGTTGACAGAATGGTTTGGCTTTGATCGCGTTCTTTTCCTCCCCTTTGTAAGGGGAGGATAGGTGGGGTAGAGTCAACCGCGCCTGGAGCAGGTTCTCCATGATAGCCGCAAGCTCTACCTCCCCTCGCCCCTCCTTATCCTTCGACTCCGCTCAGGACAGGCAAAGGAGGGGAAAGAAGAGATAGAAATAGTCGACGAATGACTGAGCGGACAAAGATGACAACGGCAACGAACAGAATCAAGGAAGACATGACCCATGAATTGTCGGTGGCCGTGGAATTGGCTCGACGAGCGGGCCAAGCCGTGATGGACGTGTATGCCACGGACTTTGCGGTGGCGTCCAAAGGGCACAACGATCCCGTGACCGAGGCCGACCGGCAAGCCAACGACCTCATTGTGACGGGCTTGAAGGACGCGTTCCCCCAAGACACCGTGGTGGCGGAGGAGAGCCCGCCCCCTGACGCTCTCCCGGCGGCGGGGCGTGTCTGGTACGTGGACCCGCTGGACGGCACAAAAGAGTTTATCGCCAGGAACGGAGAGTTCTCGGTGATGATCGGACTCGCCGTCAACGGCCAAGCGCAACTCGGTGTGGTCTATCGCCCCGAGGGAGACGTGCTGTATGCCGGCGTCGTGGGACGTGAGGCGTGGATGGAACAGAGGGGCATCCGGTCAGCCTTGGCGATCAAGGAACAGGATCCCGGAAGACCGCTCACCTTGGCGGTCTCCCGTTCGCATCGCCATCCCATGGTCGAGAAGATCAGCCGGGTTCTGGGCGTGGACAACGAAATGCCGTCGGGAAGCGTGGGATTGAAGATCGGTCTGATTGCGAGGGGGGAAGCCGACGTGTACCTGGAGCCGGGTCCCTATACCAAACTCTGGGATGCCTGTGCCCCGGAAGCGATCCTCCGGGCCGCGGGCGGAGCATTTACCACGATTCTGGGCGAGCCGCTGATCTATGGTGAGACCCGTTCGGCGGAGTCAGTCAAGGCGCAACTCGCCAACACTCACGGCCTGCTGGCGAGCAACGGGTTCTGTCACGAACGCGTGGTGCAAGCCTTGAAACCGGCCGTAGAAGAACTGGGATTGAAGCCGCGGGAAGCGTGAGTGTGAAGACCGGTTCGTCAACCGAGCGCGTATCCCACGAGTGATCGTTCAGGAGCAGCCCCTCAGGAGTTGACTCATGAAGGGAATCATTTTATACTCATAGGCATGAGTAAGCGGCTGCAAGTGATCCTTGACGACAAGGAAATGCGGGACATTCAACGGACCGCCAAACGGCAGCAGGTGACCGTGGCGGAATGGGTGCGGCAAGCCTTACGGTCCGCGCAGCGCCAAGTGCCGCTGACCGATGCGAAAAAGAAGCTGGGAGTGGTTCGCACTGCGGCCCGGCATGATTTTCCGACCGGTGACATCGACCAGATGCTTCGAGAGATCGACCAGGGGTATCAGGTCGAGAGCCTCTCATGATTTTCATCGACTCCAACGTCCCGATGTATCTGGTTGGAGCGGCCCATCCCAACAAAGTTCTCGCCCGGCGAATCCTGGAAAATTGGATCGCTCACGATGAGCGGCTGGTCACGGACGTGGAGGTCTTACAGGAAATCCTGCATCGGTACGTGGCGATTGCCCGCCGCGAGGCCATCCTTCCGGCGTTTGAGGCCTTGACGGGCATTGTGGACGAAGTCTTTCCCGTCGATCGACGGGACGTAGAGCGTGCCAAAGACATCGTGCTTTCCACCGAACGGTTGTCTGCCAGAGACGCCCTCCATCTTGCCGTGATGGCGCGTCATGGGATCAAGCGAATCATCAGTTTCGATAAAGGCTTTGACGGCGTTCCGGGGATTACTCGCTTAACCGACAGCCACCTTGGCTGATTCGGCCTGACGGGGTTTCGACCCCGCACGACGAGGCACTTTTGTTTCGGCAAAAGTGCCCAAAACCATTTTCGCCCTGGCGTGGCCCTCTGGGTCCCCTGCGATGCTCGCGAACTCCGGCGGCTGCGCAACTCGCTCCGAGGGAAACAGCTCCCTCTTCGCTCAAACAGTGCTCGCCGAATCTCCGGAGTCCGCTCCGCTTCTCGGCCACGCCAGAAGGCGGGACAGAGGAGGAATGACGGCCTGACCAATGGCTCGGCATGTAACCGTCAAAAACACGTGGTTTCTCTCGAATGAGGCGTTGCGGGATAACGCCGGTGGAGCTATAATGGTTCCAAAATAGAACCACAAGGGGGCAAGGATGTCCGTCAATCTTTCCATCAAAAATGTTCCGAAAGAATGGGTACAGCACCTGCGGCAACGTGCCAGCAAACACCATCGTTCGCTTCAGGGTGAATTGCTGTCCATTTTGGAAGACAGCCTAAATCAACAGGACAGGATTTCCCCACAAGGTCTGTTGGCAGAATTACGGCAGCGGGGCTTACGCACGCCCAAGGAATCGGTGACAATCGTGAGGAAAGACCGGGATGGCCGTGAAGGTCATTGATACGTCGGCCTTGGCTGCGGTGGTGTTTGCCGAACCCGATGGCCAACGGATCGCGGCTCAATTGGAAGGGCATGACTTGATCGCGCCGCACTTGTTACCCTTTGAGTTGGCGAATGTCTGCCTCACCAAGATTCGAAGGCATCCGGTGAAGAGAGAGTTACTGTTGGATGGTTATGAGATGGTCGGTCGCCTGCCCTTGACGTGCATGGCCGTCAACATGACGGAGGTCGTGACACTGGCTGAAGCCAAAAAGTTGACGGCGTATGACGCTTCCTTCTTGTGGCTCGCCCGGCAGTTAGACGTTGAATTGGTTACTTTGGATAGGACGTTAGCGAAACAGGTGAGTCCCCGAAAGGCCAAGTAGATCTGCCATCCCGGGGGTTCCATCTATTTTATGCGGGGTTTCGCCCCCGCACGACGAGGCACTTTTGTTTCGGCAAAAGTGCCCAAAACCATTTCCGCCCCGGCGTGGCCCTCCGGGTCCCCTGCGATGCTCGCGAACTCCGGCGGCTGCGCAACTCGCTGCGAGGGAGTGACCTTCGGTCAGAGTTGCGCGCAGACGGCTTTCACTTCGGTGTACAAATCAATGGCTGCATGCCCCATCTCCCGTCCCCACCCTGACTGTTTGTATCCCCCGAAGGGAAGGGCGGCATCCACTATGGTATGACAGTTGATCCAGACTGTTCCGGCCCGCAGCCGGGCGGCAATGCGATGCGCCTGACTCACGTCTCTGGTCCACACGGCGGCCGCCAACCCGTAAATACTGTCGTTGGCCTTTTCCAGGGCTTCTTCAAGATCGGCAAAGGGTTCCGCGCAGACCACGGGCCCGAAAATTTCCTCTTGAACCACCTTCATGTGCTGCGTGGTGTTCACGAGTACGGTTGGCTCGACAAAATAGCCCCTGTCCCCATACCGGTTGCCTCCGACGACCGCTTCGGCCCCGTCATTCAATCCGGATTCCACGTACCCCAAGACGCGTTGTTGTTGTTCGTCGGAAACCAGGGGACCCATTTGGGTGGCCGTGTCCATGCCGGGGCCCAGTTTGATCTGTTTGGCCTGATCAGCCAGACCCGTGAGCACGTTATCGAAGATCGTTTTCTCGGCATAGAGGCGGGAGCCGGCGCAGCAGCTTTGTCCATGATTAAAGAAAATGGCATTGGACACCCCGGGAATCGCCGAAGCCAGGTCGGCATCGGGCAACACCACACTGGGCGACTTGCCGCCCAATTCAAGAGTCACTTTTTTCAGGTTACCGGCGGCGGCGTGGACGATCGAGCGGCCGACTTCTGTCGATCCCGTAAAGGCGACCTTGTCGACGCCGGGATGCGCGGCGAGCGCGGCGCCAGCCGTCTCCCCGAAGCCGGTCACGATATTCAGGACGCCGTCCGGAAATCCGGCTTCACACGCCAACTCTCCCAACATGAGCGCCGAGAGAGGGGTTTGCTCGGCGGGCTTCAGGACGACGGTACAACCTGCCGCCAGGGCGGGGCCCAACTTCCACGACGCCATGAGTAGCGGGAAATTCCAGGGAATAATCTGTCCGACCACGCCGATGGGTTCCCGCAGGGTATAGGCATGGAACTGAGCTCCCGGCGCATACGGGACGGAAATGGGAATTGTGGTGCCCTCGATTTTTGTGGCCCACCCCGCCATGTATCGGAACAGGTCGACCGCCAATGGGACGTCGGCGACCCGTGCCAGGGTCACCGGTTTGCCGTTATCCAGAGACTCCAATTGCGCAAATTCTTCCGAGCGCTGCTCGATGAGATCGGCCAATCTCCACAGGAGCTTTCCCCGTTCGGACGGGGTCAGGGTTCGCCATGGCCCTTGTTCGAACGCGTGCCGCGCGGCCTTGACCGCGCGATCGATGTCCTCTTTTTGCCCGTCCGGTACGTGACACAGCACGTCACCCGTGGCCGGATTGAAGGTAGGAAACGTTCGTTCGGATAAGGCGTCGCCCCATTTCCCGTCAATCAGGATTTTCCGCGGGGCGGACAAAAAGTCTTGAGTCTGGGGAGTCATCTCCGTAGTGGCGGCAGTCATGTTCTACCTCCAGGGGTTTTGGATTTCACGAGAAACTTCCTTCGGCAATGGAATCCAACCGGTCTGGTAAGCCCACGCAGCTTTTTACAAACACTACGCTTCTCTTTTGGTGAGTTCAACGAATTCGGCGAGACATGCATCATGGCGATCCGGCATCTCCCGGCCCACGTGGAAACCGCTTGCTCAAGTTCCATCATGCTCGCCCTTTGATAACGCTTCTTTCCCGAACCGCTCGATGGCCTCCAGGGTCTCGCGCACGTCGTTCCAGGTCGTGGTGTGGTTGAGGATGCAAAGCCGGAGCGAAAACCTCTTCCGGAGCAGCGTTGACGACATGAACGCGGGGTTTTCCCAAAAGACGCGGGCGAGCACGTTCCGGTTGAGTTTTGACAGGGCTTCCTCGTCCAAGGCGGTGGCCGTGGGGTTGACCCGGAAACACACGATCCCCAGCGAAGCGGGATTCAACATCTCCAGCATCGGGCTCACCCGGACGTACGCTTCGGCACGGGCGGCCAATTCCATTCCGTTCGACACGGCTCGCCGGAACGCGGCCATGCCGAACGTCTGGACTGACATCCAAATCTTCAAGGCCCGGACCGAGCGGCTCAATTGCAAGCCGCGATCCGAAAAGTTCGGGTGGTTCGCGCCCCAAATCGTGTCCTGCAACATATCATGCGGAACGACGAACGCCTTTTCGAGCGCTTTGGCGTCTTTTACCAGGAGGCAGCCCGCCTCATACGGCTGGAAGAACCATTTATGCGCGTCCAGCCCGATCGAATCGGCGCGCTCGAGTCCCCGCAAGAGTTCTTTCCCGCGTTCGGTCACGACCGCAAAGCCCCCGTACGCCGCGTCGACGTGCAGCCAGATGCGTTCCGCCTCGCAATAGTCCGCCATGACTTCAAGCGGATCGATGGCGCCCGTGCTACCGGCTCCGGCGTTGGCGCACACCGCGATGGGATTGAATCCGGCGGCGCGGTCCTCGGCCACGGCGCGGGCGAGGGCCTCCACGTCGAGGCGGAAGCGTTCATCGCACGGAATCTTGCGAATGCACTCCGGTCGAACGCCGATGATCCTGGCTGCGCGGACGTGTGCACTATGACTCTGGTCGCTCATGTACACCGTCGGACGTTCAGGGTGCCCCGCGCTTTCCCGTGCCGCAACGAACGCGTCGAGGCTGGCCGCCGATCCTCCGCTCGTCAGCAGCCCGCCCGCGCTCTCCGGATAGCCGAGCCAGCGCCGGATCCAGTCGATGACGACCAGTTCGAGCTGGCTCGGACCGCTCGAAGTCAGCCACGTGCATTGGTTGACGTTATAGCCGGCGGCCATGAAGTCGGCGATCACCCCGGGCCACGTGGGCGCCGTCGGGATGAACGCGAATTGACGGGGATGATCGAGCCGCAATGCGAACGGGAGGATTTCACGGGCGGCTCGTTCCAGGACCTCCGCTGCCGGTTGGCCGGACTCGGGCGGATCCTCCATGAGTCGGTCCGCAAGGATCTGCTGGAAATCTCCTTCCCAGGCGCTTTCCTTGGGCAGGCCCTCGATTCGCTCCACCAGAAGTTCCGCGGCCCGGCGTGCAAGATCGAGCATGAGGTCTGGCGCCATCCGGAGGCCGTCGTGCGCCTCATTGCCCGCTTTTCTGCCAAGCTCATTCTCCGGCGAGGCGGAAGGTGTTTCTCCTTTTCCGCCTGAGTCGTCAACCATATTTTCCTCTTGCGCTGTAACGCTTGACTCACATGAATTGGAACGGCAGATCAAATTGGCGTAGCGTAATACGATATGAAGCTGTTGGCAAATTTGGCAAGGCGTATTCTCGCTTCATGCTTCGTTGAAATTGCGAAACATATTCTACTATTTATGATAGGACAAGAAAAGAATCTCATTGGTAAGAAAAAAAGCAACTATGCCAAGCATTTGAGGAATGCTGGGACCGAATTGCGTCCGGTTGTGCGTTCACTCATTTCGTCCCGCTTGTCGGATGCTCAAGGCGGTTGGTCCATCAGGCCTTCTTTCTTGACGGGCTTTTTGTTGCGTCCCTAGAATGATTTTTCGGTTCTTGAAGGAGAAGCAACGCAGGATGCGCGGTGACGTGGTGGTCATAGGGGGCGGGCTGGCTGGATCGGAAGCGGCGTGGCAGGCGGCGGAACGCGGCGCTCGGGTCACGCTGTATGAGATGCGGCCAAAGCAGGGGACCGCGGCCCACAAGACGGATCAGTTGGCGGAAATCGTATGCTCAAATTCGTTGGGGTCCGCGGACCCCTTCAGCGCGCCGGGTATCTTGAAGGAAGAGATGCGGCTGCTGAATTCGCTGGTCATCCGGGCGGCGGAATCGGCCCGCGTGCCCGCGGGGGCCGCGCTGGCGGTGGACCGCGAGATCTTCGCGCGCGAAATCACGCGGACGCTGGAATCGCACCCGAATATCCGGATCGTTCGAGAGGAGATTCGGGAGATTCCCACGGACGCCTTGTGCATCGTGGCCACGGGGCCCTTGACGTCCGAGAGTCTGGCGCAGGCCTTGACCGCGCTCACCCACAAAACGAACCTGGCGTTTTTCGACGCGATTTCCCCGATCATCGATGCCGAGTCCATTGACATGGACAAGGTGTTCCGGGCGTCACGCTATGAAAAAGGCAGCGCGGATTATCTGAATTGTCCGATGGATGAAGAAACCTATTCGGCCTTTTACGAGGCGCTGATGGCCGCGGACAAGGTGCAACCGAAGGAATTTGAAAAGGTTCCCTACTTTGAAGGCTGTCTCCCGATCGAAGCCATGGCGGAACGCGGAAAGCAGACGCTGACCTTCGGTCCGATGAAACCCGTCGGCTTGGTCGATCCGCGCACCGGGGTCCGGCCGCACGCGGTACTCCAGTTACGTGCGGAAAATCGCCATGGTTCGTGTTATAACATGGTGGGGTTTCAAACCAAGCTGACCTATCCGGAGCAAAAACGTGTGTTCCGGATGATTCCGGGCCTTGAACGGGCGGCGTTTCTCCGCTATGGCAGCGTACATCGGAACACCTTTGTGAACTCCCCTGCCGTGTTGCGCAACACGTTGCAACTGAAGGCGTCCGAAACCACGTGGTTGGCGGGCTGTATCGTCGGGGTGGAAGGCTACGTCGAATGTGCCGCCACCGGCGGCCTGGCGGGCATCAACGCCGGGCGGGTGTTGGCTGATCTGCCGTTGGTGACGCCTCCCTTGGCCACGGCGCATGGGGCTTTGCTGCATTATATTACGACGAGCGACGCCAAGCATTTCCAGCCCATGAATACGAACTTCGGCTTGTTCCCGCCCCTTCCCGTGAACGTGCGGGACAAAGAACACAAGCGCCGCATGATCCGCGAACGGGCTATTGAAGAGTGGCAAACATGGAAACGGCAATCCGCACTTTCCTGACGTATCTCGACGTGGAGCGAGGCGCGTCCCGGGAAACGATTCGCAGTTATCAATCGGACCTGCGACAATTCGTGGCCTTCCTGAAGACCGTCACGGAGGCGCTTCCGGAACCGGCCGGGATCGATGCGTCGCTGGTTCGCCGGTTTCTGGTCTGGTTGGCCGCGCGACAGGATAAGAAGTCATCGCAGGCGCGGAAGCTTGCGACGCTGCGCAGCCTCTTCAAATTCTTGCACCGCCGCGGGGAGGTGCCGAGCAATCCCGTGGCGAACGTTCGTTCTCCCCGGCTGGGGCAACGCTTGCCCCGGGTCCTCACGAAAGACGAGGCGGAGCGGATGATCGAGTCTCCTGATGCCGATGAGGGGACTGCCACCGCAAGGGATCAGGCTATTCTGGAAACCCTCTATTCGACGGGCGCGCGGGTGAGCGAGTTGGTGGGGGTGAATTGGAGCGATCTGAGTCTGGATGAAGGGATGGTGCGGTTGAAAGGCAAAGGCAAAAAGGAACGCCTCGTGCCGGTCGGGCAGGTGGCGGTCGAGGCGATCCGGGACTATCTCGCGGTAACCCCGGTGCGTTCGACCCCGGCTGCGGACAAGGACGCGGCCTCGCCGCTCAAAGTGAAGCCGGCGGACGGCCCGGTATTTCGCAACAATCGAGGCGGCCGGTTGTCGGTCCGGAGCGTGGAGCGGATCGTCCGGCGGTACGCCGACCGCTTGCAGGTGGGGAGCGTGACCCCGCATACCTTTCGGCATTCCTATGCCACGCATTTATTGGATGAGGGAGCCGACCTCCGGGTCATCCAGGAAATGCTCGGACACGCTTCCTTGGCCACCACCCAGAAATACACGCACTTGGCCACGGACCGGCTGATGGAAGTGTACGATCAAGCCCATCCGCGGTCCGGAACCGTGAAGGCGGCAAAGCCCGCAACGCCTTCAACGCCGAGGAAATCGTCATGAAGATCCGGTCCACCACGATCCTGTCCGTTCGTCGAGACGGCACGGTGGCCATGGGGTCCGACGGCCAGGTGACGGTCGGGACCACGGTGATGAAGGCCAACGCGCGCAAGGTCCGCCGTCTCCATCACGATCAGGTGATCGCGGGCTTTGCCGGAGCCACGGCGGACGCCTTTACCCTATTTGAAAAATTCGAGGAGAAATTGGAAGAATATCGAGGCAATCTGACCAGAGCCGCGGTCGAGTTGGCGAAAGACTGGCGGACGGATCGCGTGTTGCGACGCCTCGAAGCGCTGTTGGCCGTCGCGGACGTGGATCGGTCCTTTCTCATTTCCGGTACGGGTGACGTCGTGGAACCGGAAGACGGGATCCTCGCCATCGGGTCGGGCGGACCGTATGCGCTGGCTGCGGCTCGCGCGCTGATGGACCAAACTTCCTTGACGCCGCCGGAAATCGTGGACAAAGCCATGCGTATTGCCGGCGGCATCGACATCTACACGAATCACGAAATCGTGATCGAAGAACTGAAGGCACCCTCATGAATCCCGACTCCCCGGCGGTGAAACTCGATAGCTTGTCTCCTCGCGAAATCGTCGAAGTACTCGACCGGTACGTGATCGGGCAACGCGACGCCAAGCGGATGGTGGCCATCGCCTTGCGGAATCGATGGCGCCGCCAGCAGCTCAGCCAGGAACTGCGCGAAGAAATTTTCCCGAAGAACATCGTCATGATCGGGCCGACGGGCGTGGGCAAGACGGAAATTTCCCGGCGATTGGCCAAACTGGCCGATGCGCCGTTCATCAAAGTCGAAGCCTCGAAATTTACCGAAGTGGGGTACGTGGGGCGCGACGTGGAATCGATCATCCGCGACCTCACCGAACAGTCGATCAACCTGGTGAAAAGTTCGTCGCTGCAGCGAGTCGAACGGAAGGCCGAAGACATGGCCGAAGATCGCGTGCTCGATTTGTTGCTGCCTCCGAGTCCGTCTCGAACCGCGGAGGGGCAGGAGAATGGGCCGGGGCAACCGGCGCCGGGCGACGCCACGCGACAAAAGCTGCGCAAGCAATTACGCGAGGGCGGGCTGGATAACCGGACCGTGGAAATCGAAATCAAGGAGCGCGGGCTCCCGGTCGGGATTATCTCCAACGTCGGAGGCATGGAAGAACTGGAAAATCATTTGCGCGACATGCTGGGCGGGCTGATGCCCGGGAAGAAGAAAGACCGGGTCATGAAAATTCCCGACGCTCTGAAATATTTTGCGCAGGAGGAAGCGCAGAAACTGATCGACATGGACGAGGTGACGCGCGACGCCATCGAACGGGTCGAGCAGTCCGGCATCGTCTTTTTGGATGAAATCGATAAAATCGCAGGCCGGGAGAAAAACATGGGGCCCGACGTGTCGCGGGAAGGGGTGCAACGGGACTTGCTGCCGATTGTCGAAGGCGCGACCGTCAATACGAAATACGGGCCGGTGAAAACCGACCATATTCTGTTTATTGCCGCCGGAGCGTTTCACGTGGCCAAGCCGACCGATTTGATTCCCGAGTTGCAGGGCCGGTTCCCCATTCGGGTCGAGTTGGAACCCTTGACCAAAGGCGACCTGGTGCGCATCCTGACGGAACCCCGGAATGCCTTGGTGAAACAATATCAGGCCTTGATGAAGACCGAAGACATTACGCTCGACTTTACAAGGGAAGGCATTGATGCCATTGCGGCCGTTGCCGTCGAGGTCAACGATCGCACGGAAAACATCGGTGCGCGCCGGCTGTTCACGATCGTGGAGCGGTTGCTGGAAGAAGTGTCCTTCCAGGCGCAGGATCTGGAAGAGAAAAAAGTGGTGATCGACGCGCCTTACGTGCACGAACATTTGAAGGAGATCGTCAAGGACCAGGATCTGAGCCGGTACATCCTGTAGCAACGCCGGTCGACTCAACCATGAACAGGCTGATCAAAAAAGCGGACGTCCTCGTCGAGGCGCTCCCTTACATTCGGACGTTTGCGGGCAAGACTATCGTCATCAAATACGGCGGCAAGGCCATGGTTCAGGATGAACTGAAGGACGGCTTTGCGGAGGACGTGGTGCTGATGAAATACGTCGGCCTCAATCCCGTGATCGTGCACGGGGGAGGTCCGCAAATCGATCAGATGCTGTCCCGGTTGGGCATGAAGCCTACTTTCAAACGAGGCGTGCGGGTGACGGATCAGGCCACCATGGACGTGGTCGAAATGGTCCTGGGCGGAAAGATCAACAAGGAAATCGTCACACTGCTCAATCAGCACGGGGGCAAAGCCGTCGGCATCACCGGCAAGGACGCGCAGCTCATCGTGTGCAAACCGTTTTCCGCGAAAACCTGGTCGCAGGGATTGAGCCATGAGATCCCGGGGCAGGCGGAGGAAGATTACGGCTTTGTCGGGGAAGTCGATCGCATTGATCCGCAGTTGATCACCCAATTGCAGCAGGAAAATCTGATCCCCGTCATCGCTCCCATCGGCGTGGATCGCAAAGGCAAACCGCACAACATCAACGCGGACCTCGTGGCCGGCGCCGTGGCCGGCGCATTGAAAGCGGAAAAGCTGCTGATGCTCACCGACGTGCGCGGCATTCGCGGCGCCAACAATCGGCATCTGCCCACGGTCTCCAGAAAGGACGTCGAACGCATGGTGAAGAAGGGCACGATCAGTGAAGGCATGCTGCCCAAGGTACGGGCATGTTTGACCGGCATCGAAGCCGGAGTGCAAAAGGCCCACATTATCGACGGCCGGATCGAGCACGCCGTCTTGCTGGAGATTTTCACGGACAAGGGAATCGGCACGGAGATCGTGGCGTAACCCATCGGTTGGCATTATGAAAATCACGAAAGCGCAAGCCGACCGGAAGAATCGTGCCGCGGTGCCTCAGCCGGACAGGAAGAGCGTACTGCTCTTGGTGCACTTGCAGAACGACTTTTGTCCGGGCGGAGCCTTGCCGGTGCCTGAAGGGGATCACGTCATCCCCGTGGCCAATGAATGGATCAGGTCGTTTGCCGGTCAGGGATTCGGGATTGTCGCCACGCGGGACTGGCATCCATCCAACCACTGTTCTTTTCAGGAACAGGGCGGACCGTGGCCGCCGCATTGCGTGCAAGGCTCATTGGGCTCCCAATTCCATCCGGATTTGAAAATGCCGCCCGGCACGTTGATCGTGTCCGGCGCCACCAACCCGAAAAAAGAAGCCTATTCCGGGTTTGACGGGACGACGTTGGACGAACGCCTTGAAGATTTGGGGGCGCAGACCCTGTACGTGATAGGGCTCGCCACCGACTACTGCGTGAAACAAACGGTCCTGGATGCCTGCAAGCTGGGATTTCGCGTCGTGGTCCTCAGTGACGGCGTACGCGGGATCAACGTGGAACCCGGCGATTCCGCGCACGCGCTTGAGGCCATGCAAGAAGCCGGCGCCATCGTCGCCAGTACGGCAGACCTGACCGGCCCGTAAAGGCCGGTATCCCGTTAACTCTCCACCTGCAACTCGCACCAGACGGGCGTATGATCGGAAGGTTTCTCTTTTCCGCGGGGGCCTTTGTCCACCCCGGAGTCCACGAGCCGGTCGGCCGCCTGCGGGGAGAGCAGCACGTGGTCGATCCGTAACCCCTGGTCCTTGTTCCAGCACCCGGCCTGGTAATCCCAGAACGTGTAGACGCCCGGGTGCGGATGTTGGGTCCGAATCGCATCGGTAAAGCCCAGGTAACACAAGGTCTGAAACCGGGCGCGGGTCTCGGGGTGACAGAGCGCGTCATTGGCGAACCCCTCGGGGTCGTACACGTCGTCATCCGTGGGACAAACGTTGTAATCGCCACCCAGCACCAACGGCTCCTCATACGCCAGCAGGGTACGAGCGTGGGCAATCAGGCGATCCATCCACGCCAGCTTGTACGAAAATTTGTCCGTGTCGATCGGATTACCGTTCGGCAGATAGATGGAGGCGACGCGCACGGAACCGATGACGGCTTCGAGGTAGCGGGCTTGCTCATCGGTTGAATCGCCGGGCAGGGTCCGCTGTTCCACTTCAATGGGCTGTTTCGCCAGAATCGCCACGCCGTTGAAGGTTTTCTGCCCGGCGAGCGCCACGTGGTAGCCGGCGTCTTCAATCTCGGCGCGGGGGAACCGCTCCTCCGTGGATTTCAATTCCTGGAGCAACAAGACGTCCGGGCTCGCCTCTCGCAGATACGCCGCGACATGCGGCAGCCGCACGTTGATGGAGTTCACGTTCCACGTGGCGATTCTCATGCAGGGGATGATGAAAGAAAAGGCCCCCTATCGGCAAGGGCGCCGAAGACAACCCCCTCAATCCCCCTTATCAGGGGGACGTCCGCACTCCTCTCCCCCCTGACAAGGGGGCAGTTGTCGCCGCGCCATCTTATGCCGCCACATCCCGGCGCCTGCGGGCGTGGCTGCGCCCCGGTCCCGCAAACTCTATGTGAGGGCGAGGACTGTCTGAGCGAAGCGAGGAATCTGCTTTTCCTTTCTTGTCTGTCATCCCCGACCCCGATCGGGGATCCAGCGTCTTTATCCTCACGAACGCAGGAAAAAGAAAAAACCCTGGATTCTCGATTACTAATGTCGAGAATGACAGATAAAGACAATGGCAAAGGCACCCTCCTGGGCCACGCCCGGGCGCCAATGGTTTTGGGTCCTTTTGCCGAAACAAAAGGACCTCGTCGTGCGGGGGCGAAACCCCGCATGCCCTCTCAATGCGCGTCGCCCCATGACTGGCCCTGGCCCACGTCCACCGTCAGCGGAACGGACAACTGTAGCGCGGGCAGGCATGCCGATTCCATGACGGCCTTCACCACCTCGGCCGTCTGATCGACGACCGCTTTATCGACCTCAAACAGCAATTCGTCGTGGACCGTCAACAGCATGCGGGCTCGCGTGTCGAGGTCATGCCGCGCCAACGCCGGGGGTACGCGGATCATGGCGCGTTTCAGCACGTCTGCGGCCGTGCCCTGGATCGGGGCGTTGATCGCCGCGCGTTCGGCAAAATTCCGCCTGGCGGCATTCTTGTCGTGGATGCCCGGCACGTGGCACCGGCGCCCGAAGAGCGTTTCCACGTACCCATGTTCACGACAGAATTGCTTGGTCCTGGTCATGTAGTCCTGGATACCCGGGTACCGTTCAAAATAGGCTTTCATGTAGGCCGCGGCTTCTTCGTTGGAGATGCCCAGTTGGCGGCTCAGCCCGAACGCGCTGATCCCGTAGATGATCCCGAAATTGATGGCCTTGGCTTGCCGCCGCCTCGCCGGGTCCACCGTGCCGGCGTCGACGCCGAACATCTGCGCCGCGGTCAAGGCATGAATGTCCTGGCCTTCGTGAAACGCCTGTTTCAACGCGTCTATCCCGGCGATATGGGCCAGGAGTCTGAGTTCGATTTGAGAATAGTCCAGCGACAGCAGGACCCGGCCGGGTTCGGCCACAAAGGCGTGACGAATTTTTCGACCGTCTTCGGTGCGGATGGGAATGTTTTGCAGGTTCGGGTTCGTCGAAGACAGGCGGCCGGTGGACGCGGCGGCCATGGCAAAGGACGTGTGCACGCGGCCCGTTCGCGGGTTGATCTGTTCGACCAGGGCGTCGGTATACGTGCTCTTCAGTTTGTCGAGTTGTCGCCATTCCAACACCGTGGCCGGCAGTTCGTGTCCTTCCGCGGCCAGCGATTCCAGCACGTCGGCACCGGTGGCATAGGCGCCGGATTTCCCCTTGTGCCCGCCCTCCAGGCCCAGTTCGTCGAACAGGACCTCGCCCAGTTGTTTCGGGGAGCCCACGTTGAATTCGTGACCGGCGAGCCGGTACACGTCCTGCTCCAATGAGGCTTGGCGTTCCGCGAATTCCCGGCTGAGTTGTTCCAGTTTCGCCCGGTCCACGTGGATGCCGTCGGTTTCCACGTCGGCCAGGACCGGCACCAGGGGCCGTTCCAGGGTTTCATAGGGCGTCATCATGCGTTCGGCCGGCAGGCGGGGTTTGAGGTACCCGTGAAGTTGCAGGGTCACGTCCGCGTCTTCCGCGGCATAGGCCAGGGCCCGGTCCAGCGGAACCAGGTCGAAGGTGACTTGGGATTTGCCCGTGCCGGTCACGTCCTTGAACGCGATCGTCCGATGATCCAAATGCAGCGCGGCCAATTCGTCCATGCCGTGGCCATGGCTGCCCCCATCCAAAACGTAGGACATCAGCATCGTATCGTCCAACGGTGAAACAACGACGTCGTGTCGTCGAAGCACGACCATGTCGTATTTCAGGTTGTGTCCGATTTTGAGGACCGAGGAATCGGCGAAGAGCGGCCGCAGGAGTTCGAGCGCCGCTGCGAGCGGGATCTGTTCGAGTGGTTCCCGTTGTGGAGCGGAAGACTGTTCACCCGAGGCTTGCAAGACATCCGCTTCAGTTACGGGCTCGGGAAGCCGGTGTGCAAGGGGAACGTAGCACGCGTGGCCGGGTTGCACGCACAGGGAAATGCCGACCAGGTCCGCGCGGCTTTCATCCAGCGACGTCGTTTCCGTATCGATCGCCACGGCGCCGGCGTAGCGCGCCCGGGTGACCCAGTCTTGCAGGACCTCAACGGATTGGACCAACTCATACCGAGTAGCCGGCTGAGCCTGGGCGGTCCGGGGCACGGCTTCCCCGGACGCCGCCAGCCGGTGTTGCACTTTGGCCATAACCGACTTGAAGCCCTGTTCATCGAGAAACGTGAGTAACTGCGCGGGGTCCGGGTCCCGGCGTCGCAACTCGGCTACGGTCACGTCCGTGGGCACGTCGTCGCGCAAACGAACCAGTTCCCGGGAAAGCCTGGCTTGCTCGGCAAACTCGATGAGGCTTTGACGGCGCTTGGGTTGTTTGATTTCGGACGCCCGCGCGAGCAGGGAATCCAAGTCGCCGTAGGCCTGAATGAGTTGCGCCGCGGTTTTCACGCCGATACCCGGGACCCCGGGGACGTTGTCCGTGGAATCGCCGGCCAGGGCCTGCACGTCCACCACGCGCTCCGGGCCCACGCCGAATTTTTCCTCGACTTCGGCCTGGCCGATCTTTCGGTTTTTGAGTGCATCGAACATGCTCACCCGGTCGGACACCAACTGCATCAGGTCCTTGTCCGAGGACACGATCATGACCTCGAATCCTTCCGACAAGGCCTGTCTCGCGTAGGTGGCAATCAGGTCATCCGCTTCGAAACCGGGCCGTTCGAGGCATTCCACGTTGAAGGCCCGCGTGGCGTCGCGCACCAGCGGGAATTGGGGGACCAGTTCGTCGGGCGGGTCCGGGCGGTTGGCCTTGTAATCGGGAAAAATCTCGTTCCGGAAAGACTCCCGGGCCGAATCGAAAATCACGGCCACGTGTGAGGCGTGCAGGTCGTCCAGCAGTTTCAGCAACATGTTGGTGAACCCGAGCACGGCGTTCACGGGTGTTCCGTCCGGCCGGGTCAGCACCGGGAGCGCGTGGAACGCCCGGAACAGGAACCCGGACCCGTCCACCAGACACAGGCGCCGGTCGGGAGCGTCTCGGTCTTGCGGCGTCGTCATCGTCAGCCTGCCTCTTGCTTCGTTTTCGTCGGAAAGACTGTCACGTGCAACAAATGGGGTATCGGCAAAGCGCTATTCTACCAACCCACTGCAGGAGAATGCAGCTAAAACGCCGGGTGCGGAAGGCCTTTTGATTGACACAACGGGAAGACGGGCTTATCATTTTAGTAGGACAAAAATTCTTGACGAAAGAGGCAGGTGATGGGGTAGCTTCCTGGAAAGAGACCTCCTGCGACAGAAAAGATCGAGGTAAAGCCCTTTGGACCGTGAAGGATCCAAAGGGCTTTTGTAGTTTTCGGCCCTGAACACGACACCGGATCCTGTCCGTACGTGAACGGTCGAGGGACGCGCTCGAAGCCCGCAGGCACGATCTCTCGAGCACGACTGCGGTGCGGAGAGGGTAAGGAATGACGGGCTTTTATCAAGGAGGCATCATCATGACTGAACCTAAAACTGCTGCGATGTTCGGTTCCAAACCGGGAAACGGCCGCGTACTGCTCATAGAGGACGATCCCGGTATTTGCGAAGAAATGCGCACGACCCTGGAAACCGCGGGGTTCGACGTGTTGGAGGCCGATACGGAAGATCGGGCCATCGACGTGGCCAAGGAAGGCGAAAACCCTTTGTTGCTTGACGTGGTGATTACGGATATCGACAAGAAGTTGGGTGTCGGATCCCTGAACTATTTTAAATCCCAATTTCCCCACATTCCCTTGATCGCCTTGACGGGCATGATCGATCAAGAGGCTTCGGGTTCTTCGGTCATCCGAATCGGCGTGGTGGGAGCCGGGAAAGGCGGGCGGGCGCTGCTCGACGTGTTCCTGCATCTCCCGGATGCCCGGGTGGTGGGGATCACGGACAAGGATCCCGAGGCCACCGGCTTACAGTTCGCGCGGGAATTTGAAATCCCGGTGGTCCCCGATCCGATGGATCTGATCGGCCGGGACGACGTGGATCTCATCATCGACGTCACCGGCGACCCGGCCATGGCCGCGTTGATCGCCGGGAACAAGCATGAACGGACCGAGGTGCTCGGTGGGGCAGCCTCAAAACTCCTGTGGCTGCTGATTCAACGGGAACGGGACATGCAGTCCTACATGCTTCGGTCTGAAAAGTTGGCGGGGATGCTTCGCGACGGGGTGAAAGATTTTCTCATGAAACCGATCGGGAAGGATCGTTTGGTCAACGCCGTTGCATCGGCCGTGGAGCAACACGAATTGAGTCGCTTGTAAGCGTGGAGATCCGCGATCATGGTCCCGGGCCGCGGCCCGGGATCGGGTCGGCCCTGGCTACAAGTTCGTCTTGACGGTGTTCCCGGGCAAGAGGGTGTGGGCTTGGCCCTTGACGGACACCTGGATCGGGGCCGCGCGACCCGGGCGTGAGGCGAGTTGAAACGTGCCCGGACTCACGGACACGTCCAGGGAGTGCCCGCGATACCTCAGCCGGAGGTGGAGGGCTTCCACTGCGGACGGAAGGCAGGGATTGAAACAGAGTATGCCGTCCCTGGTTTCCCATCCCGTATAGGCGCGCTGCATCAGGTCCACGGTCCCGGCCATGGCGCCCGTGTGGATGCCTTCCGCGGTGGTGCCGGCTTGCAGATCGGACACGTCCACGCCCAACGCATCCTTGAACAGTTCCCAGGCAGCTTCCGGGTCGGACCTCGTCATGGCCCAGGCATGCACCACCCGGCTGAGTGAAGACCCGTGCGCCGTGCGCGCCGAGTAATACTCGACGTTCCGGGAAATGGCGGTGGTTTCGAAGGGGTAGCCTAACCGGTCGAACAGGGATTGCAGTTCCTCCTCGGAAAACAAATAAAAGAGCATCAGCACGTCGGCCTGCTTGGAGAGCTTGTAACGGTTCGTGGTATCGCCTTCGGCTTCCAGGATTCGGTCCAGCCGGTGGATGTCCCCGTATTTCTGCCGGTAGCTTTCCCACTCGAATTCCGCCAATGCCTCATACCCTTCGAATTGACTGATGATCCCCTCGTCGTGAAACGGCACGAACATCTTCCGGCTGATGTCTTCCCACAACGCGACCTCGGTGGGGCTGACGTGCAGGAGGTCCCGCACTTCGGTCCGGCTTGACGCCGCGAGCCGGTCCAGGAGTTCCAAAGCTCGGCACAGGATCCACACCACCATAATGTTGGTGTAGGCATTGTTGTCCAAACCCGGGGTTTCGGAATCCGGATACTCATCGTGGTATTCGTCGGGTCCCATCACCCGCAGGATCTCATAGCGGTCCTTGTCGGAATTGAATGACGTGGCGCTGACCCAAAACCGGGCGATCTCCAGGAACATTTCCGCGCCTTGGGTGGAGAGAAACTCCCAGTCGTCGGTGGATTCGGCGTACTGCCAGACGTTGTAGGCGATGGCCGCGTTCACGTGCCGTTGAAGCAGACTGTTATCCGGGATCCATCGGCCGGATTTGGGGTTCAGGTGCAGGACCTGGCTTTCTTCCCGGCCGTTGCTGCCGCTTTGCCAGGGATACATGGCCCCGCTGAACCCGGCCCGGGCCGCATTTCGCCTGGCCTGTTCGAGGCGTCGATGCCGGTACAACAACAGCGCCTTGGTCAGCGCCGGGAATCGCAGGGTGAACACCGGGAAAATGTAGAGTTCATCCCAGAAGATGTGTCCCCGATACGCCTCGCCGTGCCATCCCCGCGCGGGGACGCCCGCGTCCAACTCGACCGTATGCGACGAGACCGTTTGCAGCAGGTGGAAAAGGTGCAACCGGAGCGTGAGTTGTGACCCTTCGCCGCCCTGAAGGCCAAGGTCGCACTGTTGCCAGATCTGATCCCAGTGCTGCGTGTGCGAGCGCAGCAGGTCCTCGAACCCGCCGACATGCGCGAGGGCATCGCGGGCCTCTTCTCCGCATTCGGATATGCCGTGATCCCGCGAGGTGTACAGCGTCACGATTTTTTCTATGGTCAAAGGCCGGCCTTCCGTCATGGGAACCGTACATTCCTGGCCGATGTAATCCCGTTCCTGCACCGGGATCCTGGGCAGGCCCGCCCAGGCCGCATCGGGAAAGAACCCGGTGCGCGCGGCTTGGGCGATGCGCACTTTCGATTGAGTCGTCTCCGTACACAGAAAGATTCCGTCGTGGCTGAACGCGGCGGCTTCCAAGGGAGACAAGTGAAGATTGTTCAGGGCCGCGTAGCGCGGCACGCCGGTGTTGCGAACCCGGCCGTCGAGGCCGGTATGAATCTCCAACGGGCCTGACCAGTTGTCGGGAGTGATGACGACCTCCAGCCCGGCGAGATGCGGATCACCCAAATGGACGAACCGGCGGCTGTTGATCGTGGTTTTTCGCCCTTGGCTATCCTGAAATTGATATGATCGATGCAGGACTCCGGCCTTCAAATCCAACGTCTGCCGGTACGAGAGCAGGTCAATGGCCTGGACGTTGAACCACTCGTCGCCGGGATGGCGAAAGGTGAGGACCAACCAATTCGGCAGATTCACGAGGTCTTCATTTTCGATCATCCGGCCTTCGATCTCGGTCTGCAACCGGTTGTATCCGCCGGCCAGGTAAGTTCCCGGGCAGTGCGTCGCATCGGCGTTGGCTTCGGGAGCCGCCCCGCGGGTGGCAAAATACCCGTTGCCCAGCGTACAGAGGGCTTCGCGAAGGCGTTCCTTCGCGGGGTCGAACCCGTCGTAGATCAATGCCCAGTCGCTCATGGTGTGCGGCTTTCCAGGTGACGACTCAATCGCACGAGAAATTCTTTCACCTCCTGGGGGTCTTGCAATGAAAAAGAAGCGGACGAAAAGCGCGAGCCGTGTTCCACCACGATCCCCGCGCCGCGCTCGACCAACTCACGAAACGCGTGTTCGTCCGTGAGATCGTCGCCGATATACACGGGCTGATAGTGATGCTCCTTCCATTTCATGCCTTCCAGTAACCACAACAGGGCTTTGCCTTTGTCCCAGTCGAGTTGCGGTTGCAGTTCAAAGACCATCTTACCTGCCGAGCGCTTGAGATCGGGAGACTCGGCCATGACCCGGGTGACGGCCTCTTCGACCTTGGAGACCTCACCGGCATCGACCAGGCGATAGTGCACCGCGATGGAAAATTTTTTCCGCTCGATCAAGGCGCCGGCAATGGGTTCAAGGAGAGGCCGGAGCACGTTCTCCGCGTGATCGAGGGCCTTGGAAAATTGCGTGCCGACTTCATGGGAAAGGGCGAAGTGTTCCGGCCCGGCAATGTCGAATCCGTGACTGCCGGCATAGATCAGCGAATTCAGATTCACGAGGTTCGTCACGTCCTGGCGATCCCGGCCGCTGATGATCCCGACCGGACACTGCCGGCTCAACGCGTCTGCCACGTCCCTCACGTCCTGAGCCAACACGGCCATCTCAGGCCGGTCCACGATCGGGGTCAGGGTGCCGTCGTAATCCAGAAACACCACCACCGGTTGTTGCCCCAATCGGGCCAGCACGTCGTCGAATCGATCGAGCGCGGACGGCAAGGCCGCGGCGCTGCGCCACGTGATCCCGGCTTCATCCCGGACGACGAGTTCCTCCAAATCCGGGACGACCACGTCCCCGCCGTGGGCAGACAGGGCGTCGGCCTGGCCGACGCGGTCGAGGCCCACGACCAGGCCGAAGTCTCCGGCTCGCCCGGCTTCCACCCCGGCCAACGCGTCTTCACACACCACGGCTCGTTGCGGCGGGACCTCCAAACATTCGGCGGCTCTCAAGAAGGTGTCGGGGTGCGGTTTCCCGCGCAGCTTCAAGGCGCGGGCATCCCGGCCGTCCACCATCACTTCGAACAGGTCCGTCACGCCCGCGGCTTGCACGATGACTCGGCCGTTTTCGCTGGCCGTGACGATCGCGGTTTTTTTACCAAGAGATTTGAGCAGCCGCATGAGCGCGACCGTCGAGGGAAAGACCTCCACCCCGTTCTCGTGCAGGGCCTTCAGAAACTCGACGTTCTTGCGGTTCCCCAGCCCGCAAACGGTTTCGTGCTCCGGCGGATCCGCGGGGTCTCCATGGGGCAGCGTGATGCCGCGGGAGGACAGAAAACTGGTCACGCCGTCATACCGGGGCTTGCCGTCGACGTATGCACAATAGTCCTTGATGGGATCGAAAGCCTGAAACGGCTCCCCGGTTTGATCGGCCTGCTGCCGGAGATAGTCATCAAACAGGTGTTTCCATGCCGCCGAGTGAACGGCCGCGGTCCTGGTGATGACCCCGTCGAGGTCAAAAATCGCGGCGTCGAACCCGCTCAACTCCAGTATGGGTTGATTCGTCATGTCGCGAAACCCATTCTTGCCCAGGCCGTGTCATGAAAGAGTACCGGGAACAGGCTACAAAACGATGCTGAAATCGTGAACTTCGTGTTACGTCGAATCTTTTTCATTGATGCGAAAATAAGTACTCGCTGTCGGGTTACGCCACACTAACCCGTCAAAGCTGTCATTCCCGCGAAAGCGGGAATCCAGTGTCTTTTGTCTTCACGGACGAAACAAAAATCAAAGACGCTGGATTCCCGATTAAAGATGTCGGGAATGACAGAAGGGTTGTCAAGGATGACAAATCAGTTGGTCGTGCATCTGAGACTACTCTATTTCCGCCGGCCATTTCCACTTTCGAATTTCAGGCAGGTCTTCGCCGTGGCTTTTGATGTATTCTTTGCGGTTGAGTCGCCTAGCGCCGCTGCTTTCTTGCAAAGACGGGAGCGTCTGCGTATGCTCAGTCGTACAGTGTCGTTTCACGGGTGAAGGGATGTCGGAACAACAACAAATAGACGAGTCACGCAAGGAAATCGACCGGCTGGACGATGAGATCCTGCGGCTGCTCAATGAGCGCTCGGGTCACGTCATCGCGATCGGCAAGGCGAAACGGAAAGCGGACCCTCAGGCCCTGCTGCACACCGCGGGGCGAGAAGCCTTCGTCATTGACCGTCTGGTGCGTCAGAACACCGGCCCCTTCCCCGACGAAGCGATTCGCCCGGTATACCGGGAAATCATGTCCGCCTCCCTGTCGTTGGAAGGCACGCAGACCGTGGCGTACTTGGGCCCCCCCGCCACGTTTACGCATTTGGCAGCCTTGGGCAAATTCGGAGAATCCGCGCAATACGTGCCGGTCAGCGGGATCAAGGAAGTGTTTGACGAAGTGGAGCGCGAGCGCGCGATCTATGGAGTGGTGCCGATCGAAAACTCGACCGAAGGCGTGGTGAATTACACCCTCGACATGTTCATCGACTCCAACCTGATGATCTATGGAGAAGTCATGCAGGAGATATCCCATTATTTCATGTCGAAGAGCGAGCGGATCGAGGACGTGGTGAAAATATATTCACATTCTCATGCCCTGGCGCAGTGCCGGAATTGGTTGAAAACCAACATGGCGGACGTGCCGATGGTGGAAGCCTCGAGTACCTCGCGCGCGGCTCAACGGTGTCAGGAAGAGCCTCGTGCCGCGGCGATTGCCTCCGAATTGGCGGCGGACATGTACGGCCTGCACGTGTTGCAATCGAAAATCGAGGATAACGTCAACAACTTCACCAGATTTCTGGTGTTGTGCAAGCATGGCGCCGAGCCCACGGGCAAGGACAAGACGTCGGTCATGATGTCGTTTAAGGACAAGGCCGGCGCGCTCTACGATCTGCTGCGGCCCGTGGCTTCCAGCGGCATCAACATGACGAAGATCGAGTCCAGGCCCTCGCGTCGCAAGGCCTGGGAATATATCTTTTTTGTCGATTTCGAAGGACATATGCAAGAAGACCGGATCCGCCGGACCATCGAAGAACTGAAAGGCCGGTGTTTGTTCATGAAAGTGCTTGGTTCGTATCCCGCTCATTCCTGAGCCAAGGTAAGACGCCGCTCGTCTCGTACGATAGTCCGCAAAGTATTAGCACTGAAAAGGTTACAACCAAAGAAACTCAGGTATGAGGAGAGAAGAATAAGTGGCTCGCGCAAACCTGTTGAACCCCTTTGGTTCACTACCTGAGTATGAAAATCGCTTGACTTGGGCATTTCTCGTAGCTCTCAAATACGATCCGCTCTTGCAGAACTTCCTGCGTGAACTGGTGGAGTCACGGCTACCTCCCAAGCTTCGGGAGTACAGTAATACCTGGGAGACTGCATGTGTCTCAACGCAGACTAGTGGGATTACGTCTTCTACCAACCGTCTTGTTTCCGTCCTTCTTACCGATACATCCATTCAAGAAGTCAAGGTCAATTGGTCAGAACGTCAGGCGGTATACGATGGAGTCATCGAGTATCCAAATGGGCTGACCCTGATCATCGAAAACAAGCTCTCTCATGGCAATGTATGGGAAGAACAATTGTCTCCGAGCCGGAACTCGTTCTCGGGTGACGTTGATGATGGTATGTTGCATGATTCGGCGATATGCCTAGAGTGGTCAGAGGTTCTGGAAGGTATTCTTAAGTACGCCAACTCCAGTATCGCACCTTTCAGCAGCCGCGAGATCGCCCGTGATTTCTTGTCGTTTGTAGAGAAGTTCCATTCTGGGCTGACTCCTTACCGCACCTTCAAACTTTGTGGTGAAAGGCATGAAGCCCTACATAGGCGGACGGTTCGGTTAGTAGATGATTTAGCCAATAAAGAAGGATTAGAGAGTCGAGAGGGCAGGGACCTATTGCGCCCTGGTAAGATTGCCGAGAGAGTTGGGATTTGGGTCGAAAGGTCCTCACTGAAGGTGAATCTGTGGCCAGCGAGCACCGCCAGTCAAGCTGACCGTTTCTGCAGAAAGGTCAATAAGGAAAAATTTCTGTCCTTGAACGAGCAAGGATGGGCAGTCACCCCTAATCTCAATTTCTCCTTTATGGGAACGAAATTGCTCTGGGCTAAAACCACTTGGGAAACTCGCAGATACCTGGAGCATTTCTTTTCAGGCAGAAAACTGTACGGAAGAAAATATTGGAACGAATTGTCACCTTTGATCGAGGAATGGAAGCGTCAAGGCCTCATTACCTATTGTATCAACAGATCAGAGGATCAGGCGAACATTGAAGACCAACGTACAACAAACCGGCAGTACCTCGATGTCAACCCAGAATTCGAGATCTCTCGGGAATGGAAGCTCGATACCGTAAGGGAATTGGAAGAGCAAGGAAAACTCGAAGAACATATCATTGATGAACTCAATATCACCCTCAAAACATGGGGAGAAACGTTGAATGGCATAGACGGATTAGCAGCGTCCTAAGCGACTTTGCTTTTCCCATGACTCGCCTAGCCTCTACCTCCCCCTTCCCCCTCCTTACAAAGAAGGGGAACGAAGAAAGGCTCCCTCTCCCCTAGTGGGAGAGGGCTGGGGTGAGGGGGTGAAAATGGTCAACGAATTAGTGAACATTTACAGGGCTGACAAGAAATGAAAACACTAACGCTCGGCGCCTGCGGGCGTGGCTGCGCCCCGGTCCCGCAATTTCTTTGGGGGCGAGGACTGTCTGAGCGAAGCGAGTTCCGCAGCCCAAGCAAGCGGGACTGGGGCAAAGGCACCCCCTGGGGCCACGCCCGGGCGCGAATGGTTTTGGGTCCTTTTGCCGAAACAAAAGGACCTCGTCGTGCGGGGGCGAAACCCCGCATGAAGAAACAAAGACACTGGATTCCCGATTAAAAATGTCGGGAATGACAGAGGGGAGAAAGTGTCAATGTCTATCCGAGTTCATCCCAGCATAGCCAAACTCGTTCCATACTCCCCGGGGAAACCCCTTGATGAATTGGAGCGGGAATTGGGCATTCGCGATGCGGTAAAGCTGGCGTCCAATGAAAATCCGCTCGGTCCTTCCCCCAAGGCGCTGGCGGCGCTGGATGCAGGAAAAGAAACTCTGCATCTCTATCCGGACGGCGGGGCGCATCATTTCACCCGCGCGCTGGCCGACCGATGGAAAGTCACCGGCGATCAGATCATCGTGGGTAACGGGTCCGATGAAATCATCAGCCTGTTGGTCAAGACGTTCATGTCCCCCGGCGAGGAAGCCGTGATGGCGGACCACACCTTCGTCATGTACAAGCTCGCCGTGACCGGCGGCCATGGGGTCTGCGTGGAAGTCCCCTTGAACGACTGGCGTCACGATCTCCCGGCCATGGCGCGGGCCGTGACCAATCGAACGCGGATCGTGTTCGTCTGCAATCCCAACAATCCCACGGGCACCATGGTGACCCGCGATGAAGTCCGGGAGTTCATGGCCGCGGTCCCCGACGACGTGATCGTGGTGTTCGACGAAGCCTATTATGAATACGTCCGGGACCCGCAGTATCCCGACACTCTCGAGTACGTTCGACAAAACCGGCCGGTCGTGGTGTTACGGACGTTTTCCAAAATTTACGGGTTGGCGGGGTTGCGGATCGGATACGGGATCACGACCCCGGAAATCACCGGCTACCTGCATCGCGTGCGGAATCCCTTCAACGCCAATTCCCTGGCGCAATTCGCCGCCCGAGCCGCGTTGGGTGACGAACAACACGTGGCCGCGAGCCGCGCGCTCAATGAAACGGAAATGGCCTCGGTGGACAAGGGGCTTCGCGCATTGGGACTGGCGCCCCTTCCCAGTCAGGCCAACTTTCTCTATTTCGACACGCACCGCGACGGCCGTGCCGTGTTCGACCGGCTTCTTCAAGAAGGGATCATCGTGCGACACATTTGCGGGTCGATGCTTCGCGTGACGATCGGTCGGCCGGAGGAGAACCGTCGATTCCTGACGGCCCTGGGTCGCGTACTGGAGACTTTGCCGACAGACAAGGATTCCTGATGATTATCGTATTCAAGCCGACTGCCACGGAAGAGGACATCGATCACGTCACGGATCGACTCCGGGAACTGGGTCTGAAATCGCAAATGTCCCGAGGGGAGGAGCGCACCATCATCGGCGTGATCGGCGACGAACGCCTGTTGGACAACCAACCGCTCACGGTGTTCCCCGGCGTGGAAAGCGTGACGCCCATTTTGACGCCGTGGAAGCTGGTGGGCCGGGAATTTCAACCCCAGGACTCGACGGTCAGTGTGGATCGGGTCACGATAGGCGGCAACCGTCTGGTGGTGATGGCCGGTCCCTGTGCCGTCGAGAAACTGGAAGTGACGGTCGGGATTGCGCATGACGTCAAAGCCGCCGGGGGCGCGATCCTGCGGGGGGGCGCGTACAAACCGCGCACCTCTCCCTATTCGTTCCAGGGTTTGGGTCGTGAAGGCCTCGATTTTCTGGTTGAAGCGAAGAAGCAGACGGGGATGCCCGTGGTCAGCGAAATTCTGGACCCCCGCGACACGGACGTGTTCCTGGAAAAAGCCGACGTGATTCAGATCGGGGCCCGGAACATGCAGAACTTCGAACTGCTCAAGGAAGTCGGGGCCTATGACAAGCCGGTCCTCCTGAAACGAGGGCTGTCCGCCACGATCAAAGAATTTTTATTGTCGGCCGAATACATCGTCTCCCGCGGCAATCGCAACGTGATGTTGTGTGAACGCGGCATTCGCACCTTTGAAACGCAGTATCGCAATACGTTGGACCTGGCCGCGGTGCCTACGTTGAAAAAACTCTCGCATTTGCCGGTGATCGTCGACCCCAGTCATGCGACGGGCAAATGGGACCTAGTGGCTCCCATGGCCAAGGCCGCCATTGCGGCTGGTGCCGACGGACTTCTGATCGAGGTCCATTCGAATCCGGAATGCGCCCTCTGCGACGGCGAGGAATCGCTCAAACCCAGCCGGTTCAAGGGATTGATGAACGACCTGAGACTCATCGCGCAGGCCGTGGGACGAGAATTGTAGCCCGTGGTCTTCGATCGCCTCCTCACGCACTGCCGTTTCCTCTTCAGACTATGACCGTCCACTTCAAACAAGTCGCGATTGTCGGAGTCGGGTTGATCGGGGGCTCCATGGGGATGATCCTGAAGCGTCAAGGGCTGGCCGGTCGCGTCGTCGGCGTGGGCCGGAGTCTGGGCAATCTGGAATTGGCCGTGGAACGCGGGGCCATCGATGCGTTTGAACGCGATCCCAAGGCGGCGATGCCGGGGACGGAGTTGGTCATCCTCGCCACGCCCGTGGAAAGTTACGCCGGGCATCTCAAGGCGTGGGGGCACCTCCTCGAGCCCGGAACGATCGTCAGCGACGTGGGGAGCGTCAAGGGCCCCCTGGTAGGACAGGTGGAATCACTGGTTCCGGCCGGCGTGCATTTCGTGGGTGCGCATCCCATCGCCGGAAAGGAATCGTCCGGGGTCGGCGAAGGGTCGGTCGATTTGTTTGCCAATGCCTTGTGTCTGATTACGCCGACGGTCGCCACCGATCCCGAATCCCTCCTCACCGTGCAGCGCGTCTGGGAAGCCATGGGAAGCATCGTCCGGTCGATCGATCCCTTTGTGCACGATTGGATTCTGGGAGCGGTCAGTCACCTGCCTCACGTGGCAGCCTTCGCACTCATGAACGCCTTGACGGATCTTGAAGAACGGGGCGAGGCGGATTTACTGGACTATGCCGGCGGCGGCTTGCGGGATACGACCCGGATCGCGGCCGCGTCTCCGGAAATGTGGCGCGATATTTTTCTGTGGAACGCCGACAATCTACTGACGATGACCGAAGCCATGGAAACACACTTGCAGCGCTTCAAGGCGTTGATTCAAGCGAAGGACGGCGTGGGACTGGAGCGCGAAATCGCCAAGGCGCGGGAAGCCCGGCAGCGTCTGAAATGAGTACCCTCACGATCACGCCGCAAGGCCCCTTGCGCGGGACGATCCGGGTGCCCGGAGACAAATCCATCACCCACCGGGCCTTGCTTGCCTGCGCCCTGGCGGAAGGTCCCGCCACGGTTACCGGCTACTGCCGCGGAGAAGATTGCCTCAATACCCTCCATGCCTTGCAAGCGTTGGGTGTGGACATCGAAGTCGAAACGGACCGGGTCAAGGTGCGGGGCAAGGGGTTGAACGGGTTGACCGAGCCCGTGCAGCAGTTGGATTGCGGCAATTCCGGGACGGGCCTTCGCCTGCTGGCGGGAGTGCTGGCCGGCCAACCGTTCTTTTCAATCCTGACCGGTGACGACTCGTTGCGCCGCCGCCCCATGGGCCGGATCGTCAACCCCCTGCGCATAATGGGCGCGTCCATCCAAGGCAGGAAAGGTGGTGAATTGGCGCCGCTGGCCATCCAGGGAGGAGCCTTACGGGGCATCGAATATCAATCGCCGGTCTCGAGTGCGCAGATCAAGTCCGCGGTCCTCTTTGCGGGCCTGTTCGCCGATGGAGAGACGCGGTTTTCCGAGCCCTTGCAATCGCGGGACCATACCGAGCGGATGTTCAGGTATCTGGGGATTCCGCTCGAAACCGACGGGTGTCGCGTCGTCCTGAAGGGACGCCCCACCTATGCGGCCAAGGATCTGTCGGTTCCCGGCGACCTGTCCGCCGCCGCGTTCTTTCTCGTGGGCGCGTCCCTGGTTCCCGGCTCCGAAGTCCGGATCGTGAACGTCGGCCTCAATCCGGCCAGGACGGGGATTTTGGACATTCTCGGCGAAATGGGCGCCGACATCCAAATTGTCAACCCGCGGGAAGAGGCCGGTGAGCCGGTGGGTGATCTGGTGGCCCGCGCGGCCCCGTTGCGCGGCGTGACCATCGAAGCTGCACGCGTCCCCAAAATGATCGACGAATTTCCCATTTTTTGCGTGGCCGCGGCGCTGGCCGAAGGCCGGACCGTCGTGACGGGCGCCGAAGAGTTGCGCGTCAAGGAGACCGACCGGATCCATACCATGGCCGCGGAACTCACCACGCTCAACGTCCCCATTCAGGAAACCCCGGACGGATTCATTCTCGAGGGCGGTGCTTCCATCAAAGGCGGGACCTGCATGAGCCATGGCGACCATCGCGTGGCCATGGCCCTGGCCATCGCCGCGTTGACCGGCGACGTCCCGACGACCATTCTCGACACCGGCTGCATTGCGACCTCCTTCCCGGATTTTCATGACAACCTGTTGGAATTATTGACAATTTCACATTGAATTCTATAATACTATCCTTTTCCGAGGACCGTGGAGACGTTTGCCCACAGGCGAGGCTTCCTCATCACGATTGATGGCCCTGCCGGGGCGGGGAAAAGTACGACGGCGCGGGCATTGGCGTCGCGTTTGGGGTACGCCTATCTGGACACGGGCGCCCTCTACCGCGCGGTCGCCTGGGTGGTTCGACGAGCGGGGATCGATTGCGCCGACGCCGAGGCCATGGAAGCGCTGTTGGCTTCAATGGATTTCCGCGTGTCTCTCGACGAGGGGGTGACGCGAACTTTTATCGACAACGAGGAAATCACCGGGCAATTACGTTCTCCCGAAATCAGCCGGTTGGCGTCGACCGTGGCGGCGCTCCCGTACGTGCGCGACCGGTTGTTACCGATTCAGGCACGGGTTAGATGTGAAGGCGGCATTGTGGCGGAAGGCCGGGACATGGGAACCCGGGTGTTTCCCGAAGCGGACGTGAAATTTTTTCTCGAGGCGGACCTCGAGACACGGACGACTCGCCGGCACCGGGAAATGGTGCGCGACGGTCATCCTGAAACACAGCCGGACATCCGGCGAGCCATTGAGGAACGGGATGCCAACGATCGATCGCGGGCAACCGCGCCGTTGAAACCGGCCGCCGATGCGGTCGTGATCGATTCCTCGTCCTTGACGGTTGAGCAGGTGGTGGAACGTATGCTGGCGTGGATTCCGGGTCACTCGTGAGTACCGTGGTCTATGGGATCCTGTGGATTCTCACTCGCGTGGTCGGCCGCGTGTTCCTGCACTATCGGACGCGGGGCGTGGAACACGTCCCGGCTGCAGGCGGGGTGTTGTTGGCGGCGAATCACGCAAGTTACGCGGATATTCCGTTATTGGGATGCGGGGTGCGGCGGCGCCTCTTTTATCTGGGACGGGCCAATTTGTTTTCCTGGCCCTTGATGGGTCCGATCCTTCGCTGGTTGGGCTGGATTCCGTTGAAGACCGAGCGCTGGGACCGCCAGGCGTTCGGGTCAGCCGTGGAGTTGCTCAAGGCGGGCAAGGCCGTGGTCATTTTTCCGGAAGGAACGCGAACGCCGGACGGCGCGCTCCAGCCGGGAAAACCGGGAATCGGGCGGCTGGTGGCTCAAGCCCAATGTCCCGTGGTGCCGGTGTATCTCAAGGGGACGTACCAGGTGCTTCCGATGGGTGCGTCATGGGTGAGGCGGCATCCGGTGGAAGTGTCGTTTGGGGAGTGCATGGAATTTCAAGAGGAATGTCGACAATATCAGGGAAAAGAATTGTACCAACGAATCAGTCGGACAGTAATGGCTCGGATTGCCGAATTGCGCGGCGTGGATCATTCGGCGGTACCGACAACATGAACCCGAGAGATCGAGCCCTCACGTCGGTTCCGGCTCGATCCCGTCACAACGGTTGCTGCCAAGCGACCGCAAGTTAGGAACAAGGAATGAGTACTGTGGCACACGTCGTTGAAGAAATGGACCGCGGGGCGTTGGAAGCCCTGTATGAGGAAAGCTTCAAAAATTGCGAAGAAGGGACGATCACGGAGGGCCGGGTCGTGGTCATTCAAAAAGACCGGGTGATCGTGGACATCGGGTATAAATCCGAAGGCATCATCTCGACAAACCAGTTTATGCCGGATGAACTCAACACGTTGGCCGTCGGCGACCGCATCCAGGTGTACATCGAGCAGCGTGAAGACGCGGAAGGGAACCTGCTCCTCTCCAAGGAAAAAGCCGACAAGATGAAAATCTGGGATGAGCTGGAAGTCGCGCATCAGGAGGAGCGGGAAGTCCAGGGGAAAGTGGTCTCGCGCATTAAAGGCGGCATGATGGTGGATATTGGGGTCAAGGCCTTTTTGCCCGGATCGCAGATCGACCTGATGCCCGTCCGCGATCTGGACGGCCTGGTCGGTAAGACTTTCCCGTTTAAGATCATCAAAATCAATCACCGGCGCGGCAACGTGGTGATTTCACGCCGGGCCCTCTTGGAGGAGACGCGGGACAAGCGGCGTCAAACCACGCTCTCGACCCTCGCCGAAGGACAACTGCTCGAAGGCACCGTGAAAAATATCACCGACTACGGCGCGTTTCTGGATTTGGGCGGCATCGACGGCCTGTTGCACATCACCGACATTTCCTGGGGACGGGTCGGCCATCCCTCCGATATGTTCGCCGTCGGGGACCGGTTGGAAGTGCTCGTGCTCAAATACGACCGGGAGTCCGGACGAATCTCCCTGGGGCTCAAGCAGAAGACCGCCGACCCTTGGATGAACATCGCCGCCAAGTACCCCGAAGGGTCGCGGGTGAGCGGCAAGGTCGTCAGCCTGACCGATTATGGCGCGTTCGTGGAACTGGAGCCGGGCGTGGAGGGACTCGTCCACGTCTCGGAAATGTCCTGGACGCATGAAGTGCGCCATCCGTCCCGGGTGGTCGCAGTGGGCGATGCCATCGACGCGCAAGTGCTGCACGTGGACCAGCAAGGTCGCAAGATTTCGCTCGGCATGAAACAGACGGCGCCCAATCCGTGGGACGTCATTCAAGCCCGTTACCCGGTGGGCACGCAAATCGAGGGCAAAGTCAAAAGCGTTACGGACTTCGGGGCCTTCGTGGGATTGGACGAAGGCATCGACGGGCTGATTCATATTTCGGACATGTCGTGGACCAGACACGTCAAGCATCCCTCGGAATTGTTCAAGAAAGGGCAACGGGTGTCCGCAGTCATTTTGCGTATCGACAAGGAAAAAGAGCGGTTGTCACTGGGCTACAAGCAGCTCACCGCGGATCCGTGGGAAGCGGACATCCCGGCGCGGTATCAGGTGGGCAGCGTCGCATCCGGGACCGTGTCCAAGATCGCGGATTTCGGCGTGTTCGTTGAATTGGACGGGGACGTGGAGGGGTTGATTCACGTGAGTGAAGTCGGACCCGACGGGGCGAACAAGCTGGAGGAGAACTTTGCCATAGGCCGGAAAGTGACCGCGAAGATCGTCAAAGTCGATTGTGAAGAACGGAAAATTGCCTTGAGCGTGAAAGACTGTCCGCAGGAACCGGAGAGCCAGGCAACCGAGGCGGCAAGTGATCCGGGTGACGCCGGCCAGGAGCAGGAAATCCCGATCTCGGCGGACACGACCGCAGAGGATTGACGTTGGGTTAGCGCATATGGCCGACGGACTTTCAAGAAAATCTCATTCTTCCACGTGGCGACGGGTTCTCTGGATCGTTGCGGTGGCCGGGACGTTAACTGTGGCGGGGAACGCCCTGTTACCGGAACTCGCCACGGTCGGCAAGGAGCGCATCGCGCTCGTCAGGATTGAAGGTCCCATTCTGGATTCCCGATCCACCGTGGATGAACTGGAATCGTATGGCCATGATCCGCTCGTCAAGGCCATTGTCCTGCGGATCGATTCTCCCGGCGGCGGAGTCGCAGCCTCTCAGGAGATTTACAATGCGGTCAAACGGGTGCGGGCGGAAAAGCAGAAAACGGTCGTGGCCTCGATGGGAACGGTGGCGGCGTCCGGCGGGTATTATATCGCAGTCGCCTCAGACCGTATCCTGGCCAATCCCGGCACGCTCACGGGCAGTATCGGCGTCATTATGCAATTGGCCAATTTTGAAGAGCTCATGAACAAAATCGGCGTAAAAAATTTCGTCATCAAGAGCGGACGGTATAAGGACGTGGGGTCTCCGTTTCGCATGATGGGCGAAGAGGACCGGAAGCTGTTGCAATCGGTCATGGATGATGCCCATCGTCAGTTCATCGAGGCCGTGGCTGAAGGGCGCACGTTGGACGTCGCCGACGTCGAAGCCCTGGCCGACGGACGGGTGTTGACCGGGCAACAAGCCAAAGACGTGCTCCTCATCGATGAGCTGGGAGACCTGAAAGACGCCGTCAAATTGGCGGCGAGAATGACCGGGATCAAAGGTTCTCCGGCGGTGATCGAGACGACACCGGAATTTTCCTTCCGGGATTGGCTGGTCGGGTCCGTGTTCGGCGACACGCCCGCGTTGCCGCTTCAAACGGGTATGAACCTCATGTATTTCATGGCGCTGTAAAATACCTCCTCTCTTAGAAACCCTCTCCCCTGGTGGGAGAGGGGAGGGTGATGGGGATGAGCGGCAACGGCAACGAGCGCAAAGGTCGTCGAGTCTTCGATCAAGGAGTGAATTCATGACCAAGGCACACCTGATTGAGAAAGTGGTGGAAAAAGCCAAGACGCTCAACCGCCGCGATGCGGAAAAGGTGGTGAATGGTATTTTCGACTCCATCCGTGACGCCTTGAAGCGGGGTGAAAAAACGGAGATTCGCGGGTTTGGGAGTTTCCGGTTGCGCATCAGACGAACCAAGGACGGACGTAATCCGAAGACCGGCGAGACCGTGTCCGTGCCGGAAAAACGCATGCCGTTTTTTAAGGCGGGCAAGGAGATCAAGGAATTGTTGAATGCGGAAGAGCCGACGCATGAGTAATCCTGACCCCACGTTGACGACACCGACCTGGACCTCCGAGGCCCTGATGCGGCTTGAGCGCGCCCCGGTCTTCTTGCGGGGTATGGTCAGACGCTTGGCGGAAAAGAAAGCCCGGGAATTGGGGGAACACGAGATCACCGGGGAAATGTTGGACCGGTTCAAGCGGCAGATGATGGGGAGCATGGGCGGAGAAGCCGGGATGGCCGAAGCGGCCGATCAAATGGCCCAAGGCAAATTGCCCTGGACCGCGGAGGCGACCAAACGGTTGGAAAGCGTGCCGGAGTTCATGCGGGCCATGATCAAACAAATTACCGAAGAAGTCGCGCGGGAACGAGGCCATTTGGAAGTCAACGTAGAACTGTTCGAAAAGGTCGAAGCCATGGGTGAGCATGCCGAAGCCCAAGTGGCGCCGGTGGAATGGACCGATGGAGCGAAGGCGATGCTCCGGGAAAAAGTCAAGGATTCCCCACCCATTGCCCTGGAGTTCGTTACGGATATGCTGAAGCGGGACGCGGAAGACCTGGCGCGTGAAGCGGGGATGACCACGATTGATGAAGAAACGTTGTTCAAGTTCTGGGAGGCGCCGCAGGAAACCGTGGCGTGGGCGGACGACGCCTGGAAACGGTTGCTCACGTCGCCGGATTTTGTGCGAAGCGGCATCCGCAAGGCCGCGGAACGGCGCGCCAGAAAACTCGGGTTGCGGGAAATCGATTCCGAACACCTGACCACGTTCCGGAACGAAGCCATGATGAAAGCCGTCAAGCGGATCAGAAGTTTCGGATACCAGGAATTGACCTTCGACGCGTTTGACGACGCGTTGGTGAAAGTCAAACGTCTGAAAGGAAACAGCCAGGCAGAGCAGCGCCTGGACGAAATCCGGGACTTCATGACCAAAGAAAAACCCGAAGTCGGCGTGCTCGGCGAAGAACTCATGGACCGGTTCCGCAAGTATCTCAAAGGCGAAGGCAAGCTCTAACCCTGATTGCTTTCACCTGTCCCTCGGCGGCCTGAGATAAATTCAGCCGCTCCTCATATGCGTTTTCAAATCTTCAGAATCGCCGGTTTCATAGCAGCTTTCTCATTCGTGGTGTTGTTCGGTTGCGGCGGCGGAGGTGGATCTTCCGGTCCGACTCCTGACCCGACTCCGATCCAACCTCCACCCCCGCCATCCTGCATGGAAATTGACACGGTCTCGCATGGATGTATCTCGAAGGATAGATTTAGGGAACTGCAGGATGACATCGCCGCCGGCCGTCGCGCGGATTCCGAATTTTCTAGACAGTGGGCACTGGAAACGCTCAACGTCGACGAAGCGCATGCGGCCCTCGCCGTGAAATACGGCGCGAATACAAAGCCGGGTGACGGCGTAATCGTTGGGGTCATGGATTCGGGTGTGGACCTGAACCATCCGGAATTCAGCGGTGCGAGTATGACGGAAACGCTTCTCCAGGACCTGCCGGATGAGATGCGAACGGATTTCGGCGCGAATGAATTTTCGCATGGCACCGCGGTCACGAGCATCATGGCCGCGCAACCGAATAATGGCGGGTTTCTGGGGATCGCCTGGGGTTCGACCTACAAAGTGTTTACCATGCCCATCGGCGACCATCTTGCGGAGGATGATCCGCGTCGGGCCGCGTTCGACTGGGAGTCCGCCTATCGCGACGTATTGGCCAGCGGCGTGGACATCGTGAACGCGAGTTACGGGTTTACCGGCGAGTTCGTGGAAAACTACACGGCGGACCAACTGCGTGCTCCCGGCAGACTCGGCCCTCCCCTCCAGGTGGTCGCGCAACAGGGTGTGACGGATCCGGCAATTTTCGTGTGGATCGCGGGTAACGATCATGGCGATCCTTGCGATGCCGGCGATGCACATTGCGTCGCCGATTCGAGCAGCCCGACGGGTTTCAGTTTTAACGCGATCTCCCCCGGCCCGGAGGCCGGAGCCATGGCCAAGCTACCGGAGTTGCGGGGGCACAACGTGGTCACCGTGGCCGTGGGTCGGGACGGCAGGATCGCCGATTTCTCCAACCGTTGCGGCATCGCAGGGCCGTGGTGCATCGCGGCGCCCGGTGTTGATGTCACGGGGGCCCTGTTCGATTCCATGACATCAACGCCCGGCAGCGCTCGTCTCGCGCTCATTAGGGGTACCTCAATCGCCGCGCCTATGGTCAGCGGTGGGCTTGCGCTGATGAAGCATTTTTTCCGCGGTCAACTTTCCAACACACAACTGCTCACGAGGCTCTTCGCGACTGCCGACAAGAGCGGGATCTATGCGCCGGACCGGATCGACGGCAGTTCTTCCATCTACGGCCAGGGGATGATGGATCTCGGCGCCGCGGTCTCACCGGTGGACAATGTTCAAGTGATGCTCAACAGCCAGGTTGCCGAGAATGGAAATGACGGGTATAGCATCCAATCGACTCAGCTCAGGCTGGGCATGGCGTTCGGGAACAGTCTCTCGCGCTCCCTGGCCGGACGGGAAATCGCCGCGTTCGACGCGTTGGGCGCGCCGTTTTGGTTTGATCTGTCGGGCTTGGCCGGCACCGCGTTGCAACCGTCCGCGCTGGGACGGCTTTTTCGTCTGATGACTCCCGGCAAGGACGCGGATCGCCAGGCCGGGCGCGGCACGCGGCTGACCCGCGCACCCTATGCGCTCGCCGCGCATCGAGGCGACTGGCGCTTCGGTCTGTACGAGTCCCCGGCAAATGCCCAAAGCAGCCTGCTCAACTTGGCCGGGAACGCTGCGACGGTGACCTACACGGCGCAAACCGGACTCGAAGCCACGGCGTTTGCCACGGTGAGCCAAGCCACGGTGTTCAACCCGGCCGGTTTGCCTCGGCAACAGATGTCAAACATGGGGGCCCTGCTCGCCTGGCGACCGGCCGATATGCCCGTTGGCGTTCGGCTCGGTTGGCTCAAGGAAGGGAATTCCCTGCTGGGGGCCACGGCAACCGGCGCGTTTGGCCGGCTTTCGGCCAACAACGTGGTCACCGGGTTCGAGGCAGCCGTTGAAGTGGGTGGCTGGCGGCTCGGCTTCGACACCGAGATCGGTCTGGTGGTCCCGAACGCGGGGGGCGGACTCATCGACGGTATGTCGTGGTTGAGCACGAGTGCGATGTCGCTTCGCGCCAACAGGCGACTGGGCGCGCAAGACGATTTGACCATTTCGGTGTCGCAACCGCCGCGTATCGAGAACGGAGCGGCGACCTTCAGGTTGCCGGTGGGCCGAACCCGGGAAGGCGTGATCCTGCGCGAGTCGTTCTCAGCCGGTCTCGTCCCATCGGCGCGTCAGATCGACGTGGCGACACGGTGGCGTCGCACGGGCGTCTTCGGCGGCGAGTTCCGGGTGGAGGCGGCGGCTTCGCACAATCCCGGACACGTGGCGGCGAAGCCCATGTTCAGCCTGCTGGCGGGGTGGCGTGGCGAATTCTGAATCTACCCCACCTGGCCTCCCCTTACAAAGGGGAGGAAGAAGGTGTCTCTTCTTTCTTGGTTCCCCTCATTTGTAAGGACGGGAACTTTTTCCCTCCTGTCATCCCTGTATGTGTTCAGTAATTCGTTGACAAGATTCGTTGATTTGTTTCGGGGTTTTCCCCTCCAACGCCTGATGCGGGCGCACCTCATTGTAGTAGAGCAAGTATTGCTCCAATTCGTCCTGAAACTCCGCTAAG
>JAJEJG010000001.1 GCA_022828225.1 Nitrospirales bacterium | reverse complement strand
GACAACCCCCTCACTCCCCCTTCTCAGGGGGACAACAGCGAACGGCTCCCCCCTGAGAAGGGGGGCCAGGGGGGTTCGGGACCGGGGCGCCGCCACGCCCGCAGGCGCCGGGGAAGTGGCGCCATGCGATGGCGCGGCTTTCTTGTCTTTTTTGTCTGTCATGCCCGGCTTGATCGGGCATCCAGTGTCTTTGGGGTTTCGTTTGTTTGTAAAGAGAAAGACGCTGGATCCTCGCTTTCGCAAGGATGACAGAAGGAAGAAGAAGGAGGAAAAGGCAAAGACGCTGGATTCCCGATTGCTAATATCGGGAATGACAGAAGGAAGAAAGAGAGGAAGAAACGACGCTGGATTCCTGCTTTCGCGGGAACGACCGAATGGCAGGGGGATATGACCCGAAGGGAGTTGAACGGAGAACTTAGAAGAACGCCTTGAGGACAAGAGTGATCGTGCCGGTCAGGATCAAGGCCGTCATGACTGCCAACCGAATGAGGCGAGCATCAAATCCTGCGAGTTCCTCCGCGGCCTCCCGAGCTTGTTCATCCGACACGCCGGCTGCTTTAAAGGCTTGGTATGTTCTTGAGAGCATGATTGGCATTTTTTTATTCTGGCTTAACCACGCAGAACGTACGGTAAGGATCACTTCTTTCTCATACATACTTTAACGTCAACGGACAGTCAATGCAATACTCTTGCGTCAACCGGTGTATCGTTGTGCATGGAACCGCTTGAGAATTCTGGTCACCTGCCGATAGTTGAATCCCGCCAAACGACCCATGAAACGCCCATTCACCCGCTCTTACACTGACACCACCAAGTTATGCTTCATCGGATAGGTCGCCTCTGCGAGCGTGATGGGTTGGTTGCGCTGCGCTTGGGCTTCCAGAATTTTGCGCGCTACATCATGTGCATATTCAATCGTTTCTTCTATCGTCCGGCCCTGTACGACAAGCCCTTGGACGTCGGCTGACGTTGCGACATACACATTTTCCGGCAACTTTTCAATGTGCAGATTGATAATATGCTCCATTGATGGCCTCCTTCTTTTGTCACGCCCCATCTGTCATACACCACTCCCGCCCGTGCCAGCATATTACGTCACCCCCGCTCTCTCCGACAACTGTTTCCCTTCAGCCATCCTCAATCCTTGTCCTGTCATGCCCGGCTTGATCGGGCATCCAGTGTCTTTGATCCTTTCGTTCTTTGTGAAGAATTAAGACGCTGGATTCCCGCTTTCGCGGGAATGACAGAAAGAGAAAAGGCGGTAACTACGAGATCCTTCGCCTGCGGCTCAGGATGACCACGCGGGGTCGGGATGGCCCACAGACCGGGCGTTCAGGATGTCAAGGCGTTGGCCACGACTTGCGGATTCTTCGCGGCGACCCGCAGTAAGGCCCGGGCCGGGCCTTCCGGTTTCCGCCGCCCTTGCTCCCAGTTCTGGAGTGTCGCCACGCTGACGCCGATCATCAGGGCAAATTCTTGCTGCGACTTCTTTAACCGGGTCCGAATCGCCTGCACGTCTTCGGGCCGAAAGTTGGTCACCCGTCCCGGCTTCAGGCGCCCCCGGCGAATCGCCCCTGCCTGCTTCACACTGGTGACTAAGCGTTCAAAGTCCTTTTGCTTCACGTGAATTCCTCCATTGAAAGTTCGCTCTCAACGTCCTCCGTGAAGATGGGAGTTTCTATGAACCGCATGGAGACAGACTACGCCAATGGCGGAGTGCCTGCAACTGCGGCATGAACGCATTTGCAGTTCTTGTCATGCCCGGCTTGATCGGGCATCCAGTGTCTTTGGGGGTTCGTTTGTTTGTAAAGAGAAAGACGCTGGATCCTCGATTACTCATGTCGAGAATGACAGAAAGAGGAAGGACAAAGACGTTGGATTCTCGATTACTCATGTCGAGAATGACAGAAGGAAGAAAGAAGGAAAAAGCGTTGGCGAAGGGCTGCATTGCCCCCTTTCTCCATGATTTATTATAGTGCCGCTATGAACGACGCCATTGCTTTAGCCAAGAAGCTGGAACGGGAACATGAAAGCGAACACTTGGCGACCAAAGCCGACTTGGCCAGACTGGAGGCCAAACTGGAAACCAGTCTCGCCCAGATGGAAACCAAATTGGAGACCAGCTTGGCCCAGATGGAATCCAAACTCGCCCAACTGCAAGTCAAGTTAATGACCTGGACCACGGTCCTGGCCGGGATCATTATTGCCGTGCTCAAGCTCACGTGAGCATCCCCGAGTGAGCCAGGTCCGCAAGCGGACGCGACCCCTCCCTCAGAATCGTTCTCGTCACGAATGAACACAGCGCCATGAGGTGGCGCGGCTTTCTTGTCTTTTTTGTCTGTCATGCCCGGCTTGATCGGGCATCCAGTGTCTTGGGGTTTCGTTTCTTGGTGAAGAGAAAAACCCTGGATCCTCGCGTTCGCAAGGATGACGGAAAGAGAAGAAAGGAAGGATAAAGACGCTGGATTCCCGATTACTAATAGCCTGTCCTTGACGTTTGTAATCGAGGATCGAGGATGACAGGAGGAGAAGGCTGACTGAAGGACGTGATGGGGCGGCTACGAAGAGCACAACACGACGAATGCAGACGGGTCTACCCGTCGTCGCGTCAGGCGAGAAATTCCTCGACCTTTCCCACGAATTCTTCGGCTTCGGTCAGCGCCCGGCCCGCTGTTTGTTCATCGAGGTATGACAGGGCTTCATAATCCCCGGCTTCGCGGTCGTCCTTCAGGTTTGCCAGGAACTTTCCCCATTTTTTCTCGAACTTGCCGGTCTTGACCAACACCAGGCTGAACAGCGTGAGCAGCCCCCGGTGCGTTTCTGCCTGGTGCCCTTCCGCCAGCAACACGGCTTGTGCCGCGTGAAAGGCCGCATAATACGCTCGCGAGACCACGTCATCCCATTCGCGCTGTTTGGCCAGTTCCCGCGCCACGCGGAGCTTCGCGCGCGCCTTCGCCAGATAGCCGGCGATGTGATCTTGTTGCACCTTATCCAAGGGGCACCCCTTCGGCCGTGACCCGTTGCATGAAGGGCGTCTGCAACTGCGTCAGGCGCTCAAACTCTTCGTCGGGAAAAATTTTCAGGGAGATCAGCCGGCCATGGTCGAGTAACACATCCATGACGCCCTCGTATAAGCCGTCAATGAGATGGTCGTCTTTCCTGGGTACGACGATGAGCAGGTCGTAATCCGAATCCGTGCGGTGCTCGCCCCGGGCGCGTGACCCGAACAGGATCACCCGCCTGATGTGCTTCCGTAGCGGGTTGATCTTTTCGAGGAATTCCTGGAGGACCGGATCATGCATCATGGCGACTCCGCTCGTGCTTTCGGGACGACACCCTTCGGCTTTGCTCAGGACAGGACCGCAGGCCGTCCCCTGCGGTCCATCTTCTCCCAAGAGGTTTCTTCGCCGCAAGTGCCGGGGGGATTCTTTGCTCGCGGGGTTTCGACCCCGCACGACCCTCTCTGTCATCCCCGATGACTCATGTCGAGGATGACAGCAAGAGAAGGCGAGGATGACGGAAGGAGCTAGACGGCCAATTTGATGACGGCGTCGATGGCTTTGGCGGCTTTGGTGATTTGCAGGATGACGGCTTCGCGTTCTTCGGTTTCGCGGAGCGCGCGTTTGGCTGTCGTGACCGCCTTGTTGGTCTGTTCTATTGCGGCTTTGTATTCGTCGGTGTGCTCGTCGAGCTTCCGGCGCAGCACTTCGTCGAGCAGGGCAGAGAGCAGGGCTCGCCGGCGCAGGCATTTCTCCCGTTGTTCTTCGGTCATCTCCACGTTGCGCAGGAGTTCGTCCAGGGCGTTGATCAGTTCGAGGAGCCGGGATCGGATGTTCATGGTCCTAGTCCTTCAGTTGTTTGCGGAGGCGGCTCACGGCCTGCGCTCTGTCGGCCGCGCGCCCCACCGCTTCGTAGAGGTGCTCGCGGTTCCCGGAGCCCGTGATCGCGTCGTAGAGCGCCTGTTCCGCGATGATGAGTTGAGCGATGGCGTCGTGCAGGCGCCCGTACAGCCTCTTGACGGTCGCGGCTTTGGCCCACGCCTCTTGCATGCGCTTCAACCGCTTGAGCCGCGTGTCGGGGTTTTTGGATAAGCGCCCTTCCTTGTGGTCCGTGTTGTAGCGGCTCATCAGGGTCGCCTTCTCGCCTTCCGCCTGGTTGCGGTGTGCGATCCCGAAGATGCCCGCGGGGCCGACCTCATCGCGGAGCACCGGCAGCACGTCCTGCATGACTTCATGCTGGATCACGATCGCGCGGTAGATGCCTTCGCGTCGCTGGGCTTGCGTGACCTCTCCGCCGATCACGTTGACGAGTTCCTTGACGGCTCCGCCGCGGACGGAGGGTTCTTTCTTGCCGGTGATGCTCTCATAGTGTTTTCCCAGCGCGTCCAGCGCCCCCGCCACTTTGGCGAGGGCTTTGTCCATGGTCTTGGCGCGATCGGCGGACGCGAGTTCTTCCACTGCCGTGGCGTACCGCTCCAACGCGTCCAGGAACTCGATGCGGGCTTCGAAGTCGTCGTCTGCGACCAGCGGCATGAAGAGCGCGTCGTCCACCCCGCCTCCGAGTGCAGCCCGTTCGCGCAGTTTGCGCGTGACCACGGCGTTATTGGCGGACGCGAGGGTGTCCCTGGTTACCGCGGCCACCATGCTCGTGGTTGCAGCGAAGGTGCTGAGCTGCCGGTCGGTGGGGACGGATTGGCACCCCGCCGCCCCGATTGCGGCGGCGACCAGCAGGGCGAACAGCAGATGGGAGGTTTTGCGCATAGGGACCAGATTCGTACGCCGATGGGCGCGGGTGCCCGACTATGGCAATTTTTAATCGACGAGTCAAATATGTAAGACTAACGACGCTGGATTCTCGCGTGCGCAAGAATGACCCCTGCTGTCATGCCCGGCTTGATCGGGCATCCAGGGTCGTTGCCTTTTTGCCTCCTTCTGTCATTCCCGGCTTGATCGGGAATCCAGCGTCTTTGGTTTTTCCTCGGTTCGTGAAGAAAACAACACTGGATCCTCGCGTTCGCAAGGATGACAGGAAGAAAAGACGAGAATGACAGAGGGAGAAGACACGGATGACAGAAAAAGTAATAATATATGTGAGGAAGGAGCCGACGCTATCCTATGAATCACCAAACGTACTATGTCTACATCATGGCCAGCAGACGCAATGGCACTTTGTATATCGGTGTTACCAATGACTTGATCCAGCGGGTGTATGAGCACAAGAACGGTTTGGTCGAAGGATTCACCGACACATATCGCGTTCACAAATTGGTCTATTGGGAACAATCGGAGAATATTGAATCGGCCATCGAGCGAGAAAAGCAGCTCAAGCATTGGAAACGGAAGTGGAAACTCGAATTAATCGAAGAACACAATGCAAGTTGGGACGACCTGTACGAACAGTTGGCATAGGCACATGTGGCATCCAGGGTCGTTGCTTTTTTCCTGTTTGTGAAGGCGAAAGACACTGGATCCTCGCGTTCGCAAGGATGACAGAAGGAGAAAACAAGGATGCCCTCATCTGTCATCCCCGACTCCGATCGGGCATCCAGAGTCGTTGCCTTTTTGCCTCCTTCTGTCATGCCCGGCTCGATCGGGCATCCAGAGTCGTTGCTTTGTCCTTTCTTGTCTTTATCTGTCATTCCCGACATTTTTAATCGGGAATCCAGGGTCTTTGCTTTTGTCGTTCACGAAAAGAATGGCAACAAAACAGCTCTGGATCCTCGCTTTCGCAAGGATGACAGAAAGAGGCAAGGCAACGACGCTGGATTCTTCCGCCCTCACCCTGCCCTCTCCCGCGAGGGGAGAGGGAGTGAGGAAGTGAGAGACGGTACGTTTGACTTAGAAGTAGAAGCGGCTGAGGATGCCGAAGGTGCGGGGTTGGCCTACGCGATAGGCCATCCGGGCGGCGCCGTTGCGTTCACGGTCGAAGGAGAGTTGCGGGTTTTCGTCCGTGATGTTCTTGATGTAGAACATGACTTCCCACGTGTCGTAGAGCAGGCCCGTGTTCAGGTTGAACAGGTTGTACGCGTCCAGTTCCATCTGATCCCGAAAATTGTCGGACGCCATGTCCGCTCCGGTCAGACCGGTAATGAGTCTGGCCGGGTATGGCGTACTTTCCTGGTCGCTGGGTTGCGTGAACTGACTGCCGACGTATTGCCAGGAAGCGGTGACGTAACTCTCCTCGGATTGGAACAGGCCCGGGAACGTGTACGTGGCCACCGCGGAGAGTTGCCATTCCGGCACGGAGGGGATGCGGTTGCCGTCCTTGATGCCGGGCACGTTGGCTACCGTGGAATCGAATTCCGCCTGTACGTAGCTGCCGGCAAACGTCACCAGCAGGGCATCCGTGGGATGCACGGCGAACTCCAGTTCCCCTCCCATGCTGTGTGCCTCGGGGACGCTGACGGTTACCCGCGATGAACATTCACCGGCCTCCACGTTCACGCCCAGGTTGCTGATGTCGGCGTAATACAGCGACGCGTTCATGGTCACCTTTTCGTATGAAGACTTGAGCCCGACCTCGTAGTTCCACAGGGTCTCGTCCTTGAACCGCTGGAATCCCCGGTAGGTCTCATAGGCGGCCGCGCCGCACAGCGGCTCGTTCAAGGGATCGTTCACGCCGCCCAGCCGGAACCCCCGCGACGCCTGCGCGTTGAGGGCCACGCGGTCGGTCACGTCGTAGTTGATCATGAACCGGGGCGTGAAGCCGTTGGAGGACACGGTCACGGCCTGGTTCTGCGCCGCCGAATTTGAAAAATTCCCGCCCGACCTGAAGGTCTTGTCTTCCTCCCAATCGTACCAGCGCAACCCGGCGGTCACCCCGAGACGGTCGAAGAGCGTGTAGGTGGCTTCGCCGAATACGGCGATCTGGCTGAGGTCGTAGGTCAAGTCCGACACATAGGGCGAATCCGTGGTGACGAACCCGTTCCTGGCGCTGTCCAGCGAACCGAGGGGACTGCCCGCCCCTGTATGTGTCAGGTCCCACCCCGGCGTGGGCAGTCGCTGGGAGTAGTCGCGTTTGATATTGGAATAGAACACGCCCGCCTGCCATTGGAACGGACTGTCGTCGGTGGAAGCGACCCGCACTTCATGGGTCATCTGTTCCAATTCGGTGGTGTCCCGCAGGTTGGACGGCAGCAGCACTCCTTCCGGTGGAAAACCTACATCGACCCCCACACTCCCGGCCAGCGCGCTGGAATCCCTGCTGACCAGCAGGTTGCGCTTGGTATAGCTGGCGACGTAGGTCGCCTGGACGCGGTCGTTCGGGTTCCATTTGATCGTGTTGTCGAGCAGCATGGTTTCGTCTTCGAAGGCTTCTTCCAGCAACAGGAATTGCTGGCGCTTGCCGAGCTGCACGCGGGGCCGCGTCGTGGAATACGGGTTGGCGTACAGGTTGAAAATCTCGTCACGGTTGAACCCGTCCATGTCGATATTCTGATAGACCAGGCGGGGGGTGATGGTCACGTTGGCGGCGGGTTGCCACAACACGGACATACGCCCGCCGAAGCGGCCGCCGTCGTTGACGTTGTCGTCCGTTTCACCCGTGACCCGCAGGGCGTCGATGAACCCGCCGTACCGCGTGCCGTAGCCCACCACGCGCACGGCCGCCTTGTCGCCCAGGGGCGCGTTGAAGGCCGCCTTGACGTGTCCGCCGGCCGAGCCGCTGTCGATGGTGTTGAGGTCGAATTGCGTCCTGACGTCCTTGACGCCGATCTGCGGCTTGTTGGTGACGTACCGCACGGTGCCGCCGATGGAGCCGGAGCCGAACAGCGTGCCTTGCGGGCCGCGCAGGGTTTCCACCCGCTGCACGTCATAGAGGTCCAGGTCCGGGGTGAACAGCGAGATCGCGATCGGCGTATCGTCCAGGTACACGCCGACCTGCTCCTTGACGCCGGGCTGGTCGCGGACGATCTGGCCGGAGGACACCCCGCGGATGTTCACCACGCTCTGGCCGGGCCCCAGATTCTGGATATTCAGACCGGCGATGTTGCGGGACAGGTTTTCCAGGTTGAAGGTGTTCAACCGCTGGATCGCGGCTTCGTCCTGCACGTTGACGGAGAAGGGGACGTCCATGACGGATTCGGTCCGCCGCGTCGCCGTGACCACGACTTCTTCCAGGCGCTGGATATCCGACACGCTCGGACTTTTCGTTTTGTCGGCGTCACTCTGAGCGCCGGCCAACTCCGCACCCAACGCGATCGCCAGCGGGATTAGTGCAAGAGATAGAAGAGGGCGAACACACAGGTTCGCCCCTACCCTATTCGATTGGGCCTGGGGGTATTTCACGGTCTTCATGGTTGGCCTCCCTCTGGCGGGTTGTCGTCACGGTCGATTGGGGAGCGTGCAATGTAAGGTGCCAATTATAGCGCGATTGTAAGTAGTTTGTCATTTGGCGTTTTCTCTTGGTCTGTCATTCCCGACATCTTTAATCGGGAATCCAGTGTCTTTCGCCTTGACTTGGTCTGTCATTCCCGCATGTCTTTAGCGGGAATCCAGTGTCTTTCGCCTTCACAGCCAACAGAAAAACCAAAGACGTTGGATTCTCGATTACTAATGTCGAGAATGACAGAAGGAAGAGAAAGCAAAGACGCTGGATGCCCGATCGAGCCGAGCATGACAGGAGGAGAGTTCAGGAAGGATCTCGTCGCGCGGGGGCGAAACCCCGCATGCCTTCCCCCCTCCGCTTGCTTGACAAATTCTGAGGGCCGGTGCTAACTGCCTGCATGATGCCGTCTGTTGAACGCGCCGCCGGTGATTCCACGGGCAAGGCCGTGTCGCAATGGTCCGGCCCGCCGCGGGAACAGGCCGTGCAGCGCATGTTTACCGCGATCGCCGCCCGGTACGATCTCAATAATTCCCTGCTCAGTTTCGGTCTCCATCACCGCTGGAAGGCGTTGGCCGCCGGCTCGATCCCTGCCCTGACGCACGGACGCGCCCTGGACCTGGGCGCGGGCACCGGAGACCTGGCCCTGTTGCTGGACCGCCGCATGGGCGAGCACGGCCGGGTGGTGGCGATGGATTTGAACTTCGCCATGCTGCGTGTGGGCGTGGACAAGATCGCGCAACACGGCCTGGGTTCCCGGATCGCGTGTTTGCGCGGGAACGCGGAACGGATCGTGTTCCGCGACGAGACGTTCGACGCGGTGACCGCGGGGTTTTGCATTCGGAACGTGGGCGACCGGCCGCAGGCCTTTCGTGAGATTCATCGCGTGTTGAAACCGGGCGGCCGGTTCGTGTGCCTGGAGTTTTCCCGGCCGGTGTCGCCTTTGCTCCGGCGCGTGTACGACTGGTATTCGTTTCATCTCCTGCCCGCGATCGGCACCTGGGTGGCCAAGGATCATACGGACGTATACCGCTATTTGCCCGAATCCATCCGCACGTTTCCGGACCAGGACCGGTTGGCCGCGATGCTGCGGGAGGCGGGGTTCTCCCACGTGGAGTATCGCAATCTGAGCGGCGGGATCGTGGCCATTCACGTGGCCGTGAAGCCTGGCTCTTCGGCGGGCTCAGGGCAGGCTCCGGTCCGCCCCTACTGAACCCCCCTTCCCCCCTTATCAGGGGGGCGAGGAGTGCAGCCGTTCCCCTTATCAGGGGGGCGAGGAGTGCGGCCGTTCCCCTTATCAGGGGGGCGAGGAGTGCGGCCGTTCCCCTTATCAGGGGGGCGAGGAGTGCGGCCGTTCCCCTTGTCAGGGGGCGAGGAGTGCAGCCGTTCCCCAAAACAGGGGGGCGAGGAACTCTGCGGTCCCCCTGAGAAGGGGGATTGAGGGGGTTGTCTTTCAAAGGCGAGGTTCTGGGGCCCAAAAGGAAGCGGGACAATTGTGAACGAGTTACTGAACACATACAAGAATGACACGTGATGGATTCCGTTCTTTACGTCTTCCTGCCGTGTAAGAAGGTTTATCCCACCGGCATTACGTATCTGGCCGATTTCATTCACCGGCGCCGGCCGGAGGTCCGCCAGCAGATCCTGGACCTGTCGCTGTTTCCGCTCGCCGGCCGCTCCCGCGCGTTACGGGAGACGGTGCAATCGTTCCAGCCGGACCTCGTGTGTTTTTCGTGGCGCGACATCCAGATTTTTTCTCCGCACGAGGGCGACGCGTCGCTCGAGCAGGCGTTCAATTTCTATTACGCGAGCAATCCCCTGAAGCGCGTGACGGCGTCGTTCCAGGGCCTGCGCAACCTGTACCGCTATTATCAGGATATCCGCCGGAACCTGTCGTATCCGTGGCTGGTGCACCGGGAGTTTCCGAACGCGCGGTTGATGATCGGCGGCGGAGCGTTTACCGCGTTCGCGGATCAGTTGATCGAACGACTCCCCGACCACACGCTCGGTATTCTGGGCGAGGGGGAGGATGCGATCCTCAAGGTCCTGAACGACGAGCCCCTGACGGATGAACGGTTCATTATGCGGGAGAACGGGCGCGTGACCAAGGGCGAGAAGCATACGCCGGCCCTGCTGGATTCGCTGACCGTGGACCTGCCGTACCTGACGTCGATTTTTCCGCAGTACCCCGAATACGTGAACGAGTGCATCGGGGTGCAGACCAAACGGGGCTGCCCGTATGACTGCGCGTTTTGTCTGTATCCGTATATCGAGGGGAAGCGCGTGCGGTACCGGCCGCCCGAGAACGTGGTGCACGATCTTGCGCAGTATTATCACCAGTGGGGCGCACGGCGGTTCTGGTTTACGGATGCGCAGTTCATTACGGGGAAGGACGCGTACCCGCAATGCACGGAGATCCTGGAACGGATTATCCGCGAGGGGCTGGAGATTGAATGGTCGGGGTACGTGCGCACGTCGTTGATCTCCGCGGACCTGGCGAAACTGATGGTGCGGTCCGGCGTGGGCGACCTGGAAGTGGCGATTACCGCGGGCTCGCAGAAGGTGCTGAACAGCCTGCACATGGGCTTCAAGCTGGAACATCTGTATGACGGCTGCCGGTACTTGCAGGAGGCCGGGTTCGCGGGCCGCGTGATCCTGAATTATTCGCTGAACTCGCCGGAGGAAACCGAGGAGACGCTGTTACAGAGTATCGAGTCGTATAAGGTGGTGGCGTCGATTCTCGGGGAAGACCGCGTGTTCCCCCTGATGTTCTTTCTCGGCGTTCAGCCGAATACGGACCTGGAACAGCGGTTGTTGTCGGACGGGTATTTGTCCGCGGGCTACAACCCGCTCAGCCTTACGCCGTGGAACATCAAGAAGATGCTCTACAACCCGGCCCCGTTGAACAAACTGATCGCAAAGGCGTGCCTCGCGGCCTGGAACCGGAAACACGGGAGCCGCGACCCGCGGCCCTGGTCCGGCAGCCTGAGTCAAAGCGCCACGCAGGACCACGGCCACACCTACGCGGACCAGAGCCTGTCCAAGGGCCTGGAGGCCAACTCGGGCCGGGACGCCCTGCTGACGCTGGAAGAATTGTTGCGGTCCCGCCCCGCGGCGCGACACCGCGCGTCGTAAGGCATACTTTCACCCTTTCCCTTCCACAGCTGTCATGCCCGACCACGATCGGGCATCCAGTGTCTTTGGTTTGTCGTTTCGGGCATCCTTGTATGTGTGCAGTCATTGGTTGACCAGTTCTCCTTTCCTGCCCCGCCTTTGTCAGACAACCCCCTCACTCCCCCTTCTCAGGGGGACAACAGCGAACGGCTCCCCCCTGAGAAGGGGGGCCAGGGGGGTTCGGGACCGGGGCGCCGCCACGCCCGCAGGCGCCGGGAGAACTGTGCAAAAAGCAAAGACGCTGGATCCTCGATTAAAAATGTCGAGGATGACAGAAGGGGGGCAGGAATGACAGATAGGTAGCGTTGTTGTGCCGAAGACGTGAGGCGGTCAATCCGTGATCGTGAACGCCATGGTGCCGATTACGTTGGGGTCGTAGAGTTCCTGGCCGGGACTTTCGAAGTAGAGCTTGACGAGATACTTCCCTTTTTTCCAACCGCCCTCGGGTCGATAGATTTCCAGGTACCCCGCCTTTTCGTTCATTTCCATGAATAAGGCATCGGTGCCCGTGAGTTCTTCCGACGGGACCTTTCCGTCCGGCATGTGAAACCAGGCCGCCCGGTATTGCGAGGGCGCATCGAGGGCCGAGACCGCAAAGACGAGGTAGAAGATTTCCGTATCCGCTGAAAATTCGGACACGCCGGGGTCCACGGGTTCCACATAGGCGTCATCCGTCATCCATCCCTGTCGCCCGAACGTGTCCCAGGGCACCTTGATGTCCCGGGCCATGGCGATCCATTTGAAAGCGGATTGCGGGCGCTGCCAATTTTCCTGGTCCAACGCCATCAGTTCGGTCGTGGTGGTGACGTTGCCCTCACTCTCCTTTGTGGCCGCCTTGGGGGTAAAACCTTGGTCTTCCTGCCCGACGGCTACCGAGGGCATCGCGGAGACGAGCAGGAGGATAGCGAGGCCGATACTGCTGAAGGATCGGACAACGCGATGTGCATCATTTGCATATGTAGGTTGCTTGGTCATGATTCACCCGCTTCGACAAAGGCTTGTCTGTAGCGGTACTTTACCGCTCTCGTGGCGTTTTCGCAATCGTAGGGGGGGCGCCGGATTTATCCGGGACGGCACACAGGCCGTCCCCTACAACGACACGAACGTAGGGACAACCCCCTCAATCCCCCTTGTCAGGGGGACGGTAGCGTGCATCTCCCCCCTGATAAGGGGGGCAGGGGAGTTCGGGACCGGGGCGCAGCCACGCCCGCAGGCGCCGACTCTTCTGTCATGCCCGACCCCGATCGGGCATCCAGTGTCTTTGCTTTTTCCTTCTTTGTGAAGAATAAAGACAAGACAAAAGACGCTGGATTCCCGCGTGCGCGGGAATGACAGAGAAGAACGAATGCCAGACATCCCCTGCTGTTTTTACGGCGGGGGGGCGGCGACGCGGGTGGCGGCGATGGCGTGACGGCGGCGTTCGACGATGCCGTCGGCGATTTCGGTGAGGTGTTGCTCCAGGATCAGGCGGAGTTGGCTTCCGCTTCGATAGTCGGCGGGGGCCATGAAATGTACGCGGTCGGCATGGTGCGCGAGGTCGTAACATTTTTTGAACGACCGGCGCGTGGGATCATCCGGATTATACACGGCCACGGCGAGGCCGCCGTGCTTCTTGATGACGGTGAAACACGGCACGTCGGTCGGGCCGTCACCCACGTAGATCATGTTCGGGAACGGCACGCGCCGGGCTTCTTCGGGCATGTGGTCGTTCACGTCCTGAGCCGGGTCCAGGAGGTGTTTGTTGACCCGGAATAGGTATTGCGTTTTTTGCGTATGGCTGATGGTGCGCTTGGGAAAACTGATGTGCCCGTCCTCTTCATCGAACTGGCATCCCCAGATGGCTTTGGTCCACTTCGCGATCTCACTGCCCTGCAGGATGGCTTCCAGCCCCGAACTGACCACGTAATGTTCCAGGTGGATGTCCCATTCCCGGTATTTGGGTTGCTGGATGATGGCGTTCAATTCGCCGAAACAGTCCGGGATACCGGGGAAAAACGTGAGTTGCGCGCCCATGCCTTGGAGGTCCCGGTTCGACAGGGACCGGATCGCGTCATGTTCCAGCATCCGCTTCATGTAGGCGAGTTCCTGGTCGTACCCTTTTTCCCGGATGAGCGCGGTGCAACTCTGCCAGAACTCCTGCGGATCGATCCCGGCGTGCGGCAGGATCGTCCGATCCTGCATGTACTGCGGGCTCAGGGTGTGATCGAAGTCGTAGACGACGGCGATGATGTTTTGCGGTTCGGCCATGCCTTCCTTTTCTGTTATCCCCGACTACTCCTTCTGTCATTCCCGACATTTGTAATCGGGAATCCAGGTGTTTTTTGTTCCAAGCGGATCTGTACGAATGAAGGGGCAAAAGAGAAAGACACTGGATTCCCGCGTTCGCGGGAATGACAGACTTACGGTATTTTCACACCAATGAAACATGGCCAACGGGAACGGGGCACCGACAAAGTGGCTCAAAAGATCGCCTTCACGAGTTCCTGGATGCTGCGGTGCATGTCGGCGTCGTCCGTGATGGGCTGGACCACCGCCACTTCGCACGCGCGCTCCGGGTTGACGCCTTGCCGCATGAGGGTGCCGGCGTAAATGAGCAGTCGCGTGCTCACGCCTTCCTCCAGCCCGTGGTTGCGCAGGTTCCGCACCTTGCCCCCGAGTTTGACGAGCCGTTGGGCCACTTCCTTGGCCACGCCGGCTTCATGCTCGATGATTTTCGTTTCGACGTCGGCGGGCGGATACGTGAACTCGATCGCCATGAACCGTTGCTTGGTGCTTTGCTTGAGTTCCTTGAGCACGCTCTGGTAGCCGGGGTTGTAGGAAATCACGAGCATGAAGTCATCGACGGCCTCGATGACCTGCCCGCGTTTTTCGATCGGCAGAAACCGGCGGTCGTCGCCGAGCGGATGGACGACCACCGTGGTGTCTTTGCGGGCTTCGACGATTTCATCCAGATAGACGATGGCCCCGTGCTTCACCCCGAGGGTCAGGGGACCGTCCACCCATATGGTTTCTTCTCCCTTGAGCAGGTAGCGGCCCACCAGGTCCGACGCGGTCAGGTCCTCATGGCAGGCCACCGTGATCAGCGGACGCTTCAACCGATAGGCGAGGTGTTGCACGAACCGGGTCTTGCCGCAGCCCGTCGGGCCTTTGAGCATCACCGGTAGATGCTGTTGCGCCGCGATGTCGGCCAGCCCGATTTCACCGTTGATCTCCTCATAAAACGGTTCCTCGGTGATCCGGTATTGCTCGATGTCGATTTCGTGTCCTTTCATGCGTTGCCTGTTTTTTTCCTTCGCCTTTGTCAGACAATCCCCTCGATCCCCAACCCCCTCATTCCCCCTTATCAGGGGGATGGAAGAAACCCGTTCCCTTTCCTCCCTGATAAGGGGGGAAGGCAGACTCTCACCCCCCTGAGAAGGGGGGCAAGGGGGGTTCAGCGTTGCGCGCCGAAGGCCCCGACGATGCGGTTCCGTTGAAAGATGCCGCCGACTTCTTCATGGTTGGGTCCGTAGAACCGGCCTTCAAGCGTCGGGTCGTCAAAGCCTCCCCCGAACCGGCCGTTTTTGACCGGCAGGTTCTCCCACGTCATATCGGGATACGTCTCCGGCACCTGCACGATCGGCAGGGTGCGGATGTTGGTAAAGGCCACGTCCACATCCGCGTCGGCGAAATCATAGGTGAGCGTGGCATCGCCGCGCACGGGGTCCCCGAAATCGGCGGTCTCGCCGATTCTCCCGCCCACCATGACGCCCTCCCACGTGGCGTTTCCTTCGACCGGATTCGTCTCACTTAGCTGACCTATCGAGGTACCCACTGCATACCGCTGGCCTGTGTAGTCTCGCTGAGTTTGTCCGATTTGGACGATGCCGTTGGTGATGCTATTGATTTGCCCGCCAAATTTACTGTACTGCATCCAGCCTTCATACGACAGGATATCGGTGTCGATTTCAACTTTAACGGGCCTGCCGCGGAACTCGTATTCTTCCCGCTGGTAAGTCCGTTCGCGAAACGCGCCCAGGGACACGCCCCGGTATTGCACAAACCCACGGCCCTCGATCACCGGGGCCTTGGAGAGCCCTTCAAAATCGGGGTCGTCGATGTCAGGATTCAGCCCGTACGTGAGAAACGTGTTGCCCAACACGGTGGTTCGACACTTTGTCCGGCCACAGGACGTCGCGCCGTGGAGCCGCTCGGTCTCGCCGGCCGGCGTGAACACGAGATCGCTGACCAGCAACGAATCCGAGAGGTTCGACACCTCCTGCAACTCGGCCAGCGCCGCTTCAACTGCGGGGTCAAGGGGCGGCGGCTCCATGGGCGGGAGGACGGCTCCCCCGCAGCCGTTCAGGATCATCACGAGACCCGCTGCCATGAGGAAAATGAAGAATCGGTGTCGTTGCATCAGGTGCTCTCCTTCGGGTTCGGGCATGTCCAAGACAAAGCCGTCAGATCCGCCGCTGAAAGGTAGCCCACTTACGTACCATCGTCAACTGCTCCACCTGCCATCCTCGACTCCCCCCCTCCTGTCATCCTCGACATTTTTAATCGAGGATCCAGTGTCTTTGTTTTGTCCTCTGTTCGAAGGATAAAGACGCTGGATTCCCGGTCAAGCCGGGAATGACAGCAAATGCAAATGTCCTGTCCCGGCGCCTCCGGGCGTGGCTGCGCCCCGGTCCCGAATCCTGTTTGGGGGCGAGGACTGTCCTGAGTCCTGAGCTTGTCGAAGGGTCGAAGGGCCTGTCCTGAGCGTAGCGGAGCGAAGCCGAAGGAAGCGAAGTCGAAGGAACCTCGTCGTGCGGGGGCGAAACCCCGCACGAAAAACCAAAGACCCTGGATGCCCGATCGGGGTCGGGCATGACAGAGAGGGGCGTGTGAGGGCGAACCCCCGCAGAAAGACGGATTCGCCCCCGCTCGCTTGTCTCTCCGCGAGGGCTCATGGTAGGATGACTTTTTGTTGGGTGTTCTGTTGCGACCCTGCGAACTCCACCAGCGTCTATTCTTCATCCCTTCATCATTACGATCCACTGAGGTATAACGTTTTCATGGCCCACGGTCCGGCGGCAGGTCCTATGCTTCAGCAGTATTCGGATACGGCATCCCCTTCCGGCTTCTCTCCTGCGCCTCCGCTGTGCGACGAGGGCCGGCGCTGCTCGGCCGTGCGTGATGCCCTTCAAGCGGCGGGGCTGTTCGAGTCTTCGCCTGCCTGGCGCGTCTCACCCGTTCCGTTCCCATTGACTGCAGACGACGTGTCGTTCTTCGAGGACCTGGGGCCCCGGCTCTGGGCGTTTTCGAAAGCGCTCAACCGGCTGTATCTGGAGAGCGTCAAGGGCCGGCAACCGTTCTGGGTGCACCAATATCTGGATCTGGGCAAGCCGCCGGCCCTGTTGGAATATGCTCGCATGAAACGGTTTCGTGAGGCGCTCCCGCTGGTGATCCGGCCCGACGTGATTCCGACCGAGACGGGCATGATGATCACGGAGTTGGATTCCGTGCCCGGCGGGATCGGGATTACCGGCTGTTTGTCCTCCGCCTATGGTGCATTGGGTGATTCGCTCGTGGGCGGGACCGACGGCATGATCGAGACGTTTGCCGCGCTGTTCCGGTCCGGGAACGCCGCCGGCGGGGATGACGGCTGTGTCGCCATCGTGGTGTCCGACGAGGCCGAGGATTACCGGATCGAAATGGAGTGGGCGGCGTGCCGGCTTCGGGCCGCGGGGTTGGATGCCTGGTGCGTGCATCCCGGAGACCTGCGGTTCACGGAGGACCAACCGTCGTTGCTTCCTACCTTGTTCGCCGCGACACCTTCAGGGGAACGGCCCGTTTCGCACGTCTACCGGTTTTTCGAGCTCTTCGACCTGGACAATATTCCGAAGTCCGAATTGCTGATGTACGCCGCCAGGAAGGGCCGCGTGAAGGTGACGCCGCCGTATAAACCCTGGATGGAAGAAAAACTGGCCTTCGCGCTCCTGCATCATCCCATGCTGGAACGGTTCTGGTCCGACGCGTTGGGGCCGGACGTGTTCGCGTATCTCACGCAGGTCATGCCCAAAACCTGGATCGTGGACCCTCGTCCGTTGCCGCCGTCCGCGATCATCCCGGACCTCACGCTTGACGGCAAGGCCGTGTCCGATTGGCGGCAGATCGCCCGCGCCACGCAGAAGCAACGACACTGCGTCCTGAAACCGTCGGGGTTTTCGGAACTGGCCTGGGGCAGTCGCGGGGTCGTCGTGGGGCATGATATCCCGCAGTCCGCCTGGGCGGCGAAATTGGATCACGCGCTGGATACTTTTTCCTCGACGCCCTACGTGTTCCAAGCGTTCCACAAGGGCCGGCAGTTCGAGATGCCGCATTGGGACGAGCGCACGGGGCAACTTGAATCCATGGAGGGGCGGGCCCGGCTGTCCCCGTATTATTTCGTGTCCGGCGACGAGGTGACGCTCGGCGGGATTCTGGCAACGGTGTGTCCCAAGGACAAGAAATTACTGCACGGCATGCGCGATGCCATCCTGGCCCCATGCGCGCCGGCGGGATAAACCAGCATTATGTACGGGCTGTTCCCCTCCTTTGTAAGGAGGGGCGAGGGGAGGTAGAGCGCCTGTATCGAGTGGAGGAACAACGACCGGACTGTGCGCAAGGTTCTCGGGAGTTGGCTCTACCCCACCTGACCTCCCCTTACAAAGGGGAGGAAAGTACAGGGGCGCCGGTATGAGGCGCCATGAGATGGCGCAGCTACAAAGACAAGAGACACTGGATCCCCGATCGGGGTCGGGGATGACAAGAACTGCAAATGCTTTGTCCCGGCGCCTCCGGGCGTGGCTGCGCCCCGGTCCCGAATCCTGTTTGGGGGCGAGGACTGTCTGAGCGCAGCGAGTTCCGCAGCCCACGTAACCGGGACCGGGGCAAAGGCACCCCCTTGGGGCCACGCCCGGGCGCCAATGGTTTTGGGTCCTTTTGCCGAAACAAAAGGACCTCGTCGTGCGGGGGCGAAACCCCGCATCAGAAGAACCCATGCACGCGCTGACGTTGTATCATACTGAATGGTGTCCCGAATGCGCTTTGGTGCGGAACCGGCTGGATGAGTTGGAGATCGAGTATAAAAGTGTTATTGTTCCGACAGTCCGCCCGTTCCGAAAACAAGTGTTTGAGGTTTCGGGACAGTATTACGTCCCCGTCCTGGTCGATGGAGACACCGTCCTGACTGAAACGCCGGACATCCTGAATCACCTTGACGCCCTGGCGTCCGGATAGGGAACGAACCATGGTTGTTCCCTGCAGATTCGCGCCCGCATACCACCCCTAGTCACGAGGCATACCGATGGATGATTGGAAACGTGTCCTGGCCGAGAGCATCACCAAACCCGACGATTTGGCGAAACATCTCGGCGTGGATCCCAAAGAGGTGGAGCAGGTCGTCGGCCCGTATCCCATGCGGATCACGCCCACGGTGCTCGCTACGATCAAGGAGCAGGGCGACGCGATCTGGAAACAGGTGGTACCGGACGCCGTTGAAATGGAGGACTTCGACGCGCCCGACGATCCCTTGGAAGAAGACACCGACAGTCCCGTGCCGCACCTGGTCCATCGCTATCCGGACCGCGTGCTGTTGATGGTCACGAATCAATGCCCGATCTATTGCCGGTTCTGTACGCGTAAGCGGCTGGTCGGGAAACCCGGGTTTTTGAAGAAGGGCGAATTGGATCAGGCCATCGCGTATCTCCGCGAGCATCCGGAAGTCCGCGACGTGATCCTTTCGGGCGGCGATCCCCTGTTGTTGCCCGATCACCTGATCGAACGCATTCTGAAGGCGCTCCGGACCATCCCGCATCTCGAACTCATCCGGTTCGGCACCCGCGTGCCCGGGACGCTGCCCCAGCGCATCACCCCGGAACTCTGCGAGATCGTCAAACAGTATCATCCGATCTATATGAACCTGCATTTCAATCATCCCGACGAACTCACCCCGGAGGTCAAAGCGGCCTGCGGGCGCCTGGCCGACGCCGGCGTGCCGCTGGGCGCGCAAACGGTGTTGCTGAAGGGGGTGAACGACGATCCGGCCGTGATGAAGCGGCTCATGCACGAACTGCTGCTGGCCCGCGTGAAGCCGTATTACCTGTATCAGGCCGACCTGACCAAGGGCACCAACCATTTCCGCACGACCGTGGAGACGGGCTTATCCATCATCCAGTCGTTGCAGGGCCACACCAGCGGCATGGCCGTTCCGCATTTCGTGATCGATGCCCCGGGCGGCGGCGGAAAAATTCCGTTGTTGCCGTCCGACTATTTGCTCAACCTGGATGAGAACGGCGCGGTGCTGAAGAATTACGAAAACAAGACCTACCATTATCCGCAGCCCGACGCGGGTCGCCTCCGGGAACTGCCCATGGTCGGCACCTCCGCTTCCGAGGGACTCTGCAGCCTGGGCGCCATGGACGAGTAACGATGGGCGCGACGCGCAAGCACGGCATTCTGTCCGACACTCACCTGAAAACCCTGATTCGGGAGCGCGCGATCGACGCTGATCCCGCGGTCACCGACGACCAGGTCCAACCGGCCAGCGTGGACCTCCGGCTCGGCACGAAAGCGTACCGGTTGATCAGCAGCTTTCTTCCTGAACGCTCGGAGATCAGCGCGCGCTTGAACGTGCTGGACCTGTACCAATCCGAGCTGGTCATGTACGAGATCGACCTGACCCAGGGCGCCATCCTGGAAAAGGGACACGTGTACCTGGTGCCGTTGTTGGAGCGCGTGGCCCTGCCCCCGGACGTTCGCGGGAAAGCGAATCCCAAAAGCTCCACGGGGCGCCTGGATATTTTCACGCGGCTCATCACGGACCTGAACGCGGGGTTCGATGAAATCCCTGCGGGCTACCAGGGGCCCCTCTATCTGGAGATCGTGCCCCGGTCGTTTACGATTCGCGTACAGACCGGCTTGGCGTTGAACCAACTCCGGCTCCTGACCGGCCGGCCCACGGTCTCGGATTCGCGCCTCCGTGCTTTGCACCGGTCGTCCAAACTGCTGTACCACAATGACGACGACCCGGCGGAGTCCCGCCCGCTGGCCGCGCCGGACGTCCGGGTGGATCACGGTCTGTTTCTGCGCATCGACCTGCGGGGTTCCGGCAGGGACCGCGAAATCGTGGGGTACCGGGCGAAGAAGAACAGTCACGTGGTGGACCTGTCCAGGACCGGCCATTATTCGGCGCTTGATTTCTGGGAACCCATCTACCGGCAATCCAATAATACGCTGTTGCTCGAGCCCGAGGAGTTTTATATCCTGGCGTCCCATGAGCGCATCAAGGTGCCCGCGGGGTACGCGGCCGAGATGGTGGCCTATGAAGCGGCTTTCGGTGAGTTGCGGACCCACTACGCCGGGTTCTTCGACCCGGGCTTCGGCGCCGGGGACGGGCCGCGCAAGGGCACCCAGGTCGTGCTGGAAGTCCGGCCGCATGACGTGCCGTTTTTGATTCACGACGGCCAGACGTTTTTCAAGGTGGTGTACGAGCACATGCTGGATCTGCCGGAACGCCTGTACGGCGCCTCTATCGGGTCCAGTTATCATCAGCAGGGCCTCACGCTCAGTAAACATTTCAAGTGGTAGCGCATGACACCCGAGACGGAACAGCCTGATCCTTCCCGCGTTTCCGAACAGTCCGAGCCGCCCAGGCGGCAGGTGCCCGGGATCCCCGTGGGTCCGCCGCGCCAGGATTCGGACGTGGACCAGGAAGCGCACGAAGCCCTGCAAATGAAAGTGGCCATGAAGATGGTGGGCTCCGCCATGGTCTTCATCGGGTTCATTCAGGTCTTCATGTCCGCCAGCACCGGCGCGGAGATTTCCATCTTTCCCATGATCCTCTATTTTGCGGGTCTGGCCCTGTGGGCGTACTCGTCCGTCAGGATCGTCGTGGTCCGGTACGCGGTGATCGCCTTTTCCCTCTTCTGCATCGTCGCCTTCATCAACATCGGCGAAGTCCTCTTCTGGCACAAATACGTCATTTACTGGGGCACGATCGCCATGGTGGTCTACTTCATGTTCCAGAATCCCATGAAACCCTCCAAACCGTCGTAGGGGGACAGAGGAATGCGGGGTTTCGCCCCCGCGCGACGAGGGAATGCCAGTGCGGGGTTTCGCCCCCGCACGACGAGGTCCTTTTGTTTCGGCAAAAGGACCCAAAACCATTGGCGCCCGGGCGTGGCCCTACTGGTGCCTTTACCCCGGTCCCGGTTACTTGGGCTGCGGAACTCGCTGCGCTCAGACAGTCCTCGCCCCAAATTAGAATTTTCGGGACCGTGGCGCAGCCACGCCCGAAGGCGCCGGGGGACATGGCGTCATAAGATGACGCGGCTACAACTGCCGAGAAACTGTTTTGTCTTTATCTGTCATCCTCGACATTTGTAATCGAGGATCCAGTGTCTTTGGTTTTTCCTTTGTTTGCAAAGACGCGGGACGACACCCTTCGGCTTCGCTCAGGGCAGGCTCCGGTCGTCCCTTACAGGAACTTTTTGGTGGATGACAAAAGAAAAAACCATGGCCTTCTCGATTGCCGTTGTGATTCCTACCTTGAACGAGGAACGCGTGCTGTCGCGGACGCTGCTTTCGTTGCGACAGTTGCGTTTCGATGAAGTCGTACTCGTGGACGGCGGGAGCCGGGACCGGACGGTGTCCATTGCGCAGGGCCAGTTGCAGGGGCTCAGCCTGCACTCCGCGAAGGTAATGGTGGCGGAGCAGGGGCGCGCGTCACAAATGAACGCCGGCGCCGGGGCCACGCGATCCGACGTGCTGTTGTTCCTGCATGCCGATACGCTGCTGCCGCCGGAGACGCGCACCGAGATCGAGCAAGTCCTGGAAAATCCCAAATACGTGGGAGGCCGGTTCGACGTCCGGTTCGAGGACGATCGCGGGTGGGCGTGGCTGATCAGTCGTCTGATCAATTGGCGCTCGCGCTGGTCGGGCATCGCTACGGGGGATCAGGCATTGTTCGTCCGCCGTTCCGCATTCGACGACCTGGGCGGGTTTGCCGATGTCCCCTTGATGGAAGATATCGAGTTGACGCGGCGGCTCAAACGTATGGGATCCTTTGCCGCCTTGCGCACCACGGTGACCACGTCGTTCCGGCGATGGCAGCGACAGGGGACTCTCCGCACCATTTTGCAGATGTGGCTCCTCCGCTTCTTGTACTGGATGGGCGTCCCGCCCAGACTGTTGCAGCATTGGTATGGCACGATCAGGTAACACCGGCTCATCGCGCCGTGACCGCCGTAAACGGCGCGACGGCCCGTCTCCGGGACCCGCTGCGGGACGACGCCCTGCGCCTGCGAAGGGGGCGATCATTATTTTTGCCAAGGCGCCGGTGCCCGGCACCGTGAAGACGCGCATGTGCCCGCCCCTGATTCCCGACGAGGCAGCGAGCCTTCATGGCAGTCTGGTGATGGACGCCGTGGAACGCACCCGGCCGCTACGAGAATTCGACGTGTTCCTGGCCTGCACGCCGCGGATGGACCATCCATTTTTTCAGGCGCTGGCGGCCCGGCATCGTATCCGTTTGTGCGAACAGGTGGGTGAAGATCTCGGGCAGCGCATGGATCATGCGCTCACCACCGTGTTCAACAGCGGGTACGCGCACGCCTTGCTTGTCGGGACGGACATTCCCAACTTGTCCGCCCGGCACTATGAACGCGCGAAAGCGCTGTTGCAGACCACGGACGTGGTGTTGGGGCCTACGGAGGACGGCGGTTATTATCTGGTGGGGGCCAAACACTCCGTGCCCGCACTCTTCGCGGATATTCCCTGGTCGACCGGCGACGTGCTCGCTCAAAGCCGGGCCCGCGCCGAACGGGCGGGGCTGGTCGTCGGGTTGCTGGAACCCGAACGCGATCTCGATACGTTCGACGACATCCGGGCTTTCCTGCGCGACGACGCGGGATCCGGGAACCAAGCGCTGTCCACGCGAACGGGCAACGTGTTGCACACGTTGACGCAACGGCATGGGAACGCGTCGCCTCCATGACCGGCGACTGGCCGCAAACCGTAACCAGGGTTGTCATTCTGTGCGAAGCGAGGAATTTGCTTTTCCTTTCTTGTCTGTCATCCCCGACCCGATCGGGGATCCAGAGTCTTTATCCTCACAAACGCAGGAAAAAGACCCTGGATTCTCGATTACTAATGTCGAGAATGACAGATAAAGACAATGGCAAAGGCACCCCCGCGCAGCCACGCCCGCAGGCGCCGGAGAATCGTATTTGCATTTCTTGTCATGCCCGGCTCGATCGGGCATCCAGTGTCTTTGGTTTTCCTTTCCCCTCCTTTGTAAGGAGGGGCGAGGGGAGGTAGAGCACACGGTCGCCCCCCGCGCAGGGATCGCGCCGCTACGACTCCCGGGTTTTGCGTCCCGCAGTGGAGCAGGCGTAAGATCGCTCCTTAATGGTTCCTTCCTCCTTACGATCGTTGCCGCATCAGCCTGACGTTCATTCAGGGCTTCCCGGTGAGGTCCTCTCGATCCCGCTGATGGACTATGACGCGGCTCGCCGACTCCAATGGCGTCTTCACGAAGAACGGGTCGCGGACGTTCGACCGGATACGTTGGTATTGGTGGAACACCAGCCCGTGCTGACGCTCGGCCGGACCGCCAAGAACGCGCATTGGAACGGGCTCGATGCGGCGCCCGGAGGGCGTGATCTTCGCGTGATTGAAAGCGAGCGCGGCGGGTCCGTGACCTACCACGGACCCGGACAGATAGTCGGGTACCCGATCGTGAAACTCAAACACTTTTGTCCGGGCCCGAAGGCGTACATGCGCATGTTGGAAGAGGTGATCATTCGTGTGTTGTCGGACTGGGGGATCGCAGGCCGGCGCGCGGACAAGTTCGTCGGGGTTTGGGTGCAGGATCCCGTCGACCCGGACGGGCCCTTGGCGAAGATCGCGGCGATGGGGGTGAAAATCACTCGTGGCGTGACCTTGCACGGCTTTGCGTTGAACGTCACGGTCGATCTCGCGCCGTATGCCGTGATCGTGCCGTGCGGCATTGAAGGCTGCCGTGTCACCTCAATGGCCGAAGTGCTGGGCAGGACGGTCGAGCCTGACGAAGTCCGTGACCGCATCGCGCGATGTTTCGGGGACGTGTTCGGACTGGTATGGCAGGAGTCACGCCATGAGCAGGGCGCGGCGTGAGCCGCGTTACAGGCCCCACCCGCCGCTGACGTGAATGTTCGTGCCCGTCACGTACCGGGCTTCATCGGATAACAGATACGTCACCGCCGAGACAATATCGTTTACGTCGCCGATGGCCCCGGCCGGAATTTTTTTCGCCATCCCATCGAGCTCTCCCGGCGGGGCGCTTCCCGAATCAATAAAACCCGGTGAAATCGCATTGACCGTAATTCCGTGCGGGGCCAATAGTTTCGCCAGGGTCCGCGTCAAAATCAGGATGCCCGCCTTGGCGATATAATGCGCCGTAACCATGGGCTGGGCTTCCATCTTGTCCGCGTTGGCCATGCCGAACGAGATGATGCGGCCGTACTGTCGCGCCTTCATGCCGGGCGCCGCCGCCTGGGCCAGATAAAAAATCGGGTGCAGGTTATTGGTGAACATCTCCGACCAGCCTTCCGGGGTTTCGTCGAACAGATTGACCCGGTGATACGGTCCCGCCCCGTTCACCAGGACGTCGATCCTGCCCCAGCGCTCTTCAACCTGCCGGACCAGGTCCCGGCAAGCCTCGGGATCGGACACGTCGCAACGAACGGCGAACCCCTGGCCGCCTCGCTCGACGATAGCCTGAGTGGTCGCGGTGGCGTCCTGTTCACTGGTTCGATAGCAAATGGCAACGGACCACCCCCGCGTTGCCAGTTCGAGGGCAATGCCTTTTCCGATACCGCGCGCGCCACCGGTGATCAAAACGACTTGTGATTCCATCGACGTTCTACCTGCCATAAACGGGGGAATGGAAAAGCGCTCCTGCCCCTCACCTCGGCCCGGATTCTCAGACCGCATCCCAAGGCCATTGTAGCGGCGGTATCTTGTACAGCCAAGTCCCGCACGGTTGCGATGATGCGGCGACGAACAAAAGACAAAGACCCTGGATGCCCGATCGGGGCCGGGCATGACAGCAGGAGAGTACAGGAAGGAACCTCGTCGCGCGGGGGCGAAACCCCGTATCAAAAAACAACGGCGGAAGAAGGAGTCCTTCTTCCGCCGCGTGTGCAACAGGAGAGAATTTATTTCTTTTTCTTGGCCGGGGCCTTCTTCTTCGCAGCCTTCTTGGCCGGAGCTTTCTTCTTCGCGGCCTTCTTGGCGGGAGCTTTCTTCTTGGCGGCCTTCTTAGCCGGGGCTTTCTTCTTAGCTGTTGCCAATAGTCTCACCTCCTTTCGGGTCTTCTTCGAGACTACGTTTCTCTCTCATGACAGCAAAGTGTAAAACCCTGTGTGCTTCTTACGCTTGTGCGGAATTTTTTTCAATCCCCTTTTTTCATGACACACGTTTATCAGTCGTCGCGCAGACGGACGACTTTAGATGTGCCGGAGGCTGACTGGGAGTAGACGGATCTACTCCCAGCAGTGTCGGTAAGTGGAGAGAGGGATTACTTCTTTTTCTTGGCGGGAGCTTTCTTCTTGGCAGCCTTCTTAGCCGGTGCCTTCTTCTTGGCAGCCTTCTTAGCCGGTGCTTTCTTCTTGGCAGCCTTCTTAGCCGGTGCCTTCTTCTTGGCAGCCTTCTTAGCCGGCGCTTTCTTCTTGGCAGCCTTCTTAGCCGGCGCCTTCTTCTTTGCTGTTGCCAAAAGTCTCACCTCCTTCCAGCGTTGCGGCAATGATGATGAACGACACTCTTGTTCATCGGATCACGCGTATCCGGACTTGTCATCCGGTCGCGTTCAGGGACTTTTCGGTTATTTCCACGTTGGTAAAAGTATTCGGTCCGACTTTTTTGAAACGGGGGTCTCGTTTGAGCGAGGTCGCAATCGACGTCACCGGTGTTTTTCCTCTGATCTGCATCCCACCCTCAAGGAGACGCTGACACAATTCTTTGGCATGCAGCGGCCCTCGCGTTTCCCGGAAAATGATGAACGCGGCGTCCGGGACGCTCATCCCAACGTATTTGCTACGCCCCAGAAGGATTTCTTTGGATTGATCCGTGACATCCGTGACCGGTAATGGTGGGGCACCCGTTTCATCCGAAATGATTTGGCTGGAGAGACTGGCCAATTTCGCTTTGTCCGCTTCAACTCGATATAACGTCTTTGCCAACTCCAAGTATTTCTCAATGGTCGCAATTTCTTCATTGAGCCTCTCCCTTTTTTTCTTGAAGTCCTTGAGCTTGGTTTCATACGCAGTGATGCGCTGCTCCAAGCCGACGATAATATCCCTGAGTTCATCTTTGATGTCTTCCATATCAAAAGCAAGCTTCAGTCTTGCTTGCTTTTATCATTTCTTTAAAAGCAAGTCAATATGAAATGTTTTCATTCTTATGAATATATAAATGAGTAAAGTTTCATGACAATTTACGAATATTTATTTTACGTCATAAAACCACTATATGAACTTGCTGTCATGTAATATTTCTAAGCCTATATTTGGTGTCATTTGAATAGACTCCACAAAATAACGGACTATGTTCATTTGTCTCCGCGCCATGTCATGGCGCCTTCCGCCTTGGCTGCGCCACAGGCCCGAATGCTCTCTTTCTGTCATTCCCGCAGGTCTTTAGCGGGAATCCAGTGTCTTTCTCCTCACGAACGAAAGAAAAGCCAAGACGCTGGATCCCGGATCAAGTCCGGGATGACAGAGAGAGGGTCGCGCGGGGGCGACACCCCGCATGGCCCTCTCTTTGGGGTGTTTATTGTCGTGCATTTCTCACCTATGATAGGGTTTTTCCATGTGGATTCCGCCCGCCTGCACGGATGTACCTGAACGGAGCATGACCTCCTCGGTACGGACGAATCTTGTTTCCCTCGACGTGGAGCACATGGCTTCCCTGGTGGAACGACTGGGTTGGCCCGCCTACCGAACACGGCAAATCCTTCAGTGGATCTACCAACACCGTATCCGCGACATCGGCGGAATGAGCAATCTCTCACTTACGGACCGGGAGACGCTGGGACGAGAAGCCGTGATTGAACGGTTGGCGTCACCCACCCTTTTCCAAAGCGCGGATGGAACGAAGAAGTTCCTGCTTTCCCTGAAAGACGGGCTGACGGTTGAGAGCGTGCTGATCCCGGATGGGGAACGGTTGACTCAATGCGTCTCGACCCAGGTCGGGTGCACCCTGGACTGCGGCTTTTGCGTCACGGGACAAATGGGCCTCAAGCGAAATCTGAAAGCGCATGAAATCGTCGATCAAATCCTGACGGCCCAGGATCAACTTCGACCCGGCGACCGGATCTCGTCCCTGGTGTTCATGGGAATGGGCGAACCGCTGGCGAATTTCGATGAACTGTCGGAAGCCCTCACCCGGCTGACCGACACCGAATGGGGCGTGGGTTTTCCCAAACGACGCATCACGATTTCCACGGCGGGGTTTTCGGGACGACTCCACGACGTGGCCGGACTCGGGGTGAACCTGGCCGTGTCGTTGAACGCCTCGACGTCCGAACAACGGGACCGGCTCATGCCGATGATGAATCGCTTGCACCCCCTGCCCGACCTCCTCGCGGCGTGCCGGGCGTATCCCATCCCTGCGAACCGCGACTTGACCTTCGAGTACGTGCTGTTACAAGGGGAGAACGATGCAGCGGATGACGCCGTCCGCCTGAGCCGGCTGCTTCGCGGCATTCGGTGCAAAGTCAATCTCATTCCGTTCAATGAATTTCCGGACAGCCCGTTCCGCCGGCCGGCGGACCCCGTCATTGCGGCGTTCCGGAAGATCCTCCGGCACAAAGGGTATGACGTGTTCGTCAGACAGAATCGCGGGCGTGATGTCCTGGGCGCCTGCGGGCAACTGGGCACGCTGCCCGGAAAAACGGTGGCGTCTCATTCGATAGGACCCTGATGCAAGAGCTGAACCGGCTATCCATTCCCCGTGACCTGCAGAGCAAAGCGGCGAACTTGCGTGACTTCTTTCAGAGGCTTGATGGCGTGCTGGTCGCATTTTCCGGCGGCGTCGACAGCACGCTCGTGCTCAAAATCGCCGAAGACGTGCTAGGCGATCGAACGACCGCCGTGACTGCGGCATCGCCGACGCTGCCGCGCGAGGAGATGGCGGCCGTCCGGCAACTGAGTCAGGAAATCGGTGCGCGTTTGATCGTGGCCTCGACCAATCAATTGAACGACGACGCATTCGTGCGGAACGACGTGAGGCGCTGCTATCATTGCAAAACCGATTTGTACCGGCTCCTGGCTCCCATACAACGGGATACGGGCATTGCCACGATCGTCGACGGCACCCACGTCGACGACCTGGGCGATGACCGCCCGGGGTTGCAGGCCGCCAAGGAGTTCGGCGTTCGCAGCCCGCTGGTGGAAGCCGGGTTTCGGAAAGCCGACGTGCGCACCCTGGCCAAAGCCCTGAGTTTATCCAACTGGGACAAGCCCGCGGCCGCGTGCCTGTCTTCCCGTATTCCGCGAGGGATGAAAATTACCGAAGAGAAATTACAGCGCATCGAACAAGCCGAACGGGTGTTGAAGGAAGAAGGGGTCCGGCAGGTGCGCGTCCGCGATCATGACGGCTTGGCTCGCATCGAAGTGGACCCGGCAGAACTCCCCCAGGTTCTCGATCCCGTGCGCCGCGACCGCATCACCCGAGGCCTGAAAGCCCTCGGATTTCAATTCGTCACGTTGGACCTGGAAGGCTACCGCCAGGGAGGAGGCGTGAGGTAAACGCTTACTTCTGGGTTTCGCCGGCGGCTACGGCTTGTACGGCTTCCCGGGCGAGGCGGCGGTGATCGTCGTCCGAGAGACTTCGCGCCAGGACTTTTTCCGCCACCGTCAAGGCCAAGTCCGCGGCTTCGTTCCGAATGTCCTGCAGGGCTTTTCGCCGTTCCCGCTCGATTTCCTGCGCCGTCTCCGCCTGGATCCGTTCCGAATCGGTGCGTAGCCGTTGCTCGTTCTCTTCGAGCAGCCGTTGAGCCTTGGCTTTGGCTTCCGCCACGATCGCCTCGGCTTCCTGCGCCGCACCGCTCAGCTTCGCTTCGTAGTCGGCCAGACGTTGTTCGGCCGTCAGCCGGTTCTGTTCCGCTTGCTCGATACTGTCACGGATCTTGCGTTCACGCGTTTCCAAGGCCTCCAGGATCGGCGGGAAGGCAAATTTGTACAGGACCCAGAACAGGATGCCGAATGAGATGAGTTCCCAAAAAATCAGGGACGAAAAGAAATGGGCATCAAATTGAGGCATGACGTGCGCGTCCTATTTCCGCAGACCCATAATGATGAACGCGATCACCAGCCCGTACAGCGCGATCGCTTCGACCAGCGCGAAGCCGATCCACATGTACTTCCCGACCCGGCCTTCGGCCTCCGGTTGACGGGCCACGGCCTCGATCATTTTTCCGAAAATATACCCGATGCCCACACCTGCGCCGGCAAACCCCGCCGCCGCAAGGCCCATGCCCAATAATGCCGCTGCTGCAGAATCCATGATCTTATGTTCTCCCTGGTGAAATCGTTAATAAGAATGTATCGAACAGGCGTTTCAAGTTTAATGGAGATGAAAGGCGTCTCCCATATAGACACACGTCAGAATCGTAAAGATGTAGGCTTGGATAAAGGCGATGCCGAGTTCCAAACCGTAGAGCGCCACCGTAAAGGAAAAGGGCAGCCACCCGATCAACAACCCGCCGCTGATCGCCAATCCGAACAGGACGCCGAGAATGACGTGCCCCGCGGTCATGTTGGCGAACAAACGAACGGACAAGGACACCGGACGGGCCAATTGGCTGATAATTTCAATCGGGATCATGAGCGGCAACAGCCACCCCGGCGTGCCCGACGGGACGAGGATGCTCAGAAACTTGATCCCGTGGATCTTCAGCCCGACCAGAATACTCAGCGCATAGACGCCGAGGGCAAAGACGCCGGTGACCACAAGTTGACTCGTGACCGTATAGGTGCCGGGTATGAGTCCCAGGAGATTGCAGAACAGGATAAACAGAAACAGGGTGGCGATCAGGGGGAAAAACCGCATCCCTTCCGGGCCCATGGTGTCGTGAATCATCCCACGAATGAACTCCACCAGCAGTTCGGCCACGCTCTGCAATTTCGTCGGGACCAGGGAACCGGACGAACGCGCCTTCGTGAGCAACAGGATGACCAGCCCCACCACCAGGAACATCATGATCACGGCCTTGTTGATGGACACGTCCAGGCCGAACAGGGACAGCGGCACGATCGTATGAAGCTCAAACGGATGCAGGGGATCTTCCAACGGAACCTCGTCTTCGTGTTCGAGAAAACGTTCAGGGGAAACGCTACGATTGATCCCAGCCCTTCGACTCGCTCAGGGCATGCGTTGGGCGGTACGGTAGGCGTTTCGAATACCGGCAATCAGCCCGAGGATCAGACCTCCCACCAAACCCCACGGTTCAGTGGGCAACAGGTAGGAATCGATGCTCCACCCCAACCCTCCGCCCACCATCAAGGTTGCAAGCAGATTCGTGCCGATACGCACGGCTTGCCCCAACCCCGCAAACAATGGATCTTGTGACGAAGGCATAAGCCCGGCCTCACGAATCCGGGCAGGCTATTCAAACAAAATCAGGTTTTGGCTGTCAACCCGCACCTGTTCCCGGTCCGTCGCTTTGGCTCCTTCACGAACAAAGGAAAAGGCAAAGACACTGGATTCTTATAGATTGTCTGGATCCCTGATCAAGTCAGGGACAAGCGTCGGGAATGACGGATTGGGGAGAGGTGTCCTCCAACGTTTCTCCCTAAAAGACTTTCTCTCCTCCACCCACTCCGCTATGATACAGAGACAACCATCCGAACCCGTTCTGAAACCATGAGCCAGCCCGTTCTTTCTTCAGGTTCTGCCACGCGTCCCGGCACCGGGCGATTTCCGTTGGTCCGGACCAGACCGCTGCTCGAAGACAATCCCTGGAACGTTTACCGGCGAGTCGCGGTTCCGCACCGGCCTTCCGTTCTTCTGGAAAGCGGAGGGGCGTCATCCGGCTTGTCGCGCTATTCGTTTGTCGCCGGCAACCCGTACCTGATTTTTTCCGGAGAGCGGGGCCGCTATACTCTGGAAACGACACACGGGAAGACCCGGCATCTCGGGGACCCGCTTGCCGGCTTGTTCGGGCTGCTGGGACCTCGCGTGGTTCCCCGTTCCGAATCCTTGCCTCCCTTTGTCGGAGGGGCCGTGGGGTACCTCAGTTACGATGTCGTCCGCCACTACGAAACGCTTCCGTCACTGGCCCACCGGGATCTCCCCCTGCCCGACCTGGAATTTTTATTTTTCGATCTGGTGGTGGTCATCGATCACCTGACCCGGTTGCTGCATATGATTTTCACACCGGCTCCCGAGCGACTGCTTTCCGAATCCCATGAGGCCTTGGAGCGTGAAGGCAACGCCCGATTGGACGAACTGGACGGCCGCTTGAGTGTCCCGTGTACGGATCCGTCGGGGTCGCCGATCGTCGCGTCCATGATGGAAGGCACGCATTCCGAACGGGACTACGTCGAGCGCGTGCAACAGTGCCAGGCGTTCATCAAGGCCGGCGACATTTATCAGGCCAATCTGGCCCAACGGTTTTCCGTCGCTTTCAATCCGGCGGAGGATCCTGCGTTGCACACGGCCGGGCACGGTTTGTATCACCGTCTGCGCATGGTGAACCCGTCGCCGTTTGCCGGATTGTTCGTGACCGGCAACCTCGCGTTGGTTTCTTCCTCGCCTGAACGACTCGTGCAGATCACCGGCAACCGGGTGACCGCGCGGCCCATTGCCGGCACTCGGCCTCGCGGCCGCACCGCCGTGGAAGATCACGCCTTGATGGACAACCTGCGACTCGACGCGAAAGAACGGGCGGAACACGTGATGCTGGTGGATCTGGCCCGCAATGACCTGGGCCGGGTCTGCGAATACGGGTCGGTGCACGTCGAAGAATTCATGACGATTGAACAGTATTCGCACGTGGCGCACCTGGTCTCCGAGGTTGTCGGGACGCTGAAGCCCGACTGTTCGACGCCGGACCTCATCCGGTCCGTGTTCCCCGGCAGCACGATCACCGGCGCGCCCAAGATCCGCTGCATGGAAATCATCGAGGAACTGGAACCCGTGCGGCGAGGGCCTTACACCGGGTCCCTGGGGTATGTGAGCTGGACCGGCGACGTGGACTTCAATATTCTGATCCGCACCATGGTGTTGACGCAGCAGCGGGCTTACCTGCAAGTGGGTGCCGGCATCGTCGCGGACTCCGATCCCCGGCGTGAGTATCAGGAAACCCTGTATAAAGCCCAAGCCCTGTTTGAAGCGTTGCAATAAGACGGCGCGTTGCCATGTGGGTGTATCTGAACGACCGGATCGTGCAGGCGGAACAAGCGCGGATCTCCGTCTTCGATCGCGGCTTCCTGTATGGAGACGGTGTCTTCGAAACCGTCCGGGTCCACGACGGACGCCCGGTGTGGTTGGACCGTCATCTCGCGCGGCTCGCCGGCTCCTGTAAGCAGATCGGCCTGCCCTTACCCGACAAACCGTGGCCGGCGATTTTTCAGAAGGTGATCGACAAGAATCGCGTGGACCATGCGGCGATCCGGTTGACGCTCTCGCGTGGGGCACGAGACACCGAGGCTGATCCGACGGTCGTGTTGTTTCACCGGCCCCTTCCGCACGTCACCCCCTCCCAACGGCGCAAAGGCATCAGGCTCACGCTCACGACAACTCGCAGGCTTTCGCCGCGCTCACATCCGACGCAAGCCAAAACCCTGAACTATCTGAACAGCCTGTTGGCCAAACGGGAGGCTGCGGACCGGGAAGCCTTCGACGGGTTGATGGTCACGACGGACGGGTACGTTGCCGAATGCTCCATGAGCAACGTGTTTTTCATCAAGGACCGGACTCTGTACACCCCGTCATTGGCCTGCGGCGTCCTGCCCGGAATTACCCGGAACGTTGTGCTGGACATGGCCCCGTCACTCGGCCTGCAAACACGGGAGGGCCGCTACCGTCCGGCATTCCTGTACAAAGCGGATGAATGTTTCCTGACAGGGAGCGGGGTCGGCATTCTTCCGGTTCAAGCCATCGACGGGCATTCCTTTCCCAGGCAAACGGCCCGTTCCCGGGTGGCCGCCCTGCAGAGGCGGTACAAGCACCTGTTGAGAGCGCAGAGTCGATAAACTGTGCGGGGGTTCTTCCCCGCACGACCCTCTCTGTCATGCCCGGCTTGATCGGGCATCCAGTGTCTTTGGTTTTTCTTCATGAGACAGACAGGATAAAGACACTGGATTCCCGCTAAAGACATGCGGGAATGACAGAAAGAGGATTCGCCCCCGCGCGGCGAGGGGAGGTGTGGGGGTTGCGGGACCGGGGCGCAGCCACGCCCGCAGGCGCCGGCTCATCTGTCATGCCCGACCCCGATCGGGCATCCAGTGTCTTTGCTTTTCTTTATGCTGCAGACAGAATAAAGACTCTGGATCCTCGCGTTCGCAAGGATGACAGAAAGAGCATGTGGAGGTGTCGGGACCGCGGCGCAGCCACGCCTGCAGGCGCCGGGAAACGGCTCCACACTGAATCACCCGGCGCGGCGGCGGGTTTTGGGAGACGAATCGAGCGGTTGGTCCAGACGGACTTGACTGTGCGTTCTCCACGCCTCACCCCGGCAACTCGGGAAATCCTCACGGTAATGCGTGCCCAGGCTGTTTTCCCGCCACAGGGCGGCTTCGGTCACACATCGCGCCACCTGGATCATGTTCTTGACTTCGAGGTCGGAGCGCGTGTGCAGCGCAATTTGGATTTGCGGGTCCCACCGGGAAAGCTGCGCCAGCGCCTGGATCAAGGTATCGCCTGTCCTGACCAACCCGACCTTGGTCCACATCAGCCGGCGTAAGGAGTTCCGGAGTTTTTCGCTGTCTTCCAACGCGCCGACCGGTTCCGCGGCGAATTTCGCAGCCAGACTTTTGAGATGCGTCCGCTTGGGACCCGCCGGAAGCGACGACGCCGACGTGGCGGCGCGGTAGCCGAAGACCAGCCCTTCCAATAACGAATTGCTGGCCAACCGGTTCGCCCCGTGAACCCCGTTGCAGGCCACTTCCCCGGCGGCCAGCAGGCCGGGCAACGTGGTTTCCCCATCGATCCCGGCTTTCAGACCGCCCATGAAATAGTGGGCGCTCGGCGCAACCGGAATCCATTCTTCCGTGATGTCGATGTCGAACCGCAGGCAGGTCCGGTAGATCGTCGGGAACCGTTTCTTGATGAAATTTTTCCCCAAATGCGTGACGTCCAAATACACGTGGCGCGACCGGGACGCGGCCATTTCCGACCAGATCGCCCGGGCCACGATGTCCCGGGAGGCCAGTTCCGCAGCCGGATGATACCGTGACAGAAACGCCTCGCCTTTCCGATTGCGGAGCAACCCGCCTTCACCCCGCATGGCTTCGGACAACAGAAACGGGGGACTCGAAGGCAGGTGCAGTGCCGTGGGATGAAACTGGACGAATTCCATGTCTTCCAACACCACGCCCGCCCGATAGGCCATCGCCATGCCGTCGCCCGTGGCATTGCCCGTATTGGTGGTTCTCCCGTAAATCTGGCCGGCGCCTCCGGTGGTCAGGATCACGGCCTTGGCCGGGAGCAGTTTGACGTCCCCGGTGGCTTCACTCACCGCCACTGCGCCGCAACAGCGGTCATCTACGACCAACAGGTCCATCGTGAAATGACGATCAAACCATTGAATGTTCTCGTGCTGCCGGGCCCGTTCCAGCAGGACGCGAATCATTTCGTTGCCCGTGGCATCGCCCCGGGCCCGTAGCACCCGGTTCCGGCTGTGAGCCCCTTCCTTGGTAAAGGCGAATTTCCCGCCGACCTTATCGAACTGCGTACCCCAAGTGATGAGTTCCTGGATCCGCGTCGGCCCTTCCTCCACCAGGACCCGCGCCGCGTCTTCCCGGCCGAGTTGATGCCCGGCCCGGATCGTATCGGTGAAATGCAGGTTCACGTCGTCTTCGGCATTCATGGCGACGGCGACGCCACCTTGGGCATAGATCGAATTGCTTTCCAGGCGGCTGCCTTTTGTCACGATCAGCACTTTACCGTGTTGCGCCAGTTCGATCGCGGCGCGCAATCCTGCGATCCCGCTCCCGATCACGAGGAAGTCCGCCTCCGGGCCCCAACGGTACTTGGTCGTGGGTTTTTTCATGGCAATGACGCGTGGTTGGTGCTGAGAACGGCCGGCGTCAGAGGCCCTCTCACACGCGGGACATGATGCGCAGGTTCATCAGGAAGAGGGAACGGGGCGTCAACGGTCTGCCTTGCCGAACGGCATCGCGCCTTCCACGCCCGCCAACAAAATGTCCTTTGTGCCTTTCCAGACCCACACCCCGTGGCCCTGGTCCACTTCAGGCGCTTCTTCGGGAGAACGTTGCCAAGCCCCCTCCCATCGCACGTTGACGTTGATCAGTTCCCCTTTAATGTAAATTCGCTCAATCGCGACGCGTAAGGACACGGTGGCATACGTGCTGAAATCTCGTCGGATCTGACCTTCAAGTTGCTGAAAGCCTTCTAAGGGCAGCAGCAGTTTTTGAATCGTGTCGAACTTTTGCTGTTCATATGCCGATCGTAAGGTTTCCACCGCCTGCACGATTCGCTCGAAGCGTTCATGGTCTTTGGAAACCTTCTTGTCGCTGGAGAAGAACTGGCACCCCGACAGAACCACGACGAGAAGCAGGGACAGGCTCAAGAAAGAGAGAAGGGATCGAGGCATAGGGCCATTATAGCGAGGGCATATCAAAACCTCAAAAGCCCAAACCGCTCATTTTCTTGACACTTCTTGGGATGCTGTGTTACGCCTGCTTTTTTCCATGGCCGTTTCGGTCGCGTGTCGCTTGACCAGTGAGACGTGAGTCAGCGAAACGTTCCCGGCTTCCGCCAGAGGAAGAACTGAAGGAGTGTGAATGGCGAGTGTAGTTAAAAAACGACGAAAAAAAATGCGGAAGCATAAGCATAAAAAACTTCGCCGACGCATGAAATTCGCCCGTCGGCGGAACTGAGGTTCACAATTCCAGCACCAGGTGGGCCGGGGAAATACTCTCTACCTTGCCATGAGTTACTTCTCCCGCCTGCTCCCGTTTGTCCGGCCGCATCTTTCTCAACTGGCCTTGGCCGGCGTCCTGATCATGGGCGTGGCGGCCCTCAACCTGACGCTGCTGAGACTCGGCGGTACGCTGTGGGACCTTATCACGGTCCAACGGGACGTCGAACGCATGACGCAGACGATCCTGCTGTTTCTGGTGATCGCCGTCGTCCAGAGCGTCCTGAGCATGGGACAGAGCTACCTGAGCACCCGCCTGTCCCAACTGATCATCGCGGATTTCCGCATCCACCTGTTCCGTCATCTGCAAACCCTGTCACTCAACTTCTTTGCCAAACGGCGAACCGGGGAAATTCTTTCGCGGCTCATGAACGACGTGGGCGTCATCCAAAACCTGGTGACCGAAACCCCCATCGATTCCGCCAAGCAACTGGTGACGCTCGTGGGCGGCATCGCGTTCCTGCTGTACATGAATTGGAAACTCTGCCTGCTGATCGTCCTGTTGCTGCCGCTCCTGGTCCTGGTGGCGCGCCTGTTCGGCAAGCGGCTGAAATCCCTCTCTACGCAAATTCAGGATCACACCGCCGCACTGTCCACGCTCATCGAGGAAGTGATTTCGGGCATTCGGGTCGTGAAATCCTTTGTCCGGACGGACCGGGAGGAAGGCCGATTCGGCTCCGCGGTGGACGCGCTGGTGGCCCGGACCCTCAGCCGCGCCAAAATCCTTTCCGTGTTCATCCCCGTCATCACCCTCCTGACGTTGATCATGGCCGGGGTGGTCCTGTGGTACGGCGGCAAGCAAGTCATCGACGGAGCCATGACCCCGGGGGATCTCCTGGCCTTCGTGTTGTTCGCGGGAATTCTCATCGGTCCGTTCGGCGCCGCGGCACGCATCTTTTCTCAGATGAAGGAGGGACAGGGCGCCCTGGAACGCGTGTTCGAATTACTCGACACCGCGCCGGAAGTCACGGATGCCGCGCACGCCCACGCGTTGCGCGACGTGCAAGGCCACGTCAAGTTTTCGAACGTCAGTTTTGCGTATGACCCGCGTCACCCGGTGCTCACCGATCTCTCCTTTGAAGTGCAGCCCGGCGAAATCGTGGCGTTGGTGGGCCCGACCGGTTCAGGGAAAAGTACGATCGCCAACCTCTTGCACCGGTTTTATGATCCGACGGAAGGAGCCGTCACGATTGACCACCAAGACCTGCGGGACTTGCAACTGGCCGGCTTCTATCGACAACTCGCCATCGTGCCGCAGGAAACCGTCCTGTTCGGGGACACGATCATGGAAAACATTCGATACGGGCGGGACGACGCCTCGGAAGAGGATATTCTGGCAGCGAGCCGGGCGGCGCACGCGCATGAATTCATTTCGGCGCTCCCGGACGGGTATGCCACGCTGGTCGGGGAAAAAGGCGTCAACCTGTCCGGGGGGCAGCGGCAACGCATTGCCATTGCCCGGGCCATCCTCAAGAATCCCCGGCTCCTGATTCTGGATGAAGCGACGTCGGCGCTGGATTCCGAATCCGAGCTGCTGGTCCAACGGGCGTTACAGGAACTCATGGCGGGACGCACCACCGTGGTGATCGCGCACCGTCTCACGACCATTCAGGAAGCCGACCGGATCTTTGTGCTCAACAAGGGCAGGATCGTCGAGGAGGGCACGCACGCGGCGCTCATGCAGCAGGACGGCCTGTACCGTCACCTGTATACGCTTCGCATGGTGGAATCGGAAACGCCGGCTTCCGCGTCTTGAGGGAAGCCACCGTCGTCGATTTCCGGCCTAACGATCGTTGGTCTTATTTGATCTTCGAAAAGTCCGCCTCGATCGTGACCAATTTGCCGTCGGGGAAGAACACGACGATATTCGTCACGGCCTGCGGGTCAAAATCCTGATAGGCGAACCGGGCGGAAAACCGCGACACGTAGTCCATCTCCGATCCGGGAATTTTCCGGCCCCGGCTGGGCTTGCCTTTGTCCACAGCCATGACGTTCGTGGACCCCTGTTGCAGGGCCACGTCGGCCCCTTCGGCAAAAAACTCTTCCTGTCCGCACAGCCCGATCTCCATTTCAAGGTTGGGCATATTGAGGATTTCCTGGATTTTGGCTTCCGGCATCCGGACTTCCTGCTTTGCGACCTTGGACCGCCGGCCTTCTTCACGTCCGAAATATTCGAACCAATAGGTTTTCGTTCGAAGAATCGCGCTGCTCCCACAGGGCTTGACGGCCGGGTCGTCCCCGATGCGCGAGTTCTTGTCCGCGGCTTTGATGATGGCGAACATTTCGTCATTGGACGCCGCCTGCTCCATGGGGCCTCGTGCCGAGGCCATGATCTGCTGGGCTTGCTCCAACGTCAACTCGACGTCGATCGCCAACGCCGGCGACCCCATCGCTCCCAACGCAAAAACCAACATGAGCCCGAATGCCTTTTTCCGGTAGTGGTATCGTTCACGTGAGCTCATGCGGTCTCTCCTTTTTGCTTCAGATGGGCACGGATAACCAAGGGATCCCTATAGCCTGACGGCAAGACTGAATTGTAAGAAACATCCCTACCTCTTTTCAACGCCTATCAGCCGTCCGGCCGGCTCTCGACCGGATGAGTACGGGGAACCAAACGGTTGACTCATCGTCGGCGTAGTGTTAAATTTCAGCCCCTATCGTGCCCGCTTCAGATGGGCCTTCCAACGGTGCTGGGGCAGAACGGGAGCACTCCCGTCTCACGCTTTCCCGAATTAACGTTCGTGTAACCGCAAGTGATCTGGTCGCTCAACTAGCAAGGGGTATGGCATGGGAAATGGAATAAACCAACAGGAACAGGCCATGAACCTGGAAAGCCTGGAGCGCGTCTATACGAATTACTCCTCGGTCTACGACCAAACCTTCGGGAAGGCTTTTGATGAATCACGCGAATCGGCCGTTAGGGGGCTGAAAATCGCTCTTGATGAGCACGTGCTGGAAGTCGGCGTGGGCACGGGCATGGCCCTGCCTTTGTATCCGACCCACTGCCGGATCACGGGCATCGACCTCTCGGAAGGCATGCTGAAGAAGGCCGAAGAGCGCATTACCAAGCACGGCCTCGAACACGTCACCCTCCAGCGCATGGACGCGGGAGCCATGTCGTTCCCGGACGATACCTTCGACCTGGTGATGGCCGCCTACGTCGTCACCGCGGTCCCGGATTACCGGAAAGTCGTGTCGGAGATGATTCGCGTCTGCCGCCCGGGCGGGCGCATCGTCATGTTGAACCACTTCAGCAACGGCAATAAATTCATCGCCGCCGTGGAGAAACTGATTTCCCCCATCTGCCAGCGGATCGGGTTCCGCACGGATTTGTCCCTCCACCACGTGCTCGAAGGCACGACCCTCCAGGTCACGAAACAGGAAAAAATGAATCCCTTCCAATATTGGTACCTGGTGGAATGCGTGAACGCGAAAAACGGGTATTCCCACTCGTAATCGCCGCGACTCATCCCCTCCTCAACCCGTCGTTCCCATGAAGCAGGCCCTGTGCCTCCAACACGTTCCCTTCGAAGGCCCCGGCGCGTTTCGGCGGGCGTTGGAGAACCGTCACTATCAGATCGAAACGCTGCTGGTCCCGGAACGGGATCTTCCTCGCACGCCTCCGGATTTCCTCCTGGTCATGGGCGGTCCCATGTCCGTGAATGATTCCGACCCGTGGATTGAAAAAGAACTGCTGTTCATTCGACACGCGATCGAGGCGGGCATTCCGGTCATGGGCGTGTGCCTGGGCTCTCAATTCATGGCCAAGGCCTTGGGCGGACAGGTGCGTCCCGGCCCTCGCCTGGAAATCGGACCGACCCCGGTGACGCGCGTCGTCGAAGAAGACGTCGACGCGGTGTTCGGTACGTTTCCCCGCGAGTTCACGGTCTTTCAATGGCACGGCGAAGGATTCACCCTGCCGCCGGGAGCCTGCGTGCTCGCCGCGTCCGAGTTCTATCCGGTCCAAGCCTTTCGCTACGGGGACCGCGCCTACGGGCTCCTGTTCCACCTGGAATTGGAAGTCCAAGGCGTCGAAGCCCTCTGCCGCGAATGCGCCACCGACGTCCAACGGGCCCAAACCACGACCGAGGCCCTGTTGGCATCGGCAGAGACCGTTCTCCCCGAATGCCACCGCCTCGCCGACCGCCTCATCGCCCACCTGGCAACCTGATCCCAAAGCCCGTCTGAGGGCTCCTTACTGGGTGCCTGCTCTGTCCCTGATACGAAATCAATGCACCCTGAACGGTCATTCCCGACATTTGTAATCGGGAATCCAGAGTCCTTCTTTTCCTCTTCATTTCTGCATGTTTAGGCGGTAGGCCTTGGCAGATTCCCGTAACACGACCCCTCGCCTACAGACTAAATTTACAAAAAGTAATTGCGTTACAACTTTAAATGCTTGACTTTCGAGAAAATAGGGGGTTACATTTCTCGTATGCAGACCTTTCTCAAAGAGATCGCCCACTTGAGCATGGGCACAAATTTCAGACCCCGCCATGAAGCTTCTTCTGGCTCGGAGGGCCTGTTCGTTGTTCAGATGAAAGATCTCGACAACACATCCGTTAAAATTGAAACTCTCGAAAAGCTTAACCTGAAAACGCCACGCAACGTCACCTTCCTGAAGCCCGGAGACATCATATTCAGGTCACGGGGCCGGACAACCACCGCCGTCATCGTACCGAGTAACATAGGAAACGCGGTTTTGTCGGCCCCTCTTTTCCTTATCAGGGTAAAAGATCCATCCCGTGTGCTGCCCGGGTATCTGTGCTGGTATATCAATCAAACTCCCGCACAACGATTTCTCTACCAAAGAACGGAAGGCTCGGCCCTGAAAATGATAACCTTGAAGCACTTGGGCGACCTGACAATTCCCCTGCCCGCCTTGGAGGTGCAGAGCAAAATTGAAAAAATAGTAGCCATGCAGACGAAGGAAACCGCCCTGTTTGAAGAGATCAAGCAAAAGCGAGCGAAGTACGTGGAAAAAATCCTGATGCGTGCCGCTTTCTGACTTTGGAGAAGAATGCAAATGGATAAAGAAGAAATCAAACAGCAAGACATTAACACCGCCGCGTGGAAATCCTGCGACACTTTCCGAGGCGTGATGGATGCCACGGACTATAAGGACTACATTCTCGTCATGCTGTTCGTGAAGTACATATCGGACACCTGGAAGGCGCATCTCGAGGAATACCGGAAGCGCTTCGGCGGTGACGACGCCAGAATTCGCCGGAGGCTGGAACGCGAACGGTTTGTGCTGCCCGAAGGCGCCGGGTTCTACGAGCTTTACGAAAAGCGCAACGAAGCCAATATCGGCGAGTTGATCAACGAAGCCCTGGATACCATTGAAGACAAGAACAGGACAAAATTAGAAGGGGTTTTCCGCAACATCAATTTCAATTCGGAAGCCAAACTGGGCAGGACCAAGGACCGCAACCGGCGCTTGAAGATGCTGTTGGAAGATTTCAACAAGCCCGATCTCGACCTGAACCCCAACCGGGTATCCGAAGACGTAATCGGCAACACCTATATCTATCTGATCGAGAAGTTTGCCTCCGACGCGGGGAAGAAAGCCGGGGAGTTTTACACGCCTCACAAGGTATCGGAATTGGCGGCGCGTCTGTGTGCGCCGAAACCCGGAGCCCGGATCTGCGATCCGGCCTGCGGGTCCGGCGGCCTGCTGGTTGAAGCCGCACGACAGGTGGGCGACAAGAACTTCTCTTTGTCCGGCATGGAAGTGAACGGCGGCACGTGGGCGTTGTGCCGCATGAACATGTTTCTCCACGGCATGGATTCAGCCCGGATTGAATGGTGCAATACTCTCACAGGCCCGGCCCTGGTAGAGAAGGACCGGTTGATGAAGTTCGACAACATCGTCGCCAACCCGCCGTTCTCCCTGGACAAATGGGGGGCGGAAGAAGCCATGAACGACCGCTTCAAGCGCTTCTGGCGCGGGATCCCACCCAAATCCAAGGGAGATTTCGCCTTTATCACGCACATGATTGAAGTCGCGCTGCAAAAGAAAGGCCGCGTGGCAGTCGTGGTGCCGCACGGAGTGTTATTTCGCGGCTCGGCCGAAGGACGCATTCGCCGGAAGCTGATAGAAGAAAACCTGCTGGACGCGGTAGTCGGCCTGCCGGGCAACCTGTTCCCGACCACGTCCATCCCGGTCGCCATTCTCATCTTCGACCGTTCCCGAGAAAAAGGCGGCGCAAACGAATCACGCAAAGACGTGCTGTTTATTGACGCAAGCAGGGAATACCAGCCGGGCAAAAACCGGAACACGCTGCTTGACGAGCACCTCGACAAAATCGTTCTGACGTATGAGAAACGGAAATCTATTGAGAAATATGCGCACCTAGCCGGCACTGCGGAGATCGAAGAAAACGATTTCAACCTCAACATCCCACGCTACGTGGACACCTTCGAGGAAGAGGAGCCGATTGATATTCACGCGGTAGAGCAGGAAATTGAGCAGTTGGAGACCGAGTTGACTGAAGTCCGCCGCAAGATGCGCAAAATGCTGAAGGAACTTGAAAAATAAATCCACGGATATGAGCAACAAACCCTCCAAAAGCCTGACCATCCGTAACAGCACGGCGGAATTTCTCATTTTCACCAATCAAACCGGGGAGGATGGGATTGAAGTACGCTACCAGGACGAAACCATCTGGCTCACGCAAAAACTCATGGCGGAGTTGTTTGATACGACAAAATCCACGATCAGCGAACATTTACGCAATATTTACACTTCTAAGGAACTGAACAAGAGTTCAACTGTTCGGAATTTCCGAACAGTTCGGAAAGAAGGCAATCGCAACGTGGAAAGGGAGTTGGAGTTCTACAACCTCGATGCCATCATCTCGGTTGGGTACCGGGTAAACTCCAAACGGGCCACACAATTCCGCCAATGGGCGACACGTATCCTGCGGGAATTTGCCGTCAAGGGCTATGTGCTGGATAAGAAGCGCCTGGAACAGGGAGTATTCCTTGGCGAAGATTATTTTGAGCGCCTGCTCTCTGAAATCCGTGAAATCCGTCTGAGCGAGCGGCGCTTTTATCAGAAAATCACGGACATTTACGCCACCAGCCTGGATTACGACAAGGACGCCCCGACCACCCGTGAGTTTTTCGCCAACGTACAAAATAAACTGCATTACGCCATTCACGGCCAGACCGCCGCGGAACTCATCAAACACCGTGCAGACAGCAGCGTGGAAAACATGGGGCTGACCAGTTGGGAAGGAAGCCCCGACGGAAAAATTCTGAAAACCGACGTGTCGGTCGCCAAGAATTATCTGTCCAAAGAAGAGATGGAATCGTTGGGGCGTATTGTCGGCGCCTATCTTGACCTTGCCGAAGACCGCGCACAACGCAAAATTCCCATGACCATGGAAGACTGGGCAAAACGGCTGGATGAATTTCTGAGATTCAACGAGCGCGACATTTTAAAGGATGCAGGGAAAATCAGCACCGAGATTGCCAAGGACCACGCCGAAAGCGAATTCGAGAAGTATCGCATCATCCAGGATCGCCTGTTTGAATCCGACTTTGATAAGGAGACCAGAAAACTGGAAAGGCGGCTTGGCAAAAAACGAAGTGGCGCATCGGAATCAGAAAAGCCGGAGGTCGGTGAATGAAGCATGGGTGGCCTCTGAAAAAGGTTGGAGAACTTTTTGATGTACAGTTGGGAAAGATGCTAAGCCCCAGGGCCAAGGAAGGAGAACAATTTCCTTACTTGGCAAACTTCAACGTTCAATGGGGGAAATTCAACCTCGAAAACGTCAAGTCAATGCATTTCACCGAAAGTGAAAGAGAGAAATACTCCCTCAAGCAGGGCGATATATTGATGTGCGAAGGAGGCGAAGTAGGTCGCTGTGCGATTTGGCATGAACGCTCAACGAACTTTTATTACCAGAAGGCGTTGCACAGATTACGGCCAAAAAACAAAAACGCGATCAATCCCTACTTTATGTGCATTTATATGGAACACGTCACCGCGAACAATGGAGTAACTAAAATTGTTGGTGAAACCAGCATCGCTCACCTCACCCGAGAAAAACTCTGTGCCTTAAAGATCCCCCGCCCGTCCAAAGACCAGCAGGATAAGATCGTCAAAACAATAAGCACTTGGGATGTCGCCATAGAAAAAACCGAACGCCTCATCGCCGCCAAGGAGAAGCAGTTTAAGTGGTTGCTGAAAAGGCTTATCAGTGACCAAAAGAACAACCCGAAACAGCAGAAGGTAAAGTTGGGAGAGGTTTGTACTTTGGAGTATGGCAAGCCACTTAAAGAACAAGATAGAAAAGCTGGGAAATATCCAGTATTTGGCTCAAATGGAATAGTTGGCTATCACGACAAATACTTAATCGAAGGCCCTTTTATTATTGTAGGAAGAAAAGGCTCCGCCGGGATGGTGCAGTACTCTATTGTGGATGGATTCCCAATTGATACGACTTTCTACATCAAAGTACAAGAACAGCAGATATCTTTGCTCTTTTTATACTACTTATTGCTGGGATCAAACCTAAACAAAATGGGTCTGCAATCAGGCGTCCCTGGATTGAATAGAAATGACGTGCATAAGGTAAAAATACAACTTTCCTCGCTCGCTGAACAAAAACGAATTGCGAATATCCTTGATGCTGCCAAGAAAGATATAGCATTGCTCGAACAACTCACCTATCTATACCGCAGACAAAAACGGGAGATTATGCAGAAACTGCTGATGGGAAAGTGGCGAGTTACACCTGGAAATAATGTGTGAATATTATCGGAAGTTTCTTCTATGGCTGATAACAAACAACAAAGCAACCCTTTTTCTACTGGCAGCGGTGGTTCAAACTTTGAAACACGGGTTCAAGCGGCTTTCACTGTGCTTATGCTATCGGGCTGTGTAGCCCCTTGCTTACCACCTTATCCAATCATAAAGCTCAAATTACAGGGGCGTTACGCTGGCTTTAACACGGATGATTTCATTGTCTTTTCAAAACAATTGCAAACCGAAAAAGAAGCGAGGTTGCTCGCTCAAATAAAACACGGCATTGGCATCACGACAGGAAATAAACAATTTGCCGAGATGATTGATGGTGCTTGGCGTGATTTTAACGGTGAAAATTTTGATCCTGGCACAGATGTAATCGCGCTCATCACAGGCCCTCTGAGTGCAACTGACATTAACCATGTACGTCCTATTCTTGAATGGGCCAGACACTCTGAAAATGAAAAGGACTTTTTAACCAAAATTAATTCGAAACGTTTTAGTAGCGAAGCCAAAAAAGAGAAACTGGAAGCCTTCAAAACGCACTTAAAGACTGCAAACACCGGCATTGATGTTACCGACAACCAGTTGTGGAAATTCCTGAAAGTTTTTCATCTCATCGGCTACGATTTGGATGCCGAGTCCGGAAGTATACTTTCCTTACTCCACTCGCTAATTTCTCGTAGCTCAAAAGAACCTGCGTCGCTTTTATGGACGAGTGTAGTTGATGCTGTGCAGACAGCAAATCAGAATGCCGGGACGATTACATTAGAAACTCTGCCAGAAAAAATACGTGCTGCATTTCGTCCAAATGCTTCTTCTATCTGGTCATCGGACGTCAACAAGCTTAAGGAGCATGGGGATTACATTCTACATGGCATAAAAACCACGATTGGTGATGTTCACGTTGATCAGTCAGAATCCATTGCTCAATTGTTTGATCTAACCGAATCTTCTGATTTTGTTCTTGTTTCTGGTGAACGAGGGGCTAGAAAGTCTAGCCTAATACGAGTCTTTTCAGACATTGTAAGCAGCCAAGCCCCCATATTTTGCCTGCGCACTGAAGACTTAGATGAATCTCATCTCGACAAAGTATTTTCAGCTATGAATCTACAAGGTTCACTCAGTGATTTAGAGGCGGGTTTTGCCTTGATGCCGAAGAAATATCTGATTATTGAGTCGCTAGAAAAACTTCTCGAACTAAGCAATACATCGGCATTTACAGATTTACTCCAACTGCTTAATAAGCATCATGGCTGGTCTGTCATAGCGAGTTGTCGTGACTACGCATACCAACAAATAACTTTCAACTTTCTTCAACCTTCGGAAGTTAGCTTTAAAACACTTATGATGGACGGATTCAGCGACGTGCAAGTTCAGAGTCTGTGCGAACAACTTGAACCCCTAGAAAAATTCGCCCACAACCCAGCCTTGAAGCCATTACTCAAAAGTCCGTTCTTTGCAGATTTAGCATATAGAGCTCTCGAAACTGGAACGACGTTTTCCCCTCAAGATGGTGAAAAGGAATTTCGTGCGGCAGTCTGGAGAGATGTTATTGCAAAAGAGCATGAGCGAACAAGCGGAATGCCGCTTAAGCGGAAAGAAACTTTTATCAGTATCACCGTAAAACGCGCCAAGCAAATGACCTACGGAGTTCCTGAAAGTGGGTTTGATGGCGACGCAGTACTGAGGCTCGAAGAAGATAATTTGGTTCGACGCGACTTAAAGAAAAGTCTGGTTATACCCGCGCATGATGTACTGGAAGATTGGGCACTCGAACAGTTCATTGAGGATGCCTATCGTAAACATTCGCCTAATTTAACTGACTTTCTTGCTGAAATAGGTCCTGAACCTGCAATTAGCAGGGCTTTCCGTTTATGGCTTCATCAAAAACTAAGGTATGGCGAGAATGTTAATGACATCGTGCCTTCAATCCTAAATGACCAAGGCATTCAAAGATATTGGCAAGATGAAACGATCACGGCGGTACTTCAAGGCGATAATCCGGCCGAGTTTCTGGAGTCATTGAAGGATCAGCTCTTCTTAAATGACGGAGAACTTCTTAAGCGATTTTGTTTTGTTCTCCGTATATCATGTCAAACACCAGATCAAAAATTGATTCTAGCGACAAACAGTAGCGAAAAGAAATTCGCTGATACCCTGTTTCTCAGACCCTATGGTCAAGGCTGGAAAGCTCTCATTTATTTTCTGCTGAAGAACAACAAGCTTCTGTCGAAAGCTTTAACGCCACATGTAACAGCGCTACTAAATGATTGGGCATATTTGCTCCACATTGACGACGAGCAGCTAGATCCATCCCGCGAAGCGGGGCTATTGTCTCTTCATCTCCTAGATGGTCTTAAAGAGTCATACAGAGATGGCCAAAACCAAGAGAAGCTGCTTGGCACCATAATTAAAACTTACCAAGCCATCCCAGATGAGTTTGTTGGACTTTTAGAAACCGACGTTTTTATTGCCAATATTGAAAGAAATCGAGACAGGCCTCGTTATGTTGACAAATTTTGTGAAATGATTTTTTCGACTCTCCATTCCGCTTTCCTTTGCAAGCACAATCCAGACTTACTTATTAGGCTTGCCCTTTTTGAATGGTTTATTCAGGAAACGCCTGAGCATGAAGAGTATCTGTCTAGCCTATCCTTATTATCTGGATATTTTGGGCTTCACGAACATAGAAATGAGTTTTTCCCTGCTAGTGGAGCGAAAGGCCCTTTCCGATATTTGCTGAACTACCATCCTAGAAAAGGCCTCGATTTCATCATCAAGACCCTCAATAAGGCTGCCGACAAATATGCGCATTCAGATTTGGATGGTCCGCGAGATTTTAACGCTCGGAGAACCAGACGCAGATACTCCGAACCCATAATTGAACAAGTAGAGATACAACTTAATGATGGATCATCTGTTAATCAGTATTGTTCTGGACGTTTGTGGCTCGCATATCGTGGGCATTCTGTAGTTCCGTATTTATTGCAATGTGCGCTCATGGCACTTGAAAATTGGCTTATCACTTATATAGAGGATTCGGAAAATTCCGATCAGGAAATAATAAAATGGCTATTCGATCATATTTTACGAAATAGCAACTCTGTTATGCCAACCGCTGTATTGGCCTCCGTCGCCTCAGGTTTTCCTGAAAAAGTTGGAAAAGCCATATTGCCACTCCTGAGAAGCATGAATCTATATTTTTTAGACATGGAAAGAACAGTTCATGAACGCAGTGACAATGAGATCAATTGGCATGGATTACAACGAGACATTCTTTCCGATCTGTATGCGGAAGAACGACGTACTGCCGCTTTACGCCCTTGGAGAAGAGAACATTTAGAGACCCTGGCTGTGCGTCTTCAGTTTTCTGAATACCGGGATGATGTACTCGCTGCGATAGATAAACTCCGCTTGTCTGCACCTAATCATGAAAGGGCACGCTTTCTATTGCATAGGATTGATAGTCGTGACTGGGAACCAATCGAAGATAGAGAGAATAACAGAATTATATTTGAACCCAGACATTTAGAGCCTGATTTGAAAGAGATTCAGCAGCAAACCCAAGAAGAGACGCAGAGTACTAATCGCTACACGGCACTATATGTGTGGGCAAAGAAAACCTTTGAAGGGGAACCTCTTGAAAAAGATTATTACGAAACATGGGATAAGGCACTTGCCGAAGCCAAGGAGCTTTTTGAAAAAATCAAGGCTGACAAGGCAAGTGATTTAGCAACAATGTTGTCCCCCGGCAGTTTCGTCACTGCAGCCGCGGTATTTATACGAGATCATTCGGAGAAATTAACCGAAGAAGACGCTTCGTGGTGTGCTGATTTGGTTATGCAAACGGTTACCACTAATGCAGATACAGATAACTTGGAAGCGATTGGAGACGTTACAGATCATAATGGTGCGGTAGCAGGTGCGACCATTCTCCCTATTTTGTTGGACTTTGTTTCCGAAGATGACAAGAAACTGGATGTTAAACGAGTAATCGTTACTGCGCTGACCCATGCGAACGAGCAAGTCCGAAACGGGGCAGCAGATGGTATTCGGGAGCATCTTTGGAAAAGAGACCCCGAGTTCGCCCAGAACTGCATCATTGGAACAATTGCGTATGCACGTTTTGAAAAAAACAGTCAGCTCGAAATGAGGCGAGTACATTTCGACGTTAAAAGGGATTCCAGAACCAAATTACAAGTAAAGAAGGATGAATTTCGTGACCAATTCACCCGAGGTGAGCTTTCAAGTGACTTAGGCAAAATCACTCTTCAGACCCATAGTTCGTGGCATATTTTAACACCCTCCCTAATGATTCCCGACGGTTCGACAAAACCTGAACATATAAAATTGTTGTCTCAAATGCTGTCCCTTTTCTTTGAGATTGGGCAAGACAAACGCAAACGTTATTCCGATCAAGATAATGAATTGCAAATCGATCACAACATCCGATTACATTTCACCCAACGATTTGCAAAGTATCTGTTTCATTTACACCAATCTGGTTTTGAAGACTATATCGAACAATTGAGATCGGGATGCGACGCTGCACCAAGTTTTATGCGCCTTCTTATTTTATATGTTGCGGGGGAAGCTGAAAAAAGAAGTCAGGAAGAAATCTACTGGCAACTATGGAAAGCATTATCGCAGAAGGCCCAAGAGATAGCCATTGAAATCGGACAATATGACTCCGACTACAGAATACAAGATGATAGGAAAATATTAATTCGTGGCATGTTGGATGCTGATATTGAATGGCAGAAGATCGATCTTGAAAAACAAACGATCGCTTACGGTAAAGATATGATACTTCAGTTTGTGGATAAGGCTGGAAAAAATCCAGATGTTTTTGAAGCGATGGCAAAGCTCATGTTCTATTTTCCTTCCATCTTTTTTGAATCGGGTATACACCTTCTTTCAAAACATCAGAGAGAAAAGGGAGGCACCCGTTTATTTTCGGGGGTGAATACCTCGTTCTACCTAGAGAGATCCATTCAGCGTTTTCTCCAACTTGAGCAAACCGGGCCACTGCTAAAAAATATGCATGAATCTTGTTTTGTCCTGCTTAATGCCATTGTTGAGACCGCTTCTCCACGAGCCTACTATCTGCGAGAGTATTTAGTTAGGTCTCGGAGAACAATATGATCCCCTCCCACCATGAAAACCGAAATCATCCAATCCCTCACCAACGACTTTGAGTCCTACGCCAGGCAAACGGAAAATGGCGTTGAGTTCTGGCTTGCCCGCGACCTTCAACACCTGCTTGGGTATGGGAAATGGGATAATTTCAAGTCCGTTGTTTCCAAAGCAAAAACCGCCTGCGAGGTGGCGGGGCATACAGTACTCGACCATTTTGCCGATGCTGGGAAAATGGTCTCCCTCGGCTCAGGGAGCCAGCGGGAGGCGCCCGATATGATGGAAAAAGAAGGTACGACTAATGGCAGGGATAGAAACGACCTCCCCAACTACTCTGTTGCCAGAGAGAGCCCCTTGGGCTCTTGTCATCGTGGAGGTATCTTTGTTGTTATACAGCAAAAGCAAACAAGCGTAGGCAAAACCATAGCGATACCATAGCAAAAACATAGCAATTTCATAGCAAACATAGCAATGTATAGCAATAACATAGCAATGCATAGCACATTCATCGCAAACATAGCAGAATCATAGCAATTCATAGCAAAAACCATCTTCCAAGCCTGACCTGCTATGTTTTGCTATAAAACAGGATGACTTCACATCCGTTATTCAAAGGCAAAACCGCTTGCGAGGTGGCGGGGCATACCGTTCTCGACCATTTTGCCGATGCCGGTATATTGAACACAATCTTTCGACGTCTGTTGAATACCGGATAGAAAAATGCGCGGCTTTCAATTCAGCGAAAAATACCTGTCTCAAATCCCCGCTCTCCAAGAACTGGTCAATCTCGGCTACGAGTACCTGACGCCGGAACAGGTTTTTACGGCAAGGCGAAAGAAATTCGGCGACGTTTTGCTGGAAAACATCCTGCGCCGGCAGATCAAGAAGATCAATCGCATCAATTACAAAGGCCGCGAGTACCGGTTCAGCGAAGAGAACGTTCAGTCCGCCATCCAGAAAATCAAGAACGTCCAATATGCCGGACTGCTGAAAACCAATGAGACGGTCTACGATCTGTTGACTCTCGGCACCGCGATGGAGCAGTCCATCGAGGGCGACACCAAGAGTTTCACCTTGAACTACGTTGACTGGAAGACTCCGACCAACAACGCGTTTCACGTGACCGCGGAATTTCCCGTTGAAAGAACGCGCAGTACCGAAACCGCTCGCCCGGATATCGTCCTGTTCGTGAACGGCATTCCGTTTGTGGTGATTGAATGCAAATCTCCGGGCGAAAAAGTGGAAACGGCCATCTCCCAGACCATCCGCAACCAGACCGAGGAATATATTCCCCGGCTTTTCATCTATGCCCAATTGTTGCTGTCGATCAACAAAAACGACGCCCGATACGCCACGGTTGGAGCGGAACAGAAATTCTGGAGTCTCTGGAGGGAAAAAGAGGACAGCGATCAGGACGTGGAGCAGGTTGTCAACGCGCCGCTTACAGAAGAAACGAAAAACGCCCTGTTCTCCGGCGACTTCGCTTCCGCCCGCCGATATTTCGACGAATTGGGAGACCGGCAGATCACGGAGCAGGACCGGGCCATCTACAGCCTTTGCCGCCCGGAAAGGCTGATGGAACTCTCCCGCCTGTTCACGCTTTTTGACGCGGGCAAAAAGAAAATTGCGCGCTACCAACAGTTTTTTGTGGTGCGCTCGGCTTTGCAACGCGTCAAGGCGTTCGACAATGAGGGACGGCGAAAAGGCGGCATGATCTGGCATACGCAGGGTTCGGGAAAATCCCTGACCATGGTCTGGCTTGCGCGCCTTCTGGCTATGGATAGGGAGATCACCAACCCGCGCCTCATCATGGCAACGGACAGGAAAGACCTGGACCGGCAGATTACAAAAGTTTTCAGGCAGTGCGGGATCGAGCCGAAGCGGGCGGCAACCGGACGCGAACTTCTCGAACTGATCAGGTCGAACACGCCCGTGGTGACGACCCTCGTGCATAAATTCGACAAGGCGTTGAATGCTGGTGGGATGAGTGACGACGACCCTAACGTTTTCGTGCTGGTCGATGAAAGCCACCGCACCCAGTTCGGTAACCTATCGGCGCGAATGCGGCAGATGCTGTCAAAGGCCTGCTACCTCGGGTTTACGGGCACCCCGCTCACGAATGAGCAGAGAAACAACTTCGTCAAATTCGGGGGCTTGATCGAGCCCTCCTATTCCGTCCGGCAAGCCCTGGATGACAAGGCGATTGTGCCGCTGCTTTACGAAGGGCGTCACGTGGAAATGGAGCAGAACAAAGCCGCCGTTGACTTGTGGTTTGAACGATACACCGCCGATCTCAGTGAAAAACAGAAAGCCGATTTGAAGAAAAAGTATTCCCGCGCCAATACCCTCAACAAGGCGAAACAGGTCGTCTATATGCGCACCTTCGACATCAGCGAACATTATCGCGCGAACTGGCAGGGCACGGGTTTCAAGGGCCAACTGGTTGCGCCGGATAAAGCCACGGCCATTCAGTATCACCAGTTTATGAAGGAAATCGACGCCGTTTCCTCTGAAGTGGTGATCTCCCCACCCGACATGCGAGAGGGCTTTGAAGAGGTTGGCGAAGCGCCGAATTCCGACGTTCGGATTTTCTGGGACAGGATGATGGACCGCTTCGGCTCGGATACCCAATACTCGGAAACTCTTATCGAGAGTTTCAAACACGCGGAAGAGCCCGAAATCTTGATCGTGGTGGACAAACTGCTGACCGGATTCGACGCGCCGGTCAACAGCGTTCTCTATCTCTGCAGAAAACTGCGCGAGCACATGCTGCTCCAGGCCATTGCACGCGTCAACCGGCTGCATGAAGGCAAGGACTTCGGTTACATCGTGGACTACGAAGGCATCCTCGGGGAACTGAACACGGCTTTGACGATGTATGACGCGCTGGAAGGGTTTGCCGAGAAGGATCTGGAAGAAACGCTGGTTTCCGTCAATGAGCAGATCGACAAACTGCCGCAGAAGCATTCCCATCTTTGGGACGTGTTCAGGGAGGTCAAGAACCAGGCCGATGAGGAAGAGTATGAGCGGCTTTTGGGCGATGATGAACGGAGAGGCGACTTTTACCGGCTGCTTGCGGAATATGCCAAGTCCCTTGGTATTGCCCTTTCCTCCCACAAGTTTTTAACGGACACGGACGAGACAATCCTGCGGCAGTACCGGGAAGATTTGAAACGGCTTGAAAAACTGAGGCGGTCGGTGAAACTGCGCTATGCCGATACCGTTGATTACAGGGAACACGAGCCGAAAATCAAAAAGCTCCTGGATACCCATATTCAGGCCGACAGGGTTACGCAAATCAACGCGCCGGAGGACGTGTTTCACGGTCTTCCCACGGGCGAAAGCGACCCGGAGGTCGAGTACGGGAGCAAAACCGAAGCCTCACGGGCCGACAGCATCGCCCATTTGATGAAGCGCACCATCAGCGAAAAAATGGAGGAAGACCCGGCTTTTTACCAAAAATTTTCAAACCTGATCCAACGGGTCATTGACGAGTTCAGGGCAGAGCGGATCTCCGGCCTGGAATACCTGGATAAGGTTTCCAGGCTGAAAAAAGACTTCGACAGCCGGGGCAATGAGGACGTGCCCGAGAAACTGAGGTTCAACAGGGACGCCGCCGCGTTTTTCGGTGTCATTCAACCTGTTTTTGAAACCTGCGCGGCCGATACGTGTGATGCACACTCGGCGGATACGGCTCTTGCCATCCACGACATTCTGCAACGCCACGGCAAAGTGCATTTCTGGGATGACCCGGATGCGCGAAACAGCGCCATTAACGACATCGAGGACTACCTGTACGACGAAGTGAAAGCCAAAAGAGGCATTGATCTCGGCAACGAACAACTGGATGAGATTATCGAGCGGAGCATGAGGATTGCCCGCAACAGGATGTACGGATGAGCCGGATGGCGGAGTCCATCGCGTATGGACGGGAGACGATTGCTTTTGACCTCCTGCACTGTAAGAGAAAAACCATGGAGATTGCCGTCCACCCGGACAAATCCGTTGTGGTGAAAGCTCCGCTTGGAAGCGATTTGCAGGACGTTGTCCGCAGGGTACAAAGGCGCGCCGGATGGATTCGTCGTCAGATATTGTACTTTGAGCAGTTTGAGCCGAAAACCCCGCCACGCCGCCACGTGAGTGGAGAATCCCATCTTTATCTTGGACGAAAATACCGGCTGAAAATCAGGAAATCCCAAACCTCGCAGGTTTTGCTCAAGAGCGGATATTTCCATATTCAGGCTCCAACTCTTTCTCCGGACCATGTTCAAAAGCTGCTTGAAGCGTGGTATTTCAAAAAAGCCTCGACCTGCTTTCAGGACGTCTTTCACCTGTGTTGGGAAAAGTTCAAAAACAATGCCGTTGCCAGGCCGGGCCTGAAGATACGAAAAATGAAGGCGCGATGGGGAAGCCTGTCAACAAACGGCCGGTTGACGCTCAATCTGGACCTGATCAAAGCCCCGAAAGAATGCATTGAATACGTCGTGATCCATGAACTTTGCCATCTTTCACACCGGCAGCACGATTCCGATTTTTACAAACTGCTGGACCGCTGCCTGCCGGACTGGGTTCAAAGAAAACATAAACTGGAATTGGCCCTGGTTTAGCCGGCCGGCGCATGCGTCGCCGCGTCATCGGCAACTCGACCCTCGCGAAGCGTTCCTTGATAAGCACCGTGCCGGTACAGTAACGTGACTCCTCCGTGTTGTTGGAAACGCAACCCTGAACATGTTCGATTGTTGAAAAAGGAGTGGCAGGAATGAGTGGTGTTCCCATCACGTATGCTGAACGCATCAGGACCTTACCCCCGTATCTGTTTGCGGCCATTGACGAGATGAAGCAGCAGGCCATTGCTCGCGGGGTCGATATCATCAATTTGGGCATCGGCGACCCCGACCTGCCTACGCCCGCTCCCATTCTGGAGCGCATGCAACAGGCGGTGACCGATCCGCAGCATCATCAATATCCTTCGTCGAGCGGGATGTTGTCGTTTCGCACCGCGGTCGCCGGCTGGTACCAGCGACGGTTCAACGTGACCCTGGACCCCAAGTCCGAGGTGGTCACCCTGATCGGGTCAAAGGAGGGCATCGGCCACGTGCCCATGGCTTTTATCGACCCGGGCGACGTCGTGCTGGTCCCGAGCCCCGGGTATCCCGTGTATCCGGTTTCCGCCAGCTTTGCCGGCGGCATGGCCCATGAAATGCCCCTGTTGAAAGAGAACGGGTTCCTGCCGGACCTGAACGCGATTTCCCCGGACGTGGCCCGAAAAGCGAAACTGATGTTCTTGAATTCGCCGAACAATCCCACGTCGGTCATCGCGGACACGGCGTTTTTCAGTCGCGTGATTGCGTTCGCGAAGGAGCATCACGTGATCGTGTGCCACGACGCGGCGTATTCCGAAATTTTCTACGACGGCCTTCGCCCGTCCAGCTTTCTGGAAGCGGAGGGCGCCATGGACGTGGGCATCGAGTTTCATTCGTTGTCCAAGACCTTCAACATGACGGGCTGGCGGATCGGGTTTGCCGTGGGCCGCGCCGAAGTGATTGCGGGGTTGAGCCAGATCAAGAGCAACATGGACTCGGGACAATTTCAGGCCGTGCAGGAAGCCGGGATCACGGCCTTGGAGTCCGACGACCGGCTCACCGCCGGACTCCGAGACATTTACCAGGAACGCCGGGACGTGTTGGTCGCGGGGTTGCGAAACCTCGGACTCGAATTTGACACGCCCTCGGCTACGTTCTACGTCTGGATCGAAGTCCCCAAGGGTTATACGTCCGCATCCTTCACGGCGCACCTGTTGGAAAAAGCCGGGATCGTGACCACGCCGGGAAACGGGTTCGGGGCTCCGGGTGAAGGCTACATTCGCATGGCCCTCACCACGACCAAGGAGCGATTGGCCGAAGCCGTGGACCGGCTCAAACAAATCGGGTGGTAATTGCCGCCCTACAAAGGCAGTCTACCTCCCCTGTCCCCCTCACCCTGCCCTCTCCCACGGTGGGGAGAGGGTTCTAGAGGGTTCTTTTCGTATCAATACGGTGAAGGGATGAGCGTCGAAACCGCCTTTATCGCGTTCGGATCGAACCAGGGAGACCGGCAGGATTTTTGTGACCGGGCCGTGGCCTTGATGGGGCTGTTGCCACAGTCCACGTTGACCGGCGTCTCGTCGTATTATGAGACCGAACCCATCGACATGGCTCACGGGCACGACGCCACGTGGTTCTATAACGGGGTCATTCGTCTCGAGACGCAACTCCAGCCGGAACACTTGTTGGCTATTTGCCGGGAAACCGAGCGGGGCCTCGGGCGCGACCCCGAGTTGAAAAACGTTTCCCGGCCCATGGATTTGGACATTCTGTTCTATGGACAACGGATCATCGACTCCCCGCAACTTACCGTTCCGCATCCCCGTCTCCATGAACGGCGGTTCGTCCTGGCGCCGATGGCCGAACTCGATCCGGACTGGGTCCATCCTCAATACAAACAAACGATGCAAGCCCTGCTCGACCGGCTGACGGACACCAGCCGCGTGCAAAGGCTCGACATCGTTCCCGGTTCACGGTTCACCATGCGGCCATCATGCGCCCTGCCTCCGGCTGACTAAATGCGCATCATCCGAACGACTCAGGCCCTGCGAACCTGGCAGCGCCGGCACGATCCACTCCGAGGCTCAATCGGGCTGGTGCCGACCATGGGGGCGTTGCACGGCGGGCACCGGGCGTTGATCCGACACGCCCGTCGAACGTGCGGCACGGTCGTGGTCAGCATTTTCGTCAACCCGCTCCAGTTCGGCCCGGCCGAAGATTACCGTCGCTATCCCAGGGACCTGTCGCGGGATCTCGCATGCTGTCGCGAGGAAAACGTCGATCTCGTCTTTCTTCCGAAAGCGGAAACCCTGTACCCCCATGATTTCCAAACGACCGTTGCGGTCGGGGCGCTGTCCCAACGATGGGAGGGAGAACACCGGCCCACGCATTTTCAGGGTGTGACCACGGTCGTGACCAAACTGTTGAACCTCGTCCGTCCGGATCGAGCATTCTTGGGACAAAAAGACTACCAACAATATTGCGTGATCAGGCAATTGGTGAAGGACCTTGACCTCGACTTACGGATCACCTTGTGCCCGACCGTTCGCGACGCGGACGGGTTCGCCCTGAGTTCACGAAATCGCTACGTGACGAACACGCAACGCCAACGAGCCCTGGCCCTCTACCAGGCCCTGGCTGCCGGGAAGCAAGCAATCGCTGGAGGGACGCGGCGCGCTGACCTGGTCGAAAAGAAAATGGTGAAGGTCCTTGACGCGGGGCATGGGCTCGCCATCGACTACCTGCGCTGTTGTGACGCCCGCTCGCTCGAACCGCTGACCCGTCTGCGGGGAACCGTCGTCCTACTCGGCGCGATCCGGGTCGGAGGGGTGCGCTTCATCGATAACCTCATCGTCCGGATTCGATAAGGTCCGGGCGCACCGGAACCCGATGTTCGGCGAACGCGTGGCCGGCGTGGCGCCGTTGCGCGTGGCCGTTCGCAGGAGTTGCGGCCGGCTTCGCCACGATCCGCCGCGCACGCTTTTATACCGCCCGACTTCGGCCCCCTGCGGATTCCGTTCGGGCATCAGGGGATACGTGTCCGGACCAAACCAATCGCGCACCCATTCCCGCACGTTTCCGGCCATGTGATGCAGCCCGTACGGGCTCTGCCCCTCCGGGAAACTGTCCACGGCCGCGACCAACGGGATCTGGTGTACGTGATACAAGCCGAACACGGCCACGTCCGCGGTGGGAGGATCGGCGCCCCAGGGAAACACCCGGCCGTCGGTCCCCCGCGCGGCTTTTTCCCATTCCGCCTCGGTGGGCAAGCGTTTGCCGTGCGCGCGACAAAATTGATCCGCTTCGTCCCACGACACGTACAAGGCCGGCCACCGCGCCATCACGTAATCCGGGAGAACGTGTACGTCGATCAGATGCCAGATCAGGTGGCGCAGTTTGCGCGGAACCGGCAGTTCGTGCCGGTGTAAAAACGCCAGGTACTCACCCATGCTCACTTCATCGCGATCGAGTGCATATGCGTCCAGCCAGATCCGTCGTTGCGGAAACTCCGTGTCGTCATACTGCGTTTCCAACCCGAACGGGTCATCGTCTTTGCGCACGGTCCCCATGAAAAACCACCCATCGGGGATCGTCACGATCGGAGACGGTTGTGCCAACCCGGCGATGGCCGCCAGATGCGGCTCCAACTCCGGCGGCGGATTGGTATTTTCTTGAGCCGCGCCCGCCAAACCCGCGACACCGCAGCCAAGCAGAACCGTCGCAACCCCAAGGCATTGCCGGACGTTCCGGAAGAAAGACCCGGCCGATGGCGCGTCCCGCTCGTTCACTTGCCTTCCCGTTCGGGGACTGCTGCAGGCGGCTGCCTGAGCAGGATGAGTTGGCCGCCTTCGACCAAGTTGTGCTTTGCGATCAGGCCGTCGCGTATCGTGTGCGCCTGGACCGTGGCCAGCAGCATCCGTTCTCCAACGCGGGTTTCGAAAAGAGAAGTGACGTCGAGAATCCCGGACGATTCCCAGGCTCCGATGACACCGGGCTCCTCATCGGTACTGCCTTTGGGCAACACCACGGATCGATCGATCCGGGCAATGCGTTGCACCTCGCCCGTGAGCGGGTCCAGACGCCAGAGTGATGCCTCCTCGCCGGAATGACTTCCGAACAGCGGGTCCTGTTGTTTCGCCTTGTCTTCCTGGATGTAGATCCATCCATCATCCGCCCATTCAAGGTTGTCAGGGCTGCGGATTCCCGCGTCCGGGTGTGAAAACCGGGCGCCACCGGCATCATCCCCGTCGTACAGGATTTTGAGTGTGGTCTTCATCGCCTCGAAGTCGACGTCTATCCGGTAGATCGTTCCCCACGCATCATGATCGGGAAACACCGTATCCCGTCCGGTCGAGGCCAGGACTGCCCTGGTGCCGATAACAGGATGCGTACTCACGTCTTCCGGCCGGGAAAATTGAAAGGCGCCGCCGGCCTTTGCCTCCAGGCGTAGCGTCAAGCCCGTTTTATAGCCCATTGGGTCATACCCTTTTTTCCCGGCCTTCGTTCCGTCCCACACGTCAATTTCTTTCCAGACGCCGGTGAGCGTGGACCCTGTCCCATTGAATTGCGCTACCGTCCGTACGCCGTGGTCCGCCACGAAGTAATACAGTTGCCCCGCGAGTAATCCGTTCCGGTTCAGAAACGACGCGTCTCCCGGATCAATGCCGAGCGGAAGTGCCTGTTCGACCACCGGAGCATTTTTCTGGCCCACGTACAACCAGAGGGGCGCCGTGACGACGTGGCCGGGAGACGTGTGGAGGCCGGCGTCCCGTCCGGCGTCCTCTGCCTCAACGGTTTGCGGGATCGTGTCGTCTCCGATCAGAAGGGCCACCGCATCCCGCGGGCCGGACAAGGGCGTGGTATTTTCTCCGGCCATGCGCCCCATCGCCGGCACCGCGTGCAAGGTTTGGCGTTCCACGTCCAAGGCCCAGACCGTTCCCCCATACGGATGGCCCAGGGGGTCCGAGAGTTCTTCCTGGGTCAGGTAGATGGTATCGACAAAATTGAACGTGTCCTTTTCGATCAATTGGCTCGAACACAGGCGGGACAGACCTTGGCCGGTCTGCGCGACTTCATTGATTTGAAATCCCGTTTCGACGATCCGGCCTTGCCGGTCGCGAATGGTTCCATACGCAATGCCGCTGTCGAGAATCCGCGAAGTCCGGCGGTCGATATCCAGAAAGCTGATTCGCGCCCCTGTCAATTTCGTGCCGTTGTCGAGCCGGTACGGATTCCCGGCCTTGCCGTCCAATTCATGATTCACCAGCACCCGGATGGTCTCTTGATCCAATTGATAGGCTCCGAGGCCGTCCGGCGCACCCGCGGGTTGATACCCTTGATCCGTGAAACGTGGGGCCCTGGATGGGAGACGGTCTCCGACCGTCAACAGAGCACGCGCTTCCCACGCCCCATCAGCGTTCATCATCGGAGGGTCATTGGACGCGAATCCCGTCAACGTGATCCCAACGATGGCGAGGCTTGCCAACATCAGAACCCGATTCAATGTAAACGGATTGCCCGGTATCACTTTTCTTCTCCAAATCCCCTGCGTCCGCAAAAAACCGACGGTTTCATATCCCTGCGGTTTATGCAAGCGCGGGAAGAACCCCCACTATTCCCCGGTCGGCAATTTGGTAAAGAACCTCTGATTTAGTGCACTATCGGGTGCATGGCTGCGTTGTGTCCTCGCTCAACCCTCACCTATCTCTCTGATAAGCCTCGGGTTTCGCTGCGGGACGCCTTGCCCTGCATCCCGCTATCACCATAAATCAGAGGTTCCGTGAGTTGACGTGGCTATGCTACAATTTCATTCGTCCATACGGTCGTGAACATGCCTTCAGCCATCTCTCGTCACAACGCTCTCCCCGCCAAAACTCGCGTTCGACGCGATGCCGTTTCCTATTGTATCGTCCGGAGTCCCGTGGGCCGGATTCTTCTGGCAGGAAACGCTCGCGCGTTGACACATCTCTCGTTTCAGGACGGCCGGCATCCGACCGAGCCGGACCCCCGGTGGATCTACGCCGAAAAACCGTTTCAACGACCGATCCGGCAACTCGAAGAATATTTTTCCGGAAAACGCAAAACGTTCACGATCACACTGGCCCCGCAGGGCACGCCGTTTCAGCAACGGGTCTGGCAGGCCCTTCAGGCCATCCCGTATGGACAAACGCGATCATACGGGCAGATTGCGAAAACTGTCGGCAAGCCCGCGGCCAGCCGCGCGGTGGGCGCGGCAAACGGGCAGAACCCCATTTCGATCATCGTCCCCTGCCATCGCGTCATCGGCAGCAACGGGAAACTCGTGGGTTACGGCGGCGGGCTTTCCATCAAGGAAACCTTGCTGGCTCACGAGAGCAGCCACCAGCCTTGAAGCCGGGGTAAGACCCGCATTCCTCATGATGGATTAGGGACGATTTTTCGCCCGGCGCGAGGCTGACCGCCTTTGCTGGCTTTCGAGAATAGGTTCGATCCTGGCCGGGGAATAGGTGGGCGGTTTGACCCACTTGCCGTCCTCCCGTTTATACCCGCCCACCTTGCTCATGTTGGAACGCTGGACTTCCCGGAATACCGGCGCCATGTCGATCCCATAGGAGATGGCCGTGCCGTACACGACGTAGAGCAGATCAGCGAGTTCTTTCGCAATAGCGGGAAGGTTTTCCGCTTTCAAGGCTTCCTTCAATTCGTCAAACTCTTCCTGAATGAGCCGCTCGCGCAGGACCATGGTCTTCGGATCCGGCACGCCGGGGCTTTCCGCGACGTGGATATCGAACTCCCTGTGAAACTCCCGAACCATTTTTTGCGCTTCGTACATTCCCCATCCTTTCGGTCAAGCGTTGGTTACAAAGCCAGAATCATATAGACGTCGTTTACGTTCGTCCCGGTCGGTCCGGTCACGACGTGCCCGCCCACCCGGTGAAAAAAACGGTAGCTGTCATTCGCCCGAAGCGCCGCTTCGAAGCTGACCCCCTTCTGCTTGGCCCGGCTGATGGTTCTCCCATCCACGATGGCCCCTGCCGCGGTCGTCGGCCCATCAATCCCGTCGGTGCCGAACCCCGCCACGAACACCCGAGACAATCCGTCGATCGAAGGAGCGGCCGCCAAGGCAAATTCCTGGGCGCGCCCCCCGATCCCCTTCCCTTTCACGGTCACGGTGAGTTCCCCGCCTGCCAGCAAACACGCCGGCGGCTTGACGGGATTGCCTGAACCGCGCATTTCTCCGGCGAGATTTCCGAAGAGCTTTCCCATATCACGCGCTTCCCCGGACAAGGTCGTAGTCAGGATCAGGGGACGGAGCCCCAACGCCCTGGCTCGTTTGGCCATCCGTTCGATGACAGCGCGGTTGTTACCGATCACGTGATGTTGGATCCGGGAAAACAGGGCCTCACCCGGTTTGGGCGTGTCGGGTATGCGTCCCCGGATTCCGTGGTCCACGTGTCGTCGAACAGCCAAGGGAATCCGGTTCCGGATGCCGTACGCATCGAGCACTCGCTTCGCATCGGTAAACGTTGAGGGATCCGGGGCCATGGGACCCGACCCGATCGTGGCCGGATCATCGCCCGGCACGTCCGACAGGATAAGCGAAATGACCGTGGCCGACGTGGCATTCGCCAGTCGACCGCCCTTGATCCCGGAGAGGTGCTTGCGCACCGTGTTGATTTCCTGGACGGTGGCTCCGCTTCGGAGCAGCAACCGGGTCGTGAGTTGTTTTTCCTTCAAGGTCAGACCAACGGCCGGGGCCGCCAACAGGCTCGACGCCCCGCCGGAGAGCACCATCAGGACCAGGTCGCGTTCCGACAACGACTCCAGCAGCCGGACCATCCGTCTCGCGGCTTGTTCACTGCGATGATCGGGGACCGGGTGCCGCGCCTCGATCAGGTGTATCCGTTTCGTTTTTCCGGCCTGGCCATCGGTGACCACGACCAGACCGCCTTCCACCCGCGACCCCAACTGTCGTTCCAACGCCACCGCCATGGCACCCGAGGCTTTCCCTGCCCCGATGCAGACGATGCGCGAAAATCCGCTGAGGTTGTACTCCCGCGTGCCCACCCTGAGACGGTTGTTCCTGACCCGGACGGCGCGCCGGATCGCCGTTTCGGGGTCGGCGGCATCCAGCCCCGCGAGCAGCAGTTGCTTGAGCATCGTCCGGGCGTTTTTGTCGGGGCAATCGATACGAATAGACATGTGTCGGCCGGTTCGTTCGTTATGGTACGATTCCCGCGATGAGCCGTCTCAACGTTTTACACCAGACCATCGCCGATTGCACGCGCTGTCCGCGCTTGACCGCCTACCGCCGGGAGGTCGCCGCCGTGAAGGTGAAACGCTTTCAGGAGTGGGAGTATTGGGGCCGGCCCGTTCCCGGGTTCGGAGATCCCCGAGCGAGACTCTACGTCATCGGGTTGGCGCCGGCGGCTCATGGGGGTAACCGGACCGGACGCGTGTTCACCGGCGACCGAAGCGGAGACTGGCTCTATGATGCCTTGCATCGATTCGGATTCGCCAATCAAGCCGAGTCCACCCATCGGGAAGACGGACTGCAATTGACGGATTGTTACGTGGGCGCGGCCGTGCGTTGCGCTCCGCCGGGCAACAAGCCAACGAAAGAAGAATTTGAAACATGCCGACCTTACGTGCTGGAAGAACTTCGTTTGTTGAAGCGAATCGCCGTGGTGGTGGCCTTGGGGAAAATCGCCTTTGATGAATACCTGACGGCCGCGGGACCGCCGGGACGTACCATGGGCAAACCCAAGTTCGGGCACGGAACCGGCTATGCCACGGCCTGGGGCGTTACCTTGTTAGGGTCGTACCACCCCAGCCAACAAAACACCTTTACCGGAAAACTCACCCGCCCGATGTTTCATGCCGTATTCGAACGCGCGCGGCAGTTGGTGAACGGCCTGCCCTGACAATCTTACGGCGCGTTCCTAGCTTCCCAATCGGCCAGGAATTTCTTGAGCCCGATGTCCGTGAGCGGATGCTTGGCCAGTTGCTGAAACACGCCGTACGGCATGGTGCAAATATCGCCGCCGACCAATGCGGCTTCCACCACGTGCTGCGGATGTCTCACGCTGGCCACGAGCACCTGGGTCGGATAATCGTAATTGTGGAAAATGGTCACGATTTGCCGGATAAGTTCCATGCCGTCGCTGCTGACGTCGTCCAAGCGGCCGATGAAGGGCGACACGCACCATGCGCCGGCCTTGGCGGCCAGCAGGGCTTGCGTCGGTGAAAAACACAACGTGACGTTCACCCGGATGCCTTCGGCGGCCAGACGTTTGGTGGCCGCGAGCCCTTCCGGGATCAGCGGGCATTTGACCACGACGTTGGGGTGAATGCGGGCCAATTCCAACCCTTCCTTGACCATGGCATCAGCCTCCACGCTCACCACCTCCGCACTCACCGGGCCATCCACGAGTTGACAAATTTCCAGGATCAGGTCCTTGAAGTCCCGCCCTTCTTTGGAGACCAATGACGGGTTGGTGGTGACCCCATCCAGGATCCCCATTCTAGCGGCTTCGGCAATTTCCTTGACGTTCCCCGTATCCAAATAGATTTGCATGTTCTTCCTCCCTCAGCACGTTGTTGACGCTTTTCCCCGGTCACGTGAATTTGCATGATACAGTGACGACCATTGTCTTCACCGCGCTACTCGCGTCTATTGTAATTGAGCCCGTCGAACCTTGACAATCGGAAACCCCCTCAATCCCCCTTATCAGGGGGACGTTATAAGAGAGCCTCTACCCTCCTGATAAGGGGGGCAGGGGGGTTATCGCCGGTCCCTTGGTATGAAAATCGCCCACGACACCCCGCATCGGTCATTCCTTCATTTGACTGGACGCCGCGCCAGGGTTACGATTTTGCCGGGCGTTTCAGGGAAGTCCACGAGTCAAAGTTTTCCGGGCCTTTCCTCTCGCATTCATGAAGGATTCCGTGAAGATGCCGTTCGATATCCGCATCATGAGGGCCCAGGCGTCGATCTTCTGCGTTCTTCTTCTCGGAACGTTGGCCGCGGGCGGCTGTGGCACGTCTCCTCATGCGGAGGCTCCACCTGACCCTGCCGCGATCAAAGGAAAGACGCAGGCGTGGTTTCTTGAGCATTGGGGTACGCCCGGGGCCAAAACCAAGCGGTTTTTCGGAGGCGAGACCTGGATGTATTTTCGCCTGACCGGCACCTCGTCTTCCCCGCTTTCCACTATGGCCCCCGCGGACTGTCAAATTCGTTTGGACTTCGACAAAATGGGCAAACTCGAAGATTCAGGGTATTCCGGCTGCTGAACACACGGCCGTGAGTGTACCTTTCTGATGCCCCGCATGCCTTCGCCTCAACGTGACATACACGTGTACCCGACGACCCAAGCGTTGCTGGAAGCCGCGGCACGCCACGTTCTCGAGCACGCGCGGCGAGCCATCGCGGCGCGGCATTCGTTTTCCATCGCCCTTGCCGGAGGCTCAACCCCGAAAGGCCTCTATGCGATGCTCGCCGTCCCGCCTTTCCGGAATCAACTGGATTGGACGAGAATCCGGTTTTTTTGGGGAGACGAACGTCACGTCCCTCCGGATCACGCGGACAGTAATTACCGAATGGCCCATGAAACATTCCTTCGCCACCTGCCCATTTCCACGGCGCAGGTTCATCGTGTGTTAGGTGAACTCCCCAATGCCCAAGCCGCTGCCGACCAATATGAAGCCGCGCTGCGTGAGCAATTCGAGGTCTCCGAAGCGGACGTCCCTCGTTTCGATTTGATCCTGTTGGGCATGGGACCGGACGGGCATACCGCTTCCCTGTTCCCGGGCACCCAGGCCGTGCATGAAACGGGCCGGCTCGTTGCCGCTCCCTGGGTCGAAGAGCTACAGGCGTCCCGGATCACCTTCACCCCGGTTCTCCTCAATCACGCCAGGCAAGTCACGTTTCTCATCAGTGGCCGCGCCAAGGCCGCAACGCTCCACGCCGTACTTGAAGGACCTTCTCAACCCGACGCGCTTCCTGCTCAAGTGATCGGCCCACGTGACGGGACTCTGACCTGGTTCGTGGACCAAGAGGCCGCCGGCGCGCTGACCTTCCTTCAGCCATAGGTCCTGTCCCGGGACATGTCCTTGGAAACGAGCGGCATCAGTCTGCGGCCCGTGGAAGAATTTTCTCATGGTACAATGGATTGAGGCCCCGCGTTACCTGACTCATGAAACCCTTGATCAACGGACTGTGGCCTTGTTACAAGTGTTCCGTTACCGATGCGAAATTTTTTCCATTCACGAATGCGCCGATGACGCCTCTCTCTGTGCTTCCCAATGTCTTTTCGCACACCCTGTCGGAACACGGGGGACTGCCCCTCCGCGCCGGAACGATCCACACGTTACAGGTGAACGTCGGGAAACTCTGCAACCAAACCTGTCATCATTGTCATGTCGACGCCGGCCCTTCCCGGACGGAAATCATGAGCCGGGAGACGATGGAGAGCATTCTCTCGGTCCTTCGACGCTATCCTCAGATCACCACCGTGGATATCACCGGCGGAGCCCCGGAAATGAACCCGCACTTTGAATATCTCGTTTCAGAATCTCGTGGGCTCGGGAGAACGGTGCTTGACCGCTGTAATTTGACGGTTTTTTCCGTCAAAGGGAAATCCCACCTTCCCCGATTTCTGGCTGATCACCAGGTGGAGATCATCGCCTCCCTGCCCTGCTATCTTGAGGAGAACGTGGATCAGCAACGGGGCAAAGGTGTCTTCGCACGGAGTCTGGACGCCTTACGACAATTGAACGCGTTGGGCTATGGACACGAAGGCATGGGCCTGGTGTTGAATCTCGTCTATAACCCCTTGGGACCGCAACTGCCTCCTGATCAACAGGAATTGGAGGAAGCCTATAAGGATCAACTGCTATCACGTTTCGGGATCAGGTTCAATCACCTGTATACCATCACCAACATGCCCATTAACCGTTTCCTGAACGACCTGTACGCCCAAGGACAGTATGAAGCGTACATGAGTCTGCTGATTGAGAATTTCAACCCGCATTCGGTCGAACACCTGATGTGCCGTAGCTTGCTCAGCGTGGGATGGGACGGACGGTTGTCCGATTGCGATTTTAACCAGATGCTCGACATGCCCGTGCATCACGACCTTCCGCAAACCATCGAGAATTTTGATTTTGCGGCGTTGGCCCGGCGACCGGTCGTCATCGGCCAACATTGTTATGGGTGCACGGCCGGCGCGGGTTCATCCTGCGGTGGAACGCTCGCCTGAATTCTCCTGACCGCTCTCTGCGGGTACTTCCCTGACTTCATCCGGACATATAGCTCTTGAATTTGTGGGCACATTCGTTGCTGCAGAAGTGATAATGCTGCCCCCCGATTTTTTCCACCACTGCGGAACCCGCCGTGATATACAGTTTGCAGACGGGATCCTGCACCATCATGTCTCTCGAGGGTAAAGAAGGATCGGTGGATTTTCGGCCGCGAAAATCGCGAATGGATTTCCGGATCATCAAAAACAGAATGATCAGAAGAACCAAAATGATAATGATACGCCACATGAGTCTATCAGGGAGTTCGGTTACGTGATTGTCGTCGATCCAGTATACTGATTTCTCTTGCCTCGGCCAATGCCCCGGCTCAGCCCGGCCCCTCCACGCCCGTTTGCCGCATGAACGTTCATCCTGATAAGATCCCGCATGGAATCATTCTGCACTCCGGGTCCACGATCCAAAATCCCCAATCCACAATGATTAGAATTGGATCGCCGCATCACCTTGTTGAACAACAGAGAGATTGTTGATGGTCACCATAACCTTGATGGGAGATTTGGAAACGTCCGACGGCGAACGGAGTTTGGCCTGTGAACTGGACGATCCCCTTTCAGTCAAACAACTGATTAAACAGCAGGGACGCAAACTTCGACAGGTGACCAGACTCTTACGAGAAAATAAAGTGATGGTGACGATCAATCGCCGGGTTGCAAGTGAAGATACATCCGTCCACGATGGAGACGAAATCAGCCTCGTGGCCCACGATGGAATGAGTACGAAAGGGTTGGGGCCTTCGTTTTATTAAGGCGAGGGCCTGGTGCTCCTTTCAAACAACAAGAAACACCCATGCGGTGAAATTGTTTTGGGTACAGAGCTTTCTGTTTTTCGTGTAAAAAACCGTTGACTCGACGTCCCCGTTCGCAAAACAGGCGACCCCGAGCTTACCGTCAAAACCGAAAGGTTACTTTTTGCCCAAGATGGAATCCTTCGCGACTTTGGCTACGCGAAACTTCACCACTTTCTTGGCCGGAATCTTGATCGGCTCACCGGTTTGAGGATTCCTTCCGGTTCGAGCTTTCCGATGAGACAACACTAACTTCCCCAGTCCGGGTACGGTAAAGGAGTTTTTCGCTTCCTTGTAAGCCAAGGCAGCCAAGTTATCGAGAATTTCACTTGTGGTCTTTTTTGTCACACCAGACTTTGTCGCCAACTGATCAACGATCTGAGACTTGGTCATAGCTTTGGCCATGAGGAACCTCCTCTTGAATAAGGATACGTGTCAGCAGGATAGAACACGTGCAGAATTAGCTCAAACTGGAAGATGTCTTGAAACGCTTAACGTCACAGAACTGAACAAAGACAAGCACAAAAAAGGATGAAGGCGAGTCTACCGAAAGCATCATACACTGTCAACCACAAAACCCTTGAATGATGCGAGATATCCGCGAATTCTTTTCGACGGAATCAATCGGTTTCCTTGATGCCCGGGTTCCGGCCACGGTACAGTGTGCTCAACCTGCTCGATTCAAGTGAAAGGGAATAACCATGGGACGCGAATTATCCGTCATTTCATTGACCAAATCCGATGACGAAGGGAACGAGTTTCTCTATTCCCGGGTCTTTTGCCAACGCAAGAACCCTCCTGCTCTCCGCTTGTTGTTGGATTTCCTGAGATCGAAAAGCCAAGTTCCCCTCATACCCAACGTGGAGCCTGAAGTGCTCGATGACTATTCATGGGTCCAAATGGCTGTCGGGTATCATCGTGAGAAGAAACCGATTCAACTGTTTTGCATTCGTCATGAAGGCACCTATCAAGACGTCTTCGAGAAAGAACAGCAGGGCTTTTCCGCGCACCTCTCCCCCTTTGGGGACGTGGAGGCCGACCTGGCGAGAGAGTTCGTCGTTCGAGCCCACTTTATCCTTGCGACTCGAATCCTCAAGAACGACATCACCGACGAAGGCTATGATTTCAACGGGTGGATCCTGGAATTCTTCCAGGAAAACTGTAACGGGATTGTCCAGATCGACGGGCAGGGCTTTTTCTCACCCAAAGGGGAACTCGTCGTGGATTTGCAGGACGACCCTGCGCAGCAGGACTTTTCTACGCCGGAAATCCAACCTTCCTGACCCGAACCGCTGATTTATTGCACTATCGGGCGCATGGCGGCGTTGTGTCCTCGCTCAACCCTCGCCTATCCAGTCTGATAAGCCTCGGGTTTCGCTACGGGACGCCTTGCCCTACATCCCGCTATCACAAGAAATCAGCGGTTCAGGTTCATTTAGTTATCCGGCTGCGGCTGGTTCCCGCCAGTCAGCAGGTCGTTCACCCCGGAACGAAATGTTTTCTGGGGAATGTCGTTCAGATAACCGCGATAGCCGATTCCGTCTTTGATCACTTCCGCTAACGCCCCTTGATCGAACAAGTGCGGGTCGGCAATCACGTCGCCCCGGCTGAACAGAATGTCGGCCCGATACCCCGGCATCAATTTCCCGGTATCGTTTTGCCCGATACGCTCGGCGGCAAGTCCCGTCCCGCTATACCATGCCGCCAAGGGAGGAAGGCCATCCCTGATCAGCGAGACCATTTCCATGTAATTCCGGCCATGCATTCGGGGCAGGATCGGATCAGTCCCCGTAATCATGTTGAGACCGCTCGCCTGCGCGATTCTGACCGATTCGGCATGCGCCTCAGTCACCTGTCGCACTTTTTCGGCGACAAAAGGCGGGAGATTTTCCGCCTGGGGCAACTCGTAATTGATCCATGACGTGGGGGTCACCGTACACCCTTTGGCATAGGCTTTTTCCGCCAAGGCTTCATTCAGAAACGAGATATGCTGAATGTCATGCACCCCGCAATCAATGGCCAATTCGATCCCCTGCCGGCTATGGGCATGGGCCGCAACCATCATGCCGCGACCGGCGGCTTCGTCACAAATCGCTTCGATTTCCGCTTGCGTGAAATCCCGATTCTCCAATTTGTCCGAGGGAGATACGACCCCGGGGCTTGTACAAATTTTCACCAGGTCCCCGCCGCACGCGGCGATTTCACGCACCCGCTTTCGACAATCCCAAGGCCCGTCCACAATGCTCGAAGGACGACCGGGACCGGCAGGCCACAGCCGGGACACCGTGTCATGGCACCGGTCCGTGCCTCGAAAATCGGCGTGCCCGCCGGTCGTGGACAGCATGCAAATGGCAATTTTCAACCGGGGCCCGATGATCACGCCCTCGTCCACCAATCGTTTCACCACGTGTGTGGCTCCTCCCACGTCACGAACGGTCGTCACGCCGCCATGAACCAAGGTGGCATAGAGAATCCGCTCGGTGTAGACCAGACCGGCGGGCCCGTTCATGGTCGCCAAGTCTTCGTCGTGAATGCCCAATACGGTGACATGGCTATGGCAGTCCACGAGTCCCGGGGTCGCGGTGAGTGACGAACAATCAACGTAGCGAACGTCATTGCCGGGTTGAGCCCGATGCGGCTTCACCGCCTCTATTTTGCCGTCTTCCACCCACACGTCGACGCCTTCATGCACCGCCGCGCCGGAAGCTGAAGTTCCGTCATACAATTTCTTGACGTTGGATAAAATGATCATCGTGTCTCCCTGCGTGGAAACCGGACGGGTTCTTGTGTACCGGAACCTCGAGAATTTCTCAAGCAAGGAAAAACAGAGCGTCTGATCGTTCGATGCCGGATCGCGTCTTGCCTGATTGAAAAATACTGAAATATCTGGATAATGGTACTTGCCTTTCTTCCCGTTCTCGTGGCCACTTTCCCTCGCCACGAGGTAATCGACGTCATGCTTCCTGACAATATCGTGGGTAGCCATTTTTGATCGTATGAATGCCTTCATGAAATTCGACGAAATGTTCGGGATGGGCGACACGCATCGCGAGCCCTATCGCGACTATCATCGATGGCTCGAGTCCCAGGACACGGCGTGGCTGTGCCGGAAATCGGATGAAGCCGAGACCGTATTTCGCAGGATCGGAATCACCTTCAGTGTGTATGGGGAAGAGGAAGCCAGCGAACGGCTGATCCCGTTCGACATCGTCCCGCGCATCATTTCCAGTCGCGAATGGTCACGGCTCGTTCGCGGGATCCGGCAGCGGGTCCAGGCGATGAATGCCTTCTTGTACGACGTGTATCACCGACAGGAAATCATCCGGGCGGGTCGCATCCCGGCAGCGTTGATCGCCGACAATGAAGCATTTCTTCCACAGATGATGGGAGTCTCGCCACCTGGAAACGTCTATACCCACGTGGTCGGTGTCGATATCGTCCGCATCGGCGAAGACGAATTTTACGTCCTGGAGGACAATGCCCGCACACCGTCCGGAGTCTCCTACATGCTGGAAAATCGTGAAATCATGCTCCAGATGTTCCCGGAACTCTTTGCACAGATCAACGTGCAGGCCGTCGGCAACTATCCCAAAACCCTGAGGCGCTCTCTCGGCAACTGCGCCCCGTATTCGCACAAGGGAACGCCGGTGATCGCGATACTGACGCCGGGAATTTACAATTCGGCCTATTTTGAACACGCGTTCCTGGCCGGGCAGATGGGCGCGGAACTGGTCGAAGGTCATGATCTGCGCGTGGTCGATGGACGCGTGGCCATGCGGACCACCCAAGGGTATGCCCCCATTGACGTTATTTACAAACGCGTGGACGACGAGTACCTGGACCCGCTCAACTTCAATCCCCAATCACTCCTGGGAGTGCCGGGCATGTTCGACGTGTACAGGGCCGGTGGGATCACCATCGCCAACGCGCCCGGTACGGGCATTGCCGATGACAAGGCCATCTATTCGTATATGCCGGACATCATCGCGTTCTATACAGGCGAAAAAGCGCTGCTGAAGAACGTACCGACCTGGCGTTGCAGCGAGATCGACGCCTTGCGCTACGTGCTGGACCATCTGCCCGAGTTGGTCGTCAAGGAGGTACATGGTTCCGGCGGGTACGGCATGCTGGTCGGGCCGACCGCAAGCAACAAGGAACTCGCCGCATTCCGGAACAAGTTGGAAGCAAACCCCGCCAATTACATCGCCCAGCCCACCCTGTCGCTCTCCACGACGCCGATTCTCACCAAGAACGGCCTGGACCCTCGCCACGTGGACCTGCGGGTCTTTGTGCTGGTTTCGCCGGAGGAGATTCACATGACTCCAGGCGGGCTGACCCGCGTGGCGTTGAACAAGGGGTCGCTGGTCGTCAATTCCAGCCAGGGCGGCGGCACCAAGGACACCTGGGTCCTGGAGGAATAAGCCAAATGCTCGGGAAGACCGCCGACGGCCTGTTCTGGATGTTTCGGTACCTTGAACGTAACGAAAACACCGCGCGCCTCCTCGATGCCGGTTTTCGTATCGCTTTGACCCGCGCTGCGGCCGCGGAGAACGAGTGGGATTCCGTGCTCACGACGGTCGGCGTCGAGCAGTCTTTCCGGGAAAAATACGACCGGATGGAGACGACCTGCGTCATCGATTTCCTGTTACGCGACCCCTCCAATCCGTCCAGCGTCATGTCGATCATTCAGACCGCACGCGACAATGCACGCCTCCTGCGCACCGCGCTGACGCGTGAGCTGTGGTCGGCCACCAATGAATGCTGGCTGACGCTCAGGGAATTGCTGGCCCGTCCCGTGCGAGAGCGGGAATTGCCCTTTGTCCTGAGCACGATCCAACAGCAAAACGCCCTGCTCAACGGCACGCTCCACGGCACCATGATGCGTAACGAGATTTTCAATTTCGCCCGTCTGGGCACGTTCATGGAACGGGCGGACAACACGGCGCGCATCTTGGACGTCAAGTATTATTTGCTGTTGCCCTCCGTGTCGTTGGTCGGCAGTTCCCTTGATAACGTTCAATGGGAGACCATTCTCCGCTCGGTGTCGGCTCAACGCTCCTATCACCGGCTCCATAAAGGCGACGTTCGTCCCAGGGAGATCGCGAACTTCCTGATGCTCGATCTCCGGATGCCGCGATCTCTCGCCTTCTGCTATTCGAAGATCACGGATAATCTCACGCATCTCGCCAAGGATTACGGGGTCCGCCAACCCTGCATTGACATAGCGGAAAGTGTGTTCGCCAGGCTCAAGGAACACTCAATCGATGAGATCTTCGAATCCGGCTTGCATGAATTTATCCAGGACTTCATCCGGGACAACAATGCCCTGGGCAGGCAGATTGAAATGGATTACCGCTTTTACGGGTAGCAGGATGAGACTGAGCATTTCCCATCTCACAAAATACGAATACGACCAGCCCGTCCACTATGCGTTACAGCAGGTTCGTCTGACGCCGAAGTCCCAGGCGTCGCAGACTGTGCTCACGTGGGACATGACGGTTGACGGCGGTCGCATAGAGCTCGAATTTACCGATCAACACCAGAATCTCGTGACACTGATCAGTATTCACGAAAAGCAGTCAGAAATCAGCATCCATTGCCAAGGAGAGGTCGAAACGATCGCGCAAAGCGGGCTTGCCGGCCGACAGTACGGCGACACACCGTCGTGGTATTTCAAACGAGCGACCGCACTCACCAAGCCGGGTGAGCAAATCCGCGAACTCGTCAAATCGCTGGCGTATGACGTCCGGGACGACCTGACACGGTTGCGCGAACTTTCCGGCCTTGTCGCCAAGACCGTTTCCTATCAGCAGGGACGCACAAACCCCCAAACTACGGCGGAAGACGCGATCGCGGCAGGCCACGGCGTATGCCAGGACCACACGCATATTTTTCTTAGTGCGGCACGGCTTCTGGGCTTTCCGGCTCGATACGTAAGCGGGTATCTCTTGATCGAAAACAAAGCGGAACAGGACGCGAGCCATGCCTGGGCGGAAGCCTGGATAGACAAAATTGGATGGACCGGGTTTGATGTATCAAACGGAGTCTCGCCCGATCAGCGCTACGTGCGCGTGGCAACGGGTCTGGATTACAGAGACGCCGCGCCCGTGTCCGGTATCCGCATCGGAGACGCCGCAGAATCCATGACCGTCACCGTCCACGTGCAAGGGTAAAACGCCGTGAAGACGGCAGGCACCTTGGCAGGATTCGGGAGACCATGTTAGGCTTATGATGGATCGTGATCACGCACGCATCGGCCGGGAAAAGGCCACGCAGCAACCGCTCCGGCAACCTCTTCATAATCGTTGAACGTTCTTCACGCGCATTGACCGTTTCACCGCCACTATTCCCTGACACCTTGCTGAAAAAACCATGATGAACCGTTTTCAATCCTGACTGACCATCGCGTGTTGCGCCATCCATGACTGACCGCCCCGCAGAGACTTGGTTGAGGCCCGCGAAAACGTTCCTTGATCGACACGTCGGGCCGACGGAGGCTGAGACCCGGGACATGCTGAACGTCCTCGGATTCCCGTCGCTGGAGACGTTGGTCGATGCCACGGTCCCTGCGGACATTCGCCTGCAGGAGTCGCTTGACTTGCCGCCCCCTCGGAGCGAGGAGGAGGTGTTAGCCGACATCCGGCGCATGGCCGGCAAGAATCAGGTGTTCCGGTCGTTTATCGGGATGGGGTACTACGATTGTCATACACCCCCGGTGATTCTCCGGAACATCCTGGAAAATCCGGCGTGGTATACCCAGTACACGCCCTACCAGGCGGAAATCGCCCAAGGGCGGCTGGAAGCCCTGCTCAACTTTCAAACGATGGTCACCGATCTCACCGGCCTCCCCTTGGCCAATGCGTCGCTCCTGGACGCAGGGACCGCCGCGTCTGAGGCCATGACCATGTGCAGAGCCATCACCGGCCGGCCGGCGTTTTTCGCGTCGCACAACTGTCACCCGCAAACGCTGGCCGTGGTCCGGACGCGCGCGACGTCGCTCGGTCTCGATTTGGAGATCGGCCCGGTCGATGAAATCGACTGGGAACGGGCGTCCTACGGCGGACTCCTCCTGCAATACCCCACCACGGACGGCACGGTTCACGATAACCGCGACCTGGTCCGGCGCGCCCATGACGCGGGCACGCTGGTCGTCGTGGCCACGGACCTGCTCGCGCTGACCCTGTTCAAGCCACCGGGAGAATTCGACGCGGACATCGCCGTGGGCTCCAGCCAGCGCTTTGGCGTGCCCTTGGGATTCGGGGGCCCGCATGCCGCGTTCCTGGCCACGCGCGAAGCCTACAAACGTCAGATCCCCGGCCGCATCGTCGGCGTGTCCAAGGACAGCCAGGGCCGAACCGCGTACAGGTTGGCGTTACAGACCCGGGAGCAACACATTCGTCGCGACCGGGCTACGAGCAACATCTGTACCGCGCAAGTCCTGTTGGCTAATATTGCCGGCATGTATGCCGTGTATCACGGGCCGGACGGGCTGAAGCGCATCGCCGAGCGCGTCCGCGGCTTGACTCTCGTCCTGGCCGAGGGCCTGTCCCGTCTCGGGTGTCGCGTTCCGGAGGAACTCTTTTTCGATACGGTGCGGGTATCCACCGACGCGCCGCAGGCTGAACGGGTTCGTGAACGGGCGGAGCAACATCGTCTCGACCTTCGAGAATTTGGGGACGGCTCCTTCGGCATCGCATTGGATGAAACCACGACCATGGATGACGTGGAGACGCTCTGGAAGACGTTCTCAAAAGACGGGCAGGTAAGGTTTTCGGCAAAAGAACTCGCGGGCACGCGCTCCGTCTCGCTGCCGGCCCCGTTTGCCCGGGCAACCCCCTTTCTGACTCATGCAGTTTTTCACCGGTATCGTTCCGAGCATGAGTTGTTACGCTACATGCATCGTCTTCAGTCTCGGGACCTCTCGCTGGTGCATTCCATGATTCCCCTGGGTTCCTGCACCATGAAACTCAACGCCACGGTGGAGATGATTCCCGTGACGTGGCCGGAATTCAGTCGCCTGCATCCGTTTGCTCCTCCGGAACAAACGGCAGGGTACACCCAACTATTCCGGGAATTGGAAACCTGGCTCTCGGAAATTACCGGGTATCCGGCCGTTTCACTCCAACCCAACGCGGGCTCTCAAGGGGAATATGCCGGACTGCTGGTCATCCGGGCGTATCATGAAAGCCGCGGACACGGACACCGGAACACGTGTTTGATCCCCGCGTCGGCTCACGGGACCAATCCCGCGAGCGCGGCGATTGCCGGGATGCAAGTCGTGCCCGTGGCCTGTGACGAACACGGGAACGTCGATCTGGTGGATCTGCGCGCCAAGGCCGTCCAGCACCACGAGACGCTCGCCGCCCTCATGGTGACGTATCCTTCGACGCATGGGGTCTTTGAAGAAACGATCCGGGAAATCTGTGGAATCGTGCATGAGCACGGCGGCCAGGTCTACATGGACGGCGCCAACATGAACGCGATGGTCGGGCTCTGCCGGCCGGCCGACATCGGCGCCGACGTCTGTCATCTCAACCTGCACAAGACCTTTTGCATTCCCCATGGCGGAGGCGGACCCGGGATGGGACCGATTGCCGCGGCCCCGCATTTGGCTCCATTCTTGCCCGGACATCCGGTCCGCAAAACGGGCGGGGACCAGGGCATCGGCCCGGTCTCCGCGGCACCCTACGGAAGTCCGAGTATCCTCCCGATTTCCTGGGCGTTTATCGCGCTCATGGGCGCGGAAGGATTGACCCGGGCCACCGGCGTCGCGATTCTGAATGCCAATTACATGGCCAAGCGACTGGAGAAGGACTATTCCATTCTGTATACCGGAAAGGGCGGTTTGTGCGCCCATGAATTCATTCTGGATCTGCGACCGTTCAAGAAGTCCGCGGGCGTTGAAGTGGAAGACGTGGCCAAACGCCTCATGGATTTCGGCTTCCACGCCCCGACCATTTCCTGGCCCGTGGCCGGCACCATGATGATCGAACCCACGGAAAGCGAATCCAAATCGGAACTCGACCAATATTGCGACGCGCTGCTGACGATTCGCAAAGAAATTGCCGAGATTGAAGAAGGGCGACTCCCGCAAGATGATAATCCTTTGAAAAACGCCCCGCATACGATGGAAGACGTCACCAAGGCGGACTGGAATCATCCCTATGGACGCGAACAGGCGGCCTTTCCTCTGCCGTGGCTCCGGGACCTGAAATTCTGGCCGGCCGTTTCACGGATCGACAGTGCGTATGGGGACCGCAACGTGGTCTGCACGTGTCCTCCGATCGAGCATTATCAATAACCTTCGAACGCCCTGACGACGGGGTTCAACCAAAGGCGCCATGAAAGCGAAATCACCAAACGCGCTGCTGTTCGCGATCCTGTCGGGAATCGTGATCGGCACGATCCTCGGGGGGACGTGGCCGGAAGCCGGACATTCCGTTGCGTTCCTGGGGGAATTGTTTCTCAAAGCCCTGTTCGTCCTCGTGGTCCCGCTGGTCATGAGTTCCATCATCGTCGGCGTCACCAGTCTCGGGGACGTACGGCGACTCGGCCCGCTGGGAGGCCGCGCGGTCCTGTATTTCATGACCACCACGGGCATCGCGGTCGTCATCGGGCTGGTCCTGGTTTTGTTGATCCAGCCCGGGACCCCGGGCACGGCTGAATCCGTTGCCGGCGACATGACCAACGTCTCCGAACGCTTGGAAGACAAACCCACCAACGTACCGGAAATGCTTCGGACCATCCTGACCGGGCTCATCCCGAAAAATCTGTTCTCGGCCATGGCCAATGCCGAGGTCTTGCCCCTGATCATTTTTTCCCTGGTTTTCGGCGGGATCCTGACGACGGTGGGCGAACGGGGCCGGATCGTGATTCAAGTCGTCGAAGGCGTAAACGAAGCCATCATGGCCATGGTCCACTTGCTGATGTGGGCGGCGCCGGTGGGCATCGGCGGGTTGATTGCGGGCCGTTTGGGCGAGGCGGGAGGGTTCAGCGGCTTTTGGCCGCAATTGGTGCAATTAGGCGCCTATGCCGGCACCGTGATCCTGGGCTTGCTGATCCACGGCCTGATCGTGATTCCCCTGCTCCTCCATTTCGTCGGGAAACAGAACGTGTTCACGTACGCACGAAACATCGGAACCGCCCTGACCACGGCGTTTTCCACCAGTTCGAGTTCGGCCACGCTGCCGCTCACCATGGAAGCCGTGATCGAGGAGAACAAGGTTTCGCCGCGAACCGCGCGCTTCGTGCTGCCCCTGGGCGCCACGATCAACATGGACGGCACGGCCCTCTACGAGGCCGTGGCAGCCGTGTTCATCGCGCAGTCCTACGGCATCGAACTGGGGTTCGCCCAGACGGTGATCATCGTGCTGACCGCGACGCTGGCTGCGGTGGGGGCGGCCGGAATTCCCGAAGCCGGTCTCGTCACAATGGTAATCGTGCTCAAGTCCGTCAACCTGCCCATCGAAGGCATTGCCCTCATCCTGGTGATCGACTGGTTCCTGGACCGCTGCCGCACCACGGTGAACGTCTGGGGAGACGCCGCGGGATCGGCGGTCATTGACCGGTTGGAGAACAGGGTACGAGACGGCAGTGGGTGAACCTGACGCCTGCCTTATGGCTCTTCGAACATTCCCGGCCTAAAACCCGTACCGGAGCCCGACACCCACATAATTTCCGGATATGCTGGCGTCGAAATCGAGGTTGCTATCATGGCCTGTGAAGGTCGGCGAACCGGCATCGAAGTATCGGTAGTCCAGGCTGAGGGTGACCGAACGGCCCTCCGGCAAGGGAAACTCGTAACCGACGCCTCCACCCACCTGATACGAGAACACGGTCTCACTATCGTCAACAAGCACATTGCCTGTGGTTCCCGAACTCACATCCACGGAAACCTTCGTCAACCCAATGCCGCCACCGACGTAAGGTTTCCACGCGAAACCCAGGTCAATGTCATAAAAAGCATTGGCCTTGAAGGTCAGTGCCTGAAAATCGCCGGTGAGGGGGTGGGGGCTTTCTCGGATAGCTGCCTGTTCCAATGTTTGTTTTAGGCCTGGGTTGGCTTCAGCAGCCGCAAGGTAGTAATCGCGTCCCTCAGGTAGAGGTGGATTACTGCTTCTTGCAAAAGCGTTATAAGCGTCAAGGACAAAGGCGCCCGGACTTCTGACATTGATTTCGTTCAGATTGTGCTTCCGGTAGCTGATCTCGCCTTCGACGCGAAAGCCGTTGGCAAAGGCCCAACCGAGCGCGCCTTTCACCTTATACCCGGTATCGGTACTGGACTTGGCATCGAGCGGGGTAAACAGGGGATTGGCATACTGCGCCGTAACGTCGGCATCGTTCAGAATGTTGACCCCGCCCCCGACCGCGACGTAAGGCCCCTCGCCGGCGTGGGCGCTCGCGCCAAAGGATACGAGCATCACGGCGAGCGCGGCCAATACGCCTTTCATTCCATTTGAAAAACGCCGCATGCCGTGCAGCAAGGCCGGTTCGTGGAAAACGACAGTCAATAATGGGTCAGTGCGCATCACTGGTCTGGTCCTCCTGCGTAAAATATGTAGGACATGCTTCACTCTTCACGCCATCCGAAGAGAAAGCCATTATTAAAGAAACCCGTATTTCGCCGCGAACCGTAAGCCGTCGGTTCCTTGGGCACCCTTAAAACCCGTAGATGATCCCGATGCCGATGTCATGTCCGCTGATTTCGACATCGAACTCAGCGCCCGTCACGTCCCCTGTGAAGGTCGGGTCCTGGGTCCCGAAGTATCGGTAGTCCAGACTGACGGTGATTGAACGGCCCTCTGCCAAGGGAAACTCGTAGCCGATGCCCGTACCTACCTGATAGGCAAAGACGGTATCGCTGTCGTCGGCGAGCGACGTGCCTTGCGCATTCTCCGTATCGAGCGAAATCGTCGCAACCCCGAGGCCGCCGCCGATATAGGGTACCCACCTGGATCCGGTATCAAAATCATAGTCCACGTTGGCCATGAAGGCGATCATCGAAAAAGCGCCGTCGACGGGCTGTAATCCCGTAACAGCAGCAGCAGCGGCTGCTTGGCCTTGGGGAGGGAGATCAGCATACGATGTCGTACCGGGTAAACCAAATGCAGGAGCGACGACTGGAGCGGCGAGTGCCACAAGACCGCCCGGGCTTTTGACGTCCATTTGGTCTGTACCGTGCCTGCGGTAGTCGATCTCGGCCTCTACGCGAAAGCCGCTGGGAAAGGCGTAACCGGCCATGCCTCTCACGGCAAACCCGTTGTCGGTGGTCGCGTTGATGGTGAGCGGTGGATAGGGCTCATTGGCGGGAGCCGTGACCCCGGAATCGTTGAGAATACTGAGGCCGGCCCCGATCCCGACGTAAGGCCCGTCGCCGGCGTGGGCGCTCGCGCCGAAGAACACAAACATCGCTACGAGCGCGGCCAGTACGCCTTTCATTCCATCCGAAATACGCCGCACGCCGGGCGGCAACCCAGACTCGTGGGTAACGACAACAAATAAGTGATCCGTGCGCACCGCTTTTCCTCCTCGCTGAAAAAAATATAGAAAACATCCCTCACTCATCTCACTCATGACGCAAGACGAGGTTTAGTACAACATACTTATTTGCCATGTTATAATCAATAGAGAATGAGCACGTCCCACACCATCGGATCCCTGGTTCTGGATCGCCTGCACCGGCTGGGGCTGAAGCATATCTTCGGCATCCCGGGCGACTACGTCCTTTCGCTCTTTCAACTGATCGAGGAATCGCCCATCGAACACGTCGGAACCACCCGCGAGGATTGCGCCGGGTTTGCCGCGGATGCTTATGCGCGGCTCCACGGCATAGGCGGGGCCTGCGTCACGTATTGCGTCGGCGGGCTGAACATCGTCAATGCCATTGCCTGCGCGTACGCGGAACGGTCGCCGGTCGTGCTGCTGTCGGGTTCGCCGGGACTGGCCGAACGACTGACCACGCCTTTTCTGCATCACATGGTCCGGGATTTCTTTACCCAACGCGACGTGTTCGAAAAAGTCACCGTCGCGTCCGTGATCCTCGACGATCCTGTCACGGCCGAACGAGAGATCGATCGCGCCCTGGCCGCCCTGCTGCAATACAAACGGCCGATCTATCTGGAAATTCCACGGGACATGGTCTTCGCCCCTGTCCGGGTGTCTTCCCACACGCCTCCCACGACGACCGGTGAAAGCGATCCCATCGCCTTGAAGGAAGCCGTCGACGAGGTTCGCAGCATTCTTTCGAGTTCGGAACGGCCGGTGATTCTGGCCGGCGCGGAGATCTACCGGTTCGGTCTCCAGCACGAACTCACGACGTTGGTGGAACGCATGGGCGTCCCCGTGGCCACGACGTTGCTCGGCAAATCGGTCATTCGGGAGGATCATCCCTTGTTCATCGGCGTGTACGGCGGACTCGTGGGTCGTGACGAAATCCTGGAATTCGTGGACCAAGCCGATTGCCTGCTGACGTTGGGCACGCTCCTGACCGACGTTGAGGACGTCAAGGTCCATTCCACGCTCCTGGCCGCCGGACGGACGATCCATGCCACGGCCGAGTCGATTGCCATCAAACACCATCGCTATGAAGGCGTCCGATTCGAGGACTTCATCCGGGCGCTCTCGACGGCTCCACTGCCCTCGTTTCTGCCGCGCCCTCTGCCCACTCGGGATTTAGGCGCGTTTGAGGCACCGCCTCCTCACGCGCCCGTGACCCTTCAAAGTATGGTCGGGTATTTGGACGGGCTGCTGAACGAACACACCGTGGTGATTGCCGACGTGGGCGAATCACTCTTCGCCTCCGCAAATCTCCGCGTGCGGAAAAGCGCCGAGTTCCTGTCGCCGGCTTACTATACGTCCATGGGGTTCAGCGTTCCCGCGGCGCTTGGCGCTGGTTTCGCCGATCCGTCCCTGAGACCCCTGGTCCTGGTCGGCGACGGCGCGTTTCAGATGACCGGGACCGAACTCGCGACCTGTCTCCGGCACGGACACACGCCCATCGTCATCATTCTCAACAACCGCGGCTATACCACCGAACGGGAAATCCTGGAAGGGCCGTTCAATGACGTGCATGAATGGCGCTATGACGAAATCTGCACGTTACTCAACGGCGGTATCGGTCACCGGGTCGAGACGTTCGGGGCCTTTGTGTACGCCATGGATTCGGCCATGGCGGATTCCGAACACCTGCACGTCCTCAACGTGATCCTCGACCCCAAGGACCGATCCACCGCCATGACCCGGGTGGCGCGCCGCTTGGCCAAACGCCTGTCTCAGCCGAGTCCCGAGCGTTCTTGACCGTCCTCCTTCACTTCCCTTACCCTTCGATCAATATCGGTGTTCCAGCCGACGTCGTGCCGGAGTAAGGTCCGTTCATGAAAGTCTCGTTTCATCAATTCAATCCAAAAAAATTCTCTTTTCGGAAAGATCCGGTCCTGGTACTGGAAAATTTCTGGACCGAAAAGGAAATGGAAATCTTTCGAGAGGCGATGACGCATTCGACGTGGACGGGTCTCTTGGACATGCCCGCGGTATCAAGAGCTTTCCCCGATTCAGGCAATTGGCTGAAAGCCGAAATGGGTCCGAAGGAGCGGCAACTCTTTCTCGACAAAATGTCGTTGCCAAGCATTATGGAGTACGTGGAATCCTTTCCCAATATCCGGCAACGACACGTGAACTTCAATTTCTATTCCTATGGCGCCGGGGACTGTTTGCCGACTCATGATGATACGGATGAAGCCTACGCCAACCGTGACCGCCCACCACCCCTCCGGCGGTTGGCCCTGGCGACCTACGTTCATTCCGAATGGAACACCGATTGGGGTGGAGAACTGATTATCTATCATGCCAGGAAGGACTCGCGCGGGAACCGTGTCCTGGAAGTGGCCCAATGCATCGCCCCGGAACCGGGATCGCTCGCCCTCTTCGCCGTGCCCCGATTCCATCGCGTGTGCCGCGTCGATGCGCTGGCGGGCGAGCACAAACGGCTTTCAATCGCCGGTTGGTTCATGACGGAACACGACACCTGACAGGTGCGCTCATTTGTTCCGGGCCTCCTCATCGCATGGTAGTCCCGTTCCTCCCGGCCCACTCATGCACACTATCACCACACTGGACTGTCACGTTGCCGGCGAAGCGCTTCGCGTGGTGACGTCGGGGTTTCCCGAACCTGCCGGGGCCACTGTCCTCAAAAAACGGCAATACTGCCGTTCCCACCTCGACCATCTTCGCACGGCGCTCATGTGGGAACCGCGAGGCCACCACGACATGTACGGGTGCCTGTTGGTCACACCCACGCACCCGAAAGCCGATACCGGCGTCCTGTTTTTTCATAATGAAGGCTACAGCACGATGTGCGGGCACGGGATCATCGGACTCGCGACCGTCATGCTGGAGCAGGGGTTGTTTCCCGTTTCCATCCCAACCACCACGATCCGGTTTGACACCCCCAGCGGCCTGGTGACGGCTCAAGCGTTCCTTGATGAAGGCAAGGTACGAAACGTCGCGTTTCTCAACGTGCCCTCGTTTGTCCTGGATGTGAATCAGACGGTTCACGTTCCGGGCATCGGCCCGGTTCAATATGATATCGCCTTTGGCGGGGCGTTCTATGCCTTTTGCAGGGCGGAGGCGCTGGGTCTCAATCTGGAGCCTGACCACGCGCCGCGACTCCAAACCCTGGGCTTGGCCATCAAACAGGCGATCATAGCCGAACGCGCCATTGCCCACCCCACGGAGCCGGAACTCGGCTACCTCTACGGCACGATCTTTATCGGCTCCCCTCAGACACCCGGAGGAGACCTGCGGCAGACGTGCATCTTTGCGAATGGCGCCTTGGATCGCTCACCAACCGGAACCGGCGTCAGCGCACACCTAGCGCTCGCTCGCGCCAAGGGGAATCTGCAAGTGGGACAAACCCTGCAATTTGAAAGCATTCTGGGCACACGGTTCAGAGGAAAAATCGTGGAGGAGACACAACTGGGTCCCTACCCGGCGATCCTTCCGGAAGTCGAAGGCAGCGCCTGGCTGACGGGGCGTCACGAATTCATCATCGACCCGGACGACCCGTTAAAGGACGGGTTTCTGTTGGGTTAGAGCGGAGAGGCTTCTTGGTGGCACAAGGCATGTCCTACCCATGCCCCCTCACCCCAGCCCTCTCCCGCCAGGGGCGAGGGAGTTATAAGATCCGGCCTGTTCTCGGTCATTGATCCTGCAATCCGAGCCAAACCGCCTGGAGGCCGATGATGGTCTTGGCGTCCTGGATCTCGCCCGTATTGATACGAGCGATGGCTTGGTCGAGCGGCATTTCGATGATCTCCAGGACTTCATCCACACCCAGATCTTGCGTGCCCGTCGAAAGTTCGCGCCCCACGAAAATGTGAATGATTTCGTTGGTGAAGCCCGGCGTGGTCAAAAAGCTCAGGAGCGGTTCCAACCGGTTCACCTGGTAACCGGTCTCTTCTTCCAGTTCCCGGGCCGCGCACTCCTTGGGGTCTTCGCCGGGATGCAGCTTGCCCGCGGGGATTTCATAGATGAAACGCCCCACGGCATGACGGTATTGCCGGACCATGACCACCGTCCGGTCGTCTTTCATCGGCACCACGGCCGCGGCCCCGGGGTGGGTAATGACCTCAAGGTCGGCCGTAGCCCCGTTCGGCAAGGTCACCGTCTCCACGGAGAGGTCGATGATTTTTCCCTTATAGATCGGTTTCTTCATCGCCCTGCATTCATGCACGGCCTCACGCCGGCGGCCTGGGCTTTTTATAAAAGGGAAGGCCGACGACTCTGGCAGGCACGCGCTTGCCTCGAATCTCCACGTCGAAGGCCGTTCCGGTTTCGGTATAGGCGGACTCCACGTACCCCATGCCAATGCCTTTCTGCAGAACCGGCGACAGGTTCCCACTGGTCACCGTGCCGATCGGTTTGTCCTGAGCAAACAATGGCATGTCGTGACGGGGCACGGCCTTTTCGAGTAATTCGAATGCCACCAGGCGCCGGGACGGTCCTTCCCGGACTTGTCGTTTGAGCACGGGCTCGCCGATGAAGGCGCCTTTGTCAAAGCTCACGACCCATTTGGCATTGGCTTCGATCGGGGTGGTTGTTTCGGTCAGGTCATTGCCGTACAACAAATAGCCCATGTCCAGCCGCAGCAAATCCCGCGCGCCCAACCCCGCGGGCTTCAAGCCGAAGTCTTGTCCGGCCTGCATCAGCCGATCCCATACAAGGCGAACCTGCTTTGCCGGCACGTACAATTCATATCCCGGCTCTCCGGTGTAGCCGGTCCGCGTTATCAGACATTCGACGCCGCCGACCGTCTCCCGGAGACAGCGTCGCGGCTTCAGCTCATCGAGTGACGATTGCACGTGCGCCTGTAACAGCGACTTGGAGACAGGCCCTTGCAGCGCCAGTTGAGCCAGCTCTTCCGATTGGTCCTCGATACGCAACTCCTCCTGTTCGTCACCCTGCTGTTGGAACAGCCAACCCCTGATCTTGTCGAGATTGGATGCATTCACACACAGCAGAAATTCCTCCGCACCCAACCGGTACACGAAAATATCGTCCTTGACGCCCCCTTCAGGGTTGCAGATCATCGAGTACTGCGCGCCCATGGGCTCGATGCGTTGCACGTCATTGGTGGTCACTCGCTGCAGGAACGGCACGGCTCCGGGGCCCTCGACGTGCAGGCGTCCCATGTGACTCACGTCGAACAGACCCGCGGTCGCGCGGACCGCATGATATTCATCGAGGACGCCCGAATACTGCAGGGGCATGGCCCAACCGGCGAAATCCACGATTTTGGCCTTCCGGGCCACGTGGGCCTCATACAGGGAGGTGTGTTTCATAAGAGCAGAGAAATCGGATGCCGGGCAGGCTGAAACGCCTCCCGTGAACGGAACGATATTTTAACGGAGATCCAGAAGTTCCACTTCAAAAATCAGCGTGGCGTTCGGCGGAATGATGCGCCCCGCGCCGCGACTGCCGTATCCGAGACCGGGTGGAATAATCAACTTGCGTTTGGTGCCGATGTTCATGCCCACGACGCCTTCATCCCAGCCTTTGATGACATGCCCCGCACCCAACCGAAAAGAAAACGGGTCCCCGCGATCCACCGAACTATCGAACTTCGTTCCATCTTCCAGCCACCCCGTATAGTGGACGAACGCGGTTTCTCCCACGTGCGCCTCGCGACCATCGCCCGTCACCAAATCCACGTATTGCAACCCGGAAGCCGTCTTGACGGGTTCGGGTTCGGCTCCAAGCACCGTTGCCGGCCCTTGAAGAACAAAGACTCCACTGACCGCCACGACCCATACCCAAGCCCGAATGTTTTTCAACACCATGTGATTGTATTCCTTTCGTTGCGCTGATGGACTCACTTTGTTGCAGCCTGCCCCCCAAGGGATGAAAAGGGAACCTCTCTCTAATCTGTCATCCTCGACGCTTGTCCCCGACTTGATCGGGGATCCAGACAATCTATAAGGATCCAGGGTCTTTACTCTTTTTGTTTGTCCGCGAAGACAAAAGACACTGGATTCCCGATCAGAGCCTGTCCTTGACGTTTGTAATCGAGGATCGGGAATGACAGAAGGGAGTATTTTCATACCACTCTATTGATCCGGGAACGGCTCGGCAAATAGCGCCACGCTCGCGGTATACCCGTGAATGAAATTCTTCCCGCCCACCGGCCCGATCTCTCCGGCGGCAAAAAACCCCGCGACCGGAATCCCGTCGGCCTGTCGTTGGAGGGCCGTAATATCATGGTTGGGTTCGGCGAAGAAACGCCGGCCCCGGCCGTTGCAACTGAACAACAAGGCTCCCTTGAAAGGGGAATTCGGAAAGTCCACGCGATCCTGCGCCAGCAAGAGATTGAAATCTTCACTCGCGGCACTCGGATCCCGCACGTGAAATTGAATCGTCTGCCCCTCCTTCACGACGTCGGAAATCGCCACGCCCCCGGAGCGTTGGTCCGCCCCCAGCAATCCACGAATGAGAAAATCTCCCCGGCCAAACTCCTCGCGTTGCTCATCAAACGCCACGCCGACCTGTACCGCCATGGCGACCTGTTTCCCCCGTTCCGGTCCCAAGCGTTCGAGCGTCTCCTGGAGCCGTTCGAGGGTCGGCACGCCGCCCAACTCATACATGATATTTCATTCAGCCTTGGTTACCACGTAACGTTCGCCGATGGGTTGGCAGCCCTGAGACACCAGGGTCCGAATCCACACCGGTCCCCATAAAGCCACGCCGACGAGGCCTTCCCGCACGATCCCGCCGTTCATCACCAATCGATTTTCACCCAGATCCGTGCCCCCACTGGCAACGCCCCCGATCGCGGGCGCACCCGGGCAGCGTGTCTCCATGGTTTCAAACACGTCTTCAATAGGCGTGGAAAAGGGATCGGCAAACACCAGGAACGTGGGCCGCTCAGACAGTGAGTCCAATTCCTGAGGCCATCCCTTAAAGGTATAAGAGGATTGGGATTCCTTTTCGTGGAACGTCAAATGAAAAGGGACCATCCGCACCTCGGGCAGTTGTGCCGCCCACAAGGTCACGACCGACGTATTCTCGTATTCCTCGGCAGGCCCGATCACACCGTCGCCCATACAACCGACCATCACTCGGGGGGCCAATTCCCGGTGGAGCGTCTCGACCAATTCTCGTGCGGCCTTCGCATAATGCGGCGAAAAAAACAGACAGACCAAATCGGGGGCAGTCCGGCCGAACGCCTCACGCACGGACGCGATCAACGTCTGCGCCGCCTGCTCCGCGCCCGACTCGCGCGCTATGGCTACATGGAATTGCATGGTCGTACCATGTCTGTTGGGAAACCTTTGGTGCACCGTGATCGGCTAGCCCCTTCGATTTTAATACTCGTGACAAGGGTGCCCGATCATTGAGACACTTTAACCGGGCGTGATTGCACTTGTCCACCATTCGAGCACAAAGGCTGGCGAACGATTCAACGAGTAGTCGTCCTCATGCTGCAAGCTGGGAAAATCAAGCGAAAACGAAGGTGTTCAGGATTTTTCACTCGTTCTGGTGGGGAGAATGAAATCGGTTTCGAATACTTTGTACGGTGCCGAGGCTAGGCCGACGTACGCATACACTCCTTGGGCCACGACGTTGTCCTGTTCCACGTAGAGACGGATACCGGCCACGTTGCCTTGGCGTTTGCCTTTTGCCAACACGTAATCGTACAGGGTTTTGAACACGCCTTGTCGTCTCCAGTCCTTGTGGACGTACACGCTTTGGAGCCACCAGAAGACGGCGTTTCGCCAATCGCTCCATTCGAAGGTGATCAACAACTGTCCGATGATTTGCCCGGTGGGCCGGTGCTCCATCACGACGTAAAACCCCTTGGAGGCGTCGGCCAGGATCGCCTCGACGCCGCACTGAAGGAGATCCCGTTCCAATTGTCTGTCTTCGGTTTCTGACGCGAGCGCCACGTTATACGTGACTAGCGATTCAAGATCACGGGGTTCGGCCAACCGGATATGGAGATCTGACTGGTTCATGGTCGTGGGATCCAGTGTTAGCGGGAATCCGGAAACTTGACTTCCTACCCTACAGCCTCAGTCTCTACTACCTCAATCTCTACCTCCCCTTCGCCCCTCCTTACAAAGGAGGGGAAAAGAAGAAGTAGCCTTGCCTTGCCTGGCCTGGGACAAGTCTACGGAAGCGGTCGAACCCTTCGATCCTTCGACAAGCTCAGGACTCAGGGCAGGCTCCTTCAGGGAGGGTCGGCGGCCAGCCAGCCTTGGGGTGGTCGATAGAGCCCCGCGGAGAATTCCAATTTCATGGCTTCTTCGGGACGCAGGTTGACGCGGTGGATCTTGGATGCGCCCACGAACGCCAAATAGCCCGTAAAGGGGTGAATAGCCGTCGGCACGAACACCATGATGAGTGAATCGTCTTCGGCTATCTGGAGCATCCCCGGTGCGGTGCCCATGAGAAATCCGATGGCCCACAGGCCGGTACGGGGAAACGGAAACACGACCACCGTACTTTGGCCGAACCGTTCCCGGAATTGAAACACGTCGGTCATGCCCTTGAGAGTGTAATAGATACTCCTGACCAATGGGATCCGCTCGAACAGGTCCTCCACGCGTTTGACGAACCGTTGCCCCACGAGACGGGTTCCCAACATGCCCGCCCCCAGAATGAGCAGGAATAACAGCGCGATTCCCGCTCCCGGTATTTCAAACGTCATCACGGGACCCAGCAGATCCTCCCACAGTCCATCCAACGTCACGAACAACGTGGAGAGAATCAGGAAGGTTCCCCAAGCCGGGACGACGACAAAGAGTCCCGCGACGAAATAGCGTTTGAGTTGCTGCAGTCGACTGCGCTTATCCATAGTCATCGTCGCCAACCGCTAGTACCTCGCCTTGCAATCCATGGACGTATTATCTAGTGTATGGAAGACGACTGTGGAACACAACTACCGAATCGGAAAGGGAAATCATGAGTCCTGACAGCGAGTCAGCCCCGGCGATGCCGCTGGACGAGGCGCTTTTGGAGATTTTACGTTGCCCGGAAACCAAGCAGGCGGTGACGCTGTTGGATGCCTCCTCTCTCGATGTCCTGAACCGAAAAATTGAGACTGGGGAAGTGCAGAATACGGGTGGGAACCCAGTGAAAGAGCCTCTCGACGGCGGGTTGATCCGTCACGACAAAAAGGTGACCTATCCGATCAGGGAAATGATTCCGATCATGCTCGTTGAGGAAGGGATCCCCACAGACGGCATTCTGTAAGCCCGACCGACGGATCAGATTTGTTCCTGCGAATCGGCGGTCCGCTCTCCCCTCCACAACCACCACGCCGATCGCAACAACTGGACGCAGACGTAGACCGACAGCGCGAATAGCACGCCATAGAGCCACAAACTGCCGGCCGGCCATTGGTCCGGCGCGTGCAGCAAGAGGCCGAGAGCGATATGCCCGCCCAAGCCGAGGCAGACGGCGAAAATAATCCACTCTCGTATCCAGCGTGACTTGAATCGGTCGGCGGCAAACATGCTCTATCAGGACAGCACCCTTCGACAAGCTCAGGGCAGGCAGGGAAGGCTCCGGCTTCCTCTGCAGGGGAAGGGCATTCCCGGAAACGACGGCAGAATGAAAACCGTCAGACCGGGCTCTTGGCCGATTCGATTTCCGTGGCCGTGATCAAACTCGTGAGATAATCGGTCACGAAGATGAGCGCTTCTTCCCGGCCGTCCGCCCTTCTGCCCTTTTCACGACGCTGGACGGATAGTTCATGATCAAGATCGGATTTGACGTCACCCAGCAGTTTGTGCAGGGAGGCCGTGGTGAGATTCTGGTCCACGTCTTCAAACTCCTGACACCGGTCCAGGACCCAATTGAGCCCTTCCACTCGCCCCAAATATCGATCGTGGTCCGCTGAATCGATTCGGGCCATGGTCGTGGAAAACGCCTGTGCTTCATAAATCAGGTTGTAAAAACTTGAAATCGCTCGATGTAAAGTTGAGTTCATTGTTCCTCCTACGTTCTTCCTAACACAGGGGTTGCCGGACTCAGGGTCAGGTAAACAATAACGGATGAAATTCTGCCATAAAGCCGTAATACAGCGGAGCAAACTCCTTTAAACTATGTGGACTCGTTTCCTTTAAGCGCTTAAAAAAGAAGATCTGGTGACGGGCGTCAATTTGTTCGAGAATCGCCGAAAGCTGGGGAATTGAAATGGATTTCGAGGGAATGCTCAATACGTAATGGACCAACCGTTCGACAAATTGTTGAGTAACGTATTCCGTCTTGAGATATTCGTCGGGCACTGTCCCGGTCTCCAAAAGTTCCCAAAAGGGAATGGCCCGAGCTGAAACAGGAACGGGATCAGGAGGCGCGAGACTCATGCTGTCGGGATCGCTTCTTTCATGACATTCGCTGATACACGGTAAAATATCTCTTTAGGATACACCATTTAGAACAGGAATCTAAGCAATTTTTTGACGCCTTTCCGCCGATGCGGCTGGTAAAAAAAAAGCCGGAGGTCCGAAAACCTCCGGCTTTTTTTCATACCCTACCAGGCTCTTACAGCCAAGTAGCGCGTTCGGCTGGCCGAATGTAAATCGGCTCTTCCACCTGCTGCCGCACGGCTTCCTTCCCGGACTTGTTGAACCCTAACACGGTGTCGTTGTACATCTCGAACTTCCGACCGTGAATTTGGGTTTCGAACACTTTCGGTCCAGGAATGATGTCGTACCGGAAGACGATCTGTTGGCTCGCTCTCCAGAGCTGGAGGACGGCTAACAGTTCCCGGCTCGGCACCAGGTACTTCTCGATCGCATTGTCCACGCCCGGCCCGAACATCTGCCGGATGTAGCCACGAGGCGCTTGCCGCGGGGGAATGTAGAACCCGTTCGGCTCGGTGCCCCATTGCGGGTACAGCGGCAACGCCACCTGTTCCACACGGATGGTGTAGTACAGGGGGTTCCACCGATCTTCCGCCCACAGTCCATCCTCACCGATCTTGACGAGGTTCTGTAAGCGAATCTTACCCACGCAGGCCGCCATACACCGGGTTTCCATCGGCTCGCCGCCGGTCAGAGGATCTTTCCCCTCGACCCGCGGATAGCAAGCGATGCACTTCTCGGTGACCCGAGTCGTACCCCGATACATCGGCTTTTTGAATGGACATTGCTCCACGCACTTCTTGTACCCACGGCACCGGTTCTGGTCGATCAGCACGATCCCGTCTTCCGGCCTCTTGTAGATGGCCTTCCGCGGGCACGCAGCCAAACAACCCGGGTAGGTGCAATGGTTACAAATGCGTTGAAGATAGAAGAAGTAGGTTTCATGTTCCGGCAAGCTGCTGCCGGTCATCCGCCATGGTTCTTCTTTGGTAAACCCGGTCTTATCAATGCCTTCCACAAGGGCGCGCATTGACGTGGCCGTGTCTTCATAAATGTTGACAAAACGCCATTCTTGGTCCGTCGGAATGTACCCGATCGCGGCCTGGCCGACTTTGGCCCCGGCATCGAAAATGGTCATTCCTTCGAACACCCCATACGGCGCATGGTGTTTGCGGCCGACCCGCACGTTCCACACCTGTCCGCCTGGGTTGACTTGTTCGATCAACTGCGTGATTTTCACGTCGTAGAACTGTGGATATCCGCCATACGGCTTCGTTTCCACGTTGTTCCACCACATGTACTCCTGGCCCTTCGAGAACAACCATGTGGATTTATCCGCCATGGAACAGGTCTGACAGGCCAAGCAGCGATTGATGTTGAACACAAAGGCGAATTGCCACTTTGGATGCCGTTCCTCGTAGGGATACAGCATCTTCCGCCCTAATTGCCAATTATAAACTTCTGGCATGGTTTCCTCCGTTTCTTTGAACTCAATAAAGTCAGTTCAATTGCTAATAGTCCACACGTGATCTGGTTCTCTGCTTACACCTTGATCTTAATGTGGTCGCCTTTGAGCCACTTGATCATGAACTCATTTTCCTGCCCAGGCGTAAACCCGGTCCGGACTGGCTCCCATGGACCCCTGCCGCCGATACCACCGTCCTCTGCTTTGGTGATCCGCATCAGACATTCTTTCGGAGTGGTGTTGACTGCGTGGTTGTCCACTTGATACCCGAATTTAAACTTCCAGCCCACCGCGTGTTTGCCCGGCAGTGAGTCGGTCTGGTGCATCGGCATCAACCAGTCACGTGTGAAGGACTGTTGCGCCCCATACCGGAAGTTGGATTGATAACCCGTATCCATCGCGATGGCCCGTCCATCCGGTCGTGTTTCGTGACCCTTCACGGATTTCGCGGTGGCCACGTACGGAGCGTGTTTCGCCATCGTCACGTGGTACGGGAACGCCGGGTTGTACTTACAACGAATCATCAACCGAGCCACTTTGTAGTACGGGTCACTCGGCTTCCATCCGCGGTACGGCCGATCAACCGGATTGCCGTCAACGTACACATAGTCACCGTCGTTGATGCCTCGGTCTTTCGCCGATTGTGGGTTCATGTGAAGTTGATGCTCACCCACGCCCGGTGTCCGTTTATCCATCCGATACGCGTCACCGAAGTTCGATTCATACATCTGCACCCAGTCGTTCACTGACCATTGGCTGTGTACACGATGCCGCGTCTTCGGCGTCACGCAGTAGAATTGATACCCCTTCTCCCACAGCGGGTTGGAGTACCGTTTGATTTCCTGCCACGGCAACGCAATGTTCCGCACCGTCTTGTCGTCATGGTGCTGCGCGGTGATAGGAATACCATAGTCATCCGGCCGTACGTACGGGTTCGTCGTCATAATCGCGTTCGGTAGGTATGGAGTGGCCTCCGTCCCTTCCCGGTGCGAAATGAAGTTTTCACCGTACTCAATGGCTTCCGGCTCCGTCCGGTAGTTTTCATACCGGCCAGTCCGCGTCCATTGCGGCTTCGATTCGTTCGTCTCTTCCCAGAACGGTTGCCGTGGATACGTCCGGCACAGCACCATCCAGCCCTTTTCGGACTTGAGCATGGTGTCAACGCTGTACCCGTACCCCGTACAACTGGCGTCCAACAACCGTTGCACGTACACGTCCACCCGGTTGTCATAGACGAACTTGAAGTAATCCCGGAACCGCCCATCGCCCGTCATGTTGGTCAATTTGGCGGCCACGCCGGCGGTCGTATCCAGGTCGTTTCTGGTGTCATACAAGGGCCGGATGCCCCCTTTCCACACCTGGAACCACGGATTCGACACCGTCGCGGTATGTTCCGGATACGTGAACTCCATCCACGTATTCACACCCATGGCCACGTCCGCGTGGTTCACGTCCGAGGTCATCTCGATGTCCTGGGTGACGATACATTCGATGTGCGGGTCCACGTTCTTAACCATGTCATAGTGGTGTTTGGCGTTGTTCAACACGTTGACGTTCGCCACCCACCGGAACTTGGTCGGGGTCGGCATGTGCGTTTTTCCGGTAAACACCCGGCGCCCATACTTCGGCGTGTTCACGATCAACGCCGTGTCCCCATGGTTCCAGTAAGCCACCTCTTCACCATAGTAGTAGCCACGCACGTGCACTTCTTTACCGTGTGCGTTCGGATCCGTCGTGATCTTGAACGGATTTTCCGCGGTGTGCGTGCCCAAACCACCGCCGGACCACGGGGTGCTGTTCCAGATCCCCGCTTTGTAGTTCCCGGCCCAGGTATGTTGCCCGGTCCCGAACTTCCCGACGTTCCCGGCGAGAATCAACACCATCGCCGCGCCACGCGCAATGATGGTTTGGTGGAAGTAGTGGTTCGTGCCTTCCCCGTTGTGAATCGTTGCCGGTTTGATGGTACCTGAATCTCTGGCCCAGCGGACGATCAGGTCCTTCGGGGCCCGGTTGATCTGGTGGACCGTATCCAGGTCGTAGTCCTGCAAGTGGACTTGATACAACTGGAAGATCGGTGCCACGTCGACTTCCCGGCCGTTCAGCAACTTCACCCGGTAGGTCCCGTTCAACGCCGCCTCGATACCGCTGTTCCGATAGTGCCAGCCCACCAATTCACGGTGAATCGGCACGGCCTGGTTCTTATTGGTGTCCCACACCATGAAACCGCCGAGACGGGCAATCTTCGCCGGATTCAGGGTTTGCACTTTCCCTGAATAGGTCTTGGAGAAGTCCGGCAATTTATAGCCCTTGATCACGTCGCGCGGATCCAGGTATTGCAGGGTATCCGTACGAACCAGAATCGGCATGTCCGTGTAGGCCGAGCAGAAATCATGGTCGTGCATGTTCTCGTCGAACATGATCTTACAGGCACCCAGGAACAACGCCGCGTCCGTTTCCGGCCGAACCGGAATCCAGTAGTCGGCACGATACGCCGTCGGGTTGTACTCCGGCGTGATCACGACCACCCGCGCGCCGCGCTCGATGCTTTCGAGCTTCCAGTGCGCTTCCGGCATTTTGTTTTCGACGAAGTTCTTGCCCCAGCTTGTGTTCAACTTCGCGAACCGCATGTCGCTCATGTCGTTGTCAGAGGTTTGGACCCCGGACCAGAACGGATGCGCTGGGTTTTGGTCACCGTGCCAGGTGTAGTTCGACCAGTACCGGCCGCCTTGGGCCTGGGCAGGTTTCACTTTCCGAATGTAGTGGTCGAGCAACGCGCCGCAGCCACCGTTCATCCGAGTGACGGCCATTTTGCCGATCACGCCCAAGATGGGCATCCCCGCGCGGAACTTCATGCACCGCACGCCGGAACCCTTGGTCATTTCGATCATTTCCGGCGGATAGCCTTGTTCCCGCAACCGACGGGCACCGGCTTCGCCGCTGTACCGCTCCGCGATAATGACCATGGCTTTGCCCAGATACGTAAAGGCCGTATCCCAGCTTACCCGCAACATGTCATCCAGGTACCGCGAAGTGAATTTGTACTTATTCATGACGTCCGGGGTGAATTCCGGGCTACCGGCATCCATCCAGGCTTTCCAACCACGGCGCATCAAGGGACCTTTCAACCGATAGGGCCCATACACCCGACGATGCATCGTGTACCCCTTCAAGCACATCCGCGGGTTGTGAGCAAACGTTCCGCGGTTGCCGTAGAGGTCTTCGTAGGTTTGGTGGTCGTAGTTTTGCTCGACCCGCATGACCACGCCGTTACGCACGAAGGAACGAATGCGGCAGGCGTGCGTGTCGTTCGGGGAGCAGACCCACGTAAACGACGAATCATAGCGATACTGATCGTGGTACACCCGCTCCCAGGCGCGATCCGGATACTCGCCCAGCGGGTTGCCCACTTCGACAACCGGTTGCAGCGCGGTCAAGGCCAAGGCTTTGTCCGCCAACGCCACTGCCGCCACCGTCCCGGTGGTCACTTTTAAAAATTGACGTCTAGAAAGAAACATTGTGAAACCTCCTCGTGTAAAGGCCGATCGGCCTAACGTGGAATGGATTAATGAAAAAACCCCCTGTTGGGGAAAACTGCTGACTTACCACCTCCCTTCCCGACTCTTGCTTCATCATTCCGTTCATCCTCCGCCTTGACGACAGGCTGACTGACATTAATAACACGTAGATTCTAGCAATTTTCGGGCCATTGCGCATGATCCCATATAAAACTTATAACTATTTGAAAATAAGTAGAAATTTGTTTTTTAAAGAATTCTGGTCCTTCCCTAACGTTTCCATTCGGTAGCACGAATGGACTACGACCCTACCCCGGATGACCAAAAATTTCGACGCCATGCGACCTAGCGATTGAACTATCTTCAAAATTTCATTTTATATCAATTAAAACAATATGTTATGATATCTTTAAATAAACTGCCTGTCATGAACCGATCATCAGACGTGTAGTTTTCGTAACTTAATGGTCCATTCAGCCTATGAGGCTTGACGATAAACACATATGATTTGACATAAAGTTAAATAGTGCCATTGTTTTGTGCCATTGGTGACATTATTCCAGTTTTATTGACCAAAAGAGTACGAGAAATCACAAAATTGATCTTCATTCAAAGATGCGGGAAAGAACTTGCACCTTCCCTTCCATTGTTACCTCTCGGTAACGGATGCGTGGCAAAATTCCATCATTCCTGCGCTTTAGGCGCCAATGGGAGGTGGGTCCAGGACTCACCACCATCCTGACTCCGGAAGAGACCGCTTCCGTTCGTACCCGCATACAGGACCCGCGAATCCTGGGGATCCATGGCAATCGCTCGAATATTCAGGTTGTCCAACCCCTCGTTCGTGGCTTTCCACGTTTGTCCGCCGTCCCGGCTCTGAAAGATACCCTTGCTGGTCCCCATGTAGAGGTGTTGCCCGTTTCCCGGTACCAATACGAGACTGCTCACGTAGAGTTCTCCGAGTTCGGCCGCGAGTCTCGACCAGGCCTCCCCTTTATTGAGCGTCTTGAACACGCCTTGGGTCGTACCCGCGTAGACGACGTCCGGATCGACAGGATCGATCAGCACACGATTGACGCCCAAGGCCATGGACGCCATTTTGGCATCGTCGGGCACAAGCCCGTTATTGGCCTTTGTCCAGTGGTCCGCGCCGTCAAAACTCCGAAAGACCCCACCGCTCGTCCCCGCGTAGAGAATATTGGGGCTGACCGGATCGACTGCCAACGCCACGATGAAATTGATTTCGTTCATGCCTCGCATCCGTTCGGTCCAGGACCGGCCGGCGTCCTGTGTCCGGAACACCCCCACGGTCGTGGCCGCGTACAGGACTTGCGAGTCCCGCGGATCGAACACCAGTTGATTCACGTTGGCCGAGATCGTCCCTTTCTGAATGCCGGCATTGCGCGGGAGCCAACGCCGCCCGCCGTCGGGACTCTTGTACACCCCGTCGGCCAGCGTCCCGGCAAACACGTTCGCCGGGAGTTTCGGATCGATGACCAGGTTCATGACCCGAACGCGGGTCAACCCCTCCGACAACCGCTTCCACGACTGTCCCCCGTCCCGGGTTTTATACACGGCTTCTTCCGTCGCCACGTACACCAACTTCGGTTTGGCCGGATGAATGACGACCGCAACCACTCGATCACTGCGCTGGGAGCATCCCAGCAACAAACCCACCACCATCGAAAATGCAACGGCCTGTCGAATGACGGTCTTCATCGGCTCAGGTGACGTTTTCGTGAATCACGGTCCAATTCCAGCGGGTTCGCGTATCCGGTGAGTTCCACGTATCCGTTCCCGGTGACGGGCGCATTCCGGTAATGACCGCGGACGTCCACGGCGCCTTCCCAATACGTCACCCGGGTACTGTTTTCGGTCCGCAGTTCCTGATCGGCCAGCACCGGCGTGATCGTGACCTCAAGCGGGACGGACGGGACCTCCACGATCCATTTCGCCGGGTACTGCGCACGGCCGTGTGGACTGCTCCACTGATCCGTCGTTCGAACCACGAAGTCCGCGCGTGTCAGGTGCCGGCTCGTGCCGTCCGGAAAGATCAACGTCCCGCTCGACGCCGGATCATGGGACCCGTCCCGTTTGCGCAAGAGATACAGCATGAATTCGACGTTCGAATCAAATTGCACGCTGAACCAATCCCACCCGACTTGATCCTCGCCCAAGCCGCCGGACCCGAACTCATGATCCATCCAACTGGTCCCGGCAACCTCGAACGGTTCGCCCCGGACCCGGACGGTGCCCCGGGTCGCCAGACGCGTGAGTGAATAATAATGCGACGCCTGGCCGGGGCCGGCGCCCTTGCGACTGATCCCTTCTTGGCCGTGGATCACGGGTGGCTTGTTCAGGACGAGCGTCAGATCCACCCCGAATTTTGCATCGTGGGCCGTGAGATGCAACTGCCGATGCTCCTCGGTCACGGGTTCCAGGTTCCAGCGGTCGATCCAGACCTTCATCCGCCCGGGATCGGCGCCGGCTTTTCCAAAGGCCGCGCGACTTAATTTTTCGGAAAAGGAAAAGGCGGCCCCTTCCACGTCGGTCAAGGCCAGATGCGCGAAATACAAATGCCGCAACGCCCAACGGGACGGATGTTCGCGGACGCGCGCGTCATTGATGGCCTTGCGAAAAAACGTGACTTCATAGCCGAACCGTCGTGCCGATTGATCATAGAGGTGACCGGTGAAGTACCACCACTCCAAGCCGTAGTCATCATGGGAACCGTGATCGCGGGGGAACGCGTAGACGTACCCCGGCCGCGCCGGGATCAGCTCTTGCGACGGAACGGAGGCGGAAGCGGCACCCGTGAGACCTTCGGGAAGAGAAGGAGGGTCCCCCTTACCACGGCTCTCTCCCAACTGAAGAGGGAGTACAATCGACAACGCGCAACACAGACCAACCACCCTCGAACGCAGACGTGGCACGGGCTGTATTCCTCCGGACCGGACCCCGAGGTTCTGGCTTCGCGGACCATTCACGCTTCGCGGCATCTTCGCATAGTCACCGTACGAATACTCACGGACCTTCACGTTGACAGGAATTTTGAGCGTCGGCTATCGTACCGCATGCCTGCAGTAAATGACACGCCTTCTTCGAAGGCCTTTCCGGTTCCCGAGATCATCCCGATCTTTCCGCTTCCCAACGTCGTCCTGTTTCCGGACACCTATTTGCCCCTGCATATTTTCGAGCCACGCTACCGGGACATGGTGGCCGATGCCGGCCGTGAAGGCTCCTGCATCGGTATGGCCTTGTTCAAGCAGGGATGGGAGAGCCAGTATTACGGCAATCCCCCGATCTTTTCCCTGGGGTGCGTGGGTCGCATGACTCATATCGAGCCGTTGGAGGATGGCCGGTCAAACCTGATCCTGCAAGGCTTGTATCGGTATACGATTGAAGAGGAATATTTTGACGCCCGGTATCGCAAGGCCAAAATCACGCTGGGACCGAGTGAGCCGTTTCACACGATTGCCGAAGGGCCTGTCCTGAGCGAAGTCGAAGGAAGCGGAGCCGAAGGATCCGTCCGCTCAACTCTCACCGCGTTGGCGATGCGGTACCTGCAATCCCGGAAGGCCGAGAAACTCTGCGAGCTTGTGACCGATGAAGCCATGACCGACCGCGTCCTTGTCAACGGGCTCTCCTCGTGCCTGGACTTGACGCCGCTGGAAAAACAGTTCCTGCTCGAAGCCGAAAGCCTCTACCAACAAACCCGCCGCTTGATCGACTTCCTGAAGTTCAAACTCGACGGTGAAACTCAATTGTCAGGGTGGGGATGATGGATCCCGCCGTAGTGATCGACGTCGCACGATTGGGGAAAACTTTCGGCCCGGTGACGGCCGTGGAAGATCTGTCGTTCACGGTCCGCGCCGGTGAGATCTTCGGACTCCTGGGCCCCAACGGCGCCGGGAAAAGCACCACCCTGCGGATGCTGATCACCGTGCTGCCCCCGTCCACCGGCACGGCTACGGTGCTGGGCCATGACATCGTGGCGGAAGCGGATACCGTCAGGAGCCTGATCGGCTACGTGCCGCAGGAACGCGCCGTCGACCGGTTTCTCACCGGCCGCGAACACCTCGAGTTGTTGGGGGGACTCTACCACCTTTCCCGGACGGAAACGAACGCGAGGATCGACGAACTGTTGAAGCTCGTCAATCTCGAAGAGCACGCGGACCGCGTGGCCAAAACCTATTCCGGGGGCATGAAACGCAAACTGGATATTGCCTGCGGGTTACTGCCCAATCCCAAGATCGTGTTTTTGGATGAACCGACCCTGGGATTGGACGTCCAAAGCCGGCTCAGGATCTGGGACTATATCCGACAACTCCGTGAGAACGGCATCACCATCGTCATGACGACCAATTACCTGGAAGAAGCCGATCAACTGTGCGATCGACTCGCGATCATCGACGGCGGGGCCATCCGGGTCATCGGGTCGCCCCTGGAGTTGAAGACCGGGTTGGGGGGCGACAGCCTCTCGGTGACGATCAAGGAATACGAAACGGATAAACTGCCTCGCCTGCGCGAAGGCGTCATGTCCTTACCCTTGATCCGTGACGTGCGCCTCAACCCCACCGGGCTGGATATTCTCGTGGAATCTCCGGAGAAATCCCTGCCCGCGGTGATCGAAGTGGCCCAACGCGTCGATTGCAGCCTGGATGGGATCGAATACCATCGTCCCCGACTCGATGACGTGTTCGTCGCCCACACCGGGCACGGATTACGGGGCGGGACCCCGGACGCGGTGGAGGAATAGCCGGGGGCCGAATCATGACTTTCCAACACTACAGACAGGAAGTGCTCGCCCTGACGATGCGGTGGGTGCGCCGGCTCAGCCGGGAGAAGTTCAGTATGCTGTTTACCCTGGTCCAGCCCATGCTGTTCTGGCTCATCTTCTTCGGCAGCCTCTTTCAACGCGCGGCCAACATTCAAATCCTCGAAGCCCCCAATTACATGAGCTTCCTCGCGGGCGGGGTGGTCGTCATGACGGTCCTCAACAACGGGCTGGCCGGCGGCGTGGACCTGTTGTTCGACAAAGAGAACGGATTCCTGGAACGCATGATGTCCACGCCCATTCACCGGTCCTCCGTGATCCTGAGCCGGTATCTCTTCGTGATGGCCATTACCGGCATGCAGATCCTGGTCATTCTGAGCATCGCGTTCATCTTCGGCGTGCGCCTCGAAACCGGACTGCCGGGCATCGCCGTGATCCTGGTGATCGGGATGCTCTTCGGCGTGGGGCTGACTGCGATCTCCATGGCCCTGGCGTTTTCCGTCAAAAGCCACGGAGATTTCTTTTCCATGCTGGGCTTTCTGTCCCTGCCCATGATTTTTCTGAGTTCGGCGCTCGTGCCCCTTTCGGCTATGCCGGGATGGATGCAGGCGGTCGCCATGGTGAATCCGATGACCTGGGTCATCGACGCCGTCCGCCCGCTCATCATTACGGGATGGAACGCGGCCCTTCCCCGGGTCGGCATGGCGTTCGTGATCCTCGCCATCTTCGACGCCGTGTGCCTGTACGGCGGGGCCAAAGCCTTCCGCCGGGCAATCGGGTAGGACTCGTGAACACGGGCTCCTCCGCGATGAAGAACGCACCGTTATCCTCCACCGAACGACTCGCAACGAACATCGAAGCGCTGGTCCACCTGCTCTCCGACCAGGATGCACGTGTCGCCCGGCAGATTCACCGGCACATCGTCAATACGGGGCCCGAAGCGGTCCCCTTCCTGAGAAATACCCTCACGAACTGCGACGATCCTTCCCTGGCCTCACGCATCCGGACCGTCATCGAGGACATTGCCCAAGCGGACGTCGAACGACACTGGGACGCGCTCATCAGGACTTCGGCGCCGGACCTCGACCTGGAAGCCGGAGCCTTCCTGATTGCCCGGACAGGGGACCCTGAAATGGAGACGACTCCGTATCAACAACGACTGGACGAGATGGCCGCCGAACTCCGACCCCTTTCCTCAGGCGCCCCTCGCCAAGTCGTGCGCCACATCAACGAGTACCTGTTTCAGACCCTGCGGTTCCGGGGAAACACGGAACAGTACTACGACCCCAACAACAGTTTTTTGCATCGCGTCCTGGACGACCGCGTCGGGATCCCGATCAGTTTGTCGGTCGTGTATCTGCTTCTGGGGCAACGGCTTAGCGTGCCCGTGACCGGAATCGGCCTGCCGGGCCATTTTCTTGTCGGGTTGCAGACGGAGCCCGTGTTCATTGACTGTTTTCACGAAGGAACCATGCTCACGGAAAAGGATTGTGCCCGACTGTTGCAGAACCATGGCGTCGAGTTCGACCGTCGCTATCTCGAACCCTGCTCCCATGCCCAGATCATGGCGCGCATGCTTCGCAACCTCGTTGCCGTGTACGAAACCCGTCAAGAGACGACCGAGGGCCGGCGATTTCGCCGGCTGCTGACCGCTCTTGAAAACCGGGAGCATCACCCACACGTCCACTAGCCGTTAGCGTCATGGCCATCGACGCGCCTTCATCCCATCTCACCAATCAACGGGGACAAGCCAACATCAGCGTGGCCTTGGCCCTGATCATCCTGATCGTCGGCGGGGTCTGGATTTGGAACCACTTGGACTTCGACACGCAGGACTTTATCGTCGATGAAGTCGTCCCCGTCCTGTTCCTGGTCGTCGTCGTCACCCTCCTCACGTGGGTGAACGTACGAAAGATCAAACGCGCGAAACACAAGAAAAACCGTCGGGACAAACTCCTCAAACAATTTTCCGCCGAAAAGGCGCCGCGCAAGCGGTTCGATCTCGCCAGCCAACTGATCGAACTGAACGAGTTTCAACTGGAAGGACTGGAAAGCGTCGCCACGGACATGGCCGAGGTGTTCCTGTATACGTTCAAACGATCTCTGGGCGACAAACAGCACCGTATCCGCGGCATGGCGGCCAGTTATCTGGGCGTCGTGCAACACCGGGAGAGTATTCCCCTGTTGATCAAGGCGTTGGAAGACGATCACGCGTACGTCCGGGGCTGCGCGGCGCTGGCCCTCGGACGCATGCGCGCCACGGAAGCCAAAGCCAAACTGGAATATACGATGAAGGAAGACTGGGATCAGACCGTGAGGAGCCGGTCCAGGGAAGCGGTGGAAAGAATAGGTTAGGGTTCCTGCGACATCAGGACTCGCCCGTCACGCGACCCATCGCGGCCTGATCCGCAGGGGTGAACCGGTACCCCTTGCTGTATAAGGCCTGCATGCTATCGGTCAGGGTCGTGAACTCGATCGTCTCACGAACGTCGTCGAATTTTCCCTTCAGCTTCGCAAGGAGTTGAAGATGATCACCCTGCAACGGCGCCACGTTCAGGGACGCCAACATATCCTGCAACTCGCCCGCGTCATAGCGCTCATCATCATTGCGATCGGCCACCAATGCCAATTGATAAAACGTGAGGCTCAACGAGAGCGTGGATTGGCTGTGCGCAAAGGCCTGACGCGCTTCATCGATGCCGGGGTATCGACCGGCACATGCATGGGAGCTGTCTTCTTCCGTGACGAAAGAAAGTTGTTGCACGTCAGGGCGCACCGGGGAAGGCTTTTTCAATTGCTCATAAAACCAGGAGGTGCAGGACTCCGCGACCGCAAAATCAACTTTGTCCCGGTTAATCTGCTGGGCGATATGGTGGATGAATCCCTGGAACACGCCGTTCCCGACCGCGGCCCAACTCATTCCGCCGATGAAAAGAGCCGCCACCAGGCCCGTGAACCCGAATACCCGTTTCCGTGAGGCCAGCCGGTACATGCTGTCAGTATACCACCCACCCTGAACCGTCACCAGAAAAATGTGCCTTTGCCCGAATCACGGCGGAGTGAGGCCACGGGTTGCACCTCCCGTGGGTGTACAATAAAACCATGGCGACTGAAACCGTGACCCTCGAAGGCCATATCATCGATTCGCTGATCCTGGCGAAGGTGCTCGACACAATTCTCCAACGCCGCGGCACCTTCACCATCAAGGAGATGCACGTCGGAGCCACGCGAGAAGACGCATCCACGGCCACGATCGCCGTGCATGCCGACTCCACGCAACGGCTCACGGCCATCCTGCACGCCGTCCAACCGCATGGGGCCGTGGTCGAACACGCCGTTGATTGCACCCTGGAGTCCGCGCCGAAAGACGGCATATTGCCGGATGCGTTTTATGCGACGTCGCACCTCCGGACGCAAATCCGCCTCAACCACCAATGGCTCGACGTGGACGCGATCGAAATGGACCTCGCCATTCGCGTGACGTTGAATCCGCCGAGGGCTCGCACCGTCCCCATGGCCGACGTGAAGGCCGGAGACTTGATCGTCACGGGTCGAACCGGCGTTCGGGTTTTTCCGCTGGAACGGCCCCACGAACGGGACGCGTTTGCCTTCATGGCAGCCGACGTATCTTCGGAACGCCCGCATCATCCGATGATCGCCGACGTGGCCAAGCGCATGCGGATGATTCGCGACAACCGGCAGAAGGCGTGCACGGACGGCGAGGCCGCATGCGACCCGGACCTGGGTACCAAGGTGCTGTTCGTGGGTGGCCCAGCCGTCATCCACGCCGGAGGCCGGGAGGCATTGACGTGGTTGATCGAGTCCGGCTTCATTCACGTCCTGTTTTGCGGGAACGCCCTTGCTGCGCATGACATGGAAGCCAGCCTGTTCGGCACGTCCCTGGGCTACGGCCTGCGCGCCGGGTGCGCCGTGCCTCACGGACACGAACATCACCTGCGCACCATCAACCGCGTCCGAAACGCCGGCAGTCTCACACACGCAGTGGAATCCGGACTGATTCAAGACGGAGTCATCGCCTCCTGCGTGCGTCAACACGTGGACATGGTGTTGGCGGGCAGCATCCGCGACGACGGACCGCTCCCCGACGTCATCACGGACACGAGACAGGCCCAAACCGCCATGCGCGCCGCACTCCCTGGCGTGGGGCTCGCGTTACTGGTCGCGACCACGCTGCATGCCATCGCCACCGGAAACTGTTTGCCGGCGAAGGTGCCGACCGTGTGCGTGGATATCAACCCGGCGGTACCGACCAAGCTCAGCGACCGCGGCAGCTTCCAATCCATCGGCCTCGTGATGGATGCGGCATCCTTCCTGCGACAATTGGCCCAAGCACTCGGCTGGGAGGGGTAGTCCGCATGTCTCACCAGCCTCCTACTACGGGCGCCGGTCCACTCGCTGTGCCGAGGCGTACTCCCGCGAGCCCCTTCGACATAGTTTCCAGCTATGCCTTCAGCGTCTCGCAGTCCGTGCGCCCCAGCACAACGGCGTCTCGACGCCCTCGCGACGAAGCCTGGTGAAACATGCGGACTATGGCGATGGCTCGCTTCCTGGTTTGCCCACCGGATCATTTCGGGATCCGGTACGAAATCAACCCGTGGATGCGTGTCTCCAATGCCGTCGATAAGGCCGAGAGCCAGGCCCAATGGCGGGCCCTCGCCCGCGTGCTGGAACAGGACGCCGGCGCCAAACTCGAACGGATGACGCCGGTTCCGGGCCTGCCCGACCTGGTGTTCACCGCCAATGCCGGCGTGGTGCACGACGGCACGGCCGTCATCAGCCGGTTCCGGCATCCGGAACGACGGAGAGAAGAGGAACACTTTGCGCAGTGGTTCAAGGAACACGGGTACCGCGTGATCCTCCTGGACGAGGAGTGTTATTTCGAAGGAGCGGGAGACCTGCTGGGCTTCCCCGATGCCTGGTTCGGAGGGTACCGGCAACGTAGCGACATCAAAGCCCATCGCGTGTTAAGCGAGGTCTACGGCAAGGAAATTCTGCCCCTGGAACTCGTCACGAGCCGGTTCTATCACCTGGATACCTGTTTCTGCCCGCTCGGCAACGGCGAACTGCTGTACTATCCTCCGGCGTTCGACGCCTACGCTCAAGCCGCGATTGCGGACCGCGTGGACGAACGGCAACGTATCGTCGTGTCCCATGCCGAAGCCGCGCGCTTTGCGTGCAATGCCGTGTGCGTCGAGCGGCACGTGGTGCTGCCTTCGGGGTGCCCGGAAACCATGGCCATGCTCGAAGACCGCGGGTACACATCCCACCCGCTCGACCTGGACCAATTCCTCAAATCCGGCGGCTCCGCCAAATGCCTGACCCTGGCCCTGGATTAGCGGCTCCGGCATACACGTGAAAATTTCGCTAAACTCCGTTAAGCTCCCATGAATGCCCCCCGAACCCTACTTCGAAATCGACCCCGACCCCGAAACCGCCAAACGCATTCGCAAGGAGCGGGACAAAGCCCGCGCGCTCAAACGGACCCCCTGGTGGAAACAGCAACTGCACAAAGGGCGCTGCCACTACTGCGGCAACCAATTTCAGCCGGACCAACTGTCCATGGACCACGTGGTGCCGCTGGCCCGCGGCGGGAAATCCACCAAGGGCAACACCGTCCCGGCATGTCACGAGTGTAATCGAAAAAAGAAGCTGGAAACCCCGGCAGAAGCAGTGCTGAGAAAGCTTTCAGAAGCTTGAGAGTTATGGACTTCCCGCCTTTGGCCTGGCCGAGAGGCGCCGCCAAATCTGGGGCAACAAAAGGACCACGCCTGCCGCTCACCGGCGCATGAGCATGATCCATCGCCAGATGTTCAATAGGCCGCCCAGGGACGCCGCGACGTACGTGAGCGCAGCGGCCGTCAGGATGGTTCGCGCCCCTTCCATGTCCTTCGGCGGAATATACCGGCCTTGCTCGAGGATCGGAAGGGCCCGGCGAAAGCTGGCATCCCATTCCACCGGCAAGGTCACCAGATGCACCAACGCCCCCATCGACATCACGGCCAGACCCGCCAGCAACACCAACAGGCCGCCGGCCGGTGAACGGGTCAGCCCGGCCACGATGGGAATCCCGAGCATGACGAAGGACCCGGCCTTTTCCGCGCCTTGCGCCAACCGGATGAGTTTCGTGCGTTCGTGCAGCGGCCCGTACCCGGTTCGATCCTGAATGGCGTGTCCCACCTCGTGCGCCGCGACCGTCACCGCGGTCAACGACTTGCCGTTGTAATGATCAGGGAGCAACCGGACGACTTTGGCCTGCGGGTCATAGTGATCGCCGAGTTCCGTGGTCTCGACCCGTACGTGCGCCATCTCGAACCGGTCGAGCAAATGCCTGGCCAGATCCCCGCCCGTCCCGGCGTAGTCCTCACGATGACCGCGATATTTGTTGAAGACCCATCTGGTCCACAACTGCGGCCCGATCAGCACGATCAGGATCAGGACTAACAGAAGAACGCCTCGTATCATCGTGCCCCCTCACCCCAGCCCTCTCCCTCCAGGGGAGAGGGGGTTGTGCGGCGAAATAAGGCGGGCCTCCGCTACGACGAGCAACTCACCACGATCTGCTTGCCCCAGTCCGGCGGCGGGGCGGCATACTCGTGCATCTCGGGCTGGTCGTCGAACGGGCGGCTCAGCAGTTCCCGCAGGCGGTCGATCTCGGAATAATCCCGGTGCCGGGCTGCCCGTTCAATCGCGATCTGGACCAGGTAATTCCTCAACATGTATTTGGGATTGCAAGCATCCATGCGTACCTTGCGGTCGGTGTCCACGCTGTGCTCGGCTTTGAGCCGGGCGCGATACCGGTCCGCCCACCAGTCGAATCCTTCCCGGTCGAGGAATTGATCGCGCAGATGCCCGTTCGCCGAGGGGTCATCCTGGGTGAAGGTTCCAAGCGCCCGAAAGAAATTCGTGTAGTCCACGTGGTTGCTATGCATGAGCGCGAGCAGATCGCGCCGGAGCTTGTCGTCTCCTTCGCGGGCTTCTTTCAAGCCCAATTTGGCCTGCATCAAGTCCGCATAGGTCTGCTGCATGGTGGCTTCATAGATTTCAGGGGCCCCCAGCACGTCGGCTTCCTCCACCAGGGGGGACAGGGCCTGGGCAATCGCACGGACGTTCCAATACCCGATATCGGGCTGGTTCTGAAACGAGTAGCGGCCATGATGGTCGGAATGATTGGGAATGAACCCCGGGTTGAAATCATCCATGAAGCCATAGGGTCCATAGTCGAGGGTCAGGCCCAGGATCGACATGTTATCGGTGTTCATGACCCCGTGCGCCCAGCCCACTGCCTGCCATTGGGCAATCAGCCGGCCGGTGCGTTCGGCGACTTCACGCAAGAATCGCGCGTAGACATCGGGGCCGCCGCCAAGATGCGGGAAATGCCCGGCCAGCACGTAATCGGCCAGGGTCTTGAGGTGCTCGTGTTGACGGCGATAAAAGAAGATTTCGAAGGTCCCGAACCGGACGTGACTCGGGGCCATCCGCACGAGCATCGCGCCGGTCTCCACGCTTTCCCGCAGTACCGCTTCGTCACTGCCGATGAGACACAAGGATCGGGTCGTCGGGATACCCAAACCGTGCATGGCCTCCCCGCACAGATATTCCCGTATCGTCGAACGAAGCACCGCCCGGCCGTCGCCGTCCCGTGAAAAGCGGGTCATCCCCGCACCTTTCAGGTGCAGGTCCCAGGTCTCGCCCCGGCCATTGCGGACTTCGCCCAGCAAAATCGCCCGGCCGTCCCCCAGCGGCGACACGTAGTGACCGAACTGGTGACCCGCATACAGCATGGCAATAGGCTCACTGCCCGGCAGAAGCAGTTTGCCGCCCATGGCCTCATGGAACTCCGGACGTTTGGCTTCGTCCGGGTCCAAGTCGATCAAGTCCGCGGCCGAAGGATTGAAACTGACCAGGTGGGAGGATTCGAAGCCCGTGGGCATCACCCGTTCAAAGAAGACTTCGGGCAACCGGGCATAGGTGTTGTCAAAATTCAGTGTTTCGAGTTTCCGCACGTGCGCAGCCCGTGAAGGGACATATTAGGTGCCGATGTTGCCTTATCATGTCCCCGCAAGCTCGACCTGCGCAACTTTCTGCGTCCGCTCACTTTGACAAGGAGGTCCGGAGGACGCGCTGCACAAAATGTCCGCGTCGATTATCTTGCCAGCAGCTTGGCATGGATTCCGCGCAAAAAGGTTTTTCTTTCCCGTAACTGGCTTAGTCAAGGTATTGTAGGTTTTCTCAGGGCATATCAATAAACCGCGCAGTATGGGATAGTAAGGTCTATGAAACCGGCCCTCTTTACAATCACATTCATCAGCGGGCTCGTTGCACTCACGCTTCACGTTGACGCGGTCGATCGTGTCACCCTGCCAGACCTTCCTCGCATGATGCGGGACATTCGCATCCTGAGTCATCCCGACTTTGCCGGACGACAAGCCGGCTCGGAGGGCGGACGTCGCTCGGCGGAATACGTCGCCGAGCGTTTTGAACAGCTCAGCCTGTCCCCTGCCGGTCAGGAGCACATAGGCACGCAACAACGGATGCCATGGGGACAGACGGGCCCCGTAACAGTCACGCAGTTCGAGGCCCCTGCGACCCTGGAGTTTTCTTTTTCCGGGGAACCTGCACCGGACACCATCGTCCCGCAATTGGGCTCTCAGTTTCTTCCGGTCCTTGACTCACCTTCTGTCAATCTCACGGCCCCTCTGGTCTTCGTGGGGTACGGCATCGCGGACCCTGCGCGCGGGTGGGATGAATATGAAGGTGTGGCAGTCCGCGACCGTGTGGTCATGTTCTTACGAGGAAAACCGTCACATTATCCTCTCCACGTACACCACGCGGAAAAAGAACGAATCGCCCGGGAAAAAGGCGCTGCGGGTTTTATCACCTTCACCGGGCCGGTGTTGAGTCGATACGCCGCGCGCCGTGGCATGGGACGCCAGCCATTGGCGTTTTACACGAATGCCGGTGACGACCGGCCGTTACCCGGAGTTTGGATCGGCGGCGAGATCGGAACGGCCATGTTCGACGCGCAAGCCTTGTCGGTCATGGATATCCAAACCAGCTTGAACGAGGATCGCATGGTCCAATCGAGAGCGCTCAACAGCCTGGTACACGTGCAATGGGAGGCTCAGCGGCAGGCGGGGTCGCTGGTCAACGTGTTGGCCGCGATTCCCGGCCGCGATCCGGTCCTGAAAGACGACGTCGTGATTCTCGGAGCGCATCGCGATCATTTCGGAAACCAGGCGGGACTGCTCTTTCCCGGCGCCGACGACAACGCGTCGGGGACGGCCGTGTTGTTGGAACTCGCGCGTATTCTGAAGAACGATCCGTCGCCCAAGCGAACGATTCTGTTCGCATCATTCAGCGGGGAAGAACAAAACCTGCTGGGAGCGACCTGGTACGTTCGGCATCCCACGCATCCCTTGGCGAACACCGTCGCCATGATCAATGTGGATCACGTGGGCTCGGGCAATGGCGAACTCACCGTCGGGGTTACCAACATGTCGAAGGAGGTTGCCGCCCGCGCGGCTGAACAGGCCGGGTTATCCGAGGCCGTCAAACTCTACGGGTTCTTTCCCGGAGGCGATCACGTACCGTTTGCCAAAGCCGGCATTCCCACTGTGGCGGTGGTCACGGCTGGGCCCCATCCTCATTTTCATCAGGCCTCCGACACCCCGGAGACCATCCAAGCCGACAGGCTCGGTACAGCCGCCCGTTTCGTCCTGGCCCTAACCCGACACCTTGCCACTGCCCCGTGATCTTCGCGTCTCACGGATTCTTCCGGCGACATCCGGTCCTCTCTACCCAAGCTTGGGTTGCGCAACTTTCTGCGTCCACTCACTTTGACAAGGAGGTCTGGAGGACGCGCTGCACAAAATGCCCGCGTCGATTATTTTGCCAGCAACTCGGCGTGGATTCCGCGCAGAACGGTTTTTCTTTCCCGTAGCTGGCAATTTGAAGTCTGGATTCCTCGATTCCCAGATCAACCAGATACTCTTTGACGGCTTGCGCCCGGCGTTTCCCCAATTCCAGGTTATACTCCCCTGTCCCACGTTCGTCACAATGGCCTTCGATCAGCACGCTGGATGTCTTATAGGCCTGTTTCAGCAGTTCGGCATTCTTCTCCAATACGGGGATGGCACTGGACTGAATTGCATATTGATCGAAATCAAAAAAGACGTCGGCCAACTCCGACTCCACACCCGTTTCAACGCGGCCGGCTTCCAGCGCCGGCCCGGGCGCTTCGTGAATGAAATCGGATGGTTCGAGTTTGGCGATCTCCATCTCCGGCTCGGCAACGGGTTCCTCGGTGGACAAGGTCTTCTCCGCAACCTCATTCACGGGTGACGGCGCTGCTGCAGGTGGCGGTGGCGGCACCGGTGCCAGTTCCTCAGCCTGGACGATTTCCTTCGCCGGCTGGTCCAAGACACTGACACCAAACTCCCTGACACGGGCATCCCGAAAAACTTGAGGGGGTGAGTCGGGAACGTAGTCCGATCCCGGGCTCCGTTCGACACGCGGGGATTCCGAATATCCTTTCGGAAGAACACGCGCAGGAGCGGAAAATGCCGCTTCAGGAGCAGGTGTCGTCTCAGCATCGGACTCGGATGCATCGCGAGCCGGTGAGTCCGGACTCGGTGGAGGTTCCGGGGCGAACACGAGGGGTTCCGACAAGCCCAATAGCTCCTCGTCGATGGATTGTCCCTCGAATGAACCGCCGGGTTGAGCACTCTGTGCCTCTATCTCTGTCTGCGTATCCGCATCAGGAACTGTCGCCGTTTGGCCGTCTGCCCATAAATCTTCCGTACTCATGACTTCCGCATGTTTCGAATTCTCACATGCTGATAACGTCACCAACAGACCTATGCCGATGACAAGCAGAGTCACGACACTCTTCGCTTTTATGGTGGCCATGCAGAACCCTCCTTTTCTGTTGCATCCTCTAACCGGCGCATGCGTGACGCCGAGCGCCTACCAGCCAAACACCTTAATTTATAAAACTTAGCAAGTTACACTTATCAAGTCAAGATGTTGTATAAATCTATGGCTATAACTACTATTTGTTGTTGATTGGCGAGGGATTGGCTTGAGCGATAACGTGCCGATAACAAACGGCATGAAGGACTGAACCGTTACTGAGTGACGGACCGCATTGCAGCGAGATTCACGCTCTATGCGACCGGCGCCAGATCGTCGCCAACAGGGGGCCGGTCACGTTGTGCCAGATACTGAACACCGCGCCGGGGACGGCGGCCACCGGGCCGAAATGCGCCACGGCCAGGGCCACGGCCAGCCCGGAATTCTGCATGCCGACTTCGAGGGCCACGGTTCGGCAAAGGCGAGGCGAAACGTTCCCCAGTCGAGATCCCCAATACCCGAGCGTCAAGCCCAGCGCGTTATGGAGGACCACGGCCAGCACCACCAGGCCGGCCACGTGGAGATGATCGTGATTCAACCCGACGATGACCCCGACGATCCAGGCGATCATGACCATCGACAGGAGCGGCAGCACGCCTTCAAGAAACCGGGGACCCGGTTGCCACACGCGGCGAAGAAACATGCCCGCAACCACCGGCAACAAGACGATCTTCGTCACCGTCCATAAAAGCGGGAGCGGGTCAATGGCCAACCACGTGGAGGCGAGAAGCCAAATCCACAGGGGCGTCAAGAGCGGGCTGAGCAACGTCGAGACCGTCGTCATGCCCACGGATAACGCCACGTCGCCCCGGGCGAGGTAGGCCACCACGTTCGAGGCCGTCCCCCCGGGACAGGCACCGACCAGGATCACGCCGAGCGCCAACAGTTTCGGCAGGCCCAGGATGGTCGCGATGCCCCACGCCCCCAGCGGCATTACCACGTACTGCAAGGCCACGCCCAACAGCAACATCCGGCCTCCCTGACGCAGGGTGAGCACATCCCGGTGCGTCAGCGTCAGTCCCATCCCGAGCATCACGGCGGCCAAGGCTTCGGGAATCCAAATTTTCCCGGAGGCGGCAGGACCCGGCATGAACCAACCCCAGGCGGCGCCGAGCATGACCCATACGAGAAAACCGTCTTGAACCAGCCTCAACCAGGACGGAATGCCGCGCGTCGGAACGTGCTTTGCCGGATGCGAATTCCCGACAGATTGTCTCTCGAAATCGTCCATCACCTTGCCACCCGCACAGCCTGTCATCCTATGTGGGCAACCCTATGTGCTGTCAACGCCTCCCTCCACGAACCGTTCACATACGCGCGGTTCATTGTCAGGAATCAACGGGCTATGATAGACTTCTCATGTGGGCGATTAGCTCAGTGGGAGAGCGCTTCCCTCACACGGAAGAGGCCACTGGTTCGATACCAGTATCGCCCACCATTCCTCCATTCTTCATTGAACGACACAGGTCGAGCTTGAGGTTTTTCCCCACCCGCTCAGCAATAAACCCGCCAGGGGCGTGGTTGTGTGTCTTGTGGCTGGGCCTGCTGACGGCCTGCGGACCCACGCCTGCGCCCCGTCTCGACCCGATGCTCCCTCCGTCAGCGAGCGACCTCGAATTGTTGGGCGCGTCGCGCCTGTGCGACGCCAAGGAGAGTGTCGTCAAACACTGGCAAGGCCTCCGCTATGAACAAGTGCCCTGGGGGTCGGGAGAACAACTGCAACGTTCGGCGCAAAGCGGACAGGCCGACCACGACCGGTTTTACTTTTTCAATGATGAGCAGCGTCTGGTCGGGGCCGTGTTTCGCTATAACAACGGGCTGTCCTTGAAACCGTATCCCGTACTGAAGCAAACGTTATCCGAACTCCGCCCGTCGTCCACGTTCTACATCGACCCCACGCAGCTCCTTTCCCAAGAGGGCGCGCGATCCGCGGTCCTGTACCGGACCGGGGATTACACCAGCACGACCCAATACCTGGTGCTGGAGAGTGAGGGTGACCCGACGTTACTCGTGGCTTCCATGGCGATCGATCCGTACGAGCAACTCCTGTCAAGTTATCATGAGACCTTTCTGCCGGATCTCAACCGAAGCCGGTCCGCGACGCCGGGCGAATCCTCGCCGGAGACGGACTCAAGCGACGACTTCCCGGGCCTTCAGCAATTCGCGCGAGGGGAAGCCGCGTTATTCGGGTCCTGCGGCACCGCCCAGCCCAAGATTGCCGTGGACGCCTACCGGCGATCCATTCAACTTGGGCTCAAGGACGAGGCTCGCGTCGCCGAAGCGCACCATCGACTGGGCCTGGCGCTTCGGGACCAGGACCAACTGGCCGACGCGCAACGCGAACTGGAGCAGGCCCTCTCGCTTCGCCCCAATTCTCCGGTGATCATCAGCAATCTCGGCCGGGTCCTGGACGAACAACGCCAGACGTCCCGCGCCATCGAACTCTTCAAACGGGCGCTCGTCCTTGCCCCGAACTATCCCGAAGCACGGTTCAATCTGGCACAAAGCCTGGAACAGATCGATACCCGCCGGGCGATCGAAGAATACGAAACGTATGTCGCCCTGGTCCAAGGGATTCCCAAGGAAGCCAAACGCATCAGGTTCGTCCTGGAACGCGTGAAACGGCTGAAGGGTGAATAAACGCCGTGAAATTCTACGCCGTGCGCAAGGGGCGCCGGCCCGGGGTCTATACCACCTGGCCCTCGTGTGAAGAGCAGGTCAAGGGATTTCCCGGAGCCGTCTACAAAGCCTTTCCAACGAAAGCTCAAGCCTTGTCGTTTATGGGAGAATCCCACCCCGATGCGACGACCGGCCTTCCACCAACCGGGACCCTTCCGACCACCGGCACCATACACGTTTGGGTCGACGGGTCATGTCTGCCGAGCAGCACGGGACGCCTGAACTTCGGCTGGGCTTACGTCATTTTCGATGGCGGAGGGGAACTCCACCGCGCGAGCGGGCATGACGTGCCTGCCGAAGCGCGCCGGCATCGCAACGTGGCAGGAGAAATACAGGCGGTCTTGCAGGCATTGGAATGGTGCCGGGCGCGCGGCATTGCAGCCGCGGAGGTCCATTTCGACTATCAGGGGCTGGCCAGTTGGGTGGATGGGACGTGGAAAGCCCGGACGTCCTTTACTCAAGCATACGCGGAACGGGTCCGGGCCTTGGGAATGACCCTCACGTGGCACAAAGTGCAAGCCCATTCCGGCGAACCGTATAACGAGTTGGTCGATCAACTGGCGAGAGAAGCCGCCCGGTCTGCACCAGGAAATCACAAAATCTAAACATTGGAATCTCAACGAACGTCAAGGATCACCGGCCTGCACGTCGAGCGACCGCCTGACCGTTGACGTGTCAGACTCTGCTTGCATCGGGAAATGTGCCCCGTTGGCCTAAGGGTCGAGAGCTTACCCGCATCGGACATTGACCACGTGCCCATCAGGTCCGATGACGATGTTCAATCGCTCCGGCCTGTAATCCATGGTGATCCGGCTGCCGGCAGGATAGACCCGCAAGGGTCGAGGCAGGGCAGTGATGTCGATCTCCACTTTAGGTCGCCCGATGAGTGTCCGATATTTCCCGGCGTCGCAGGTGCGGTCCTTGGGCTGCTCCATGGTCGCCACGTCGGCCGGACCGGGGCTGTCAGTTTCGTTCTCTTTGAGAACGCCTGGAGTCGCACAGCTCCAGAGCAGTATTCCCTCCACAACCATCAGTAAGACTATGCATCTTTCTCTCGAAATGCCTCTACCTCCCCTTCACCCCTCCTTACAAAGGAGGGGAAAGACCGACGACAAAGGCAAAGACCCTGGATCCCCGATTACAAACGTCGGGGATTGTAGATGTTCACTAATTCGTTGACAGAATGTAGGGTCACTCATCCCATCATCTGGAGGCGAACCCATGCGACACAATACTCAGGATAAGACCCTCTACCGCAATTATGTCCGGAAGTGGAAATTGCTCATTC
>JAJEJG010000018.1 GCA_022828225.1 Nitrospirales bacterium | reverse complement strand
ATCAAGAAGAAGAACAAGTTCAAAATGTAAGCGCCTTCTTTTGTTTTTGTAGAAGGGGAAAGGGCGGCAACGGTTGATCGTTGCCGCCCTTTTTGCTTTGTTCGCGTTCTTGCGTTCGCCCATTTTCGCCCGTTACTATTTCAGTATCGTTCCCTCTCCCCCTGGGAGAGGGCTAGGGTGAGGGAACCAGGGTGAGAGAAAGGATCTGTTGTGCCTCGGGAGCTCTCTCTCGCAGAAATATTTCAGATCGGATATTACTGGGAGACGAAGATTCTCCTCACGGCCGTCAAGCTGGATCTCTTTTCAGCGTTGGATAGCCGTTCCGACTCTGCCTCTGACTTAGCCCATCGGTTAACCCTCGATGAACGGGCGTTGAGCCTCCTTTTGCATGCGTTGGTCGCCATGCGGGTCCTGACGAAACATGAGGACCGCTTTGCGAATACCGCCGTCGCCCGCAAACATCTGGTGAAAGCCGGCCCGGACTACGTGGGGCATCTCCTGGTGCTTCACGATTCGGAATGGACGAATTGGGGGAAACTGGAAGAAACCGTTCGGACCGGCGTGTCTCCGGTTCGGCGGCACGTGTTCGAAACCGATCCGGAAATGGGCGCCAACGTGTTGGCGGTGTTGGATCGGATCGGCCGTGGAAGCGGGGTCACCCTGGCGAAGGTGCTGCAATTGGATGGCGTTGAACACATGCTGGACGTGGGCGGGGGCGCCGGGACAAACGCGATAGCCTTTTGCCGGGAATATCCCCGGCTCAGGGCCACGGTGTTTGATCTGCCTGCGACCCTCCCGGTCACCGAGCGGTCGATCAAGGAAGCCGGACTGGAAGACCGCATCGCCGTCATGCCCGGCAATTTCAACACGGATTCCCTGGGCGGGCGCTATGATCTGGTGCTCCTGTCCGACGTGCTGCATTACCAGGACGCGCAAGCCAATGCCGCATTGGTGCACAAGTCCTTTGCTCACCTCACGGACACGGGCCGGTTGGTGATCAAGGATCGGTTCCTGGATCCGGATCGAACGAGTCCGGCCTGGACCACGGCGTTTGCCGTGCATATTCTGGTCAATACGGAAGAGGGACGGTGCTTCACGACCCGGGAGGCCATGGGATGGATGAACCGGGCCGGCTTTGCCTCGGTCACGGAACTGGAACCGCGAGCGATAGTTCAGGGAATCAAAGCAGGAGACGATTAAATGGCTGAATGGTTAAGAGAGCCGGGATTTGTGGGCACGCATGCCACCATGGGGGCCGATATCAGTCAGTTGATGGCCACGTTGTTCACCGGGTTGTTCATCGTCGGGTGGATCCAGGCCAAAAAGAGTCACGCGAGCGGGCATCATTGGTTGATGCTCGGCGGGATGATCGCCATGCTGGCATTTTTCGTCAGTTATTATTTGTTTCGTCAGCTCGGCGTGTTGGCTTTTGAAGGCAAGGAGGGGTTCGGCGGGTCGCAGGCGTTGTATGACAACGTGTTCGTCCCCATCTTGACCCTGCACATTCTCCTGGTCGTGATCGGATTGATCATGGCCATTTACATGATTGTCCTGGGATTTCGCTCTCAAACGTTCATCGACGGCCAACGCAAGTTACGCGAGGCTGTCCTGCAAACCACCGGGAAGAAGATAGCCCTCATCTTCGGTGGCGTGACGGCGCTTGTATTCCTCTTGTTCTTCAGTCGCGTGGCATCCAGCGGGTTTTCCATGGGTAAATTCGGCGTCTATCTCGGACTCCTCATCCTCATTGCCCTGGTGTTCGGCGTCGAGGTGGCCATTCAACGCCTGTGGCCGAATGGGGCGCGACGGCACCGGGTCTTGGGCCGGTTTACCATGGTGGTGTATTGCGTGTTGTTCCTGACCGGCAGTATAACCTACGCCATGTTGTATATCTTGTATCCCGGGCGAATCGGGTAGCCTTGTGATGCGGTGCACCTGCGGCTCTGATTTCCGATGCGAAGTCGTCCAGGAATGGGAGGACGGCCGGGTCTTTCTTCGTTATCGCTGTGAACGGTGCGGGTTTGGCGTGGGTATCGAGACGGACCATCGAAAAGGCGGCGGGTTGTTCGCTCACCAGGTCTGGACGGATGAGGCCCGGCACCGGTTGGACCGGCTGCCGCCCTACGTGGAACCGCTTGTCCGGCAGGAAGTGGAAGACTATGCGGCACGCCATGGTCTCACCGTGATCTCGACGGACGTCATGACGGAAGCAGGGAACCAGGGGATGGTGTCCTGGCATCCCGAGGCGAAACAACGTTTGTCCCGGGTCCCGGGACCCGTGCGGGCGATGGCGCGCGTGGAGTTGGAGCGGACGGCTCTGGACAGGGGCCTCCCCGAAGTCACGGTGGAGTTGATGGAAGAAATCAAGGCCCGCTATTTCGGCATGGCGGCCCCGAGGTCGTAACGCTAAAGTCGTCTCCGGTGCCGGAAAATTCTACCTCCCCTCGCCCCTCCTTACAAAGGAGGGGAATCAGCGGGGAAGGCTCGTCGTTTCCTCCCCTTTGTATGGGGTGGGATGGGTGGGGTAGAGGGCCCGGCAAAGAGGGTGGGATACCGGCTGGCTATTTTCGTATCAATGACAATTTGATGTTTCTGTCCGTTGAGACATTCCGATGCTGCATCGACTTGCACTCCGGGTGATTCCCCAATTGAACGCGATTGTCACGGAACGCGACGTTCGCAGGCGGAAGCGCTGGGTGATGCTCGCTCCGGGGTTCGTGGCGTTCGTCCTCTATCGTCTCTTGAAGGACGTGTTGCCCTTATCCGACCCGCTGGCGTTGTTGGCGTTCAGCGGCCTCCTTTCGACGGTCACCGCGTACTGGGCTTATGCGATGGGACGCGCCGAGTCGTATGACCGGATTTACCGAACCGATAATCCACGCCGTCTTCTCTGGGTCGGCGGCTGGATCGGGTTTGTCTACGGCGTGCAGCTCTCGTTGCTGGTGTTAGCGATTCTGGCGCTCTTTGTCGATTACAATTTTCTGGTTCATCCCGAAGGGCCGGCCATGATGGCCCTGATTATCCCCTGCACGTCGGTCACGCGCGACGCCTTTGAAATCGGGCACGTGGTCCGCATGGAAGCCCAAGGTGCGCGGATGGTGACCTTTCCGGACGGACGGTCGTTGCGTGAGTTACTCGGGCGCGACTTTCTTCATCTGGCCCCATGGGTGGGCACGGGAATCATTGCCGGCGGGGCCACCGCGGTGCTGTCCCGGCTCGGCTGGTCTGGCAACGGGGGGGAAGTCGGTCCGGCAATCCTGGTGTGTATCGTGGCGGCGTTCTGCGCCCATGGGGCTTTCCTGTCCGGGAAACGTCCTCTCGACAACTTCCCTGATCGCTTCAAAATCGAGTCGTGGCTGGAAGCCTGCCGGTTTTGGACGTGGCCGTGTTTGACTTTTGCGTTCACTTACTATTTAGTGCAATTCGGCCTTCTTGCGTTTGTCTTGCGGCTTGAGGAGGCGGCTCTGTTCGTGCACCTGGCGGTCGGCGGCGTCACCGCGGGGATGATGGCGGGGTACGGCTATTTCTTGGGTGCCCGGGTGTTCGTGGAGACGCAAACGCAGGGCGGCATCTCCGAAGGATTGAAACGTTGTCCGTTCGTGATGGAAATTCTAGCCAAAACCGGATGGGTGACTTCGGGAGCGAAGACGAACTCCGTCGACATCAGTCAGGGAGAGCCCTCGCGAGAGATGCTTTCATGAAAACCGGCGCGTCTGTTCTCCTGTTGTGTGTGCTGGGCTGTGTGCTCATCGCACCGATGCCGGGGTGGGCCGGTCAGGAGGCCCCTGCCCCGACTGAAGACGTCTATTATAAGACCAACGGAATTCCTCAGGGCCCTCCGGCAATGGAAACCGGGTCCACCTATCCCCAGTGGCAACCGCTCAATAACCGGATCATCATCTGGCTCGTCACGCAGCAGCATACCTATTTCGGCGGGTTCGTTCTGGCTCTGCCGTTGTTTGCATTTCTCCTGGAATTCCTCGGCCTCACTCGTCGTGATCCACAGGCGGCCAGACGGTACGACGGCCTGGGTCGTGACATCCTTCGCGTCGGGGTGGTTTCGCTCTCGGTGACGGCCTTGCTCGGGAGCGTCATGCTTGGGGCGTTCGTGACGTTCTATCCCGTGTTCATGACGTACATGGGTTCCACGTTCAAACAGATGATGCCGTTGTATGCCGCGGTGTTTCTTGGGGAATCCTTTCTCCTGGTCTTGTACTACTACAGTTGGGACCGGCTGGCCCAGGGTGCCGGGAAATGGGTGCACCTGTCGATCGGGGTGGTCGCGAACGGCATGGGCGTGATGTTGCTCCTGTTGGCCAATGCCTGGGCGTCGTTCATGATGGCTCCCGCGGGGGTGAACGCCGAGGGCCAGTTCCTGGGGAACGTCTGGCATTTGTTGCATTCGCCGTTGTGGAATCCGCTCAACGCCCACCGGTTTCTGGCGGACATCATGTCCGGGGGCGCGGTGGTCGTGGCCTACGCGGCGTACCGGTTCTTGAAAACCCGGGTTAGGGAAGAGCGGGCGTATTACGATTGGGTGGGGTACGTGTTTATCGTCGTGGTGGTGTGTGCCTTGCTTCCCATGCCCTTCGCCGGATATTGGCTGATGCGTGCCGTCTTCGAGTTCCGCCAGGAGATGGGCATGACCATGATGGGCGGGCTGTTGTCCTGGCTGTTCGTGGTCCAGGCCACCACCATCGGTGCGCTGTTTCTCGGGATCAATTATTACATCTGGCAGTCTTTGGGACGGTTGCGTGACGGGGACCGGTATCATCCCTATTTCAAATTCATTCTCGTCGGACTGATGGTGTCGTTTCTGGTCTGGTTCACTCCCCATACCATCGCCATGACCCCCAGCGAAATGAAAGCCATGGGCGCGGCGCAACATCCCGTGATCGGCCAGTTCGGGGTGATGTCGGCCAAAAACGGCGCCGTCAACGTCATGATCTGCCTGACCGCGTTGAGCTACCTGTTGTATCGCCGCGCCAACCGCATCATTACCGTGCCATGGGCCACGGCGGGAAACGTCGCGATCGGGACGTTGTTTGTCGCGGGTATGGCCAATATCGTCTGGGTCTCGATTTACGGGTTTTTCATTCCCGCCCACGTCCGGGTGGGCTTGTCCCTTCCGCAGGGAGCGACCACGGCGACGGTCCTGCTCGGAGGGTTGCTGATCAATCATTTTCTGTTGAAGGGGAGCGAGGTTCGAGGTCCCATCCAATGGGGCGGGATCTCCGTGCGCGGCATGGTGGCGTTGTTCGGGGTGGCTGCGACCTTTTCCTGGGTGATGGGGTTGATGGGGTATATCCGGTCGGCCGGGCGGTTGGGATGGCACGTGAATGAACTGATGGCGGACGTTTCGCCGTGGGCCTTTACCCCGGCCATCACGTTTGCGGCCAAGATGGTGACCATCAACATGGTGCTGTTCTGGTCTTCGGTGTTTCTCATGTTCTGGCTGGCCACCAGGGACCGGTCAACCGTCGTGGAAAAGGACGCACCGAGCATGTCGTTCGTGCGGGCGTTCTCGAGAGAGGAGTCGGTATGAGGACGGGAAGCACCTTCGTCACGTGTCTTTTCCTGTTTGTGTTCTGTGTTCCCTTGATGCCTGGTACGGCGTTCTCGCAGGCGGTGACGCTCGAGAATTTCGAGACTCCCGATGAGGAGCAGTTCCCGAAAGGCTGGGACGGATCTCGAAGTACGATCACCGCAAAAGAAGCCTATGCCATTCACCGAGAAGGCGACGCCGCGTTTCTGAAAGGCAAGGGCGCGAATCAGCGGGTCTATACCAAGAACATCGATTGGGATCCGCGAACCCACCCTATTCTCACGTGGCGGTGGCGCCTGCACGTCGTCCCGGAGAAGGCCGAATTCCTTGCGGCGGTCTTTGCGAATCTGGATACGGATCTGATGTTTATTCCGGTGTCCACGAAGTACGTCTGGAGCGGCACGAAAGCCAAGGGATCGGTCACGGACGGCGGCCTGTTCGGCGCGGCCGAGGTCGTGGTGCGTTCAGGCGCGCAGCCGGTGGGTGAATGGGTGGAAGAAGAGGTCAACGCGTACAAGGACTTCAAGGAGATTCATCAACACGAACCGGCCGAGCGGGCATGGGGGCTTTCCCTGCAAAGCGGCCCGGGCGTGGAAATCGATTTCGGTTCGATCGAGGTGCGGGCAGAGTAACGCCTCACGGTCGCGTGGCGACAAGGAGATCTGCGATTTCTAAAGGAACCATGATAGACGTCGTCCTCGGCGTGGCGGTCATGGGGACGGTCGGGGTGCTCATCGGCATTCTCCTGGGTGGCTCCTTTCTCTATTTCGCGTCGGGGCTCGGAGTCATATTGGGGGCCGGAATCGGTCTCATCGGCGGACGCCGGTTTTTTTTCGGCATTTTTGTGGGAACCCTTTTAGGGGGCGCGCTGGCCTGGGCCGTTTCCGGCCCGGAAAATATTACGGTCGGCGCGGGGTCCGGCGCGGCGATGGGCGGATTCTTGGGGATTTGGATCTCCATGTTGATCGACGTATTTTGGCGAAAACCGGTGGAGACCACTGCCGACCACGAAGTGGAGGCAGGGACGGGAAGCGGAGGCGGCTGACCGTTTATCGAGGATCAGGGTTATGGAAAATCGCGGTGTGCTGATCGGCTCCATCATCTTCGTGTTTGCCTCGTTCATCCTGATGATGGTGATGCTGATTTACGAAACGTATAAGGGACAACAGGAGTTGGACCGGCTGGTGTCGAAGTCGCAGACAACCAAACCCCGGGTCATCGCTCCGGTGAAAGTCCAGGATTTTTCGATGTATCGGACGTTGGTCGGCAATGAAGGCCGTGAGATGGTGGAGATTCCCGAAGGCCCCTTTACCATGGGGAATGATCAGGGGGACCCCGATGAAGCCCCGGCTCATCCGGTGTACGTGCGGACGTATTTCATCGATTTGAAGGAAGTCACCCAGTCGGAATACGCGCGTTTCGTCAACATGACCAAGCGGGAGCAACCCCAGGTGCCGGTTTTCGAAGAAGACATTGCCAAACTCGTCGACCCGGACTTTCCCGTCGTGGGGATCGGCTGGAACGACGCCTTCGGCTATTGCCGGTGGGCCGGGAAACGATTGCCGACCGAAGCTGAATGGGAGAAGGCCGCTCGTGGTGAAGGGCGGCGACTCTACCCCTGGGGGAATGAGTTCAGCTACGTGGTTTCCAATATTGACGGGGAAGACGACGGGTTCAAGTATTTGTCGCCGGTCGGGTCTTTTGAAGGCGGACGGAGTCCGTATGGGGTCTACGACATGACGGGCAACGTGGCCGAATGGGTGGCGGATACCTATGACGCCCAGTATTATCAGAATTCACCGTTTCGCGATCCCCCCGGTCCGGACAGCACGGAATTCAAGGTCATTCGCGGCGGGACCTGGCGAGATTCCAAACTCAACGCGAGATTGACCAAACGGTTTTCAGCCAAAATGTGGCGAACCGACGCGACAATCGGCTTCCGGTGCGCTCAGGACGCCGAGGCCGTCGAACAAGAATCCTGACCGTGTTGGAGCAGGAGCTATCGAGGTTGCGCGACCATGGACGGGAGACTGAAACTGATCCTGCTTGCCGTGATTTTATTCATGGTGGGCATGCCGGTGTCGGGCATTCTGCGCGGGACCAAGGCTCCGCCGCCTGACCCCGAGTTGGCGGAGGTTGTCAAACCCGTTCAGGAGACCGGCGATTCTCTGTCCGACCCATCCCAACCGATCCTTCCTGAAGACATGGTGTTCATTCCTCCCGGAGAGTTCGTCCAGGGGACGAGCCAGGGCGGGTTCAATGAACGCCCCGAACGTCTCGTGACCCTCGATGGGTTTTGGATTGACCGGTATGAGGTCACGAACCACCACTATCTCGAGTTTGTGGAGCAGACCGGTCATCGAAAACCCGGCCCGCCGTCCCGCTATGCCAAACGGTTGGCCCAATTACGCGGGCCCAACCAGCCGGTGGCTTACGTCTCCTGGCATGATGCCGATGCGTATTGCCGATGGAAGGGGAAACGCCTGCCCGGGGAAGCGGAATGGGAAAAAGCCATGCGAGGGATTGACGGCCGGCTATGGCCCTGGGGCAATTCTCCGCGAATCCACAAGGCCAATCTGGGAGGGGTGGAGGACGGCTACGAAGCCACGGCGTCGGTCGGCTCGTTTCCATTGGATCGAAGCCCGTTTGGCGTGCATGACGGCTTTGGAAACCTGATGGAATGGACTCGGAATTGGTATGAAGAGCAAGTCCGCCATCCCAATGATCCCGAACCCGAAGAAGCGAATTTTGCCGATCGTGGGGGGTATAAGACGCTTCGCGGTGCCGGGTATACCAGTTATGGCAACGATTTGAGGATTACAGCCAGAAATTTCATGGTCCCCGACTTTCGGGACGAAACCATAGGCTTCCGCTGTGCGGCGTCGGAGCAAAAAACACCGGCTCGCAGGCTGGCTGCCAGTCCCCGGGAGTAGCCGAAGGTTAGAGAAAATCGAAGTAATAGAGGATCAGAAAGACGGCCAAAAGAATATTGACAACCATTCCGGCCAACACTATAATGTCGAACAATTTTGCATTATTGCGCATTGTTTTACCATATTCATGAACAGCGGTTGTTGAGTATCACATCTCGAAGAAATGTGTCAAGAGTATAATTTATTAAGGTCAAACATTTAGAAGGAAGATTGAGATGGCTAAAAGTGATCCACTTGAAATTAAGCTGGGCAAGGCGATCTTTTATGTAACCTGCGCCGTGAGCTTGTGGTTTTTTTATTGGTTTGCCGGCATACAGTGTCCTTGTTGAAGAAGGGAACTGAAGGGGAGGAATTTATATGCAAACCGTTCTGTACCTCATTATTTCGATCGTGATTTCCGTCGCATATTTTCAGTTCATCGATTGGGTTCTGATGGATATGCAGGGTTTGGATTATTTCTACATTCTGAGATAAGCAGCATTAGTCGTCATTCTGAAAAGCACATCTATAAAGGATTATTGTTCTTTGAATAATTTCAAAGAAAGAAGGAGGTTGGTCATGGGTCGCCTCACAAGTGGACGGGCCGGAAAGAAATTTCTGGCGGTCACTGGTCTATTTGCAATGGGAGTCATGTTGTTACTCCCGATTTTTGTGGCACTGCCGGCCTTGGCCGGTGGGGGTGGTCCCGCAGCAGGCGGGCCGCCTCCGGATGTCGTAGCCGCCCAGGAAGCCGAAGGCGAAGGCGCAGAAGGCGAAGAAGCCAAAGTCGAAATCGGCAGGGACGTCTACTACAAAACCGAGGGTCCGGCCGTCGGCGCGCCGGCTCCCAAGACTCAAGATACGGCTGAATTTTATCCCCGATACAACTTCGAAAGCCGGGTTCTGCTCTGGGTCGCCAACCAGCAGCATCTGTACTATGGCAGCTTTGTGTTGGCCGTCCCGATTTTCTGTATGTGTATCGAGTTTGCCGGGTTGCTGAGCAAAGACAAGGCGATGGCCAAGAAATACGACCAATTGGCTTATGACTTTATCAAAATCAGCTTGACCGCCTACTCGCTGACGGCCATCCTCGGCGGGATTCTCATTTTCACCTTCCTCACGTTGTATCCAGCCTTCTTCGGTTATCTTTCCAGCATCTTCCGTCCGGTGATGCATATCTATGCGTTGATGTTCGTGGCGGAAAGCGGAACCCTCTACATCTATTACTACGGTTGGGACAAGATGAAAGAGGGGTTGTTGAAATGGCTGCACGCCAGTATGTCCGTGGTGTTGAACGTGATCGGAACGGTGTTGATGTTCCTGGCCAATTCCTGGATCGGTTTCATGATGTCGCCCGCGGGCGTGGATGAGCAGGGACGCTATCTAGGAAATATTTGGCACGTCATCCATACGGCGCTCTGGAATCCTCTGAACGTGCACCGGATTCTTGGGAACATGGCTTTCGGCGGCGGCGTGGTCGCGGCATATGCCGCGTACCGGTTCCTGTCGGCGAAGAACGATGAGGAACGCGCCCATTATGATTGGATGGGCTATATCGCCATGGCGCTGGGGGTGGCCTTCCTGATTCCCCTGCCGTTTGCAGGATACTGGCTTATGCGCGAAGTGTACGCCTATCGCCAACAGATGGGCATTACCTTGATGGGCGGGTTGCTGGCTTGGTTGTTCATCATTCAGGCCACCATGATCGGCATCCTGTTCCTGACGACGAACTACTACCTTTGGCAGGCGCTTGGACGAATGACCGGAGGTGAGCGGTTTCAGCGTTATATCAAGTACTTTGTGTTTATTCTGGTCGTGGGTCTATTGGTCTTTATCACTCCCCACACCATCGTCATGACGCCCGCTGAATTGAAAGCCATGGGCGGACAGCAGCATCCGGTGTTGGGGAACTATGGCGTGATGTCGGCTAAGAACGGCGGCATTAATGCAATCATTATGACCACGATCGCCAGTTTCATATGGTATCAGCGAGGCAACAGGGTGCCCGCGGTGAAATGGGCGAAGTTCGGGAATATCTTCCTGATCACCTTCTTTGTGGTGGCCCATCTGAACAATATCTGGGTGGCCTGTTACGGGTACTTTATCCCTGCGAACGTCCGAATCGGTCTCTCGGTTCCACAGGTCGCCGGTACACTATCGTGCTTGTTTTTCGGTTCGGCCTTGAACCTGGCCATGTTGAAACAGTCCAGGGAACTCGGACCGATCCGGTGGGGTCAGATCGCACCGCGTTCACAATATGCCCTGATCATGCTGGCGACCGCCTTTACTTGGATGATGGGCTTGATGGGATATATCCGGTCGTCGGTGAGGTTGTTCTGGCACGTCAATGAGATTATGCGTGACAATTCGCCTTGGGCGTATACGCATACCATTGGCTTCGGGGCCAACGTGATCTCCTTTAACGTGCTGTTCTTCTGGATCACGATCATGTTTGTCTTTTGGCTTGGGGCATTGGGAGCCAAGAAAGCGCCCGTGCCTGCGACGCAGCCCGTTCCGGGTGCCGCGCCGCAACCTGCAACTGGTCATTAATCATTAACTTTGCATGAAATACGTGATGATGAGGCTATCCTGGTCGTAACAATCAGGGTAGCCTCATTTGTGGAGGGGCAAGGTGGTTGAATTAATTACGGAAGCAATCTCGATTGGATGGCCGGCATTCGCCTTTTTGATAGGGCTGCTCTTTTATTTTCAAGCCAAATCGACCGATCCCGTTCAAAAAAAGAATGTCACGTTCAAGACGTTTATCGGCATGCTGTGCGCGCTCATGGCTTTTATCGCCATCGCGAATTACAAGAACAATTTCTATGGGGAAAGCCGCTTGTTGCCAGTCTCATTGGTGATGATTACGTGCCTGGCCTACATCATGGGCATCTACTTCACCAATATCGGGGCCCTCATGAAAATCGGCGGCTTCATGTTTTTCGTGGCCGCGGCCTTGTCCGGGTATGGGAACTGGTTGCCCCAGGTGGAAGGGGGCTTCCCGCCGCCGGAAGTCAAGTTGGACTTCCAGAGTATGACGGCCCAACAATTGGGTGACGAGGGTGAAAAAATTATTTTCGGCGGTCTCGGCCAAAGTAAAGTTCAGGGCGCAATCGGGAAAGGCCAGTGTCCCCTGTGCCATGGTTTCAACCAGGGCTTCTTGAGTGAACGGGCTCCGAATTTGTGGGATGTTCCGGCCCGGGCCGAAGAGCGGCTGAAACACGAAAAGTATTTTATGAACGATCCCGGTTCGCGGGATACCGTGCAAAAAGAAGCCTTTGAAGGTTCGGGGACGGCCACGACCGGTCAGGAATATATCGCCGAGTCGCACGCCTGTCCGAGTTGTTTTGTCGTGCCGGGGTTTGGGGTGAAAGGAACGAACGACAAGGAAAGCCCCATGCCTAGAATTCACAAGCCCCCGATTTCGCTGACCCTCGGAGAATTGGCGGCCGTGGATACGTGGCTGTACGTTCGGGAAGGCAAGGATGCCCCCACGTATGAAGAAATTCAGGCGTCGTATGAAAAATTCATTCCCGAAGCTGACCGGCCTCAGGCGAGTGCCGACGGGGATGAAGGTGCTGCTGGTGGTGTGCTGGCAACCGGAGAAGAGCCGATCACGGACCTCTTCATGAAAGCCGGGTGTCCGGCCTGTCATACGATTCCGGGGATTGAAGGGGCAACCGGAAAGGTCGGTCCCTTGTTGATGGAAGGCAGTAATGCTCCCAAACGATTGAAGGACCCGGGGTATGCAGGTCATGCCACGTCGGCCCGTGAATACATTACCGAGTCGATCTTGAATCCCAGTATGTACGTGGTGAAGGATTTCCCGGACAACCAGATGCCGAAAGATTTCGGTCTGAAGCTCAGTGCGGGAGCCGTGAACAAAATCGTGGATTATCTGTCCAGCTTGAAAGAAGGGCAGGATTTACCGGTATTGGAAGATTTTAATTAATCCTGAAACTCTGTGATTCAGAAAACAGGAGTTTAATACGATGACCTGGTTAAAGTTAGTCGAAGGCTACATGCCGATGCAGATGATTTCGGAGTTAGCCGGTTCGATTCTCATCTTTGCGCTGGCCAACTGGGCGCTGAATCGGGCGGGCATGGGCATTCCCAAATTCTGGGCGGGAGTGGGCGTGTGGATCTACATCCAGCTCTATTTGAAATACCGCATTTATCCGCCCATTCCGTTCAGCGTGCGGGCGATTTACGGCACGGTCTCGGCCTGCGGGATTTTCATGTGGGTGTCGGGGTCGGAAGACGCGTGGCAGGAGTTCAAACGTCCGGTGATGAACGTGATGGACGGGATCAGCGGGTTTCACAAAGCGGTCCGCACCGTGTCCTTGATCGTGATTCCGCTGGCGTTGGGCGGGTTTGCGTATACCTCGTTCCTGCCGAGTTTTGAAGAACCCATCGAGTTGCGTACCGTGCATCCGGCGCCGCCGGCCACCACGAAGGTGCATGGCAAGACCTTTGTGTTGCAAGTGGTGGAAAATCCCTATCGCGTGAACAACGAGGGGAAATACGATCAGGCATACACGGATGCGCGAATCGTGGAACAGGCCATGGGGCGGTTGATGAAAGACGTCAACGACCCGAATTACAACCCGTGGGATCCCAATGCCGAAGGCTATACCAAGTACGTGCGGGAAGGGGGCGAGATCTTCTTTCAGAACTGCCACTTCTGTCACGGGGACAACCTGAACGGCCGGGGCTTATGGGCGTACGCCTTCAACCCGATTCCGGCGAACTTCACGGACGCGGGGACGATTGCGCAGTTACAGGAAACGTTTGTGTTCTGGCGCGTCTCGAAAGGCGGAATCGGTCTGCCCGGGGAAGGGTTCCCCTGGGCCTCGGTGATGCCGCCGTGGGAGCAGCACCTGACGGTGGATGAAATCTGGAAAGTGGTAATGTTCGAATATTGGCACACGGGCTACTATCCCCGGACCTGGGATTAAGAGAAGAGGAGCGGAGACGAGCCATGAGTAAGAGCAGATATGCAAGGAATTGGGCCCGGTGGGGCGTGTGTCTGAGCGTGAGTGTCCTGCTGGGGTTGGGGCTCCCCCTGAGTAGCGGAGCCCAGGAAGACCTCCCCGAAGGTTTCAAACAGCAAGGCCTGCCGTCGCCCCCGCCGGCGGAACAGATCGAAGCGGGCAAGCGGGTCTATTTTACCAAATGCGTCTGGTGTCATGGGGTCGAAGGGGCCGGGGACGGTCCGGGTGCGGTCAGGTTGTGGCCGCGACCGCGGAACTTCAACGCGGGTACCTTCAAGATCCGGCATACTGCCAGCGGGCAGTTGCCCCTGATCGATCTGGACCTGCTTCAAACGGTCACGCACGGGTTGCCGGGATCGGCCATGCCGTCATGGGAAGGTATTCTCACCGAACAGCAACGTAAGGACGTGCTGGCCTTTGTGACGACCCAATTGGTGCAGGACCGGTCGTGGCAGGATGAGGAATTCGAAGAGCTGTTTGTGTTGCAGTTGGACCAACTCACCCCGAAACAGAACACGCCGGAGTCCATTAAACGGGGTTCCGAATTGGTGGTGGAAAAGAAATGTATCGAATGTCACGGACTGGAAGGCCGGGGCGACGGGAATGCGTTCAACCTCAAGGACGATTGGGGATTCAGCATCCAACCGGCGGACTGGCACAAATGCTGGAACTTCCGGGGCAGCCGGCAGGACCCGTACAACGTCAGGAACATCTTCCGGACCTTCTCCACCGGGCTGAACGGCACGCCGATGCCCTCGTTTGCGGATAATACCAGCGTGGATGAGCGGTGGGACATTGCCAACTACGTCAACTCCCTCTGTGAGCGGGAGCATGAGATTCCCGCGCCGCAAGGGACGGTGAGCGATGAAACGGCACAAACGTTCTCCACGGCGCCACCTTTACCCATCGACCCGCTGACGGACAAACCCAAAAGTAATTTCGTGATCCCCTCGAAGTTCGTGGAAGGCGACCTCCCCACGGACGAGAATGACGAGCGATGGAAGCTGATCCCCCGGCGGTGGTTGGCCATGGGGGGGCAGATCACCCACAAACCCCGGAACTTCGTGAACCGGATCGACGACATGTGGGTGCAAGCCCTGTATAACGAGACGCACATCGAATTCATGTTCCGCTGGGATGACCGGACCAAGAGTATTCAGGAAGACGAAGTGGACTGGGACCCCACGGAAGTGAACCTGGGCGACTATGGCGTGGAGGAACAGGCCCCACAGGGGACGACCTTTGCCGAAGATCCGTTCCATCAGGAATCCATTGCGGCCAAGCAAAAAGACGGCTATGCCGTGTACAACGACGGCGTGGCGTTCCAATTCCCGGTCAAGTGGCAGGAGTTGCCGGCCCCGCGGAAGCCACGGTACTTCTGGGGTGACGAGCGGTTTTCCGTCGATTTGACGAAATGGACGGCGGATGGGACCCTGGGCGTGTATGAAGGCACGGGCTGGGATCAGGACCTTACCGAGCTGGACTTCCAGGAAGAAGTGGAGGTCGTGAAAGCGGAGTGGGCCAACGGTCGATGGACCGTGATTATCAAGCGGCCGATCAAAGGCGACTACGAAGAAGTGGCGTACTTGGAGGCCGGCAAATATATCCCGATGGTATTTTTTGCATGGGATGGGCACAATGGAGACGTGGGCCGGAAGATGGCGGTGTCGGCTTTCTATTATCTGGTGATGGAGCCGCAGATTCCCATAACCACGTACGTATATCCCGGCTTGATCACGGTGGGTATCGTGATTATCGAGGGCTGGGTGTTGGGCCGCCGCGCCAACCGGCGCAAGGAAAAGGGTCAGGCCTGAGCACGCGGGCCTGATAGATAGAACAGGGAAGGGGGGTGGACTGGCGTCCACCCCCCTTTTTTTTTGAGGACGTACTTCTCAGAAAGAGGCAGTCACGGGCCATATGTGAAACAAAGGCTACATGGAGAAAAGAAGGTGTGAGTGATGATCCGAGACATTTCAGGTGTGGTGTTAGCCGGCGGGAAGAGCAAAAGAATGGGGATGGACAAACGGCATCTCACCGTTCACGGCGAACCGCTCTTGGACAGGGTCACTTCCGTTCTGATCGAGCTCTTTCCGGAAGTATTGTTGGTCTTGGCTGAAAAGGATATTGAACAGACCGACGAGAGAATACGGATCGTGACGGATCTTATCCCTGATTGCGCTGCGGTAGGGGGACTGTATACCGGTCTGTACCATGCCCGCTATTCCCGTGTATTCGTTGTAGCCTGTGATATGCCGTTCATCAATCCGGCTGTCGTTGAGCTTTTTCTTCAAAACATCGATTCAACGGATATTGTCATGGCGCAATTGGTCACGGGACTTCAGCCGTTGCATGGGCTGTATTCAAAACAATGCCTGCCGCTTTTGAAGGAAATGATCGAGGCTCGAGACCTTCGTCTGCAAAACGTTGCAGACAAACGGGGTCTGACCGTGCATCGGGTTCCCGAAACGGAGATTAAGCGTTTGGATCCCCAATTGCTTTCCTTTTTGAATTTGAATTCACCAGCCGACCTTGAACTCGCAAACAAAATCAGCCTGGGCTAGATGCCATTCACGGGGAATGCGATCGAACGGCCAACGTTATGCATCCCTGCCGCGGAGACCGGTGCACCAAGCTCCGATGATTGAAGAGCCTCTTTGCTTGCGAGGCCTGGAAAGCCTGTGCTAAATTCTCAATCCTCTTCTCCCTGAGTTCCCACTTATTTTTTCGATACCATCATGTCTGCCGGAATCGTCCAAGAACAGGTTGCCTCTGCCATTACCAAGGCCTTGCTTGAGGCAAGGCAACGCGGTGCTTTGCAAGCAACGAATTTTCCCGAGCCCGTGATTGATTTTCCCAAGAGAGAGGAATGGGGGGATCTGTCCTCGAACGTGGCCATGAGCATGGCAAAAGAGGAGAAGCGTCCGCCGTTGGAAGTGGCTCAAGTGATCGCGGATCAACTTCGGAACTCGTGTCCTCTTTTGGAAAAGGTGTCGGTGGCCCCGCCCGGATTCTTGAATTTTACGCTTCGCCAGGACTGTTGGTTTTCGGTGCTCGAAGAAATCGAGCGGACGGGAGACCGGTACGGCCACGGCACGGCAGGACGAGGGCAACGGGTTCTTCTGGAATTTGTCAGTGCGAATCCCACGGGCCCCCTACACATGGGACATGGACGCGGAGCGGCGTTGGGGGAAGCTTTGGCAAGATTGCTGCGAGCCGCGGGGTATGAAGTCGACAAGGAATATTATATCAATGACGCGGGTCGCCAGATGAAGCTGTTGGCCGACTCCGTGTATGCACGGTATCTGGAATTGCACGGCCGTGAGTTTTCGTTTCCCGAAGATGGGTACCATGGAGACTACATCAAAGGCCTGGCGGAAGCGATGGGTCGGGAAAAAGGCTCGGAACTCTTGACCCTGGAACCGGAAACCGCGCGCACGGAATGCGGACAATGGGCCTCCGACCAACTCGTACGGGCCATCAAGGGTGATCTTGGGCGCTTCGGGGTGGAGTTTGAGACGTGGTACAGCGAGGCGTCGTTGTTTTCTGCGGGGAAAATCGAGGCGGCTTTGCAGGACCTCGAACAGCGGGATCTGGTATTTACACGTGACGAGGCGACGTGGTTCAGGTCTTCTGAGTTTCAGGATGAAAAAGACCGCGTGGTGCGTAAGCAGGATGGTGACTACACCTACTTGGCTTCGGACATCGCCTATCATTTCGATAAGTTGCGGCGGGGCTACGACTGGTTGATCAACATTTGGGGTGCGGATCATCATGGTTACGTTCCGCGCATGAAAGCCGCGGTCAAAGCCTTCGGCTACGGCGACGAGAGTTTGCGGGTGGTGTTGGTCCAGATGGTGCGGCTATTGCGGGGCGGGGAAAAAGTCGAGATGTCCAAACGTGCAGGCGAATTTATCACGCTACAGGACGTGGTCGACGAGGTGGGGGCCGATGCCGCCAAGTTTTTTTTTCTAATGCGTCGTTCGGATACGCATCTTGAATTCGACCTTGAGTTGGCCAAGAAACAGTCCTCTGAAAATCCCGTCTATTACGTTCAATATGCCCACGCGCGATTGGCCAGCTTGTTCAGGACGGCCCGCGAACGAGGGTTCCCCCTACTGCCGGTTGGCGATGCGCCGTTGGCCGCGTTGGTGCAGCCGGAAGAACTCCGGCTGGTGAAGCAGTTGTCGAGTTTCCCCGGGTTGCTTGAAGCGAGTGCCAAAGCCTTGGAGCCACATCGCATCACGTTCTATCTTCAAGAACTCGCAGGATTGCTTCACGTGTTCTATTACAAGCATCGCGTTCTTCCACCCAGGATCGACGGCGGCAAGGAGGAGGCCGGTGCCCCCGAGTCTGACGGGGAATCAAGTGAATCGATCCAGGAGAACTTGTCGCACGAACTGACTACGGCCAGATTGGTGCTGTTGAAACAGGTTCAAACGGTGATCAAAAACGGACTCGGGTTATTGGGCGTCAGTGCACCGGAAACAATGTAAGGATGTCGGCAAGGTTGATCTGATATCGGGCCTTGTGGAATGGAGAGTTTTGCGTTGAGGAATCGTAGATTGGTTGAGCGTGTATCGTGATGGCCTTCTCCGTTCATCGGCAGGATCCCCGGTGCGCGGCCCGTTCCGCTGTGCTGTCCACCCCTCATGGCGACATCGACACCCCGGCGTTTATGCCCGTCGGTACGTTGGGGACGGTGAAGGGTATGGCGCCAGATGAACTTCGTGGGTTGGGTTTCGGGTTGATGCTGAGCAATGCCTATCATTTGTATTTGCGTCCCGGTCATCGACTCATTCAGGAACAAGGCGGGCTTCACCGGTTTACGGGATGGAACGGTGCGATTTTAACGGATAGCGGAGGCTTTCAATTAGTCAGCCTCGCGGATTTGCGAAAGATTACGGATGACGGCATTGCCTTTCGATCGCATTTGGACGGATCCTTACATCAGCTCACCCCGGAGTTGTGTATGGAAATTCAAATGGCCCTGGGCTCGGACGTGATGATGGCATTGGACGAATGCCCGCCCCATCCATGTTCCCTTGAGCAGGCCAGGATTGCGGTTGCACGAACCACGGCATGGGCGAAACGATGTGCCGTGGCTGCGTGTGACCGGAGACAGGCGCTCTTCGGTATTGTGCAAGGGGCGCTGGACGCCGATTTGCGAAGGCAGTCCGCGTGCGAACTGGTTGAGATCGGATTTGATGGGTACGCCATCGGTGGGCTATCGTTGGGGGAGGATAAACCTGCCTTGCTGGCCATGCTGGACGTTTCAATCGACGAACTGCCTGTTTCCCACCCTCGGTACCTGATGGGCGTCGGCCTTCCCGAAGACCTTGTCGAAGGCGTCATGCGCGGGGTGGATATGTTTGACTGCGTGATTCCGTCTCGTCACGGGCGGACGGGATGGTTGTTCACGACTGAAGGACGGGTCTTGATCAAACATGCGCGATATGCGAAGGATGATGGTCCGATTGATGCGCAGTGCGACTGTCCGGTCTGCCGGAAGTACTCCCGGGCCTATTTACGGCATCTGTATCTGTCCAATGAAATGTTGGGGGTGCGACTCAACACGATTCACAATCTTTGGTATTATCGGACACTCATGGATGCGATGCGGTCGGCGATTCAAGACGGCACCTTTCCGGCATTTCGCCGGGCTTTCTATGAACAACGCCGTGAATATGAAAAGAGTGCCGCGTATGCCGAACTGGTCGGCGCGACGGTCGTGGTCGAGGGATCGACCACCGGAAAGGATGGGTAAATGGGCATGGAGATCGGCTCGATAGCCTGGGCACAGGGAGGTGCGCCGGAGGGAGCGGCGGGATTGTTTTCCCTGGTACCGTTCATTTTGATTTTTGTGGTGTTTTATTTCTTGTTGATCCTGCCTCAGCAAAGAAAACAAAAACAGCACAAAGAGATGTTAACCAAGTTGAAGAAGGGCGATAAGATCATTACGTCCGCCGGTATGTGGGGGGCCATCACCCGGTTGGATAAAGAGACCGCCACCGTGCAAATCGATGACAATACGAAAGTGAAGATTCAACGTGAGAATATTTCCCGGTTACGGACGGAAGACGAAGGATAGAGTACAAGCATGAAAAAAATTCGTGGTCGCTTGTTTCTTGTGTTGTTCCTGTCCGTGGTCTCGTTCTATCTTTTTCTCCCGTCCTGGCCGGGCCTGTACGACCGGATCCCCGAGAGCGTCAGATGGTTGATACCTCCGCGCGGCGTTTCGCTCGGCCTGGATCTGCAGGGCGGGATTCACCTGGTTTTGGAAGTGGAAGAGGAGCGGGCCGTCGAGATTGCCGTCGACCGTGCCGCCAAGGCCATGCAGGATCTCTTGACCGACAAAGAGATTCCCTTCGATACCGTTGAACGGGACGGCAGCGTCCAAGTCCGGCTTGAGTTATCGAAGGAGGGAGTGGTCGAAGAAAGCGCAGAGCTGATTCGTGACGAATTCCCTTCGTATTTCCAGGTTTCCAAGGAAGGCCGGATTTTAGTCGTCGAACTGCTCGACAGCGAAGTGGATCGCATCAAGAACGCCGCTATCAATCAGGCCTTGGAGACGATTCGCAATCGAATCGACCAGTTCGGCGTCACGGAACCGCTGCTGCAACGCCAGGGGCGCACGGAACTGGTGATCCAACTGCCCGGCGTCAAGGATCCCGAGCGGGCGAAAAGCCTGATTCAGGATACTGCGTTGCTGGAATTCAAAATGCTCGATGAGGACAATCAGCCGGGACTCGGGTTGCCCGTCCAAGTCCAACGGAGCGAAGAGTCGAGCATTCAAGAAAAATTTGCCGGCCGGGTTCCCGAGGGTTCGGAAATTCTGTTTGAACCCATCCCCGATTCGAAAGGCGGCCCTCCTGTCTTCAGCCGGCCGTATCTCGTGCGAAAAGGCGCGGTGTTGACCGGGGACGTGTTACAGGACGCACGCGTCAATTATACGGAATTCAGCGAAGTCTACGTAGGGGTGACGTTCGACAGCAAAGGCGCGAAAGAATTCGGGCGGATTACCAGTGCCAACGTGGGCAAGTTCATGGCGATCGTGCTGGACGGGACGGTCTATTCGGCGCCGCGCATTAACGAACCGATACTCGGCGGGCGGGCCCAGATCACCGGCAATTTTACCACCGACGAGGCGAATGACCTGGCCATCGTTCTCCGGGCGGGTGCGCTCCCCGCGCCGATGAAAACGATACAGGATCTGACCGTGGGGCCGTCCTTGGGGCAGGATTCCATCGAGAAAGGTCTGAAGACCACGCTGATTGCCGGCCTGATCGTCCTGATCTTCATGGTGATCTATTACCGGATGTCGGGCGTGATTGCGGATATGGCCCTGGCCTTGAATCTCCTGTGTTTGTTGGGTGCGTTATCCGGGCTCAATGCCACGCTGACGTTGCCGGGGATTGCGGGCATCATTTTGACGATCGGGATGGGAGTGGACTCGAATATCCTGATCTTTGAACGCATCAGGGAAGAACTGAGGCAGGGGCGTCCCGTTCGTTTGGCGGTCGATGCCGGGTACGACAAAGCCTTCTTGACGATCGTCGACTCCCACGTCACCACGTTGATTACCGGATTGGCGTTGTTTTTATTCGGCACCGGGCCGATCAAGGGATTTGCCGTGACCCTGTGTCTGGGTATCGGGATCAATCTGTTTACCGCGTTAATCGGAACCAAAGTCGTCTTCGATCTCATCAATCGACGCAAATTGGAACGGTTGAGCATTTAGCCTGTCCTGAGGGTTGACCATGTTGGAAATTATCGGAAAAACGAATATCGATTTCATGGGAAAACGCCACGTGGCCTTCGGTGTCTCCGGCCTGCTGGTGTTGTTGGGTCTGATCGCCCTCGTTCAGATCGGGACGGGAGCCGCCAATCTCGGCATCGACTTTGCCGGGGGCACGGCCGTCCAATTGAAATTTGAGAATGCAATCGGGATAGAGCAGGCCCGCCAGGCACTGAGCAAACATGGTTTGCAGGATGCTGAACTCCAGGAATTTACCCAGGACCATAAACTGCTGATTCGCGTGAAAACGGAAGACACCCTGGAACAAAAAATAGCGGAAAAAATCGTGGAGGTATTCCAAACGGAATTCAGTCAGAACAAGTTCGTGATCGATTCCAGCACGGAGATCGGCCCGACGATCGGGCAACGGCTGCAACAGGATGCGCTGCTGGCGATCACCATTTCCCTGATCGGGATCATTCTCTACGTGGCCACGCGCTTTGAGTTGCGCTTCGGCGTGGCCGCGGCGGTGGCGACCTTTCACGACGTGTTGGCTGTCCTGGGCATCTACTTTCTACTGGATAAAGAAATTACCTTGTTGGTCGTGACCGCGTTACTGACCCTGGCCGGGTACTCGTTGACCGACTCCGTCGTGGTCTTCGACCGTATTCGAGAAAATCTTCGCGCCCGGCGCCGTGAGACCATCTTGAATATTATCAATGCCGGGATCAATCAAGTGCTCACCAGAACCTTGATCACGACCTTGACGGTGGTGTTGGTGCTCGTCCCCTTGACGATCTTCGGAGGGGAAGTGCTCCATGACTTTTCTCTCGCACTGTTATTGGGCGTGCTCATCGGCACGTATTCCTCCGTGTTCGTAGCCAGTCCTCTCCTGTTGATATGGCCTGGCGGCAAAGGCCGGCTCTTGAGTCGAGGCGCCTGATCGCATCGTTGTCTCGCGCGGCAATCCTTGACAAGGGTGCCCCTCTCTGAAAACATTCTCCTGAACATTCAACGGGTTCGCACCGGTCCGTCCTTTGGAGTATCACGGCAATGAAACGGTGGCTTTGGTCACAGAGTCTCCAGCGTAAAACGATTCTGGGAATGGTGCTGGTCGGCCTGCTCCCCCTTGCCCTTTCGTTATTCCTCACCTACGTGGAAGAGCGCCGGGCGCTTCGGGAAATAACCGGGTCCAACTTCAAGGGCATTGCCGTTGAAGTGGCGCGAAAAATCGAAACCCAGATCATGCGGGGCATCAATGAGGCGCAACAGTTGGCCACCATCCCCTTTATTCGCGCCGCGGTGAAGGAAGCGAACCGGAGTTATGAAGGAAGAGAGTCGGAGAAAATCAAGGCCTTCATCGAAGAATGGAAAGAACGGTGGCGGGCGCGAAAGAATCCTCATGAATTTCCCGCCTTTGTCAACCGGATTGCCACCAATTATCTGGTTGACTGGCACGCCGTCCGTGAGTCCGACTATCTGGGAATTCTGGTGACCGATAACCAGGGTGCGTTGGTCCTCAGCTCCTTGCCTCAAGTGCGCTTCTACCATGGTGACACGGAATGGTGGGAGGCCGCGTTTCAGCAGGGCCAGGGTCAGATTTACGTGAGTGATTTGACCTTTGATCCCTCATTCGGAACACACGTCCTGAACGTGGCTGTGCCGATATTTGATCAAAGCCGCAACCAGGCTCTGGGGACCGTCAGCATTGTCCTTCGGCGGGATTCGTTGTTCCGGTCGATTTCCGAAGTGACCGCGGGTGTCACCGGCCATGCCATGCTGATCGACGTGGATGGGACCCCCTTGATTTGTCCCGTCCTGTCACTGGAGCAGCATACCGCAAATCCCGCGATGGTGGCCGCCATTAACGAAGAGCAGGCCGGATGGGTCCACGTGACGCAGGATACCCATGGCGCACGGGATTCCCTTGTCGGCTACGCCCATTTGCGGATTCCGGAAACCCTGGCTTCCGAGAGTTTCCGGGGCAGACAATGGCTGACGATTGTGCGGCAGAATCCCGAGGAGACCTATGCCCCCTTGCAGCAATTGCTGGTGAAGGTGGCGATGTATGGCGTCGTGGTGTTGGGTATTCTGTGGTTGGCGGGCGTGATCGTGGCCAGAAAACTTGTGAGCCCGATTCAAACCTTACATGAAGGCGTGCAGCGAATCGGCGCGGGCAATTGGGATCATCCCCTTGTCCTGAAGACCGGCGATGAAATTGAAGCGCTGTCTCATGCCTTCAATAAAATGGCCGTCAACCTGAAACAGTCGTTCTCGCAGTTGAATACGCAAATGGCGGAAATCCGTCTCCTTGAGGAACGCTATCGGGATCTGATCGAGAATTCTCCCGAGATGATTCATCAAATCGACAAGACCGGGCGTTTTGTTCACGTTAATCAGACCGAATTGGAAAAACTGGGCTTCACGTTGCTGGAAATGCTTTCGATGCATTTGTGGGATATTCTGCCTGCGGAGAGGAAGGCGGAAGCACTCGACTACGTCAACCGGTTGCCCACGCAACCTCGAAGTTCGCTGGAAACGGTGTTTCTTACGAGAGACGGGACCCCGATCGACGTGGAAATTCATTCCACGGCCTTGATCGATTCGGACACGGGCGATCTGGTGTACACGCGTGCGTTCGTGCGGGACGTGACCGAGAGGAAGGCGCTGCAACGACAGATCGACCGCTATACCACTCACCTGGAACAGGAAGTGGCCGCTCAAACGCAACAACTTTCCGAATCGGAAAAGCGGTATCGTGTGCTCTTTGACCGCTCGGCGGATTCGATCTTCATGGTGGACCCCGCCGGTGGTATCGTGGCGGTCAATGAACGTGAGCAAGAAGTCCTCGGCTACAAAAGGGAAACCCTGCTGTCTCAATCTTTACTGACGCTCGTGTCGGACTCGTATAAGGAAACGGTCAGACAGTTGCTGGACACGGTGGTGTCCGACGAAGAAAAAATCCCGGCTACGGAATTGGAAGTGTTCGACGCCAAACGGGCGTTGCGGTCGGTGGAAATGGACGTGATTCGGGTAGGAGAAGGTTTGACGCTTTCAATTATGGTACAGCTCCGTGACATTACGGAACGAAAGCTGTTGGAAGAACGGCTCCAGCGGTACAGTGAAGAACTGGAAGAGAAAGTCCAGGCCCGGACGCTGGAGATTCAGAAAACGCAGAAATATCTCGAAAGTTTGCTCGAAAACGCCAATGACGTGATCTACACGCTCGATCGTGATCAACGATTTACCTACGTGAACAACAAGGTGGAGAATTGGGGCTATCGTAAAGAAGATCTGCTGGGACGGCCGTTCTTGACCTTGCTCGCCAAACGCCATCGCAGTCGTCGTCTCAAAGACACTTTGGAGTTGGAGGTCAAACAGGAATACGAAGTGGAGGTGATCAGCCAGAGCGGGGACCTTCGGTCGGTGTTGGTGAGTGTGTCGCCATTGGAAAACGAACGGCGCGACGTGATCGGCGTGTTGGGCATTGCCCGGGACATTACGGACAGAAAGCTCATGGAAGAGCAATTTCGCAATACCGAGCGGTTGGCCTCCGTCGGGAAGCTGGCTGCAGGGGTGGCGCATGAGATCAATAACCCGTTGGGTGGAATCTTGAATTGTCTCTACAACATCAGGAAGGGCACGCTGCCGTCCGAACGCCAGGAAGAATATTTTACCTACATGGAAGATGGGCTTCGGCGAGCCCAAAAAATCGTTCGGCAATTGTTGGACTTCTCCCAACAACACGAGCCGGAGTTTTCCATGAATGACATGAACGGACTGGTCGATCGCGTCCTGGTGTTGACGAACCATGCCATTGCCGAGAAACGGCTTCAGTTGCACAAAGTCTACGACCAGGATCTGCCGCCGTTGTTCGTCGATCCGCAAATGATCGAGCAGGTGTTGACCAACCTGATTCTCAATGCCGTCCAGGCGACCGGCGAGGGAGGGTCGATCATCCTGCAAACCCGGCTCGCCCACGAGCGCTGTGAGATCGACGTGGGGGATACCGGACCGGGTATCGACCCCGAGGTTCGTCCCCATATTTTCGATCCGTTTTTTACGACGAAAGGTACGGGCGAGGGCACGGGCCTGGGGTTGTCGGTGAGTTTGGGTATCGTGGAACGGCACGGTGGCCAATTGACCGTGGAAAGTGAAGTCGGGAAGGGAACCGTCTTTACGGTGAGCCTGCCCTTGAGTGCCAACCGGGTTGGGTTGGTCAAGGTCTCCTGATGACCCGGTCGATCCTCATCATCGATGACGAGCCGCTGATGCGGTTATCCATGCTGGATGCGCTCAAAGCCGAGGGCTATCAGGTCCGGGAAGCCTCCAACGGCGAGGAAGGCATAAAGCATATTAAAACGAGTCGATATGATTTGGTGATCACCGATTTGCGAATGCCACGAAGCGACGGTCTCGAGGTCGTCCGGGTCTGCAAGGAATCCTCTCCTGAAACTGAGGTCATTGTGATCACGGCACACGGTTCGGTTGACACTGCAGTCCAGGCCATGAAACTCGGGGCTCATGATTACGTCACCAAGCCGTTTGCCATGGAGGAACTTTTGCTGACGGTGGATCGTGCGACCAAGGTCCAGGCGTTGCGGCAGGAGAACACGGCCCTTCGACAGGAACTCGAAGGAAAATTCAATTTCGACGGCATGGTGGGTAAAAACGAGCAGATGCGGCAGGTCTTGGAAAAAGTCAAACTGGTGGCCACCACCGATGCCACGGTGTTGATTTTCGGTGAAAGCGGAACGGGGAAGGAAGTCATCGCGAATGCGATTCATCGAAACAGCTCGCGTTGCGGGCAGGCCCTCATTAAAGTGAGCTGCGCCGCTTTGCCGGAAACCCTGCTGGAAGCGGAATTATTCGGACATGAGAAGGGTGCCTTTACCGGAGCCGTCAAGCAACGGTTGGGCCGGTTTGAATTGGCTCATAAAGGCACCTTGTTTTTGGACGAGATCGGCGAGATTTCCCCGTTGGTCCAGGTGAAACTCCTCCGGGTCCTGCAGGAAAAGCGGTTCGAACGGGTCGGGGGCACGGAGACGATCGACAGCGACGTCCGGCTGGTCTGCGCCACGCAAAAGAATTTAAAAGAAGAGGTCGAAGCCGGACGATTTCGTGAAGACCTGTTCTATCGCCTCAACGTGGTGCAGGTGGCTCTTCCGCCCCTGAGGGAACGCAAGGAAGACATTCTGGTTTTGGCGGAACATCTTCTGCAACGGAGCACAAGTCGGACCTCGCGCGTGATGAAGGATTTTTCCGTAGCGGCTCGGGACGTACTACTCCATTATTCCTTTCCGGGTAACGTTCGTGAACTGGAAAATACGATAGAACGAGCGGTGGCTCTGGCGCAGGAAGGGGATGAAATCCAAGTGTGGGACCTCTGCGGCCAGAGCGGGTGTCCGTTTCTGGGAGGTCCGGTGCAGTCCGGGTGCGGGTTTTGTCAGGAAGGGCTGTCGAACGTCACGAATGCCCCGCGGCAAGGCACGCTTGCCGAAGTGCGGGAACGGTGTGAACGGGACTATATCCTGGCCGTGTTGGAGCGGGAAGGATGGAGCCGAATCGCGGCTTCGAAAGCCTTGGGCCTTTCGCGGAAAGCCCTGTGGGAAAAATGCAAACGCTACGGTCTTGCCACCCCCAACGGCGATGACGGCGACGAGGCATCCGCGTAGAGGGGCTTGGACCTCGGTCAGTCGTCCGACCCGTCTCCCCCTTTCCACAATCTCACCGTACGGTCCCATGAGGCGCTGGCGAGATACCGGGCGTCCGGGGAAAAAGCAATCCCTCTGACGGGACCCGTGTGGTCCTTGATCACGCGAACCTGTCGTCGGGTCTGGATGTCCCACATCTTGATGGTGTGGTCGTCACTGCAACTCACCAGGAGTTTCCCGTCAGGAGAAACGAGCAATCCCCGCACCCATTCGAAATGCCCTTTCACGGTATGGACCTCTTTCATATCGGGCATCTCGAAATATTTGATCGCCGTGTCCCGGCTTCCGGTAATCATGGTTTTGCCGTCCGGCGTAAAGGCGATTGCGCCGACCCAATATTCCATGGGTTTTTGAAACCCGCCCTGTTCATCCACGAAGAATCCCCGCTGTTCCGTCTCTTCGTCATCGGGCTCGTCGCGCCAATGGCCGTCATGCACGAGTTTCTCTTCTCCGCTGGGCAGGACTTCGTATAATTTCAATTTGCCGATGTCGCTCCCGCCCACCAAGTGAACGCCGTCCGGAGAAAACGCGGTGCAGACCGTCCAATGATGGTCATATTGATCTTTGCCGAGGAGCGTCATGACTTCGGTGCCGGTGGTGATTTCCCAGATTTTGATGTCTTTATTCTGTCCGGCCCTGGCCAGCATCAGGCCGTCGGGGGAAAAGGAAAGACTGGCGACCGCGTGATCGTATTGGGTAAACAGCAGCCGGATCGTTTCCCCCGTGTGAGGGTTCCAAAGCCGGATGGTCCTGTCGTCGCTGCCGGTGGCGAGGATCTGACCGTCCGGACTGAAGGCGACCTGCCGGATATCGTTGGTGTGTCCTTTCAGCGACTTGAGCAGGCGACCGGTTTCAATTTCCCAGATGCGGAGCAATCGATCCGCACCTCCGCTGACGAGCGTCAATCCGTCGGGAGCATACGCCACGTCCCACACGCCGTGGGAATGTCCACGAAAAGTCCGGACTTCGTGAATGCCGGCCTTCCAATATTCCAGCGCGTCGATGGGCGGCAATTCAGGTTTGGGTTCTTCCGTGAACCCCAAGGGTGCCATGTGAGGAAGCGGGGGTTGAGTCATAAACCGAACGTCCTTTCGTCGTAATCTCCATCACCGGGGCCTTGCGTAGAAAAAAGAGGCCTGCCTATAATGCCGGTGACGTTTCAGGAGAAGGATACTAGCGAGCCGTTACCGGCGTCGTCAAGCAGACACGGGAGGCGACACCAGAGGATTTCCTTGCTCGTGAGCCGAATCCTTCAATGCAGGAGTGAGACAGGTAAGGAGTAAAAGAATGGACATTCGATTTCAGCCGGCGTTGCTTCAAGAAGTCATTGACTCGTTCGCCGAAAAAACCGAGCGGGAGGGAGACCCGACCTATTTCAATGAGTTTCATGAAATAGCCGACCCGGTGTACGAGAAATTTTCCCTGGACGACCGGGAACCGGAATTCAAGAAACTCTATCAACACCTCTTTGCCAAATGGGGTTTCGCCGATATCTTGAGAGACGGCTTTTCGGAATTCCCCGATTTGAAAGAAAAGGTCGGCATCGTCCTCGTGCGAGGCGTGCTGAAAGAAGATCAGGAAGGTGTGGATATCCTTAGAAAATGGGGGAGCGTGGAGGAGAAACTGGCCCGTCAATTTGAGGAAAAGGGGCAAAAGGGCGTTGGGATCAAGTTGATTCCCCGGCGGTTTTACGACCCGGCCATCAACCGGTATCTCCGCCATGAATTCACGCACATCTCCGATATGCTGGATCCCGCGTTCGGGTATGACCCCGACACGAAAGTCGGCATGAATCCGGGCGAAGAGCATCTCCTCCTGAATCGCTATCGCGTCCTGTGGAGTTTGCACGTCGATAGCCGGATCGCCAGGTCGGGGAAGGAACCGATGTTCAGCCGTGAATACCGCCTGCGGGAGTTTCGTTCCTGGTACCGGAAGATTCCGCCCACTCAGGTTGAATCGGTGTTCGAAGGGCTCTGGCAGACGGAGTATTTCACCCATGCCGAATTGGTGGAAATGTCTCAAGATACGGTCCGCGTGATGGAGCGGGCAGTGGAGGTCGAAGAAGGCGAACTGCCCGTGGACGTGCCGGCGAAGCCCTTGCTCATGCCCGGGTTTCCGTGTCCGCTCTGTCGCTTCCCCACCTATTCCTGGGTCGAGGACCTTGACGAAAAAGTAGAACCCTACGTGCTGGATTACATCAGGGAAAATCATCCGGGTTGGGATACTGAATATGGTGCGTGTGACCGTTGCGTGGAGGTCTACAGGCTTCGTGCCGCCGGCGTTGTGTAGGCGATGGGGTTCGTTTCCCGCGGGGCGCGAAAGGATCGGGCGCCCGAGTCACGTCGGCATTCCATCGGTTGACCGCATAAGAAAAGGGCCGGTGCATGGCACAATCTCCTTCGGGGTCCTCCAAACATCCTGAACCGTCCTACGGGCGAAGAAATTTCCTCAAGCAGAGCGTCGTTTCCCTGGGAGTTACCGTGCATGAGTACGTCAAGCACAGGGACGCGCAAGACGCCAAAGAGGAACAACCGGAAAAAAAACGAACCGATTGGCTGCGACCGCCGGGTGCCCTCGAAGAATCCCGGTTTCTTGAAAGTTGTACGGGCTGCGGAGAATGCGTCGACGCGTGCCCGCATGAGAGTATCCGCGTCCTCGATACTCATCTCGACGCCGACGGTCCTGAACGGAAAGAGACTCCCGTCATCTATCCGGATGAACAACCCTGTTACCTCTGCGAGGATTTTCCGTGTATCGCCGCGTGCGAACCGGAAGCGCTTCGACCGGTCGGCACTCCCAAAGACGTCAACATGGGCCTCGCCGTCGTTTCCCAAAGGATCTGTACGGTCGGGCAGGGCTGTAACGCCTGTGTAGCCCCGTGTCCGACCCTGGCCATCGCAATGGATTTTGGTTCGCTGTCCATTCGGGTTGATGAGGGTGCGTGTGTCGGATGCGGGATTTGTGAGCATATTTGTAAAACCGTGAATGATCACGTGGCGATCAGGGTCGTCCCGGTGAGATTAGGTGTCTAACCTTAGGTGTATAGGCGTAGTGCCGTCAATTTCTGGAGCGAGGACGGCTGCGATTCATGAATCGTTTATCAGGTTAGCCTGGAGGTTTATTGCTGGTTTTAGAACTTGACTTCGGTCGGAAGTTGGCCTATTATCTGTCCGCACTTCCGGTGGAGAAGAGTCCCCGGACGAGCTATAATTGTTTTGATGGGTAGGAGCAGAGCCTGTTCCTGTTGAAAGGATAGGAGGTTTATGGCTACGAAAGTCACGGAAGGACAAAACGGGGGAGCAGCATCTTCTTCCGTTACTCAGCCAGTCGGGTCGTCGGTTAAAGACTCCCCGGCCGTTGAGCGGGCTTTAGCCAGAAGCAAGCTCTATCTTCTTCTGTCCTGGAGTTATCTGTATCCCGAAGACGATGAATTTTTGGATTACCTGCAAAGCGGAGAGTTGGTGGAGGACGGACGAGCCGCGCTCAATAGTTTGAAAGCGGCGTTGCCTGCTCAGGCCTGTCAGGAGAACGAGGAAGTCCTTCAGCGGATTGCAGATCATTTTGAAGAGGTCGAGAATTGGGTTTCGTCCGAGGGCGTCAATTGGGATATCCAGGATCTGAGGGATGAACACCGGAGGGTGTTCAGTAACGTCATCGCATTGGATTGCCCACCGTATGAAACGCTGTTTGGGAATGATCACGTGTTCGGCCAATCCTATGTCATGGGAGATATTGCCGGATTCTATTCGGCCTTTGGCGTTCAACTCTCTCAAGATATCCATGAACGTCTGGATCATTTGAGCGTGGAACTCGAGTTTTTGCATTTCCTGGCCTATAAAGAATCGTATGCGTTGTGCCATGATGGCCCGGAAAAACTCAAGACGGTGGTCGAGGCCGAAAAGAAATTCGTGAAGGAACACGTGGGACGATGGGTTCCTTTATTTTCCGGCATGTTGAAAAAGAAAGCTGAGTATGGGTTCTATAAACTCGTTGCGGATTTGACGGCTCAATGGGTCTCGTTTGAAATCAATTATTTGGGCGTGACTCCTCAACCATACTCGGAAACGGATTATCGTCCGGCTAATTTTGTCTCTCCGGAAGGCATCTCTTTTGAATGCGGAGCGCAGGATAAAGGTAATGAACTCAGCCTCCTGATGGACGAGGTGGGAGCTCAGGACTATCTGGACAAAGAGAAGTCGGAATCGGGGCAGTCAGGCACGGCGTAGCTCGCACCATCGTGAGGTGCCTGACAGGTTGTGGTGAGTTTGTAGTAACAGGTCATGTAGTTTTAGAGGAAGTAGGTAGTCCGCAGTTATTTTTGTTTTAATCTTTATCAAAGGAGGATGCGTCATTATGAGAGTGGTGCAGACGCGTAACAAAGGATTGGTGTTCGGCATTCTTCTCTCTGCCTTGGTCGTCGGCGTGATGTTGACGATGGGGCAGGTTCCGTTGGCCGTCAGCCAGCCAGTGACCATTCCGGTGGGGAGCATCAGCGGGCCGATCCCGATGGACGCGGCCAACCCGGTGTGGGA
>JAJEJG010000002.1 GCA_022828225.1 Nitrospirales bacterium | reverse complement strand
TGTCGTCGCCGGAGGTCGGGTCGGCGTAGCTCACGGTCACCGTCGCGCCCGCTTCGATGGTCGAGTCCGACGCGAGCGTCAGGGTGACCACCTTTCCGGAGGCCGAGACGCTCGACACCGTCACCGGCGTCCCGTCGACCTTGACCGTGAAGGCCGAGACGCCGGGCAGGTCGGCACTCCCCGTCTCGAGGTCTTCGTCGAAGGTGAGCGCGACCGTGGTCCCGGCCGCGGGCACCTCCGCGCTCTCCAGCGCCGGTGCCGTGGTGTCGGCGCCAACGGTCGCCGTCGCGCCGCTCGTCCGCTCCTCGTCGCTGCCCGCATCGTCGGTGAAGGCAACCCTGACCTTGACCTTCTTGCCCTGGTCGGCGGCCACCAGCGTGTAGGTGCTCGACGTCGCTCCCGTGATGTCATCCTCGTCAGACCCGTCCACCCTGATCCACTGGTAGGTGGCGCTGTCCGCGATGTTCGTGACGCCGTCGGCGTCCTGGATGCCGCTGAGGTCGGCCGTCAGCGTCCGGTTGACCAGTGCCGTTCCCGAAATCGTCGGGGCGCCGGTCGCGGCGGTATTGTTGACGGTGCCGTTGACTGTGATCTTAAACCGCCGGTTTTCGTGTTTGTCCCAGACAACAGAACCGCCCGGCGTCAAGGTATAGTGGGCTGATTCGAGGCTCCATCCCGGAAGGCTCCTTGCATCGACGCCACTACTTCTGGCCGATCTTATATTAATGCCGAAACTGTCGGAATCCTCTCGGCCTGCCCTTACCCACAGAAAGTACTTCGTGTCGGATTCGAGGGTCGTATCGGCGGGTGCGGTGAACGTGTTCAACTCCACAGGCACGAACGAGCTCGGATTCGTCAAAGTGGCGATACGCGCGTTCGGAGCCCCGCCCGTCGTGGCGGACCAGAGTTGCACCGTCAGATCCGACTGGAGAAAATCATCTGTCTGCCCAACAGGAAATGAGAGGGTGAACTCAATGCTGGTCAGGACATAACCCCGGTCGCTGCTCCCCGTCGTGAATCCCGCAGCTAACTCATTCAGCATTAATGCCTCAATTACAGTGCCGGTCGACTTGCCGGTATTGCTGACCAGCACCACCGCCCGGGCCTCGGGCGCGGCGGACAGGACGGCGAAGGCGAGCGCGAGGAGCGCGAGCCCGAGGGCGCGCAACACTGGGCCGCGCGGGCGCAGCACGGCGCCGGTCTTCCCGTCAGGCACTGCCCGCCTCCCGGCGTCCGGGGCGGGACATGCCGCCGCGCCTCGGCTGAACAGACGGGGCCAGGTCTCTCTCTCTCTCTCTCTCTCTCTCTTCACGAAGTATGCCAACATAACGACCCTCTCTTCCCTTGGCCTCAGCGGATCGCGCCGAGGCTACTCCCGCGATCTATCAGACCGTCAAGTCCAAATCGGTGATGAGGAATAGGATACCGCCTGCGAAATGAACGTCAACAAAAAATATTTTATTCTCGAACCTAATATTTTTTGTTCCGGATCGGCCCGCCCGGCGCTTGAGGTCTACGGCCCAGTGTGTCATGCTCTCCGCCGGTTGACCGTTCGTTGGTTCCTGGATACGACGCCGTGTACTCCTTCCCCCCTCTCGACTGCCTGCCCATCTTCGAGGCGGCCGCGCGCCATGACAGTTTCGTCGGGGCCGCCGAGGAACTCGGCGTCACCCCCGCCGCCGTCGGGTACCGCGTGCGCCTGCTCGAACGGTCTCTGAGGGCCCCCCTGTTCACCCGGCTGCCGCAGGGCGGCGTCTGCCTCAACCCGCGCGGCCGGGCCTATCTCGACGACGTGCAGCGCCTCCTCGCCGATCTCCGGACCGCCACCGACCGCTCTCGGGAGCCCGCGCCGCGCCGCCGCCTGCGCATCGTTTCACTCGAGGGACACGCCGAAAGTTGGCTCCTGCCCAGGCTCCCCGCGTTCACGGCCGCCCATCCGGACATTGCCCTCCGCCTGGACACGCAGTACGGTGCCGTCGATCCCGACGCGGGCGCCTTCGACCTCTGGCTCACTTGTGTCGCGACCCAGCCGCCGCAGTTGCACCGTCTCCCCAACACCCGAGTCCGGGACATCGTGTTCGAGGAGGCGCTGATTCCGGTCTGCAGCCCCGCTCTCCTCCAGGCGCGCGGGCGCCCGGCCACCCCGGCCGCCCTGCTCGACTGGCCGCTCCTGTCCCATCTCGGCTGGGAGGCCGACTGGCCCTACTGGTTCGCCTGCCAGGGCGTGGCCGCGCCCGACCTGTCCCAAGCCACGGGGTTCCGGACCTACGGGATGCTCGTCCAGGCTGCGGCCCAGGGACTGGGTGTGGGTGTGGGGACCACCGGCGTCCTCGCCGAGGACCTCGCCCGGGGCCGCCTCGTCCCGCTCTTCGGCGCGGACGCCGCGATCGGGTTCCGCTATTGCCTGTTTATCGCCAAGCATGCCCGCACGCGGCCCGAAGTCCGGGATTTCCGCGCCTGGCTCCTGGACGCCGCCGGCCGCGCCGATCGGGGTCCCCTTTTGGGGGACGTATCCCTTTAGCTTGCCATGATGCCAACGAGACGATGATGCCGGTCCTCCAGCAGAAATTCCCGGAATGGCAAGCATGTTTACTTTTTATAATATGTTTGCTGACATCAGGACGCCACGCCACCACAAGATGGGCGTCAAGTTAAAGGGATACGTCCCGATTATTAGAAGGTCACGACCAACGCTGCCGTCGTAAACGTCGCCAACGTCGCATCGTAATTCAGACACATCGGCTCCGTGAGGGTGCTGGCGTCGCCGATCCGGGCGTAGCGCGTGTAGGGCGCCCGGGAGAGATAGTCCAGGCCCCCGTTCAGTTGCAGGCTCAACCGCGACCAGATCGGCACCGTGAGGGAGGCCCGCGTCGTGACGGAGGCCGCGAACCGCTCACGCTTCACTTCATGCGTCCACAAGCCATGCGTCACGTCCTCCAACAGCACCGAGCCTGACGACAGATACGTCCGTTGATAGGCAAATGCCCGGCTCCGGAGTTGGTAGAGGCCCACGCGGGTATCGAGGGTGGCCCGCCACGTCTCCCACACGGGGACGGCGATCCGGCCCCCGAGCATCCCCCCGATATACCACGCTTCCAGTTCATTGCGGACAATCAGGTTGTTGACTTGGATGGGCCGATTGGCCTCCCACGCGACGAGGTTCAAATCTTGCCGGCGGTGTTTGTAGCTCGGACCGGCGAAGAGCGTGAGCTCGGTTTGCCCCAGCCCGTCGATGGGCACGCCCACCAACAGATCATTGCCAAAGTACTGCACGCTCCATTGCGTGCTCGCCCCCACGGGATCGCCCCACGCAAAGGCCACGTCGCCGCCGCGCGTGGGTTCGAGGCTCGACCCATCCACGGGGGCCACCCAGCCGAGGTACTGCAAGGTCTCGTCGTTCCCGGCCAAGTCGCCAAACACGTCTTCGGTGCGGGGATTGAGGGGGCAGGAGCCGTCTAGGAGCTCGATGGGGCACGCCGCATCGAATCGGGCCAAGAGGGCATCCCATTCGGCGCGGGGGCCCGGAAAGATTTTGGTATGGTCGACACGCGTGTCGGTCAGAAAGCCGGAGAGTTCGATGGTGATCGGCGTCTGCCAAGCCCTCGTCTTGGCCCCGAGCGTCAACGTCACCAAGGGACTCCCCTGCCGTCCTTCCTCCAGGGGATCGAGAAACGCGGCAATCCGTTCGTTGTGATCCAAGCGCACCAAGGGGGAGCCGATCGGCCAATCCAGCCAATACATCCCCGCGCCCACTTCCGTATAAAAGGACGTGTCGTCGGCATGGATGGGCGTCACGTTCCAAACACAGAACACGAACAAGACCAGCAGAACGAGAGAACGACTCCATACGTTAGAAAGAACGACTTCATGACTCATCCTCTCTCTTTCTCTCTTCACGAAACGTGCCAACATGGCGGCCCTCTCTTCCGTTGGCCTCAGCGGATCGCGCTGAGGCCACTCCTGCGATATATCAAACTGTCGAGTCAAAATCGGTGATGAGGAATACATGGTAATAGGATACCGCCTGCGAAATGATCGTCAACAAAAAATATTTTTGGTCGTGCGCCTAATATTTTTTGTTCCGGATCGGCCCGGGGGAAGCTGGACGTGGCGAGAAGCGCGATAAGATCGCGCAGCTACTATATTGAAGAAAGCAGGGACGTCCTGTTCCTCCCCTTTGTAAGGGGAAGATAGGAGGGGCAAGGGGCGGTAGAGACTCAGTCGCCGAACAGGTATTTCAGCGTGAACATCACGGACACTTGACGCGGGCCGCTGAACGTATTGTTGTTGGTGAAGGCGGGGTCCTGTCCATGCATCGGATGCATCCCGTAGTCGCCCGTGTGTTCGATATCGCCCATCAGGGAATACGTGAGTTTCACACCCAATAGTGTTTCATCCGTCAGGCTGTAATCCGCACCGGCGTGGAAATTGCCGACCAACACGGTATCGGAAATATCGGCGTCCTGACTGCTGTTGAACTCCGACAAATCTCTCGCCGGATTCGCCGTGTCTTCGTAACGCGTGGAAAAATGAACGCCGGAGATCTCGACGAACGCGACCCCCAGCCCGACCCCCACATACGGCGTGATGCGCTCGAACACGTTCGTGAAATCGTAATACGCGTTGACCGACAGCGTACGCGTCGTGAGATCGTCGATCCTGGCCATGGCATTGGACGTCACCGTATTGCCCGATGGCGGGGTATCAACGCTTCGGTCCAGGAAGGTGACACTCCTGTATTTCTGTTCGATGGCGTTGTTGCGTTGCCCGGCGGACAATTCCAGGCGCCAGTTGTTGAACATCCGGCCGGCCGAGATTTCGAATGCGGTGCCGGCATCCATGTCAAGGTTGTACATCCAGCGGTAGCCGGCGATGTCCGCACTGGGACCCGGCACGGCGCAGGAACCTGAATCCGGGTAGCAATAGGTGTCCCGGTTCCACCCCGCCTGATCCATCCGGGACGTCCAGTTCGCCCCGATCCCCCCGCCGACGTACCATCCGGACCGTTCCGTCGCCGCACTCGCTTCGCCCGACCCGGCAAAAACCATCATGATCGCACCGACCATGCACAGCCGTCCCACTGAGAATTTCATCGAGGATCTCCCTTGAAAGCATAAAGAAAAGATGAATGTCGGATTCCAAGAAGAGAGGAATTATAAATAAAGTCCGCCGGGATTTCTACAACGCAGGAGCGCGCACCGTCACTCCGGATGAATGGCTCTACCCCACCTATCCTCCCCTTACAAAGGGGAGGGAAAAATGGTCGAGCCACCTTCTGTTCCCCTCCTTTGTAAGGAGGGGCCAGGGGAGGTAGAGTTTGAGAGGGGAACCTCGCATGCACCAACCCGAGTGTGAAAGCCGGCAGACCTATACAGCCTGGCGAACCGGACTTCAGAACATGGTACAATGGATGCGAAATTTTTCGTGCCATACAAATTTTCACCATTTAACTGGAAAAAGGTAGAACCATGACACAAGTACCATCTCCGTCTCCTCTTTTGTTTTTCGACACGGCTTTCGCCGTTCAACGCACGTTTTCGCTTAAAGCCGCGATCGATCTGGAGGTCTTCACGGCCATCAAGGAAGGACACAATACCACGCCGGCCCTGGCGGACCGGTGCAAGGCCTCGGAGCGGGGCCTGCGCATGCTCGCCGACTATCTGGTGATGCTCGGGTTTCTCACGAAATCGGATGACGCCTATGCCCTTACACAGGACTCTGAAATTTTTCTGGTCAAGACCTCGCCGGCTTACCTCGGCGGGACCCTGGAGTTCCTCCTTAGTCCGACGTTGTTCCAGGGATTCTGCGACCTCACCGAAGCCGTGCGTAAAGGCGGGACAACCTTGCCTGCCCAAGGGACCATTGCCGAGGAACATCCGGAGTGGGTGACTTTCGCCCGCGCGATGATGCCCATGATGATCGGGCCGGCCAATTGGCTTGCCGAACACCTTGTATCGACGGGCGGGACGATCAACAAGGTCCTGGACGTGGCCGCCGGTCACGGTCTCTATGGCATCGAAATCGGAAAACGGTTTCCGGACGCCGAAGTCACCGCCGTCGATTGGGCCAACGTCCTGACCGTCGCCCGGGAAAACGCGGACGCCGCATCGTTGGGCGACCGCTTTAAGACCGTAGCCGGGAGCGCCTTTGACGTTGACCTGGGTGAGGGGTACGACGTGGTCCTGCTCACCAACTTCCTGCATCACTTCGGGATCCCGGAATGTGAAGATTTTCTCCGCAAGGTGCGGAGCTCGATGGCGCAGGGTGGCCGGGTGGTTACCCTGGAGTTTGTCCCCAATGATGACCGGGTCAGTCCCGCGTCGGCGGATTTTGCCCTCATTATGCTGATTTCCACCCCCGCGGGTGACGCCTACACGTTCAAGGAATGGGACGCGATGTTTCGGAACGCCGGATTCGGCCGGAGCGACATACACGCCGTGCCCAACTCCAAGGAGCACGTGATCATCACGCACCTCTCTTCCTGACCCTCTAATCGCACTACACGATTCCGTATCATGCCTCATAATCAACGAATGAAACGGTTTCAGCGCATGGGAGAATTCCTCACAAAAAAATAGCATTCTAAAGCAGTGAATTAAATCATACTTAATCAAAATTCGGGCATAATACCTCCTGCGCCAAAAAGGCCCTAGGCAATCTTGGCGTCAGCGCATCACTACCGATTGGTCCACAATAGAGACGAAGACTTTTTATGAACCACTTGACAGACAGAATTCGGGCCGCCCGGAAACAGGCGGGCTTGTCTCAAGCGGACATCGCCAGGGCTTTACAAATCTCGGTGTCCGCAGTCAATCAATGGGAGCAAGGCCTCATCAAAAACATCAAACTCCGTCACTTCTTCGCGCTCGCTAATTTGCTGGGCCATGACCCGCAATGGCTTGCTACCGGCAAGACGTTCCCTCTGACGCGCCAGCAGGCATTGACGTCGCCCCTGTCAGACGACCCTGCTCTGACCAATGAAGAAAAACTCCTGCTCCACCAACTCCGTCGCTTGGACACCACACCCCGGAAAATGTTGATCAAATTCCTCAGAGCCCTGGACGATACGTATATTGGATCTGATCAACACGCCCGATAAGGCAATTCCAGAACGGGTGAGCGGAACGTAATCCGCCAAACCCGGCAACAAAGCTACGTGGATGCCGGGCCCATCGGCTTCACGATCATCAGCAACGCGGCCAGGAGGGTCAGGTTACTCATGAGAGCCACCATCATGGCCAAGCCGGTCAGTACACCGAAATAGATGGTGGGAATAAAGTTGGAAAACGCCAGAATGCTGAACCCCACGGTAATCGTCAGCGCCGTATAATAAATGGCGCGACCGATACTCCCATGGCACGCCACAATGGTGTCCCGGTACGATTGGTGTTTCACGAATTCCACCTGAAACCGGTGAATGTAGTGAATCGCGTGATCCACGGCAATACCCACGGTAATTGCTGCAATCGTAATCGTCATGATGTCCAGGGGGATCCCCCACCAGCCCATTAAGCCGAGCACCGCACAAGCCGCCAACAGATTCGGCAGAATCGCCACGACCGACAGTGAAACCCGGCGGAACAGCATCGCGAACATCAGAAGAATGCTCACGAACACCGTACCCATCGTCAGGATCTGCGAGCGGTAGAGACTGTGCAGCAGGTGACTGTAGAGGAGCGCCATTCCGGTGGGATGCACGGTTGCCTCGGCAAACCCCGCGTCTTCGATCAGGTACCGTCGGATACGCTCGATCAATTCCTTGCGCTTGAGCGTCGGCGCGGATTCAATCAGTCGCATCGTCAAACGCGTGTGGTTGCCATCGGGAGACAGATACGGATCGAGCAGCGCTTTTTTCACGTCCTCGGGCATGTACTTTCTGATTAGGGTCAACTCATAATCCTCCGGCATCCGGCCGTCATTCAACTGCTTCAATACTTTCGCGCCGGTTGCCAGGGACAGGACCTTGCCCACTTCCGGCAACGTTTCGAGGTAATCATGAATCGATTCAATCTGCGTTAACCGGTATCCGTTGAACCAGTAGGAAGGTTCATCGGCGACATCCTCTTCCTGGGCGAACGGGTCGGCAAATGAATCGTCCACTGGATCATCAAACGGATCATCGAAGGGATCGTCCATCGCTTCAGACGAAGCGGCAACCGTTTCATCGGCGTCGATCACAAAGTCCAACGGAATGGTGCCTCCCAACTTCGTATCGATCAATTCCATGCCCTTGTAAATTTCCGTCGTGCTCTTGAAATGATCGATAAACCGGTTTTCCACCTCCAGTTGCGCGATGCCCATTCCGCCCAAGACGGCCAACAGCACGGACACCGCCACAATCGGCTTGGCATGCTTGAGCGTAAAACCTGCCACCGCCATCGTAAATGCCTTGGTGGCATCCGTTCGCAGACTCACCTTCTCCGGCTTGAGCAGCGCCAGCACCGCCGGGAAATAGAGGAAATTCAATACGAACGCCAGGGAGATGCCGATCGTCATCATCCAGCCGAAATCAATGACAGGCCGGATATCACTGACGATCAGGGAGCAGAACGCCACGATTGTCGTAAGGGCCGTGTAGAAACAGGGTTTCGTCATGTCTTTCATCGTACGGAAGACCAACGTCTTCTGGTCTACCGTCGAAGCTTCCTCATTCAGAATCCGGTAGCGCACGATGAGATGGATGGTTAAGGACATGGTGATAATAAGCAACAACGAAACGAAGTTGGATGAAATCACCGTCACCCGCCAATCCATGAAGCCCAGGTAGCCTGCCATCACGACAACGGAAATCAGGCAGCAGGACATGGGCAACAGCACCCAGCGTAGCGCCCGGAAGAAGTAAACCAGCGCCACGAGTAAGAACGCGAGGATGCCGGCGCCGAACGTGGTAATGTCGTATTCGATGAAACTGATCATGTCGGCGACGACCATGCGCGCCCCGCCCAGATACAATTGGGCCTTGTCACGATACTTATCGAGAATGGCGCGGACGACTTCGATATCCTTGTTTTCCGCCTCGATCACCACGGCATGATACGTGTGAAAGGTCTGCTCGACCGACCGCAAGGCTGCTGCTTCTTCCGCTGTGAGCCCCGACTCTGCTTCCTTTTCTCTCAACCGGTTCCGTTTGTTCAGCAACTCATTATAGGTTGCGTCTTCCTTAAAGATGACTTGCAGTGCCGTCGTCCGGCCGTCCGCACTGATCAGATTGTTCTGATAGATGGGACTTTCCTGTAATTCTTTCCTGGCCAGTTCCTTATCGATACCCGGAGATTCCAACGTTCGTATCCCCTCCCCGCCTTTCAATTCCGTCAGGGACACTTTGGGACTGTTCACAAGCGGGACATCCAGGATGGAGTGGATCGACTCGACCGAATCGATCCGGGCCAGTTCATCACGGAGTTTTGTCAGGTGGGCCAGCGAGGCGGGAGCGAACAAATCCTCCTGCGGCGTATAGACGACGATGAGAAAATCATCCGAGCCGTAGATTTCCCGGCTGGCCCGGTAATATTTCAGCGCTTCGTCGTGCTCCAGAATAATCGACTCGGAGGACGCATCAAGCTTCAAATCCGGAACGTACGACGCGAAAAACGCCACCGGGAACAACACCAGCCCCAATGCCACGACTGGCCGATCGATCACGATCGTTCTATACAATCGGAGCAGGAGTGAACTCACCACGCCTCTCTTTGTAGGGGAGGACCTCCATACCGTCACAAAACCGGCATCGAAGGCCAGAGCAATGCTCTGGGGCAGTACCGTAAATAAACGGTCGCCTCGACGCAAGCGAAAAAACAGAACCCGACCGACAAGGTCTCATACCATGCACAATTGTAACAAATAGGAGGGCCAGTCGAAGAATCAGTCGAAAGAAATAGCCGGAAAACGGTATAATGAATATTTCCGTTACGGCTCAAGAATCGCAGGGAGGGAAAGGCATGACCGAGACGGCAGACAACAACAAAGACGTAGCCACACTCGGAGGCGGATGCTTCTGGTGCATCGAAGCCGTGTACCAGCACGTGCGGGGCGTGACAACCGTGGAATCAGGTTACATGGGCGGTAAACACCCCAACCCCTCCTACGAAGCCGTGTGCATCGGCGTGACCGGCCATGCCGAGGTCGTACAAGTCACGTTCGACCCCGCCGTCGTGACCTACCGTGACGTGCTGCAGATCTTTTTTGCCGTGCACGACCCGACGACGCTCAACCGCCAAGGCAACGACGTCGGCACGCAATACCGTTCCGTCATTTTTTACCATTCCCCCGAACAAGCCGCCGCGGCAAAAGAACTCATCGCCGCCCTGACCGCAGACAACGTCTTTCCCTCCCCGATCGTAACGGAAGTCTCACCCGCCCAACCGTTCTACCCGGCCGAGGCCTATCACCAGGAATACTTCATGCGAAACCCCAACCAACCCTACTGCGCCTACCTCATCGCCCCCAAACTCGCCAAATTCCGCCAGCAGTTCGTTTCAAAACTGAAAACCGTCTCGTAGGCCGGCTTTTCAGCCGTACCTCCTCCTGTCATCCCCGACCCGATCGGGGATCCAGTGTCTTTGCCAGTTGTTTTTGTAGCCGCGCCATCTCATGGCGCCTCTTTCCGGCCGCATAAGATACGGCCGCTATAGATTCCTCTACCTCCCTTGTATCTGAAGGAAGGAAATGAAGACGTTCCCTCACCCCGGCCCTCTCCCAGAGGGCGAGGGAGTGAAGAGGCATGGATTCAATGACGTCATTCCGATAAAAACAACCGCCCAAGGGCATCCTGAAGGCCGCCCCAGGTGTCCGGCCTCAGGGTGATCTGGTGCTCATACAGAATGACGTGTGATTGCGGAGGACAGGCAGGGAACTCCTGTTTCCGTGTCCCGAGGGTCCGGGCAAGATAGGTCCCGTCCGTCCGTTCCTCGTCACTTTCCACCACCAGTAACTGGTCACGGGCCTGCAGGATGCAGTAGCCGCGATACTCCTCGTATGAGGTCTCGTCGACGAAATAGGCGCGGTGTTGCCCGGTGGAAAAGACCACGTGGTTTTTCTTGATCGGGCCTTCGGGCCCGAACGAATAAATACCGAGCGGGATGACCATGATGGCCAGGACGGTCAAGCCTACGGGAATTAACGGGTTCCGTTTGGCGTCGGCGTCGTGATGTTCGGATGGTGCGGTCATGATGATTCCGGCGACCCGGATCGCGTCGTCTCCCTCATTCGGAGGACGACACGGGCAGACAATAGAAGAGGCAATCGCTCACGGCAATCTGCGGGTTCGTGGTCATCATCATGATGCGGGAAGCCTGTGCGACCACGAGCCGGCCTGCGTCTACGGCAAACAACTCCCGGGTCCGGTCACGCCCCTTGGCGTCACGGGCCACGACCACACCGGGCGAAGAATCCCGGACCCACCCCAGAATCTCGCCTTGATTCAGGATGCCGAAATTGAAGTGATCGGCGTCCGCCCGTAACGTCAGGTCCACGCCGGGCACGGCCGTAGCGCCATACGCCACCTGTTTCCCCGTTTCCAATGAGACCCGGATGGGGTGATGGAAGGTTTTCACGTGCGCATAGCGTTGAGGCGCGTCCCATAATGAGTCCGCCAGGGCATAGGACTTGAGCGCCGTCATCGCGGTTTGATCGGACCGGGCATCGCCGGCCCCGCCGCATTCCGCCGTAATGGTGGGGAAATCGTCTTCCGTGGCTTCCATCAAGGTCCCCAGCCGCAGATCCGTCACGATCAGATGGTTCGAAACCAGAGCGGTCAGGGCTTTTTGCGGTTCTCCCAATCGCGTCGTCACGCCGTACGCGGGACTGCGCCCGGACGTATTGTGAAAATCCACCAGAGCCTCGGGGGCGATGGCACGCAACCGGTCGAGTACCCCAGCCGCCAACCGGCCTTCACGGCCCTCGAACGGCATGCGGAAACAGCGGTTCAGGTCCCGGGCGTCCGGCAACTGCCGGTGGACGAATCCCGGCGAAGCCATCGCCGCCTCCACGGCCCCGATGAAACAGGCGAGATTGACGCGAGGCCGAATCCCGGCCCGAAGCACCTGGAAGATCGCCCGGACCCCGGACGGTTCGTTGCCGTGCAACAAGGTCGTCACGGCTCGCGTCCGGGACGTGTCTTCTCCGGTCAGGAACACCCATGCCGGCCCGCCCAAACGCGCCAGGAATTCTTCCACTGTCGCACCGGCGTCCTGCGTCGTGGGGTCCGTCCATTCCCCGGTCGTGGTCTCACTCAATCGGGTACCGTCCATTCTCCTACGGGACAGCCGCGGGTCGTGTGTTCCAGATATTGGTCCAGCATGTGCGCGACCGCCTGCCGTCGCGAGACGCGTTGTTCCAGGTGATCCAGCATCCGGCGTTGCCAGCGGGCGCCCGTGCAGCGGCGTTCAATGCGTGTCCGGATGACTTCCGTCATACGCTCCCTTTCTTTCGACTCGACCCCCAATTGCGACAATCCCCGCTCCGCGACCGGCAGCATCTCGAGGGCCAAGTCGCACACCGGCCTTTCCCTCGGCGAAGGATACTGCGTGGAAGGCCACAGCAGAACGGCGTCCAGGCCGAATTGCGCCCCGCGGTAGAAATTGTGGTGCGCATACTCGAATGGAAAACTCGGGAGGAGTTCGTCCATCTGTGACGCGAGGCCCTGCACCATACCCACCAGAAACGCAGTGTTCGCTACCATGTCCAGGGGTGTGGGACCCGAGGGCAACGACCGGAACTCGATCCGCAGATGCCCGCCGTGTTTGGGATCATAGACGGGACGATTCCACCGCCACACGGTCCCCTGATGCAACCGCAATTCGTCCAACTGCGGCAAGGCCCCCTGCCGATGCTGTTCCAAGGGGGGCTGCGCGCCCGATACGGGCAACAACGGGGGGAACAGCCCGACGGCTTCCGCGAACAGCTCATACGCGCCCTGGCGCACCCACCCCAACCCGTAGGACACGCGCCCGGGCAGATGCCAATCGCCTTCCCGGGGAGGCCGACTGTCTACGGACTGCTTGAACAGGGCCACCCTGGTCTCGTCCCACAAGCGGTGTCCCAAAAACAACGGAGAATTCGCACTCACCGCAACCACGATGGGGCTGACGAGCTGGGCGGCATTGTACAGCGCGGCGAAGTCCGACGGCCGAACCCGAAGATGCACCTGGAAAGAGGTATTCGCCCCTTCCAGTGTGACGTCGTCGCAGGTCACGTCGAGCCGGTCGAGCCCGTTGATGCGAACCTGAAACGGCCGGTCGCGCAATTCCCGCAACGCGGTGGAAAGCGCACGATACCTGGGAAGGTCGGTCAGGGCCGAAGGTTGCAGATCCTTTTCCATTAAAGTCGGAAGAATACCGATCGGGACGATACGTCCGCCTCTGGCGCTTGCCAGGCGGTTGAGGGTTTCCAGGGCTTGGGTCAACTCGGACTCGATTCGACTGAAGGGAGTCCCGGCCAGGGCAACGGGCGACGTATTGTACTCCAGATTGAAGCGGTCCAGTTCCAATTGGAACGACGGATCAAGATTCCCGGCCAGCACCGACCGGTTGATGGGGTACGCATTCCCCTCCCGGTCCACGATGGAAAGCTCCATTTCCGCGCCCAGGGTCGCGGGGCCGTCGCCGAACCCTGGACGATTGAGCAGGTCGCGGAGCACCGCCAGGCTCTGGTTGAGACGTTCGGCGAACAGTTCGTAATCCGCTTGAGAAAATGTTTCCCTGTCGATGGATAAACCCACGCTCAAGCCCTTCTGATCGAAGAGGCACGCAGATCAGGCCTCCCCGACGGCACTACAAATTTCGCTCCCAAGTCTACCTAAGTGCTTGACCTTAAATAACATTTCAGCCGGTCCCTTGTCACGAGCGACCGCCTACATCCCTTTCAAACTGATCACTCATCATTTTTTTCTTTTTTTACTGGCTTTGCCATGAATTTCATGTTATTCTGTTTAAATTTGAAAATTGGGTGCGGTTAATTTTGCCAAGAAACCGTAGCCAACCGCCGGGGTTTTCACGGTTTTAGGGCGTCGCCTTACCTTTTTCCCCCGGTGTGGTTATAATAATGAAATGGACTGGAAAATACATAGTCTTTGTCGTACGATTCAAAACTTAAGGTAATCCACCTGTACTGCAGAAGACCGGTTGGATATAGACATAAGGGGTTGCACCATGCCAAAAACTAAGAACGCGGGAGGCCGCGGAACGTTGGAACCGCTCAGCGCCTGGAAACGACACCAAGCTTTGCAGGAATTGGCGCGATTCATGGGTCAGGAAGGCCGTCCTCATTTGACACAGTTGGAATACGATCTTGCCGAAGAGAAAGCATATTCGGTTCAATTTTTTGTTCGGCATTGGGGGTCATGGGCCCGTGCCGTCGAAAAGGCGCGGGAACTGGTCGACCAACAGGAGATTCCGGAACCCGAACCATCTCCCTATGCAGGCTGGGTGAGTTGCCTCTGCGGAAAAGCCTGCCATTGCGAAAAACGCTTTTGGAGTCCAGACCGTCGCAAGATCCGGATGTGCGACGCCTGTCGGGCTTGGTCCGACAAGTTGTCGGTGGACGATCAATTCTTTTATCTGACGGACGACACGACGTTAAACACTCGCGCCAGAACCCGGGCCAAACAGGGACGGCCCAAGAAGGACGCGGCCGAACGGGTCAGCGTAAAATAACCGGAACCGCTGATTTTTTGCACCATCGGGCGCATGGCGGCGTTGTGTCCTCGCTCAACACTCACCTATCTCTGTGATAAGCCTCGGGTTTCGCTGCGGGACGCCTTGCCCTGCATCCCGCTATCACAAAAATCAGAGGTTCCAAAGGTTGGAGAGAACACCATCATCGCCCCGTCAGTCCCATCTTTCCCATTTATGAAACCTGGTTTTCAATGAAAACTGTCCCGATAGGACTGCTCAGCGTCATCCTCGCCCTGCTAGCTGGTTCACCGGGTTGGGCTTATACCGAGCAGCCCGTCACCAACGGCGGCCATGTGTCGGGGAAAGTCGTCCTGAACGGTGCCCCGCCGCCGCCCAAGGCGTTTAACCTCATTACCTATCCCGAAACCGTGTTTTGCGGCCGTATTTCCACCGGTACGGTCTGGCGACTGCTTGACCAGGTCCGCGTCGCACAGGACGGAGGCCTGCAACATGCCGTGGTCATGTTGGAAGGCGTTGAGCAAGGGAAACCATTTCCCGCTGCCTCACCCACTATAGAAGCCCGGGATTGTACGCTCACGCCCCCGGTCATGGCGGTACGGAACCGGCAGGACCTCCGGATCGTGAACATGGATCCCATTATTCACGACATCCAGATGTACGAAGTCGCACCCTTCGAGTCCGAAGTGATATTCCATCGCCCGTTGCGGATGAATCCCCATCACCCCAAGAACGACGCCGGGGCCCACGATCACCTCCCGGGCACGCCGCTCGTCGATACGATCGCCTTTACCAAAGGACGCCGGATCTTTTACCTGGAATGCGGATTTCACGAGTTCATGCAAACCTGGGGCGTGGCCGTGACCAATCCCTATTATGCAGTGACCGATGCCGAAGGCCGGTTCACCATCTCGGACATCCCGGAAGGCGTCTACACCTTGGTCGCATGGCATCCCGGCATGGGCGGGATTCTGGATATGAAGGCCATCGTGCTGAAAGACGATACGCTGCAAGTCAGGTTCGAATTCGAGAACGCCACGGATCGTCGCATGGCTCACACCACGATGGTTGACAATCCCCACTTCGGAGTCGGCACGCTCGACACCTTCGGTGAACGCATCGACATTCAACCCACCCACGAAATCCAAGCCCCCTGATTTCAAAGGCCGGTATGGTGTGGAATCAGCTTGTGATTATAGCTTCATGGATTTGCAGTTCCGTGTGGCGTGCAAGGACGTGGAAATCAGCGTCGTTATGCAAAATCGGCACCCCGGCGCGTATGGCGATCGAGGCAATGAGACAGTCGATCAGCCTGCGAACGGTTTCTCCTTGCGTTCGGCAACGGCGATATAGAGCGGCGGCGTCTTCATAGTCAGTCGCCCGCGTGGGTATCACTGTGGCCCTCGCCAAGAGCCGTCGGAGGTTCAACAGATGTGCCTCGTCCCGCGCCCCGGCGAGCACCTCCATCCGTACGGCGTCGCAGATGGCCACCTCGCGCGCCAGCAACTCATCCACGAGAACACACACCGCTGACCCCGTGTCCCGCAGGAACTCTATCCAAGCTGAGGTGTCGATCAGGACCACGGCAACCGGCCGGAACGCATCGCCTCGAGGTCGCCTTCCCACCCAATCCCTCGGAGCGCACGAGCCTTCTCGACCGACATAGGTTCGGTCGCCAGCGTCCGCAGGGCAAAGTTAACGGCCTCACGCTTGGTCGCAAGCTGATAACGCCGCATCACATCGGCGCAGGCCTGATCGTCGATATCTATATTGGTACGCGCCATACACCTACAATACACCAAAAGGCAAAATGGCGCAAGTCTGATAGAAGGAACCCGACATTAGCGCAATCAGACAGAACGCGTCGTCAACGGTTTGACCCGCGCATGAGGAATGTGAGTACATGTTCTCTCTTCGCTGATAGGTCTGTCAAAACACGGGTCAGAAGGTCATACTCACTCCGAGGTTCACCCTGTGGTCCAGACGGGACTCGCTACCGTATCGTCCGGTGTATCCGGCGAAGACGTTTGCTTTCTCAAACAGGCTCACGACGACACCAAGATCGGCGCTGCCCCAATGGCGCGGCGGGGTGAAACCCGAGAGAGTAAAACGCCCCGGCATGGTATTGGAGCCCGCGGTCACCGCAATGGGATCGTCCTTGAACTCCTTCGCATAGGCGAGATTGGCATAAGGGCGCAGCCCCACGCGATTCAAGGTTAAAGTCCTCGTGACGCGGTAGCCCGCACGCGCGATGAGGGAGTCCCGGTCGAAGCCGGAGAAGTTCATCGCGGTGGAGCGACTTCCGCTCTCCCGGAACCCGTCGACCGACTGATTGAGCCAGGCCAGACCCAGGAAGGGACCGTGTTGGAGACCACCGGGATCACCAAGCATCCAGCCTGTATCGAATTCAGCTCCGAACTGACCGGCGCTGGTGGAGCCCTGCTCGGCACGCACGACAGGGCCGAAAGTGATCGAGCGCTTGACGTCCACCGACGTACTGCCCGCGCTCAGGGCGCCGCTCACGTAGAGGCCGCCGCGGCGCCACGTGCCGTGCACCGACCCGATTACCGCACTGCTCTCGAGACTCGCACCCGAGGCGTCATTGTTATACCACCCAAAGCTCAAGGCAGCGCCCCACCACAGATTGGTTCCCGGCCGGTGGTTGGCTCCCAGGGTGAACACCTGCACGTCGGCTTGCGTTTCGCCGAGACGCGGCAGGGCATCCAGCTCATACTGACCGATGCGACCCGTCACGTAGGCGCGCCAACTCCCGACCGAACGGTCGAGCCCGAGATCCGTCATCCGCTCGGCTGATACGGCGCTACGGTGAATGTTCGCCATCTCGACGCCCCCTTCGCCGGCAAGGGACACCTGAACCGGAGCCGCCAGCGTGGAGGTGACCAGACTCGCGATCATCGCGTGCATCGCGCCGCTGGGGTGGCTCCGGTCCGCGAACAGATATTGCCGGTTGGCACCATCTTCATAGGAAACGGGATAACCGGAGCCCTGCGGGCCGCACGTGATCGAAACCGCACTTGTGGCATCCGGCTCCCCGCAAGCCGTGCCGGTGACGTTGAGGAAGCCATACGTCCCGGGGTTTTCGACGATTTCATTCGCAAAAGCAAAGACGTTGATGGGAACGATCCCATTCTCGCTTTCGCGAATGCCGGCATGAAGCCCCTCGTTGTAGGCGGTAACCAGTTGGGTCAATGCTCCCTGGACCAGCGGACCTTGATTGCCGGCATAAGGGGATTTGCTGATATCGGGCAGGTTGTACACCACGATAGTACGGGCGCCGGCGTCCTGAAGACGCCGTATCTGCTGAACGTTGACGCTTGCAGCCATCACCGTATGTCTTGCCGCGTTAAGCGGGTCACTTCCCGCGGAGTCGGCGACGTCGTTCCCGCCGCCCCAGATGACATAGAGCGCGTTCGGGTCGGCTTGCCCGTCCGATCTCAAGAAGTACTGTTCGATCTGCTCCGTCACCGTCGGCACCACATCAAAAGTGCAAGGCGTAGCCGGATTCACGCAGGCCCCGGCAAAAGCGTAGTTTGGCCCGCCGGCGAGCGAGTTCATGCCCGACGCGCTGAAATTTTCCGCAACGATCTCGGACCAGACCGGATCGGGATTAGTGGTGAAGCTGGTGCCCGGAGGCAGTGGTTGCAAGCTTCCTGCATTGCCCGAGTCGCTCAGGCTGTCGCCGAATACGACGACGTCGCTGAAATTCTGGCCCCAGGCGCTACCGGTGAAACCAAAGATGACAACAAGAATACCGAACAGACGAACATGACGAAACATAATACGGTCTCCCTTCATAGCCCGGACGCCACCCATTCGGCTGATTCGCCATCAACCGTGTGTCGCAGTTTGATCTGATTTGAACAGAAGACGCGGAATTCTCTCATATGGCCTGCTATCAAGACATGGTGCCCCCGAGACGATTTGAACGTCCGACCTGCGGTTTAGGAAACCGTTGCTCTATCCACCTGAGCTACGGGGGCAACCAACGATGTGCCGCGTAAGGCAGGATGCAGCAGAGTAGTGCAGTCTACCGCATTGCTTGGGGCGAGACAACGGGTTGGATTCAAAGAAAGCCGGTTGGTTCAAGTTGCAGGGAGCGGTATGATTGGACGTGGGATTCGAGCCAATCGACCACTTCGCCGGGAGATGAACACGTGAAGCCCATCGCCAATCCGCCCAACCCCTTTGACTCGCATCACCGGGAACTTCTCGAACCGGCGCCCAACGTCGCGACTCAGGTTTTTGAGGAACAGACCGGAGCCATTCTGAGTCGCAACGACAGCCCGGACCTGCCCTTCCGGTGGAGCGTGAACCCGTATCGCGGCTGCTTTCATGCCTGCGCCTATTGCTATGCACGACCAAGTCACCAGTATTGGGGTTTCGGCGCGGGTACGGATTTCGAATCCAAACTCATCGTGAAACCCAACGCGGCCACGGCCCTTCGCGCGGCGTTCTTGAAACCCTCGTGGAAAGGTGAACTCGTGGTCTTTTCCGGCAACACCGACTGCTATCAACCGTTGGAAGCCACGTATGAACTCACCCGCGCCTGTTTGGCCGTGTGCGCCGAATTTCGCAACCCCGTCACCGTGATTACCAAAGCCGCGCTCATTCAACGGGATCTCGACCTGCTGCAAGTCCTCCATGAACGGGCTTGGATCCGCGTGTATTTCAGCATCCCGTTTGCAGACAACGAAGTCGCTCGAAAAGTCGAACCACAAACGCCGTCCATCACCAAACGCTTGGAAGCCATGGCCGCCCTGTCCGCGGCCGGCATCTCCACGGCCGTGATGATCGGTCCCGTCATTCCGGGACTGAATGAGCAGGACATTCCGGAGATTCTTCACCGCGCGAGACAGGCCGGCGCTACAGGCGCCGCGTATACGTTGTTGCGGCTGAACGACAACGTGCAACCGGTGTTTCTGGAACGGATGGCCGAGGCCTTTCCCGACCGCATCAAGAAAATCGCCAATCGCCTCAAAGAGACCAGGGGCGGGACGTTGGAGGAAAAGCGGTTCTTCGCGCGTCATCAAGGCCGGGGCTCGACCTGGCACACCATCGAACAGTTGTTCAATTTGGCGTTTCGCAAAGAAGGCTTTGATCGATTAGATCGAGACGATGCCGTTCCCGCGACCTTCACCAGACCACCGAAGGGTCAACTCGACCTGTTTTGAGGCAACCCGATCCATCCGCGTTTTTCAGTTGGCACGAGGCTGTTTCTCCCTTTACAATCGGAGATGAAGTGTTTGATTCTCTTGATCTGAAAAAAACGCCCTTCTGTCATTCCCGCCGCTTCTTTCTGTCATCCTCGACATTTTTAATCGAGGATCCAGGGTTTTTCTTTTTTTCGTCCGTAAAGACACTGGATCCCCGATCAGGTCGGGGATGACAGGAGTGGGAGTCGGGGCTGGTAGGAAAAGACAGGATTCACTTCCCGGTGTGCAGGCGGCAAGCCTGGATCAGAGACTTTTGAAAATACGGAAAAAGGTGACGACATGCTGAATCGTTGGTGGAGAGGACTGACGGCCGCTTGCCTGGTTGGAGCAATCGGCCTGACAGGATGTGGAGATACGCAATCTCCTTGGGACAGGCACGTAGACCGCGGTGATCTTCTCTTCCAACAAGGACGCTTCAAAGAGGCCAAGGAACAGTACGCCGCCGCGCTCAAGGAAGCGGAAACGTTCGGGGAACAGGATTCCCGGCTTCCCCGAACGCTGACGAAACTGGCCGCCGTCCATGACGCGCAGGGTGAATATGAGCAGGCCGAACCGCTGTTGAATCGAGCCGTCAGTCTGAATGAAACGATTCTTGGAGATCGCGATCCTCAGTTCGCCGCCAGCCTGAGCAACCTCGCGGCGGTGTATTTTGCGCAACGACACTTGGAGAAAGCCCGCCCCCTCTTTGAACGGGCCTTGCACGTTCGTGAAGAAGCACTTGGGGCGGACCATATCGATCTGACCCTGGATCTCAAAAATCTGGCCGGCGTGCTGGCTGCTCAAGAACACTATGCTCAAGCGGAGACGCACTTGCTCCGGGCCCTGGAGATTACCGAAAACGCCACGGGCCCGGACGCCCCCCAACTGGTGGAGCGCCTCAACAATCTCGCGCTCCTGTATCGAGCCCAACAGGACTATGACAAAGCTATCCCGTTGCTGGAACGCGCACTCGCCATTAATACGAAACAATACGGCGCCGAGAGTCCGGGGCTGCTTGGCAGCCTCAATAACCTCGCGTCCATGCTCGTGGCTCAAGGCGCCCCCGGCAAAGCCGAAGAATTACTGCAACGGGCGCTCACTATTACGGAACTATCGTTCGGGCCGGAAAACCCGCGATTGGTGGCCAGCCTGACCAAACTTGCCGACTTCTATCGCTTGCAAGGGCAATTCGATCAAGCCGAACCCCTGCTGAGCAGCGCATTGGAAATTAACGAAAAGAAGTTCGGCCCGGAGCATGAAAAGGTCGCCAACGTCGCCAATAATTTGGCGCTGCTCTACTTCTTGCAGGAGAAATACGCGCAAGCCGAGCCACTCTTCACCCGGGCACTGGCGATCAACGAAAAAACCTTGGGCAAGGAACACCCGGTTGTCGCCCGCATGCTCAAGAACTACGTCGCGCTCCTGAAAAAGACCAACCGCGCACAAGACGCTCAGGAATTCGAAGCCCGAATCGCCGATATCGAGAAAGACTCCTGAAGCCTAGTCCATCCCTTTGCCCTCTGAGGCCCCCCTTGCATGAGGGCCGCAAAAGCCGCACAATGAGGAAAAGGGAAACTTAATGGAAAATGTTCTTCGATTCGTGATCGTTTTTTTGTGGTGCGTGTGTTTCGGATTTTTCAGCGTCATGGGCTATTTGGATGACGCCATGGTGACTTCCCCGATCCTGGCCGGACTCATGGCAGCCCTGGTCGTGTATTGCGCTATCGAGTGGTTCACGAAGAAAGGGGGGCAATCCATTTACGTGGGCTGGCAAGTACCCATCCGACAGCGCCTCCACGCGCACATCTCTCATGGGGGCCAAGCGGCGCTGTCCCTTTACGCATACATGGTTCGCATCATTCGAGAATTCCTGCTGGCGTGCGTGCACTTGTTGCGTAGAACCCGCGCGTATCTGACGACCAGCAATCTCCCCACGTGGGGCAGCGTCAAGAAGCGATTCCTGACGACACACAAACCCTCGGTTTCTTCCAAGAGCCTGCCCTGAGCCTAGCGCAGCGAAGCCAAAGGGGCACCTGCCCCCGTTTTTCGTAACCGTTCGGCGAGCCTTCGTCTACTGCAACCCCACGAGCGACAACGCCCGGTTGGGCGCACGCTTCAAAGCCAAGGCAAACTCACGCCGAGCCTCGTCGAGGTCTCCCAGGCTCAAGAGCACTTCACCAAGTAGCTCATGCGTCGGTTTGACCGGAAAGACCGGACCGGCGCTAAACGGTATGGCATCTTCCATGGCAGCCGTTTCCCGTAACAGCGTGACCCCCTCGTCAACGCGTTCCTCCACAAACAACTTGAGAGCGGCCAGTTGGTTCTTCATGACCTTTACCGGCCGCCTTTGCGTCGCGTTCTTCACCTGATCCACCTGACGGAACTGCTCCAACACCCGATCGGCCACGTCTCCCCGTCCGGTCTTGAAGGCACTCAGCCCGATGGCGAACAACTCACTCATCGCTGCCGAGGCCCGCACGGTTGATCGATCACGATCGAACCCGGTCACGTCCCATTCCTCGGTCTCAATGATATACGTCGCACGCATGGCCGCCCGGTATCGCTCCACGACCCGGGAGTTGACCCTTTCGGCATCCTCTTCAACCATGCGGAGAAAAGGCCTGGCTTCTTTTACCCGCCCTTGCTGGAGCAAGGCATACATCAGCCAATGGGCCACGTGCCAGGAACGTTCCGCCACGCCCAACCCTTTGTGCAATCGCCGTTCCTCACTGGCCGCCCAACTCCGCTCATTGGCTTGGACGACGTCATCCCAGAGACCGACGGCCATAAAAATGTGTGAAGGCATGTGCCGGGCATGTGGGGCTGCAGGGGCAAGGTCGGCATAGACGCGCGCTGCTTCCAGGGCCCCTTGAGCATGTGCCGGATCGTCCAGTGCGTGAATCAAATAATGGACGGCACCGGGATGACGCGGACTTCTTTTGAACACGGTTCGTGCAATGGAAGCAGCCTTCAGATAGAGCTTCTCGACCCGTTTGCCTTGCGCGGACCCCAAAATGGAGAGTGCATACAAAGTTTGGGCGTTATCATCCTCGGGAAATTGCCGGGCAAGGGCCTGCATGGCAGCCATATAGGCCCGGTCACGTTGCGGTTTATCTCCGTCCCCGTACAACGCCTCAACCGCGCGCAGATAACCTTGTTCACGTTCGGTGGGCGCCGCGGCCACTCGCTGACCTGGCGTGGGAGCCAGTCGCTGCAACACCTCCAAGGCCTGCTGAACGTCCTGCTGGCCCCATAGGGGATGAGTCATCGTCATGGCTTCTCCCCAGTAGGCCATGGCAAAACCAGGGTCGAGTTCCTGCGCCTGCCGGAAAGCCGCTTGGGCGTCGTCATACTCGAAATTGTGTAACAGCAACACTCCCCGAAGAAACGGCTGTTGGGCTTCAGGAGAACCCGAATTGGGAAATTCAATCTCGCCAAGTGAGGATGCGTGTGCTGTACCGGAACCCGATCTGTTCACGTCCGGACGAGGGTCCGGGACAAAGCCGGTCCGATGCGACATCCGCACCTTGGGCAGCGTCTCTCTGTCGAGGACGACGGCTTTGTCCAGTAGCCCGTTTTGAAACAAAATCCACGCCGTCACCGCATAGACCTGATCCGGCGTCAGGGACTGCGGGGCCACAAAGGGCATCGCCCGATAAATGTAATCGAACAGGGTCGTGGCATACGGCCAATAACTGCCGACCGTTTTCACGGGGCGCGCACTCGCCAGCGTCCCCTGTCCGCCGACCAGTTTCGGCATGGGACCTTCCACGCCGGTCGCGCCGTGACAACCCGCACAGTGCCCGGCATAGACGCGCGCACCTTCCTCTACTGTCCCCCGGCCGGACGGCAACCCTTGGCCGTCAGGGCCGACGTCAATATCCCAGGCTTGAATCTCCTCCGGGGTTGCCACGCGCCCGAGGTGAAAGAGATCATTCTTCGATGCTCCCCACACGTCAGCCGAACCAGCCACCAGCAAGACGAACAGCAGAAGTAAATACCCTGATTGCCGTTGACACATCATCAGCTTCCCGACCCGTTCTTCATAGAGTCACCCTCTCTACCTCCCCCATCTCCTCCTTACAAAGGAGGGGAACAAGTGGGAAATGACAGTCTTTTCCTCCCCTTTGTAAGGGGAGGGCAGGAGGGGTAGAGTCCAACCCGGGCCGTACTCCTATCCTCAGTCATCCGTGGCCCTCACACCTGCACATTCCGCACGTTCCCCTCTTCGTCGATTTGCCAACTCTGGATGGCATTGTAATGATAGTAGGAATTGGTCCCCCGGACATCCACCAACTCCTGACGCGCCGGTTGCCGGTACCCGGTCTCATCGATACAGCGGCTTTGAAGAACGGCTCCCCCCCCGTCCCACCACCAATCGAGACAAAACCTGGTATGACATTTCGGCAAAACTGGCGCCTGCAACCTCGCGGTTCGCCAGTTCTTTCCCCCATCAACGCTCACTTCCACTTTCTCGACCCGGCCATGCCCGCTCCACGCCAAACCCCGGATTTCAACGTACCCCGTCTTTTTCAATCGCTGCCCGCCGGAAGGCACCGTGATCACGGATTTCGCTTCCATGTCGAAGGTGAATTGACGCGCGGTCCCATCCGGCATCAGATCGGTGTATTTCGACGTTTCTTCACGAGTCATCACCGGTGCGGAAACCAGTTTCAGCCGTCGCAACCACTTGATACAGGTGTTGGCCTCAAAGCCCGGCACCAACAAGCGCAGGGGATAGCCTTGCTCCGGACGGAGCGGTTCCCCGTTCTGGGCGTAACATAACAGGGCTTCATCCAGGACCCGATCCAACGGGAGACTCCGCGTCAGGGCCGCGGCATCGCTGCCTTCGGCCAACATCCACGTGGCCCCGGGGGCCAGACCCGCTTCCGCCAGGACCGTGGACAGCCGAACGCCCGTCCACTCACTGGTGCTCGTCAGGCCATGGATCTCCTGCACGGTCTTGCCCTTCGCCCCCTTCCATTCCTTACCGCTGTTACCCGAACATTCGACAAAGACAAGACGTGAGGTCGCGGGAAAGCGTTTCAATTCGGCGATGGTAAAGAGCAACGGCCGGTCCACCAAGCCGTGGACCAAAAGCCGGTGCTTCGCAGGATCGATGAGCGGCACGCCGTTATGGTGACGTTCAAAATGCAGGGCCGATGGCGTCACGATGCCATGCAAGTCCTGTAAGGGCGTTCTCGACCGCTGTGGTTTGGTCAACCGCTTGGCGCGTTCGAATGATGAGCGTCGCCCATATTCCGTTGCCAAGGCCCCGGGCACCCGGGTGGGATCGCCGGAAGCGTTCGTCGCATGGCCCAGAAAAGGCGCCAGCAGCACGTGCGCCGCGGCCGCGCCGAATAATGACGTGGCACCGGTCAAGAACGCCCTGCGCGTCGGTGGCTCTTTCGGTCGCGTACTCACAGAAGCGTTGGGCGACGGAAATTTCGACTCCTGTTCACCCGGCGTTGACTTCCCGTTTTTGTCAGCCATCTTTTAGTTCTCCGGAAGATTTGTTAAGCATGAGAAACAGTGTAAAGGAAACGGGCACCGGTTGGAAGACGCCGTCAAGAGAAGAAGAGAGGGACGTATCCATTTAACTTGATGCTCCGGCACAAAATCCCGCCCGTGTCCACCGGCTGTCCCTGAAGGGAATCACACCCCGGGACGGCGCACATGGCGATACCCCGCTAGTCTGACTGGCTCTGAAAGAATATGGATGGCAAACACTCGACCAGGAGTATTGCCTCTCGTGGTCAAGTTGGTTGGATCATTCCCGCGTAAACGGTCTTCGACCACGGGGAGCGGGAGCCAAGGTCCGCCTTGGCTCCCGCTTGAGAGATCCCTTACTCAAACCGCCCGGTGGCTCCGTAAAAGGCCCCGGTAAAAACTGCTCGACTCCCGCCCGCCGTCTCCAGGTAGCCGGTATTGGTTCCTGCCGCGGCGCGGGGATTCCCTCGCGCATCCTCGACCGTGGAGAATTGGCCTGCCCAGGAGCCCGACGAGTTGGTGATATTGTAGGTCCGACTCGTAAAGCCCACATTGTCCCCGAAAAACGTGCCGTTTGAATTGATCGGCACCGGCCGGAAAATCATTTCAATGTCCGTGGCCGACACCTCGGTGACGTACTGCGTCCCGTCTGGCAATTCAGTCAACCCGCCCCCGGCTTGCACTTGATCGACTCTCCCGCCGATCCGCATGGTCCCAAAATCAGCCGTCAGGGTCGCCCGGCCTTCATATTCGCCGATTCCCAAGGCTCCGGGCACTGGCGAATCCGTGCCGGCGCTTGCCACATAGAGGCCCCCGGCCCGGCCGTTGTACGTGGCGGTGCCGGTGACGGGCAACGTATACGCGGCGTCGCGGGGCGTTGGATAGTCCGTCCCATCAATAAACGCGCCCATATCGACCGATGCGGCTTCCGCATCGAAGGTCATCCAGTAGCCCCCCGCGAGATAATCCGTCACATCGGCGTTGGACCATTCCACCGACGCTCCGGCCAGCGTCACCCGGGTGCTGCTGACATCGACGATGTAGCCCGCCGCAAACGGCCGTTCCGTGACCTGATTGGCCGTGGTGGTGGAATCGGACACCACTTCGGCGTAATGGCGGTCGGTGTCCAGCGTGAAGCTGCTGCCGTTCTGTCTCCTGACCGATAACGTAAAGCGGTCGCCCGTAAACGTGGTGTCGACGCTCCGGACAGGCGCGAGGTTCGGAGAATACAAGTTCATCGCCACGCTGCCAAAGGCCGGGGGGCTCTGCTGCAAGGTGCCGCGTATGGGCCGACGGGACGGTGCGGAGGAAAATTCTGGCGGCGTCCCGGCCTCGCCGAAGGCCGTTTGCGGGTCGGCAGCGGGAGGCGGGGACGAAGGTTCGCTTGGCCGCATCGCCATGCTCCCACCGCCGCCCCCGCCGCCACATGCGGCAAGCAGGACCATGACGCAACACCACAGGACACTGAGACGAATGAATGAGAACATAGGACACCTCCTGATACATGGTTGTGGCGTCCCGGACAGGCCGGGACTTATCGCGCCGACGAAGCCAGGGCCTCCGGAACCTGTGTGCTCCACCGTGGCGGGCCTGACCCCACCACCTTCGAGACACGGACGGCGCCACCCGCGTCTCGAAGGCTCCTGTCGAGAGGAGAAGCTCCCGATGGCGAGGTCCGCAGGACTGGCCGAGTCCATGCGGTGTCAGGCTTACAACGCTACTGTCAGTCCCTCAGGGTGGTGTTCTTCACGTCCACGTCGCTGAATGTCACCGTCGGTGGCCCAAAGATGAATGAGCGGTCCCGACTCCAATAGGCCGGGCCTACCCGTATTTGAATCCGCTGCATCGGCCTCGCACCACTACCAGAACCCACCCACGCGTCATCATCGAGCAGCCTCGCGCAAAATAGGCCGAAAACGACACGATAGTCCATGAGGTAAGTGTGTGTTTTTGATGTATTGCATGTGTTTTGTGTGGTTTTCTCGGGCTACCGATGCGAAGCCAGGCGACGACGCCGGGGACGCACCACCAGCCACGGGTATCCGCTGTCGGCGACGGAGTGAGAAAGTGCGGTTGATCAGGAACTGGGAGGAAAGGTATTCGCCGGGCAAGACAGGCGATTTGCGGCTTTCCAAGACATTGGTGTATGGGGCGACCGGCGAGGAAGACGGTCCGGACGATCGCAGGGAGGCAATGTCAGGACCGTATCTCCGGACTTGACCCTGGATGCCACTCTGCACTTACAATGAACAGCCTATGATTTTTTGCTTGACTGCCCGTTCGCGTCTTGGGTAAACCGACTTTCAAAAGCGAGGATACACCTGTCTTTTTCCTCCCCTTTGGAAGGGGAGGTCGGGTGGGGTAGAGTCAACCACCCAAAAAGCACGGGGGTTCGCCGTCCTCAGGATGGTCTCTACCTCCCCTATCCCCTCCTTACAAAGGAGGGGAATTGGGACACAGAAGAAGAGGCCAACGAATGAGTTAACGCATATAAGTGACGTATGCCCTATCTGCCAATTGAAGAGTACGGCCTGATCGGCAACATGCGAACCAGCGCCCTGGTCGGTGTGAACGGCTCCATCGACTGGTTCTGCTTTCCTCACTTCGATTCTCCAAGCGTGTTCGGTGCCATCCTGGATGACCGCAAAGGCGGGTGGTGGAAAATTGCATCAAAAGGAAATGACGCCACGCAAAAACAATTCTATTGGCCGGACACCAACGTGCTCGTCACCAGGTTTCTCTCCGAGCAGGGCGTGGGCCAAGTGGTCGACTTCATGCCGGTCGATCTCAAGGCCACCGAGGCCGGCTATCACGGCATCATTCGCCGCGTCCAGGCGATTCGCGGGAACATGACGTTTCGCTTGGAGTGTCTCCCCGCGTTCAATTACGCTCGAGACTCCCACACGACCGCCCTCACCGCCGACGGCGCCTATTTCGAAGCCCCGGGGCTCGGTTTGTGGTTGGGATCGACCATTCCCTTGAAACGGGAAGGCGACGGCGTGGTCGCCGAATTTGAGATCCAGGAAGGTCACGAATTGACGTTCTCCCTTCAAGCAGTGGAGCGAATCGATGCCTGCGGCAAGGCCATCTCCGAAGACCAGGCCGATAGACTCTTCCGCCAGACCGTCACCTATTGGCGACAATGGCTTTCCCACTGTACCTATCGAGGTCGATGGCGCGAAATGGTGCAACGCTCGGCCCTGACTCTTAAACTGCTGACGTTTGAGCCGACGGGAGCGATCGTCGCCTCTCCGACGTGCAGCCTTCCGGAAGGCATCGGGGGAGAACGCAACTGGGACTATCGGTATACGTGGATCCGCGATGCAGCCTTTACCATCTATGCCCTCCTGCGCATCGGGTTCACGGAAGAAGCGGAACAATTCATGCACTGGCTGGAAACACGATGCCACGAACTGAATCCGGACGGGTCGTTGCAAATCATGTATGGCATCGACGGCCGGCATCGATTGCATGAAGAAACCCTGTCTCACCTCGACGGGTATAAGGGCTCGCGTCCCGTTCGCGTCGGAAACGGGGCCTACGATCAACTGCAATTGGACATTTACGGCGAATTAATGGATTCGGTGTATCTCTACAACAAATACGGCAGCCCGATTTCTTACGACCTCTGGAGCCATTTGCGCCGGTTGGTGAACTGGGTGTGCGACAACTGGACGCGGACTGATGAAGGGATTTGGGAAGTCCGGGGCAGCCAACAACATTTCCTGTATTCGAAACTCATGTGCTGGGTCGCCGTCGACCGGGGCCTGCGCCTTGCCGACCGGCGATCGTTTCCCGCGGATCGTGACCGGTGGCTGAAAGTCCGCGACACCATTTATGAAGAAATCATGAAAAAAGGATGGAGCGAGACCAGACAAGCCTTCGTCCAGCGGTACGGCAGCGACGCCTTGGACGCGGCCAACCTCATGATGCCCCTGGTCTTTTTTGTGTCGCCGACCGATCCCCGGATGCTCAAAACCCTGGAAGCGATCAACCAATCCACCGAGAAAGGGGGCCTGGTCGCCAATGCCCTGGTGCACCGGTACAACGTCAACGAAACGGAGGATGGCCTGCAAGGCGAAGAAGGTACTTTCAACATCTGTACGTTCTGGTTGGTCGAAGCGCTCACCCGCGCGGGCCGGATCGATGAAGCCCGGCTGATGTTCGAGCAAATCCTCGGCTATGCCAATCACGTCGGACTCTACGCCGAAGAAACGGGACACCACGGCGAAGGTCTCGGCAACTTCCCCCAGGCGTTTACCCACCTGGCGTTGATCAGCGCCGCGTTCAACCTCGATCGAGCATTGGGCTCCCGGGGCTGATCCTTTTCTTTTTCGGGACGGCACAGGGGCCGCCCTCCACGGATCCAAATCCTGTCCCACCGTGACCTCACTACCGCAACCCGCATCCCGCAAACCTCGCCGCCTTCGCTCCTACATGAAGGACCGTGTGCCCGCGCCGTTTTTTTCTCTCTTGCAAGAAACCGGCGAACTCGCCGAGCGACGTCACGTTCGCGTGTATGCCGTCGGTGGGTTCGTCCGAGATCTGCTTCTGGGTATCCCGAACCTGGACGTGGACCTGGTTGTCGAAGGCGATGGGATTCGTTTTGCGAAGGCCCTCGCCCGACGGTACCAGGCCCGCGTCACCACGCATAACCGGTTCGGTACGGCCACCGTTACATTGGCGGACGGACAGACCATCGACGTGGCCACGGCTCGAACCGAATCATATGAAGCTCCGGGCGCACTCCCAACGGTGAAACGGAGTTCCATCAAGGAAGACCTTCGCCGCCGGGATTTCACGATCAACACCCTGGCCATCCGGCTCAATGCCGATCATCTCGGCGACTTGGTGGATCTCCACGGCGGCCTGCGGGACTTGCAGAACAAAACCATACGCGTGCTGCACGGCCTCAGCTTTATCGATGACCCGACTCGCGTGTTCCGCGCGATCAGGTTCGAGCAACGCCTGGGGTTTCAACTGGACCAGGATACGGCCGTCCTCATGACGGAAGCCGTCAAAATGGGACTGTTTCACCGCCTCTCTCCGTCCCGACTCTCGGCTGAATTCCTTCACGTGTTGTCGGAACGTGAGCCCGTCAAAACTCTCGCCGGGCTGGCGGACTTCAACCTGCTTCAATTCATTCACCCTCAATTGAAATGGACTTCCGGACTGGCCCGGCTGCTGAAGGCCGTGGAGAAAGCCGTCGCATGGCATGCCGGGCTCTCTCTCGGACCGCTCGCCTCTCCATGGGTCGTCTATGTCATGGCCCTGATGGATCAACTCCCTCAACCGGCCGTTCAGGAAACCCTGGCCCGGTTCACGTTTCCCCGGCGTGAGACCCAAGCCATGTTGTGGTGGGCGAACACGCAGGTTCGCCCCTACGAGGAGGCTCCCCTATTGCGGACCCTTGACCGGACCGTCAAGCCGTCCGAAACATTTCGGACGCTTCGCAACCTCCCTGACGAGACACTGGTGTTTCTCATGGCTAAAACCCGGGCAAAACAGAAGATCGTCGATATGTTCACCATCTATCGACGAATGAAACCGGTCTTGAATGGAACCGACTTGAAAACCATGGGCCTTAAACCGGGGCCCTTGTACAACCGGATCCTGGATCGGCTTTTGGATGCACGATTGGACGGAACCGTGGAAACGGAAACCGACGAGCGCCGTTTGGCTCGACGAATGGCAAAACAGTCCTAAGCAAAAACCGCTTCTCTTTTTTCGAGAGGAAGGCTACAATCGAACACATGCCTGCTGCGTGGCCCATTGCCAAGGTTTTGTTCAAGCTGGTCGCCCCCAGCATCCCCGACATTGTCTCCACCATTTCGACCCTCAAAAATCAACAAGCAGAGCCCCAAACACGGGAAGAACCCCTCCAGGCACGCATAGCGGAAATGGAGCAGCGGCTGACGCAGCAACTCGAACTCATCGAGAAATTGATGAAACAAATCGATGCCCTGCACACGATTCTCTGGCGCACGCTGATCATCGGCCTTGCCGCTCTCGGACTGGCATTGACGGGATTGGCGCTTATTTTTTACGCGTGAAATTTTCATGTAGACAGGCATTCCCCATTCATGTCTGCCATTGATATAAAAATGCCCCCTTTTGTCATTCCCGACGTCTCTTTCTGTCATCCTCGACACTTGTCCCCGACTTGATCGGGGATCCAGACGATCCGTGGGATCCAGGGTTTTTCTTTTTTTTCGTCCGTAAAGACAAAAAGACTCTGGATCCCCGATCAAGTCGGGGATGACAGAAGGGAGGATCGAGGATGACACAAGGAAGGAAGGCAAGGCATCGCGTTCCTTGCGACAACTCCGACAATGCAGAAATTATTTGTCTCCTCGAATTTGGTCGAAGTCGAGTCACTGAAAGACATCCTGGATCAAGCGGGCATCGAATGCTGGATCAAGAACCAGCGGGGTTCTTCCTTGGCCGGTGAAGTCCCGTTTGCCGAGGTCTTTCCTGAACTCTGGGTATTGAATGACGCCGACTATGCCGCGGCTCAACAATTTCTGGAAAATTGGCGCGCCGCCGGCCCTTATGAATCCACGGCCTGGACCTGTTCCCGTTGCGGCGAGTCGCACGAGAGAGATTTCACATCGTGCTGGAATTGCGGAAGCGATCGACCGATGTTGGCTTGATTCCCTGCCGATCCGCGACGTTCAGACCTTCACGACCTGTTCGAAAGAATGGAATCGAACGCCCAACGACTCACACACCTTGAACTGCCGGTCAAACCGATTCGTCGTGTTCATAATGTCCCACAACGCACCCGTCCCGGTCCGGCCCCATGCCGGCAGGTGAAAGACCGCAAGCGGATAATCCGTTCCGAACAGCAAGCGCCGATGGACTTCAGGATTCTCCCGCAGGCGCAGAAGCATTCTGAATCGATTGGGGAGCGTTAAGGCGGATATGTCAGCGTAGAAGTTCGGATACTTCCGTACAAATTCCAACAAAGTGGGATAGAACTTTTCATACAGCATCAAGCCGTAACTGCACGCATGGGCGGCGATCACCGTGACGCCTTCCTCCAAGGGGACCCGGAGGCGGTTCGGGTCACCGACGGATTGATCTTTGCCGATCAGGCTGAACTCATATCCCACGTGGCTAAGCAAGGGAAGACGCCGTTGGGCCATCGCCCTATAAAACGCCCTGTACCGGGTATTGGCGGGATCGAATTGCTGGGTATTGGGCAGCACCTTCACCAACGCGGCACCCTTGTCGGCGCAGCGGTGCACTTCCTCGACTGCGTCTCGCCGTTGCGGATTGATTGACACGCCGGCCAGGAACGTCTCAGGGTAACGGTGGGCCAGGTTCAGGATGTAATCGTTCCCGACCAGGAATTCAGTCGCCGATTGATCAGGGTTTCCTTTGTCGTCATAAACCCCATCAATGGCCAACAACACAGCCTTGCTCACGTGAAGCGACTGGCGCAGTTCATTGCGCAAATCAGCCACGTATCTTTGATTGGCGCTACGCGGGTCGTTCACGTCCAACCCATGCTTCCAAATCAAAAACCTGAACAACGGGCTTCTCAATAATTTTGCGGAAACGTAACAGCCGTTATTGCCGTCGGGAAGCGCGGCGACGTGTACGTGACAATCAATGATTTTCTTCGCCGGCAGCATGGTGTCAGAGCCATCTGATTCCCCTCCTTTGTAAGGAGGGGCGAGGGGAGGTAGAGTCTGCAGATAGAATTGCAAGCAGATGTTCAACCACCCCAGAACACGTCCTTGGGAGTCCTTGTCGGATTCTTTGCCTGTGTCTCATGTCGATTGGGCTCTACCCCTCCTACCCTCCCCTTACAAAGGGGAGGAAAAGAGCAGAATGACCGCTCATGGTTAACCGGCTGACAGCCGCTCCAAGGCGATTTGTTTCAGGGCACGCAGGTCCAACTTTCCCGTCCCCAGTACCGGAAGCTGATCGACCTTGATGAAGGCGTCTTTTCGTGGAATGAATAAATTCGGCAACCCGCTCGCCGCGATTTTTTCCAACACATCGGGGATAACGGATTCATCGAGTGTATGGAGCACGGCCAATTGTTCCCCTTTTTTTTCATCGGGGATGGACGTCACGGCAAATACCTGCTCATCGGATTCGGCGGCCTGCTGTAGCGCTTCTTCGACCTTTCCATGAGGGACCATCTCCCCGCCGATTTTGGCAAAACGGGACAGCCGGTCCGTTATGGACAGGAATCCGTCTTCATCCAGGACGGCAACGTCTCCGGTCACGTACCACCCATCGTGTATGATTTTGGCCGTCAGGTCCGGACGGTTCAGGTAACCCTGCATGACGTTGGGCCCCTTGACGAGCAACATACCGGCCGTTCCCACCGGAAGGGGTTCAAACGAATCGGGATCGACGATACGCAGGGACACACCGGGCAAGGGCCGGCCGACCGTGCCGCGACGCGAGGCCGGCTGATGAAATCCCGCTGCACGAAAGTCCGGACAATTCACGGAAATCACGGGAGCACATTCCGTTACCCCGTATCCTTCGTAGGGACGGATTCCGAACTTGTCTTCAAACGCAGCAGCCAGACGTTCCGACAATTTCTCGGCCCCGGTCAACACGATGCGCACCGATCCGAATTGCTCCGGCAGGCACCGCCGCCAATAGAGTTGCAGAAAAGTCGGTGTCGCGATCAGGATCGTGACCCGCTTCTTTTCCATGAGCTCGCCGATGGCCCCCGGATCCAACGGCGTGGGATGATACACCACGCCCACGCCGTGATTGACGGCCAACCACAACGTCGCCAGGTAACCAAAGGAATGAAAGAACGGCAGGATCCCCATCACCCGGTCGCCGGCGCCCACGTGAAACACCTGTACGACTCCCTCGATATTGGCATCGACGTTGAAATGACTGAGCATGACCCCCTTCGGCTCACCCGTACTGCCGCTGCTGAAAATGATCGTCGCGAGATCGTCCAGTTGAGGACGATGGATCGCACCGACGCCTTTCTCCAGCATGCCGATGGGCGCCACCAATGCCATGGCAAACGCCTTCAACCGTTCGGCGATCCCGATGGTCTTGCGAACCTCCTCTGCCCAAATGATTTTGACGCCTTCGGGCATTTCGAGATTGGCTTTTTCAAGAAACAGGCGGCTCGTCACGATCGTTTCGAGCCCGGCTTGCCTGGCCATCGACTCGATCCCGCTTCGCCCTACCGTGTAATTGAGATTGACGACGGTGCGTCCCGACAAGGTGGCGGCAAGATTGACCAGCGCGCCCCCGACACTGGGAGGCAACAGAATGCCCACGGTGTACTGGTTCGTCCAGTGCGGGCGGAGCGCCCGGGCCAACGCCACGGCGCCGGCAAGCGACTCCAGGCTCGAAACCCTGGACCGGGTCGCGTCGGCAAAGGCGAAACGCAAGGGATGACGGCGAGCCGCACGAATAAAGGAATGATGAAGCAGCCGCCGATCGGACTTGCGAGAACGCCAGGCTTCCTCGCCCAATTCCTGCACGCGCTGCCGGACGTCGCTCGCCGTGGAGGTCGACGGCATGGGCTCACCATAGGAAACCGTGACGGGATAGGGAATGCGGTCCGGCCGTTTCGTCAGAAATTTCCCGCCGATAAAACTGAAAATGCTCCCCCATACCCGATCGAGGTGCACGGGGATCACGGGGATCTCCCGGCCCTTGACGATCCGTTCGAACCCCTGGCGAAACGACAAGAGCCCGCCCGTCCGGGTAATCTGCCCTTCGGGAAACACGCAGACGACTTCACCCTCGTCCAGCCGGCGACCGGCTTCACGGAGGGCATGGAGAATCTCCTTCGGCGATCCTCCGGCGGAAATGGGAATCACTCCCATGATACGCGCCGCCCAATGCAGGAAGGGCATCTCGTAGTAACGCCGGTCCGCAAGAAACCGGATCGGACGATCGATGCTTGCGATCAGAAACAACCCATCGACAAACGACACGTGGTTCGGCAGCAACAATGCCCCGCCTCGTTCAGGTACGTGCTCCAGGCCGACGACCCGGAGCCGATAGAAGGTGTTGGTGACAAGGAACAACGCCATCCGTATGAAGGACTCGGGCATGAGCCAAATGACCCACGCCGTCAAGGCTATGGCCGCAATCCCGGCGGCATTCAGAATCCCGGCGGCGTTGAGGCCGACGGAGGACAACGTCCAGGCCCCCAGTGACCCGGCCACCACGCCGCTGAACACAAAAATATTTCCGAACGCGATCACGGCGCCTCGCCGGTCCTGCGGCGCACGCCATTGGATCAAGGCGTTGATCGGAACCAGAATGAATCCGCTGGCAAATCCCAGCCATCCCATACCCAACAGCGTACCCGTCAATCCCGGAGACAGCGTGCCCAACAGAAGCAACCCCAGCGTCAGCCCGACCGCGCCCAATGGAATCTGCCCGACTTCGACTTTGGCATGTGAAAGTTTCCCGGCCAACACCGATCCCAGGCCAATCCCGATTCCGAACGTCGCCAAGGGCAGTCCCGACAAGGAATCGGACAGGCCCAACACGGCCTTGGCATAGACGAGAATGTCCTGGCCCACCAAACTGGCGATAGTCCAATAGCCGACGTTGCCGGAAATGCCCAATCGCAACACGCGATCCGCTTGAACGGCTTGCCAAGCCCCTTGCAGCGTGGCTCGCAACCCGCCTTCGTCACGGGCCCGCGGCACGACAGGGACCATCAGGGACGCGGCACACCCTGCGATCGAGAACAACAGCAGCACCGCTCCCCCCAACCACGGGGATGAGCCCGACATCTGCAACAAGATACCCCCTGTCCCCGTCCCTCCGATAATGGCCAGGAAGGTCCACAATTCCAGTTGCCCGTTCCCTTCGGCCAATCGTTCGTGAGGAAGCAGTTCCGGCAGGATGCCGTACTTGGCCGGACTGAAGAGCGCGCTTTGGACGGCCATCCCCGCCAACACGATGAGCGGCAGGATGCCCCCGGAAGGATTATGGTAGAGGGCCAAGGTCCCCAAGGCCATCAGTACCACTTCGACGACCTTCATGACCACGATCACGGACCGCTTGCTGAATCGATCGGAAAAGACGCCGGCAAAGATGGACACGAGCATCAGCGGCAGGGTGAAAACGACGAACGTGAGGGTCGTTTGGGCCTGGGACGCGGCCTCGAATTCCGGACCGGCGCCCATTTGCGAGGACAACTGTTTGATGGCCAGCAACGCCACCATCAACTTCCACGCGTTGTCGTTGAACGCCCCGAAGAACTGGGCAATCAGCAGGCCGCGAAGGGGAGAAAGGGTCCGATGACGTTCGCCGTTGCTCACCAAATGATCCACCAGAAGTTGAATCAGCGCGAATCAATGATACCTGAGATCGTCGTTTATTTCGACGCCGATCCCAACAGTTCGTCGTATTCCCGACGCTTCGCTGACACGTGCTCGGAGCCGGTCAACAGGCTGACCACCACAAACGCGAGCACCGCCGTAATCAAGGCCCAGGTAATGGGACCCATGACGGGCAGGTACGCATCCAACCCGACCAGTTGGAACTGCTTCACCAGGAATGCCAGCAGTCCCAAACCCATTGACCAGGCCGCCCCCTGGGGCGTGGCCCGTTTCCAGTAGAACATACCGAAGACGCACGGGATAAAGATGACCGTCAGGCTCATGCCGAACACGATCAACGACAGGACCGGTTCCGATTGCAGGGTCAGACTCCAGAGGTACAGGAGAACCAACAGACCCATCGTGGCCCAACGGCCGATCAGGAAATTGCGGCGCTGATCGATGCCGGTAACCACGAGCGGGACGAGGTCGCGGACGAACAACGACCCGGCCGAGAGCATCTGACTATCGACCGTGGACATGCCGGCGGCAAAGGCCGCGACGAGGACCATCGATCCGAAATAGGGCGCATTTTCCCGAAAAATCGCTCCCACGACGGTATCGGCATCCTGTAACCCGTCCGGAAAGAGGGAAAAGGCCGACGTCCCGATCACCCAGGCAGAAAAAAACAGAATGATGAAAATGACGGGGTAAGAGCAGAGGCTGAAGGCCACGGCCGACGCCGAGCGTGCCATGTACATCCGCTGCCAGATGTAGGGCAGAAACGGAAACGACAGCGTCAGCAGCCCGTATTCGTAATACCTTGCCCACGATACTTTCCCCTCGAACGTCACGTTCTGGGGAGCATGGGTCATCAGGGCATCGACCATCGCGTTCCATCCGCCGGCCCACTTCATCGACAACAGCGCGGCGAGAATCAGCAGGAAAGCCAACAGAAACCCTTGGGCCATGTCCGTCCACACCACCGCACGCGCGCCGCCAAAATAAAGATACGCGGCAATCGACCCCGAGGCAATCGTCACGCCCCAGAAATAGGTCACGTGGCCGTCGGTGAGCGCCTCAAAGGTCTTGCCGATAGCCACGAGTTGCGCCACCGAATACGGCAACAACGCCAGAAGCCCGACCGCCCCCGCCCAAAACGTGACCGAGCGACTCTGAAAAAAATCGCCGAGCATTTCCCCAGGAGTGACGTAACCCTTCACTTTCCCGAGCTTCCACATTTTGGTCGCGAGGAAAAAATAGATCACGGGCATGGGAGCGAAGAAGAAGAACCAGAAATAGCCCGCTCCCTGCCTGAAAAACTCGGACGGCGCGACCACGATCGTCCCGGTCGAAAAGATACTCGCCATGATCGTTCCCGTCAGGGCGAGCATGCCGATGTTGCGGCCGGCCAGGAAATAATCCTCGGAATCGCTTTTGGAGATCCGATAGGCAAAATACGAAATACACTTGATCCCTACCAGATAGACCAACAACAGGAGAATGGTGAATTGCGCCACGCTCATCATCATTGCTTGCAGCCGGCTCTTATATCTCCCTCTCCCCTGGAGAGAGAGGGCTGGGGTGAGGGGGCATTCGCAAGAACACACACATAAACGACAATCGGGACAACACCATGGCTATTGCTTGATGTTCCGGTCGAGGCGTGTCGCGTATGGTTTCAACCACGTAACATAGACGATCACCATCCCGACGACTACTGTGCCCGTAGCCATAAACAATGCGGCGATTTCGGCCGGCATGCCCAACCATCGTCCCGCGGGCCTTCCAAAAACACCAAGCGGAACCAGCACCTGAAACAAGATTCCCAGCACCATGACGAGCCAACCGGCGTATTGCATGAGCATCCCTTTTCTCGAACGCATGATGGATCCCCAAGCTGTCATTCCTGCGAAAGCAGGAATCCAGTGTCTTTCGCCTTCACAACCAGAAGAAACGGACAAAGACGCTGGATCCTCGATTAAAAATGTCGAGGATGACAGAAAGAGACAAAGATGTCGGATTACGCTTCGCTAATCCGACCTACCAACGCTCAGGGCAACGTGCCGTCTTTCAACCATTGGGCGATAGCCTTGTCGGGATCGGCAATCTCGTTGACTGAGCCGTACCAATAAGCCTGCCAGCCGGCTTCCGGCAGCCCGGTAAAGACCATCAGGTTCAGCGGATAGGCCTCGCTGTCGGTGCAACGACGAAAGTCGTCACGAAACAGGAACACGGGCTTGTTCCAGGCGATGGCCATACCCAATTCCACCATCACGCCCTCGTCCGGGGGACAGCCGTTGACGACCGCAAACAGCCCGTCGGCGTCCCGCACGTCTCGAAGATCGGCCTGTCCGATCCGGTAAGCCCAACCGGGTGTTGTTCGATCGATCTGATTATTCCGGGAGAAAGGCTCCCACACCTCGGCGCCCGCGGCCTCCAGTGTCCCCACAAGCACCCGCAACGGCCCCTCACGCTGTTGTGCGGAGAAACCATACGGATTCGCCAGATACAAAGTCTTCTTCGCCGTCGTCTTCGGGCCTTCGTTACCCCAGGCCGGACCCGCGACCATCCCGCTGACCAACGCGAGCGCGAAACCTAAGGCGACAACGTTCGTCCAGGCGGTGGCATTGACCCTGTTTCTGTTTTCGACAACCGGAGGGGGCATGAATTTCAGTTTTGTGTCAGGACAAGACAGTGGACGGGAGAACCAAGCGATCAATCCCTTCGACAGGCTCAGGACAGACATTGCGTAAGCGACGTACCTTACTACCCAACCGGCTTCATTTGCAAAGCACCGAACTCGGTTAGGACACAGGAGGCAAGAAACCGACGCTTGTCATTTCCCCGACGCCCCCTTCTGTCATTCCTGCGAAAGCAGGAATCCAGCGTCTTTATCCTGCACACCTGAGGAAAAAGCAAAGACTCTGGATTCCCGATTAAGGATGTCGGGAATGACAGAAAAAGAAAAGCAAAGACGCTACCCCACCCTGCCCTCCCCTTACAAAGGGATTTATGCAGCAAAATCCGCAAATACTTGGTGTGATTTTTTTGGGCAGGAAAGATGCTTTTGACAAAGCACGGCCACCATTCTAAGTTTGCGGCATGGAGTGGGCTCGAAAGCTTATCGCCATTGGTTGTTGTGAAGCCGCGATTTTTGCTTTGGGGTGTTGGGTAGGCATCATGTTTCCAGATGCACCTCATTGGATATGGCTTATCATAGCCTTTGTCGGTTTCCTTGTTGCCTTTATTGTTTGGCCTAGAGATGGTCAAGATAATCGTAATCGTGCGACTATAGACAAGGACGAGACGGTGACATCAGAAGGGTTTTTAGCGCATGCACTAAAAGACATATTTCCGAACGAAGCAAGGGAACTGCTAGGACTTTTTACGTTCATATCCATACCGATTCTGTTTTTTCTGCTCATGTTCGTAATTTTAAGAACGGTGATTCAGTATATTGAGTAGGTGAATGTCCAAATACCTTGCAGTATGAGTCGGAACAGTGGTGATTTTCTTGCCAGCGGATCTTGCTACATAATTCCTCTTACAAAGGGGAGGAATAATCACCCCAATAAAGAAAGTTGTTCCGGTTCCGGTTTGGACCGTCGGGGACGGTCGGGCATGATGGTGGTTTCTTTGAGGCTCTCGTCGAATTCCTGAAGAAAACGCGACGGGTCACGGTCTCTGCGTTCCCCGAACAAGAACCGGCTGCGGCAATGGAGGAGCCACACCCGTTCTTTCGCGCGCGTCAACCCGACGTAGAACAGCCGCCGTTCTTCCTCGAGGTCTCCGTTTTCGCGCGGCAGGCTCCCTTCTTCAACCCCGCAGAGCATCACTTCGGGAAACTCCAATCCCTTCGCGGCATGGATGGTCATCAGGCTCACCGCGTCGATGGAGGCATCATAGTCATCGACCTCGACGGCCAACGACGCTTCCTCCAGAAATTGCTCCAGCGCCTTTCCCGTGTTGACTCCGTCATATTTCGCGGCGATCGAGCGCAGCAGCAACAGGTCGTTCTCATGACGCGGGTCCTGGTCGATCCGCCATTGCCGAAGACCCGTGACGTCGGCCACGTACGCGATGAACTGTGAAAGAGATTGCTCGTCCTTGTTCTTCCGGACGTCATCCATGAGCTGGACCAGCGACTTGGCCCCTCTCGTTTGAGACGGCGAAAGGACCGCGGATCGTCCCAAGGCGGCATACAGCGAGAGACCGTATCGCTCGGCCTCGGCTTCAAGGGCCGCTTGCGTCTGACCGCCGATACCCCGAGGCGGACGATTGAGCACGTGCGCAAAGCTGCTGTCGTCGTGCGGATTCAGGATAACCCGCAGGTACGCCAGCACGTCCTTGACGATAGCCTTGTCGAAGAACCGGGCTTCGCCCACGACTCGATGCGGAATGCCCGAGTTTCTCAAGGCCTCTTGAAGCGGTTTCGTCAGGGCGTGAAGACGACACAGCACGGCCACGTCCCGGAAGCTTTGCTCCCGTTGGCTCACGGTGTCGGTCACCTTTCCCCTGTACTGTTGATAATGACTCGTGCCGCCCACCCTTTCCTCGATCTGCCTGACGATCCACGCGGCTTCCGCCTGTTCGTCGGGAAAGCTCACGACGTGAACCGGCACTCCGGACGCATTCGCTGTATTCAAAGTCACGGGCCGACGTGACGCGTTCCGCCGGATGACCTGTGAAGCCACGGCTGCAATCTGCGGGGTGAAGCGATAACTCTGTTCCAACGTGATGACCCGCCCATTCGGAAAATGCTGTTCAAACCGTAACAGATGCTCGGACTCCGCGCCCCGAAACGCGTAGATCGCCTGGTCGCCGTCTCCCACAGCCCAAAGGCGGTTTCGGTCGCCGGCCAGGAACCGCAACAGTTGCCGTTGCACCGGATCGACGTCCTGAAATTCATCGACCAACACGTGCTCATATTGTTGTTGCAAGCTTTCCCTCACGTCGGCATAACCTTCAAGCAGCCGCACGCCGAGGAACAACAATTCATCGAAATCCAGCAACTCGCATTTGCGCAATTGTCGTTGATAGGCTTCGGCAATTTCTGTCATGCCCGTGTCATCCACCGGCGGTTCAACGTTCGCTTGACGCCGGCGGAACGCGGTCACCTCGTGCAGCTTCCGTTGGGTGGCGGTTCGCGTATCCGGCTCGCCCACTCGCCGCAAGGCCCGTTGCATGATCGTGATCTGATCACGGCGATCAGCCACGCCGAAGTCGGGCGGCAGGTCGAGTCGATGTCCTTCTGTTTTCAGCAATTGAAAACAAAAGCCATGGAAGGTTCCCAGGACCACCCGGTCCGCCTGTGACCCGATGAGCCGTTCCAGACGCTCACGCATTTCTCGCGCCGCCCGCGTCGTAAAGGTCACCGCCAGCAATGCCTCAGGCGCGATGCGCCTCTCAGCCAGCAGGTACGCGAGACGAACCGTCAACGTTTTGGTCTTGCCGGTCCCGGGTCCCGCGACAACAAGCACCGGACCGTCACCGGCAAGCACGGCTTCCCGCTGCCGGTCATTGAGGTCCTCGAGCCAACGGTTGGTCTCGACGTTCATGTATACCTCACTTGTCGTTTCCTGGTTCCCCTCCTTTGTAAGGAGGGGCGAGGGGAGGTAGAGGCTGTGGGCAGAACGGCAAAGCCTCGTGCCCCATGGCCGGTGGACTCTACCCCTCCTATCCTCCCCTTACAAAGGGGAGGAAATAATGATGAGCACCAATACGCTTGTCCCAGCACCGAAGAGGGAGGTAGGAGCTAGAACAACGACGTTTGCGAGGCATCGGCTTGCCGGTCCTCTTGGGACAGCAGGCGAACGGTTCCGTACTCCCCGTCGTAGCCGGGGGCGATGGTCACGTTGCCCTCGCGCATGCGTTGGATCGCAAGGGCAAGGAGGCCGCCTCCATTCTCTTCGATGGCCGCAATAGGCACGTTCATCAGAATCTCGAACTCATTGCCCAGGCTCGCCAGCAACTGATGATAGGCTTCGGTGACCCCTTTGGTATTCACTCCGGCGCCACGGACTTCCACCAACGGGACCAGACTCCGGTAGGGCAACGCCCTCTGAGCACGATGCCCTGCAGGCTGGTCGGCCAATATTTCGACGCGGTGCATGACCCCACGCGTCACGGGCTTTCCGCATTCGGGACAGGCATCATCGTGGGCTCTGGCTTCCTCCGGAGACAGGCGGACTTGGCAGTTTCGGTGTCCGTCGTAATGGTACTTGCCCTCTTCGGGAAAAAACTCGATCGTCCCCTCGAACAGCGCGGGGTCGCCGCTCGTAAAGGCTGCCTTGATGCCGTCGAACGACAAGTCGCCACTCAACACGTTGGCTTCCCGGCCGAGCTTGCTCGGCGAATGCGCATCGGAGTTGGAAATCAAGGTAATGCCGTCGAGTTGGCTCAATCGCCAGTTCATGGGTGGATCCGAGGACAGGCCGGTTTCGATCACGTGGATATGCGGACTCAAGTCCCCGAAACATTCTTCCAGCGAATCAAATCCCGAGTTGGCCCCGAAGACCGAAAAGTGCGGGGTCCAGGCATGGGCCGGGACAAAGAGAGCGTCCGGTGCGCGCTCGATCATGATTCGCAATAATTCCTCGCTGTCCAACCCCAGGATAGGCCGTCCGTCCGAATGAAGGTTGCCGATACGCGCCAGCTTGTCCGTCATGTTCGCCACGGCGCTGAAACTCGGCGCAAAGATCAGGTTATGCACTTTGCGCGTACGGTCATGGCGCTTATAGATACTGCTGATCTCGGTCGTCAGCATGAACCGGACCTTGGCCCGGCAGGACGCGGGAATTCCGGCATCTACCGGAGCCGCCAATTCCGGCTTCAGGCGATAGAGTCCCGACTCGGCCGGTTCGAGCTTCTCCTGAAGTTCGGTGAACCAGGCGGGATGCGTGAAGTCTCCTGTCCCGACAACGGTAATCCCCTTAAGCTGTGCCCAGCGATAGAGACTCTCCGGGACCATGTCCCTGCTGACGGCACGGGAATAGCGGGAATGAATGTGGAGGTCGGCGATGAATGACATGCAGTGTTTCCGGAGAATCCGGCAAGCTTAGCGGGTACCAGCAAAGGGGGCAAGAGGTTTTGCTTTCACCGCTCCATTGTGTCTTCTTGCCTGTTCCTGATGAAAGCTGGAATAATGTTCCTATTCAAGGAAAATTTCGAGTTGCTTTATCATTTCTTCCAAAGGAGAAAACCATGCTCTCTCATAAACCATCTATGTTCTGCTCTCTCGTTGCCGGCGTGGCATTAGCCGTTGGCATCGCATTTGTCGTCGCCCCTGCCTCCGTCCTGGCCAAAGAAAAAATAAAAGTACTGTATCACGTCGATGGCAAAGATCTGGCCACCGCCACCTATGCGATGGCACTCATCAATAAACATATTGAAGCCGAAGGCGGACCGGACAATATCGACGTGAAGCTTGTGGTCCATGGCCCGGCCCTCGAGCTTTTCAAGGCAGACAGTGTCGATCCGAAACTCAAAGCCAAACTCAAGTCCGCCCTGGACAAAGGAATAGACGCCGAAATGTGCCAGGTTTCGATGAAACTGTTCGGGACACCGCTGGAAAAACTCGTCGCGGGATTTCAACCCACCGAACATCCCGTCGCGGTCAAACGCATTGCCGACCTTCAGCAACAAGGCTATATCTACATCAAGCCGTAAGGCCGGTTCATCTTTCTTCCGGAGGAGCAAAGCTTTGCGCTTTGCTCCTCTTTTTTTCTGCTGATTCGACCCTGTTGATCAAGAGTTTTCAGCCCAAAAGGCCCTTTTTTAGCGCATAGCAGCCCTCGAAACGAATATTTGGAATGGAGTTTGCAGTAATAAGATTATTGAACTAAACGGCTAGGCCAAAGAGAGGCCGATTTCATGCGAAAACACGAGGGAAACGCGTCCCATACGCAGCAGACGTCTTTGAAACGACAATGGTGTTTTACCGTTGCGACCATCGTCTTTTTGACACTGCTCTGTGCAAATTTCGCCACAGCCGTTTCACTTTTGCCTCATTCTTCGACCACCACCGCCTATGAAACCCCGTCCACTCTCGACGCCAGAGCCATCCTCCCGCCTGACGTTCGCAAAGGGTCACACCATACCGTTTTGGATGAGGTTGTCCCCTTTCGACATACTTACCGGTACCGGATCACCTCGCCGTATGGCCAATTCGAGGCCTACGGGGGTGAGATGCTCAAGATCCGCATTCAGGAGATTCAGGCGATCGCTACCATGGATGAAGAAGTGAATCACATTCAAAGTGTGGCGGCGGGGGCGAAGCACGCCATCCTGAGCCCCTTTAAATTTGTAATGGGACTCTTCACTGAACCGGCGGAAACCCTTTTGGCCGTACCCAAGGGCATGTGGCATATGGCGACACGCATCGGCGAAATGGCGGTCGGCGAACGGGGAAGCCTTGAAGACCCCGAAAACGCAGAACTGCTGGGTTTTTCTTCCGTCAAACGACAGGTGGCCAATCACTTTGGTGTGGACGCCTATTCCTCCAACCGGCTCCTGCAGAAAAAACTGGATAGCTTAAGTTGGGCGGGATACGCCGGGGACGCAGCCATTCGATTCGCAACGCTACCCATTGGAGGCCCTGCCGGAGCCGTGCTTACCGGAACGTCGTTCAGTACCACCGTCGGCGAACTTTTACGAGATCATACGCCTGAAGAACTTCGACACCTGAACCGTAACAAACTGGAAATCATGAAGCTTGACGACTCGCTTATCGAAGCCTTTCTGCAACATCCCTGGTACTCTCCTCGTCATGAAACGGTATTGGTCCAGGCGTTGTTTGAAATGAATATCGTCAAGAATCGAAAAACGTTCTTTAAAGTCGCCTCGTCGGCCCGGTTCGAGGAAGAGGCCTTGTTTTTTCAACGCATGGCTGAAATGTTGCTCTCATACCATCAGAACGTGAAACCTTTTGCGGAAATCGTGGCGATTGACGACAGGCTCTTGATGGGATTGACACGCGATCAGACGTTGGTCGGCATGCTGCCCAGCGAGTATCTTTCCTGGAGAGCCGAACTTGCCGAAGCCGCGGAAACCGTCGCAACCTGGGCTTCCACCAAAGAGGTCAAGACGGTCGAATTGTGGCTGACGGGCAAGCCCACGCCTCGCGCACATCGCAACCTCCTCGCCAAAGGAATCACTGTGCGCCAAGGAGCCATGGACTACCTGACGTTTCACCGCCTGGCAAACGCATCCGATCTCTGACGCCCCTTTGCAAAGAAGAGAAAAAAGTAGCTGCCGCATCTCATGCGGCCAAGAAGAAGCGCCATAAAATGGCGCGGTTACAAATACCGGGGCTCTACCCTCCCCACCCTGTCCTCCCCTTACAAAGGGGAGGAATAAGATGTTCCTGCTGTAGACGAAGAACTTGACGTTGCCCCCATTTTGCCCGGACAATATAGACATGACGAAGGAAACGACACCCGCAAGTTCTCAAGACTGGACTTCTCAATTTCGCGAGATTTACGACCAAGCCGTGCAACGGTTTGAAGAAGGCCGGCGCGACCCTGAACAGGTCGTTGGCCGTGAGGCTCTCGAGTTTCTCGATTCGATCGGCACCTCCGCCCAGGAACTGTATGATTTCGCGGAAGATTGGGTGGAAGACGGCGAGCCCGACTTCGAAACCGTGGAGGCCATGACCGACCTGCGTCGCACGTACTTTCTGACCGTGCAAGAAGGGAAACGCTCAGACACGGTAATCCCATCAGCGACCCTTCCATCCGGCTATGCCGAGATGGGCGGGTACCGATGGCTGCCCCGTATCATCGTCAAGGCCCGTGCCAAACTGCGCGGCGAACTCGCACCGGATATCATGTTCGGCTGTGGCGCCGACCGGCCGTTTTTGCGAAGCGTCAATATGGAACCGGCCGAGTTCTTGAAAACCGTGTGGGACGCCGGCACGGATGACCGCGCAATCCTGGACGCCGTGCAGAAAAAGGCCGCTGCCGCTATGTTATCGGCATCTCCCTCTCCCGCCGGGAGAGGGTCGGGATGAGGGAAAACATGACCGATAAAATTCACAAGTCCGAGGATGAATGGAAGCAACAACTCACCCCGGAACAATATTACGTGACCCGCCAGGCCGGGACCGAACCGGCGTTCAGTGGCCCCTACTATCACCACAAAGCCGACGGGACGTATCACTGCATTTGTTGTGAGAACCCCCTGTTCCGTTCCGACCACAAGTTTGAATCCGGCACGGGCTGGCCGAGTTTCACGCAACCCTCGAATGAAGCGGCCGTGGGGACGAAAACCGACCACAGCTACGGGATGACGCGCGTGGAAGTCACGTGCAGCCACTGCGATGCCCACCTGGGACACGTCTTTGACGACGGCCCCGCACCCACGGGCCAACGGTTCTGCATCAACTCCCTATCCCTGCGTTTCAAGGATGCCGCCAAGGCCCAGTAGCCAAATCCGAGCATGCAGGAGAGCCCTCACTCCTATCATCCCCGCCGTTTCCTTATCGGTCATTCTCGACGCTTGTCCCTGACTTGATCAGGGATCCAGACAATCTATAAGGAATCCAGTATCTTTGTATTTTCATTCACAGTCCAAGGTCACTCAAACCAGGATGGTTGTCGGGACGGCGACCCGAAGGCCATCGAAACTTGCGATCGCTTTCAGCCATGGGCAGGTCATTGATGCTGGCGATCCGTCGGCGCATCAAGCCGTTTTCGTCGAACTCCCAATTCTCATTGCCGTAGGCGCGGAACCAATTCCCGCTGTCGTCGTGGTATTCGTAGGCGAAACGAACGGCAATACGATTCTCGCCGAACGTCCAGAGTTCCTTGATCAGTCGATAATCGAGTTCCCTGTTCCATTTCCTGGTCAGAAAGGCTTCGATCTCAGCACGACCATTAAGAAATTCGGTGCGGTTTCGCCATTGGCTGTCGGGGGTGTACGCAAGGGCGACCTTGGCGGGATCGCGACCGTTCCATGCATCTTCGGCCATGCGCACCTTTTGCGCTGCCGTCTCTTCGGTGAAAGGAGGGAATGGCGGGCGTTGCATCTTTGAACTCCATTTCTTGCGATTGGGTTAGCATCATTTAGGTACGCTCACGTGCATCGGCCTGCAGTACCGTAACGTGGACAAGGCAGAAAACGTTTTGCAAATCCAGTACGCCTCTATGAGATTTCGTGGCTTTTGATCTCTCCACGTAAAAAACCATACCTTGGTATACTCAAGCTCTTCTTTGTCTTTTTGCAGACCCGCTTTTTGTGCGTCTCGAAGAATGCCGGCTTTTTCCTCCTCATCGGGCCATTCATGAAACGCCAGAACAATACCCGTCGTCATCGGGAACACTGGATCCACGGGAACCTCTGCCTGCGTTGAACCGGTTGCCCGAGACAAAAGCGACGACGTGATAACCTGTTGCGCCACCGCGCTCAGGGGAAAACACGATAGCAAGAGAACCTGACCCGCAAGGGTGAGTCTATGGAACCTTCCGTTCATCGAACAAGCCCTACCCACATCCCGGCGCTAGAATTTCCAGACAAACAACGTCTGCACTACGTTCTCATCAGTGACTCTGTCGCCAAGTTTGTTCATCCAAAACTGATATTCAATGCCCAAGGCAAACCGTTCGTGCGCGTTCCATCGCAATTGGGGCTGCGCAAGAATCCAGGGCTCGACCGTGCCGCCGAACTCGTTCCTCCGCCCGCCGATATATTCCGCGTGACCTTCGATACTGAAACTGGCTTCGCCGATCTTGAAGGGCCGCCTGAAATTGAAGTCAATCATGAACGAATCGGTTTCGCTCGGGGCCCCTCCGGAGGAGACGCCGTCGCTGTCGTCAATATACGCCGTGAAGTCCAGATTGGCGAACGCGAATCCATCAAGGTCCAAGGACAGCCGCAGGCCAGGCAGGTACTTTTTGATGCCGGGCTTGCGGGCCCAGTTGAAGCCGAGAATCACGCCGACGTCTGAAACGATGCCGGCCCCGATCTTCCGGCCCGTGATCTTGCCAAGGCTCAGGTTCGCGTACCACTCGCCATAGGTGTCGAAATCCTGAAACTCCGAATTCTGGGCATCGAGCGTGTCGACGAAAAAAAAGTTGTCCCCGTATTTCCATCCACTGGCATGTTGCACTGTATAGATCAGATGGTATGCATTCCCTCCGCCGGCAAACGTCGGCACGGCCAGGTTGCCGTATTGCAGATGCAGTTCGGTCCGGCTCCAATCAAGAGCATAGGCCGGTTGCAGCAAGACGAATGCCAACAACGCCAATACCGGGGCAAAACGGAAAGATCTGAGAATTTTCAATCTCACCTCTCCGCAAAACCATTCTCCCGGACGAAACGATACTGAAGATCCTCCAACACCGTGTCCAGCCTAGACTCTTCAGCATCGTACACGGCATTGAGTTGCTCCGTGATGTGCTCTTCCCGTTCCAGATTGGTCCTGACGGCTCTGGTGTAGAGTTCACTCCGCGAGATGGCTTTGCGCTTGGCGAATCGATCTGCCTATTGGAACACGGTATCCGGTATGGAGACCGCTGTTTTCATGGACTTGGGTATAACGACGGTAATACCCTGAAGTCAATCCTCCCGGGTACGCGCTTGTGCATCCAAGATGTAACGAATAACGTCCGTGCAGTCGAAGGCGAGGGAGACGACGAGCGTGAGCACAAGGATCGTCGTCAGCCAGCGCACGCGCGCCGGAGATGCCAGATTGTTTCGTCTCAAATACAGGTACCCCAAGAGCGGCGGCCAGATCAGGATGTGCGGAAGCGCAATAATGCGGGTATAGCCCACTTGTGAATACCAGAGCAGCATCAGGACGGCCAGCACGATACTCGAAGCGAGAATCACGGTTCCTTCGCGCCGGGAGGATTCGTACCTCAGCAGCAGGCCCGGGACGACGAAAATTGCGGCAATCATCCAGAGCACCCAAAGCTGAACGGCGACCGGCTGCGCGAGAACGTCGTCTGCAAAATTGGCGATAATAGCCATGGTGCTTCACGATTCGGTCCCACGCTCGCGACAAAAAGACGACGCTATGGGAAGTTTACTGCGATAACTTGTTGAAGGCGTCCAGGGAGGCGACTTTGTAGCATTCGGCCATGGTCGGGTAATTGAAGACGGTGTTTATGAAGTAATCCAGCCCGCCCCCCAGGCCCAGGACGGCTTGGCCGATGTGCACCAATTCCGTGGCGCCGAGTCCGATGGCATGCACGCCCAGCAGTTGGCGGTTCTTACGATGGAACAGCAGTTTGAGGAGTCCGCTATCGTCGCCCATGATGTGCCCGCGCGCGATTTCCTTATAGCGGGCCATCCCGATTTCATACGGCACTTTCTTCATGGTGAGGTTCTGCTCATTTTCGCCGACCATGGAAATTTCCGGCACGGCGTAAATCCCGATGGGAAAATTCGCCGACATGGGCTCCGCCTTCATCCCAAAGGCATGACAGGCCGCCAGACGACCTTGCTCGGACGACGTGGCGGCCAGACTGGGATACCCGATTACGTCACCGGCGGCAAAGATATGCGGCACGGCGGTCTGAAATCGTTCATTGACCTTCAACCGGCCCCGCTCGTCGGCTTCGAGGCCCGCCCGTTCCAACCCCAACGATTCGGTCGCCCCAATGCGGCCGACGGCATACAACACCAGATCGGACACGAGCTTTTTCCCCGACTCCAGATAAATGACGGCCTTCGTCGGTTTCCCTTCCGAACATTCCATCTGTTCGACCGTTTCCCCCAGCCGAAAGGTCACACCGTAATTCCGCATCTGATGAATGAGTTCATCCACGATTTCGGTATCCAGAAATTCCAGGGGCCGATGGCGGGTATCCACCAATGTCACGTCGACGCCGAGGGAGCCGAACATCGAGGCATATTCGAGACCGATCACCCCTGCGCCCACGACGACCATGGATCGGGGCAGACTCTCCAGGCTCATCACCTTATCGCTGGTGATAATCTGCGGATACTCGTCCTTCAGACCAAGCGGCGGGGCAGGCACGGTTCCCACGGCAATCACGATGTGTTCCGCTTGAACCCATTGCAGGGCCTCCTCGGCAAAGATTTGAACGGTGTGTTCGTCAATGAACGACGCTTCGCCCCGGATCACCGTGATGTCATTGCGTTCCAGTTGCCGTTGCACCACCTCCCCTTCCCGTTCCACCACCTCGTTGACTCTCGAAAACAACTGATCAACTCCGAGGCGGGATGGCGCGGCAAATCCATGACGTTTGCGAAATTGTTCGGCTTGCCGGCCAAACGCCAGCACGGCTTCCCGAAAGGTCTTACTGGGAATGGTGCCCGTATCCAGACAGACGCCCCCGACCACCCGTCGTTTTTCAACGACGACCACGCGCTTGCCCAGCTTCGCCGCTTGCACCGCGGCCCGCTGGCCCGCCGGCCCGCTGCCGATACACAGAAGGTCGGCGTCTATCATGTCACGTATGGCTTTTGGCATATTCGGCTACCTCAGGTGTTGTGGCCCATTGACTTGTTGATGCTAGTCGAGAGTATCAGAATGTTGCGGATCGGTTTTTGTATTTTTGGTAATGTTATCCGTCGAGGCATCATGATTCCACTAAAAAATTGTCTCATCACGTTTTCTTGCTCCTGATTCTGAAGGCACGATGGCCGGATCATCTTTCCGAACTTCCAACCGAATCCTGCCGCTCATTCTTGTGGCCGCGGGCCTTGTACTCACGGCTATTGTGATATACCGCACCGAATCTTCGCAATGTGACCCACAGGCAGCCGAAGCCACACTGGCGACGTATGCCGAAAAAGGTATCCAAGGCACGAGCCACCCCCCCAGCCTGTCCAACCTGCTGTGGGTCCACGTCGGACCTCGATGGCATGCGCTTCCACTGTCCGAGAAACACACGCTGGATAGAGTCGTCCGCTGTGCCGCGACCACGACCGACGCCCAGGGACGGCCCGCATGGCAAGCCGCCTACTATGACACCACAACCGGCACCATCGTTGCCCTGACCAGTCGGGAATACGGATTCCGCCTGAAATCGTCAGAATAGAAGAAGAGTTCTTGATCCCCCCCTCACCCTGCCCTCTCCCACCAGGGGAGAGGGAGATAGAATCCATGCTATAATGAGGGGTCATGCGTATTCTGATTATCGAAGACGAACCCAAAGTCGCCTCGTTCATTCGCCGCGCATTGGAAGAGGAGAGTTACGCGGTGGACGTGTGTTCCGACGGCATTCAGGGTCGGGACCTGGCATCGGAAATCGACTATGACCTGATCATCCTGGATCTCATGCTGCCCGGCCTGCCCGGCATCGAGGTACTGAAAGCCGTCCGGGACGCCAAGGTCGCCACTCCGATTCTCATTTTGACCGCGCGCTCGAAAGTGGACCAGCGCGTAAAAGGTTTGGACGCCGGCGCGGACGACTACCTGACCAAACCCTTTGCCATTGAAGAGCTGATCGCCAGGACCCGAGCCTTGTTGCGTCGAGCCAGCGGAGACTCGGCCGGTCTCTTGCAAATCGACGATCTCATCCTGAATCCCACCAACCATGAAGTCACGCGAGGCGGGCAACGGATTGACCTGACCTCGAAGGAATACGCGTTGCTGGAATACATGATGCGCAACGCGGGACGCGTCCTCACGCGCCCGATGATTGCCGAGCACGTATGGGACCTGGATTTCGACACCTTCACCAACGTCATCGACGTCTATATCAGTTATCTTCGGAACAAAATCGATCGCGGCTATGACCGGGGCCTCATCCATACCGTCCGCGGCAGTGGCTATACCCTGAAGTTGACCGATGCCTAACATGCGGGCCAACACGTCCATCCGCGTCAGGTTGACCATCTGGTATGGCGGGGGCTTGGCCTTGATCATGCTCCTCTTCGCGACCGCGCTGTACGTTGTCATGGCCCGCGCGTTGGAAGACCAGATTGACCGTTCGCTGGAGGAAGCCGCCGTAGCCGCCTCCCAGTCGCTTGAAGAACATCGCTTCGGTCCATTCCTGTTGTTGGACGACTTGGCGCAAGCCTTTCCAGAATTGGCCCTGCTCGACAAGTTCTTCCAGATTTTCGGCCCGCAGGGGCAAGTCACCCTTCAATCCGCCAACATCAAGACCCGCAACATTCCCCTCAGTCAAACCGCCCTCCAATCGAGCCTGCAAGGCCGAGCCGTCTTCGAAACCGTCCGGTTCCGTGACGAAATCCCCATACGCTTGCTCTCGTATCCGATTCGACATGGACAGACCCTCGTCAATATTTTGCGGGTCGGGACATCTCTCCAGCCCGAGAAAGAAATGCTGGCTCGCCTGGTGTTCGTCCTGCTCATCGGCTCCCCATTGGCCGTGGTGGTGAGCGTGTTGGGGGGCTGGTTCCTGGCCGGGCGGGCGTTGCGACCCGTGGACGATATCACGCTGACCGCTCAACGGATTGCCGGCGGCGATCTCACCCAGCGGATCGAAACCACGTCGAAAGACGAAATCGGCCGCCTCGCGTCTACGTTTAACAACATGATCGGCAGGCTGGAAGCCTCAATCCGCCAAATCCGTCAATTCAGCGCCGATGCGTCGCACGAATTACGCACCCCGCTGACGATCACGAAGGGTGAAACCGAATTGGCGTTACGCAAACCCCGCTCGCCGGAAGTCTACCGGGAAGCCCTGGAAAGCAACCTGGAAGAAATAGACCGGATGAGCCGGATCGTGGAAGAACTCATGTTCCTCTCACGCGCCGATCTCGGGGAAGTGCACGTCGCGTCGGACCCCGTCCAACTCGACACGTTGGTGCAGGAAATTCAAATGCAAGCCATGGTCCTGGGGAAAGAGCAACAGATCGCCACGACCTTGGGGCAAGTCGAACCGCTCCGGGTATCGGGAGATGAATGGCGGCTTCGGGAGCTGATCCTGAACGTGGTCGACAACGCCGTCAAATATTCCTTGCCCCGCGGCACCGTGGAACTCGGGTTGACGCAAGACCGCGGGATGGCCCGGGTGACCGTTCAGGATCATGGGATCGGCATGACTCCGGAAGAACAACGTCTCGTCTTCGACCGGTTTTACCGAACCGATGCCGCACGGGCGCACGCGCAAAAAGGCACCGGCCTCGGCTTGTCGATCTGCAAATGGATTGCCGAAGCGCACCACGGCACCATCGAGGTTGCCAGCACCTTTGGGCAAGGCTCCCGTTTTACGATTTCTCTCCCTCTGCTTCCTGCCACCTCTGTTTCTTGACGATTCACGCTTCTTCTATCCCCTTCTGCCTGACCAATCCGTCCGTCGGCTCTACCCCACCCTGCCCTCCCCTTACAAAGGGGAGGTAACGACAAGCACTCCTTCCTGCTTCCCCTCCTTTGTAAGCCTGTCCTGAGCTTGTCGAAGGGGAGGGGTGAGGGGAGGTAGAGGAAAGGGGAGAGTTGTTTTCCAAATTAGAAGTTTTTAATCCGAGATTAATTTTCCTTTCATGTTCCGTTGCTATAACTGTTTCAACGCAGGATTGCACAGGGAAAATACACAGCTTCGCCGCTACATAAAGGAGGAACCCATGAAACAATCGCTGAATCGTTCATCGTCCATGTCGCTCACCGAAACGCAGGGCAGGAAGAATTTCCTGATCGCTGTGACGGTGAGCTTATTATTGACGGGAATGCTGGTCGCCGCGTTTTCGACCGGCGCGGTGGGCTCGCCGGCACCGTCCGCAGTTCCAACTCCGGCTCATTCCATGACGAAAGCCGTCCCGTCCGAATTCGAGGTCGGGCGCGGGTTCGCACACATTGTCAAAGCCGTCAGACCGGCCGTCGTCAATATCACCGTCTCCAAGGTTGTGGGCACCGGACTCTCTGACGTACCGGACGTCCCCGGCGTCCCCGATTGGTTCAAGTTCGGCCCGCGGGACAAACATTCCTATGGGACGCCGCCCTTTTCCAACCCCTGGCAAGAACCTCGCGGCAAGGGGATGGGCTCCGGGGTCATCGTGAGTCCCGAGGGATACGTGGTCACCAACCACCACGTCGTCGATGGTGCGAAAACGGTCACGGTTGCCCTGCTCGACAAACGAGAGTTCACCGGCTCGATCGTGGGCAGCGACCCGCAAACGGATTTGGCCGTGATTAAAATTCAAGGGGACAACCTGCCGTTCATCGCCTGGGGCGATTCGTCCAAACTCGAGGTGGGGGATTACGTGCTCGCCATCGGAAGTCCGTTCGGGCTGCGCTCCACGGTCACGCAGGGCATCGTGAGCGCCAAGGGGCGCGGCGTGGGCATTACGCAATATGAAGATTTCATTCAAACCGATGCCGCGATCAATCCCGGGAACTCCGGCGGCGCCCTGGTCAACATGCACGGCGAATTGGTGGGTATCAACACCGCCATCCTTTCGAGGTCGGGCGGCTACCAGGGCGTCGGATTGGCCATTCCCGCCAGCATCGGCCAACACGTCTATGCCAGCTTGGTATCGACGGGGAAAGTCACCCGCGGGTTTTTGGGCGTCGGGATTCAAGCCGTCACGCCTGAACTGGCCAAGTCGTTTCACCTGGACCGACCTGACGGCGCCATCGTGACGGAGGTGCGTGATGCCAGCCCGGCAGACCGAGCCGGACTCCGGCGAGGCGATACCATCATTCGATACCAGGATCAACCGATTGCCGGCCCCAGGGAGCTGCAACGGGCGGTGACCACCACCCCGGTCGGGACCGAGGTCACCATCACGGTCATGCGTGACGGAGCCGAGCAGGCCCTGCGCACGTCGATCGTGGAACATCCGATGGGGCAACGGGTCGCCTCCGCGCAGGACGCCGATGCGGAGTCTCGCCTGGCCGGGCTGACCGTGGAGGACCTCACTCCCCGCATGGCCAAACGACTCGGCATTGACGGCCAAATCGCCGGTGTCGTCGTGACGGATATTCGCGCGGGCAGCCAAGCCGAGCAGGCCGGACTCGTTCAAGGTGACGTGATCCGTGAGATCAACCGGACCCCGGTGGAATCGTCGCAAGACTTTCGACAAGCGGTGAAGACCTTGTCGAAGGAACAGACGATTCTCCTGTTTATCAACCGTCAAGGAACACCGTTGTTCCTGACCGTCAAGGTGTAACCGGGGAGAGACCGCAGGGAACCACGATTGTGGTTCCCTGCGAATTCCCCGGAATCGGATCTTTTACGACGAGAGAGGAGAGAGCCATGAAGACGACCGACAACGCACTGCTCAACGTCAACAAGGTCGCGGGGCGACTTCCGACCAACGGCAAGCTCTCGAAAGTTTTCCCTCATGATGTCCCGACGCTGGATACCATGATCGAGGATTTTCCGGATGACAAGAAAAATGAAGACAAGGAAACTCAGGACACCGCGCTGGAACCGATCTATTTTCGTACCTTCCGGTCACGTCCACTTCTGAACAAACAGGAAGAGCTGGAACTGGCCAAACGGATCGACGAAAGCAGCCAAAACATCCGGACCATGCTCGCCCAAGCCATTCAAGACGTCAAAGGCCTCGGCGATAAACCGGAGTTTCATGAAGCGTTGCATTCCCTGACCGAGATTCGGGAACTGAGCGGCTTGTCGGCCCCTGCCCTGAACGAGGCGGAGGAACGTCTGTCCGGACTCAGTAACGCCTTGCCCGGTCGCGGATTGAAAGGCCGCACGCTCGGGAAACGCCTGCGAGAGTTTCAACGCGAGTTGGCTGACAACCGCGCCCAGTTGGAACAGGCCAAGGAAGAGTTGGTTCAACGCAACCTTCGCCTTGTCGTCGATATTGCCAAACGCTTTACGGGACGCGGATTGGGATTTCTGGATCTCATCCAGGAAGGGAACATCGGGTTAATGCGAGCGGCCGAACGGTTCCAGTACCGGAAGGGGTTCAAATTCAGCACGTATGCCACGTGGTGGATCCGCCAGGGCATTTTACGGGCCGTGGCCGACCAGTCCCGGACCATACGGGTTCCGGTTCATACCACCGAGTCGTGGCAACGCATGATCAAGGTTTCCCATCGCCTGGCGCAAAAGCTGGGACGCGAACCCAGTCACGAGGAAATTGCCCTGGCCCTGGCCACTAATCCCGAACGGGTGCAGCAGACGATGCAGGCGTTCCTGGAACCGATTTCTTTTGATCAACCCAATGCCGACGGGGAAACGTTCCTGGAAGATTGTCTCCCGGATGACACGGCTCCGGCTCCTGACGCCAACGTCCAGGAAGAACAGATGCGGTCGCAACTCCATCGTTTGCTTGGGTTCCTGACGCCACGAGAAGCACAGGTGATCCGGTTACGTTTCGGCATCGGCAACGGACAGTCCCGTACCCTGGAGGAAGTGGGGAAACTCCTGAACGTGACGCGCGAACGGATCCGGCAGATCGAAGTGTTGGCCCTGAAAAAACTCCGCGAGCCGACGATGAAGGCGCAACTGGCCACGATGTGCTGACAGGATGCCGCAAAACTCCGCCGGCGGCGTTCTCGGTCCGCTGTCGAGCTCACGTACTCCGTGTACGCTCCGCGCGCCAACGTTCCTGGGGCCTTGCCGGACGGGCCTTTTCGACATCCGGCCTTGCGACCGCCGGTTAAGACGCTGACGCCGAATCCGCCCGGCCGGCCAGGTCCAGGAGGAACGTGTAGATGAAGGCCAGTTCCTTGTATCGCCTGAACCGGCCGGACGCTCCTCCATGACCCGCGTCCATGTTGGTTTTGAGCAGCAACCGGTTTCCGTCGGTTTTCACGCGACGTAATTTGGCCACCCATTTCGCGGGCTCCCAATATTGCACTTGGGAATCGTGAAGTCCCGTGGTCACCAGGAGATGGGGATATGCCTGTGCCGTGACGTTGTCATAGGGCGAATAGGACAGCATGTACTCGTAATCTTCTTTCCGGTTGGGATCTCCCCATTCATCGTATTCTCCCGTAGTCAAGGGAATCGACGCATCCAACATCGTGGTCATGATGTCGACAAACGGGACTTGCGCCACAACCCCGTGAAACAGATCGGGCCGCAGGTTGATCACCGCCCCCATGAGCAACCCGCCGGCGCTGCCGCCCATGGCATACACGTGCTCTCTTGCGGCATAGCCTTGTTGCACCAGGTGTTCGGCACAGGCGATAAAATCCGTAAACGTGTTTTTCTTGTGAAAGAGTTTTCCTGATTCATACCAGTCACGACCCAACTCCTCCCCGCCGCGCACGTGCGCAATCGCAAACGTGAATCCCCGATCGAGCAGGCTTAAACGCGGAGAACGAAAGTCCGCGTCCATGCTGATGCCGTAAGACCCGTATCCGTACAGCAGGAGCGGGTTCCCTTCGGGGTTTCGGAGCGGTTTCCGGTATGCCAACGAAATCGGGATCCGTTTTCCATCCGGCGCCGTGGCCCACGTTCGTTCGGTGGCGTAGTGCGAGATCGCGAACCCGCCCAGGACTTCTTCCTGCTTCAGCAGTACCTTCTCCCGGGTCTTCATGTCATAGTCATAGACCGAATCCGGCGTAGTCATCGAGGTATATTCGTACCGCAAGATGGAGGCATTGAAATCATGATTGTCTCCCAACGCCGCCGCGTACGCGGGTTCCCCGAAATCCACGTCATGTTCGCCGTCTCCCTTCGCCGGCATGACGCGGAACCGCACCAACCCTTGGCGTCGTTCTTCCGTCACCAGGAAATCCCGGAACAGTTCGAAGGATTCGAGAAGGACGTCGTCGCGATGAGGCAGGACTTCCCGCCACGACGACCGGTCCGTTTGCCGAAGCGTCGTTTTCATGAGACGGAAGTTCTTCGCCTCCCAGTTGGTCCGAATATAGAAGGCGTCCCCGGCATGATCCACGTCGTACTCGTGAAACCGTTCGCGAGGCAGAAACACCGTAAATTCCCCGTCCGGATCGTCCGCCGAAAGATAGCGGTACTCCGTACTCACGGTTTGATAGGACGCGATCATCAGGTACTGTTTCGATTTGGTTTTGAAGACGGCCGTGGTAAAGGTCTCGTCCTCTTCTTCAAATACCAGGATGTCTGAGGACGGGTCGGAACCCAGCCGATGTCGAAACACCTGATATGCGCGCAGGGTATTCGGGTCCTGTTTGCCGTAGAACAGCGTCGCGTTGTCGTTGGCCCAGGCAACGTTGCCCGTGACGTGTTCCAACACGTCGTCCAACAACTCGCCGGTTTCCAGGTTCTTGAAGCGCACCGTGTAGATACGCCTCCCCTGCGCGTCGAACGCAAACGCGAGGAGATTCCGGTCAAAACTCACGGCCATCCCGCCGACGGCAAAATATTCATGGCCTTCGGCCAAAGTGTTCACCTCCAACATCACCTCTTCCCGGGCGTCCAACGTTTCCCGCTTCCGGCAGTACAGGGGATACTCCTTCCCTTCCTCGTATCGCGTGTAATAGTAGTAATCATCGAGCTTGTAAGGGACGGACCGGTCGGTCTGTTTGATCCGGCCTTTGATCTCTTCAAACAGGGCATCCTCGAACTTGTCGCGGTGCGCCATGACTTCCCGGGCATAGGCATTCTCTTCCTCGAGATAGGCCTGCACGTCAGGATTGTCACGTTCGGACAACCAATAATACGGATCGACCCGGGACCGGCCATGTTTTTCCAGGGTCGCGGGAATCGTTTGGGCTATTGGAGGATTCACCGCTTCGAGGGAATCGTTCGGGTTACTTGACATGCGATGCTCCTTGTCAGGTGGTGGGGAAATGGCTCCCTTCCGTCATTCCCGACGTTAGTAATCGGGAATCCAGTGTCTTTTATCTTTACGGACAATGAAAAAACAAAGACGCTGGATCCTCGATTAAAAATGTCGAGGATGACAAGAGAAGGAATCGGGAATGGCCGAAGGAGGCATTCGTCAAAGAGTCAATCCTCGACTCGGATTGATCGATGACGTAATTGCTTGACCCGTCCTCGCTGCTTTTTCTGATCCAGTCGTTTCTCAATGGAACGTTGGGAGACGCGGGTTTCTTTTCGGATCTTCCGGGGAGCCAAGGCTTCGTGCAGGAGATGACAGAACTTCTCCACCAGGTCGGCTCGATTCATGGCCTGACTTGCGGCCCGTTGGGCGTGCAGGTACAACACGCCTTCCTTGTTGATGCGGGTTTTGAGCTTTCTGCCGATCAGGGATTTTTGCCCGGGGGTCAACGACGGTGAATGCCGAACGTCAAAATGCAACGTCACGCGCGTATTCACCTTGTTGACGTTTTGCCCGCCCGGACCACTACTGCGTGACGCGCGAAACCGGAGTTCCTGTTCGGGTATCGCTAGCTGTGACGTGACAACAATCACTTGTTTCCTCCTGGCATTGCTCGAATGGGATGCCTGCAATCAGGAGGGGCAGATTAAACGAGCAGGACATTTTTCACAAGAAACCCTGGGACAGACCGCCTGACCAGAAGGGATAAAACGGGGACGCACAGGATTCGACCTCGTTCCCTCCCCTTTGTAAGGGGAGGGCGAGGGTGGGGTAGAACTAACTAACCATGAAGCACAAGGATCGTTCTCCCGGTCATAGCCTCTACCTCCCCTTGCCCCTCCTTACAAAGGAGGGGAATTGGAGCCCCGGAGGGAGTGAATGGGGCTCTCGACCGGCATGTTCAGAACGGACGCGCCTTAGCCCTTGACGTTGATCGGGATCGACTTGGGCTTGGTTTCTTCCCGCTTGGGAACCTGTACGATCAACACGCCTTTCTCGTACCGCGCCGACGCCTGATCCGGGTTGACGTAGTCGGGAAGACGGAAATTCCGGGCAAACGATCCGTACTGCGCTTCACGGAAATGATAATTGTCCCGGTCTTCCGTGCGTTCCTCTTTCCGCTCGCCGTGCAGTTGCAACGTGTCGTCGGTCACGGAGATCTTCACGTCCTGCATGTCGATACCCGGCAATTGGGCTTCGACAAACAAGTGTTCTTTGTCTTCATAGACGTTCACCGGCGGGACCCAGTTGATCGCCGATGCCTCCGGATCATCCCATTGCGGACGCTGAAACGGTTGCGTATTCCACCAGCCCACGGTTCGTTCGAGTTCTTGAAACGGATTCCATTTGACCAACATATCGCACCTCCTCTTATGTTGTCTTGTTCTGTTTCCGTTGAAGCGCTTCCAGAATTACAGATAAATCCCGTCAGTTATAAGTCAAGGCCCGGCTGTGTAGAAGACGGCCGGAGCCTGCCCTAAGCGAAGCCGAAGAGTGCCGTCCCATGTCTTCACGAACGAAGGAAAAAACAAAAGACGCTGGATTCCCGATTAAAAATATCGGGAATGACAGACGGGAGTAGTCAAGGATGACAAACCGGGTGCGAGGGCTTTACTATGAGGATTCGGGGTTGGGTTGCTGAGGGGTTTGTTGGATTACATTGAAGTCTTTTTGGGTGACGAAGTAACCATTGGCAAACAAGCGGAATTCATACCGGCCCGGAGCGGGAAAGACCAAGGCAGGAATATTCACTCCGAAATCATGGATCTGCAACCGGTCCTTGATAGCGACCGACGGCAACGAGGCGGTCCCGATGAGCTGATCCTGATCCAAATACACGAGGCGGAGTTCGAATTCATACTGTCCTTCCGCGTCCGTCAAACAGAAATACACGCCCATCTGAGGATGCTGGCAAGGAAAGCGCGGCGCCCACAAATGCGTGAACGTGCCGATGATGCTCTTTTTTCTGGTGAAGCTGTCCAGGATCACGGAATCGCACACCAAAAAAGCCTGAACGATGGGTTTGACCAGTTCTTCCATCACATGATTCCTCTCCGGATTCTTGGTAACGGCGAGCAAGCGTTCATCGTCGAATGATCTTGGTATGAAAATAGCCCCTTTTTGTCATTCCCGACCCCGATCGGGAATGACGGATTGGGGAGAGGTGTCCTCATTTTCATCTCTTGGTGTGCAGACGGCAAGCCTGATGAGGGATTCCTGTTAGACTTACACCAGACTTGTTCCGGGCGCAAATCCTGTCCCCTCCGTCAACGACGCAGGGAAGATCACGCGAGTGCCGTTTTCACGCTAAGATACAGGATCATCACCTCGATGGCGTGGGCTGCGATCACGGTCCCCAGGTTCCGCCACCGCACGAAGAGGACCGCCCAAATGAGTCCGTCCCAGACGGCAATCCAGTGGAGATGCCGAAACGTCATCACCATGAACGGATCGAATGCAAAGACCAAGGCCGACACCAACATCGCTACGATCGACCCAAGGCGGAGGCCTCGTGCGCTCGTCACCGGCAGCCACCGGCAACAGAAAAACTCCAGCCGGCCCAGAAGAAACCCTCGAAAATTTAATTCGACTGCAATCGCGATCAGGACCGTGAACCAGGGGATCATCACGAACACGGGCATCCGGGCATGCGGCGTGTCCGCCAGAAACCGCACGTCGCCACCGAGCACCGGGACCACCCACAGGATCACGGTCGAATTGACCACACCCAGGATACACCCCGTGGCGAGCCCCCACCCCACGCCTCGCGTCGGGCTGTCCCGGGAAAGTCCCAGTGCCGGCAGCACATCGGTATTGGCTTTCCACCAGATGACCAGCGCTCCGTATGCGGCGAACTGCGGCAGGAATTGCAGGAACAGGTTCTCCCGGGCCGAGGCCGGAAGAAGATAAAAGCACGCTGTCAGTCCAACCGGCACCAACGCCAGCCACGCCACCCGTTCATCGTCCGGTGCGGCGCTCTGCCACTGCTTTTTTTTCATTAACGGCATATCGGCATTGCCATGAAAATAGCCCTAACTGTCATTCCCGACGTTAATAATCGGGAATCCAGTGTCTTTTGTCTTCACGGATGTCGAACAAAGCAAAGACCCTGGATCCCAGTAGAATGTCTGGGTCCCCGATCAAGTCGGGGACAAGCGTCGAGGATGACAGATTATCTTTTCCCTCTTTTGTCACCTTGCAGCAAGGGACTTTTTCTTCGTATGATTTAGTCGAGAACCCATTGGCAAACCCTCAGGAACCTCTGATTTATGGTGAGATTCATGCATAACACAAATCCTTTTCCGTATACCCGTGTTCTTTCCCGTCGCCTTTCATCGCAGACGGTCAATTTGTTTTCACGCGGCCTCATGCTCGGCTTCGCGGCCGCGGCACTTGTCCTGTGTGCAAGCGTTCCCGATCTTTTCGCTGAAGATGCCGAGCCCCTGAAGGAACTGCCCCGCGCCGTTTTGCGTCATACGCCTCCAATTTTTGAAGAATGGACTTTTGAAAAACATCTCGACGCGGCTCTCCCGCCCGGGTTTTCCTCCCACACCCTGGGGGACGGGTATCCAGCGGAATGGTCGCTTATGACTGCCGACGATGCTCCCAGCCGTTCCCACGTGCTGCTTCAGCCGACGCCCTGTCCAAAGCCCGGCTGCTATCAACTGCTCGTCAACGATAATATTCAGGTGGAATACCTGGACCTGACGGTGGGCATCCTCTCCAAACTCGGGACCCCGAGCTCGGCCGCCGGCCTGGTGCTGAACCTCCAGGATACGGATAACTTTTATGCCGTCCTCATTTATCCGGCCAGCAACATGGTCAAGGCCTATCGTTTTACCGACGGGAAACCCACCCTGATCAAGGAACATGAGGTCCTGCCGAAGAAACGCACGCCGTGGCATTTCCTGCGGGTTCAGAGAAATACGATCGTGAGCAAGGATTTTTTCGAGATTTCGTTCGACAACCAATTCTTCCTCTCCGTCTATGACTCGACCTTGCGCACGGGCCGGATTGGAATCATGACCACCGGGGACGGAAAATTCGCATTCGACAATCTGCGAGTCGTGGAATTGGTGACGAGCGAACCGCTGTCCCGGCCAGCGGCTTATTAGGGAACCCCTGCTTTATCGCACTATCGGGCGCATCGCGGCGTTGTGTCCTCGCTCAGACAGCCCTTTCTATTCCCCTCCTTTGTAAGGAGGGGCAAGGGGAGGTAGAGCCTGTGGTTAGAACGCCCCCCCTGCTCTTTGGGAAATTGGTTCTACCCCACCTGACCTCCCCCTTACAAAGGGGAGGAACCGGACCCCATTTCCATTCCAAGCTTCAGACGTCAGTCAGCATATCGAGCAGCGTGGCCGGGTCGGACGCAACCCGGATTAACGCGCGATTGTCAGGGGCCAGGAATCCTTCACGGGTCTGATGGTCCAGGAACGCCAGGAAACCATCGTAAAATCCGTCCACGTTCAACAGGCCGCAGGGTTTTTGGTGTAAGTCGAGTTGGCGCCAGGTGATCGTTTCGCAAAACTCTTCCAGGGTCCCATAGCCTCCGGGCAGCGCGATGAAGGCATCGGCCAGGTCTTCCATGAGGGCTTTGCGCGCATGCATCGATCCCACCACGTGGAGCGCGGATACATCGTGCCGGGCCCATTGGTTGTTCACCATGAATTCCGGGATCACCCCGATCACCCGGCCATTTCCCGCCAGGCAGGCGTTCGCCAGCACCTCCATCAATCCGATGTTGCCCCCGCCATAGACCAGCCCCAGGTCACGCGCGGCGAGTTCTTGGCCCAGCAGCCCGGCCATCTCGGCATACCGGCTGTTCGAGCCGGTATGGGAGCCGCAAAACACACAGACGTTGTTCATGGATACACGTCGGAGAACCGGTTACGATCGGACGCCAACGCTCAGGTCAAGCAACGAGTAGGGATCGACTCGTGATCCGTTCAGGCGCACCCCCCAATGGAGATGCGGGCCGGTCGCCCGTCCCGTGGAGCCGACCTTCCCGATCACCTGCCCTTTTTTCACGACCTGGCCGTGTTTCACGTCCACGCTGGATAGGTGAAAGTACATGGAAAAGAGACCGAGCCCATGATCCACGATCACCCCTTTTCCCGAGAAGAAGTGATCCGCGGTGAGGCGCACCATCCCATCGTTCATGGCTACGACGGGCGTGCCTTTGGGCGCCGCGATGTCTTCCCCGCTATGGGGTTTTCTGGGCTGGCCGTTGATGACCCGGCGACTGCCGAATCGCCCGGAGATTTTTCCCGAAACCGGCTCCACAAACCGGCCCTTCCACAGGGGATGCGGCACGAAAGCGTCGAATGCCTCGTGAACGGCTTTGGATTCGGTCGTGACCCGGGCCAAGGTTTTCTTATCGAGATCCACCATCTTGGAGGGCAGGGTCAACCGTTGCTCGGGATACTCTTCCTTCATCACCAACACCGACAGACTCCGGCGTTCCGTCCGTTGGAGATAGACGACGTCGATCGTCAGTTCATACCGGCCGGGACGGTCCTGCATGTCCAGTCCCAGCAGTCCGGCATAGGTCTGCTCCTTGACGGGGAAAAAAGTCAGCGTGCGTGTTAAGAATCGCCCTGTGATCCGGTCCGGACGGCCCTTGACGGGGATCGTCACCAGCACGACTTCTCCCTGTTTGCCGCTGACTTGTCCGTCGGCCCCCACGGAGTACCGCGGACCGTCCTTGAACAACAGGCTGACCGGGAACACGCTCGCCAGCACCAACACCAGTGCCACGAGCCACGGACGAACGGTCGGGCGGAAAGAGTAGGAAGGCAAGTCCATATTACGTCCGGAGGGAGGCGGGAGACACCTGGGCCAATAGTTCATCCACCCGCCGGCTGGACGCACAAAAAGGATCCATGCACAAGATCGTTTCTTCCCAATAGCCGTTTAATTTCAAGTACGTCCAATCGACCGTGTAGGACCGGTTCTTGGCCCGGGCGAACCGGATAAAGTCGCCTCGCACCTTGGCGCGGGTGGACTGGGGCGGAATCGACGTGGCGCGTTCCACGGCGGCTTCATCCACCATTTTCACCGTCTTGTCGTGCGCCTCCAATATGTAATAGAGCCCGCGCTTCCGGTTCACGTCGTGATATTGCAGATCCATCATCGCCACTCGCGGATCATCCCACCCGCACCCTTTGCGGTCGATATACGACTGAATAATCCAGCGCTTCGTCACCCAATCGACCTCCTTGACCAACTGCATGGGGTCATCCGCCAATGCGTTCAATACGCGTTCCCATTCCGTCAGCACGTCGGCCAGCACCTTGTCATAAGGCCGGGCGTGGAGAAATTCCGAGGCCTTTTCCAAAAAGATGCGTTGGATTTCCAAGGCGGAGAACTCCCGCCCGTCGTCCAATTTCACCTTTTTCTTCAACGTGGGGTCACGGGAAATTTCCCTGATGGCTTTGACGGGATCTTCCAATTCAATACCCTGGATAAAATACCCGGCCTCGATCATGGACAACACCAGATCCGCAGTGCCGACCTTCAGGTACGTCGCGAACTCCGACATATTGGAATCCCCGAGAATGATATGGAGGCGTCGATACCGTTCCGCATCCGCATGCGGCTCATCCCGCGTGTTGATGATGCTGCGGGACGAGGTCGTGGAAGACGAGGTTTTTTCGTGAATGTGCTGGGCCCGCTGGGACAGAAAATAGTGCGGTTTGCCCGAGACCTTGAGCACTTTCCCCGCGCCTGAATAAATCTGTCGCGTCACGAAAAACGGGATCAACTGTTCCGCCACCTTCCAGAAATCCACGTCACGCTGCATCAAAAAGTTTTCATGACACCCGTAGGTGTTCCCCAGGGAATCCGTGTTGTTCTTGAAAATATAGATGTCCCCGGCCAGCCCTTCTTCCCGGAGACGTTCTTCCGCCGCGGGCAAACAGGATTCCAGGATGCGCTCGCCGGCTTTTTCGTGCACCACCAACTCGAAAATGTCGTCGCACTCCGGCGTGGCATACTCGGGATGGCACCCGGTATCCTGATAAAACCTGGCCCCGTTCGTCAGGAACGCGTTGGACGGCCAACTGTTCGGGATCAACCCTTCGAAGATGTACCCCAGAATTTTTTCAATGGGCAGATACACCCGGCCGTTGGGCGAGAAGGTGAGCCCGTATTCACACTCCAGTCCGAAAATCCGTTTCATGCTTTCATGTTAGCATAGACGTGACACAGACGGAACAGACGCGTCCGCCTCCTTTCCTGGCATCCCCAATTCCCCAACGCCCCTCTTGTCAGCCCCGACTCCCCTCTTGTCATTCCCGACATTTTTAATCGGGAATCCAGCGTCCTCTCCTTTCATTTTTTTACATTCGTAGCCGCGGCATCTTATGCCGCCACGTCTTGGCGCCTGCGGGCGGGGCTGCGCCCGGGCGCCGATGGTTCTGGATCCTTTTGCCGAAATAAAAGAGCCTGTCCTGAGCTTGTCCTGAGCAACGCGAAGGACCTGCCGAAGGAACCTCGGCGTGCGGGGGCGAAACCCCGCAGGAAAAAGAAAAGACGCTGGATGCCCGATCGGCGTCGGGCATGACATTGCTATGCTTTTGCTATGTTTTGTTGCACTGTTGCTATGTCTTGCTATGTTTCATGCTATGATTGCTATGTTTCATGCTATGCCACGCTATGTTTGCTATGATTCTGCTATAACTTGCTATGTTTTCTGCTATGTCCTGCTATTATTTTGCTATGTTTCGCAAAGTGGGCGTACCTAGCCTGCTCACTCCGACCAAGGATTGAAGACCCGAATGTCGGCCCTGCGAAAGTCTCTCTCGTTACGGGTACAGAGCGTCAGGGCATGCACTTGTGCGGTCGCGGCGATAAAGAGATCCGGTTGACTGAACGTAATCGCCCTTTCTCTGCCTCGCGCGACCATGCGGCGCCATTCCAGGATGACTTCCTCGTCCACGGGCAAAATACGCCCGGCAAACCAGGGCCTCAGCCGGTGGGCAAGCCACGCTTCGAGTTCCTCGCGAAGTATGGGGTCTGCTTGGCACTCGATCCCGAAACGAATCTCGGCAAGGGTGACGCTGCTGAGAAAGAAGTTATCCGCCGCTTGCGCATCGGACCACGCCTTCACGCGCCGGTTGGGCCGGGTCTTGCGTAACTCGGACACGACGTTGGTATCGAGCAGCCATCCATTCACAACTCGACCGCACGGACCGGACTCCGTACGCCTTCATCGCCGAACTCCAAGCGGTTCAAGGGAGACCGAGACAAGAGATCGTGCAGGCTGGCCGACGTGCTCCGCGCACGAAGGCGTTCGAATTCGGACGCCTCCACGACGACGACCGTCTCCCTGCCTCGCACCGTCACACGTTGTGGCTGGCCTGAGGCAGCCAGGCGGACAACGTCGCTGAACTTCGCTTTGGCCTCTCCCAACTTCCAGCCGTGAAGCCGCGTCGAACCGGTCTGCTTGGCTTGACGAGATCTACCCATAATGGCTTCCTCCTTTATGACTAAGTTAGTCAAGATACACGGAAAGAGTCGCTTTTTCAAGCCTGTTACGCGTGTTCAAGGTGAGTGGGAGATCCTCAATGCGGACCTTGCCCCTCCCCTTCGACAGGCTCAGGACAGGCTTACAAAGGAAGGGAATAAGGGAGGTTAGGACAGGAGGGTGACGGCTTCTTCTGCGGGGATGCGGCGGAATTTGCGGCCGGTGCGGGTGCGGTCGAGGAGTGCCACTTCGAGGGCTTGGAGGGATATGGTCTGGCTCGTGGCGGTTTCGAGGGCGCTCATGCACCGGGTGAGGGCGGTTTTCAGGTCGGGGACTTGTTCCGATCCCATTGCGCGCAAGGCGGATACTACGGCGTCCGCCCGGCCTCCGATGGCGACGAATTCCTTTTCGTGAATGATCGTTCCATCGAACGCGATGCGGTACAGTTCCGTCTGTTCGGGTTGTTCTCCGATTTGAGCCAAAAGGATTTCCACTTCGAAGGGTTTCAGTTCCTGGCTGAATATCGTGCCCAGGGTCTGCGAATACCCGTTGGCCAGGGAACGGGCCGTGACGTCTTCACGACTGTACATGAACCCCTTCAAGTCGGCGTGTTGAATGCCCGCCTTGCGCAGGCTTTCGAATTCGCTGTATCGCCCCGCTCCGGAAAAGGCGATGTTGTCGTAAATTTCGGAGATCTTGAATAATGAACTGCTGGGATTGTCCGCGACGAACAGTACGCCGTCGCGGTACTCGATGGCCACGATCGACCGGCCCTTGGCAATGCCTTTCTTGGCATACTCCGCCTTGTCTTGCATTAATTGTTCGGGGGACACGTAGAACGGCAGCGTCATCAGGATTCACCCCCGGGTCGTGCTTGAGCCAAACGGTCGCATTGGGACGCCACCTCGGATTCTTCCACGTCCCGCACGCCTTGGACGTCGACGATTTTGATGGTCGGATAGATGCCCCGGAAGGCATCGGGTCCGCCGGTTCCCAAGTCCTCTTCCGCCGCGCTCAGGATCGCCTGGAGCCCCAGGGCAATCGCTTCGGGCTGGGACAAGTTCTTGCGAAACCGTTCCTTGATGGTCACCCGGGCGTCTTTTCCCCCGGACCCGACCGCGTGATACTCCGTTTCTTCGTATTTTCCGCCGGTGACGTCGTATTTGAAAATCCGGCCCTCCTGTTGCTTCAGGTCGAACCCCACGAAGAGCGGAATCACGACCAACCCTTGCATGACCATGGGCAAATTGGCTTTCACCATCTGCCCCAACCGGTTGGCCTTGCCTTCGCAGGATAACGGGACGCCGTCCAGTTTTTCATAATGTTCCAGTTCGATCCCGAACAGCTTGGCCATTTCCATGCAGGGACCCGCGGCCCCGGCGATGGCGATAGCCGAATGGCTGTCGGTTTTGAAGACCTTCTCCATGCGACGCGACGCGACCTGATAGCCTTCGATGGCGCGGCGATCACCGACGATCACGACGCCCTTCTCGTATTTCACGGCCAACACGGTCGTCCCGTGAGCAAGCTGTGAGACGACGTGCCGCTGAATCTCGTCCGCCGACGCGGAGACGTGCCCTTCGCTCCCCCACCGCGCCGCGGGCGTCAGTTCGGGCCGAGTCTGATGGATGAAATCAAAAAAACTGGAGCATTGATTCACGGGCATCTGGGACAGGAACGATTTCATGGTGGCCAGAAGTTACCTCATACTCTGTGATTTTCTATGTGTTCTGTCATTTGTTGACGATTCCCTCATCTACTTCCCCTTCCCATGCCCAGACACTCTACCCCACCTTCCCTCCCCTTACAAAGAGGAGGTATAAAGTCATCAAACCTTCCCCTCCTTTGTAAGGAGGGGCGAGGGGAGGTAGAAGCGTGGCTCGTTCAAGCCGATAAACGGTCCAGGAGTTGTTGCGCGGTCTCCACGCCTTCCAACAACTCATTGGTCAGATCCTGCGTGCCCCTCAAGGGGTCCATCAACGGCACCCGTTTGACGGCCACGTCTCCGACGTCGAAGAGCACCGAGGTCCAACTGGCTCCGTAGATCTGCTGGGGAAATTTCCGGAGACAGGCGCCGCGAAAATAGGCGCGCGTCCCTCTCGGGGCCTGCAATTCCGCGGCGACGATTTCCTCGTCATCCAGCAAGCGTTCAATCCGCCGGCTCCGTTCGAGCGTATAATACAGGCCCTTGTCCGGCCGCACGTCGTGGTATTGCAGGTCCATCAAGGCCACGCGCGGATCATTCCATCCGCAGCCTTTTCGGTCCACGTACGACTCGATCATTTGCCGTTTGGCCACCCAATCGAGTTCCGCGGCCAATTGCCCGGGATCGCGTTCGAGTTTATCCAGGACGTTTTCCCATCGCACCAACACGTCCTTGGTCGCAGGCGACAACTCGCGACAGGCGTAAAACTCATGCGCGGTCCGGAGGTAGGCGCGTTGGATGGCCAACGCATTGGTCGCGCCGCCCCGGACCAACTTCAGGTCGGCCTTGACGGTGAGATCGCGTGAAACGACCTTGACGGCATCCACGGGGTTCTCCAGCTCAAACGCGGGGACGTCGTGGCCTTCGTCCAGCATGTGCGTCACGATCGCCGTGGTGCCCACCTTCAGGTACGTGGAGAGTTCCGCCATGTTGGCGTCACCGACGATCACGTGTAACCGGCGAAACCGCGCGGGGTCCGCATGTGGCTCATCACGGGTGTTGATCAGAGGTCGTTTGACCATGGTATTGAGGTCCGCCACGCATTCGAAAAAGTCCGCGCGTTGAGAGATCTGATACGTCGCGGGCGCGGCTCCGTTTTCCGCGCCGACTTTCCCGGCTCCCGCCACGATGGGACGCGACACGAAAAACGGCAACAAGCCCTGAAGAATCACGTCGAACGGCACCGAGCGGTCCATCAGATAGTTTTCATGGTACCCGTAGCTGTTCCCCTTGCCGTCGGAATTGTTCTTGTACAGCACGTACCCCTCCGCCGTCCGGTTCAGGGCCTCCAGGCACTTGGCGGCCACGAGTTCCCCCGCGCGTTCATACGCGACCAATTCGCGCGCCGTACTGCATTCCGGCGTGGAATATTCGGGATGGGCCCCGTCCACGTACAGGCGGCCGCCGTTCGCCAGGAGTTTGTTGAGCGCCCGGTTATACTCGGGCCCCGGACGTTCGCGTTCGCCCTCGACTTCAAACCCGCGCGCGTCACGCAGGGGGTTTTCGTTCTCGTAATCCCAAATAGCCTGTGGGGCGATGAGCGACGGGTACTGACTGATCAGGTGGAGGGAGTTCTCAACGGGATCGGATGCGTGGACGTGACGCGAGGCGACACCAAATTCCGTTTCTGTGCCGATAATGCGCTGCAAAGACTCTCCATTGAGCAAGAGCACTAAAAGTAATGCCCGGCACTCACGGTTTCGATCTCGCGTGGTCCTTCCGAGCCGGGGGTCAGGGTCCGCACGTGGATGATTTTTTCGCCTTTTTTCCCGGCGATGCGGGCCCAGTCATCGGGATTGGTCGTATTGGGCAGATCCTCGTGCGCCTTGAATTCATCCCGGATGGCGCACAAGAGGTCTTCTTCCTTCAGGCCTTTTTCACCCGTCCCGATGGCCCGTTTCACCGCGATTTTTTTCGCCCGCGAAACCACGCCTTCGATCAGGGCGCCACTGGCAAAGTCTTTGAAATAGAGGAGTTCTTTTTCGCCGTTGGCATAGGTCACTTCCAGGAACTTGTTGTCCTCCGACGTGGCATACATGGACTCCACCGTCAGGTCGAGCAGGTGCGAGACCAGGGCCTGCCGGTCCCGGGCGTGCCGGTCGAGTTCCTCTTTGGCGAACGGCAGGTCATCGGTGAGGTACTTGGCGAAAATATCCCGCGCGCCCTGTTTGTTCGGTCTGGGGATTTTGACTTTCACGTCCAACCGCCCCGTTCGTAACACCGCCGGATCGATGAGGTCCTGCCGGTTGCTCGCCCCGATGACGATCACGTTCTTGAGCTTTTCGACCCCGTCGATCTCCGCCAAAAACTGCGGGACGATCGTGGATTCGATATCGGACGAAATCCCTGACCCCCGCGTGCGGAACAACGCGTCCATTTCATCGAAAAACACCACGACGGGATTCCCGGTTACGGCTTTGTCCCGCGCCTTGGCGAAAACCTCGCGGATGTACCGTTCGGATTCACCCACGTATTTGTTCAAGAGCTCGGGTCCCTTCACGTGCAGGAAGTAACTGCGCACGTCCTTGCCGGACAAATGCCGCATTTTCCTGGAAATGGAATTCGCCACGGCTTTGGCGATCATGGTCTTTCCACACCCGGGAGGTCCGTACAAGAGGACACCTTTGGGTGGAGTCAGACGATGTTCCTTGAACAGTTCCGGGTACAAAAAGGGCAATTCCACGGCATCCGTTACCTGCTCGACTTCTTTGGTCAATCCCCCCACATCTTCATATTGCACGTCCGGGACTTCTTCGAGGACCAACTCTTCGATTTCGGATTTGGGGATTTTTTCGATGACGTAGCCCGACCGGGGGTCATAGAGCAGGTGGTCGCCCACGCTCAACGATTCGTGCAGTAGCGGCTCTCCCAGTTCGACGATGCGTTCTTCGTCGTGGTGCAATTGAATCAGCGCCCGCGAGCCATCCAGTTGATCTTTCATCTTCACCACTTGTCCCTGGGGATCGAAGGCCCGCGCCTCGATGATGTTCAAGGCTTCATTCAAAATCACTTCCTGTCCTTTTCGCAGGGTCGCGCTCGACACCGAACTATGCACGCTGACGCGCATTTTTCTGCCCGAGACGTAGACGTTGGCGCTGGCGTCATCATTCAAACTGCAGAAGAGCGCATACGCCGAGGGCGGGGCCGTGAGTTTGGCAATCTCCGTGCGGAGGGTTTCAATCTGGGCTTTGGCTTCCTGGAGACTGTCCGCCAAGCGTTTATTCTGTTTCTCCGATTGCTGGAGTTTCATGCGCGTCTCGTAGAGATGGCGCATTTCGGTTTCCAGGGATTGGAGTTCTCCGCGTAGTTTCTCGATCTCCCGGTTGTAGTCTTCGTGTTTTCTCAAGCCCATGGAAGGGTCCTTTGCTCTACCGCTGAAACCCTTGTATTGGTGAGGCGAAACCCACATACCGCTCACCTCACGTCGGGGCGGCAAATTCTAGCACTGGGTTTCGGAAAGGGTCAATATAAAGGAACCTCTGATTTATTGCACTATCGGGCGCATGGCTGCGTTGTGTCCTCGCTCAACCCTCGCCTATCTCTCTGATAAGCCTCGGGTTTCGCTGCGGGACGCCTTGCCCTGCATCCCGCTATCACCATAAATCAGAGGTTCCTATACGGGACCGTTCTATTGCGGTCGCCATTTGCGCAGTTGCGTGGCATACCTCGTTACGGCCTCGCGTGACGACGCCGCTTGAAAAATGGAAGAAATGACGGCGACGCCCGCGGCGCCGGCCGCCATCACCTGTTCCACGCGAGCCGGCGTCAGTCCGCCGATCGCGTACACGGGAATCGTACAGTGCCGGACGGCTTCACGAATCACGTCAGTACCCAACGGAGGACCGTACTCCTGTTTGGACGGCGTCTCATACACCGGGCCGAGTACCACGAAGTCCGCGCCATCCTGCTCGCTTTGCAGGGCCTCTTCCGCGGAATGGATCGACTTGCCGATGAGATAGCCGTCGCCCAGACATTGGCGGGCCTCTTTGGTCGGCATGCTGTCAGCGGGAAGATGGACGCCTGCGGCCTTGGTCGCGAGGACCAGGTCCACACGGTCATTGATCAAACACGGAACACGAAAGGGATGAGCCAATTGCCGAACCGCTTCCACAAACCGTAGCAGCTCACGGGTGTCGAGGTCTTTTTCCCGGATCTGAATCATCATCCCCTGCTCGGGGACGATGTCTTCGAGGATGCTGAGGAACCGATCTTCTCCGGTCCGGAACCGGTCGGTGACCACGTACAATGGCGGGAGAGGACTCGTTATCACAGACACCGAAGGCCTCGCCGGTCATCTCGGGCATCCCCGATTCCTCCTTCTGTCATTCCCGACACCGATCGGGAATCCAGTGTCTTTGCTTTTGTCTTCGGTTTGTGAAAGAGAAAGACGCTGGATTCCTGCTTTCGCAGGAATGACTGATTCGGGCTATGGTCATGCCGATGACAAGTCGAAGCGCACGTTCACCGTCGGACTACAGCATGCCTTCGATCGGGCTGCTGGCGGTCGCATAGAGTTTTCGGGGGATGCGCCCGGCTTTGTACGCCAACCGGCCGGCTTCGACCGCGTACTTCATGGCTTCGGCCATGGCAATGGGTTCTCGCGCCCCCGCGATCGCGGTGTTCATCAACACCGCATCCGCTCCGTATTCCATGGCCAACGCGGCATCGGAAGCCGTGCCCACGCCCGCGTCCACAATGACGGGGACGTTCACTGTTTCGAGGATGATCTTCAAATTGTAGGGATTGCGGATGCCCAGCCCGGAACCGATGGGGGCCGCCAAGGGCATGACCGCGGGGCAGCCGATATCGACCAGTTTCTGAGCCACGATGGGATCGTCATTCGTATACGGCAACACCACGAAGCCCTCCTTGATCAAAATCTTGGCGGCCTCGATGAGCCCGGCGGTATCGGGAAACAGGGTCCGCTCATCGCCGATCACCTCGAGCTTGACCAGATCCGACACCCCGGCGGCGCGGGCCAACCGGGCATAGCGGACCGCGTCTTCCACCGTGTAGCAGCCCGCGGTATTGGGAAGGATGGTGTATTGTTTTGGATCAAGATAATCCAACAGGTTCTCGGAATTTCTATCCGTGATGTTGACCCGGCGCACCGCCACGGTGACGACGTCCGCGCCCGACGCGTCAATGGCTTTCTTGGTCTCGACAAAATCCTTGTACTTGCCCGTCCCGACCCACAAGCGGGACCGAAACTCTCGCCCGGCTATGGTCAAACGATCGTCACTCATGGCTACTCCCCAGTAAACATTTTGGATTGTGGATTGCGGATTTTTTCAATCAGCAATCCACAATCAGCAATCAAAAATTCCTCCTGCCCCTCCTCCGATGAAACTCAGAATTTCTATCCGGTCGCCTTCCTGCAACGTCTTGGCATCGAAGTCCCGTCTGTCGAGGATTTCCAGATTGACTTCCACGGCCACCCGTTCGACGTTCAGTTGTAAATCCCGGAGCAGGTCGGTCACATTGCTTTCCTCACGAACCTGACGCGGCTCCCCATTGACCTGGATGTGCATGCGTGAGTGAAAATCCTCCGTCACTATCCGGCATCCTACGAGAGCCTCTCAAGCCTTGTCAATTTGGGAACGCGGGATTCAGGCCGATGAACCTATCATCGCCAAGCACAATCTTTTACAATGCCCTGACGTCATCGTTTGGAATATTCATCGTATGGAATGGGCTCAAGGTATGTCGACCGGTCACGACTCGAACCACACACTCGCCAATCTCTTCCTGTCCATGGCGGACTTGTTGAAGAAACACGGAGAAAACCCGTATCGCATCCGGGCCTATCAACGGGCAGCCGACACGATTGCCAACTTGGAATCGCCCGTCGCGGAACTGGTGCAGGCCGGAGATCTCCGAACCCTGCCCGGCATCGGGAAAGATCTTGCGGCTAAGATTCAGGAATACGTGGAAACCGGCGCAGTCCAAGCCTATGAAGAACTCAAGACCCCCCTACCTCCCGCCATTCAACGATGGAGCGCCCTGCCCGGCCTTTCCGATCCCATCGTGCACGACCTGTATTATCGACTCGGGATCCGGACGCTGGACGATCTGGAGACCCTGGCCCGTTCTCACATGTTGAGAACGCGACCGGGAGTCGGCGTTACCGCGGACGAACTGCTGGCGGCCATTCAGCGCCTGCGCGACGAACCCTTGCGGAGCGATTGACCGGACAGAAAGGCCTTTGCGATGCCGGCACCGCCATTATCCTCAACCTGTGACCTTCGCTTCGATAGGGTGCAGGTCTTTGAAGACTTTCCAGGTCTTGAGCAACTCGATCGCCTTTTGCAGTTGCACGTCCTTTTTCATGAGTTCCGCTTCAAGGTCCGTCGGCTTCTCCGCATCGGCACTCTCGTCGGAGGAAGCACCGGCGTCCCCTTCAGTGGAAGTCCCCTCTTTGGATTCCTCATCCACGGTGACCGGTTTGGGCTCCACCACGATATCCGGTTTGACGCCAACGGAATGGATTGACTCTCCGCGGGGCGTATAATATTTCGCCGTGGTCAGCCGAAGTCCGGACCCGTCCGACAACGGGAGAATCGTCTGGACGGAGCCCTTCCCGAACGTCGTCTTCCCCAAAATGACGGCTTTTCCCCAATCCTGCATCGCGGCCGCAACAATTTCCGACGCGCTGGCAGACCCCTGGTTGACCAGGACGATCATCGGATATTCCGGTGGATCCATCGGCGGGCTGGAACGATATTCATCCTTCCGGCCGTCTCGGCCCTTGACCGACACGACCAACGTATTGGACTTCAAAAATTGCTCGGATACCCCAACCGCCGAGGACAACAAGCCGCCGGGGTTATTGCGTAAATCCAGGATGAGGCCTTGAGAGCCCTCGTCGTGCAACTTCACCAATTCCTTGCCGAGATCTTTGGGCGTGGATTCCTGAAACTGTGTGATTCGGATATAGCCGATGTGATCGTCGAGAAGTCGTGACCGGACGCTTCGAATCTTGATCGTATCCCGAACGATCGTGAAGCTGAGGGTTTCCGGGGCCCCTTCCCGCCGGACCGTCAGCGTGACCGAGGTTCCTTTAGGTCCCCGCATGTGCTGAACCGCCTCCATGAGCGTCAGGTCTTTCGTCGGCGTTTCATCGACCTTCAAAATGATGTCTCCGGTTTCGATACCCGCCGCGTGGGCCGGTGTTCCTTCGATGGGAGCTATAACGGTGACGTGATGCTCTTTGATCCCGATCTGAATTCCCAATCCTTCGAATTCCCCCTTGGTTTCCACTCTCATTTCCTTATACATCTCCGGAGTCATATACGCCGAATGCGGGTCCAAGGTTTTGAGCATGCCCCGCACGGCTCCATGGACAAGGTCGTTCGTCTTCACCTCTTCGACGTAATGTTTCTTGACCTGGGTCAAGACTTCCGCAAAAACCTTGAGTTCTTCGTAGGACTCACTGGCATAGCCAGTCTTTTCGACACCCTTGCCGATCATCAACCCCACGACGAGTGCGCCGACGACGACCAACCCTGAAACCCACGTGATTGAAGAGCGTTCCTTTTCCATAACGACGTCCTACCTCTTTAAAAAGACTATAAACATTGTATGACTCTGCCAGTCTCTGTCAAAAATCCAGTCGAGGAAAGGAACCTTCCCCTCCTTTGTAAGGAGGGGCGAGGGGAGGTAGAGTCTGCGACAAGACGGCGAACTCTTGTGCTCCATGGACGGTGTACTCTACCCCACCTGACCTCCCCTTACAAAGGGGAGGAACGAACCGGCTCTTCTTTCCCGGGTTTCTCTAACGGGCATCTCCTTATTCCGTCGACGAACGAGTAGCCCGACCCGGTCACCGTTTGGCCAACCAGCGTAATGGATTCACCGGCTTGGTCCCTTTCCTCAACTCGAAATATAAAATGCTCCTGTTGGTCAAGCCGGATGAGCCGGTTTCGCCGAGCACGGCTCCCTTCGCCACCGTGTCCCCTTCTTTCACCAACAACTTTGAGGCATGCGCATAGAACGTAAAGTAATTGTTGTCGTGATCCATAATGACCACAAGTCCGTACCCCCTGAGCCAATCCGCATAGACCACGTGTCCGCCGGACACGGCCCTGATGTCACTCCCTTCTCTTGAGGCGATCTCGATACCCTTCTTCCGGACGTAGGTGCCGAACGTCGGGTGCTTTTGCCGACCGAACACGCCCACCAAATCTCCGTCAGCCGGCCACAACAAGGCGCCTCGCCGAAAGACATCCGTCGTGTGTTTCTTGATGGTTCCGGCGGCAATTTGACTGCGCTGCTCCAGTTTTTTGAGCAGGCTTTCCTTTCGGCTTTCAGCTTGATCGAGTGAGCGCAACATGAGCTCTTGGGAACGAGTGGTTTTCTTTAAACTCGACAGCACCACGCGCTTTTGGGACTTCACGTCTCGAATCGCGTTCATTTTTTTATCGACACGACTCTTCCGTGTGACCAAAGATTCACGAATGTTCGCCTGTTTGGCCTGAAGCCGCTCACTGTGAGCCACCTGTCTCCGGTATTCCTCGAACAAGTTACGTTCCCACGTGGCCAGCGAGGAAAGATACAGCAACCGGCGTTGAAATTGCGCATAGGTCGTCGCAGCCACCAAGGGCGAGACCCAGCCGGCTCGTCCTTCCATATAGAGTCGTTTCAAACGGGTTCCGATCACGGCACGTTTATCCCGCATGTCCGATCGAAGCCGGGTCAACTGCGCGTCAATTTCATCCAGTTCACGGTCGATTTTCTCGATTTCCCGATTGATTGAAGTCGCTTCCCGCTGTTCCTTGTGTAACCGGCGATCCAGACGTTCGATCGATTGCAGAACCTGCGTTTGTTTCTTTCGTGATTGATCACGCTGTTTCCGAGTCTTTCGGATTTCCTGTTTCAGCTCTTGAAGGGTCCGTTTTTCTTTTTCAATTTTTTCCTGAAGAGAGGCTCCCCACGACGACTGGACGACGACAAGAGAGACCGCCAAACACAACATGAGCACAAGACGGCGGTTTTCAGCCGTGAGTGTGGAGTGTGGATTGCGGATTGCGGATTGCGGATTGCCCATCAACTCCTCGCCTTCATCAAGCCGAAAACCGAGAGCACGCTACTCCCACATCCTAACAGCATACCGGTCATCACCAAAAGAAAGGAGACCTGCCTCGGGAAAATCGGGAGAATATGCTCCACGCCCGCGAACCAACCCGACGCATTGAGTTCCAATCGCAAGAATTCGAACACCCCTTTCAGCAACGCGAGCGACAGGCCGCCGCCCAAGGCCCCGAGGATCGTGCCTTCGATCACGTAGGGTATCGCAATAAAGACTCCCGTCGCACCGATCAGCCGCAGGATCTCAATTTCTTCTTTTCTGGTGTATAATGACAAACGGATCGTATTGGCAATAATCGTCACCGTCGCCATGGCCAGAATCATCCCGATCACCACCGCTCCCAACTCAAAGTAACTGACCATCAACGTCAACGTATCGACCCAGTCCTGACTGTACGCCACGTGGGTGACACCCGGAAGCTGCTTGACGCGTTCCGCAAACGCACTCAGCGATTCGGTATCCAGAAATCGCGGGGAGAGATTGACGACCACGGACGCGGGTAACGGATTGGCATCCATCCCTTCCAGCAGCAGCGATTCCTCCGGAAATTGTTCGGAAAAATCTCGAAGGGCCTGTTCCTTGGACACGAACGTCAGCGTCACGGCTGCGGGTTCAGTCTTCAAACGCTTTTGGACCAGGGACACGACTTGTTCCGAAGCTCCGGGATCCAGATAGACGATCACTTCAATGTCGCTCTGAAGCGTTCCCGACACGTTTTTCAGATTCAGATACAGCAACAAAAACACGCCGAAACACACCAGCGTGAAGGCGGTCGTCACGATGCCGATCAGCACGTTTCCCCGATTCACGCGGAGATTGTTCATCGCCTCCCGCAGGAGATACAGCGGCCGCATTACCGGGTTGCCTCCTTGTCGGACTCGACTCGGCCTTCCTGTAAATGGACGACCCGACCATTCATTTGCTCCACCACCTGCCGGTTATGCGTCGCCAGGAGAATCGTCGTCCCCTCGGCGTGAATCCGCCTGAACAATTCCACGATTTCCATCGTCAAGTCCGCATCCAAATTACCCGTCGGTTCGTCAGCCAACAACAGAATGGGGCTGTTCACGATGGCCCGGGCAATACAAATGCGTTGTTGCTCGCCGGCCGAGAGTACGCCCGTACGAATCTTCTGCTTATGCTCCATGCCGACGGCCTTCAGGACGTCCATCACTCGTTGGCGCGCTTCGCGTCTTTTGACACCCTGAATGATGAGCGGCAAAACCACGTTGTCATAGACGGATTTCTGCGGCAGTAACTGAAAGTTCTGCAGCACAATCCCCATGGTGCGCCGCAGGTAGGGAATGGCGCCTCCTCGTATTCTGGCGACGTTACGGTTCTGGACGAGGATCTGACCCGAATCCGGAGTCTCCGCGCCGAAGATCACTTTGAGCAGGGTGGTCTTGCCCGCGCCACTCGGTCCCGTGAGGATGACACATTCGCCCTGGTCGATCCGAAACGAGACATCATGAAGCGCCACGCATCGGTCATAGACTTTGGAGACGTGGAACAACTGAATCATCGTGACAACGGCTCGGCACGGCCACCTGTTCCCCGGCCCTGATGGTGATATTCCATCTGCTTACCAACGCCGATCATCGCCGGCCACCTCAAATGCATTTTCGATATGTTCAAGCACGGGAGACGCAGCATCCCCGGCATCATAGAGGAGCACGTCGAACCGGCACGGCCGACGTTCCAGGCGACGCCGCGCCAGGTAGCGGGCAGCCAATTGAATGAGTTGACGCTTTTTTTGTGCCGTCACCGCGTAGGCGACGCCCCCGTAACGATCCGTCCGGCGAGCCTTGACTTCGACGAAGACCAACGTCTCTCCCGACCGGGCCACGATATCCAACTCGCCGCGGCCGACCCGCACGTTCCGGTCCAGAATCCGGTAACCTTTTCGGCGAAGCAACCCTTCGGCAGCGGCTTCGGCCTCCCTGCCCAGGCGTTGCCGGGTAAGGCTCACACACCCTCCCGCGTGAGACACCGTCGCACCGGACCAAAACTGTGCCGGTGAAGCGGACTCGGTCCGAACTGACGGAGTAACCGGAGATGCTCCGGTGTGGGATACCCCTTATGAACATGAAAGCGATACCGGGGATCCCGCTGGTGGTATTCGCACATAATCCGATCACGGAAGACTTTGGCCAGGATGGATGCCGCGGCAATGGAACACGACAGCCGATCGCCGTGAATCACGGATCGATGGGGGATGCCGAAATCAGCCCCCAGGTGCCCATCGATCAACAAAAAATCCGGTGGGACATGTAACTGGTTCACGGCCCGCCGCCAAGCCAGCCGCGTCGCGCCGAGCACGTTCAGCGAGTCGATTTCAGCTTCGGAGGCGACGCCGACCCCCCAAGCCGTGGCTGACTCGGTGATGACCGAAAACAGCGCCTCCCGTTCCGCGGGGCTCACCTTTTTCGAATCATCGAGGCTCCGCCATGAAAACCGGCGAGGCACGATCACCGCCGCCCCGACCACCGGACCGGCCAGGGGTCCACGACCGGCCTCGTCCAGACCGGCTACCCGTCGATAGCCACGGGTCCGTGCTTCTTCTTCAAGATCGCACGTGGGGCCTGCGGCACCCAACCCTATGGCGTCATCGGTCAATGTCACACGGCATCGAATTATTCGGCAGGGTCTTCTGCCGGAGTCTCAGCGCTTGCCGTCGCCGCAGGTTCGTTCTTTGGAGTTTTGGGTTTGTTGGCGGCCCGGAAATAATCCCGTTCAGCGACTTTGGCCCGCTTCCCTATCTTGTCGCGCAAGTAGTACAACTTTGCCCGGCGCACTTTCCCTTTGCGGATCACGTCGATTTTCGCGATATTGGGCGAGTTGACCGGAAAGATGCGCTCAACCCCCACTCCATACGAGATTTTGCGAACGGTAAACGTTTCACTGATTCTCTTGCCTTTACGAGCAATCACCACCCCTTCAAAAACCTGGACCCGTTCTTTTTCACCTTCGATCACTTTGACGTGCACGCGAACGGTGTCCCCGATTTCAAAAACGGGGACCGGATTCGTCGGGAACGTTTGCTCTAACCGTTGAAGCCGATTCATGATGTTATCCTCCACTCTCACTCATGACTTGTTCACACTCCTGCGAAATATCCGACAGTAATTGTTGATCTTCCTGAGTTAACGATTCCCCTTGCAACAAATCCGGTCGCTTGCAATAGGTGTTACGCAAAGCTTCTTTTCGACGCCACCGCCGAATAGCCTCATGATTGCCCGAAAGCAAGACGTCAGGCACCCCGTATCCGCGCACCGTCTGCGGCTTGGTGAAATGGGGAAAGTCCAACAGGGGTTCGACAAAAGAATCCTGTTCCACCGACGCCGGATCCCCGACAACCCCGGGCACCAATCGCACGGCGGCATCGAGCATCACCAAGGCCGGCAGTTCTCCTCCGGTCAGCACGTAATCGCCAAGCGACAGTTCTTCAGGCTCGAGCCGGAGCAGTACGCGTTCATCGATACCTTCATAGTGCCCACAAATCCATACCAGCCGACGCGCTTCCCGGCTCAACTCATCGGCAAGGCCTTGCGTGAACGACCGCCCCTGCGGTGACGGCACGATAATCCGCAACCCATCTCTATCCTCGCCCAAGGCCTCGACCGCCCGGAAAATAGGTTCGGCCTTCATGATCATGCCGGACCCGCCCCCGTAGGGCGTATCGTCGGCCACGCGATGCCGGTCGTCACTGTAATCACGAATATTGTGGATGCGAATCGACACCAACCGTTTGTCCCGCGCACGCTTCACGATCGAATGCGATACGACGTTCTCCACCATTTCAGGGAACAAGGTCAAAATGTCACACTGCATCGTCACCCACCCATTCCACACTCGGCTTGACGGTCATGACGCCTCCGGCGGGGTCGACCGACGTAATCCATTTCTGCAAAGCGGGCAAGAGATATTCCTTGTCCGGTCCGCGCACCACGAATACATGCTGATGCGGTAAAGTCATCACTTCCTCCAACGTGCCGAGCACGTTGCCCGAACCGTCCTGCACCGTTAACCCGATCAATTCAAACTGGTAATGGTGCCCATCCGGTGCGGGAGGAACCTCCGTTCGGGGAATTTTCAACCACGCCCCGCGATAGGTCCCTACCTCCTCGGGCGTCGAGAACGCCTCGAAGCGCAAGAGATAGGACCGGCCGTCCGAATGGACGTCCGTGACCGTGGTCACCAGGGTTCGGCCCGTGGGTGATTCCAGGGTCACTTCCCTGAGATTCTCGAACCTGTTCGGAACGTCCGTGAGTGAAAGAACCCGGGCTTGCCCTCTCACGCCAAAGGGCTTGACCAATTTCCCGACAGTGACCATGTGCTCCGGCGACGTTACGGTTCTCATATCGTCAAGGTTCCGGCACTCACGTTTGTCGGGGCCTCGGTGCCCCCGCAACGAACAAAACGTTCAGGCGTTCGTCTTCTTTTTCGATTCTTCGAACGTCTTCAATATTCCCGAGCGTCGAAGGAGCGTACGAACGGTCACCGAGGGTTGGGCCCCTTTGTGCAGCCAATCCAACACCCGATCCGACTTCAAATTCGTGACAGCCGGGTCCTGCAAGGGATCATGCGTCCCGACGATCTCGATGTACTTACCATCCCGGCGCGCCCTGGAATCCACGGCCACCACCCGATAAAAAGGCCGTTTGTGCCGGCCCATGCGGGTTAAACGTAAATGTACTGCCACGACTCCCTCCTACAAAATGAGTTTTCCAAAAACTTAGTATTATACTTGGTTTATAATCAGAAATACACCCTCATGCCGCTGCTCTCTCCATGACAAGACAGCCGGGCTAGGGGGATTGAAGGGCGCGAATCAATTTTCCCCGCTTCTTGAGTTTTCCCAATTTCCCCGGTTTTCCGGGCTTTCCCCCAACCAGCGACTTCAACATGTTGCGGGCCGTCAAAAATTGCTTGATGAGCCGATTGACCTCTTGCACGGAAGTTCCGCTCCCCTTGGCTACGCGTTTCTTGCGACTGCCGTTCAGGAGCCCATGGTCCGAACGCTCCGCGGGCGTCATCGAATCAATGATCGCGACGACCCGCTTCATTTCTTTTTCCGGCAGTTCCTGGCTCACCCCCGGATTCATCATGGACTTCAGCTTCCCGGCTCCCGGCAGCATCCCCAGAATTTGCTCCATGGACCCCAGCTTGTTGACCTGCTTGATCTGGTCGCGAAAATCTTCCAGGGTCAGGGAATTACTCGATGCCCGTTTCTGCAGCGCCAGAGCTTGTTCCTGCGAGAAAGACTCTTGCGCCTTTTCAATCAGCGACAACACATCGCCCATTCCCAAAATGCGGGAGGCCATACGATCGGGATGAAACGGTTCCAGGGCATCGGATTTTTCACCCACACCGAGATACTTGACCGGCTTTCCGATTGCCGCACGCATCGAAAGCAGGGCACCGCCTCGCGCGTCGCCCTCGATCTTTGTCAGGATCACGCCGGACACGCCCAAGCGTCGGTCGAACTGTTCCGCCACGTTGACGGCTTCCTGACCGGTCATCGCATCGGCGACCAACAAGACTTCCTGCGGCTTCACCGCGGTTTTGATCTGTTCCAACTCCAACATCAAGTCGTCGTCAATATGGAGCCGTCCTCCGGTATCCAGGACCACGACGTCATAACCGTGGTCCCGGCCGCGACGGACGCCCTCCGAACAGAAATGCACCACCTCCCGGCGGGTCGATAGCGGCCGGTCGGCCCGGTGCACGGGGACGTCCAGACTGGCACCCAAGGCGGTCAACTGTTCCGCTGCCGCGGGACGCCGGGGATCCGCCGCAATCAGCAACACGCGCTTCCCCTGTTGAGTAAACATCCGGGCAAGTTTGCCACAGGTGGTGGTTTTTCCGGCCCCTTGGAGACCCACCATCATCACGATGGTCGGTGGCTGTGAAGCTAACGACAGACCGGAATGGTCATGGCCCATCAGGTCGCGCAATTCTTCCCACACGATTTTGACGACCTGCTGTCCGGGCGTCAGGCTTTCGAGGACGGTGCTGCCAGTGGCTTTTTCCTGTACGCGAACGACGAAATCCTTGACGACTTTAAAATTGACGTCAGCCTCGAGCAGGGCCAGGCGGACTTCCTTCAAGGCCTGAATGACGTCTTGTTCTTTGAGAACACCGGCACCCCGGAGTTTCTTGAGAACACCATCAATTTTCTCGGTGAGAGATGAAAACACAGAAACACCCCTAACTAGTGGAAAATACGAAGAAAAGGCCATCCAGTTTAATCAAGATGCCAAAAGCCTGTCAAGAAAACCGCTTTCTTGACTTACATGGGAAATTGCCGTACGTTTCCCCGTAGTTTCCCTTATTTTGTGGAAGTGCGCCTTCTCAACTTTCGGCCTCAGCGAGCATACCCGTGAAAAAATCAGGTTGGACGTTACTGGGATTCATTTTTATCGGAGGTCTGCTGGGTGGAATGTTAGGTGAGATTCTCACGGTTTTTTCCCCATCCGAACCGATTCACACCATTTTTGCGAAATCGGTCTCTCCGGGTCTCGACCCGCCCCTGACCGTCGATCTGGTCCTGCTCAAAATCACCTTCGGCCTCCTCTTCAAAGTCAACCTGCTCACGGTCCTGGGGATCTTCCTCGGCATGTATCTCTACAAGAACATTTAACCCCGTATTGAAAACGCCGGCGGCGATGAAGCCGCTCAGTGGAGGGATGCCCCAAACTGCAGTTCTTGCTGCCGCAACGCCCGTATCCGGTCCCTCAGCTTCGCAGCCCGTTCAAACTCCAGCATTTTAGCCGCCGCCTTCATCTCCTGCTCCAAGGCAGCAAGCGTCTCCTCCGCGTCAACGGCATAGACGGTTTCCTCTTCCGCGGCGATACTCACTTCCAAGTAGTCGGCTTCGGCAATCTGATAGTCCAGTTCATGAATGCGCTTCCTGATGGTCTCCGGCGTAATCCCATGTTCATGGTTGTAATCGGCCTGGATCTGACGGCGCCGCGCTGTTTCCTCAATGGTCAGCTTCATGGAATCGGTAATCCTATCGCCATAGAGAACCACTTTGCCCTCGCTGTTGCGGGCCGCGCGCCCGGCGGTCTGAATCAAGGCCCGGTGGCCGCGTAAAAACCCTTCTTTATCCGCGTCCAATACCCCGACGAGCGCGACTTCCGGAAGATCCAATCCTTCCCGCAGCAGGTTGATGCCGACCAGCACGTCAAACACGCCCTTGCGCAAGTCGCGAATAATCTCCGCCCGTTCCAACGTCTGGATATCGGAATGCAGATACCTCACTTTCAACCCCAAGTCATGATAATATTCCGTCAGGTCCTCGGCCATGCGTTTCGTCAGGGTCGTCACCAGTACCCGAAAGCCCTTGGCAATGACCGCCTTCACTTCCTGCAATAAATCATCCACCTGCCCCTTCGCGGGCTTGACCTCGATCACGGGATCCATCAGGCCCGTTGGTCGAATGATCTGTTCCACCACGCTCTTGCCGGCATGCCGTAATTCATACGGCCCGGGCGTGGCCGACACGTACATGACCCGATTCATGACTTTTTCGAATTCCTGAAATTTCAATGGCCGGTTGTCCATGGCCGACGGCAGCCGAAACCCGTATTCCACCAACGTTTTCTTACGCGAATGATCGCCTTCGTACATCCCGCCGAATTGCGGCACGGTCACGTGGGATTCGTCCACGATCAACAGATAGTCCTTGGGAAAATAGTCCAGCAGCGTCGGGGGCGGTTCGCCCGGCGCTCGACCGCTCAAATGTCGCGAGTAATTCTCAATGCCGTGGCAATATCCCATGGCCCGAATCATCTCGAGATCAAATTTGGTCCGTTGCTCGATGCGTTGCGCTTCGAGAAGTTGACCGTGCTGCCGGAAATGAGCCAGGCGTTCCTCCAATTCTTCTTCGATGCCTTGGAGGGCCTGGTCGTATCGATCGGGTGCGATCACGTAATGGCTCTTCGGATAAATGGGCACCTTGGATAGACGCCCAAGTGACCGGCCGGTCAAGGGATCGATCTCCGTAATCGACTCCACCACGTCGCCGAATAATTCCACGCGGACGGTATTCGAATCCGAGGCTGCGGGAAAAATCTCGATCACGTCTCCGCGCGCCCGGAACGTGCCGCGCTGCAACTCGACGTCGTTCCGGGAATATTGAATCTCCACCAGTTTGGCGAGAATGGTCTCCCGTCGAACGGTCATGCCTTCTTCGAGATACAACAACATCCCATGATAGACTTCCGGCGAGCCCAGGCCGTAGATACAGGAGACCGAGGCCACGATCAGAATGTCGTCGCGTTCCAACAGGGCCGACGTGGCCGCGTGCCGCATCTGGTCGATGGTATCGTTGATCGAGGCGTCCTTGGCAATATAGGTGTCCGTGGAGGGGATGTAGGCTTCAGGCTGGTAATAATCGTAATAACTGACGAAGTACTCCACGGCATTGTGTGGGAAAAAACTCTTGAACTCCTGGTACAACTGGGCGGCCAACGTCTTATTGTGGACCACGACCAACGTCGGCTTCTGGACCTTGGCAATGACGTTCGCCATGGTAAACGTCTTGCCGGACCCCGTGACCCCCAGCAGCACCTGATGCCGCTTGCCGGCGTCCACCCCTTCGGTCAGCGCGTCGATCGCCTGTTGCTGATCGCCCTTGGGCGAAAATTCCGATTCCAGCTTAAACGCATTCATAACGCCGTCATCATAGCATACTCGCCGACGCGCCAGGGTGAAGGCTGACGAAACCTATAGTTTGTGTGAACGAGGAAACAGATAAACCGAAGGGATCACCTGCAAACCTTCGCAGAAACGTAGGGGTCGCATTTGCAAAAACAGCGCCCTGTCTTTTTGGCCATTATTCCCTTTTTGATGGGAAAGCAACCCTAGAACTGGACCCCGACATTGAGATAGCCGGCGTATTCCTGGTCGCGCGACCCCGGGCCGCCCGCGGCCACGTCGCTGCTGACTGAGACCCGGCCCCAGCGATAGACCCCGCCCAGACTGAGCAATAGCCGGGTCTTGTCGGACACCGACGTCAGCGGCATCCCCTCTGAGACTTGCACGGCCGTGCCGTCCCCCAACGTCCGCCACAAGTCCACCGCGCCCCGCACGGCCAACGCCTGCGCCCCGTCAGCCCAGACCCGCTCGGTCTCGGCCACCAGGCCGGTGCCCGCGGTCAAGCGATCCGCGTCCGGTGCCCACAGCCGCGACTGCACCGCGTCCGTGAACCCCAGGTCAATCTTCGAGCGCGTCACCCACACCCGCGGCGTCAGCGTGAGCCGCTCACTGAGGGTAAACCGCCGCCCCGTCTCAAACCCCAGGGAATGCCCCACCGCGCTGGCGTCCTTCGTCAACGTCCCCCGCCGATCCGCAGTGAGGTCCACGTCGTAATCCATCACCGAGACCCGGCCCCGGAAATAATAGCCTTGGAGGCCCTGCCACGCCAGCCCGAGCGCCCCGCCCAGGCCCCGTGCGGTAATCTCCCCGCCGCCGGTCGGGGCGGTCACGTCCCCCCAGCCCTGGACGTGGCGTACCGACAGCGTCCCCGTGAGCCGTGGCCCCCACGCCACGTCCAGCCCGGCTTCCACTTCCACCCGGCGATAGTCGTATCCCGCCCCCACGCTGGCCTGCACCGGCCGATACCGGCCCCCGCCGCCCGCGACCCGGACCCAGGCGGGCGAGCCCGGCACGGATAGCCGTTCCCCGGCCGGCCCCCGGCTGTGCAGCCTGAGCAGCAGCCCGGACAGGGCCTCATAGACGGCCGCGCGCGGCGCGTAGGTCTCGGTAAAATCCTGGGCGGAGAAGTGCCGGCCGGCGACGGTGTCCCTGGGCCGCAAGGTGAGGTCCCAGGCCCCGTTCAGCACGGCGCGCCCCGTGGCGCCCGTGGCCCCCTCGTGCAGGGTGACGCCGTTCACGAGTAGCGTGGTCGCGCCCCCGTCGTTGACGATCGTGCCCTCTTGCAGGACGTTCGCGACCCGGCGGCCGGCCAAGTTCAGGTCCACGCGCAGCCGGGGCGCCTCGCCCGCGGCGCGAATCGCGGTCCCCGACGCCGCGCCGACGCGCCCCTTCGGGCCGATGGCCACCTGGCCGCCGCCCGCGAGGAACACCCCTGCCGCGTCCGCGCCCGAACCGCCCGTCACCCGGCCGTTTACCGTGACACTCTGTTTGAGATAGCCGTCCTCACCCACTCCGGCGGCCTGCTGCACTTGGCCCTGATCGACATAGCCCACCTGGATGCCGCTCGCGCCCGCACCAGAAGCGTCAATTGTTCCTCCATTGACGGCGATGCTGATCTCCCCCGTTCCGGATTCGTGCACGGCATAGATGCCGTGGGAGCCTGCCCCTCTGGTGCTGATGACCCCGCCCGCCAAGCCGGCTGTGATGTCGCCCGTACCCTGGATAACGTTATCGTCAGAATCGGTGAGAGGATTGTCATCGTCGTCCGTGGGATTGGCATGCCGGGCATAGATGCCGTAGGCATTCACGCCCGCGGTTGCGATGCGGCCGCCCCGAACGTCGATCGTGACGTCGCCTTCAGCACCGCGATGATCGCCGTAGACGCCATGGGAAGAGGTGTCGCCGGAGTCGAGAGCGAGTTCAGTGCTTTCCGTCGTGATGGCGACGTCGCTGACGTTGATGGTAATCTGACCGGTGCCGACATGAAGACCATGGATGCCTTCGACTCCCGTGTTCATCACCGTAATGTTGCCGCCCCGGACGTCGATGTCGATGTCGCCGGCGCCTTCATGCTGACCGAGGATGCCGTTGCCACCCACTTCATTCGATGTAATGGTGAGGCCTTGCGCGCCAAGGTTGACGGCACCCGTGCCCTCATGTATTCCAAGGATGCCGAAGGCTCCCTCGCCCTCTGCCGCGATGACTCCGCCCTGCACGTCGGCGTAAATATTCCCATCGCTCTCATGCTCCACACGAATGCCCTCGGCACGAAAACCCTGCGCGACAATGTCGACTTCCCGCAGGTTGACATGGCTGTCGCCCTCCTGATGGCTATGAACATAGACACCACTGGTACTCTCTCCATTCACGGTGATGGCGAGTCCTTGCCCGTCGACGTTGATGTCGCCTTTTTCGCCTTCGTGCAGGACCAAGATACCCTCGGAGATGTCACCCGTCACCGTGAAGGTGACGTCGCGAACGTCGACGTTGACGTCACCCTCGCTTGCATGAGCGGCGACGAAAGCTTCGCCTCCCATTGCGTCGACGGTGAGACGTCGCGCGCCGACGTTGACGTCGCCTTGGCCTGCATGCAATCCAATGATGCCGTAGCTCCGATCGCCCATTATCGAGATATTGCTGCTCTGAACGTTGACGTTGATGTCGCCCTTATTCCTGTGCTGCGCACGGATGCCGTCGACGCTATGACCCTTCGCTGCGAAGGTGCCTCCTCGAACGTCGATATTGCTGTCGCCTAGGCCTTGATGATGGGCGAAAAGGCCCGTGGACCGCTCTCCGTTCACGGCTATGGTGAAACCCTGCGCGTCGATGTTGATGTTGCCTCTCTCGCCGCGATGCAGCACGTGGATGCCATCGACGCTATGACCCTTCGCCGCGAAGGTGCCTCCTCGAACGTCGATGTTGACGTCACCCTCGCCGACATGAGAACTGACGATACCGTCGGCGTGCAGCCCATCCGTATTCACGGTCAGGTTCCGGGCAATGATGTCTATATTGCCCGCGCCTTCATGATAGCTGTGGATGGCGAAGGCGCGTTCGCCCATGGTCGTGAAGTTGCCGCCGGTCAATACCATGCGAAGCGATCCCGACTCCCCGTAGTGGCCGACGGAGATGCCCCGCGCGTTCGAGGTGACGTCCGCGGAGGAGAAGAACGAGATGTCGCCCGCGTAGCCGTAGCCCGTTTCTGTGGGCGTAATCCAGACGGCGCTATACCGAGGGGTTTCAGGATCGACAAAGTAGACATCATCACCGGGATTGTTGCGGTCGTAGTTGATGGAGAGGCCCTCGGTGAGCCTGACCGTGAGGTCTCCTCTCCCCCTCTCGGGGCCGTAGAAAATGTTGCCGCCTGAGGAGTCGTAGGTGGAGGGCGAGCACGTGATCTCCACACCGGGTTCGAGAACGCCACATTCGTTTTCGGCGCGTGCGACGGGACCGAAGACGAGCAGGGCGGCCAGCATCAGGGCGGCGGCAGTCATCGCCCCCCTTGCTCTCATAACTCACCTCGCGGGAGTGGAGATTTGGGGGTTGAAGGGCATTCCATTTTTAAAACAGGCCGACGATGTCGCCCTTGGCGTCGAGGCCCACGGCTTCGGCGGCGGGGACGCGCGGCAACCCGGGCATGGTCATGATCCCGCCGGTCAGTACGACGAGAAATTCGGCGCCCAGGGAAAGGCGGACTTCGCGGATGGGGATCGTAAAGCCGGTGGGAGCACCCTTCTTGTCGGGGTCGGTGGAAAAACTGTATTGGGTCTTGGCCATACAGATGGGAAACCGGCCGTATCCTTTGTCTTCGAGTTCCTCGAATTGTTTGAGCACGGCTGACGGGATATCCGCCTTTTCCGCGCCGTAAATCTCCTGCGACACGATCCGGATTTTTTCGGCTAATGGCAGGTCGTCACCATAGAGAGGACGAAAGTCGGTGGGTTCGTCTTCGATCGTTTTGACCACCATTTCCGCCAACTCGACGGCGCCCTCCCCGCCTTTGGCCCAATGCGTGGCCAAGGCCATTTTCACGCCGCGGCCCGCGCAGATTTCCCGGACCAGATCCAATTCGGCCTTGGTATCACTCGTGAATTCGTTGATGGCCACCACCACGGGCACCCCGAATTTCTTCACGTTGTCCAGGTGACGAACGAGATTCGGCAGGCCGCGCTTGAGCGCCTCGAGGTTTTCCGTAGTCAGTTCCTTGGGATCGGCTCCGCCGTGCAGTTTCAACGCCTTGACCGTAGCCACCACCACGGCGCAGTCCGGCTTCAGCCCCGCCCGACGACACTTGATGTTGAAAAATTTTTCCGCGCCCAGGTCCGCGCCGAACCCGGCCTCGGTCACGACGTAGTCCGCCAATTTCAGGGCCGCCTTCGTGGCGACGACGGAATTGCACCCATGGGCAATATTGCCGAACGGGCCGCCATGCACGAAGGCGGGGTTCCATTCCAGGGTCTGGACCATGTTGGGGCTGAACGCGTCCTTCAACAGCGCGGTCATGGCGCCCTGGGCTTTCACGTCCTTGGCCAGGACAAATTCTTTTTGCGGCGTCAATCCGACCTTGATGTTCCCCAACCGTCGTTGCAGATCATGCAAATCCGTAGCCAAACACAGGACAGCCATGACCTCGGAGGCCGCGGTGATGTCGAAGTTCCCTTCCCTGGCAAAGCCGTTCACGGCCGAGCCCAGGCCCGTGACGATCTGACGCAACGATCGATCGTTCATATCCATGATCCGGCGCCAGGAAATCTGTCGCGCATCCAGGAACGGGGCATGGCCCCAATACAAGTGGTTGTCCACCATCGCCGCGAGCAGATTGTGCGCCGAGGTAATGGCGTGGAAATCTCCCGTAAAATGCAAATTGATATCGGTCATCGGCACGACTTGAGCATACCCGCCTCCGCAGGCCCCGCCCTTCATGCCGAAACAGGGGCCCAGGCTCGGTTCCCGCAAGGCCACCATCGCTTTTTTCCCGATCTTTGCGAGCCCATCGGTCAAGCCCACGGACGTCGTGGTCTTGCCCTCCCCGGCCGTGGTGGGCGTCATGGCCGTCATCAATATCAATTTCCCGTCGGGCCGTTCGTTCAGGCCGCCCGGTAAGGCAAACGGAATTTTGGCCTTGTACTTTCCATAGAGATCCAGGACGTCCCGATCGAGTCCTAATTTTTCCTGTGCCACTTGCTCAATGGGCCGAAGGGTCGCCTTTGCGGCAATTTCACTATTGATGTTTGTCGATGCCATGCCTCACCTCAGTCAGCAGCATTCACGTTTTTGACCTCTCCATACTGAAAAAGCATACTGTGTCGTCCTGTGCCTAAACAACCAGCGCGCTGGACGGCTGTCTATTCTACCCTTCTCGGCCATGGTTTTGATATGACTGAGCAACACATGCAGGAGATCATATGCAGGTTGGCTTCCTGGTTTGCAGCCTCATCGTCGTAGCGACATTCGGAAGTATCGAGGTCATTCGCCCCTCCGCAACCGATGCCTCTGATAAGAAAAGTCTTCCCATTATCCATCAAAGCCATTCTCGGGAAGAAGCCCTAGTGTGGAAATCTTCAACGGACTGCCAACACGTTGTCAAGGATGGCGGTCGCATGGTCGTCCCCGATCCCGATGTGCTTCGGGTCGGAACGTGGAATATCCGGTGGTTTCCTCACGGCAGCCAGCCTGACCGGCCGGACCAGGCCACGACGCCGACCGATCTGGCATGGCTGGCATGCGCCCTCACGTGGATGCAAACGGATATCCTGGTCGTTCAGGAGAGCCTGACAACCGCCGAGGCCAGGACCGCATGGGACCGGATTTTGACGGCGCTCGAACGACACACGGGGCAGACATGGCAATGGTTCGTTCAAGAATGCGGAAAGCCTGACGGGCATCACGTGGGGACGTTATGGAACGCGAGCCGGGTGACGCTCTCCGCCTTTCAGAGCCTCTGGTCCTTGAACAGTAAAGCCACGTCCGCGCACAACCCGTGCGAAGGCGGACTCCGGCCCGGCCATTACGCGCACGTGCAATCCCAACGCCAACCTGGTGCGGATTTTCACCTGATCGGCCTGCACCTCAAGTCGGGACCTACGGTCTTTGCGGTCGAGGCCCGCCAAAAAGCGCTCAACCGGATCGACACAGCGGTCGCACCATTTCTCGAAATGGATGAGGACGTGATCATCCTCGGTGATTTGAATACCATGGGCGCCGGCGATCGTCATTCACAGCGATCCGAGTTGAAATACCTCAGACGAAAGGTGGCAAAGGAAACGCCGGGATTCGACGTTCTTTTTCTTGAACCCCGGTGTTCGCATTATTTCCGCGGCCGTGGTGGTTGGTTGGATCACGTCCTGGTCGCACAGGACATGCATGAAACGCGCACGCGGTCGGCGCGCGTGACCGGCTATTGCGCCGTAGCCGGATGCCGGCGGATCAAAGGGGAATACCCGCCCGCTTATCAACGCTTGTCCGATCATTGCCCCGTCATCTTCGAGATCGACAACCGGGACAAGGATTGATGATGAGCCGGCCGGCACCGACACGATGTTCCTGGGCCACCAACGCGCTCCTGACCCAATACCATGACGAAGAATGGGGCGTCCCCGTACACGATGATCGACGGTTGTTTGAATTTCTCATCCTTGAAGGGGCGCAAGCCGGGTTGAGTTGGAACACCATTCTTCAAAAGCGCGACGCCTTCCGGACGGCCTTCGATCACTTTGACCCAGTGGCAATCGCCAGGTACGACGCACGAAAAATACGACGCCTGTTGAGTAACCCTGGTATCGTTCGGAACCGGCTTAAAATTCAAGCGGCCATTTCCAATGCGCAGGCTTTTCTTCTGGTCCAAAAGGAGGCCGGCAGCTTTGACGAGTATATCTGGGCATTCGTTGACGGCCGACCGGTCTCCAATCGCTGGAAATCTCCACGCGACGTTCCCTGCAACACGCCGGTTTCGGATGCCATAAGTCGAGACCTGAAACGCCGGGGCTTCACGTTCGTCGGCTCGACGATTTGTTATGCGTTCATGCAAGCCATCGGCATGGTCAACGATCACACGACCGATTGCTTTCGATACCGTCAGTTGCGCTAACCGGCTTTCATCGCCCGCGGCATTCATCGCGTATCCGGCCTTGTGCCGGACGAGAATTCACGTTGCCGCGCGAGTTGCTTGTCACTGCAGTCGTCTTTCGTTGGGGAAAGGGATTTGCTTGATGATGGAAAACAGGCGTCCTGCAAAGGCGTAGCAACAAACGCAAGAGAGAAAAAATTAAGAATGACTATATATTGTATTCACATAAATATTGACTACTATATATTGCTCATATAATATAAAATAATAAATTGAAAAAAATAAAGCATGTTGGTATAGTGTAGCTGGAACGTTTGTTCCATAAATCATGTGGGATGGCAAAACGTTGTCATTCTCTTTGTTGCCGTCACTACTGCGGCAAGGGATTTTAACAGTGTCCTGCTCTCAGTTTCGATGGTTCATTCAGTTGTGATTGGAGAGAGACATAGCTGTTTCCACACAAAAGGAGGCACGTTATGGCAAGTCAAGGCACCATTGAACGAGAAGTCGCAATTTTTCAACAACACCAGCGCGAGGGACAAACACGATGGTTCGTTCGCGTCTCCTGCAATTTTTTCGAACCACGAGTCTATGGTCCCTTTCCGGACGAACATGAAGCCGAACGGTTTCGAGGGGGTGCGGAGTTCGAACTCCGTAAATTGTTAGACTACCAACTCCCGAGCCTGTCCGACGATTGTCTTTTCCCTGTCCTTCGTTAAAGCATTCTTATGTGGATTCCCACTGGCTGTCAGCGGGAATCTGTGGCATGTCAGGGCGACATCTCACCATCCGTGTTCCGTTCTGAAGAAAGGTGCGAGCGTGTCAGCCATCCACTGCCTGTTCACAGGAACGTATTGTGAATTACGTACATGATTAAACAGAACTTTATGTTTTTATTTCACTATTGAACCTCAACCGGCTTCGTCCACCAAAAATGGGGACAACATTGTGGATTCTTTTTGTACTGTACAAAATTGCAAAGTACCTAAGGCAATGATGACCGAGTTGCCTATCTTTTAGGCATAGGGACCTCATAGTCTGCACCACAAAATCTGGTAAGGGAAAGACCCTTGGTGGCGGGTACTTAGGGAAGCTCTGATTTCTTGTGATAGCGGGATGCAGGGCAAGGCGTCCCGGAGCGAAACCCGAGGCTTATGCTTATAAGAGAGACAGTCGAGGGTTTAGCGAGGACACAACGCAGCCATGCGCCCGATAGTGCACTAAATCAGAGGTTCCTTAGATGAAGAGCAGGACAGGCGTCAGGTATTCATTGTGTCCTGTTTCAGACCTTCATTCCTGTACCGGACAACCAGGACGCCATCTCTGA
>JAJEJG010000011.1 GCA_022828225.1 Nitrospirales bacterium | reverse complement strand
GAAGGGGTGGAGATGGTGATGCCGGGGGACAACACGACGTTCGAGGGGGAACTGATCGCGCCGATTGCGATGGAGCAGGGGTTACGGTTTGCGGTGCGCGAAGGGGGCCGCACGGTGGGCGCCGGCGTCGTGACCGAAATCTTGGCGTAAGGACGGTCGCTGCCTGGGGTCGGCACGAAGGAGGGAAAGTTATGCGGGTCATCATTTCGTTAGCCTGTGGGGAATGTAAGCGGCGGAATTATTCGACGATGAAGAATAAAAAAAATGATCCCGATCGCTTGGAAATAAAAAAATATTGCCGGTTCTGCCGCAAGCATATCCCGCATAAGGAAGTGAAGTGACGGCTTGGCCGGAAGTCCTGAAGGGGCATGGTGTCAATGGCTAGCATGTCGGTCTCCAAAACCGAAGGTCCGGGTTCGAGTCCTGGTGCCCCTGCCACCATACGGGTCGAGTAACACAGATGGGGTGCACGTGACATGAAGAAACTCTGGGCGAAAATTGCGGAATTTCTCTTTGAGGTGAAGGGTGAGCTGAAAAAGGTTTCGTATCCGACGCGTGATGAAACCATTGGCTCCTCGTCGGTGGTCATCGTGTTTTGTTTCATTATGTCCATATTCCTCTCGATGGCCGATTCCATTTTAGTGTGGGTCGTCAGTCAAATTCTTTGAACGTTCGAGGTCGGACGCTATGGCCAAAAACTGGTACGTGATTCACACCTATGCGGGCTATGAAGGACGCGTGCGCACTTCCCTGGTGGAGCGAGCGAATCAGATGGGTCTGGAAGAGCAGTTCGGGCAGGTCCTGGTTCCGACCGAAGACGTGATCGAAATCAAAGAGGGCAAACGCCGCGCGTCCAAGCGCAAGTTTTTCCCCGGGTACGTCCTGGTCGAGTTGGAAGACCCACTGCAGGACGAGACGGTGATGATGATCAAGGAGACGCCCAAGGTCACGGGGTTCGTTGGGGGCGAAGGGGTCAAGCCCATGCCGTTGCCGAAAGAGGAAGCGGATTCGCTCCTGAAGCAAATCGAATCCGGCGCTTCTCTTCCTCGCGAGCGGGTGTATTTCTCCAAGGGCGATAACGTGCGCATTATCGACGGACCGTTTATGGGCTTTAACGGTTTAATCGACGAAGTGGACGATGAGCACAGTCGAGCCAAGGTGTTGGTGAGTATCCTGGGCCGTTCGACGCCGGTTGAATTGGTGTTTGCACAAATCGAACGAGGGTAGGGAATTTTTGATTGTGGATTGTGGATTTTCGATTGGGGATTGCGTCGGGGCCGGGTCGTGAGGCGGCGAACGTCGACGTGAACTAACCCAGGACAAAGGACAGAGCGATGGCCAAAGAAGTCATAACACAAATTAAATTGCAGATTCCCGCGGGGAAAGCCAATCCTGCTCCGCCGGTCGGTCCTTCATTGGGTCAGCACGGGCTGAACATCATGGATTTTTGCAAGCAATTCAACGCGAAGACGCAAAAGCAGGAAGGGAGCATCATTCCCGTTGTCATTACCGTCTATCGGGACCGGAGTTTTACGTTCATCACGAAAACCCCTCCGGCGACCGACCTCTTGAAGAAGGCGGTGGGGATTATCAAGGGTTCCGGGGTGCCGCAGAAGGATAAGGTCGGCGCAATCTCCCGTGTTCAGGTACAGGAAATCGCCAAGCAAAAAATGGAAGATTTGAACGCGGTGACGATTGAAGGCGCCATGAAGATTATTGAAGGGACCGCCAGGAGCATGGGGATCACCGTAACCGACTGAGTAATGGCACAAACGGGCGCATGGCGGCGTTGTGTCCTCGCTCAACCCTCGCTTATTTCTATGATAAGCCTCGGGTTTTGCTGCGGGATGCCTTGTCCTGTATGCCGCTGTCACGATCATTCGGGGATTTCCTGACGCGTCGGTTGTTTTTTACAGAGGGGAGTGTGAGTCGTGGGAAAGCAATTACAAAATTCCACAGCGAAAGTCGAGTCCAAACTGTACGGACTTCAAGAAGCCTGTGAGTTGGTCAAGCAGGCGGCGTATGCCAAGTTTAATGAAACCGTGGAATTGGCCATTCGCCTGGGCGTCGATCCCAAACGTGCGGATCAAATGGTGCGCGGCACCACGGTGTTGCCTCACGGTACGGGGAAAAAGGTCAGGATCCTGGTCTTTGCCAAAGGGGAAAAAGAGCAGGAGGCGCGGGAGGCGGGCGCCGATATCGTGGGAGCCGATGACTTGTTGGAAAAAATTCAGGGGGGCTGGCTGGAGTTTGATTCGGCCATCGCCACCCCGGACCTGATGTCTTCGGTGGGAAAGTTGGGGAAAGTCCTGGGCCCGCGCGGCTTGATGCCGAATCCCAAGACGGGCACCGTGACGTTTGAAGTCGGGAAAGCGATCGAGGAAATCCGGAAGGGCCGGGTCGAGTACAAAGTGGATAAGGCCGGGAACGTCCACGTGCCCATCGGCAAAGTCTCGTTTGACGTCTCGCAAATCACCGAAAACGCGCAGGCGGTCTTTTCGTCGGTGGTGAAGGCCAAGCCTTCGTCGAGCAAAGGTAAATATCTTAAGAGTGCAACCATGTCGAGCACCATGGGGCCGGGCGTTCCTTTGGAATGTACGACCTTGGGTCGACACGTTGAATAGTCGTGGTGTGAAAAGGAGCCGGGCATGAAAAAGGAACAGAAGGCGGTAGTGGTTTCCGATTTGCACGAGAAATTCGCCAGGGCCAAGTTGGCCGTGGTGACGGAATGCGGAGGCATGCCGGTGAATCAGGTGACCGCGTTGCGCCATCAACTTCGTGGCGCACAGGCGGAACTGAAGGTGGTGAAGAATTCTCTGGCTGCGAGGGCCGCGGAAGGTACGTCGCTTTTGCCGGTCGTCTCGTTGTTCAAGGGGCAGGTCGCGGTGGTCATCGGCTACGATGATCCGGTGTTGCCCGCCAAGATTCTTCGGGATTTCATCAAGCAGGAAAAGTGCGACGAGAAGATCCTCTGGCGAGGAGGCGTGATCGAGGGGAAAGCGCTCGATCCCGCCCAACTCATCGCAACGGCTGCTTTGCCGTCCAAAGAGGTTCTGCTGTCGATGCTCTTGTCTGCGATGCAAGGGCCTCTTCGGGGAATGGCGGGAGTCCTTCAAGGAATTTTACGAGGATTTGCGGCTGTGCTGCTGGCGATCCAAGACAAAAAGAAAGGAGAAGGAGAAATGGCTGCAACGGAGGCAAAGCTTTCAAAGGAAGACATTCTGGGTGCCGTTGAAAGCATGACGGTGTTGGAGTTGTCGGAATTGGTCAAGGGATTCGAGGAAAAATTCGGTGTGACGGCGGCGGCGCCGGTGGCCGTGGCTGCTCCGGCCGCGGGGGACGCGGCTCCGGCCGCCGAAGAGAAAGACGCCTTTGACGTGGTGTTGGCCAGTGCTCCGGCCGACAAGAAAATTCAGGTCATCAAAGTGGTGCGTGAGATCACCGGGCTCGGGTTGAAGGAAGCCAAGGATCTGGTGGAAGGGGCGCCCAAGCCGGTCAAAGAAGGGGCTGCCAAGGACGAGGCGGAAACGCTCAAGAAGAAACTCACCGACGTGGGGGCCACGGTTGAAGTCAAGTAAGAGGCAAGGGTTGCTGCGGAAGCCGGTTGATCGGGAAGGGTTGTTCTCACAAGCCTAGATACAGAGGGAGCCGACTATGTCTCAACCTCCATTGCCGGGAATTATCAAGCGTACTGATTTTTCGAAAATTCAGTCCACGATTGACATTCCGGACCTCGTCGAAGTGCAGAAACGTTCGTACGAGGGGTTTTTGCAAAAAGAAAGCGACTCCGAGCGTCGTGCGGAAAAAGGGCTGCAAGCCGCGCTCATGAGCGTCTTTCCCATTGCAGACTTCAACAGTTCGGCCATTCTTGAATTTTCCAGTTATGCGTTGGGTACGCCCAAGTACGATATGCGCGAATGTCTGGAGCAGGGCATGACTTTTGCCGCCCCTCTCAAACTGCGCATTCGTCTGGTGGTCTTTGATCCGCAGGAAAAAGGGGTGAAGAACAGCAAGGTTCTCGACGTACGGGAGCAGGAGGTGTACGTGGGTGAGTTGCCCCTGATGACGGACCGGGGCACCTTTATTATTAACGGCACGGAGCGGGTTGTGGTGAGCCAGTTGCATCGCTCTCCCGGTGCCTCGTTCAGCCATGATAAGGGCCGTACCCATTCCAGCGGTAAGGTGTTGTTTTCCGCGCGCATCATTCCCTACCGCGGGTCCTGGTTGGATTTCGAGTTTGACGCCCGCGATATTTTGTACGTCCGCATCGATCGCCGGCGAAAGATGCCGGCCACGATCCTCTTGAAAGCGTTCGGGTTGTCAACGGACGACGTGCTCAAGATGTATTATCCCATCGAGGAGATTCGGGTTTCGGATGGAAAGCTGATGCGCAAGTTGGATCCCGACCTGCATGCCGGCTTGCGTTCGTCAATCGAAGTCTTCGAGAAGGGCGGCAAGGATCCGATCGTTCGAGAGGGAACGCGGCTCAATAAATCGTTGATGGCGAAAGTTCGAGCCGCCGGGGTAAAAGAGATTCCGGTGAAGCCGGAAGAATTGGTCGGGCGCGCGGTGTTGACGGAAATCATGGATTCGGAAAAAGGGGAGGTGCTGGTTGAAAAAAATCAACGACTGACCTTGCCCATGCTTGAACGGCTGCTCGAGTTGAAGCCTTCGAGTTTCAAGGTGATTTATCTGGACAACGTGGCGGCCACGCCGATCATTCTGGATACCTTGGAGGCTGAACGGACGACGTCTCAAAAAGAAGCCTGGGTGGAAATCTACAAGCGCCTGCGGCCCGGGGAAATGCCGTCCGTGGATTCGGCCAAACTCTTGTTTGAGAATCTATTCGTCAACCCGAAGCGGTATGATTTGTCTCCGGTCGGCCGGCTCAAGATGAACAACCGGTTTTCGTTGGATCTTCCCCTCACCCAGCGGGTCCTTACCGCACAGGACGTGGTGGAAGTGGTCCGCTGCCTCGTCGAATTGAAAATGGGCAAGGGTGACGTGGACGACATCGATCATTTGGGGAATCGCCGGGTGCGGACGGTCGGCGAGTTGCTCGAGAATCAGATCCGTTTGGGATTGGCGCGAATGGAGCGCAGCATCAAGGAACGGATGAACCTGCTCGATATGGAAACTGTGCTGCCGCATGATTTGATTAACGCTAAACCCATTGTCGCCGCCATCAAGGAATTCTTTGCCGGCAGCCAGTTGTCGCAGTTCATGGATCAAACGAATCCGTTGGCCGAAATTACCCATAAACGCCGGTTGTCCGCGTTGGGGCCCGGCGGGTTGACGCGTGAGCGCGCGGGTTTTGAAGTCCGCGACGTCCATCCCTCGCATTATAGTCGCATTTGTCCCATCGAAACGCCTGAAGGGCCGAACATCGGGCTCATTACCTCGTTGGCCACCTACGCGCGCATTAACGAATTCGGCTTCATTGAAGCCCCGTTTCGAAAAGTTCAAAAAGGACGCGTCCTGCGGGACGTGGAATTTCTTTCGCCGTTGGAAGGCGAGCGGTACATCATTGCGCAAGCCAATTCCCAGGTGGATTCGGCCGGCCGCCTGATCTCCGATTCGGTGACGGCGCGGTCCGAGGGGGAGTTCATTGCTACGACGCCGGACCGCATCGATTACGTGGACGTGTCTCCGAAGCAGGTGGTCAGCGTCGCCACCGCGTTGATTCCCTTTCTCGAACACGACGACGCCAACCGCGCGTTAATGGGCTCGAACATGCAGCGTCAGGCCGTCCCGCTCGTCCAGAGCGAGGCGCCCTTGGTCGGAACCGGCATGGAAGCCGTGGTGGCCCGTGATTCGGGCTACGTCGAACAGGCCAGACGGGACGGGGTCGTGGAAAGCGTGGATGCGCGTCGTATCGTCGTCCGTACCGAACCCGGCAAGGCGGACGAGGGCAAAAAGAAAGCCGGACGTTTTTGGGATACGTATGACTTGGTGAAGTTCCAACGTACCAACCAGAACACGTGCGTGACCCAAACCCCCATCGTGAAGGTCGGCCAACAGGTTAAGAAAGGGCAGGTATTGGCGGATGGCCCGGCGATCGACCGGGGGGAATTGGCGTTGGGAAAGAATATCCTGGTTGGGTTTATGCCTTGGGGCGGGTACAACTTCGAGGACGCGATCCTGTTAAGCGAGCGATTGGTGCGCGAAGATACCTTCACGTCCATCCACATCGAAGAGTTTGAGGTAGAAGCCCGTGATACCAAATTGGGGAAAGAGGAGATTACCCGTGACATTCCCAATTTGGGCGAAGAGGCTCTGAGAAATCTTGATGAAAGCGGGATCGTTCGCATCGGGGCTGAGGTCAAGGCCGGGGACATCCTGGTCGGCAAGGTGACACCCAAGGGTGAAACGCAACTGACGCCCGAAGAAAAGCTGCTTCGCGCGATATTCGGCGAAAAAGCCGGAGACGTGAAGGATACGTCCCTGCAGGTTCCTCCGGGCATCGAGGGGATCGTCGTCGACGTCAAGATATTTTCCAGAAAAGGCATCGACAAGGATGAACGTTCGAAGAATATCGAATCCCAGGACCGCGTGAAAATCGAACGGAACTATCAGGATGAACTTCACATCATCGAGGATGAACGGAATAAGAAGATTCGGAGGCTGTTGCTCGGGCAGGTGGTGGGCCGTGACTTGATGGATCCCGAAAGCGGCGAAGTCATCTTGAAGAAAAAGGGAAAAATCACGTCGGACGTTTTGCGGAGACTGCCGGATGACGACGTGCGGCGCGTGATCCTGGGCGACCAGGAAGAGCAAAGAAAGCTTGAAGAGATTGAACGGTCGGCGAAGGATCAAATCGAGAGTCTGCAAACTTTTTACGACGAAAAGGTTGGTCGACTCCGGCGCGGCGATGAGTTGCCTCCCGGCGTCATCAAGTTGGTGAAGGTGTATCTCGCCATCAAGCGGAAAATTTCCGTCGGGGACAAGATGGCCGGGCGTCATGGAAACAAAGGCGTCGTGTCCCGGATCCTCCCCGAAGAAGACATGCCGTATTTGCCTGACGGTACCCCGATCGAAATCGTGCTGAATCCTCTTGGGGTTCCGTCACGGATGAACGTCGGACAGATTTTGGAAACCCATCTCGGCTGGTCCGCCAGAGCCTTGGGGATTTACGCCGCCAGCCCCGTGTTTGACGGAGCGACGGAGGCGGAGATCAAGGATTTATTGAAACAGGCGGGCTTGCCGGATGATGGTCAATCGGTGGTCTATGACGGCCGGACCGGAGACCCGTTCAAGAGTCCGGTGACGGTCGGTTACGTCTATATGATGAAGCTGCACCACTTGGTGGATGATAAGATCCACGCCCGGTCCATCGGCCCGTATTCGTTAGTGACGCAACAACCCCTGGGTGGGAAGGCTCAGTTCGGGGGGCAACGTTTGGGCGAAATGGAAGTCTGGGCTCTTCAGGCCTATGGGGCGGCCTCCACACTTCAGGAATTCTTAACCGTGAAGTCCGATGACGTTCCGGGACGGTCGAGAATGTACGAAGCGATCGTCAAGGGCGAAAACTTCCTGGAACCGGGCTTGCCGGAGTCGTTTAACGTGTTGGTGAAAGAATTGCAAAGCCTGGGGTTGGACGTCGAGTTGATGAAGTCCGCCGAGTAATTGCCGCTTCGAAAATTTCTCAGTTTCCGAAAAGGAGGGTAGAGCCTTGGAAAGCGTCTATGCTCTGTTTGAAAGGCCGCGCGACGCCATGTCTTTCGACGGCATGTGCATTCGGATCGCGTCGCCGGAGAAAATTCGGTCGTGGTCGTACGGGGAAGTCAAGAAACCGGAGACCATCAACTACCGGTCGTTCAAGCCGGAAAAAGATGGCCTGTTTTGTGCGAAGATTTTCGGTCCGACCAAGGATTGGGAATGTAATTGCGGTAAATACAAACGCATGAAGCATCGCGGGATCGTCTGCGACAAATGCGGGGTCGAAGTCATTCAGTCGAAGGTGCGGCGGGAGCGGATGGGGCATATCGAATTGGCCGCGCCCGTGGCTCATATCTGGTTCCTGAAAGGGGTGCCGAGTCGCATCGGGATCCTGCTGGACATGAGCCTCAAGCAATTGGAGAAAATTCTCTATTTCGAGGCGTACGTCGTCCTCGATCCTCAGGACGCCCCGCTGAAGGAAAAAGAGTTGCTCACGGAAGAGCGATACCGTGAATGCGTGGATCTGTACGGGCCGCAGGGCTTTCGCGTGGGTATCGGGGCGGAAGCCATTCGTGAATTGCTGAGACAGGTGGACATCGAAGCCCTGTGGGCCGAGCGCCACGACAAGGTGAAGGCCACGACGTCCGCAGCCTTGAACAAGAAGATCACGAAACGCCTGAAAGTCATCGAGGCTTTTCACAAGTCGGGCAATCGGCCGGAATGGATGATTCTGGACGTCATCCCGGTTCTCCCACCCGAGTTGCGACCGCTGGTGCCGTTGGACGGCGGCCGGTTTGCCACGTCGGATTTGAATGACTTGTATCGACGGGTGATCAATCGCAACAACCGGTTGAAACGGTTGGTGGAGTTGAAGGCCCCCGGCGTGATTATCCGCAACGAAATGAGAATGTTGCAGGAAGCCGTGGACGCGCTGTTTGATAACGGACGACGCGGCCGGACCATTCGCGGGGCCAACAAACGGCCGTTGAAATCCCTCAGCGACATGCTCAAAGGCAAGCAGGGCCGGTTTCGGCAGAATCTCCTGGGGAAACGGGTTGACTACTCGGGCCGTTCCGTGATCGTGGTGGGGCCCGAATTGAAATTGAATCAATGCGGGTTGCCCAAGAAGATGGCGTTGGAATTGTTCAAGCCGTTTATCTTCCACAAGTTGGAAGAGCGTGGAGCGGCCACCACTATCAAGAGCGCGAAACGGCTTGTGGAAAAAGAGCGTCCGGAGGTCTGGGACGTGTTGGACGAGGTGATCCGCGAACACCCGGTTATTTTGAACCGGGCGCCGACGCTCCACCGGTTGGGCATGCAGGCGTTTGATCCCGTCCTGGTTGAAGGCAAGGCCATCCGTTTGCATCCATTGGTCTGTGCGGCCTTCAACGCGGACTTCGACGGCGACCAGATGGCGGTGCACGTTCCCTTGTCGGTCGAGGCCCAGATCGAGGCTCGCGTCCTGATCATGTCCATCAACAACGTATTGTCGCCGGCGAACGGTCGTCCGCTTGCCATTCCCTCTCAGGACATGGTGTTGGGGTGTTATTGGCTGACGCAGGAACGACCGGGCGCGAAAGGTGAGGGTAAGGTGTTGTATTCACCGGAAGAGGTACGTATTGCTTATGACGCCGGCGAACTGGACGAACAGGCCAAGGTCAAGGTGCGGGTCGACGGCACACTGGCCGAAACGACCGTCGGGCGTGTGCTGTTCGGGGAAATCCTGCCTTCCTCCATCGGGTTTTCGCACGTCAATCAGGTCATGACCAAGAAAGAAATGACCAAGTTGATCGATGCGGTGTATCGTGAAGTCGGGCTTCACGATACGGTCAAGATGCTCGATAAGCTGAAGGATCTCGGCTTTTATTATGCCACGAAGGCCGGGGTCTCCCTGTGCATTGACAACATGCACATCCCGACCAAGAAGGAAGTGCTGCTGGGCAAGGCGCGCAAGGACGTCGCCGAGGTCGAGCGGCAGTACAGCGAGGGCCTGATCACGAATGGTGAACGCTACAACAAGGTCATCGACATCTGGGCTCACGTGAGTGAGCAGGTGGCCAACGAGATGATGAAGGAAATCAAGGCCGGCGGCGGGCAAGGCCCCGAAGATACCTTGAACCCCATTTATATGATGGCTGATTCCGGCGCGCGCGGAAGCTCGCAGCAAATCCGGCAGTTGGGCGGCATGCGGGGTTTGATGGCGAAGCCCTCCGGTGAAATTATTGAGACGCCCATCACCGCCAATTTCCGGGAAGGGTTGACCGTGCTCCAGTACTTTATCTCGACGCACGGGGCGAGAAAAGGTTTGGCGGACACGGCACTCAAAACCGCCAACTCCGGCTATTTGACGAGACGGCTGGTGGATATTTCGCAGGACGTCATCGTGAGTGAAGACGATTGCCGGACGGCCGATGGGATCGACGTATCCGCTCTGGTCGAAGGCGGAGAGGTCATTCAACCCATTGAAGAACGTATTCTGGGCCGTATTGTCGCGGAGGATATTCTTGATCCGTTGACCGGCGACGTAGTGGTGGCCGGGAATGAGGAACTGGATGAAACGCGCGTCAAGGCCGTGGTCGAAGCCGGTATCGGGCACGTCCGTATCCGGTCGGTGTTGACCTGCCAAGCCCGCTGGGGCGTCTGTGTGAAGTGCTACGGCCGTGATTTGGCGAGAGGGAAGTTGGTCGAATTGGGCGAACCCGTGGGGGTGATCGCCGCGCAGTCCATCGGCGAGCCCGGTACGCAGTTGACCATGCGGACTTTCCACATCGGGGGAACGGCCAGTAAAGTCGTGGAACAAAGCGTGGTCGAATCACGGCACGACGGAGTCCTGAAATATCTCAGTTTCGATGCGAAGAAAAATGCCGATTTTCACAATCGACAGATGGCGGTGCAGAACAAGCAGGGCGAATGGGTGGTCATGAATCGCAACGCGAAGATTGCGGTTTTTGACGACTCCGGTCGAGAGCGGGAAAAATACCCGGTAGTCTATGGGGCGAAAATTATCGTGAAAGACGGCGGCCGGGTGACGGTCGGGCAGAAACTTGTGGAATGGGATCCGTACTCGTTGACTATTCTGACGGAAGTCGGCGGGAAAATTGCCTACGGGGACATCTCCGAAGGCGTCACCATGAAAGAAGAAGTCGACGAAATCACCGGCCTGTCCCGGAAGGTGGTCATTGAGCAAGCCGGCACCAATCTTCGTCCTCGCGTTTCGATCAAGGACGATGGGAACAAGACGGCAAAATTGCCGGGTTCGGGTGCGCCGGCTCGCTATCTGCTGCCCGTGGGTGCGCATATCTTCGTGGAAAAAGGCGGAATCGTGCATCCCGGAGACGTGCTGGCGAAAATTCCTCGAGAAACCACCAAGACCAAAGATATTACGGGAGGTTTGCCCAGGGTGGCAGAGCTGTTCGAGGCGAGGAAGCCCAAGGAGCAAGCGGTGATCAGTGAAATCGACGGCGAGGTCTCCTTCGGCGGGTTCGTCAAGGGAATGCGAAAGATCGTTGTCGATAACAAGATGGGAGACGTGAAGGAATACTTTATTCCTCGAGGCAAGCACGTGAACGTGCATGAAGGGGATTGGGTGCGTGCCGGCGAACCGCTTATGGATGGGTCGGCGAATCCCCATGATATTCTGAACGTGTTGGGTCCGCGAGAACTGCAACGATACCTGGTGAACCAGGTACAAGAGGTGTATCGCTTGCAGGGAGTTTCGATTAATGACAAGCACATTGAAATTATTGCCCGGCAGATGTTGAAGAAGATCCGCATCGAAGATCCCGGCGATACGAACTTTTTGCCTGGCGCCCAAGTCGGAAAATTTGCGTTTACCGACGAAAACCAGCGGGTTCTCGCCGAAGAAGGAAAGCCGGCGATCGGAAAACCGGTGTTGCTTGGAATCACCAAAGCGTCACTGAATACGGATAGTTTCATCTCGGGGGCGTCCTTCCAGGAAACGACGCGGGTTCTCACCGAAGCCGCTATCAATGGCCGGGTCGATGATTTACGGGGGCTTAAGGAAAACGTCATCGTGGGTCGTCTGATCCCGGCGGGCACAGGGTTCTCGCGCTACCGGGAAACCTTCGTGCCTGCTCCCGAAGAGAAGGCTATCGAGGAAGACGGCGGCGTTGAATTGGCGATTCCCGAAGGGGAAGAGTTGCAGATGCAATCCACGTAATAAATGGGGTGTTTTATCTTGACACATAACAATAGTGTCACTACAATCGAAAGGTTGTCCGAGAGAGTCAGATTTTTAACGCCATTGAAGGAAAAATTGTCATATGCCCACGGTGAATCAGCTTGTCAGAAAAGGTCGCAAGGCTCCCAAGACCAAGAGTAAGAGCCCGGCTCTCAATCGATGTCCTCAGCGTCGGGGGGTCTGTTTGCGCGTCTATACCACGACTCCGAAAAAGCCCAATTCCGCGTTGCGCAAAGTGGCTCGTGTGCGTTTGACCACGGGCGTCGAGGTGACGACCTATATCCCGGGCATGGGACATAATTTGCAGGAGCATTCGATTGTGCTCGTGCGTGGCGGTCGGGTGAAGGACTTGCCGGGTGTGCGTTATCATTTGGTCCGGGGTGCGCTCGATGCGGTCGGGGTCGCCGACCGGAAACAGGGGCGCTCCAAGTACGGAGCGAAACGGCCGAAGTAGTCAACGGATTGATCGTAGAGAAAGTGTATTCGGAATATGTCTCGTAGTCGAAGTGCCGTCGTAAGAACTCCCGTGGGTGATGCCAAATATCGGGATACCCTTGTGGGGAAGTTCATTAATATTCTTATGACGAGAGGGAAAAAGAGTACAGCCCAGCGTGTGTGTTATGGGGCGTTCGACGTCATTCAACAAAAGACGGGGAGTGATCCTTTAAAGGTGTTTCATTCTGCGCTTGGCAACGTCAAGCCGATGGTGGAAGTGAAATCGAGACGGGTGGGTGGTGCGTCGTATCAAGTCCCCGTCGAGATCAGGCCCGTCCGGCAGATTGCCTTGGCCTTTCGATGGATTAAGCGCAGTGCCCAGTCTCGAACGGGAAAGAGTATGCAAGACAAGCTTGCCGCCGAGTTGCTTGATGCTGCCAATAATACCGGGGTTGCGGTCAAGAAACGCGATGAAACGCACAGGATGGCCGAAGCGAATCGTGCGTTTGCCCATTACCGTTGGTAGCGGTTTCTTGTTGCTGTAGTCGAATCACCCTCCACGCGTATATTTTTTTCGATCCGCTCTCGGATTGGGAGTTTGGGAGCGTTGTTACAGTCTGATTGTGTCCGGAGGAACGGTGTCCAGGGAATACCCATTAGAGCGCACTCGAAATATCGGTATCATGGCTCATATTGATGCCGGGAAAACGACGACGACCGAGCGCATCCTGTATTATACCGGCGTCTCTCACCGGATGGGTGAAGTGCACGAAGGCGCGGCTCAAATGGACTGGATGGATCAGGAGCGGGAGCGAGGCATTACGATTACGTCTGCGGCGACCACGTGTTTCTGGAACGACCACCGTGTCAACATCATCGACACGCCGGGACACGTGGACTTTACGGTTGAAGTCGAGCGGTCTCTTCGGGTGTTGGACGGAGCCGTGGCCGTGTTTGATTCGGTGCAGGGAGTCGAGCCGCAATCTGAAACGGTTTGGCGTCAGGCCGATAAATATCGGGTCCCTCGCATTGCCTTCCTGAATAAAATGGACCGGGTGGGTGCCGACTTTTCGGCCAGCGTTCAAAGCATCGTCGATCGTTTGGAAGCGAATCCGGTCGCGGTCCAGTTGCCCATCGGAAAAGAAGCGGATTTTCGAGGCGTCATCGATCTTGTCTCGATGAAGTCCTACCTCTTTAACGATGAAACGCTTGGCGCGGATTACGTCGTCGAAGACGTGTCGCCGGATCTTCTGCCGACGGCTCAGGAATACCGGGACAAAATGATCGAGGCCGTGGCCGAATTTGATGAAGCGGTGCTGGAGCAATACCTGAACGGTGATCCGTTGAAGCCGGAGGATATCAAGCGTGCCGTGCGTACGGGGACCAATCAAATGCGAATGACGCCGGTGTTATGCGGGTCGGCCTTCAAGAATAAGGGGGTGCAGCCGTTGCTGGACGCCGTTGTTGATTTCCTGCCTTCGCCCTTGGACGTTCCTGAAGTGGAAGGGGTCGATCCGTCCAGTGGTGAAAAGATGAGTTGTCCGGCCAGCGATGACGAGCCGTTTTCGGCATTGGCCTTCAAGATCATGGCCGATCCTTTTGCCGGGCAACTTACGTATTTTCGCGTCTATTCCGGTAGCCTGGAAACGGGTTCGTACGTGTATAACGTCACCCAGGGCAAGCGGGAGCGGATCGGGCGTTTGCTCAAGATGCACGCGAACAAGCGGGAAGACATTGACGTGGTCTATGCCGGTGACATTGCCGCTGCGGTGGGCATGAAGGGTGCGAGAACAGGCGATACGTTATCCTACGAAAAGCGTCCGGTCCTCTTGGAGGTCATTAAATTTCCCGAACCCGTCATTTCCATGGCAGTGGAACCGAAGACCAAACAGGATCTTGAGAAACTTGGTTTTTCTTTGGAAAAATTGTCGCAGGAAGATCCGTCCTTTCGCGTGCAAACCGATGATGAGACCGGGCAGACGATTATTTCCGGAATGGGGGAACTGCATCTGGAAATCATCGTCGATAGGCTCGTCAGGGAATTTAAGGTGTCGGCGAACGTCGGCAAGCCCGAGGTGGCCTACCGTGAAACGATACGCGGTTCCGGGGAAGCCGAAGGAAAATATATCAAGCAATCCGGTGGGCGGGGGCAGTATGGGCACGTGGTATTGCGGGTCGAACCGTCCGAGCCCGGCGTGGGGCTGGAGTTCGTCAACAAGATTGTCGGTGGTATCATTCCCCGTGAATATATCCCGGCGGTGGAAAAAGGAGTGCGGGAGCGGATGGAGTCCGGCGTGGTGGCCGGATATGCCATGCGGGACGTTCGGGTGACGTTGTTCGACGGGTCCTTTCATGAAGTCGATTCCAGTGAAATGGGTTTTAAGATTGCGGCATCGATGGCCTTTGAGGATGCCTGTCGCAGGGCCAACCCGATCCTCCTCGAGCCGGTCATGAAAGTGGAGGTTCTGGTCCCCCAGGATTTTATGGGCGACGTGATCGGCGATCTGAATTCCAGGCGCGGGAAAGTGCAGGGCATCAAGGCCCGAGTCGGCTCGCAAGCCGTGGAGGCCATGGTTCCACTCGGAGAAATGTTCGGGTATGCCACGAGTCTGCGCTCGAAGACGCAGGGGCGTGCCACCTATTCAATGGAATTTGCGGAATACGAGCCCGTTCCGAAGCAACTGGCAGATCAGATTGTCAGTAAGCAACGTGGAGAATAGCGGGACGTTTTGTTTTCGGAGGCAGGAGGGCGAGAGGGGTGATGATCGTTTATTTCTCGCATAGCCTCAATAGATTCGGAATCGAAGAGGGAGGAGCAGATGGCGAAGGCGAAATTTGATCGGAAGAAGCCGCACGTGAACGTGGGGACGATCGGGCACGTGGACCATGGGAAGACGACGCTGACCTCGGCGCTGACGAAAGTGATGGGGCAGAAAGGGATGGCGCAGT
>JAJEJG010000017.1 GCA_022828225.1 Nitrospirales bacterium | reverse complement strand
TGTTTCGGGGTTTTCCCCTCCAACGCCTGATGCGGGCGCACCTCATTGTAGTAGAGCAAGTATTGCTCCAATTCGTCCTGAAACTCCGCTAAGCTGGCAAACGTGGTCCCGTCGATCAGGTCCTCGTTCAAGGTCCGCCAGAACCGTTCCACCTTCCCGTTCGTCTGTGGGCGGTAGGGTCGGGTATAGCGATGCTTAACCCCCAACTCCAGCAGCATCCGTTCAAACGGGTGGGTATCTTTGGTGCGCGGGGCCGCGAACTCCGAGCCATTGTCGGTTAAGACCTCCGCAAACTGGAGCTGATAGCGCTGGTTTAACAGATTGAAGCTCTTCAAGGCACTGAACATCACCGTCAGACTCTTCAGATCGGGCACTACCTCCGCCCAAGCCAGCCGGGTACAGGCGTCGATCACGCACACCAGATAATAGCGCGTGGGATCGGTCGCAATGAGATCCTTGCTCAAGTAATGGCAGTCCAGATGCCCTAATTCGCCGGCCTTCTGCTTCACAATGCGGCGTTTCTCCTGTTGCAGTTTGGGCGTTAAGCGGTGCAGCCCATACCGTTGCGTAATCCGATACACCGTACTCGGCGACGGGGTCAGGTGCTTGAGTTTCGGGGCCAGGAGTTGGCAAATCTCATAGCGGTTGACGCCCTGCCGCCGCTGTTGGAGGACTTGCTGCTCAATATACCCGTAGACCCGCCGACTTTTCCACTTCGGGCCGCGACGCTGGGGGACCAGGGCCTCGTCTGTTCCCTGCTGGTGGAACCGGTGATAATACTTGAAGAAGGTCTGTCGGTGGGTCTGATGAAACCGGTAGAAGTCGGCGGCAAAGCGGAATTTGGGATGCCGTTTCTGTTTGACCAACTCGTACTCCTGAATGAGCAATTTCCACTTCCGGACATAATTGCGGTAGAGGGTCTTATCCTGAGTATTGTGTCGCATGGGTTCGCCTCCAGATGATGGGATGAGTGACCCTACATTCTGTCAACGAATTAGTGAACATCTACAATCCCTGAGATTTCAGGACTGCACTATCTACCTGAATTTCTGACGCGCATTCAACAGGATGATGCGCTTGACCGTATTTCCGAATCCAACTGGATGTACGACTTGGAGCGTCGGGTGCAACATTATGGCTGGCGTTACGACTACCGTGCCAAGAATATTGCAAGAGACATGCATATCGGGCCTCTGCTTCCCTGGCTCGACGATATAGCCAAGCGCTTATATCATGAAACAGAATTGTTCGACGATGTGCCGGATCAGGCCATCGTAAACGAATATGAGGCAGGCCAAGGTATCGCCATGCACGTTGATCGGAAATGCTTCGGTAAAGCCATTGCGACGATTTCACTTGGCGATGCTTGGAAGATGGATTTTCGGCCACTTGGTGGAACCAAGGATGAGACTAAACAGATTTTACTAGAGGAAGGCTCCGCTCTCGTACTGGTCGGCGAGGCTCGGGACCGCTGGTTACATGGTATCCCACGGCGCAAGCGTGAACGCTGTGTCAACGGCGATTGGCGTGACAGAAGACTTCGGGTGTCGCTGACCTTTCGAACTGTACTCCCCTAGTAGATTACAGTGCTGAGATAGATGGCGTTTTTTATCATATTTTTTGATGCTAGACAGGACAGCCGTTAATCTACACCGCTATTTTATTTGCATTACAATGAACAAATTTTCTGTTGGAGGATCCTAGTAGCGTCGCAGCGCCGGGATTGTCTCGTTGAAGAGGCCCATTCTTGCGACGTGCCAGAGTCGTTCCAACATGGCATTGAGTTTTGGTGCCGAGCGCGTCAGCACTTTCACTGCCAGGCCCGGGATTGACGGTTCCGATACGCCTCCCAAGACCTCGCCGGTTTGGCTTTCGATCACCGTGGTCATGTCCTGCTTTATTCGTTCCCATGTTGACCCCGGTACCTGATCGTTCACGATGAAGAACGACCCCGTGTAATTCCATGCCCGGTTGAATGGGAGACAAGGATTGTCGCGGTCCGGTGAAAGGCGATACCGCTCTTCGAGGGATCTCCCGTCCGGAAGCAGGATCCTGATCCGGTTCGCAAACGAGGAAAACTGCCACCGTTCTCCCCGAACGATCCGCCCGGCTGCCAGGGCATCCCAGAGAATAAGAGACGCACCTGTTTCAAGCCGGACGGTAATCGTTTGTTCAAACGACGAGCCGGCGAATGGAATGGTGGGTTCGGGCATCCATTCACAGATGGCGTTGGCTCCGACGTTCAGTTCGACTGACTGGACTGCGGGTTTCTCGAGTGTTCGATAGACCTTGGTGGCTGACGGGGTCGTAAAGAGCACGTGTGAGTCTTGTTCCAACGTTGCCATGAGCGAGCATGTATCTCCTCCGGCCAGACCTCCGGACGGATTCGTGAGGAACGTCGTGGCGCAACCCGTGTGGTCAAGATACAGGGGCTGGAAAAAATACCAGGGGTACGAACAGCGTGACCGGGTGAAGACGGTTTTGCCGTTCCGTTTTGCGCATTCGAGGAACAGTTCACCTTTTTGCGTATGAGAACGTTCCGTATCGGAAGATGGATGTGACTGAAACGGCAGGGGAGGCTTTTCAGCCTGAAGAACGCGTTGCCGGCGCATGAGTCGTCAGCTTGAGGCGCGCGAACGAACGTGGCGTTCCACCCATTCCGCCACTCGGTCGAGTCCTTCTCCCGAGTGCAGGTTGGTGAATACGAACGGTCGTTCACCTCGCATGAGGCGGCTGTCCCGGTCGATCACGGCGAGGTCGGCGCCGACGTGCGGAGCCAGGTCGATTTTGTTGATGACGAGCAGTCCGGACCGCGTGATGGCCGGACCGCCTTTTCGAGGAATTTTATCTCCGGCCGCCACGTCGATGACGTAGATGACGTCATCCACCAAGTCGGGGCTGAAGGTAGCCGCCAGGTTGTCGCCCCCGCTTTCCAGAAAGACCAGTTCCAAACCGGGAATGCGGTTGATCAGTTCCTCAATGGCGCTTTGATTATGGGAGGCGTCTTCACGCACGGCCGTATGGGGGCAGCCTCCGGTTTCAACGCCGAGAATCCGTTCCTCGGGCAACACACCTCGCCTGGTCAGAAACTCGGCGTCCTCTTTCGTAAAAATGTCATTCGTAACGACCGCAATTTGCATGCGGGATTGCAGCGCGCGGGATAAGGATTCGACGAGGGCCGTTTTGCCGGAACCGACGGGCCCCCCGATGCCAATGACGGTCACGTTCCCCGATCGCGTGATGGGCGTTCCGCCTTCCGGTAAATTTTCGATGAGATGCATGGCGTTATGACCTGAACAGCCTGGACGTTAATTGTGAATGCCGCATGGCGTAGATTTCCTGGATCGGCGTCCAGGACATCAGGGGCATACTGGTGTCAACGGTTCGGCTGAGTTCTTCGATCAGGGGGACCCACGATTCCAGCAATCGCTGGCCTTCCCGCTGGCCGACAGGCAGTAATTTGTATGAAGCTGACACGAACCCGACGCCGGCCTGGTACAGGAACCCGGCGATTGTCTGTTGTTGATCCCACCCGATTGTTTGGAACACGACTCCGAAGGTCACGGCCAAGTGACCGGGGGAACGTCCCGAATAGACAGCCGTGGAAAACTCTTCGAGGATTCCCGTGCCGTCTTGCGGGGGAATGGCATGGTGTAACAGGCTGCGTCCCATTTGACGACTGGCCGCCCGTGTTTCGCGGCATAATTTCATCGCCTCGAGGGCGTCATCGGTTTGGATCACGCCATCGACATCCCTCTTGCGGGAAGCCTGGTAGGCTTGGGCCAGGGCAACGGCTTCGCATGTCCCCAATCCCCGCCGGAAGAAATCCGCGACGTATCGATTCAAGTCGTCGGTGGTTCGGACGTGGCCTTCCTGAACGGCGGTTTCCAAGCCCGAGGAAAAGGCGAACCCGCCGGACGGGAAAAACGTATCGAGATAGCGGAACCCTTGAAGGAGCAGGTGCGTGTCCATTGGGATGTTCGTCAACTTGAGATCATGACCGGAACACTAGAATAGAAAGTATCGCTGCGCCATCGGCAGAATTGCCATGGGTTCGCAGGTCAACCGTTGTCCATCGGCTTTCACCACGTAGGTTTCGGCATCCACTTCGATGTCTGGCGTGGCGTCATTCAGTTTCAGGTCGCGTTTGCCGATACGTCGACAGTTCCGCACGGCGACGATTCGTTTTTGCAAACCGAGCTGTTCGGGAATCCGGTGGTCAATCCCGGCCTGCGACAGAAACGTCACGCTCGTGCTGAAGAGAGCCTTCCCCCAGGCCCCGAACATGGGGCGACTCAACACCGGTTGCGGCGTGGGGATGGAGGCATTGGGGTCGCCCATGGCGGCTTCCACCAAAAAGCCTCCCTTGACCACAAGGTCCGGCTTGACCCCGAAGAAGGCCGGGTTCCAGATCACCATGTCGGCCAGCTTACCGACTTCCACCGATCCCACTTCCGAGGAGATGCCGTGCGTGATGGCCGGATTGATGGTGTATTTGGCGATGTAGCGTTTTGCCCGGAAGTTGTCATGTTGTTTCGTGACAGCGTGAACGCCCCGTGGGCTCAGGTGTCCTCGTTGGACTTTCATTTTGTGCGCGGTCTGCCACGTCCGTGTAATCACTTCACCGATGCGGCCCATGGCTTGCGAGTCCGATGACATGATACTGATGGCCCCCATGTCGTGAAGGATGTCTTCGGCCGCAATGGTTTCTCCACGAATGCGCGATTCGGCAAAGGCAATGTCTTCAGGGACACGGGGGCTCAAGTGATGACAGACCATGAGCATATCGAGGTGTTCGTCAATGGTATTCACGGTAAACGGCATGCTTGGATTGGTGGAGGACGGCAGGACGTTCGATTCCCCGCAGACGCGGATGATGTCCGGGGCATGGCCGCCTCCCGCTCCTTCGGTATGAAAGGTATGAATCGTGCGTCCGCCGAATGCGCGAATGCTGTCGTCCACGAAGCCCGCCTCGTTCAAGGTGTCCGTGTGAATGGCGACTTGTACGTCATGGTCATCCGCAACGTCGAGACACGTCGAGATGGCGGCCGGCGTCGTGCCCCAATCTTCGTGCAGTTTCAGGCCGATCGCACCCGCTTCCACTTGTTCGACCAACGCCTCGGGAAGCGAGGCGTTGCCTTTTCCGAGAAAACCGAGATTGACCGGGAACTCATCCGCACTCTCCAGCATGCGACCGATATTCCAGGAGCCGGGAGTGCAGGTCGTGGCGTTCGTGCCGGTGGCCGGTCCCGTTCCGCCTCCCAGCAGGGTAGTCATCCCCGAGGACAAGGCTTCCCGAATCAGTTGCGGGCAAATGAAATGCACGTGGCTTTCAACGCCGCCGGCCGTCACGATTTTGCCTTCCCCTGCGATGACTTCCGTGCCCGGACCGATCGTCATGCCCGGCGAGACCCCCGACATGAGGTCCGGGTTGCCGGCTTTCCCGATGGCGACGATGCGTCCGTCACGGATGCCGATATCCGCTTTGACGATGCCCCAGTAGTCGAGGATGACCGCGTTCGTAATGACGACGTCCAATGAGCCGCCGGCTCGCGTCGCAGTCGGGGATTGTCCCATCCCGTCCCGAATGACTTTCCCTCCTCCGAACTTGGCTTCTTCTCCGGGGGTCGTCAGGTCCTGTTCGACTTCCACGAGCAATTCGGTATCTGCCAGGCGGATGCGATCGCCCACGGTAGGACCGAACAAATCCACGTATTGACGGCGCGGTATCTTCATCGGGCCTTCCCTTCTTCGCAAAATCCCAATTTGGCGGCGCGTTTGAGCGCTTGGGCTTTGCCCCGGGCATTATCGAGCGCGCCATTGGTCAAGCCGTTGATGCCATGGGCAATCCGGTTTCCTCCAAAGGCCACGAGCGTGACCCGTTTCTCTTCTCCAGGTTCGAATCTTACTGCGGTGCCTGCCGGGATGTTCAGGCGAAAGCCGAAGGCCCGTTCCCGGGAAAACCGCAAGGCGCGATTCACTTCAAAAAAGTGGCAATGAGAGCCCACCTGAATGGGCCGGTCGCCATGGTTCGTCACCGTCAGGGCCAGAGTCGGACGATCGGCCAAGGCGACGACGTCACCCGTGGCCAATACGATTTCACCGGGAATGAGAGGCGCCTGTTCGGTCGCACGAACGGTCTTTCGCGCGGCTTTCTTCGCCTTGGAAACTTTGGGGCTCTTTGCCGCAGCCGCGGCTCGGGACCGTTCCGGTTTCTTCGGAGAGGGCGATTTTTTAGCGGGCTGTCGTTTCGCCATTATCAAGGCTCCATCGGTAATGAATACATCCGGTAGTCAGGAAGAACGTGTTGGTCGAACACGCGTCGTTTTCGGATTGGACATGGTGCCTGCTGCCTCATCGGATGGGATTGTGCACGGTGACCAGTTTCGTCCCATCGGGAAAGGTGCCTTCCACTTGAATCTCCGGCAACATGTCGGGCACGCCGGGCATGACGTCTTCCCTGGTCAACAGGGTGGCTCCATAACTCATCAGGTCCGAGACGGAGCGGCCGTCCCTAATGCCTTCCAGTATGGCGGCGGTAATGTATGCCACCGCCTCGGGGTGGTTTAACTTGAGTCCTCGGGCCTTGCGGTCCTTCGCAAGTTGTCCCGCGACGTAAATCAGGAGTTTTTCTTGTTCTCTCGGGCTTAGGTGCATCGTTTATACCACCAGGTGTTGTTGGACGATTTCTTCCGTCAGTTCGGAGACGGGGCCCGATGCCACGACGGCGCCTTTGGCCATGAGCACAACCGTATCGGCCAGCCGGGCTGCAAATTCAAAGTATTGTTCCACCAACAAGATAGCGAACCGGCGTTGATTTTTAAAGCCTTCGATGACGCGCTCGATGTCGATGACGATCGATGGCTGGATTCCTTCCGTGGGCTCATCCAACAGCAGCAGTTTGGGTTGCGTCAACAGGGCCCTGGCAATGGCGACCTGTTGCTGTTGCCCGCCGCTGAGGACCCCTCCCGGACGGCCGAGCAGTGCCGGCAGAGCCGGGAACAGCGTATAGACTTCATCATAGGCCGACTCCGCGGTTCGGGAGTCCCGGGGGCCTTGCCGGGCTTCAAAACCCAAACGGAGATTCTCTTCGACCGTCAGATGCGGAAACAGTTCCCGGCCTTGGGGCACGTAGGCAATGCCCCGGCGCACTCGTTGATCCGGAGACGTTTCGGTAACCTCTTCGTCGTGCAGGTACACGTGGCCGGTCTGAGGTTTGAGTAAACCCATGATGGTTTTCAAAAGCGTGGTCTTGCCCACGCCGTTCCGTCCCATGAGGCACACGACCTGACCCGCGGGCACGTCGATGGAAATATCCCGCAGGATATGGCTTTCCCCATAAAACACGTTGAGTGCGTCACACCGGAGCATCGGCTTCTTTTTGTCGTCCAAGATAAATTTCGATCACGCGAGGATCGTTTTGGATGTCCTCCACGAATCCTTCGCACAATACGGTGCCTTCATGCAGGACAGTCACCATTTTCGCAATTTGTCTGACAAACTCCATATCATGCTCGATCACGATAAGGGAATGCTTGTCCGTGAGGGATTTCAGCAGTTCGCCGGTTTTTTCCGTTTCCTGTTCCGTCATGCCCGCCACGGGTTCATCGATGAGGAGCAGTTCGGGGTCCTGGAGGAGGACCATGCCGATTTCCAGCCATTGCTTTTCGCCGTGCGACAGTTGGCCGGCCAGCACCCGGGCTTTCTTCGTCAACCCGATGGCCTCCAGGGTCTGGGCGATCTTATCCGATTCTTCCGAATTCAGTTTTGATAACAGGGTGGCGACGAATCCCTTGTTTTTTCGATGGAGCGACAGGTCGAGGTTGTCCCACACGGGGAGGGTGGTATAGACCGAGGGGGTTTGGAATTTTCGGCCGATGCCCAACGCCGCGATCTGATTTTCCCTGAGGCCGATCAGGTCCGTCGCCTGACCGAAGACCACGCGCCCGGATGCCGGCTGGACTTTGCCGGAGATCACGTCCAGCAACGTGCTTTTGCCCGCGCCGTTGGGACCGATCACCACACGAAGCTCGTGGTAGTCCACGATCAGGTTCAGTTGATTCAAGGCCTTGAACCCGTCGAAATCAACCGTCACGTTGTCGAGATAAATGATCGACCGTTGGTGCCGGGAGCCGATGACCTTTCGTTCACCGGCAATGTCTCTGGGGATTGAAATACTTTCGTTCATGGCGTGAATCACCTGATCAATCGGTTGCGGCCGCGTTTTCGACTTTCGACTTTCTGGAAGGCAGCATGGCTGACGCCTTCCTGAGTAATCCCACGATTCCTTTCGGAAAAAACATGACCACGGCGATGAACAGGCCGCCAAGGAAAAAAGGCCAGAGTTCGGGGAAATGATTGGTCAGCGTACTGCGCATGAAGTTGACGCCCGCGGCTCCGATAATGGCACCTGACAGGGTTCCCCGTCCGCCCACGGCCACCCAGATCACCATCTCGATCGATGGCAGTACGCCGATTTGGTTGGGCGTGATGATTCCGACTTGCGGGACGTAGAGCGCGCCGGCGAGGCCGGCCAACCCGGCGGAGATCACAAAGACGAACAACTTGTAATTCGCGGGCGAGTACCCGGAAAAAAACACGCGCTGTTCGCAATCGCGAATGGCGATGAGTACGCGTCCTGCCCGGGATTGGGTAATCCACCGGCAGAGCGCGTAGGCCAGGCCCAGGAACAGGATGGTCACCATGTACATGACAAGCTGGGTGGAGGGGTCGTTCAAGGAAAATCCCTGAATATGCTTGAAGTCGGTCAACCCGTTTGTCCCGCCCAGGTTGGTTTCATTGCGATTGAAGACCAGCCAGGCGACGAGTGCGAGTGCTTGCGTGATAATGGAAAAATAGACGCCGCGAATCCGGCTGCGGAACACGAAGTACCCGAAAATTGCCGCGGCGGCCATCGGCACCAGGACAATGGCGGCCAATGAAAACGGCAGGCTGTAAAACGGTTTCCAAAACCAGGGAAGTTCTTCGACCTGGTTCCACACCATGAAGTCGGGAAGAGCATTCCCATAGACGCCCTCCGTTCCGATCCCCAGCATCAGGTGCATGCCCATGGCATAGGCTCCCAGGCCGAAAAACACGCCGTGGCCCAAACTCAAAACGCCGGTGTAGCCCCAAATCAGATCGATCCCCAGTGCCAGAATGGCGAATGCAAAAAACTTCCCCAACAGGTTCAGGGTAAAGTCGGACACGTGAAAAAAAGAATCGGCAGGCAGCGCATTGAGCAAAGGCACCCCCGCGAACAGGATCGCTCCCACGATCCAGAACGCGGGACCCGCTCCCGCGTGAGCGGCTACGGCTGTGAGGCGTGACGTGATGGAGCGTTCAGGAGTCAAGGTGGCGTCCCTTCAACGCAAAGAGACCGGAAGGCCGGATCTGGAGGAAGAGAATGATGAGCACGAGGATGATCACCTTCCCGTACACGGCGCCGAAACTGGGTTCCAGGAGTTTGTTGAGCGTGCCGATGCCGAACGCGGCGGTGATCGTCCCGGCGAGTTTTCCGACTCCGCCGGCGACAACGACCATGAATGAGTCCACGATGTAATTCCGTCCGAGTTCCGGATCGACGTTCCCGACCATGGTGAGGGCGCTGCCGGCCAAGCCCGCCAGCCCTGAGCCGAAGGCAAAGGTATAGGCGTCCAGCTTCCTGGTCGGGATGCCCAGGCAGGCGCTCATATCGCGATTCTGTAAAACGGCGCGTACCCGCAGGCCGATGCCCGTGCGAAACAATAGTAAATAGATGCCGGCGACGCTGAACAGGGCCAGCAGGATGATGAACAGCCGGTTGTAAGGCAGTTGCACGCCGACGACGACCTGTGCGCTGCCTCTGAGCCAGCTCGGAGCCTGGACTGCCGTGAGATCGCCGAAGATGAGACGGGCGGTTTGAATCATGACGAGCCCGACGCCCCAGGTGGCGAGCAACGTCTCGAGGGGCCTGCCGTAGAGGAACCGGATGAGCGTGCCTTCCAGGATCCAACCGATGAAGGCCGCGACGAAAAAGGCGCAGGGGAGGGCAAAGAAGAAATAATAATCGAAGAGGTGTTCGCCAAGGTACATCCTGAACGTTTCCTGAACCACGAACGTGGCATAGGCTCCGATCATCATCATTTCCCCATGTGCCATATTGATGACGCCCATGAGACCGAACACGATGGCCAGCCCCAAGGCCATGAGGAGGAGGATGGACCCCAGACTCAGGCCTTGCAGCAGCATTTCGATGCCGCGGGTCACGTCCTGCCATTTTTGTATCAGGCGACTGGCTTTTTCCGCTTCGTCCTTGAGCGTTTGCTGTTCGAGGTTGTCGGCCTGTTGTTTTGTCAGGTCCTGCAAAATCGGCAGGGCCGCGCTGCTGCGCATGTCTCCCAACTTCTGAATGGCCGAAAATTTGACTTGAGGGTCGGCATTCTCCAGGTTGAGTAACTGTATGGCCTCTTCCAGGTCGTATCGAACCCAATGCTCCTTTTCATCGGACAAGGCTTCCTTGAGAACCGGCAACGCTTCCGGCGTGCCGCGTGCCCCGAGATCTCGAGCCGCGGCGCGACGGTCTTCTTTGTCGGGACTCGCGAGACCGGCTTTGTTTTTGAGCAGGTTGAGGACGGGTTTGATCAGCCTGCGAACGCGCCGGTTCGTGTTCGAGCGAAGTTCTTCAAGTTGAGGGAGCAGGGAGGGATCCCCGTTTTTCAACAGGAAATCGGTCGCCAGTTTCTTGTCGGGCCATGGGCCTTCCTGCAGCGCGGTCATGGCTTTCTGGGTCGTCATGACCACGGGTACCGGCGTCGGCCCATCCTGCGCCGTTGCGAGGCTCAACGGGGTCCCCAAGAAAAGGAGAAGCCACGCGGACATAATAGGGATGAGCGATCGTCTGGTGATGCGGCGTCTCATGAATGAGCTAATCTGACGTTCGGGTTTGCCGTGAGCAAGAGCGCGGGCTCGGGATCGAAGGCCGGTCCCGAGCCCGCAACGTCTCAAGCTTTCTTGTAGGTACCCTTGTGATTGACCCAGTCACAACCTTTTTCCGGATTGGTATATTCGCTCCAGGGCTCCGGCCTGACCAGATCGGTTTGAGAAATGATCGCAAATTGTCCGTCTTTGCGAATTTCCCCGATGAGCACGGGCTTGTGGGTGTGATGGTTGACCGCATCCATCTTTTTCTTGCCGCCGGGTGCGTCGAACTCCAATCCGTACACGGCTTTTCGCACGGCGTCCACGTCCGTGCGCCCGGCTTTTTCCACGGCTTGTTTCCAGACGTGCACGCCAAAATACGCGGCTTCGATCGGATCGTCCGTGACCCGTTGCGCGCCGCCGGGCAAGCCGTTTTTCTTGCAATAGGATTTGAAGTCGCTCACGAACTTCTTGTTGCCGGCGGACTCGATGCTTTGGAAGTAATTCCAGGCCGTCAAGTGCCCGACCAGCGCGGTGGTGTCCATGCTGCGGAGTTCGTCCTCGGCCACACTGAAGGCCATGATGGGCACGTCTTCGGACCTGAGGCCCTGATTGGCGAATTCCTTGTAGAACGGCACGTTGCTGTCACCGTTGATCGTGCTGATCACGGCCGCGTCTCCGCGACGGGAAAATTGGCGGATTTTACTGACAATGGTTTGGTAATCCTGGTGGTGGAACGGGGTGTATTCTTCGCCGATGTCCGAAGCGGGGACGCCCTTGGCGAGCAACATCGCCCGCAGGATTTTATTCGTGGTTCTGGGATACACGTAATCCGTTCCCAAAAGGTAGAATTTCTTGTATCCGCCGCCTTCTTCGCTCATCAGATACTCGACCGCGGGAACGGCCTGCTGGTTGACTGCGGCCCCGGTATAGAACACGTTGCGCGAACATTCTTCCCCTTCGTATTGCACGGGATAAAAAAGCAATCCGTTGTTGCTTTCAAACACCGGAAGCACGGACTTGCGACTCACGGACGTCCAACACCCGAACACGACGGACACCTTATCGACCAGGAGGAGTTGTTTGGCCTTTTCCGCGAACAGATCCCAATTCGACGCGGGATCGACGATGACGGGTTCGATCATCCTGCCGAGAACGCCGCCCGCGGCGTTGATTTCCTCGACAGCCATCAGCACGACGTCCCGCAATGAAACTTCGCTGATGGCCATCGTGCCGCTCAACGAATGGAGGATGCCGATCTTGATGGGGTCTTTGCCCGCGGCATAGGACAGCGCGTAATTCCCCAGGTTGCCCAAGAGCGCCGCGACGCCGAATCCCGCCGCGGTCTTCCCGGCGTCCGTGAAAAATTGGCGCCGGCTTTTCTCGGGCGTTTGGTCGAGCGGGCTCTCTGCCTTGTTGTTCATGGTTTCGGAAATGAGTTCTTTTGGTGAATTCATGTTTTGCGTCTCCTTCAAAATATCATGGAATGTTGGTTTGTCACGTTGTTACATAGTTGGTTGATCGTTAGATCTGCCACTGCAGGGCCAGCTTGATGACACCTACGTCGTCACCGGTAACACCTGGCGTCCATACGCGTCCTTTTGTGGCAATATCGCCATATTGATAGAATAGTGCGATTTTGGCGTTGTGCCCGTCGATGATGTAATTCGTTCCGAATTCGATTTCACTCCGGCTGGTGCTGAAGTCCGGATTATTCGCCGTATACCGGACATAAGGCTGCAATTGGCCGATCCCCAGTTTTTGGGGAAAAAGGTACAACCCCGTTGCCGTCCAGGAATCTCCGTCGAAGAGGCAAAAGCAGTTATCGGCGGTTAATGCAGCCTGCGTCAGACCGGTATCAAACACTTTGTATTCTCCTTCGAAGGTCAGGACGCCCTTGTTCGGAAGGACTTTTTCCATCAGGAGATCGGTACTGTAGCCGGTGAAATCCGATTGATTGGCGGCTGTGCCGGCCCCGTCTTCGTGGTGTTGTATAGCGAAAGCCAGCGTCAGGATGTCTCCCCCTTTACCGTAATACGTGCTGCTGGTGTAATACCCCGGGTTTTTTTCCACGTTCCAGAAGTTGTAACTGAAACGACCGGCCCAGAGCAGGTTGTCCCCCGTATTCGGACGTCCGGCCATACCCGAGTGATCGACTCCGTCAAATACACCCACGACGTAGGTCAGCCGCTTGTCCTCGAAAAAGGCTCCCCAGAGGTTTATCCCGTCGTCGCGGCCGAACCGGCCCGCTACAAAATTGCCGAAATCCGACGGGTAAAACGGTGTTTTATTGAAGTCGAAGGTATTTTGGAAATACGGCCCGTCAAGTTCGGCGCGGTCCGACGGGACCAACTGCCGTCCGCCCCAGATGTTGACGTACTGATTGAACTCGAATTTGCCGATGGCGTCCAAGACGATCATCGTGCCGCTGCTGTTGTCGCCGAGGCAATTGGTACAGTCCGTGTTGAATTCGATCTTCAGGTACTTGTGGAATTGCCCGTTGACGTAGAGCCGCATATTCTCCAACCCGAAATGCTTGCTCCAATTCTCTCCATCCGCGGCGCCATCCTCCTGTGCGAAGAAATGGACTCGTGCTCCGGCGCCGATACTCATCCATTTGTCATCACCGAATTCGAGTTTCGGACCGGCGAACGCGGGCAATGCGATCAAGAGCATCGCGAAGAAAACGATAGTGAACGTGCTTTGTTTGCATATATTCATGGATATGGTTCCTTTTCGAGTCGATTTTGCAAGATTGTCTTTTACAGGCACCCCAAAATGTTCCTGCTTCGGCAATGCGGGAAACACCGTCGTTTCCTTCAGTAGGACGAGACGTCATGTTCATCCGTTTGTCACTTTTTTGTCGCCAACAATGAAATGGACAAAAAAAACGCCCTTCTGGTCTGAACCACAAACCAAAAGGACGTCAATGTCCTTGCTCATTGTTTAAGGCCGGCAAGGAAAACTTCCTCGTTTTCCCACCGCGCCGTCTTATGGTTGAAGGCTTATATCGGAATGGAATTTAAATGTCAAGGCAAATGGCAACAATGAACATTCTTGTCAGAAAGTGAACCGGTTTCAAGGATGTTCTTCTTTTCCGAACCGGCCGGCCACGATGATTTCAGCCAATGGCCGCCGGTCGTTCGGCTGCTCTCTTTCTTGAAGATGATCGGGTAGAGATTCCTTGGGCGCGCGTTTCCCGATGGCGATCATGGCCAGGACGTCGTAGTTTTCGGGTACGTGCAGTTCGCTTCTGGCCTTCTCGTAATCGAATCCTTGCATCCCATGTACGACAAACCCTCGTCGTGTTCCTTCCAGGGCCAGATTTTCCCATGCCGCGCCGGCATCGAAGGCATAGGTGACCGCGGGTTTATCGTTCCGTTCAAAGAGCTTCCTGGCGGCGACGACGACCAATGCGGCCGCCTTCGATGCCCATACCTTGTTGCCTTCGGCCAGCAAATCCACGAACGTCTCCCAGAACTCCGTCCGGCGTGTTGCATAAACGAATCGCCACAGTTGCGCATTGTTCGACGACGGCGCCCAGCGAGCCGCTTCGAACAGCGGCATGAGCTCATCATCGGATAATTCCTCGCCGGTCATCGAACGGGGCGACCACCGGTTGAGGATAAGGGGGTGCACGTCGTAGTTCGGCTTTCTCCGTGTCCGTACTTCTTCCGTCAGTGCATCGTTCATGTCGTGCTCCTTGTTTGCCGTGTTCGTTGTCGGTGCTTCTTGTGCATGTGACTCTACCCCACCTGACCTCCCCTTACAAAGGGGAGGGAACGATGGGTATTCCATTCATATTCCCCTCCTTTGTAAGGAGGGGTAGGGGAGGTAGAAGGTACTAGCCGGATTCTTTGAGCCGATCCAAACGGGCCTGATCCACGAAGACCCACAGGTTCTTTTCCTGGGTCACGGTGACCGACCCGGGCTTCGCGCCCTTGGGTTTCCTGACGTTTTTTCGCAAGGTATAGATGACTTCGCCTTTTCCGCTTTTTCGCAGATCGCTGTAAAACAAGGCCAGGGTCGCCGCGTCCTTCAAGGTTTCCGGAGGCACCTGTTGCTTCTTTTCCAACTTGACGACCACGTGCGACCCCGGTGTTCCCCTGGCATGCAGCCAAAGATCATCGGGCTTGGCTGCCTTGAAGGTGACGGCGTCATTATCCTTGGCGGTTTTCCCGACCAGGATGGCGTACCCTTCCTGAGAGGAAAATTCACGGTAGGGAACAGCAGGTTGTCGTTTTTGCTTGGAACGTTGTGGGTCACGCAGCGGGGCCTGCCGTTTCGGCAGCGCCGCTACCGGTTCAGTTTCTTGTGAGTTCACCAAATTGCCACTCTCCAAGGCTTGCAAGTCCTGCCGATATTTCGTCAATTCGCTGTTGGCCTGATCAAGCCGAGGCACGAGATTTTTTTGCGCTCCGGTATATTTGCCATGCTTTTTGAAATAGTCTTTCAGATTCCCGGGTCCGTCTTTCTCCGGGTTTAACGGTAGCGTGATCTCCGGAAGCCTGTCGTCAAAGTAGTCAACGACCGTAATGTATTTCTGCCCTTTTCCGAGAGCAGGGACGTGGCTCTTCAACAACTCGCCGTACCGTCCATATGCACGATACGCATCGACTTTTTCAAAATCTTGCGTCAATTTCGTAATCCGTCGCTGCAATTTTTTTACGTATTTGCGGACGTGCGCGATTTGCCGTTGACGTTCGTCTTCGAGAGTCGCGTTCAGTTCGGACGTGGAATGAGACGCTTCGATTCGTTCGGAAACGGGGAAAGTCATTTTCTCCGCATCAGTCATGGGCGAAAACGTTTCCGCCGGACTGTCGCCACTCCAAGGACAAGGAGCGAGGGTAAACGGTTGCCCAATGGCCTGCCGGCTCGGTTTGAGGGACCGAAGCACCGTGCCTTGCGCATCCAGGACGAAGACGTTGGCCGAACGGCCGGTCAATGCCACGACCAGCAAGAATACCTGCTCGCCTTTTTTCAGTTCGAACCACACGATGCGGTCATCAGGGGTTTGGGCGAGACGATGGATTTGCGCTCCCGAGAGATGGGCGCGGGCATATTGACAGAACGACGGCGGCGTGGGAACGGACGGCACTTTTTGGCTCAGGATATGCACCCGTCCGTATCGGGAATGGGCTGAGAGTAAGATCGAAAGAGAGCGTCCGGGCCGGCGGAGAAAAAGAATGACCGTATCGGGTGCCGGTTGCTGAATTTTCTGGATGAACCCGCCGGCGCAAACCGGTGCCATTTCGGTGAGGACGGCGTTCACGTCATCGAGGCTTAACACGATTCCTGCTCTGGAGATTCTATCCGGACAAAGTGGGCCTTACGGGTACTCTACCCCTGTGCAAGCCGGACATGGTTTACAAACTAAACCGGCCACATGGCTTACATCGCCTGCGGGGTTTCCGGTTGATGCCACTGCCGGGCCGAGGTGATCGTGAGCGTTCGCTCATCCAAGGTGCCCAGCGGATGAAAGCTGTAATACACCGCCGCCGTCGAGGGCTGGCGTAAGCCCTTACACCACAACAGATACCGGCTGGCATGATCCAGCACCGTCAGCGGATAACGGTAGAGTGTATCCTCCCGCGTTCCCTCTTCGGCAATGCGCCATTCTATCAAGCCCATGAGAAGGAATGCAGCTGAGACGCAGACCGGCGGGTGATGATGGACCAACGCACCCGTCCGGTCGGACTCGACGCGAATCTTGACTTATGATTCTACTTTTGAAATCGTATAGCGTCAATGCAGGAGTAGAGGAAAATGGGACGGATGACAACGACGGATAACGCACGGATACAGAGCACGACAACACGGGATTATCGCGCGGCCCGACTCGATCAAAGGAGAAACACCCTGCTGCGCGTGGCACGATATATGAAGAGAGAGAGAGAGAGAGAGAGAGAGAGAGAGAGAGAGAGAGAGAGAGAGAGAGAGAGAGAGAGAGAGAGAGCGAGAGAGAGAGAG
>JAJEJG010000024.1 GCA_022828225.1 Nitrospirales bacterium | reverse complement strand
GACCGCCGGCTCGGGCCTGACCCTCACTCTCGAAGGCCAACGCCAAGCCCCCGCCGGCGACCAGCCGGTCAACCAGGGCCTGCAATTGCAGGCGGAGTGGAAGTTCTGAGGTGCCGTCTCGGTCCGTTCTGGCACGCGGGGTCGCGACCTGCTCCGAAGCAGCGGCTCCTCCCCGTAGCCCCTCCTGTCATTCCTGCGCACGCAGGAATCCAGCGTCTGTTCTGTTTCCCTTCCGGTGACGACAAAGACCCTGGATCCCGGATCAAGTCCGGGATTGTCGGTGTTCAGTCATGTGTTGACACTTTCTCGGGCTTCTTTCCCCTCCTTGGTCAGGAGGGGCGAAGGGGAGGAAAACAACACGACCGCCTTCACTCAAAATTACTCTGTCAACGAATGAGTGAACCTTTACAGATTATTGACAGAGGAAAGCCCCTTGTGCTAGAAGTCACCGACCTTTTTTGCCCAGAATTTTCCTCCCTCTCAAACGGTTGTGTAAGGATTGAGGTGTGGTCTCTCCAAAGGAAAAACTGATCATCTGGATAGGCTCTCCGAAGTGGCAAATTCCGGACTCGATTCTACGCGGCCCGTCACATGCTATCCCATCCCGTTATGACCATGTTGTGGCTCGTCGAGGGGGCCATGGCGCTTAAGAATATGACAGCCGGTTTCCTGGTTGTGTAGGCAGATAGAGGGAAGAAGGCCAAGGGAAATTTTGTCCGAAAGGCATGATGTGGAGAAACGAATTTCCGGCGTGATGCTGTAAGAAGGTTTCTCAGAGAAAGAAGAAAGCAGGGGTTTTGACGTACATATCGTTTTTTGACAGACCAAAGCGAATATAGGGGGGGTTATGGAAAAGGATACATGCCAAATTGTGAAGGGTCTTGTTGCCGTTGTGGCACTGGGATTGACGTTGTCGGCTTGCGGAGAAGCCAAACCGCCGGCTCCACCGCCCCCGGCGCCCCCGGAATATGCCGATAAGCATATGCCGGACGGCTATTGGAACAATCCGGAGATTATTGAGCAAGGGAAGGCGATCTTTACCGGCGCGGAAAATATCGACGTGAATTGTGCCAGTTGTCACGGCAAAGACGGAAAGCCCGTCAAGGCCGGAGCTCGCGATTTTCGCAAGGGTGACTTCATGAAGTTGTTCTCTGATTCCCAATGGTTCTGGCGCGTATCCGAAGGGGTCAAGGGAACCAAGATGAAAGCTTGGAAATCCAAGCTGTCCGAGGATGATCGGTGGAAGGTGATTGCTTTTGAAGCCACGTTCGGCTTGAAAGGCATGGAATACGACGTTGCGGCAAAGAAATGGGTGCCTCAGGGGACCGCGGGCGCTCCGGCGGCTGAAGAGGCGGCTCCGGCGAATGGAGAAGCGGCGGCTCCGGCGGCTGAAGAGGGAGCGGCCCCTGCGGCCGAAGAAACGGCGGCTCCGAATGGAGAAGCAGCCGCTCCGAATGGAGAAGCGGCCGGAGAAGAATCTGCCCAGTAACGTGGACGATTCCCACGTTCTTTTGCGGCATAAACCGGAAGGAGGTCACCACCCTTGAAGACCTTAACCCGCAGTCTTGTGATTTTGCCCGGACTTGTGCTTGGGGGACTTGCCGTCGCCTATGCCCAGGCTCCGGCTCCCCCACCTGTGGAGTTCCCCTACGCCGGGAATCGGACCGGGGTGTGGATCGTGGCCCAGCTTCACATTCTGTTTGCCGCCTTTATTCTGGGAGCCCCCATATTCGCCGTGGTGTCGGAATGGTTGGGCTATAAAAACCAGGATCCGAAATATGATCGATTAGCCAAGGAAGTCACCAAAGTCACGGTGATCCTGTATAGTATGACCGCCCTGACGGGCGGGCTGTTTATTTTTGTTCTGCTCGCCACGTATCCCGGTTTTACCACTTGGCTCATCCAACATTTTTTCCTGATTTTCGCCGTGATCTATCCGCTCCTGTTTATTCTGGAGACCATCGTGCTGTATACGTATTTTTATTCCTGGGATACGCTGAAAGGTGAAAAGAAAGCCCGGCACATTGCCCTCGGGGTCTTGTTGAACGTCGTGGGTACGGTCACGTTGTTCGTCATTGACGGTCCTACGGCGTTCATGAATACGCCCGCCAAATCCGCCGAAGGGGTCTCTCTGATTCAGTTCGTCCAAAGCGCGGGTCTGTGGGACAAGGTTGCCAATTACAGTTGGATGCCCTTGAACCTGCACCGGTTGGTTGGCAATGTGACGTTCGGCGGGTTTATTGCAGGTTTGGTGGCGGCGTACATGTACATGGGAGCCAAGACGGATGAAGATCGTTCTTACTACGATTGGATGGGATTCGTGGGGAACATGATCGGCGTGGGCGCCCTCCTGTTCCTGCCCTTCATGGGGTATCTGCTGGCGTACGAACTCTGCGATTATGACGCGTCCATCTGTCCGTACATGATGGCGGACCAGTTGTCGATGTTTTTTGAAATGCAGGGGGCCATGGTCGGCCTGATCTTCCTGGCCAGTAATTATTATATCTGGTTGAGCATGAAGCGAATTGAAGGGGTGGAACAGGTACGGATATCCGGCATGGTCATGGTCGCCGTCCTTCTGATTCCGTTGGTCATGGGCGCCGCGTGGAAATTGTTCCCGCCACCGGAATGGCAGTCGCTGATTTTTCTGGCGCTGCTGATCGGGTTGCCGCCGGTCTTGAGCAAGCTGCCGGGTCTGCGATTTACGGTGTCTTCCTTCACCATGATCAAGGTCGGCTTTCTCATGATCGTGGTCGCCAACGCCATCTGGATGACGCCCCACGGATTTGTGGCGACACAGGCTTTGGCCACTGAAGAATTGGAGTTGCCCTCGTGGGCCAGTGAATTGGCGCTGATGCCGGCGAAGAATGCGGCCGCCTTTACATTGGTCTTTCTGACGGTCGTGAACTATTTTCTCTATAATCGGGCCATCAGGAGCGGGACTATTATCTGGGGCAAGATCGACTTTGCGTCCCAATTCGTCCTGATCTTCCTGGCATTCAGTGCGATTTGGACCATGGGCTTGATGGGGACGGTTCGATCCCTCACGAGAAAGTACTTCCACGTGTATAACCTCGTACCGGACTTTACACCGGAAGCCTTTACGCCCACCTTGGCGTATTCCGCCTGGTGGATTACGGGTGTGACCCTGGTCTTTTATATCGTGGTGAGTTTTGCCATTGTCGTGACGTTAAGAACCACCGGGCAAAAAACCGAGGCCCCGCAAGCGGCTCCGGTGCCTGCCGGTGCGGAGTAACGGAGGTGGGAAGCGGGTATGGCTGAGCAAAGTCTGACGCGAAACATCATCAAAAAAGGCGCCATTGGCGTCCTTCTTGGGATTATCCTGGCAGGGGTGGCCAAAGCCACGCATTTCCCCTTCGTCTTCCAGGTCATGTTTTTCATTTATGCCATGCTCGGCGCTGCTGTGTTCATTCTGCTTGATGCCCCCTCCCTGCGTCGTCTCGAGGGCATCAAGGCCATCATCGGTCTGGTGTTGTTTTATCTGGTGCTGTCGGGGGTTTACATCGGTGGAGCGAGCGGACTGCCTCAGTACGACCCTGAAGTGGAAAAAGGAAAAATCGAAAAGTTGCTGAAAGCACGCCGGGCGAGGACTCAGCAAGGCAAAGCGGAAGAACTGATCGCGCGGGCCAAAGCCTTGAATGAGCGTGCCGTTTCGATCGAGCAACAATTGAAAATCCTTGGCGGCGGCGTTCAGGTCGTGGAGGAAGCCGCGGCGCCCGCCTCATCTGCAGCGGCCGGTGACTTGGTGGCGCTTGGCAAGGAGCAATGGGAACTGCAAGAGTGTTACAACTGTCACAAACTCTTTGGGCAAGGCGGAAAGAAGCGGGGGCCGGAGTTGGACAACATCGGCAATCTCATGACGCCTGAAGCTCTCCGGCAAAAAATCCTTGACCCCAAGAGCTGGAAGGCTGAAGGGTTTGACAAGCAGTACAAGAAAGGCAAGATGCCGGACAAATATAAAGACCTGATGTTCGATGAAGAAATAGACGCGCTGGTGGCTTTTTTGGCGACGTTGAAAGATGCCTCGGTCAATACACCGAAGCCTATCAAGATGAAATAATCTTATTTCAGGATCCGTTGATTGATGCAACCGAAAATTAAGGCGAAAGCGAGATGTGCCGACGGGGAAGTCGGCAGTATTTCCAAGGTTATCGTCGATCCGTTATCCCTTGAGATCAGTCACGTGGTGGTCAGGGAGGGGAACGGGCAGGGCGTGGATCGCCAGGTTCCGATCGGCCAGGTCCAGGAAATCCCGAATGAAGAAGAAATCGTCCTGCGGGGGTCTCTGGAGGAATTCAGGGCGTGTCCCGTGTTGGACCGGGATGCCTACGTCACGCATCATGACGTGGAAATCGCCCACCTGGAAGACCGTCTCCACGTGGAGCCCGGGGAAATTCTCGTGCCCTATCCCCGGCTGGAACAGGGGATGCCCCGCCGCAGCTTTTTCATGAACATGACGCATGCCATCGGGACGTTGATTGCCCTTCCGTTGGCGTTCCCCGTTCTGAAATATCTCATGAAGCCCATGTATAAGCCGTTTGACAATTCCTGGTTTTCCGTCGGGAACGTCCGGAAGATCAAGAAGGAAAACATCGGCTACCAGTTCAAGTTTACACGGGGCTTCAAGGAAGCCTTCATGCCCGAACAGCAGATCGAAAAGAACATCTGGGTCGTGAAGGCCACGCCTGAAGTGCAAAAGGCGGTCTATGGCGGGAAAGACAAGAAGTTTTATGACCATAAGGGAGACATGGTGTGGGTGAATAAGGCCAAGGCACCCTACATCGGTTTTTCCGGAAAATGTCCTCACTTGGGATGCGGGTACAAGTGGCGCAGGACAAAGAATTTTCCTGATGGCGTCTTTCTGTGCCCCTGCCATTTAAGTATCTATGATGAAGCGGGCAAGGTGCTGGACGGTCCGGCCCCGCGGGCGCTCGACGTCCTGCCGATGCAAGTCAATGCCGCCGGGGAAGTGCAAATCATCGACGTCGAATACAAGGCCGGAGTGAAAGGTCAAATTCGACTGCTGTAGCGTCCTCATGAGCGACAATACCCCCAACGCCTTTGAGAAAGTCGTCGACTTCGTCGATGAACGGGTCGGCCTGGAAACCATTCAGGCCAAAATGTTGAATGAGCCCGTTCCCGGCGGGTCTCGATGGGCGTATGCCTTCGGCTCGTGTTTGTTGTTCATCTTCGTGATGCAGGTGGTGACCGGGATTCTCTTGATGTTTTACTACGTCCCGAGCACCGATCACGCGTATGCAAGCACGCAGTACATCATTCATGAAGTGGACTACGGATGGTTTCTGTTGAGTTACCATTTCTGGGGGTCCTCGGCCATGGTGGTGATGGTGTTCGCCCATATGTCGCAAGTGTTTTTGTGGGGAGCCTATAAGAAGCCCAGGGAATTGATTTGGTTGGTCGGGCTGGCCCTTTTCGGACTGGTCATGGCCTTCGGTTTTACCGGCTACTTGCTTCCCTGGGACCAACGGGCGTATTGGGCCACGGTCGTGGGTGTCGAGATTATGGATAAGACTCCTCTCATCGGGGATTTCCTGAGTCGATTCCTGAAAGGCGGGCCAACTCCGGGGCAAATGACCTTGAGCCGGTTTTTCGTCATTCACGTGATGGTTCTGCCCGCGGGGTTGATGGGGTTGGCAGGTCTTCATCTCTTCCTGTTCCGGAAAGCCGGACCGGCCGGTCCGTTCCGTGGGACTCCCGAACAAATCAAGGCGAAGACGGATTATTTCTTCCCCAGACAAATCTGGAAAGACATCGTGGCCATGGCCACGGTCTTTCTGATCATTTGCTCGTTGGCGTTTATCGAGCCTGTGGTGTTGTTGGAAGAGGCGACCCCGGACCCGGGAGACTATCATCCGGAACCGGAATGGTATTTTCTGTTTCTCTTCCAGCTCTTGCGATTAAAAATCTTTGGTGGAGAATTCGGTCAGTTTCTGGGAGCGGTCGCGATTCCGGGAGCATTCATGGGGTTACTGGCGGCGCTACCTTTTCTTGACAGGAATTCGGAGCGGAATATTTTCAAACGGCCGATTGCGTTGATTAGCTGGATCGCCATTATGGCGATGATTCTGATTTTCACGGTTTCCGCGATTCTGAATAGAGAATTTTTGGATTAATCATCATGTCGAACGCCAAACTCGGGCTCCTGGTCTTGTGGCCCGCCTTCTGGACGGGCTTCCCCCTCAAGATGGTGGCTGCATTTCTCATGTTGGCGGCCGGCGTTCATCCCTGGGAAGGTGTCGGCCTCGAGGCCTTGCTGGTCCTTTCCATACCCATCGACATTTGGGCGCTCGGCTTGTGCTCCCGGACCGTTTTTCTGGAACGGTTGAGCGTGGACCCGCCCAAGGGAACGGGCTTGCGCTTGTGGGGGCGCTGGGCCATCTTTTCCGTCGTCTATCTTCCCCTGTTGTTCATGATCGTGAGCGGCATCAAGTCCCTGGCCCAATCCGCGGTCCATGCCACGTTGCATTTTGTTGAAAGCAACGTCATCGTAATTCCCATTGCGGAAAAAATCAGCCTGGAATTGGTCATGTGGGGCTTGCCGGCCACCATCGTCCTGATCGTCCTGGTCTATGGGTGGTTGTTCGGCTTGGGCGCGTTGGCTCAACGCTTTGTTCGTGCGTCCGCTCCCGTCGAGGGGTCGTTCCAGGACGTCGTCTCGAAATGGGATCTTCTCAGGATCCCTCGAGATCAACCCCTTTTGCTGACGGCCTTTACGGGAACCGGCGTTGTCCTGATCATGTTGTTTTGGGGCTTGATCCCCGTGAGTACGCCTCATCCTCATGAAGAATACGAATTTGTGGACGTTCAAAAAGTAGAAAAAAAAGTCGTACCCAAAAAGGTCATTAAAAGCGCGGAGCAGGTCTTGGCACGCGCCGAAGCCACGTTGAAAGAACTGGAAAAAGACAATCCCGTTGCGGATTCGATGAAAGGGGAGAAGGGAGAGGTAGCTCCGGAGAAGCCGGCGGCCCAAGCGGCGCCGGTGGCCGCAGAAAAGCCTGCGGCGACTTCCGCTTCCGACGGACATGACCACGACCATGGGGATCATACGCATTAAGAATCGCCCATGTGAGAAGAGGGATGATGCGACTGGCAGCGATGGGCTTGGCGATGGTGCTGAGCGGCTGTGTGGGTGATTCGACATTTGACGACGCGCACCTTATGCTTCATAGCGTCTTGGACGGGGCCTGTGATCAACCGTCGTTCAAACGTCCGTTGCAGCGACATGAATATGGGACGTACTCGAAGGAAATGATGATTTTGCGGGGAACCTGTCAGACCATCGCGCCGCTGTTACCACACAACTATTGAGGGAACGATGAAACGGTTCAATGACGGCTCATACATGAAAAACCACGGCATAATCGAAAATCTGAAGTCCCTGGTGCCAACGGTGAAACCCTCGTCCCTCTTCGGATGGAGTGTCTTTTGGGCGCTCGTGCTTCTCCCGGCGCTTGTCTGGGCCCAGGACGCGGCCACCCAAGCGATGTCCGTCGAATATCGGGACATTCCGGGAGTCGGAAGCCGGAACGTGGTCTGGGTCGTGGCCCAGCAGCATTTACTGCTGGCCGGGTTCGTGTTGGGTGTGCCGATTTTCGCCTGGGTGTGCGAAATCGTCGGGTGGAAGACCAAGGAAGCCCGGTACGACAAACTGGCAAAAGAATTCACCAAGCTCCTGACGTCCGCGTACGCCACCACGGCCCTGTTCGGAGGCATCCTGCTCTTTTTGCTGATCGGGCTGTACCCGAAGCTCATGGCGTATTTGTCCGATATCTTTTTCCCGTCCTTCATCGTGTATTGTCTGCTGTTCCTGTTGGAAACCGTCACGCTGTACCTGTACTGGTACGGATGGGACGCCATGCAGGGAAATAAAAAGACGTTCCACCTGTTTTTGGGATTCCTGCTGAACGTCTTTGCCTTAGGTATCATGATCGTTCCCAACGCCTGGGCTACGTTCCAGGCGAGCCCCGTCGTGGTGGCGGAGGGCACGGCGATTGATCGGGCATGGGCGGCCACGTGGAATCCGACGTGGTGGCCGGTCAACATCCATCGACTCATTGCCAACGTCGTGTTGGGCGGGTTTATTTGCGGCGCCTATGCCGGTATCCGGTATCTCCTGGCGGCCAGCCAGGAGGAACGGGAACATTATGATTGGATGGGCTACGTCGGAAACTTCATCGGCGTATTCGGCATGCTGCCCCTTCCCTTTGCCGGCTATTGGCTCATGCGGGAGATCTATCAATACAACCAGCAGATGGGCATTACGCTTATGGGCGGATTTCTGGCCTGGCTCTTTATTCTCCAGGCAATGCTCATCGGGGTGCTGTTCCTTGGGGCCAACTACTATTTCTGGATGGGCATTACCTACCGGATTCCGGGCTCCGAGCGAGGGTACAGACGACCGATCCTTGCCATGCTGATCGTGCTCATGGTGTGCCTGGGCGTCTGGATGACCCCCCACTCCCTGGTAGCCAGTCTTGAAGAGGCCAGAAAAATGGGAGGGACCCATCACCCGCTGCTTGGGGTGTTCGGGGTGATGTCCGCAAAAATGACGGTGGCCAATCTCATGATTCTGGTCACCTTTATGAGTTTCGTCATGTATTGGCGGGCCGGAAAGCAGGAAACGGCCGGGTGGGCGAAGATCGCCAAATCCGTGATGGGCGCCTTACTGGTGCTCGCGGGTATCGCGGTGATCGTGCTCGGGGTCTGGGGGTATTTCGTTCCGGCCATTATCCGGATTAACTATTTCTCGGTCGCCCAGGTGTTGATCGTCCTGTTTATCATGGTGACCTTTACGCCCCTGACGGCCATCCTGATGAAAAGCGCCAAAACCACAACGGAAATGGTCTGGGGGAAAATGCCGATCCGGGCGGGGTATGCGTTGGTATCGAATGCGGTCATGGTGATCCTGCTGATGTCGCTGATGGGCTATGCCCGATCATCGTCCCGGGTTCACTGGCATATCTACGGCGTGATGAGGGATACCTCGGACTATGCCTATTCTCCCGCGTTGGGCTACGCGGCCGCCTTCATGTCCCTGAACACGTTTGTGTTCTGCTTATTGGTGGCGTTCATCTTTTGGGTCGCCACGATGGGTGACAAGGGGAAGAAAACCCCGGACCAGCAACAACCCGAACCGGCGAAGATTCCAGCGGGTGTAACCCCGGCCCTGGCCGGTGGGTCCCCAAGGGAACAGGATTGAAAGGGAGCCCAAGCGTGATTGAGAACCTCTTGATGGTGGCATTACCAAACCGGAGCGAGAAGACCTATGAGTGAAGTCGCATTACTCCAATTGATCGGTCTCACGGTCGTAGGAATCGGCATCTGCATCCTGCTCTTCATCAAGGCGAAATTTCTCAGAGTGGTCGGCTTCGTGGTGATCGTATTGGGGACGTTTACCCTGATTGCGTTAGGGGTGCCGCAGATGGCCTCCCTTCCTCCGGCGATCGAGACCTTTGACATTGCCGAAGTCAAGACGCCGGATGACCTGGCTTCGATCGGCCAGAAGATTTTCTTCAGCAAAGGCCAATGCGCCTTGTGCCATTCCATTGGCCCCAGTGAATCGGCCAGGTGTCCGGATTTGAAAGGCATCGGGGCGAAACTCGCGCCGGAATTCATTTATGAAAGTCTCACGGACCCCCAAGCTTACATTTATCTGGATTTCAGGCATGAAGGCCTGCCCAAGGAGTATCCGGCACGGATGCCCTATATCCACAAGAATCCGATTGCCTTGTCGCAGCAAGAGATTTATTCGGTCATTTCCTTTCTCCAGAAAATGAGCGGGGAACCCATTAGCGTCAAAATCGAAGACGTGATGAATATCGGCAAGGAAAGCGAGGTGGAGGTCGCTTCCCTCACCGTCAATGGAGCACCTTAACCAAAAGGGTAAACTATGAAAGGTCCTCTTGCGAAAACGGCTATCCTGTTGGTGGGAATGTATGTGTTTCTCAAATTCATACTCCCGTTGTTTACGGCACCGCTCCCGGCCAGTTTGATTTTCCTGTACCTGGCGCTGACCTTTGCCTCCGCGATGATTTTCTACACCATGAGCGGAGGAGGCCTCGATGAATTCATGGGGCCGGTCGGGCGATTCCTCACCGGCTCGGGACAGGCGGGTATTGCCGGGACCGCACGTATTCTGGTGTTCGTGTTGTTTCCCTTGTTGGTGGGTTGGCAGGCGTACACCCGGCTGGCCCCCAGCGATATGCCGCCGGCGGAAAATCGAACCATTCATCCCGCGCCTCCCGGCGAGTTTGTCGGGCTGGCCAACCCGTATCCGACGACGCCGGAAAATATCATGATGGGGAAAGGCCTCTATGCGGCGTTTTGTTCGCCTTGTCACGGAGCCAATTTCGATGGGAAAGGTCCGGCGGCGGTGGGTTTCAATCCGCCTCCGGCGAATTTCAGTGATCCGGGAACCATCGCCCAATTACAGGAATCCTATCTGTTCTGGAGGATCAAAAAAGGCGGCGTCGGGCTTCCGGTTGAAGCCATGCCTTGGAAATCGGCCATGCCGCGGTGGGAAGTGGAATTGCCGGACGAATGGATCTGGAAAATTATCATGGGTGAATATGACGGTGCCGGCCAGTCTCCACGGACCTGGGAGGAAGAGGAATAGGGAGCAGGAAAATGGGATATAAGAAGATCTTCAACGTCGCCCTCGGGCTCACCCTCATGGTGACGGGAGTCTGGGCTTCCTGCGTGTTGGCGAGCGATCCGCCGCCGGAAGGTGAAACCGGAAGCGTAGCCGTTCGTCTGGTTTTAACGGAGGGAGCCGTCCCTGCGGATGATCCGAACGCCGCCGTGTGGAATACGATCGCGCCGGCGGAATTCAAGTTGGCCCCACAAGTCCATTGGCCGGACCGTATTCAGGAAGTCACGGTAAAATCCGTGAAGGTTCGCGGGATGCATAACGGCCAGGATCTGGCGATCCTGCTGGAGTATGCCGACCCGTCTGAAGATGCCGCGGATGCCGCCGCAGTCGAGTTCATGGTCGGCGACAAAATGGCCCACTTCGCCCATGGACAGGAAATGCTCCAGGTCGAGGGAGGAGACGTCAACATCTGGTATTGGAAAAAAGAACACGGCAAAGCCACCGATATGACGGCCAAGGGCTTCAAAACGCTTCGGCCGCAGGAAAACCAGGACGTCTCGGCAACGGGGGCCTGGCAGGACGGAACGTGGCGCGTCGTCTTTTCCCGGCCCTTGCAAACCGCTGACGAGTTGGACGTACAAGTCACGCCCGGTGAATGGCGAAACGTGGCGTTCGCGTTTTGGGACGGGGAAATCGTGGATGGAGCCGTGAAAGAAAAAGGGTCGCAAAAAGCCGTTTCGTCATGGTGGTACCTTCGAGCCGAGCCGCCGCCGGACAATTCCATTTATGGATACGTCGTGTTGGGCATCGTGCTTGCTGCCGGCTTTGAGTTTTTCCTGGTGAGAAAAATTCGGAGGGGTAACGAATCATGAAGGGAGAACAAGGCATGCAGCGGGTATTGAGCAAGGTCGCCATCGTGGTCGTCGCGGTGTTTGCCGTGACGAGCGGCTGCGCCTTGCTTGAAGATGAACGGACGGCAAAAGGCCGAAAACTCTACAATCATTACTGCATGCACTGTCACGGCGAAAGCGGACAACAGCAGGAAGGCTTTAATTGGGGACGCATGCCGGACCCCCGTCCGCGTGACCTGTCGGAGTCCGAAGCGATGTCGACCTTCTCCGACAAGGAAATCTTTGACACGATTTCCCGGGATATGCGTGATACCACGTTGCAGGAAGTGCTCGACGATGAAAACTACTTCGCGGTCTCGACCATGCCGACGTTCAAATATACGCTGTCCGAAGAGGAACTCTGGGCCGTCGTCGGCTACGTGCGAACGCTTCACGGCGGGTCGTTGACGTTCGACGTTGAAGGAAGGAAAGCCGAATTGGAATCCCAGTTCAAGGCGGTCGAGGCGGCACATGATCAAGCCAAACAGGCCATGGATGACGCCTTGGCGAAACAGGAAGCCGAAGAAGCCGCCAGGGCCGAGGCCGAAGAAGAAGCCGAAGAAGATGACGAAGACATGGATATGGAAGACGACGAGGACGATCTGGAGGACTACGACGAGGACGAAGAGGAAATCGTGCTTCCCGAAGAAGAGGCCTATGAAAAAGTGGCGGAACAATTCGAAGCCGCCAAGTCCGCCTTGGAAAATTTCACGAAGCGCCCGAAGATGACTCAAATCGCGCGTCCCGACCTGACTGTGACGGAGCCGGAAAGAGTCGCCTTGGAAGAAAAAGGCAAGAGCCTGTATTACGACAAATACGGCTGTAACGGGTGTCACAGCATCGGAGACGTCGGTGGTCTGGTGGGACCGGCCCTGGACCGCGCGGGTTTCCGTCTCAACGACACCTGGGTCTATCGCTGGGTCCGTTACCCGCAAGGCATGAAGAAGCACACGCGCATGCCGAACTTGGGGCTTGATGACCAGGATGCCCGAGCCGTCACGGCCTATCTCGAAACGCTGCGTGCGCCAAAACCGGACAAACCCATCCCCCCGCCTGAATAACGAAGGCAGCGTATAATGCGGGGTGTCGCCCCCGCACGACGAGGTCCTTTTGTTTCGGCAAAAGGACCCAAAACCAGTGGCGCCCGGGCGTGGCCCCAGGGGGTGCCTTTGCCCCAGTCCCGGTTGCGTGGGCTGCGGAACTCGCTTCGCTCAGACAGTCCTCGCCCCATATAGACATGGCTAGACATGGCGGGAACGGGGCGCAGCCCCGCCCGCAGGCGCCGGGATGTGGCGCCATGAGATGGCGCTTCTTTCTTGTCTTGGGCTGTCATTCCCGCCGGTCGTCAGCGGGAATCCAGCCAACCCCTCTCCATCACTCCCCCCTTGAGGGGGAGTCGGCAAGGCAAGGGCGTCAGCCCGCCGGCGAGCCGATGGGGGGTGAGGGGCTCTATAGTCCCCCTGATAAGGGGGATTGAGGGGGTTGTCTTAAAGGGAGGGAGGAATCTTGTCATGCGGGGGGCCACGCCCGCAGGCACGCCTACAGCGTCCCCACCCAGATCCCGACCAATAGAACGAGGCCGATGACCGTGTGTTGTTTGAACATGGCAAACGCCTCAGGGGGGGAGACCTCGCCGCGCAGGCGAAGGACTTGCTGGCTCAAGAACCCTGCGACGCCGGCCAGTGCTCCATAAAACACCGGATTGAGATTTTCCAGCCAACCCGCTACTGCCAGGAGTCCCAGCATGGCCGTCTCGATGACGCCCACGGCGACCCATACGTGAGAACCGAAGAGAATCGCCGACGAGTTCACCCCGATACGAAGGTCGTCTTCAACGTCCTGAAGCGCATAAATGGTATCGTAGGCCAAAGCCCAGCAAATCGTGGCGGAAAAGAGGAGCCACGTCGCAGGATCGAGCTGATTGCGAACAGCGGCCCAGGCCATGACGGCGCCCCATCCGAACGCCAGCCCGAGAAAGAGTTGCGGGACGCGAAAGAACCGTTTCGTAAAGGGATAGATCGCGGCCAATGCCAAGGCGGCCGGGCCGAGCCGTATGGCCAGCGCATTCAGGAACAACAGGAGGCTCACGGCTATGGCAAGGAGGGCGCCGAGGAACAGGAAGGCGTGCCAGGGGCGAAGGACCCCGCTGGCGAGAGGCCGGGTTTGGGTGCGGGTGACTCGGCGGTCGAATGAACGATCGGCCAAATCGTTCATGATGACTCCGGCGCTTCGCATGATGAACGATCCCGCCACGAACAGGACAATCAACAGACCGGACGGACGGCCTTTTGACGCCAGGACCAGCGCCCACAAGGTTGGAATCATGAGCAGGAGAGTGCCCGTCTGATTCGAGAGTCTGATCAGAGAACACAGGTGCGCAAACGAGAACCGGGGAATTGATGCCGAAGCGGATTTGCCAGCAGGAGAGGACATCGTTTCACGGTAGCGTAGCGGAAAAAATGGTGTCAATCATGCCCGTGCCGTATTTTGTTCGGGCAAGAAGTGAACAAGAGTTGACACGATTCATTCCGGAAAATAAGATGGCCTGCGGACTGGAAGCAGCCATCTCCCGCCAAATCTTTGACGCGTTTTCTTCAGGCCGGCGTAGCTCAGTGGTAGAGCAGCTGATTCGTAATCAGCAGGTCGGTGGTTCAATCCCACTCGCCGGCTCCATACGCGTCATACGTGTCGTATCCTCCCCCGTTGCTTCGCCGAAGCAGAACGATTAAAATATCCGAAAGTATGGCGTGCTCGGACACGCCGTGTTAACGGTGGTCACGCGTTGAGCATCGCGGGATGAAGAGGACGTTTCGGTGAAATTGAGAGCCGGCAATTTTGTCGTGTATGAGAAAATCAAAACGTCAACCCACCCCAGCCCGCGAGCCGAGCACGTTTTTCCCTCTCGCCACGGCGATACCTATTCCTATGTGATCAAGAAATTCTGGAAGGTGCTCCGTGTGTGTGAGGATGACACCATCGAAGTCGAAACCCGTCGCGGGAAACGGCACACCTTGTCACCTCGTGACCCACGTCTGCGCAAAGCCGGACTGTGGCAACGGGTGTTTTTCAAAGATCGGTTCTTTTGAAAACGACGCCGTCGCGGAGTGAGGTTCCTCCTTCTTCGCAAAGAAGAAACCACGGCTGATTGAGTTGCCGGGAAATTGAGGGCCGTCGTGCGGTGATTACGTGTTCGAGTGTTTCTTGCCGGACCCCAGCGCGGAAAACACGACGCCTCCCACCAGGACTCCGACGACAAACACCATACCGAAAACCAAACCGGCCTGTACTTCCGACCAATTGCGCAGCAGGTTGGTCATCATGGGAGACGGAGGGAGATTGACGTGTCCTTCCCAGCCCAAGGCTTCATCCAGGGTGTGATGTTCTGTCGATGGTTGATGGTCGCCCTGATTCATCGATCCTGAAGTGAAAGAAGTCATAATATCTGCTCCATGATAACTGTGGGCCTTGTTGAATGGCTGGCTGATATGGTGTCAGTCTCCCGGAATTGTGTCAAGGCCTCCAATCCGGATCCGGGCCGGATTGACGTTCAGTCGAGATAGGGGGTCTGGGGTTGCTGTGGCCGGCCGTCTGCTGGCGGCGTTCCTTCCAATTCCGTCACCCGTTTATTGAGTTCCGCGATTTCTTTTGATTTCCGTATGCGGGCCGGCATGGAAGCCAGGATATGAATCAGGATGCCCAGGCAAAGGGTGGACAGCAACACCAGGACGAGCGACCCTTTGAACGTCCAGCCGAAAAATTGGATGGAAACCGTCTGGTCGTTCTGGAGGGAAAAAGCGACGGTGAGAAAGACAATAACGAGGGTTGCGATTAGTGAAAAGGGCATTGGTCAACACCCGTGAGCGTAACGAAACATTCCCCTTGAGTATATACCGAACGTGCCGTTGACGTACACCCCGCGGTGAAAGCCCTCACTTTGAGGAGGTCCGAGGCCGTTTCACACGATCCGCCGGGAGGTTCGCGGAAGGTTCGTTGAAGCTGATAAGATGCTTTTGGTAAGCTCAATCTCCACGCTTTTTTCTTTCATTCACCATTGAATTGACTATCGAGGGGCGAACAATGGGCAAGTTGAACCATGCGTTGATCAGTGTGTCCGATAAGACGGGTGTTGTGGAGTTTGCCAGGGGATTGGTCGAACTGGGGGCCACCATTCTTTCCACGGGCGGCACAGCCAACGCCATACGCACGGCCGGCGTGCCGGTGACGGAAGTCGCTTCACATACCGGGTCTCCTGAGATTCTGGACGGCAGGGTCAAGACCCTGCATCCCAAGATTCACGGAGGTTTGTTGGGCCGGCGTGGGCGGGCCGAAGACGTTAAGCAAATGCAGGAGCAGGGGATTGAGCCCATCGACGTAGTGGTGGTCAATCTCTATCCGTTCGAGTCGACCATTGCCAAACCGGATTGTACCTTCGAGGATGCCATCGAGAATATCGATATCGGCGGCCCGTCGATGCTCCGGTCGGCCGCCAAGAATCACACGGACGTGGTGGTGGTGGTGGATCCGGACGACTACGGTCGCGTGCTGGAGGCTTTGCAGGACGGGACCGTCCCCCCGTCGTTGCGTCGGGAGTTGGCCCGGAAGGTGTTTCAGCATACCTCGCGGTATGACGGCCTGATTGCCAACTATCTGGGCCGGCAGGGTGAGACAACCGATAAATTTCCGGCGTCCTTGTCGTTCACGTATGAACGGGCCGAAATCCTGCGATACGGCGAAAACCCGCATCAGGAAGGCGCGTTTTACCGGGAGACCGGCAGCACCGAACCCTCGATTTCCCTGGGCCGGCAACTGCACGGTAAAGCCATGTCCTACAACAATTACCTGGACGCCAACTCGGCGTTGGAACTGGCGAAAGAATTCAGCGATACGGCCGTGGTCATCATCAAACACAATAATCCCTGTGGCGTGGCTCTTGGGACGACTGCAGTCGAGGCCTACCGGAAGGCCAGGGAAACCGATCCGGTCTCCGCCTTCGGAGGGGTGATTGCCTGTAACCGGCCCGTGGATTTGGACATGGCCAAAGAAGTGACGTCGACGTTCGTCGAAGTCCTGATCGCGCCTGCGTTCACCGGCGAGGCCCTGGCCGAGTTGCAACGGAAAAAGGACTTGCGGTTGTTGACCGTAGGGTCCCTCGAAAGCCAAGTACGCGACGGCTATGATTTGAAAAAACTCGTGGGAGGATTGATCCTCCAGGATCGTGATCTGGGCGCCTTGGCGGACGTGACAACCTTGGCGGTGCCGACCCAGCGGAAACCCACGGATGACGAATACGCGGCCTGTGCCTTCGCATGGAAAGTGTGCAAGCACGTGAAGTCCAACGCCATTGTGTTTGCCAATGCCACGCAGACCGTGGGCGTCGGAGCGGGCCAGATGAGTCGTGTCGATTCAGTCAAATTGGCCGGGATGAAGGCCAATTTGCCGATCAAGGGTTGCGTCATGGCCTCGGACGCTTTTTTCCCCTTCCGGGACGGATTGGATGCGGCCGTGCAAGCGGGCGTGACCGCGGTCATTCAACCCGGAGGCAGTATCCGTGACGAAGAGGTGGTCAAGGCCGCGGACGAACAGGGCGTGGCGATGATACTCACGGGAATGAGGCATTTTCGTCACTAAGTCGCACGCAAGGTCGTTGAACGGTATGAAGATCCTGGTTATCGGCAGTGGCGGGCGCGAGCATGCATTGGTCTGGAAACTTGCATCCAGCCCTCGGGTGAGTGAGCTCTATTGCGCGCCGGGGAACGCGGGAATCAGCCAATTGGCCACGTGCGTGCCGATTCCGTCCACGGATTTGCCGGGCCTGAAAGCGTTTGCCGAAGAGAACTCCATCGCTCTCACCGTGGTCGGCCCCGAAGCGCCACTGGCCTTGGGCATTGCGGACCTGTTTCGAGAAAGCAAACTCAAGGTCTTCGGCCCGACCAAAAACGCCGCCAAGATCGAATCCAGTAAATCGTTTGCCAAGAACCTGATGCTGCGCCAGCGGATTCCGACCGCGGAGGCCAGTACCTTCGAGAGTGTCCGGCCCGCGCTGGACTACCTGGATCGCTGCGCATTGCCCATCGTCGTCAAGGCGGACGGCTTGGCCCAGGGAAAAGGCGTGGTGGTGGCCGGGAACTTGCAGGACGCCAAAGACGCGGTGGTCAACATGCTCGAACAGCGAGCCTTCGGCGACGCGGGCAACCGGGTGGTCATCGAAGAATGTCTCGAAGGGGAGGAACTGACCCTGATGGCCTTTGCCGATGGGAAAACCGTCGTCCCCATGCTGGCGGCGCAGGATCATAAGCGGGTCGGGGAGGGCGATACGGGGCCCAATACCGGAGGCATGGGGGCCTATGCGCCGGCGCCGCTGGCCACACCGGCATTGCGCTATGCGATCATGCGAGACGTGTTGCACCCCGCGATCGAAGGCCTGTCGCGCGTGGGCAGTCCGTTTTTCGGGGTCCTGTACGCGGGACTCATGGTCAGGGACGGGACGCCCTACGTGCTGGAATTCAATGCGCGGTTCGGCGACCCCGAGACTCAAGTGGTGTTGCCGTTGTTGGAAACCGACCTCGCCGACGTGCTCGAAGCGGTCGTGGAACATCGGTTGGATCAGATCCATCTCGACTGGTCAGAGGAATCGTCGGTGTGCGTCGTCATGGCGTCGGGCGGGTATCCCGGCAAGTACGCGAGCGGCCTGCCGATCGACGGGCTCCCGGAGGCGTCCTCCCAGGACCAAGTTGCAGTCTTCCACGCCGGGACGGCCTGGAAGGATCAGAACGTCGTGACGGCCGGAGGCCGGGTGTTGGGGGTGACGGCCCGGGGCCCCTCCCTCAAAGCGGCGCATGACCGGGCCTATGAAGCGGGGAGGCGTATCTCGTTTGAAGGGCAATATTTCCGCACCGATATTGCCGCACGAGTCTTGACGTAAGCCATCTCCCATTCAGGTAAGACGCTCGTGGCCAGAATCCTTCCGGTTCCTTCAGATCCTCCGCCTTCCTTTTTTGTTCCCATTGCGGACCTCGTTCATCGCGGCGGCCTGCTGGCCGTCGGCACGGAAAGCTCGTATGCCTTGGCCGCATCGGTGTCCAGTCCCACGGCCCTGGACCGCGTGATCCATGTGAAAGAACGGCCTCCAGGGAAACCCCTGCTCGTGCTCATTGGAGAACGGAGTCAACTCGATGCGCTGGCCGGGTCCGTTCCATCCTGGTTCCACGCGATGGTCAACGAATTCTGGCCCGGGCCGTTGACCGTCATCGTTCCCGCGCAACCCGGGCTCTCTCCCGTGTTGACGGCAGGGACCGGGACCATCGGGATTCGAGAACCCGCGCCGGCGTTCCTGCGAGCCTTATTACGTCACACGGGTCCGTTGACCGGGACGAGCGCCAATCGATCCGGGCAAACCCCGTGCTTGACCGCCCAGGAGGTGGATGCCGCACTGGGTCACGACGTCGATCTGATTCTGGATACCGGTCCGGCTCCGGGGAACCCGCCGTCCACCCTGTTGAGCGTGGTGGATGAACCTGCTGTCCTTCGGGCCGGGCCCGTGTCCGGTGAGGAGATTCAACGGGTCTTGTCGAAACTCGGGCTGCTTGTCCCCGTCAAGGGACTGCCGTAGAATAAAGGAAGGAACGTTGAGCGCGAGCCGGGTAGGTCGGATTAGCGGAGCGTAGTCCGACTGCCTGTCCGATTGTCGGGTTACGCCTGCGGCTAACCCGACAATCGGGATCTGCCTAGAATAAAGAAAGACCAACGATGATTGATTTGCGCAGTGATACCGTCACCAAACCGACACCAGGCATGCGAGAAGCCATGGCGCAGGCCGAGGTGGGCGACGACGTGTATGGTGAAGACCCGACGGTCAATGCCTTGGAGGCCAAGGCTGCCCGCGTGTTGGGCAAGGACGCGGCCCTGTTCGTGCCTACCGGAGTGATGGCGAATCAACTGTGCTTGCGTCTCCACACCCGTCCCGGCGATGAAGTACTCGTGGAAGGCACGGCCCATATCATCCGGTATGAAGGGGGATCGGCTTCGGCCTTGTCGCAGGTCCAATTATGCTGCATCGACGGCAACCGTGGCCTGTTGACCGCGGACAGCGTGCTGGCGGCCATCCGGCCGAAAGACGTGCACAATCCGCCGACGACGCTGCTCTGCCTGGAACAAACGCACAATTTCGGAGGCGGATCGGTCTATCCCCTATCCACGATTCGGGAAATCACGAAGTTGGCGGGAGACCAGGGGCTTGCGTTGCATTTGGACGGCGCCCGGTTATTCAATGCCGCGGTGGCCACGGAGGTATCCGCTGCCGAGTTTGCGCAGCCGTTCGATACCGTGTCGTTCTGCCTGTCCAAGGGGTTGGGGGCTCCGGTCGGCTCATTGATTGTCTCCACCAAGGACCGGATCGCCAAGCTCCGGCGTTTGCGAAAAATGTTCGGCGGCGGCATGCGGCAAGCAGGTATTCTCGCGGCCGCGGGCCTCTATGCTCTGGAGCACCACGTGACCCGGCTTCAGGAGGACCATGAGAACGCCAAGAGTTTTGCCCTGCAACTGCAACAGATTCCCACGGTGTACGTGGACCCCGACCACGTCGAAACGAACATCGTCGTGTTCGAGGTCGTGCGAAGCGACCGTTCGACGCAGGAACTCCTGCAAGCGTTCAAGGAAGCCGGGGTCTTGTTGAATGCCATCGGCGATCACCTGTTTCGTGCGGTCACCCATTTGGACGTATCGAATGCGGACGTGGAACAGGCGACGCAGAAAATCGGCACGGTGCTGGCAGGCGACTAGGACGGCAACGATATTCCGTTATGGCAACACGTGATCGAGATTGGCCGGGGTATACGATATGGTTCTTTTGCCCCGGTTGCGAGCGGCTCTGGACGCATCAAGGCCCGGACGTGGTCGCCTTGGACCGGAACATGGCTCTGGGGCCGGCTGTGGCCAGCGAAGGGATTCACACTCAAACGTGCGTGAACTGTGACGGGTCGAAGAAAGCCGCGGCTGCCGAGATATGAACCGGACTATTCCAAGGGAACGGCTTTGCCCTGAACGTCGGTTTCCCCTTCCTTGACGGTGGTTTTTTCCAGGGTCCATTCCAGGGGCGTAATCGTGAGAGTGTGGCCTCGCAAGGTATAGAACTCGCCCTGTGAGATCACGAGGCGGCCGTTCTCCTCAAGGGTCATGTTGAGGATTTCCTTCCCGCTGTCCTGATGCCGCATCACCAGACTCGTGGGGCTGCGTTCGAGCGCGTAGGCTTGACCTTCATTGATCGCCAACGTGCTGTCCGTGAGTTTGGCCGGCATTTTCCCTCCCGTTTCAAACAGGGCAAAATTCACTTTCGGGAATCCGCCGGAGCGACGCGGCTCGATATCGATCTGCGGCACGCCTTCGACTTCAATCGTGCCGTTACTGTTGCGGTATAAATGAGGTCCGATCTGAATGTCCATGCGAGTCCTTGCTTAAGATGTGGTCGTTCGGTCCAGGTTCCGATACTGGATGGCCTCGGCCAGATGCGACGGTTCGATAGCCTCTGAGTCTGCCAAATCCGCAATCGTTCGTGCAACACGCAATATCCGCCCATAGGCGCGGGCGGAGAGCCCCAAGCGTGTCACGGCCTGATCCAGGAGTTGCTTGCCGGTCTGGTCGAGCCGGCAATGCGTTTTCATGTGCCGGGGTTTGAGCTGGGCATTGGCAAACAGATGCTCCGCGGCATACCGGTTCGCCTGGATAAGACGGGCGTCGGCCACGCGTTTCCGAATGGCGTCCGAGTGTTCGGCCGGTTGATCGTGCGTCAGGTCGGACACGGGCACCGCGGGTACCTCCACGTGAATGTCGAGCCGGTCCCGGAGCGGCCCGGACAGACGGCCCCGATACCGCCGGATCTGGTGTGCGCTACAGATACATTCCCGGGTCCGGTCGCCGTGGTACCCGCACGGGCAGGGGTTCATCGCCACGACCAACATGAACCGCGCCGGATACTGGAGCGACGCATTCACACGCGTGACGGTCACGGTCCCCTCTTCGAGCGGTTGCCGCAAGCCATCAAGGACCGACCGCTTGAACTCCAGCACTTCATCCAGAAAGAGGACGCCGTTGTGCGCCAAAGAGACCTCTCCCGGCTTCGGAATGGTCCCCCCTCCGATGAGGCCCGCGTCCGAGACGTTGTGATGCGGGGCGCGAAAAGGTCTCGTGGTCATCAGCGTTTGGTTGGTCACCAAGGTACCGGCCACGCTATGGACCCTGGTGGTATCCAGGGCCTCCAGGATGCTGAGGCGAGGCAGAACCCCGGGCAGTCGTTGGGCCAACATGGTTTTTCCCGAACCCGGTGGTCCGATGAGCAGGACGTTGTGCCCGCCGGCCGCGGCGATCTCCAAGGCGCGTTTCGCGTGGAATTGGCCCCGGACTTCGGCGAAATCTTCTTCCGGCACATCGGCGGATTGGAAAAGCGCCTGCCGGTCGACGACGAGAGGAGCGACGCGTTGTTTTCCGGTCAGGAACTCCACGACTTCGGGAAGTGTCTGCACGCCGTACACCTCGACGTTGTCGATGACCGCGGCCTCACGAGCGTTCTCCGCGGGGAGAATCAGCGGGTGCCGGTTCTGGCATAACATGCCGATGGATAGGCCGCCCCTGATCGGCTTGATGCGACCGTCGAGAGACAGTTCACCCACCAGCACGAAACGCTGCGCCGTGGCCTGGTCGATGATGCCTTCGGCCACCAGCATGCCGACGGCCATACTCAGTTCAAGTCCCGCGCCTTCCTTTTTCAAGCCGGCGGGCGCCAGGTTGACCGTGATCTTTTTCGGAGGGAGGGCGAATCCGGTGTTCTTCAGGGCCGCGCGGATACGGTCCCGGCTTTCCCGGACGGTTGCGTCGGGCAGCCCCACGATGGAAAATTGAGGAAGGCCGCCGCCGATATCGACTTCGACCTCGATCAAATGGGCGTCGAGTCCGAGCAGTCCGGCACTGAAGACTTTTGCAAGCACGGCTGCCTCATGTGAGGGGTGAGCGAAACGGGGAGCGTGCGACGATTATAGTGGTGGACTTTGTGGATTTTCAACGTAACGGTCTAAATCAATGTTCCTGAAGGATACGCGATGACGTCCCGGAAACATGTTCAACCTGGAACGCTCGGCGGCGGTGTGTGGTTTTACGCCGTCATGCTCGTGATGTTCTGTTTGCTGTGTGGGGTTGCATCTCGGGCGTCAGCACGGGATGGGGCTCATGAGGCCGGCGAAGCCGGATTAGGGCATTGGATGACCGGGGCTCCGGCGCCGACGGCAAGAACCGAGGTCGCCGTGGCCGCATTGAACGGACTCATATACGTCGTCGGAGGGTTTGAACGATCAAATTCGTGGAAGATCTGGCAATCGTCCGTCAGCACCAAAGTCGAAGTGTACGATCCGGCGACCAACCGCTGGTCCTCAAGGCCGGCTCTTCCCATGGGGCTGCATCACGCCGGTGCCGCGGTGCTCGACGGAGCGTTGTACGTCGTCGGTGGGTTTACCGTATCGGATGACACGCTGTGGAATCCTTCCGACCGGGTGTTCCGGTTCAATCCGGCTGATGACACATGGAGCGAACAGGCTCCGCTGCCCACGGCGCGCGGGGGCTTGGCCGTGACGACCTTGCAGGGGAAATTGTATGCCGTCAGCGGCTACGACGGTCAGAGGAATCCCGCGGCCGTGGAAGTCTATGATCCGGCCCGCGACCAATGGACCGCGGCCGCGCCGTTGCCGACGCCCCGCGATCACCTGGCGGCGGTCGCGATCGGCGAGACCCTCTATGCGATTGGAGGCCGGGTGCGGCTGGACTACCGGGAAAACCTGTCCACGGTGGAAGCGTATCAGGCCGAGTCGAATCAATGGATTCCCAAGGCCGGTATGCCGACGCCCAGGAGTGGCATCGCCGCCGGCGTGTTGAACGGATGGGCCTATGTCTTCGGAGGAGAATCCGGTGAGGGGACCTTTCATCACAACGAACGGTACAGCGCGCGCCTGGATCGTTGGCAGACGATGGCGCCCATGCCCACGGCTCGCCACGGATTGGGCGCCGCGGCGGTTGCCGGACACATCTACGTGTTGACCGGCGGTCCTCGACCCGGAGGATCGTACAGCCGGCTCAATGAAATTTTCATTCCACCCTCTCCATCCAGCCCGATGCGATCCGGACGGACGCCGGCGGCTCATATCGGATCGATCATGGCGCTGCTGGCCACGTTTCACGAGGCCGGAGCATTGCCGCCGGAATCCAGCCGTGAAGCCGACCGACTCATCCATGCGTTGATCCAATCGCAGTCGCTGTTTCTCAACCATCGGAATCCCGTTGTGCGGGACGCGTTTGTCTCCGCCTTGTCCCATAAATTCGGCGCGAAGAAGGCCGTGTCGTTGAGTCGGGCGTTCGCCGTAACGGGTTGGACCTCGGAGACGCTTGAGGCGGTGATTGATCATACCGCGCCGCGATCAATGACCGATGAACCGCGCTTGGAAGAGTTGCTTCGCGAGTATAACGTCACCGCAGCCGACTGGACGTTGGTTGAGCAGGCGTTTGTGCGGGCGAGGGAAAAGCTGCTCGAACAAGGGAAACAGGTGCACAGCGTATTCGCCGTCCAACGCGCCTCCATGCCGGGTGCCAGACAGGGCACGCCCTAAGTGTATCTTATCTCTTCCGTTTCTTAGTCGCCTCAAGGCGGATAAAGCACAACGGGTCGCCGACGAGGGCGGTCGGGTAGAGTTGCTCTTCCACGTGAAACAGTACTCGATGGCGGGTGAGCCAATCCGTTATCCATGTGACTTCCTCGACGGTGGTGGAAAGAATGCCGGGGCGTGAAAGTTTGGGCAGGCACGCATCCAACAGTTCCCGGATCTGGGTTCGTTCCCATTGAAAGGCCGCGGGATCGAATCGTACTGGATCGGCCCGGCCATAGGCCAAAGCCGAGGTTTCCGGAAAACATTCGGGGTCATTGAACACGCTGGCTATCCAGAGATGATCAACGGTGCCACGGGCCGTTTGCGCCCCTGTCGCATGAATGGTAAACGGCAGGCCGGCACACGCTTGGTTCAAAACGTCCACTTCCTGTTCTCGAAGATTATGGGCCTGAATGGTCCGGTTTAATTCAAGGGTTTCCAGTACCAGCATGGGAAGTTCAGCCACCCCGGCACCCACGTAGAGGCTTTTTCCTTTTTGTGGGAGGCGTTGTTTCAAGGCCTCACCGATCCTGATGCCCATAGTCCGGCATTTTTTCTTATGGACCTTCCAAAAGGCCTCGCCGCCTTCCTCGCAATACACGTCGCCGAGTACGGTGTAGTCCAGCTTGGCAAAGACTTCCCGTATTACCTGCCTGGTCCGGGGTCGCAGGGAAGGTTCGTCGGCGTTTCGCGGGTTCGTCGGCATGGGATGAAACTTCTTTCGGAGTCACGATCAGCCGGAGCGGCCATAGCGTAGAAAAACTTAAGTCGAAAATCCGAGGTGACGTTGACTCTCATTCAGGGAATATGATCAAGTATTTTGTTTGTTACGCGCGAAAAAGGCAATCTCACGCGTCTTTGATACAAAAAGACTTGACGTGAGCCTCGTTCTCTTTTCCCTCCCCTTTGTAAGGGGAGGGTAGGTGGGGTAGACTTGAACGCCCAAATAGCACGAGCTATCGCCATCCTAGCCGCAGAGTCTACCTCCCCTCGCCCCTCCTTACAAAGGAGGGGAATAGACGCGTCGGCAAGTGTGCATAACAGGTCCCTGTAAGAGTTGACTTTGGACATCCTGGCTGAAATGCAACGAGTGGTTGATCTGGAGGTGCGGGCGATCAATGCGCTCAAGCCGGCCCTCGGCCCGGAGTACGAAGAAGCCGTGCGATGGATTTTCGACTGTCGGGGACAGGTCGTGGTCACGGGGGTAGGAAAATCCGGTATCATCGCGCAGAAAATCGCGGCGACGATGGTCTCCACGGGCACGCCGGCGTTGTTCCTGCACAGCGCCGACGGGCTGCATGGCGGCGTCGGGATCATCAAGAAAGAGGATATCGTGCTGGCCGTCGGAAAATCGGGTGAAAGCGATGAAATGACCGCGATGCTCCCCGTGGCCAGAAAAATCGGCGCAAAGGTCATTGCGATCACTGCCAAACCCCATTCGACCATGGCCAGGTATTCCGATCTGATCCTGCTCACGCCGATAGAGGAAGAAGCCTGCCCGCTCAACATGGCGCCGACGTGCAGCACGACCGCGGCATTGGTGGTCGGCGACGCCCTGGCCGTGGCGCTCATGAAGTTGCGTAATTTCCAACCCGGTGATTTTGCCGTCAATCATCCCGGGGGCCAACTGGGGAAGCGACTGCTCCTGACGGTCGGTGATCTCATGCGCTCCGGTGCAGACAACCCGGTTGTGCATGGGGCGAAAGACGTGCGGTTCATGTTGACGGAAATGACCCGGCAACGGGCGGGAGCCGTGTCGATCATCGATGACCGGCAACAATTGGTGGGCCTGGTGACCGACTATGACGTTCGTCGCGTGCTGGAAGCGGAAAAGGACGTGTTCGCGTTGACGATTCAGGATATCATGAACGCGACCCCGGAATTCGTGTTCGAGGACGAGAACGCGTACGCGGCCCTGGAAAAAATGGAAAAACGCGAGAAACCCATTTCCGTGTTGCCGGTGCTGAATCGCCGGAAAGAAGTCGTCGGGATGATCCATCTCCACGACCTCGTGACTCGCGGGTTGTAGGGAGAGCGGGGTTCCGAACGTCTATTCTGTTCCCCTCCTTTGTAAGGAGGGGCGAGGGGAGGTAGAGGCCATGACCAAAAATGCCGACCTCCTACATTACTGTCGGTTGACTCTACCCCACCTGACCTCCCCTTACAAAGGGGAGGAAACAGACTATTTGACCTTCGTGCCGGGCTGAAGTTCCTGGTCCTCGAACGTGACCAACCCCTGAACTTCTGCATCTCCCGCGGCCAGGACCATGCCCTGAGATTCCACGCCCATCAGTTTAGCCGGTTTCAGGTTCGCCACCACCACAATCGTTTTCCCGACGACGTCTTCGGGCCCGTATTTTTTTCCGATGCCCGCCACGATCTGCCGCTGTTCGCTCCCGAGGTCCACCTGGAGTTTCAGGAGCTTGTTTGACTTGGGGACACGTTCGGCCGTGAGGATTTTGGCGACTTTCAACTCGACTTTTTGAAAATCCTGGATGCCGATTCGGCTGTCTTCATCTTTAGTCGGAGCAGCGGCGGCCTCGGGTTGGGGCTTGGCAGGGGATGGCGTGGCGACTGCCTCGACTCTCGGGAACAAGGCTTTCCCTTTGACCACGGTGGCGCCGGGACCCCCGCCGCCCCAGACAATGGGAGATTTCAGGGGTGCTTGTGAAAAATCAAGACCGAGGCCGAGTTGCCGGGCCATCTCCTCTGCGGTCTGCGGCATGAAGGGATACGCGGCCAGGCAGAGGAACCGGAGGGTCTCCGCGGCATGAAAGAGCACGGTTTGGAGCCGAGGCGCCTCGGCAGGATCTTTGGCGAGCACCCAAGGTGCGGTCTTGTCGATGTATTGATTGCCGAGCTGCACCAGGCCCCACATGGCTTCGAGCGTGCGATTGAATTCCATTCGCTGGAGATGCTGCGGCAGGGTTGTTTGAATCAGAGCCTCGGCCGCGGTTTGCAGGTCGGTGTCGAGTTCGGTGACGGCGGAAGGAGCCGGGGCCGGCACCATGCCCTGACAACACCGTTGGATCAACGTGACGGTCCGGCTCAACAGGTTGCCCAGTCCATTGGCCAGGTCGGCGTTGATGCGGCCGATAAAGGACTCGTGCGAAAAATCTCCGTCCTGTCCGAAGGGAATCTCGCGAAGCAGAAAATAGCGAAACGCGTCCGCGCCGAATTGGTCGACCACTGCGTACGGGTCGACCACGTTGCCCCGGCTCTTGGACATCTTCTCGCCATCCACCGTCCACCAGCCATGCGCAAAGATCGTGCGGGGCAGGGGGATCTCCAGGGCCATGAGCATCGTGGACCAGTACACGGCATGCGTCGTCAGAATGTCTTTCCCGACCAGGTGCACGGTCGCCGGCCACAGGCGGTCAACCGAAGGCTGGGGCGGCAGGTATTCCAGCGCCGACACGTAATTCACCAGTGCGTCGAACCACACGTACGTGACGTAATCGGCGTCGAAGGGCAGTTCAATACCCCAGGACAAGCGGGCCTTGGGACGCGAGATCGAGAGGTCTTCCAGAGGCTTTTGCAGAAACCCCAACACTTCGTTGCGGCGGGACTCCGGGCGGATGAACGCCGGGTTGGCGTCGAGATGGTCGAGGAGCCGTTGCTGGAATTGGCTCATGCGGAAGAAGTAATTGCTTTCGCTGAGTTGTTCAACCGGCCGTTGACAGTCGGGACAGCGCCCGTCGTCCACGTCTTTTTCCGTCCAGAAGCGTTCGTCGAACGTGCAATACCAACCGGTATATTCCGCGCGGTAGATGAGTTGTTTGTCATGCAGGTCCTGCAGGAATCGTTGGACCACGGCTTGATGCCGGGCATCGGTCGTGCGAATGAATCCGTCGTTGGAGACATCGAGCTTTTGCCACAGGGTTTGAAATTGCGGGGTCAGCCGGTCGCAATGTTCCTGCGGGGAAATACCGGTTTTCGCCGCGGCCTGCTGGACCTTTTGCCCGTGTTCGTCCAGGCCCGTCAGAAAAAAGACCTCTTCCCCACGGAGTCGATGCCAGCGCGCCAGCACGTCCGCCGCGATGGTGGTATACGCGTGCCCGATATGCGGCACGTCGTTCACGTAGTAAATCGGCGTGGTGATATAGAAGGGTTCAGGCATTATTCACTCTTCAATCTTGAACGATCATTGCGCTGGTCCCAGACGCGCAATACTTCGATTCGGTCATCAATCACTCGGTAGATGAAGGAGAACGGCGTGTGTGGGATCGAGAATTCTCGTACGTCCTCTATTTCCTCAACCGGGTGGCCTACCAACGGAGTATTTCGGATGATGCCACAAACTTTGCCATATTGCCTGGCGGCACGCTTCGCGCCATCCGGGAAGACGTGAGCGTAGTAGGTGCGCATCCACAGCAGATCCGAACGTGTGGACGGTAGGAAGACGAGCTTCACCGGTCACGTCGGACCGGATTGAATGTCGGGTTGAGGCGGTGGAAGTTCACGGTCCGTCTCCCAAGAGGAAATCCAGGCATCCATCGCATCCTGCGAGATGAAGATCCCCTCGTCGGCTTCCGCGATGGCCGCGTGGATGGCCGCTCGCTTTTCGGTCCGGTCGCGTAGCATCGCCTCGATTGCCTTGGCGGCAAGATAGGATGTCGAACGCTCCTCGCGCCTTGCCTCTTGTTCAAGGCTCCGCTTGAGATCCGCGTCGATTCGCAAGCTCAGTCGTTCGGTTGTCACGCTGGAAATCCCCATCAATATGTCAGTCGGCGGGTGTCATATATTGTATGACAATAGCACGGGGTTGTCCAGAAGCCTGCGCCAACAGAAACTTGCCGGTGCATCGGTCGGGCGTGGCGGCTGCGTTCGTCACGCGGCGTCACGGTGCATGGTTTGGTGAAAGCGGAACAGGAAATTTTCCAGGCAGAGTTGGAGATTCAAATTCTGCGTGGGGGCCTGTTCCAGGGTTTGCAGGAGGTCCATGAGTTCCACGACGTCCGCCGGGGTCAGGGATGCGGCGATGTGTTCAAGCAACGGGACCTGCGCTTGGTGCAACAGGAGGTCCTACCGGGTTCCGAGGGTCATCAGCAGCACGTCGCGCAGCCCGTGCGAAAGCCAGTCGATCACGTCAGGGAAGGGTTGAGCTTTCGAGAGTTCCTCGGCTTGTTGAAGCACGGCCGTGGTATGGACCAGGGTCTCGGACCGGCATAGATCAAAGAACCGGTCGTGGCGGCTGCGCAGTTCCGGCAGATCCGTACGCAGGGCCGCGCCGATACGGTTCCCGCACACGCGGGAAAGAAACCGGGCATCCTCAATCGCCATGGCCTGTTTCAGGGCCAGGGCCCCTTCGAATTGCGCGGGCGTCGCGGGCGAGAACCTGAGCGTCAAGCACCGGGACCGCACGGTGGCCAACAGGCGCAAGGGCCGGCTGGTTACCAGGATAAACAGGCTGTGTTCGGGCGGGTCTTCGAGCGTTTTCAAAAACGCGTTCGCGGCATTGGCGTTCAGACGGTCGGCGTCGTCGATGATGCAGATCTTTCGCGCGCTCAACAGCGGCCGGTAGATCACGTGTCGTTCGATCTCGCGGACCCGGTCGATTTTGATTTGCGGGTTGGCTTTGTCCTGTTCCGGTTCGATGACCAACAGATCGGGATAGATGCCGGAGTCGATTTGCTCACACGCGCGACAGTGGCCGCAGGAGTCCGGTTGCGACGAGGCGGGCGGGGTTTCGCAGGACAAAGCCTGCGCGAACCGCAGGGCCATGAGGCGCTTGCCGATGCCGTCGTCCCCTGAAAAGAGGTAGGCATGGCCGATGGCCTGTTGGGCCAGCGCCGTCCGGATTTTCTTTTTCGGTCCGTCCTGACCGATGACGTCGGCAAAGGGCATAGGGAGTTACGAACGCTTGACCGTGAGTCGTTGTTTCTTCAGCCCCTGTTCGAGCAGCGGGGCGATCAACCTGATCAGTTGCTTGGCGATCGTCTGGGCCGGTCGACCGGCGTTGATCTTGTGAATCCGTCGTGGCGCTTGTTGGGCCAAGCTCAGAAACCCTTTTCGCACGCGTTGATGAAAGGCCGCGGTTTCATGATCCAGGCGATTCACGTCGGTGCTGTTCAGTCGCCGTCGCAATCCTTGGGACACGGGCAGATCAAACAGAAAGGTCGCATCGGGAGTCAAGCCCTTGGCGGCCCACCGCGTGAGCGAGCGCAGTTCGGGTAACGGGAGTCCCCGGCCGTACCCCTGGTACGCCAGCGTCGAGTCGGAAAAGCGGTCACAGATGACCACGGCACCATGCTCCAGGGCCGGCAGGAGCCGGTCGGCGACGTGTTGACTGCGTGCCGCCAGGATCAGGGCGACTTCGCATTCCGGGACCAGCGGATCCACAGTGCGCAGTTCGCGCGCGGGCCGGAGAAACACCTCCCGGATGTGTTCGGCCACGGGGGTGCCGCCGGGTTCACGCGTTTCAACCACCTCGAAGCCTTGTTCCCGGAGATGTTGGGCGAGGGCTTGGGCCTGGGTGGATTTGCCGCTCCCTTCGATCCCTTCGAACGTGATGAAAAGACCTGTTCGACGGGGACGTTTCGGCGCGGACGGGGTTCCTTGCGATCGCCTGTTTGCCACGGCGCATCGTAATCTAACCCGTTGATATTCGCAAGAAAAGGGGTTGCAGGACGGCCCCCGGCTTTGTAACATGCCAGTCACTATGTCCAGTACGGTCTTCAAGCGATATTTTCTGACGGGCCTGTTGGTGGTCACGCCGATCTGGGGGACGGTCCTTGTCCTCAAGACCCTGTTCGTCACCGTAGACAGCATTCTGGGGAACATGCTGGCCGAGGTGGTGACTGAGGACTACTACGTGCCCGGGCTGGGGATCCTGACGCTGCTGTTTCTGATCCTCTTTGCGGGGTTCATGGGGACGAACTACATCGGGGGCCGGTTGGTGAAACGGTGGGAAGAGTCGCTGGAACGGGTGCCCGTGGTCCGGGGGATTTACGCGACCTTGAAGTCGATGATGGATATCCTGTCGTTCAAACAGCGGAAGAAGTATAACAAGGTAGTGATGATTCAATTCCCCAAGGACGGGAACTATTGTTTGGCCTTCGTGACCGGGGAAACCAGGGAGGAAGTGCAAACTCTGGCGCCGGAACCCCTGGTCCACGTGTACGTCCCGACGTCGCCGAACCCCACGTCCGGATACTTTTTGTTGGTTCCGGAGCGGGAAGTGGTGTCCGTGGACATGAGCGTCGAAGAGGCCATGAAATTAATCGTTTCGGGCGGGCTCTATTCTTCCGGAAAACCCATGAACGTGCCGACCTTCGATCCGGCACGCGAGTCCTCCGCCTTTCCTGAGCAAAAGGTCGAAGTCAGGACGGGATAGCCTCCGCGTCCTTCGCCACGCCTCACCATGAGGCATCATCCATGAAAAAGTTTTCCGCGATTGTCATCGCAGCGGGCCGGGGAAAACGCATGCGGTCCAAGACGACCAAGGCGTTGCATCCCGTGGCCGGGCGACCCATGCTCTGGTACATGCTTACGTTGGCCAGGCGGGTCGCGGACGCGCGCGTGGTGGCGGTCATCGGACACCAGGCCGACCGGGTTCGCGCGTTTCTGGACCAATCCCAAGCGGACTTCGAGCCGTTCGACGTGGCCCTGCAACCCGACCAGTTGGGCACGGGTCACGCGGTGCGACAGGCCCGGGCCGTCCTGATGCCCAAGGGGAAAGCCGCGAGCAAGCATTGCCTCATCGTGAACGCGGATACGCCATTGCTGAGTCGAGCCACCGTACAGCGCTTGTTGGCCCGTCATGAAAAAGAAAAAGCCGCTCTCACCCTCTTGAGCACGGAGTTGTCCGAACCCCGTGGCTATGGCCGCGTGGTACGAGGCGAAAAAGGGCAGGTGGTCAAGGTGGTGGAGGAAGCGGATGCGACCAGGGCGGAGCGCGCCATTCATGAAGTGAACGCCGGCATCTACGTCGTCGACACGGCGTTCCTGTTCAAGGCCCTAGCCCGGGTGCGTGCGCAGAATGCGCAAGGCGAGTATTACCTGACCGACATCGTGGGCCTGGCCGTGGCCGAGGGTCGCAAGGTGGCGGGGCTGAAGATCCCCGACGCCCGGGAATGTCTCGGGGTCAATACCCGTGAACATCTCGCCGTAGTCGAAGAGGCGATGCGCCACCGCATTCGGGCGCGATGGTTGAACGTGGGTGTGACCATGCTCGATCCCCGGACCACGTTCATCGACGATACGGTCACGATCGGCATGGACACCGTGCTCTATCCGGGCGTGACCTTGGAAGGGCAAACGCAACTTGGGTCCGGCTGCGTCATTCGCTCCGCTTCCCGGATCGTGAACAGCGTGGTCGGGAAGGCCGTCACCATTCAGGACAGTTCAGTCGTGGAACAGGCGGTCATCGAAGACTATGCCACAATCGGGCCGTTTGCGCACATTCGTCCCGGCGCGGTGCTGAGGAAACAAGCCAAGGTCGGCAATTTCGTCGAAGTGAAAAACACGGAACTCGGTGCCGGGTCCAAGGCGAATCATCTGTCGTATCTGGGCGACACGACCGTGGGCAAACGGGTCAATATCGGTGCAGGCACCATCACGTGCAATTACGACGGGTACAAGAAGGACCGGACGACCATTGAGGATGAGGCGTTTATCGGCAGCGACACGCAACTGATCGCACCCGTGAACGTAGGCAAGGGCGCCGTCGTGGGCTCAGGCTCCACCATCACGGAAGACGTTCCCGCTGATGCGCTGGTGTTATCCCGAAGCCCGCAAGTCACCAAAGAAGACTGGGCCGCCAAGCGCCGAGCCAAAAATTCAAAAAAGTCCTCGCCCGCCCAGAAATCTTCACGAGGAAAGAAAAAAGGTGCCAAAAAGAGCTGAAATGAATCCAAAAGGATGCAAAAAGGAGATAAAATAGCGCCATTCAGGTGCTGAATAGCATATTTTTGGTGACAAACGGCATATGTGTGGAATCATAGGATATATCGGGGACGACAATGCCGCGGGGGTGTTGATGCAGGGGCTGCGGCGTCTGGAATACCGGGGCTATGACTCCGCGGGGATCGCCGTGTTGCAGCATGGCCGGATCGAGATCCGGCGAAGCGTGGGCAAACTGCTCCACCTCGAAGACGCGCTGAAGGAAGAACACCTGGCCGGCACGGTCGGCATCGGGCACACGCGATGGGCCACGCACGGCAAGCCGTCGGAACAAAACGCCCATCCGCACCGGTCCGGCAACGTCGTGATCGTCCACAACGGCATCATCGAAAATTACCTGGCCCACAAACGGCGGCTGGAACACGCGGGGTATCAATTCGAATCCGAGACGGATACCGAAGTGATCGCGCATTTGCTGGCGTTTCACATGACGGGCGGCCAATCCCTGGAGCAGGCGTTTCGCGCCACGGTGAACCAACTCCACGGGAGCTACGCCATTGCCGGTATGTGCGTGAGTGAACCCGAGACCCTGGTGGTGACCAAGTCGGGCTGTCCGCTGGTGCTGGGACACAGTGACAAAGCCGCGTTGCTGGCCTCCGACGTGACGCCGTTACTCGCGCATACCCGTAACGTGACGTATCTGGAAGACGGCGACGTGGGGACGTTGACCCCCCTGGGCATGACGGTGACCGACGCGGACGGCCGACCCGTGCAAAGGGACGAGGTCCGCATCGACTGGAACGCGGACGCCGCGGAAAAAGGCGGATACCCGCACTTCATGCTCAAGGAAATTCACGAGCAACCCCAGACTATTCTGGACACGCTGCGGGGCCGCTACAGCTACGACTCGGGCGAAGCCGACCTGCCGGATCTGGCCATCACGCCGGAACAACTCAAGAACGCCCGGTCGATCTGGATCGTCGCATGCGGAACCTCCTGGCACGCCGGCTTGGTGGGGAAATACCTGTTGGAGGAACTCGTGCACAAACCGGTTCAGGTGGACATCGGCTCGGAATTCCGGTACCGCAACCCGATGGTCGAGGAGGGCGATGTGTTTATCGCCCTGTCGCAATCCGGGGAAACCGCGGACACGCTGGCCGCGGCCAGGGAGGCCAAGCGCCTGGGCGCGCACGTCCTCTCGATCGTCAACGTAGTGGGCAGCACGCTGGCGAGGGAATCCGACGGCGTGATCTACACCCGGTGCGGCCCGGAAATCAGCGTGGCCTCGACCAAGGCCTTCACCGGCCAGATCATGGCCCTGTATCTTCTGGCCCTGCACGTCGGGCGAGTGCGTGAGGTCCTGGGCGTGGAAGACGGGCAGTGGTGGCTGGATCAGTTCATGGCCCTGCCCGGCCACGTGGAGGGCGTCATCCGACGGGAAGCTGAATTTGTGGCGATGGCGAAACGGTTCTACGAAAAACGGAACTTCCTCTATCTCGGCCGCGGGATCAATTATCCGATCGCGTTGGAAGGTGCGCTCAAACTGAAAGAAATTTCCTATATCCACGCGGAAGGCTACGCGGCCGGAGAAATGAAGCACGGCCCCATCGCCCTGATCGACGAAGACATGCCGGTGGTGGTGCTGGCCCCGCGCGACCGGTTATACGACAAAACCGTGAGCAACCTCATGGAAGTCAAGGCGCGGAGCGCGCCTGTCATCGCGTTCGTAAGTGAGGGAGAAGAGGAACTGGAAGCCCTGGCCGATTGCGTCTTCAGGATACCCAACACCCACGCCCTGCTCTCGCCGATCCCCTTCACCGCCGCGCTGCAACTCTTGGCGTATCACGTCGCCACCCTCCGCAACATCGACGTGGACCGCCCCCGCAACCTCGCGAAAAGCGTGACCGTGGAGTAGGGCGTCACCCCTCTCCTCTCCTGTCATCCCCGATCCTCGATTAAAAACGTCAAGGACAGGCTCTGATCGGGGATCCAGTGTCTTTGCCTTTTCCTTTGACAGGCCCCTTCCTATTGTCCTGAGCCCGTTATTTGTCAACGAATCGCCAAACATTCATAGTCTTGTGCATGAGCACATTTCATTTGTGGTTAGTACCCACGGGTGCAGTTCACGACCGGCTCGCCGGTGTGATCGCCGATCTGAGCACCCGGTATGGAGGCCCGGCGTTCGATCCCCATCTCACCCTGCTCGGCAGACTCGAAGGCGAGGAGGGGGTTCTGGTTGACCGTACGCACCAACTGGCGCGCGCGCTTCAGTCTTTCGAGGTTCGACTCGAGGCGCCAAGCTATGAACCCCTCTACTTCCGATGCCTCTACTTGCCGGCAGAGCCGTCTCCACCGCTACTGGAGGCTCACCGACGGGCCACGCAGATCTTCGACGCGCAACCGACGAGTGCGTTTGAACCCCACGTCAGTCTGTTGTACGGGCTGTTTCCTGAACGCGTGAAACAGGAGATCATCACGGTCTTACCCTCGGACCTGCCGGGGACCCTGCCCTTCTCGCGCCTCCAACTCGTTCGCGCCGGTTCCACGAACCCGCAGGACTGGCAGGTCGTGGAGACATTGGAAATTTGAATGTGGCGCCTGTCCGTCTGCTTCCTCCTGCTGTCATTCCCGACATCCTTAATCGGGAATCCAGTGTCTTTCGCCCTCACAAACGAAAGGCTAACAGCCAAGACGCTGGATCCCCGATCAAGTCGGGGATGACAGCAAAGGCAAAGGCAAAGGATTCATCTAGACACTGGATCCCCGATCAGGTCGGGGATGACAGCAAAGACAGCGCGAATGATTGCAGAGAAAGTAAACGCGGGCTTATTGCCGGGCGAAGACGAATGTGTGGGTGACTTGTTTTTGGCCGTGTTCGAAGACCGTCCATTCATGGTTGATATGGCGGTCGTCGATGATGGTGAGAGTGAGTTCGTGCATGTGCTTGTCCTGCACGGACTGCATGCCCGTGCCGTCGATATAGGACATGGTAATGGAATTGCCGCTGACCGGGCTGCTCGTTTTCATGCGCGGCTGGTTGCCCAATGCGCAGTAATGCGTCATGACCATTTCGTGCCCGTCCTGCGTATAGATCGAGACCATTTCCTTGGGGGTGTCCGGGAAGATGCGTTCGACCACCGCCGTGCCTTTCGCCGTTAAGGCATAATCGACGGTGATGGTTTCCTGGCCGTCGAGAACCTGTTTGCTGGCCTGCCAGGTCCCCACCAATGTTTTGACCAGTTCAAACGGCATCGGAAGCTGGGAAGGATGTTCGGCCAAAGCCTGTCCGGACCAAAGTCCACACAGGCTTCCCAGCACGAGCAGTATCACGTGCGGTCGCACGCCCTTCGTTCCGGTGGTTTGGATTTCGGGTTGGGGTGGGCTATCCTGTCGCGCCATAATTTACTATAAAACGTCGGCATCGGAGAGTCAAAACCAAATCCGGCGGGATCGGGGGCAGGATCGTGTCGAAGAAAACGCGCGCCGCTACGGGCAGGCTGGAAGCCATATGGATCAAGCGCATGAAACGCGGGCCCATGGATTCCGTGGAGCAGGCGGTTATGCAAATGGGAGAGGGGCTCGTCGGTAATGCGAATCAGGGCGGCAGGCGACAGGTCACCATTCTCGAACGGGAAAATTGGGCGGAGTTGATGACCGAAGTCAACGGTACGTTGCCGCCGTCCGCGCGCCGGGCGAACCTGTTGATCGACGGGCTCAGCCTGAGCCGGTCGACGAAACGTATCCTGCGCATCGGTTCGTGTCGCATCCGCATACTGGGCGAAACCCGGCCGTGTGAACGCATGGAAGAAGCCTGGCCCGGCCTGCAAGCCGCCATGTCCCGTGCCTGGACCGGTGGCGCGTTTGGTGAGGTCCTGGACGATGGCGAGATTCTGGTCGGGGATCCCGTGCGCTGGGAGGACGAGTAAATGAGCCGGCATCATGACCGTTGAAGCGCCGGGCCTTTGGGCCTTGTTCGTGACCGCGTTCCTTGCCGCCACGCTGCTCCCCGGCGGGTCTGAGGCCGTGTTGGCTATATTGGCCGTGCGGGATGACTATGATCCGTGGCTCCTGCTGGTCGTGGCTACCGCGGGGAATACGTTGGGCGGGATGAGCACGTGGGCCGTCGGACGGTTTTTCGGGTGGCGGTATCCGGCTTCGCGATTCACTCAACCCAAATATGACCGGCCGCTCCGGTGGCTGCGGCAATGGGGGAGCCCGGCCCTGTTGCTATCCTGGATGCCCGTCGTGGGCGATGCGTTGTGTCTGGTCGGCGGGTGGCTCCGCGTGCCGTGGTTCGCGGCGTTGGTCTGGATCGCCATCGGCAAAGCCGCGCGATACGCCGTCATCGTGTATGCGGCTTCGTGAGCCGTGTTCGGCAGCGGAACTGCTCAGTAATTCGTTGACAGAATGGTTAGCCTGAACAGGAGCGATCGTATTCTTTTCCTCCCCTTTGTAAGGGGAGGATAGGAGGGGTAGAGCGAACCGTGCCTGGAGCAGATTTCGCTATGATAGTCACCGGCTCTACCTCCCCTCGCCCCTCCTTACAAAGGAGGGGAAAGAAGAGCAGAAATTATCAACGAATGACCGAACACATACAACCCGGAATGCCTCTCGCGTGCCATGCGGGTCGTGCAACGGGTCAGGGTTGGGGAGACGGCAGGATGGTGCCCACGTGAACCGGTGCGTGCGTCCCATCCCGGCAATAGCGCTCCAGGATTTCGTGAATCACCCGGAACGCCAGTTTCGTCCACGGAATATCTTCCCGTTTGAACAGTTCGACTTCCAGGCTTTCCGTTCCCGCGCCGAACGCAGCTCGCTTCATGGTCCCGCGAAACACGACGTACACCTGGCTCACGTGCGGAATGCTGAACACGGCGTAGAGTTGAGAGATCTCCACCTCGGCCTCGGCTTCTTCCAGGGTCTCACGGGCAGCGGCTTGTTCCAGGGTCTCGTCCTTTTCCATGAATCCCGCGGGAAACGTCCAGAGCCCGGCGCGCGGCTCGATGGCGCGTTTGCATAGCAGGATGCGATCCTCCCATTCGGGAAGGCAGCCCACCACGATTTTGGGATTTTCGTAATGCACGGCGTGGCAGCGCTCGCAGACGAACCGGAGCAGCGTGTCCCCATCGGGGATTTTCAAGATCAGGGAGGCTCCGCAGGCGCTGCAATAGTTCATGATGTTTCCGACTTGCTCGTTCCCATCGGGTATGTTTGAATACGCAGTCCGCAATCGACCCATGATAACAGGAGCGATGCCGTTCGTGAAGGTTCCTTTGTTGGATTTACAGGCCCAATTCCGGCAGATCCGTGGCGACGTCCTGTCGGCGATCGAAGAGGTCTGCGAGGCCCAGGGCTTCGTGCTGGGACCGCGGGTCGAGGCTTTCGAGACGGCCATCGCCGGGTATCTCGAGTGCCGTCACGCCGTCGGGGTGGCCTCGGGCAGCGACGCCTTGCTGCTGTCCCTGATGGCGGCGGGTGTGAATCCCGGTGATGAAGTCATTACCGTGCCGTTCACCTTCTTTTCCACGGCGGGCGGCATCTCGCGTTTGCACGCGGTGCCGGTGTTCGTGGACGTCCTTCCCGATACCTTTACGATGGATCCGGAACAGCTTGAGCAAAAGATCACGCCTCGCACAAAGGCCATCATTCCCGTGCATCTTTTCGGGCAATGCGCCGATATGGAGGCCATCATGGAGGTGGCCGATCGTCGAGGCCTCAAGGTCATTGAAGACGCCTGCCAGTCCATCGGCGCCGGCCGGCACGGTCGCAAAGCCGGAACCTTCGGATATTCGGGGTGCTTCAGCTTTTTCCCGTCCAAGAACCTCGGAGGCGTGGGTGACGGCGGGTTGATCGTGACGGATGACGGGGACCTCTGCGAACTGCTTCTCGCGTTGCGGGTGCATGGAAGCCGCTCGGATTACCATCACGACCACATCGGACTCAACAGCCGGCTCGATGCCTTGGAAGCGGCGGTGTTGCGTGTCAAGCTGCAACACCTGGACGAATGGAATGCCAAACGCGCGCGCAATGCGGTGAACTACAATGACCTGTTCACCCGGGCCGGGTTACTGGAGCACCTGACGTTGCCGGCCACGGACCCGCGCAACGTACACGTCTTCAACCAATATACCCTGCGGGCACACAACCGCGATGAATTGATGGCCTATTTAAAGGATCACGAGATCGGCCATAAAGTCTATTACCCCGTCCCTCTGCACCTGCAGGAATGTTACCAACCGTTGGGCTATGCCAAGGGCGATCTTCCGGTGTCCGAGCAACTGGCGCAGGAAGTGGTGTCCCTGCCGGTGTATCCCGAACTCACCGACGCCCAGATGGAAACGGTGGTGACGCGGATCAGCGAGTTCTACAACAGCCGTTAAAGCCGTCTTACCCGAGAATCATGGGAAGGGGCCGGAGTTCGCGCCGGATCGTGGTCATCCGATCATGCCCCGGGTTTTGCCGGCGGGTACGTTGCGCGAATGGTGCTGCTGAGCCCGCCGCGTGCGGTAAAGGTGCCGGTTACGACGGCCCATTCCGGTTTGCAGGCTTTCACGAAATCCTGAAGGATCCGGTTGACCGCGTTTTCGTAGAAGATGCCGACGTTGCGATACGCGTGGATGTAGAGTTTCAGCGACTTGAGTTCGACGCAGGCCTTGTGCGGCATGTAGTGAATGGCGATCGTACCGAAGTCCGGGAGTCCGGTTTTGGGACAGATGGCGGTGTATTCCGGGATCTCGATCGTGATCTCATAGCCGGGATATTGGTTGGGCCAGGTTTCCAAAGGGGGGAGTGGCGCCGCAATCCCGCTTTCGGCGTGCCGTTTGGTATATCGCTTTTCCTGTCCCCGTTTCATGGACTCCACGCTCCTCGTGTTGGGTTGTTCATGGAAGGCAACCGCGTCCGAAAAGTGTACCTTGCCCTGCCGACGTTCTGCAATCGTGGGTGGCGTTTCCACAAGCCGCCGACGTGTTGAGAAGCGGGGGAGGCGTCTGGTATTTTCTCAGAATTGTGAATGTTCACTCATTCAGGTCCGCCTCCACTGAACCCCCCTGCCCCCCTTATCAGGGGGGAGAGGCTTGTTGCCGGCTCTCTGCTCAGGGACGAGAGGATTCTGTCTTGTCCCCCTGATAAGGGGGATCGAGGGGGTTGGGGAGTGAGGGGGTTGTCTTCCAAGGGCGGGGCACTGGGGTACAAGAGGAAGCGGGGAAATTGCCGACGAATGAGCGAATGCATCAGGGAACGACGTTATGGCCGTGATCGACAGCGATGATTTTGTGAAGGCGCTCCAGGATATGGGGTTTGATTTCTTTACCGGCGTGCCCGACACGATCCTGGGCGGGATCATCGAAGTGTTGAGCGATCGCCGGCTGTATACGCCGTCGGTGCGGGAAGACGAGGCGGTGGCCATGGCCGCCGGGGCGTTTTTGGGTGGGAAAATCCCCGTCGTGCTCATGCAGAATTCGGGGTTGGGGAATGCCTTGAACGTGTTGATGTCGCTCCATCTGATCTACCGGATTCCGTGCCTGCTCATCATTTCCTGGAGAGGCTTTGAAGGGAAAGATGCGCCGGAACACCTGGTGATGGGGCAAACCATGCCGCAATTGATGGACACGATCCGGATTCCGCATCGAACGTTGGCCGCGGAAACTCTGGTCGAGGATCTGCGATGGACCGCGCAGACCTTCATGGATCAACGTATCCCCGTGGCGTTGTTCTTGAAAAAGGGCGTGGTGAAAGCGATCCAACCGTAAGAGTTAATGGAAGGCCCGGGAGTATGCGACCTGAAGAAGGAGTGATGCAGAGCAGGGCCCAGGCGATGCAAGCGCTGTTTGACATCGTCGGCGATCAGCCGGTCATCGTTTGTAACGGCTTTCCTTCGCGGGAAGCCCAGAAGATCAAGGACCGGGACGGCAACTTTTACATGATCGGGTCGATGGGCGTGGCCGCGTCCATCGGGTTGGGGCTGGCCCTGGCTCAACCGGACCGTCAGGTCGTGGTATTCGACGGCGACGGGAACGTGCTCATGGGTATGGGCACGTTGGCCACGGTCGGCGCCCTGCGTCCCAAGAACCTGACGCACGTCGTGTTCGATAACGAGGTCTACGGGACAACCGGCAACCAGCCGTCCTATTCGCGCGTCGTACGGCTGGACCAGGTCGCCAAGGCGGCCGGGTACGCCACGGTCGAACGGGTCTGGGAACGGGAAGACATCATCTATGAATTCAAACACATGCTCGCCAACGACGGCCCGCATTTCCTGCTGATCAAAGTCAACGAGCAGATAGAAGACGCGGACCGGGTCGCGCTGGATCCGGCGGATCTGACCAAACGATTTCGCGCGGCCGTGGAACAAACCTAAGACAGAACCCTCTCCGTCCGGGAGAGGGCAGGGTGAGGGAACAAAGAATGATGGTACACTCATGATACTGCTCAATCCGGGTCCGGTAAACGTGTCGGATCGCGTCAGAAACGCCTTGATGGGGCCGGACATCTGTCATCGGGAATCCGAATGCGCGGAATTGATCGGCGACATTCGTCGCAAGTTGCTGGAAGCCTTTGTCCCGGGCGCGGAATCGGATTACACCGCAATTTTGCTCACCGGCTCCGGCACCGCCGCGGTGGAAGCGTCCATCATGTCCTGTCTGCCTCCGGGGAGGCGGCTGATTCACGTCAACAACGGGGTGTATGGGGAGCGGATTTCCTCCATCATCGCGACGCAACGCCTCGGGATCGTCGAAATCAAGTGCAAGTGGGATACCCCGCCCGACCCGGAAAAGATTCTGAGATCCCTGAAGCAAGAGCCGTCGGCGCATGGGGTGGTCATGGTGCACCATGAAACCACGCTGGGGCTGCTCAACCCGGTGCACGAAGTGGCCGACCTGGTGGACAGCCGCGGAGGCGTTTTTATCGTGGATGCCGTGAGCGGGTTGGGCGGAGAGACGTTGGATATTGCCGGGCGGCACATGTACATGGTCGCCGGGACCGCGGGTAAATGTATCCAGGGCTTTCCGGGGGTCTCGTTTGTCCTGGTCCGCAAGGGCTTCATGGAAAACGTGCTGAAGTACCCCAAACGCACGTGGTATTTGAACCTGGCCAATTATTACACGGCGCAGGAAAACGGCACGGTCCCCTTTACGCCGGCCGTCCAGGTGTATGCCGCGTTCAACGAAGCCTTGTCGGAACTCCTGGAAGAAGGCGTGGCCGCTCGCATTCAACGATACGGGCGGACGGCTGCCCTGATCCGTGAACGCCTGGCAGCCCTCGGGATACGAGCCGTGCTTCCCCCCGAGCATCAGTCGAATTCGTTGACGGCCTTTCATTTGCCGGAGGGACTGACCTATGACGCGCTGCACGACGGCCTGAAGGAGCGCGGCTTCGTGATCTACGCCGGCCAGGGACACCTGGAATCGGAGATCTTCCGCGTCGCCAACATGGGGGCCTTGCAGGACACCGACGTTGAAGGGTTCCTGGGTGCGTTTGAAGAGGTGGTGACGCACGCGAACCGGGGGACATGAAAGCGGTCATCCTGGCGGCCGGCCGCGGGCGGCGGCTGGGCGGCGTAACCATGCATCGTCCCAAGTGTTTGATCGACGTCGGCGGGAAGCCTCTCCTGTACCGCTATTTCGATGCCCTGGCGCATCTGGGCGTGACCCGCATCTGCATGGTGGTCGGGTACAGACAGGAACACATTCGCGAGGCGGTGGCGTCCTATCCCTCCCGCGTGGAGGTGACGTTCCTCGTCAATCCCGATTTCGAACGCGGCAGCATCGGCTCGTTGTGGACGGCCCGAGGAGCCATGGATGATGACGTGGTGATCATGGATGCCGACGTGCTGTTCCATCCCACCGTGCTTGAACGATTGCTCATCTCGTCGCATGCGAACGCCCTGTTGATGGATGAAACCGTGACGCAACACACTGAAGAATGTATGGTTGCGGTGCGGCAGGGACGGGTGACGGCTTTGTCCAAACAGGTGCCGGACGCGTATGACCTGGTGGGTGAGGGCGTCGGATTTTTGCGCGTGGGACAAACTGCCGTGCCGCACTTGTTGCGATCGGTGGAAACATGCGTGAAGCAAGGCCTGCTGGACATGGAATACGAAGACGCGTTGACGGATTTTTTTCGCGAAGTCCCGGTCGGGGCGGAAAAAATCGGCGGCCTGCCGTGGATCGAGATCGACTTCCCCGAGGATCTGGAACGCGCGGAACAGGAAATCCTGCCAAGGTTGAAGTTGTAACCCCCCCTTCCCCCCTTGTCAGGGGGGCAAGAGCTCTGCCGTCCCCCTGATAAGGGGGATCGAGGGGGTTGTCTTTCAAAGGCGGGGCAGTGGGGCACAAAACGAAGCTTTGGAAATTATCAACGCCTGTCCTGAGCGTAATCGAAGGGAAGCACTGAGCACAGCCATGGACAAAACACTCCACAAAGCTGAGACCGGCACCGTCGACACGGCCATCGTCCTGGCCTCGTCGGGCGTGTTTGATTTTGGGGAGCATGACGATCATTCCGCTGTCGGTGCGTTGGCCCGCGTCGGCGGGATGACGCTCTTTCAACGGACCATTTTCACCCTTCAGCACGCCGGGATTTCACAGATTCTGACTTTGGTGGGTCGGGAAGAACAACCGCTTCGTTTACTGATTGACGGCGATGCTCGTCTGCGTGCCGTGATTCGCTGGCTGCCGATTCGGGAGTTTCCGCCGTTGGATCCGCAGACGTGGGAAACCCTGGCGAACGAAGTGAAGGGATCGTGTCTCATCCTCGGTTGTCACATGGTGTTTGCGCCGTCATTGATCCAATCGTTGAGGGATGAAGGGAGAGAGGGACGGGCCGTGGTGGCGGTTGGCCGGCCTGGTGAATCCGGGTGGAGCGGGAATCCGGGCGTGGTGATGCGGGCCGACCCTCATACGGGCGGGCACGTCCCTCGAGTCGTTTTTTGGGACAGGCAAAGCGACCGGCCCGCGGAGTTTGACGAAGGTCAGGGGCTTGCCCGGGTCGCGGACCTGGTAGCCCTGCCGGCTCGGCTGTTAGGGATATCCGGTTCCTGGAGAACCCCGGAGACGAGTCCGATCAGATTGGCACTGGAGCAGGCGGCTGCGGAAGGAGTCGTCCAGACCCTGTCCGCGTCGTCCCATGGCTATCAGGACGTTCGAGGGCCCGGTGGACTCCATAAGGCGGAACACACCCTGTTCCGTTCACTGCAACGCGTGGAAGGCACCATGGACGGCGTCATTGATCGCCACGTGAATCGGAGGATCTCCAGGCCGTTGAGCCGGCTGTTCATGAAGCTGGGCTGCTCTCCCAACGTCATTACCGTATTGTCGCTGGTGATCGGTCTCACGGGGGCGGTGTGTTTTGCCGCCGGCTCGTATCGGGCGGGAATTGTGGGGGCGCTCCTGTTTCAACTCGCGGTGATTCTCGATTGTTGCGACGGGGAGGTGGCGCGGCTTACTTTCGCGGAATCCCCGTTGGGACAGGCGTTGGATCTTGTCTCCGACAATATCGTTCACGTGGCCGTGTTTGTGGGGATTGCCTGGGGGGCGTACCAGGAGAATGTCGTGTCTTCCGGCTACCTGCCGTTGCTCCTGGGAGGCATTGCCGTTCTCTCCACCGGGGTGTCTTTGTGGGGTGTAAGCCGCGTCAAGTCCCTGAAAGGCAACCCGGTGCTTTGGCGACGGATGCGTCAAGCCGATCGTACCCGTTTCGATTTTATCCTGGGACATGTGGCCAATAGGGATTTTTCCATCGTCGTGCTGGCGTGCGCCTGTTTGGGCGTCCTGCCCTGGTTCTTGTGGCTCGTGGCGGCCGGGACCAGTGTGTTTGCGGTCATGATGGCATGGAGCCTGTATCGGGCGTTTGCCTTTCAGCGCGCCTGACCGGTTGGCAGGAAAGACTTTCTCGTGTTTTTCCGTCATCCTCGACCCCTTATTTCTGTCATTCCCGACATTTTTAATCGGGAATCCAGTGTCTTTTCTTTCTTTTTCGTTTGTAACGGCAACGACGCTGGATTCCCGCGTGCGCGGGAATGACAGAAGGGGAAATTGAGGCCATCCCATGATTCGGTTGGTATTTCTTGCAGCGGGTGCTGTCGTCCTGGGAGGGCTGCTTTGGCATATCGGCCCGTTTCGGATCTGGGAGACGGTGGAACGTGTCGGGCCTGTTGCGTTCTGCATGATTCTTGCCCCGTTCCTGGTGGTGTATCTGCTCGATACGTATGGATGGTCCCTGACCCTGGGGCCGTGGGCGAAGCGGGTGGGGTTTGTCCGGTTGTTCATGGTGCGGATGGCGGGTGAATCCGTTAACGCGACGACCCCGACGGCCATGTTGGGCGGAGAGCCCATGAAGGCGTACCTGCTGACGCGATACGAAGTCCCCATGGTCGAAGGGTTGGCCTCCGTGGTGACGGCCAAGACGATCATGACCCTCGCTCAGATCCTCTATATGGTTTTGGGGTTGAGTGCGACGCTCCGGCTCGTCGGTGGAACCGAATACAACGTCCTGGTGGCGTTCGTCAGCGTGGGTCTGCTGGGGTTCGGCGTTTTCCTGTTTCTCATGGTTCAACGCTACGGGATCGGAAGGGGGGTGTTGACGGTGGTCGACGCGTGCCGGATCCGGTCGCAACGCCTGGAGGACTATCGACCGTGGTTGTTGGAGTTGGACCGGACGATCCGCACTTTTTACGGACAACGCCGCCGGACGTTTGTTGCGTCGATGGGGGTCCACTTGACCGCGTGGTTGACGGAGTTGTTTGAAGTGTATGCGATTCTCTATTTCCTGGGAGCGGAGGTCGGCTGGTTGTCGGCTTTGTCGATCGCGGCGATGACGGCGCTGATCAAGGGAAGCGTGTCCTTCGTCCCCGGCGGGATTGGAGTGCAGGAAGGCGGGTATCTTGTTTTCCTGATGGCCTTGGGGTACGGCGAGGTAACGGGCATCACCTTTGCCGTAATCCGCCGGATTCGTGAAATCCTCTGGATTCTGGTCGGCCTTCTCTGTCTGGCCGTGCTGCGAGACAAAGCTGCGACCTAAAAGACGTTGAGCTTTGAAAGGGCCACCAGCAGCCCGATCACTACTACCACGATGGATCCGAGTTTGATGATCAAGCGAAGTTCAAGCTCTTTCAGGTCGCGTTTGGTGGCGAGGTCGGATTCGATGATCTCTTGAAGTATCCCTTGAGTCTTGTTCCAATTCAGACCGCTGTAATCCGTGACTCCCCCTCCGTCATGCCCGGCTCGATCGGGCATCCAGTGTCTTTGGTTTTGCATTTGTTTTTTCTGTCATGCCTATATGGGTTCAGTCATTCGCTGACAGAATGGCTTGCCTGAATGGAGGCAACGGCGTCAGCTATCCCGGTTGACCATATAATCGGCCACGACGATGAGGGCGCGCTTGGCAGTGGAATCGTCGAAGGTGGTGAGATTCAAGAGCGCGGCGTCGACATATTCCCGGGAACGCGCTCTGGTGTAACCCAGGGAGCCATGTTCGTGCATGGACGCGGTAAGCCGGAGCAGATCGCCTTCCTCTATGGTGTTCCGTTCAATCTTGGCGACGATGCTCTGCCGGTCGTCTGCCGCCAGACACGGTAACACGTGGATCAGGGGGAGGGTGACCATCCCTTGCATCAAGTCCTGTCCGAGGGTCTTCCCGAGGTTTTGTTCATCGGCCGTGTAATCGAGCCAGTCGTCGGCCAATTGAAAGGCAATGCCCACGTTCAAGCCGAAGCGATACAGCTCTTCCGCTTGCAGGGACGAGACGCCGCCCATCAGGCCCCCCACCTTGCACGCGGCCGCCAATAAAGCGCCGGTTTTGTATTCAACAATTCGCAGATACTCCGCTTCGGACAACAGCGGTTGCCGGTTGGCGCACAGTTGCAGGATTTCTCCTTCCGCCAAACGCTTGCAGGCCAGGGCCATGGCGTCATTGACCTCATGGTTCTTGAACGCGGCGATGTGGTGCATGGCCCGCGAGTAGAGGTAATCTCCCGCCAAAATGCTGGCCTGGTTGCCCCAAATGCGGCGAGCCGTGGGGCGCCCCCGCCGAAGCGCCGCTTCATCCAGCACGTCGTCATGGAGCAGGGTTGCCGTATGGATAAATTCGATGAGGCTGCCGAGAACCAGGTCGTCTTTGGGGGTATAGCCCGAAAGCCGGGAGCAGAGACTCAACAGGAGCGGGCGAATGCGTTTGCCGCCTCCGTCCAGAATGTGGGCGGCAATTTCGTTGATGAGCGGAGCTTCGGAATTGAGGTTCCGGCGAATGTGCGATTCGATTTCTTCGATGTCCGGGCGATACAGCTCCCAGACTTCGTCCATCGTCAGGGAACTTTGAACGACTGGTTGCGCACCGCCCATTTCAGCGATCCTATGGGAGGGTCCGGTCTTTGTCAAGATTGTAGGGGCGGTGTCCGCCGCATTAATATTTAAACGAGAAATGGTCCGAACGGACGCGCGGTTTTACTTGGTTTGCCTTGACACTTTTTTTCCGTATCCAGTAGATTCCTCTCTTGTCTCCGTTTCTTCTCTGATGTCATTTTTCTTGTCATGAGCCAAGCGAATCGACCGGCTTGTCCTGAGCGAAGCGAAGGAAGCCTGTCGAAGGATGCGAGGAATGTCTCTGATGAGCGATCAACGATCCCCATATGGACTGCCCCCCAAACAGGGGCTCTATGACCCGCGGTTCGAGAAGGACGGGTGCGGCATCGGCTTTGTCGTCAACATCAAAGGACACCGGTCCCACAACATCATCGAACAATCACTGGACGTCTTGAAGAATCTGTACCATCGCGGGGCACAGGGGTGCGATCCCTGTACCGGCGACGGCGCGGGCATTCTCCTGCAAATCTCCCATGAATTCTTCCGGCGGGCGTGTCAAGACGTCGGCCTGCAGTTGCCCGAGTCGGGCGGCTATGGGGTGGGTATGGTGTTCCTGCCGCAGGATGAACCGCTACGCCGTCAATGTGAAGGCCTCTTTGAATCCATCGTCCGCGAAGAAGGGCTGCGCTTCCTGGGATGGCGCGACGTGCCGGTGAAGCTGGAACACGTCGGCGCGCTGGCGCAGCAGACCCTGCCCCACATCCGGCAATTTTTCATCGCCCGCGACATCCTGAACGAAGCCCAGTTCGAGCGGAAATTGTACGTCGTCCGGAAACGGATTGCCCGGGCGATTCGCGAGTCCGCGTTGGTGGAACGCGGGCGCGTGTATATGTGCAGCCTGTCCGCCAATACCATCGTCTACAAGGGCATGTTGTTGCCGGAGCAACTCGGCGCGTTCTTCCCGGACCTGACTGATTCCAGCATGGTTTCGGCCCTGGGGCTCGTGCATTCCCGCTTCAGCACGAATACCTTCCCCACGTGGTCGCTGGCGCACCCGTACCGGTACGTCGTGCACAACGGCGAAATCAATACGTTGCGCGGGAACGTCAATTGGATGCGAGCGCGGCAGGGGCGCTTGGCGTCCGACCTGTTCGGTGACGACCTCGAAAAACTCTATCCCATCGTGTACGAGGAACAGAGCGATTCGGCGTGCCTGGATAACGCGGTGGAATTTCTCGTGATGGCCGGCCGGTCCCTGCCGCATGCCATGATGATGCTGATTCCCGAACCGTGGGTCGGCAACCCGCACATGGATTTGAACCGGCGGGGCTTCTATGAATATCACGCCGCGATGATGGAACCCTGGGACGGCCCCGCGGCCGTGGCGTTTACGGACGGTAAACTGATCGGCGCGACGTTGGACCGGAACGGGCTGCGGCCTTGCCGGTATCAGGTGACCACGGACGATCTGGTCGTCCTGGCGTCCGAAGCCGGGGTCCTGCCGGCCGACGCGAAGAACATTCGTGAAAAAGGGCGGCTGCAACCCGGTCGCATGTTCCTGGTGGATACGGTGCAAGGCCGCATCATCGACGACGAAGAAATCAAGGCGGAAATGGTCGGACAACAGCCCTATCGCTCCTGGGTCACCCAGCACCGGGTGTCGTTGGATGAATTGCCGGAGCCGTTGAGCGTGCCGCAACCGGATCACCCGACCCTTCGCCAGCGGCAGCAGGTGTTCGGCTATACCGTCGAGGAACTCAAGATGATCTTGTCGCCGATGGGTATCAACGGCGAAGAGCCCATATCGTCCATGGGTACGGACACGCCCTTGGCGGTGCTGTCCAACCGGCCGCAACTGTTGCCCAAATACTTCAAGCAACTCTTCGCCCAGGTCACGAATCCCCCGATCGATCCCATCCGGGAACAGTTGGTCATGTCGCTGGTCACGAACATCGGGCCGAAACCCAACCTGACGGCCGAGACCCCGGAGGCCTGCCGGAGGATCAAGGTCCAACAGCCGATCGTCACGAACGCGCAGTTGCAGAAAATCCGGGAAATCGCAGATCCCCATTTCGTCAGCAAGACGTTGCCCCTGTTGTTCCGCGTGGCCGACGGGCCCGACGGGTTGGGCACGGCCGTGGATCAACTCTGCCGTGAGGCGTCCAAGGCCATCAAAGAGGGCTTCAAGTTCTTGATCCTGAGTGATCGCGGGGTAAACGAGGAATGGGCGGCGATTCCCAGCCTGTTGGGGATCTCCGCGGTCCACCATCACCTGGTGCGCGAGGCCACGCGCACGGAAGTCGGCCTGATCCTGGAGACGGGTGAACCGCGGGATACGCATCACTTTGCCTGTCTGATCGGATACGGCGCCGGCCTGGTGAATCCGTACCTGGTGTTTGAAACCTACAAGGATCTGGAGCGCGAAGGCTATTTGCCGGAAGGCATCGACGCGGAAACCGCGTCGGGCAAATTCATCAAGGCCATCAACAAGGGCCTGCTCAAAATCTTTTCCAAAATGGGCATTTCCACGGTGCAGTCTTATTGCGGCGCGCAGATTTTCGAAGCCATCGGGCTGAACGAGGAACTCGTGAAACGGTATTTCACGGGCACGCCTTCACGCATTCAGGGCATGGGTATGCGGGAGATTGCCGAAGAAGCCCTGCGGCGTCACCAGGTGGCGTATGAACCGGTTCCCGTTCGGCAGTTGGACTTCGGCAGCGAAATCCATTACCGCATCCAGGGCGAACACCACAATTGGAACCCGGAAACCATCTATTCGTTGCAGCACGCGACCCGGACCAACGACGCCAAGACCTACGAAACCTATGCCCAACTGGTGAACGACGAAACCCGGCGCCGGTCGAATCTGCGGGGGCTGTTCGACTTCAAGTGCCTGCCGGAGCCCTTGCCGTTGGAGGAAGTGGAGCCTGCGAGTGAAATCGTGAAACGGTTTACCACCGGCGCGATGTCGTATGGAGCCATCAGCAAGGAATCCCATGAGACGCTGGCCATCGCCATGAACCGGATCGGCGCCAAGAGCAACACGGGCGAGGGCGGGGAAGACGCGGAACGCTTTATCCCGTTGTCCAACGGCGATTCCAAGAATTCGTACATCAAGCAGGTGGCCTCCGGGCGGTTCGGGGTCACGGCCAATTACCTGGTCAACGCGAAGGAACTGCAAATCAAGATGGCGCAAGGGGCCAAACCCGGGGAAGGCGGCCAATTGCCCGGGCATAAGGTGGACGAAGTCATCGCGAACATGCGGTTTTCCACGCCCGGCGTGGGCCTCATTTCGCCGCCGCCGCACCATGACATTTATTCGATCGAAGACTTGGCGCAGTTGATCTTCGATTTGAAAAACTCGAATCCCGACGCGGACGTGTCCGTGAAACTGGTCTCGGAAGTCGGCGTGGGCACGGTTGCTGCCGGGGTGTCTAAAGCGCATTCCGACAAGGTGTTGATCAGTGGTGATTCCGGCGGCACGGGAGCGTCGCCCCTCTCATCCATCAAATCCGCGGGGATCCCCTGGGAACTCGGCTTGGCGGAGACACATCAAACCCTCGTGCTGAACGACCTGCGGGGCCGCATCAAAGTCGAAACCGACGGGCAGATGAAAACCGGCCGCGACGTCGTGGTGGCCGCGCTGCTCGGGGCCGAGGAATTCGGCTTTTCCACCGCGCCGTTGATCGTCGAGGGCTGCATCATGATGCGGAAGTGTCATCTCAACACCTGCCCGGTGGGCATCGCGACCCAGGACCCCGAACTTCGCAAACGGTTTGCCGGCCAACCGGACCACGTGGTGAATTTCTTCTTTTTCGTGGCGGAAGAGGTGCGACGGTTCATGGCGCAACTCGGGTTTCGCACGTTCCCGGAGATGATCGGCCGGACCGACAAATTGAAAGTGCAAAAAGCCATCGACCATTGGAAGGCGAGCGGGCTGGATCTCTCTGCCTTGCTGTGGCGGCCGGACGTCGGGTCCGAGGTGGCCAGGTACAACGTCCAGCCGCAGGACCACGGCTTGGACAAGGTTATGGACGTGAAGTTGGTGCAACTGTGTGAACCGGCCATCGAGCGGCAGGAAACGGTCACGCTGGATCTGCCGATCCGGAACACTGACCGGACGACCGGCACGATTCTGTCCAGTCGCATCGCACGAAAATACGGAGAAGAAGGGTTGCCCGCGGATACCGTTACCATCAATTTCAAGGGATCGGCCGGCCAATCCTTCGGCGCGTTCTTGAGCAAGGGCATCACGCTCAATCTCGAAGGCGAATCCAACGATTACCTGGGCAAAGGGCTCTCCGGCGGCAAGATCATCGTGACCCCGCCCCGGGGCGTCACGTTCGAACCCGAGCGTACGATTCTGATCGGCAACACGTCACTCTATGGGGCCACGCGCGGAGAGTGTTATTTCTACGGGACGGCCGGCGAACGGTTTGCGGTAAGAAACAGCGGCGTCCGCACGGTGATCGAGGGCACCGGGGATCACGGGTGTGAGTATATGACCGGGGGGGTGGTCGTGGTGCTCGGAAGCACAGGGCGCAACTTCGCCGCGGGCATGTCGGGCGGGGAAGCCTACGTCTGGAATGAAGACGGGAAATTCGAATCCCGGTGCAATCTCGGGATGGTGGAATTGGAACGGGTCGTGGAGCCGGAAGACGTGCAAACCCTGAAGACCATGATTGAAAATCACGTGCGCTATACGGGCAGTCGCAAGGGCCGGACGATTTTGGATTCCTGGCCGATGATGCTTCGCCACTTCGTCAAGGTCATGCCGCTGGATTACAAGCGGGTCTTGGCGGAACGCAAGGCGGCGCTGAAAAAAAGCACCCAGGAGGCGGTGGCGCATGGCTGATCCCCGGGGGTTCATGAACTTTGCGAGAGAAACGCCGACCCGGCGCGCGGTCGAACTGCGGGTATTGGATTGGCAGGAAATGTATGAACCGTTCCCCGAGGACAAGCTGCGTAACCAGGGCGGACGGTGCATGGATTGCGGCGTGCCGTTTTGCCAGAGCAACACCGGATGTCCGGTTATCAACCTGATCCCGGAATGGAACGACATGGTGCATCGCGGCCGATGGAAGGATGCTCTCAAGGCGCTCCATTCGACGAACAATTTTCCCGAGTTCACCGGGCGGTTGTGTCCGGCGCCCTGCGAGTCCGCGTGTGTATTGGGGATCAATGCCGACCCCGTCTCCATCCGCGTCATCGAATGGAACATCATTGATCGCGGGTTCGATGAAAACTGGATCGAGCCGGTCCTGCCGGTGGCCAAAACCGGCAAAACCGTCGCGGTCGTCGGGTCGGGCCCGGCAGGGTTGGCCGCGGCTCAACAGTTGGCCCGGGCCGGACACAGTGTCACCGTGTATGAAAAAGCCGACCGCATCGGCGGGCTGTTGCGCTACGGCATTCCGGACTTCAAGATGGAAAAATGGGTCATCGACCGGAGGCTGGACCAGATGATTGCGGAAGGCGTGAAGTTCGAAACCAACGTGAACGTCGGCGTGGACGTTACGGCCGACGACCTCGCCGGCCGGTTCGATGCCGTCTGCTTGGCCTTGGGGGCCGAACAGCCGCGTGATTTGCCGGTTCCCGGTCGTAACCTGGATGGGGTCCACTTTGCCATGGAATATCTCATCCAACAGAACCAGGTGAACGCCGGCGACAGCCTGCCGGTCGAAAAGATCACGGCCAAAGACAAACAGGTGGTGATTATCGGCGGTGGCGACACCGGCTCCGACTGTTTGGGCACGGCGCATCGCCAAGGCTGTCAGTCCGTGCATCAGTTCGAGTTGCTGCCGGAACCGCCTCCCCAGCGTGCGGACTCCACGCCGTGGCCTCTGTGGCCCATGCAGCTACGTTCCTCCCATGCTCATGAAGAAGGTTGCGACCGTCAATGGAGCGTCTCCACCACGAAGTTCTCGGGCGACAACGGCCGCGTCGGCAAACTACACGCTCATCGCGTCTCGTTCGAAGGTGGAAAATTCATCCCGGTCCCCGGCACGGAATTCGAGATGGAAGTCGATTTGGTTCTCCTGGCCATGGGCTTTACCGGACCCGTCAAGAACGGCCTGCTCGACAGCCTGGGCGTCGAGTACGACACGCGTGGAAACGTGGCGGTAGACGGGAATTTCATGAGCAGCAAGGAAGGGATCTTCGCCGCCGGGGATACGAAACGCGGCGCCTCGCTCATTGTCTGGGCCATTGCAGAAGGCCGGAAGGCCGCGACCGGGATCGATGCCTACCTCAGGGCGGGGAACAGCCTGTCGGCTGCCTCCCGCTCGCGTGCGTGATTCTCTCTCCGGCGGCGTAAGGGATTTTCACCCCAACGACATCACATAGAAATTCAGGTCAGGAAATTTCGGAGTCCTCTTCCGGTGGCGCGTGAATCTCCTTGCCCGGTGTCTTTTGTTCCGGATGATCGAGGATTTGCCGGATGGCTTGAATCAATCGACGTTCGATGACCGCGACTTCGTCTGCGTCCACCCCGATGATGGTCCCTCCCGGGGTCATCTCTTCATACTGCGCTTTGACCTTGAGAGCCGTCTGGTTGTCGGGTTGGGCCTCCAATTCCATCAGGTACTGGTTCCGGTAACCGGGCAACTCGATCGAGGGCGAAGGTGAGGTTTTGCGTTCAGTGATGAACACCGATTTTTGATCGGTCTCCATTTTGGCCATCACCGTGTAGCCGTTATTCGCCAAGGCCTGCAACGCGGCTTTGGTCACGTCCGGCAGATTGTGGAACAGCGTCTGCGCCTTCACCGTCTGGTTGTTGACTTGCAGGGACTGCCGAAAACGATCCCGTAGCGTGCGCAGCCATTGGGCGTCATTTTTGAATTTCTGACCGTCCGCGTGCAATTTTTGATTTTCCTGGGTCAAGGCTGTGATCTGCTGGATGAGGTTCTTTTTTTCACCGGAGAGGCCCTGCTCGGTTTGTTGCGTGAGTTCGAGTTGTTTGCGGAGTTTCTTTGTCTCCGCTTGCAGCTTCCGGTTCTTGTTGGTGACGGCCGTGACTTGCTGAAGCAGGTTTTGTTTTTCAGTGGAGAGGCCTTGCCCGGTTTGTTGCGCCAGTTCGAGTCGTTTCCCGAATTCGTCCTCGTTGGCTCGAAGTTCCTGATTGAGCCGGTCGATCTGTTCCTGCAGGACACGGTTCCCTTCCTGAAGGGTCGTCATCATGCTTTCCTGTTTGACGATTCGTTCTTTGAGTTGGTCGTTTTCCTCGATCAGCGGCGTGTTATCGGGCGGGCATCCGGTCAACAGGAAGAAGCTGATAAGAGAGAGCCGGATCAGATGGTGGCGTCGTATTGGAATGACTGGTTGCTCGAGCATCACAAAGGGGTCCTCGTAGGCGCTTTCTCCAAAGAGAACGTGTTACACTTCACTGCGAAACTCGGCCTCGCTTTTTGAATTGTAGGTCTCTTCAAGAATGAATGCAAATCCAAGCTCAGGTCTGGCAGGCTGCGGCATCGTCGGATTGCGTCCCGGTCTTCACCCCACGGGGCGTTGGCCGGGCTGAAGAGAGGGCAGGCGGCTCGTGCAGCCTATCATTCAGAAAACGTTTGCGGTTCCTCCCCTGGGGTGTAATTGCTCCATTCTGGGCGACATGGAAACCCGCGAGGCGGTCATTGTCGATCCGGGCGGGAATCCCGAGCAACTGCTGGATGAAGTCCGGCGTCTTGGCCTGACGGTCGTGCGTATCCTCCACACCCACGCGCATTTCGATCATTTCCTGGCGTCCGGGGATATTCAGCAAGCCACGCAGGCGCCGCTCTGTCTGCACCCCGACGATGAAAGGTTGTGGAAGATGCTCGACGTGCAGTGTCAGGCGTTTGGGGTCCCGTATCTCCCCGTGCCGGATCCGGATTGTTGGATTCAGGATGGGGAGGCGCTGTCGTTCGGGAGCGTCTCCGGACAGGCGTTGCATACTCCCGGGCACACCCCGGGGTCCCTCAGTTTCTATTTTGCCGGTCAGCAGTTGCTTCTGTCTGGCGATACCCTGTTTCGCGGAGGGATCGGGCGAACGGATTTGTGGGGAGGCGACGCGCGCGCCATCCAGTCTTCGATTCGGGAGCGGCTGTTTTCCTTGGATCCCGACACGCGCGTCGTTCCGGGCCACGGACCGGCGACGCAGATCGGACTCGAACGGGAATCCAACCCGTTTGTGGGCCGATAAAAGCCAAAGGAGTCAGTCATGCGACATCTCAAACTCTTGTTGGTGATCGCCGGATGTTTGGCGGCTGGTGCCGTCCAGGTTCTGGCGCAACCCCCGTCTCCTTCGGGGCAAGTCAAAGTGGATGACGTGAAAGTCGTATGGTCGGACGTGGGGCCCGTGGTGTTGTTGACGGCGCGGGACGCCGTGGTCCCCATTTTCGTGGACCCGACGGTGGCGGGGTCCATTCATGGGGCGCTGACCGGGAAAAAAACGCCGCGCCCGTTGTCTCATGATCTCATGCACACCATTTTACAGGCCTACGACATGACGGTCGTACAGGTCGGGATCAGCCTGAAAGGGCAGGTCTATTACGGGGAGTTGACGATGGCCGCCGGCGGCCAAACCAAGGTCTTCGATTGCCGTTCGTCGGACGGGATCGCCCTGGCGATTCATTTCGGCACGCCCATCTTCGTCGAAGCAGCGTTGTTGGAACAAGGCCGGAAGGGGCAATCGCCGAAGGATTCGCAAATCGAACTGTAACCTTACGGCTCCACCATGATATCGACCACGGCAGGGTCGCTGTCGGCTCCTTGGATGTCCGTGACCCTGAGGGTGAAACGAAAAAGCCGGGGTTCGACGACGAACGGCGCGAAAAACCGGGCTTTTTCCGAATCGGGATCGAGCAGGGCGATCCGGCTGCCTTGAACTTGCGCCCAGGAATATTTCAGGGAGCCGCCTTCCGGATCATAGCTCTTGAGACCGTTGAGCATGACCCGTTCGCCCGAATACACGGTCTGGGTCGGACCCGGGTCGGCCAGGGGGGGCTGGTTCGGGTCGGTATTGACTTCCACGAGGACGTCGAGCTTTTTCCCCACCCCGCCATTCCTGACGGTTACGGTCGTCGCGCCGTTCCCGACCAGCCGTAGCCGGCCGTCCTTGTTGATGGTGATCACGGACTCGTCGTCCACGTGATAGGTTGTCCCCGAGGCGGCGCTACGAATCGACCGCGTTGCGCCGTCCGAATACCGGCCCACGACGGGCAGGTCGATGTACTTTCCCAGAAAATCCAGTTGATCATAGACTTTAACGGCGCTCGCTCGCCCGAATTTCAAGGGTTTGTCCGTTTCAAAATCGATTTCTTCCAATGAGCCATGGGGTTGGATAAGGAGGAGCACCTCGTCGAAGACCGCCCAATCCTCGTCGTCAGCCTGCCGGTTTTCCTGATCGGCCACGGCCAGCAGGCGCAAGCGCCCCGTGGCCGCTTGCGGCGGTCGCAGGTTCGCTCCGAACGGCGGGTCGGTCACGACGCCCGCCAACTTTTCATCCACGAACGCCTTGAGCATGTCTTCCCCTTCCTCGTACCAATAGAACCGGACTTTCGTGACGCCCGTGACCGTCCCCACGTCGATGACGACGGACACGTCTTGATTGGACGGGTGGCTGCTGCCGTTCTTGGGTTGGACGATGGAAAACGCTCCGGCCTCCGGTATGATGTCCGCAACAGGCAGGGCAAAGGAGAAAAGCAGGCTCAGGGCGACGAAGAAGAGGAAGGTCATGGCTCGCGGTCTCACGGACGACTGTCGACCAGGTAGGTTTCCACTCTACCGTTGAAAAAGATCACGATGCAAGGAAAAAGTCGGGGGGAGAGCGGGAACTGGACTATTGCCTGCCTATTTCTTTGTCCTTATTATTCTGGTATATTCCGCTCAACGTGCACCCTAAAAACAGCCTTGCGTCCTATGGCGGCATATGCTATAAGTCGCATTCACCGTGCAGAAAAATGGTGTAGACAAGTGGGTTTTTTGGAAAACGTGAGTGGCCTTGAGGTTTTAGCGCGGCACTTTTTATTAACGTCATTTTTATTGTGAGGAGGTAGGCAATGCACAAGGTGCTTCTATCCGTCCTTTTAAGTCTCATTCTGGTGGCAGCCGGTTCTTCAGTCGCCCTGGCCTTGCAGTCCGGTGGCGCGATGGTAGGCGACCTTGCAACCGGGTCCATCGTTGGTCAACCTTTTACAAGTCTCGACGTCGATCTGGAATACACTGCCTTGATGATCGGCGGGAAAAAAGCCTGGTATCCCGGAACCGCGATTCTCGATCTGAGAAATCAGGGCACAGGCGGTCGGAGAGGTCAACCCGTCCTGATCAAAGTCACCAATGCCCTGGATGGAGACCATGGGTTCAGCCTGTCGGCTGATTCGGCTTTTGCCGGTCCCACCTCGTTGCAGGTCAAAATTGTGTTGAAGGCCGGGGAAACGAAGTACATCGGTGTTCCCATGAGCGACTTGACGTACGTGACCGCTTCCGGGAACTTGAAGGTGAAATGCCAGCTTCATGCTGCGCACCTCGGTTCCAATCTTGTGGTCTTGAAGTAAAAGCGAAAAGCGTCGGTTTGTGTATAAAAAAGCCCCGTTCCCATTTCAGGGAACGGGGCTTTTTTGTTGGTTGCCTTCCCGTTCTTACACTTCTTCTTCGTCCGGACCGCAGTCGACGATCGCATTGAGGGGAATATTTTGAGCGCCAAGAATCCGGCCATCAAGAAATAGCAGTAGAAACCGGTTTTCCGTGGGCGTCGCTCCATCCTTTTTTGTGATGAAGGTGTTGATGTCGACGATGGTTTCCCGTTGTGTTTCCCTTTTGGTGTTGTTCACCACCCAATGATAGTGACTGGCCTGGGGGAAGAGGTTGGCCACAAAATGGTCGATCGTGATGGGCATGACCGCGGACGACGTACCCGTTGAAATTGAGAACGAGAGGGACAGCGCCACGCCTGCAATGAAGAAGACTCTAAGCGTTTTTTGCTTCATGGCAACATCCTCCTGATCGAAGGTGAGGGGCGGCGGTTTGAGAAGTCTGTATCAGACACTATAAATTATATAGGCCGATTGGTAAATGGGTGGGTGATACAATGGAATGGACCGGTGACACATGCCATAATAAAGACCCCGGATTCCTGCTTTCGCAGGAATGACAGAGGACAAAACAGGAACAACGAATACCAGGACCACATGAGTTCATCAAAGTCTCGTGCGAAACCAAACGCTCCGTTGACCCCGAACAGGAAGCGCATCGTGTTTCTGGTGCTGATGGCGTTGTTGTTGGTCTCCGGGGCATTGATGTTTAATGCACCCAAGGGGACGGAGATCATCGAAGTCCGGTTCCCCGGCGGAGCCAACCTTCAGGCGGAGGTGGCCGAGACCCCGGAAAAATTATTATTCGGGTTGGCGTTTCGAGAAACGCTGCCGGACGATCACGGGATAATCATGCTGTTCGAAGAGTCCGGCCTGCATAAAGTCTGGACGAAACAGTACCAGTTCAACGTGGATTTGATCTGGGTCAATGAAAGCAAGCACGTGGTTCATATCGTCGAATCCGTGCCTCCCTGTGCAAGCGATCCTTGTGAGTGGCATGGGCCGCCGCCGGAACGGGCACGGTATCTGATCGAGGCGAATAGCGGATTTGCGGAGCGCGCCCAGGTGGCCTTGGGGCAGGAACTCGTCTTTGCCTTGCGGATGTAAAGCTTCTGAGAGGATTGACGGGCCTGGCGCATTTGTTGCCGGAAAAGCTTGGACACATCATGGACTCTCTATCACCGGACAACTTCGTGCGGATCGGCAAGGCGGAGGACGTGCCGCCGGGCGCCTCGAAAGCCTTCAAGGTCAACGGCAAGACCATTGCGCTCTTCAACGTGTCCGGGACGCTTTTTGCGATCAACAACGTCTGTCCGCATAAGGGGGGGCCGCTCCACAAGGGCAAGTTGAAAGGATACGTGATAGGATGTCCCTGGCATGATCTCCAATTTGACGTGCGGAACGGGTTCGGGACGGACGGCGGCGGGCAATGCCTCGCGACCTATGACGTGCAGGTCCGGAATGGGGAGATTTTCGTCAGTTCCGCGTGCCGGGAATTTTGAGGTGAATTTTAAGGAACCTCTGATTTATGGTGATAGCGGGATGCAGGGCAAGGCGTCCCGCAGCGAAACCCGAGGCTTATCAAACTAGATAGGTGAGGGTTGAGCGAGGACACAACGCCGCCATGTGCCCGATAGTGCAATAAATCAGAGGTTCCCTAATGGGGATGGACAGCCTGATGGATACACAAGAATCTGATAGCAAGCCTCTGTATGGGACGGTCGGTGTCCCGTTGACCGTCAATCTGTGGGAGGATCGCACGCGGGGCGAGCAGTGGGTGCCTGCGTATGATCCGACCCAGCTTGTATTGACCGCGGATGAGTTTTTCCGGACCACCAGCAATAATGCGGTGGATTCGGGCAAGCGTCAGTTCGAATTCGAGCCGCTCCAAGTCGGGACGCACCGCTTGGAATTTCAGAAACGGATGGCCTGGAAATTTACGACCGAAGCCCGCCGCGTGTTCCTGGTCCACGTGCAGGAACCGGGTTCATAACGTTTGTCAATCTCATGCCTGATATCGCATACGTCAACGGACAGTTTTCTCCTCTTGAACAGGCGACCATCTCGATTGAAGATCGCGGGTTTCAATTCGGCGACGGCGTGTACGAAGTGGTCCGCACGTATGGGGGCGTTCCGTTCCGGCTGCATGATCACCTGTTGCGATTGCAATCGAGCGCCCGGGCCGTTTCCATACCGCTTCCGCTCTTCGCAGCGGAATGGGAGTCGCTGATCCGGGAGGGTGTGAAACGGAGTCAGTATGCCGAGTGTCTGGCGTACATCCAGTTGACCCGTGGCGTGGCTCCTCGGGCCCACCTCTTTCCGAGTCCGGCAAAGCCCACCGTCGTGATGACGTTTCGAGGAATTGCCGGGACCGACGGCGTGCTTTTACGGGAGGGCGTGTCAGCCGTCACCTTGCCCGATCTCCGGTGGGGCCGGTGCTCGGTCAAGAGCTTGAACTTGCTGGCCAATGTCCTGGCCAAACAGGAAGCCTGCGATGCCGGGGCCATGGAAGCGATTCTGGTGAAGGACGGGTTGGTCACGGAAGGTTGCTCCAGCAACGTGTGCCTGGTCAGGGACGGGACCATCATCACGGCCCCGCTGAGCGACCAGTTGTTGGCCGGCGTCACCCGGGCCGTGGTGTTGGAGTTGGCGAGAAAAGCCGGGATCATCGTTGAAGAACGGGAGGTTCCCGAGGAGGAATTGACCAGTGCCGATGAGCTGTTTCTGATCGGGACGACCATCGAGGTGTTGCCCGTTTCCACGCTGAACGGTGTACGGGTTGGGGATCGCATCCCGGGCCCGGTGACTCAAGCGGTGAGCACGGCTTTTCAGCGCTGCATTCTGTCCGAAACCGGCCGGGGGTAAGAGGCCGGACCCGCTGTTTTTCCATCATTTTTTTCAAGACGAGTCGCCCTTGACACCTCTATCTCGTTTTCAGTAATTTTTTTCTTTCCATTTGTAAGCAGACTAGGACTCAAGCATAATTTCCTTGCCGGGAGACGGAGTTTACTATCTGAAGGAGGCGGTTCCATGTTTCATTTTAATCCTGTATCCATCAAGCGATTTGCTTTTCTGGGAGGGGCAAGCCTGTTGGCCTTGGTGTGCTTTGTGCTTCCTCTTGCCAACGCTGAATCCGACGTTTCCGATTCAGCCGCAGTGATCCAAACCTCGGGGATGAATCACGAATCCCCCGCTTGGGCCGAACGCCTCAAAGGGCAGACTATCATTGAGAATGCCCAGGAGGGGAGAGCCGAGCGCGCCGCACTTGTTGAAAAGCAGCATGAGCGGTTGATGCAGCAAATGCAGGAAGAAATGTCCGAATCCAACACGGGCGGCTACAACACGATGTCCATGATGCATCAATATGGCGCCGGCAAGGGCAACTACCTGTTGTCTTCCGACAGTGACATTGAACCGGTGGCGATGACGGGCGGCGGCAAGTGTCCGGCCACGGCTCCGGTGAAGCATTACGATATTTCCGCGATCAACGTGGAAATCACGTTGAATCAATGGCTGGATTACTATCCCGGCTACATGTACGCGCTGACGGAAAACATCGAGAACGTCCGGGAAGAGGAAGCCAAGAACGCGGAAGCGCGCGAGGAAGAAGGACATCATAATCCCGGCGGCGTCAAGAACGGGATCCAGGGGCAATACATCCAACCCCTGGTGATTCGCGGCAACCAGGGTGATTGCGTGAAAGTCACGCTCCGGAATTCGTTGGAATTCGGCGAGGACGTGAGTCTTCACATCAACGGGTCGAGCATGGTGGTCAGCAAAACCGGTCAACCGGCGACGACGACGAATCCTGATGCCATTGCCTATGGCCCCGATGAAGAATGCGAAGAGAATTGTGAAACCACGCCCGTGGAAATGGAGTGGTACATTCATCCCGATACCCAGGAAGGGGGGCGCCAGTTCCACAGTTACAGTAATGATCGTGAGTTGACCGTGATGGGACTGTTCGGAGTGTTCGTGGTCGAACCGGCCGGTTCGAAGTATCTGGATCCCCTGGGTACGGGCCCGGCTACGGATATGCCGAGCGGCTGGCAAGCCATGATTCAGAACGGCATGGGACCGGATTTCCGGGAATTCGTGTTGATTTATCACGAAGTGGGTGACGAAGCGTTCAGGCCGGTGAACAAGCACGGCGACTTCCTGCCGCAACGTGATCCGTTGACCGATGCCTACCGGCCGGGAGCCCGGGCTCTGAACTACCGGAGCGAACCGTTCGGTATCAACAATATGCACGTTCAACATGAGTACTTCGGTTTTGAAGACGAATCCATGGCCTACAGTTCCTACACCTTCGGCGATACCGGCCCTACGATCCCCCGGAGTTACTTGGGTGATCCCGCGAAGTACCGGCTGGTTCACGGCGGCTCGGAAGTGTTCCATTCCCACCATCCGCACGGCGGCGCCATCCGGTGGACCCGGAGCCCGCGGGCAGTGGATCAGATGCCGATGTGGCACAAGGGACAGAACGGACCCGTGAAGTATCCGCTTATTCGTGCGAAGACGGATCGCGTGGACGTAGAAGTGATCGGGCCGTCCGAAGCGCTGGACCTGGAGACCGAGTGCGGATCGGGGCTGTGTCAATATCTAGCCGGTGACTTCCTGTTCCATTGTCACGTGGCACACCACTATGTGGCCGGGATGTGGGGGTACTGGCGGGTTTACAATACCCTGCAAGTGCCCGGCATCCAGAACGACGTGATGGCTCCGCTCCGTGAGTTGCCGGATCGTGTCGGGCGCATTGCCAAGCCGGTCACCTCAGACCAATTGGTCGGCACAACCGTGAATTGGTTCGGGACGAAGTTCAACCTGGTCGATAACAGCCAAAAAACCGATTGGAACGCCGAGCCGGCCGTGGTTCGGATTTACGATTGGGTTGAAATGCAGTTGCCGACCCGCGGACTTCCCGGCCACACGGAAGACGAGATCGGCCAGTTGAAGTCGTATGACGCGACCGTGATCGATTGGACCTGGGACGGCGAACGTGCGATGAGTGAAAAAGAAAGCACGACCGAGAATCCCAAATATCATCCGGAATGGCAGGGCTATGAAGCCGGGAAACGCCGGCCCATCTGGTTCGAGCCGACGACGGGGAAAGTCGCGTGGCCGTGGTTGACGCCTCACTTCGGCAAACGCGTACCGTTCTCCCCTGACCGGAACCCGGCCCCGTGGCTGGAAATGATCCATCTGGATGAAGACGGCCAGCCGTCCGTGAAGCCGGCGAAGCCGGGCGAAAACGGGCGCTGGAGCCTGTGTCCGGACCGTGCGGGTTCCCAGGAGTACAATGTCCACTTCATCAAGCTTCCGATCGAGTTGTCCGCGGCCCAGGGCGATCAGCCGGCCGTGGTCGATCCGAACGGGTTGTTGTACGTGGTGCACGACGAAGAGGAAGCCATTCGGAACAACAATGATTTGAAGGTGCCGTTGGTCTTCCGCGCCAATATCTATGATTGCATGGATTGGATGTTGACCAGCGAATGGCTGGACGACGACTTTACGAATTTCCAGTCGTCCAAGATCAATACGCACTTCCATTTCGTGCAATTCGACAACCAGGCGTCCGACGGGGTGATTTCAGGATTTTCGTATGAACAGTCCATGCGGCCCTTTACCCAATTCGAGAAGAAGTCGGACAAGGGGTTGCCGGTGCCCATGAATGCCAAGTTCACCAAGGCGGCCGGCAAGGGTGACCGGACCATTCACGTGACGAACGCCCAGCAGTACCACGTCGGCACGGTCATTCTCGTCGGCGCGGATAACGTGCCGGGTTCGGAAGTGAAGCGTATCGTCGCCATCGGGAGTTCAGGCGAAACCGCGTCGGCAAGTGGCGCGGGCGGCGGCATGTATACGGTGAACCCCGGGGATACCCTTGGGGGGATCGCGATGCGGCACGGCACCGACGTGGCGACGCTGGTGAGCATGAACGGTCTGGCGGACGCCAATATGCTGAGCGTCGGACAGCAACTGCAAGTGCCCGGTGGGGGCGGCGGTGGTGAAGCCGCGGCGCCGAGTGATGGGGCGCAGACCCTGACCTTCAAGACTCCGTTGGAGCACGATCACCCGGTCGGGGACATCGTGACCGTGGAGTTCGTGCGGCAGCGGTTTTGGGCGGATGCCGACGTCGGGTCCGTGTTCTGTCATGACCACGCGTTCGGCGGGACCACGTGGCCTCACGGCGCGGTGTGTTCGTTCCTGATCGAGCCGTTCGGGTCGACGTGGCATGATCCGGCGACCGGTGAAGCCAAACGGACCGGTCCGGTGATGGATATCCACACGGTGGAACCCGTGGGGTATGGGGTGAGCGGCAGTTTCCGTGAATTGATGGTTCAAATCATGGATACGGTGCCTCATACGGTCAACGTGGTGACGGCCGGGAATCCTCCGGGCCAACCCGTGGAAGTGGCGTTGGAAGCCGGGCGGACCGTGTCCTTCCAAATGCCGCCGAACGACCTGATCAAGATGACGCCGATGCCGTTCCTCAACGGCGGCACGCATACGACGGGCGGGGCCTTGAATTTCCGGGCCGAACCCTTTGCGCAGCGGTTGGCCAATAATCCGGAGACCTCGCAAATATTCAGCAGCGGCACGCACGGGGATCCGAGTACGGTCACGTTGCGGGCGTATCTGGGCGATGCCATCGTCTTCCGGCTGATCGACGTGACGATGAACGAGAGTAACGTCTTTACCGTGTCCGGTCATAACTTCCTGACCGAACGCTACGCCGGTGACGCCAACCGGAAGAATTCCATTCACATCGGCATTGCGGAACGGTACGACCTGGTGGTGCCGCAGGCCGGTGGGACGAGACTCCAGTCCGGCGATTACATGTATTTCAACGGCCGGAGTTCGAAGCTGTCCGAAGGCTCGTGGGGGTTGATCCGGGTCTTGGATGAAGAAGTGCCGGACTTGAAACCGTTGCCGAATGCGGCATACGGCGGACCCGGCATCAAGAAGCCGTTGCCGGTGTGTCCGGCCGATGCCCCGGTGAAGAATTTCAACGTCGTGGCCATTGATTATCCTCAGATGGCGTTCAATCCCAACGTGGAAGAAGCCATCGAAGTGGACTTTGAACGGACGATCGAAGTGAAGAACCCGGATGCCAAGATCTACGTCCTGGAAGAGGAGGTGGCCAAGGTTTCCGGAGAATTCCAGCCCATGCCGCTGACCTTGCGGGCCAACGTGGGTGATTGTCTCAAGGTGAAACTGACCAACAAGATGAAAGAAGGCCGGGCTTCATTCTCGGCGTTCTCCCTGGCGTTCGATCCCAAGGATTCTCAAGGGGTGAACCTGGGTAACAATCCCGGTGATCAAACCGTGGCTCCCGGAGAAAGCCGGACCTATACCTATTATGCCGATCCGGCCGTCGGGGAAACGCAATCCCTGGTGTGGGATTGGGGCAACGTGGCCATGAACCCGCGGAACGGGTTGTTCGGCGGGATCGTGATCGGTCCCAAGGGCTCCCAGTATCGCGATCCGAAGACCGGAGCCGACATTTCCGAGAAGAACAGTTGGACCGCCGACGTAATTGTCGACCGGACGGTTCCCGGAAATGAGCACCGGGCCAACTATCGTGACGTGGCCCTGTTCTTCCAGGATGAAGACAATATCATCGGCACCAGCTTCATGCCGTACGTGCAAAACGTGGCCGGATTGGTCGGCGTCAATTACAGAAACGAGCCCTATCTGTATCGTGAAGAACAGGGGTGCTCGTTGGGACGGATGTTCCAACCCTGTAACGTCGATGAACCGAATGAACCGGCCACGCCGATTATCGAGGCTCATGCGGGTGACCCGGTCCGGATTCACGTGTTCGGCGCCAGCAATGAGCAAAACGGTATGTTCACGCTGGAAAAACATGAATGGCCCATCGAGCCGTTCATGGAAGGAGCCGATCGCATCAGCGTCGTGGAATTCTCCGGGTCCGAAGGGATCGACGCGTTTATTTCTTCGGCCGGCGGCCCGTATTCCATGCCTGGCGATTACGTGTACAGCAATGCACGCTTGCCGTATTCCCAGTCCGGGCAATGGGGCTATTTCCGCGTGCTGTCCAAGAACGACCAGAGAATCCTCCCGCTTAGCGGGGCTTCCCCGGGAGTCAAGGAAGCCAAAGAGGGTCAATCTGAAGAAGGTAGCGTTCGACCGATCTCGTTCAAGCCATAACACGGGGTTGGGTGCGAAGGCAGATGGAAAGGGCGGGGAAGCCGGTATCGGCTTCCCCGTTTTTTTTCCGTGAGCATTGATCTCTCGCATAAGTTTTCCGTATACCAGGGTATTGATCGAGGGCAGAGGGAGGTATTCATGGCAGTGCGGACGTGGACGTTGTGCTTGGTCTTGGGGTTGTTCGTGTCTCCAGGATGGGCCTATGAGGAGATATCGGTCACAGATGGGGGGACCATCACAGGTCACGTGGCGATTACCGGTAACACCCCGCGACCCATGGCTTTCAATCTGGTGACGATCCCGGACGCGGTGTATTGCGGTCGCATTTCCACCGGCACGGGTTGGCGGATCGTGGAGGATTTCATCATCGGGGAGGACGGCAGCCTCAAGGACGCGGTCGTCATACTCAACGGGGTGGAAAAAGGGAAGCGGTTCGAGGTGCCCAAGGTGTTGATCGAAGCCATGGACTGCGATTTCCTGCCATTCGTGAACGTGTTGCGCGATCAGGACGAAATCACGGTGATCAACATGGATCCCGTTGAACACGATATCCAGGGATACGAAACCGCTCGGGTGCGGGGCGCGAGAGTCTTGTTCAATCGACCGTTACCCATGAACGCGTTTCACAAGGTGCTGGGCATGTTGCACAGTCATAAGCATTTGCCGGGCAAGCCCATGATTCAAAAAGTGCACCTCAGGAAAGGCCGCAACATTTTTGTCATGCAATGCGGTTTCCATCCGTACATGTTTTCCTGGGGCGTCGTGGTCAAAAATCCCTACTATGCGATTACCAAGGAAGATGGACGGTTCGAACTTACGGACGTGCCCCCGGGCGAGTATACGTTGACGGTCTGGCACGCCGGTATGAAAAAATACCTGGACCGGAACATTACCGTCCCGGCCAACGGCACGGTCACGCAGGATTTCCAATATGAAGCCGTGAAGGGACGAAGAAGCGTGCATGAAATGCAGGAAAATCCCCACTTCGGCTTGGAGTTACTCGGGGAGGGTGTGGAAATCATTCCGTCGGTCAGGTTACAGAAGCCCTGACGGTTCGGAGGGTTGATGAAGGCGTTTCTGATCACGGGCTTGTGTCTGATTCTCTCGATCCCGGCTTCTTCTCTGTGGGGATATGAAGTCAAAGAGATTGCCGGCGGCGGAACGGTCCAGGGGACGGTCACCCTTTCGGGACCGGTGCCGGACCCCAAGGCGTACAACCTGGTCATTTTCCCGGACCCCGAATATTGCGGACGGATCTCCAACGGGAACGGATGGCGGCTCCTTCGTGATTTTCTGGTGAATGAGCAAGGCCAGGTCCTGAACGTCGTCGTGTTGTTGGAAGGCGTCACGGAAGGCAAACCGTTCTCCCTTTCCGTTCCGAGGGTCGAAGCGCGGGATTGCCGGTTTTCGCCCTTTACGACGGTCGTGCGAAGCGGGCATGGTATCGAAGTGGTGAACATGGACCCCGTGATGCATGATATTCAGGCCTACGAGACCTCGACCGCCATGGGGACCCGGGTGTTGTTCAATTCACCGCTGCCCTTCAATCGCCGGCATCAACGAGGCGATCTGCATGCGACCCATGACCATAGGCCAGGGGAGTCGTTGGTCCGGCAATTCCAGTTGAGCAAGAAACGCCGGACGTTCGTGATGCAATGCGGGTTTCACGCGTATATGGAGAGCTGGGCCATTGCGGTGGACAATCCCTACTACGTGCTGACCGATGAGAACGGACGGTTTTCCCTCGAAGGCGTGCCGCCCGGCACGTATGACATTCGGGCGTGGCATCCCGGCGTCAAGCAGGTGATGAAAAAGCCGGTGACCATCGAGCCTGGCGCGAACCTGACGATCGACTTTCAATTGCCTTCGCCGGGACGGCGCAAAACCGCGCTCACCGTTCGGACGCCTCCCCGGTTCACTCCCGCGGCGTTGGGCCGGGAATTCACGATCGAACCTCTTCTCGAGCGCCAGTAACTCATGGCTGTCATTCCCTTCCGTCCCACCCGGCCGTGGTGGTATCGGCTCCTTCCCGTTTTCCTGCTCTCTTTTCTGCTGATGCTCATTTCCGGGGTTTTCGCTTTCGGTGCCGGCGTTCCAGCATCACGCAATGGGGATGAGCTGGAATTTTCAGCTCGTCTGACGTGGCGCACCAATGGAAAGACCTCACATGCCCAGTTGTTCGTGAAGGGGGATCGCTACCGGATCGAACACCGGGGAGGGGTCAAAACGGATATGGGCTATGCCACGGTCACCATCGTCCGGCTGGACAAACAGCAGGTGTGGTACATTCTGTCCCAGCGTCGTTTGGTCATGGCGGTTCCGTTGACGCTGGATTATATGCTTCCCCTGGCGGTGACGTTGGACGGGGAAGTCTCCCGGTCCCGGATCGGCGATGCCATGGTCGGCGAGCAGCAGGCCACGTTGTACGAAGTGGCGGTGGAACGCCACGACCACCGGGAGGCGTATTATCAATGGGTCGATGAAGCGCGGCAGTTGTTGTTGAAGCTCGTAAGTCTGGATCGGGATTGGTCCGTGGAATATGGCCGCGTTGTGCTCTCGAAACAGCCTGAGTATTTTTTTGAAACGCCGTTGGGGTATCGAATGTTTCAGGCTACCGAAAAACAGGCGGATGAAGGATAGGATGAAGGATAAATGGCTATGACGGTTCGGCAATGGACCACGGTGTTTATGGGCGTTGTCTGCGGTGTTCTGTTGGCGGCGGGGTCCGTGACGGGACAAACGTCTTCCGACGAGCAGTTGGGTCTGGCCGAGCGGGCCTTCGAGCAAGGTGATTTTCAGAAGGCTTTGGAACTCGTCGAGCCTCTTCTCGGTGACGCGGAATGGCAGCGGGCGTCATCGCGGCTCAAGATGCTGGGTTTGGTACGGCTCGGCAAAACCGCGGAGGGCATCGATGCGTATGAGGCATTCGTCAAGGCGAACGGAAAGGACGAAGGGCTGCTGCGGGAACTCGCCGTCCAGAGCATTCTCCCGTTCCGGTCGGATATGCGCGAGCAAGTGCGAGGGGCGGCCTATTCGGCGTTGAAGGAGATTCCGTCCGATGAGGTGGTTCCGTATTTTCAGGATGGGCTCAGTGACGGGTCGGGCATGATTCGCGTCTTGGTTGCCGAGGGTATGGGCAAGTTGCCGTCCGGGCGACAAGCGAAGAGCTTTCACAACGCGCTCAAGGACAAGGCGGGCCTGGTCAGGGTCACGGTCTTGAAAGCTTTGGGGCGATGGGGCGATCCCGGGTCCATTTCCCTGATCGTCCCGTTGTTGAAGGATGAGCACCGGGTCGTGCAGGTTGCCGCGGCCGCGGCCCTGTATCGACTCGGGCAAAAGGAACACTGGCAGACCGTGGCGCAGGCGACCAACGTGCCGGAAGGCTATGAACGAGGAGGGGCCCTGCGCATGGTCGGCGAAATCGGGGATCCCAAGGGGTTGCCGCTGCTCGAACTGGGGCTTCGCGACAAACAGCCGTCGATTCGCGCGGCCGCGGCGGCCTCGCTGGGGAAACTCGGTTCGGCCGAAGGCGTCCCTTTCCTGATTAAGGCACTGGCCGATCCCGTGCCGGCCGTCCGCAGCGTGGCGGCGGTGACGTTGGGGAAGCTCAAAGCCGAAACGGCGGTCTTTCCTTTGACCCGGGCTTTGCAGGATCACAATATGGGTGTGCGGGCTGCGGCCATCGCGGGTTTACTGCAATTGAGCAGCCCGTTCAGTGTCGTGGCCGGAACCGTGCGGGATTTGATGGGGCAACAGAATCCGGGCCTGCGTTCTTCCGTGGCGAAGGCATTGGGGCATGGCCGCGCCCGCGACGTGGTGGGACCTTTGCTGCTCCTGCTCAACGATCCTGTACCGAAACCCAAAATTTCAGCGACCAGATCGCTGGGCCGGGTCGGTGGACGAGAGCTGATTCCCCGCCTCAAACCGCTCATGAAAGATCAGAACGAAGCCGTTCGCGCCACCGCAGCGGGAGCCATTGCGCGTCTCCTCTCGGCCTCGCCCGAGGCCTGACGCCCCAGCCGCCTTGACGGCCCGGCGTTCCATTGAGTAGGCGACGACCTTTCTCTAGAATAACGGCCATGAGGTATTCCGGCATCGGTTTTTTCCTATCTCCCCGGTTCATCTATTTTTTCCTGTATGTGATCGTCTGGTTTCCAGCGACCGGGCTGGCGAGCGATCAACGAGCGACTTCTGCGCCGGCCGTCCACTGGGCCGCATGGGGAGCCGAGGCGTTCGAACGTGCGCACGCGGAAGACAAGCTGATCCTGCTGGATCTTACGGCCGTGTGGTGCCATGCCTGTCACGTGATGGATGAGACGACGTACGTCGACCCCGAGGTGGTCACGTTGCTGAATGCCGGATTCATCCCGGTCCGGGTCGAAACCGATCAACATCCGGATATTGCGGCCCGGTATAGGCACGGCGGCTGGCCGACCACCAGTGTCCTGCTGCCTTCAGGGGAGATTCTTTTCCAGGCGAATGCGTTGGCGCCCGAGGCCATGCTCGAAGTGTTGCGCACGTCGGATGCGTTTTACCGGGAAAACAAGCAGGACATGGCCGAACGGGTTGCCCGGATCTGGGAACAGGTGGAATCGGCACAGCGGGCAAGCCGGCAGTCTCATGGGCGCCTTCATCCGGCGATGCTGGCTCAAATCCTCGAAGTGATGAAGCAGTCCTTCGACCCCGTATCCGGCGGGTTTCGGGACGCGCCGAAATTTTTCGAACCCGAGGCCGTCACGTTGGCCTTTTCCCACCATTTTTGGTCCCGGGATGCGGAGTGGCGGCACATGGCGTTGTTGACCCTGGATCAACAAATGAAACTCCATGATCCGGTCTGGGGCGGTTTCTTTCGCTATGCCGAGCAGGCGGATTGGTTACACCCGCATTATGAAAAGCTGCTTTCCACCCAGGCGACCAATCTGCTCAATTATTTGGAGGCGTATCAAGTCACCGGCCTGACACGGTACCGCGAGGTGGTCGAGCGGACCATGGGATACGTCATGCGGTTTCTTGCCGACCGGGAACGTGTGGGTTTTTATGCCAGTCAGGACGCCGACGTCCGGAACCCGAACCGCCCTGGCGCCAACATGTCCGGTGAGAAATTTTTTGCCCTGGAGGAATCGCAACGTCTGTCCATCGGCATTCCCTTTGTGGACCGGACGAAGCTGACCGACTGGAACGCCTTGATGATCAAGACGGCTCTCAGGGTTTCGCAGGTCCTGGGAGATGCGGAGGCTCGCGAGTTTGCCCTCAACACGCTCGGACAGTTATACAAGGAACGCTATCAACCCGGCCGGGGTTTGGCACATCTAATTCACGACGGTCATCCCAAGGAGTTCGGGTTGCTTGCCGATCAGGTCCTTTTCGCGGACGCCTTGATCGCGGCTTTTTTGACGACCGGCTCGTCTTCTTACCTGAAGCAGGCTGAAACGATCATCGAGGATTCCGTCCGGTTGTTTGAGGACAGCCAAGGGGGAGGTTATTTCGACCGGACGCCGTCCGCTTCTTCCCTGGGACTGTTGAAATTCCCCCATAAGGATCTGCAGGTCAATGCCGCGCTCTCACTGGTCTTTTCCGACTTGTTTTATCTGACCCAGGACCTTCGGTACAGGGAAAGGGCCGAAACAATTCTGCAAATGATCGTGGAGGCCGGCAATCTGCCGGTTGCGCACACGGGTCGTGCCCTCCACCGTTTCCTCTATTATCCCGTTCATATCGTGGTGGTGGGCGAAAAAAATCAGGCTGAGGCCCGGCGCCTCTTTGACCGCAGCCTGGCCATGTACGCGCCGGGGAAACTGGTCCGGTTCTTGGATCCCCGCGTCGATTCCCTTTCCATCGGCGAGGTCACCTTCCCGAAGGTTGCAGGTCCATTCGCCTATGTGTGCACCGACCGATTGTGTTCCAGCCCTATTGCGCAAGCCGATGAATTGCCGGAGCGTTTCCGGGAAATGCTCACGATGCTCGCAGAGGCGCGGGCACCCTTTTCGATAAGGGATGGCCCGTCGGTTTCGAATGCCCGTTAATCCACTGTTGGACAAAATATACCCCGCAGAGGCTGGTGAGAGTGGTTGACTTGACACCCCCATTTCAGGTTGTTATAAGAAAAAATTGTGCGTGGAGGAAGATTCGAGGAATTTCTCGCCTGCTGTATGAATTTGAGGCGGACCGGGAGTTGAAATCCGTCAGGTTTTTCCCCCCGACTCGGACATCACTTATTCTCAACCAGGAGGAATATCTATGAGGACTCGTCAGTTGCTTACTTTGTGCCTTGGTGGGTTGCTTGTTGCAATGCCACTGATTGCTCAAGCCGGTGGAACCATCAAGGGGAAAGTCATGTATTCCGGCAAACCCGTAGCGGCAAAAGAGTTTGCCTTTTCCAAGTTTCCCAATCCGGCTTTTTGTAAACAAAATCCCAGCAAAAAAGGGGATGATACGCGTTTGTTGAAGGAAGTCGAAGTGGATGGAAACAAAGGGCTCAAGAATGCGATCGTGTCGGTTCGCGGCATCAAGGACAAAGGCTTCAAGACGACGCCGACCGTGATTGCCAAGTTGTGTGAGTTCCTGCCCTTTACCGGTGTGTTGGTCAACAAAGGGAACTTCATCGTGGAAAATACGGATGCCGATCCCAATGATCCCAAGTCCAAAGAAGGGGTTTTGCACAACCCCCACAGCTTTGACGTGCTCGGCGCCAAATCCTCGACCCTGTTCAACATCGGGTTGGCCAAGAAGGGCGACAAGCTGGACAAGAAAATCAAGATGCGGATGGCCAGGAAAGGTTCCGTTCTCCGGTTGCAATGTGACCAGCACGAATTCATGCAAGCCTGGTTTCTGCCCGTGAGCAACGGGCATTTCGGCGTGTCCGGTGGCGACGGGTCCTTTGAGATCAAGGACGTTCCCGCGGGCAAACACAAAGTCCTGGCTTGGCACCCGGTGGCCGGCAACGTGACTGCGGAAGTGGAAGTCAAGGACGGTGCGACCGTGGAAGCCAACTTCGACATCAAGAAGAAGAACAAGTTCAAAATGTAAGCGCCTTCTTTTGTTTTTGTAGAAGGGGAAAGGGCGGCAACGGTTGATCGTTGCCGCCCTTTTTGCTTTGTGCGCGTTCTTGCGTTCGCCCATTTTCGCCCGTTACTATTTCAGTATCGTTCCCTCTCCCCCTGGGAGAGGGCTAGGGTGAGGG
>JAJEJG010000019.1 GCA_022828225.1 Nitrospirales bacterium | reverse complement strand
AAGGGATGAAAAGGGGGACGCTGCCCCCCCCCCAGGCCCCCATCTAAGGGGGGAGCGGACTCGGCCCTCCCCCAGATAAGGGGGAAAGAGGGGGTTGTCTGATAAAGAAGACAAACGACCCTGGATTCTCGCGTTCGCAAGAATGACAAAAGGGGCCATTTCCATACCAAGACGTGGTATTCTGGAATTGATTGCATAGAACAACTTAACCAACGGGGAGGGTATGATGAACGTGCCGAAGCAGTCTCGAACGATTCATCCGAGTCTTCTGGTGTTGTGTCTCGGATGGTGTCTGACAGGAACGAGTGTGTCGGTTGCGGACGTAGGAGACGGCCCCCGTGCCGCCTCCCAACCTCCGTTGGCGCGAGCCAAAGTGTATCTGGCAGCCGGGGATTACCGTCGCGCGGTTGAAGCCTGCCAGATGAACATCGACCAATCGCCATCCGTCGAAAGTTACGTGTATCTCATTTACGTGTATCATGCGCTGGACGGTTACTTGGAGTCGTTGGCCGAACGCGACGAATGGGTCAAGGTGGGGCAGTTGTCGCTCTCCATGGTCAACCGCGGGACCATGGACCTTGTCGATCCTCCCGACATGTTGGCCAGGATGGCCAAAGAAATACTGCATGAGGGGATCAGGCAGCAATATGACGTGGTGGCCGGCATGGCCAACCGGCTCGACAAGTCTCGCGCCGATGACCTGTGGTTGGAAGTCCGGGCTTGGGAAAAGAGCCACCCCGACAATTGGTGGGCCGGGGTGCCTAAGCCGTGGCAATGGGAAGGCAGTGTCGGGCGATGAATCCGGGCTGAAGTTGACACCCTTTCGGCGGCATGGTTAGGATTCTGTCCATCGTTTGAAGAAGAACATCGTCTCGTTACTTATGAAAGAAGGAGGATGTCGTGTCCGAACTCGTCGCGCAAGCAACGGCTGCCAATTGGGAAGCTGAGGTGGGTCAGATCGATGGATTGGTCATGGTAGATTTTTGGGCCGTCTGGTGTGGACCGTGTCAGATGGTCGCCCCGATCGTCGAAGAACTGGCCAAAGAGTATGAAGGCAAATTGAAAGTCATGAAACTCAATACCGATGAAGTTCCCGAGATTGCCGGCAAGTTTCAAATCATGAGCATCCCCACGATTCTCTTTTTCAAAAACGGGCAACCGGTTGAAAAAATTGTGGGTGCGAGACCCAAACCCCAATTCAAACAAGTCATCGATTCGCTGCTCGCACAACACTCCGCTCCGGCCTAGGGTGGTGAGCATGCGCCGTCGTTATGCTCACTGAACTGCGCATTTCCCATTTTGCCCTCATCGAAAGCCTCGAACTTGAATTTTCGCCGGGCTTCCAGGTGTTTACCGGAGAAACCGGGGCCGGGAAATCTCTCCTGGTTGACGCCTTGATCCTGCTGTTGGGCGGACGCGCGTCCGCCGAGCATATCCGAAGCGGGGCCAAGGAAGCTACGCTGGAAGCGGTGTTCTCCGTATCAGGGAACGCGCCGATTCTCGAAAAATTGAAGGAATGGGACCTGCTGCCGGACGGCACGCAGGATCTCCTGCTCCGCCGGATGCTCTCTCGCGAAGGGCGGAGCCGGATGTACGTGAACGGGAGGCTTGTTCCCTTACACCAGATGGTAGAATTGAGCGGCTGGTTGGTCGATATTCACGGACAGCATGAACAGCAATCGCTGCTTTCGTCAAAAGTGCAACTGAACGTCCTTGATGCCTTTGGAGGGCTGCTGGCGCTACGCGACGAATACGCCACGCACTATCATCGCTGGCAGGATCTCGTTCGTGCCGTGGCCGACGTCACGCAACGGGCAAAGGAGCGGCAGGAACGGGAGGAGTTCTTGCGTTTTCAATGCGAAGAATTGAGTAAGGCCCAATTGGTTCCCGGAGAAGATGAAGCTCTCCTGAGGGAACACAAGAAATTACAGAACAGCGGCCGGCTATTGGAGATCGTCAATCAGGCCTACGACCTGTTGTATGGCAATCAGTCTTCGGTTCTGTCCCAATTAACGGAAGTCAGGAAACTGGTCCATGAACTGGGGACGATTGACGACAACGTTCAAAATTGGAATGAGTCAATCGAAGGCGGCATCGCCCAGGTGGAGGAACTGGTTTTGGCTGCCCGGAATTACAAGGATGGGTTCGATCACGATCCGGCGAGACTCGGGCAGATCGACGAACGGCTGGCCTTGTTGCAGCGGTTGAAAAAGAAGTACCGCGAGTCGTTGGAAGACTTGTTGGCTCGTCAAACCCGGATTCAATCCGAACTTGAGGAATTGGCGAACATCGAAGAACGTACGCAGGATCTTCAGCAACAAGTCTCGAAGGCGTATCAGGACGCGTGGGAGTTGGGCCGGAAGCTGTCCGAAGCCCGTCAAGCCGTGACAAAAAAGCTTGAAGAACGCATCACCTTCGAATTGAAGCATCTGATGATGGAGAAATCACGATTCCACGTCGGGCTCACGGCGGCTCCCGAAGTGGAACAGGCCGGACCACACGGACTCGACCAGATTGAGTTCACGTTTTGCGCGAATCCCGGAGAGAGTCTGCAATCTTTGGCGAGAGTGGCCTCAGGCGGGGAACTTTCCCGGCTGATGTTGGCGATGAAAACGGTGTTGGCGAGCGTGGACCAAGTGCCGGTATTGATTTTCGATGAAGTGGACGCGGGCATCGGCGGCAACGTGGCCTCAACCATGGGGGAACGTCTCAAAGCATTGGGGTACACGCACCAGGTGATGTGCATCACGCATCTGCCGCAAATTGCAGCCCAGGCCCACCATCATTATCTGGTGAAAAAAGAGAGCGTGGACAAACGAACCGTGGCGTCGGTCATCTGTCTCCCTGCCGCAGAGCGTGAAGAAGAGATTGCACGGATGTTGGGTGGAACGACGATTACCCAAACGGTCAGGAAAGCGGCCGGAGAATTGCTCAAGGCGACCAACTGACCCCCGCATCACTCCCCCCCTGGAGGGGGAGTCGGAGAGCCAAGGGCGAAGCCCGCCGGCGAACCGGTGGGGGGCTCGGCCATTATTCCTTCCCTACCGGACCTTCCAGAAAAAGACCACCGCCATCCGTTTGGAAGCGAGTTCCGTGCCCCACCCGAAATACGAAGTGGCCGAATGAATCAGGTCGGATTTGTAGGCCAATAGGCGATTGAATACGTAGGGCACCTCCAGGATTTCCTCAAACAGGGTAGGGTCCATTTCCTGGGGCATGCCGGGAACGTCCCGTAAACTTTCATGTTCGCGCGGACAGACGTTGCCGCCGTGTTCTTCTCCCGGCATGTGAAGCCGGTAGAAGGACGTTCCCGCATGAGGGGTCGGGGGATTGGGGTGAAGGTACAAGACCGCCGCGTAATCGCAGATGGCTGCGGAATCCACGTGGGGACGGGCCACGCCTTCGGCCCCGCCGCACAGTTGGATGTGATTGTGGCCTGAAATGCCCATGTCCGAATCGGATTGCGGTTGCAGGGCAGGGATGCCAAGCCGTTGAGTCACGCATTCTTCCACGCGACGTAATTCCTCGGGCAAAAGGGCATGGGGTGCCCTCATGCCGGGCCAAGGTTCAGGGCGCCACGGCGAGCCCAGGGTCCAGGTGCTGTTGGCAATGCACCGTTGTGCCACTTCAAGGGCGTTCGGAAGGATATCGTCTTCGATCCAATAATCGTGTCCCAACCGTGGTTCACGAAAGGGAAGAGCAACAGTCATGGATCGTTCAGTGAGGGAAATCCATGCAGAGCCTCATGTGCTCTGCCGTCGTGCAAGCAGACTGGAGTTAAGGAGTGCCTACGTGTATTGGTGCTTCTTTCGCCAATGTATCCGCGAGTTCATACAACAAAGTTTCCGTGTCCTCCCACCCGATGCAGGCATCGGTGATCGAGACGCCGTATTCCAACGTTTTGCCGGTTCCCCAGGATTGCTTGCCCGGCTTTAGATTGCTTTCCATCAGGAGTCCTAAGATGTATCGCTGTCCCTCGCAATATTGTTGTACGACGGAATGGGCAACCGGAATCTGGCGCGTGTGATCTTTGTCGGAATTCCCGTGGGAGCAATCGACCATAATGGGCCTGGAGATGTCTTCATTCACCAACCCGTCGCGGGCTTGAAGAATGTGTTCCCGGCTGTAGTTGGTTTTTCCGCCGCCGCCGCGTAACACGACGTGCCGGTCAGGGTTTCCATTGGTCTTGATAATAGACGTGACGCCATCGAGATTGATCCCGACGAAACTGTGCGGTTGCCGTGCCGCCACCATGGCATTGAGCGCGATTTGCAGACTGCCGTCCGTGCCGTTTTTGAAGCCGACCGGCATGGACAGTCCGCTCGCCATTTCCCGATGGGTTTGGCTTTCCGTGGTGCGTGCCCCGATGGCTGACCAACTGATGAGGTCGGACATATATTGGGGCGTGACCGGATCGAGCAATTCGGTGGCGCAGGGTACACCGAGGGCATTCAGGTCCAGGAGAACGGTTCGGGCCTGCCGCAACCCCTCGGCAATGTCACAACTCCCGTCCAGATGCGGATCATTGATCAGCCCTTTCCACCCGACCGTCGTTCGGGGTTTTTCAAAGTAAGTCCGCATGACGATCAGCAGATGGTCTTTGGTTGCTTCACTCACCTTCTTGAGGGCGGTTCCGTATGTCATGGCCGCTTCCGGGTCATGTATGGAGCAGGGTCCGATGACGACGAGAAGCCGATGCTGGTCTCGTCCATAGAGAATATCCCGGATGGCCTGACGGGTGTCCAGGACCGTGGCTTCCGTCGTCGCGTCGGCCGGCAGTTGTTCCTTGATCTGCCGCGGCGTGACCAGTTCCTTGATTTCGATGACGTATCGATTATTAAGCGGTTCGTTCATGAAGACAGCCTTCCTGAAAACGTAAACATTTGCGAAAAAAATGAACAAACTTCGTACAATCGGCTGTAAAGCTTAGCGAAAATGACGATTTCTCGCAAGAGACGGTCTGTGCTGCCGGCATTCTTGATCGGGTTGACGGCAGTTGGCGAATGCCATCGGATTTTCTATAGTGTCACAGGATCAGAGAAAGACAACCGATCTCGAGCGTACCCGAGATAGCCTGAAGAGAAGGAGTGCTTGATGACGAGGCCCCGCGAACTCTTTGTGCCTGCCAGGATAACCCACGTGCAGACATACGATCCGGGTGAAGTAAGAAAGGTCGCGTTCACGTTGCCGGAGACGTTTGAGGTCGATGGACGGCCCGTTCCCATTCGTGATCGCATGCATCCCGGGTCGGCGTTTCTGGTGAAACCATTTGGCGTCCGGACACGAAAATATCGCCGCCGCATGTATACGCGCTCCAATTGTTCGGATGAAAGCCCGCGTGTATTGGAAACGATCATCAACGACACGCACAAGGAAAAAGCCGACACCTCGCCCTGGTGGCAAACCGACGATTTTGTGCAGCGTAGCCGTACTGGCGGTTCAATCGACGTATGCGTGAATTATGACGAGACCCGTTCGGAACTGGTGGTGTATCAAAACGCTCAGACGGTGGACCCGACGACCCTGGTTTTGGAAGAAGATCACGAATGGCCTTCCATGCGGATGGTGGCCGTGGCGCTGTCAACAGGCATTACGCCGTTTCTGGCGTACGTGCGGTATATGAAGTCCAAAGCGTTCGGAGGAACGGCGGAGGGGCATTTCAGCCTGATCGTGAGTGTCAAGAAGCCAACCCAATTGATGGAACATCAGGTTTTGCTGGATCTGTCGCGGGAATTTCCGCAACACTTTTCGTACCATCCGGTCTTAACCCGGGAGTGGCCGGAGGATTGGGCTCATGGGAGAGGAAGGATCGTGCAAGTGCTGACCGACGGACAGGAAACGCGCGTGAATTTGGCACCGCTCATCGCGCTGGAGCCGAATCTGTCGCAATGTCACGTGCGGTTCTGTGGTAATGCGCCGGCAAAGGATCAACTCGTCTTGGGACTGGAGCAAGCGCAATTGACTCCGCTCAGTTTCCGATCCGAAACGTGGTGAGGATGTTGCTTGGGAAGCTTGTCAGGATGGGAGAAGGACGGGCGGCTTGATCCGGAGTGAGCGGAGGATAAAACGTGACACGTTGGGCTTCGACATTGTTCAACAACCTGTGGCCATTGGCCTCTCGTTCCTTCCAAAAGATGCCTTCAACCTCAACGGTTCGACCGGTGGTCATTTGGATGTCTCCGCGAGTTCGATCATGTCGCCCGAAAACCAGCACGCGGTCCTCACCTGTCTTGAGGTAGAACACAAAATTGATGAAGTGTTTCGAGTCGTCGAGATGAAGTTCCAGTCGTGTGACGGTGCCTCGGATTCGAACGGGTTTTTCATGGTATCGGCTGGGGGTCTGAAGGAGTTTGGGTATGGTGACAATTTCCACAAATGTTTTGTTTTCAATGTGTTGCACATAGCTTGGAGAGGGGGAATAGCCGGCGATCAATTGGCCTGACAGACCTGATACGAGGAGACTCAAACAGAGGATACACATAATTTACGCTATCTTCACGGGTTCGACCTACGGTCTCATGTATATTTTCCCGTGGCAAAACGTGGATATCTTGAAGGAATCAAGTTTGCATTATAGACTAAATAGAGAGTTCTACCTTACATGTCCGTTACATAAAATCGGTCGACTGTTTCTATGACACGGCAACAACGGTATCAGCGGCGTCACAAGGAAGCGGGCCTGTGCATCTATTGTCCCAGGAAAGCCGTCAGCCAGTGGTTTTGTGCTTTTCACTTGAAGAAACGGCGGACATTGATGCGGGTACGTAAGGGCAGTCGTCCCTGGCATCCTGGCGGGCCGGGCCGGCCGCCTCTCACGAGACGGTCCCGTCAGGGTTGAGGGAGCGAACGGCCTTTCGGATTTCATTTTTCTCCAAGCTACGTGTGTGTTTTAGCCCGGTTCCCCGGATCAGCAAGGAATTGCCTCGACGGTAGGAGGTGAATTCTTCATTCGGCCCGAGGCTCCAGCATTTTTTGCAACCAGTTGAAGGCTTTCTGATAGACACCCGGACAGATGCTTTCTCGCGGTCCGGCTACGTTCAGGATGGTGATGTCCATGTGGGAAATCCACGAGGCAACGTCACGAGGGTCCACAGGTGTCATCAAATCGATGACACGAAAAGGCTTGTGCAGGCGTTGAACAGTGTAGATCGTCAGTGCCGTGCCGCCCGTGGGCTCGTTACATGTCAGGATGAGCGTGCCATCCGTGTCGCGGACGTTCCACCGTGTTCGTTGCGCATAATGCTGCGACGGCGTTTCCTGTAACGGGTAGATCATCGGGATTTTCCCATCTTCGGCCAGCCGCCCCTTGGGGCACCACCCGCCGATTGGCAACCCGCTGGCCAGGGCAACGTCGAGGGCTGCCCGGTCAACTCCCGTTTGACCACCTGATATCAGCTTGGAAATGAAATTGTGTGACATGAAATTGTCACTTTGCTCTCTTTGGCTTTTGCTATTGATATGAAAATAACCTTCCTGTTCCCCTCCTTTGTAAGGAGGGTCGAGGGGAGGTAGATGCTGAGCGCAGAATCGCCGAACTTCCTGCTCCGTACACGGTTCGCTCTACCCCTCCTATCCCCCCCTTACAAAGGGGAGGAAAAGAGAACAAGGCCCACACGCTGCTTGTTCTGCAACCCCGTCGCTCGCTATGATCGAACCGGACGGTGAGAACTGATGACACGAATTCATCTCGACTACTACACCACCCTGGAGGTGACGCCGCAGGCCTCGGATGAGGAGATTAAGCGGGCTTATCGGAAACTTGCGCTCAAATATCATCCCGACCGCAACCAGGGCAACAAAACGGCCGAAGACAAGATTCGCGAAATCAATGCCGCGTACGAAGTACTCGGTGATCCTGAAACCCGGAAATCCTACGAACGGCTTCGGTTTGGAGCCCATGGCCGGAAATCGGATTTTGCTGCCGAGCAACCTACTGAAACGATTAGTCCGGGTGTCATTCTCGAAGCCATGGAGAAAAAGTTGTGGGAGGAAGGGCGTTTGGAGATCTTTCGAAAATTGATGCAAGCCCTTCCTCTGGTAAAGCAGGAATTGGCCAATATTCGCAAAGCCACGGTTGCCAAATTGGGCTACGACAAATTTCATGAAGAGATCGTAAAGGTGCACGCCAAAGATGCGATCGGGGAAATCGTGACTCCCGAGATGGAAGAACGCAAAGAGCGGTTGCTGGACGTGGCCCTCAACATGATGTTATCGCAAGGGGTCGATGGCCGCGGCGGCCACGAAGGCGAGGAGTGGGTCAAACGGCAATTGAGCGCGGCGTTCCAACGGGGCCGGCTGGACGGCTATTGCGAAGCCTGTGAGTTGCTCTACGTTCGGAGGTAGCTTGTCTGCTGCAGCAGGCGGACTATAGCGCCCCCATCTCCTGGTAAGGGGACGGGGGGCGTGGGAAAGGTGGTGTTAGGCTACTAAAACCGGTATTCAAACGCAGCGTAGTAGAACCCGCCGTTGAAGCCGAAAGGCGCGGAACGGCGCGAGTACTGGAATACACCAGGGGAGTCCACAATGAGGTTGCCCTGGCTATCGACGATTCTCCCGACTCCTGATTGGCCGATCGTGTTTCTGTCTGGTGTGACGTTGAACAGATTGTTAGCTCCCAGCTTGAAGATCCCGAATGGACCGAAGTTGTAGCTGAGTTGTACGTCGGTCAAATACTTGGGATCAAACTTCTGCTTGCCTCCGTCAGTTACCGTGTACGAACCAAGGCGGTGAACCGTCACCAAGGCCGACAATTGCTGCAATTGATACAAACCAGATAGGGCGAACCGGCTTCTGGGCTGCCATTCTTCGATAATGGATCTGTCTTGAGCAGTAAAAAGCGAGGGATCGAGATTTGTGGGAAGATTGACGTCTCTGATTTGGGTCTGCATGAGGGCTCCCAGGAAGTTAAGTTCCAGGTCACCGCGATTGATGAACGGTGTATGCCACGAAGCGACGATATCCAAGCCTCGGGTTTCGGTATTGACGGCATTCATAAAAAATTGTGCAACCTCGGCACCTTCACTTCTAATTGCAGCCGCCACTGCGGCCTCAGTATCATTCGCATTTAGCTTTCCACTCACGATGATCCTGTCCTTGACCTCGATGCGGTAGAAGTCTGCGGTGAGAGTGAATCGGGGAGACGGCGTATACACGAGCCCTGCACTCAAGTTCGTTGTGGTTTCCTGCTTGAGTTCCGGGATGCCGATCGTCCTTGTTACGGAACTGTCGTTCCTGAACGTAGCGACTTCCTCAGCCTCACCTGCGCTATTAAACTGGGTGCTGACGTTGTTGAAGTAAAGTTGCTGCATGGACGGCGCTCTGAATCCGCTGCTCATGGAGCCTCTGACGGCAAGTGTTCTGGAGAAGTCAAGCTTCGTGGCGAGTTTGCCGTTGATGGTATGGCCGAAGTCGCTGTAGTGCTCGTAACGTACCGCGGGGCTGACCATGACCTGATCGAAGACACCGAGATTGTCCACGAACATCTCCGCGTCCGTGTAGAAGGAAAATGCGTGTCGTGACTCGTTAACTTCGTTTTTAGGCCGGAATCCGGGAAAAACTTGAATGCCTGGCTCCCCGCCTTTGGGTCCGTCGTAATCTCTATACGAATATTCTTCACCGGCTTGAATCTGGTAGTTGTCCCTCCTGTATGCCGTTCCCCAAGCCAGGTTCATGTTCTTGTCGGGTATCGGCAAGGAGAAATCCAGGTTCACGGTGGTGAGGTAGAGTTCGAGGGTTCCTGCGTTTGCGGAAGTCTGCGTCGTGCCGGAGCCGGAGAAAGCGTTGCAATTTCCGTTCATGAGAGGATTGCCGAGACGGCAGTTGACCCAGGAGGCATTCTGAGAATTTGTGATATCGAAATTGAACGTGTTTCCTCCGTGTACCACTCCAAGATCGGCTTTGAGGCCGTTGTTGAACTCTTTGACGATGCCCGCGCCGAAGGAATAGTCCCAGAGCGTGGTGTTGCTCAGCGGCAAAAATCCATCCGGGTAGTTTAAGCCCGGGTTTCGCCTGCCTTGGTTTGCTCTTCTATAAAATCCGTTGCTTTCGTTTTCCCGCCTTGACACGTCGGCGAAAGAGTAAAATTCGAGCCCCTTTCCTATCGTTTTGTCGAAGCTGAGCGCGCCGCTGAACTGTTCGGAATTCGCGTCGCCGAAGCGGAAGTTGCGACGGTTAAAGTTTGTTTCTTTGTCGCCTGGATCGTTCAGAATTACATTGGTATCACCCGGATACCTTGCAAGTAGGTCTGATTGGTTGGGAAGCTCAGAGAGCGTACAATCGCTAAGCTTGCAGCTTTCAGTGCTGGGGTACTGGATGTTTCCGGTCAGCCCTGGCCGGTTGGTTCGCTGCCGGTTACGATACTCGAACGTCGCGTGTAATGTACCGTTTTGTCCGATCTTGAAACCTTTATCGAGACTTGCGACGAATTGATCGCCGTCTCCTTTGTAGGTCGTCCCGTAGTTTGTGCGGAATCCTCCCTCGTAATCGTCCTTGAGGATGACGTTGATGACACCGGCAATAGCGTCCGACCCGTATTGCGCCGAGGCTCCGTCACGCAGGACTTCGATACGCTTGATCGCGCCCATGGGTATCGCGTTCATGTCCGTGCCGGTGTTGCCTCGTCCGACTGAGGTGTTGACGTGGATAAGCGCACTGCCATGACGACGTTTTCCGTTCAGGAGCACTAGCACCTGGTCCGGTCCCATCCCTCTCAGCGTCGCGGGACGTACGGCATCTGTCCCGTCGCTGATCGTGGTACTCGAGAAATTGAACGAGGGGATCAAGCGCTGGATGGCCCGAGCCACTTCGAGTTGACCCGTGTTGCGCATGTCTTCCTGTTTGATGAGGTCAACCGGGACGGGGGAGTCCGTGATGCTTCGGCCCTCGATCCTGCTGCCGATCACGACGATTTCTTCAAGCTTGGTTACCGCTTCAGCCGGATCGGTTTCCTGCGCTGATGCCACAGGCGCCAGCACACAAATTATCAAGATGCTGAACAGCAGGTTTCTGGACGACATAACTCGTTCTCCTTGACTCCTATTGGGTATGAGAAAATGACAAAAAAGCAGGAAAAGATAGCAGAAATGAATGAGCACGCAAAGCCGACGCTATAGACCGAAAAGTCTATTCCGCGGCTCCATTCTCGATTTTGTGGCTTCTGCTCCTATGGCGGAGGGGGTGTTCTTGAAACGATACGTGAAGCCCCTATAAACAGGAGTGTTTCGCCGATCACGTAATTCGTGTTCTCAAGTTTGTTCCCCCATACGTCGGCGCGGCCCCCCCCCGACTCAGCCTCTTGCAAAATGGCGACGATTTGCGTCTCGGTGAATCGGCTTCGTCTCATGGTCGTCTCCTTACAGGGTGATCCTGCCAGAAAACTCCACTTATCACATGTCTCAAATCAGGGGAAGCTTACGGTCGAGTGTGCGCCATCCCTGTTTTTTCAGATTCAGCACAAAAAACCACTAAAAACGCACGCAATATATAAAAAACACACACTTAGCACATGGATTGACGTGTCGTTTTCGGTCTAATATGCGCGACTCCGCTTGATGTTAGAGCGTCAAGTTAAAAGGAGAAGCCCACGTGAAGACGACGAACGCACGTCTGGCGACCGCGCTGGTGGGGTTCGCGCTGACGGTGAGCGCCTGCGCGAGCACCGCGCCGATACCTGCCGATGAGAACACCATTAGCTTCGCGAGGAACTCGGAATTTTCCGGGCCGAACCTGCGGGTATTCCTGGAGCTGAAGGACGGCAGCAGGGCCTCGGTCAACACGACCGACGATGCCGTCGGCACGCAGCCGCGCCCCACCATCATACCGGGCCATCAGGCACGGGACTGGACGTTCATCAAGGACGTGGAGAAAGGCACGTCGGTCGCCTACGCCCTGGTGAGCTGGGACCCCGCGGACTCTACGGATTACCTCATGGCGGGCTGGTGGGCGCAGTTCCCCGGGCAGCATCTCCCGGAACTGGACTTCTCCGATTCCGAGCAATACGGCATCGTGGATGGCCCGGAGATCGACCCGGCGAACCCGCCCGAACTGCCGATCGAGGGACAAGCGACTTACATCGGCTCGTCCGGCGGTCTGTACGCGTACATTCCGGGCACCGATTGGGGCGACGACGAGGGTGCCCACGTGCTCGAGGAGTATGAGGGAACGATCACGCTCACCGCGGACTTCGCGAACGGCACGTTGAGCGGGTGCATCGGCTGCGTCGGCGATCTCGTGACGCGCCGCGCGCATTTCGGCATCTTCCTCGGCGACGAGGTGCGCGATGTTCAGTCCGTTGCCGCCGGTTACGAACTGCACCTCGGCGAGACGCCGTTCGAGCCGGACGGCACGTTTACACACAGCGACGTGACCGTGAAACATCCCGAACGAGCGATCACGACGTCGGAAGGGCAGTGGGGCGGAGCGTTCTCCAGCATCCCCGACCAAGCTGGCGATCCTCGCCTCGTCGCGGGCTTCAACGCCGCCGAGTTCACGGAAAGCGACGGCAGCGCCGGGGTCTTCTCCGGAGCGTTCATCGCACTGAGCGAACCGTTCCGAACATCCGGAGATTGAAACGGCTGCGCTCACTGGGAAGGGAGCGCACCCCCTTCAAAACCCCCGTTCGAATCCCACCCCCTGTGATAGGGCCATAGGCAGGTATCGGGGCTTGATTCTTTGTCTGACGGCTTTTGCTGCAATGGCGAGGGGGGTGCGATTCGAAGTCGAAGTGATTTATCGACCGATGCGGGAGGCCAGGGCATAATGGTAGAAATACCGATCGAGATCGACCAGGTCGCTCCTGTAAGCGTTTCCTCCTAACATGGCATCACAGAGGAACTCTCGTGCACGGGTCAGTTCCTTCCGGCGACCCTTCCAGCGTGGATCTTGTATGGTCAAGTCAAGCAGTTCCAGCGCCCGGACGAAAGCTTTTTCACAGTCCTGCGGGTTTTTTTCTTTCCAACGAAGAATGCGCCCGACCTCGCTGCCAACATGGGCCAATTGCTCCACCAAGGGCATGGTGAACCATTTGCCTTCCGCCAGGCTCGCATGCTGATAGGACATGCCGATCAATCCTCCACCAACCGTTGAACTATACGGGTGAGGGCTTCGCGAACTTCTCCACTTTCCACAAAGCGGGAGCGATTTCCTGCGGATGGACGTACGTTAATCATCGAATCAAACTCGATCCATTCTCCGGATGGTTTTTCCGGATACAGGTTGATTCCCCAGAGATTTGATTGGCGCGACCCTTCGTCAAGAAGCATGGCCTCTTCATCTGAATGGAGTTCACCGCCAATCGCCATAATACCCGCTTCGAGATCCACAACCGCCTTGACCATATCGCCGAACTGGAGACCGGCCATGTCCCGCAACGTTGCCATGTCTATGGTATCTCGAACAATGATGATTTCCAACGTAGACACCAACTCGCCCAAGAGAGTCCTGAAAACACGATTGCGAATTCCTGGAATCGCTGTCAACTGCCGGGCTTCACGCTACGTTCGCTGAAGGACCAAACATCAGATTTCTTCCCAAGATAGTGAATGGGAGGGCCACGCCCCCTCGCGCCGACGCGTTGCGCCGGTCACCCCATGAAGGGGGCGCACCCCCTTCAGAACCCCCGTTCGAATCCCACTGGACCTCGAAGCGTCAATGGCAAAGCTGGTGCGGTGACTTTCTTGGAAGCAAATAATCATTGGCGGAGGGGGTGGGATTCGAACCCACGGTCCCGTGAAGGACTCCGGTTTTCAAGACCGGCCTGTTCGTCCACTCCAGCACCCCTCCTGGATGGGCACCTTATTACATGGGCTCTTCAATGAGGAACCAGCCGTGCTTTTTCATGCAGACCTGGTAACTTGCGTAACCTTTGAGTCCGGCCATGCCCGGATCCTCTTCGCACTTGGCGCTCACGCGTTCGAATTCCTCCTCAGATGCGCCTGGTTTCGACCATGAGGGTTGACCGGTTGTGGTCCCGCACCCGCTCATGATAGCGAGGACGGTCAGCGTACAGGCCGATAATCTGATCAGGTTTTCGATACTCACAGAAGACCTCCTTGTTAGGTTCCTTAGCTCCATGTGGTTATAGGGCAAGCCCCAGTGTCTGCCGATTGTCAAACGGCAATATCAGGGTGCCGGGTTTGAGACGATCCGTTCAATCCCGTTCATGTACGGACGTAACGCTTTGGGAACGAGGACCGAACCATCTTCCTGCTGATAGTTTTCCAGAATGGCGACGATGGTCCGGCCCACGGCCACGCCGGATCCATTCAGCGTATGCAGGTAGGCTGGTTTGCCGCCCTGATGCCGAAAGCGAATGTTGGCTCTCCGTGCCTGAAAAGCTTCAAAATTACTGCACGACGAGATTTCCCGATACGCCTGTTGTGAGGGGACCCAGACTTCGAGGTCATACGTTTTCGCTGCACCGAACCCCAGGTCGCCGTGGCACAAGCTGACGACACGGTAAGGCAATCCGAGTGTTTGCAGGATCGCTTCAGCCGCGTTGGTGAGCCGCTCAAGCTCGACGTACGATTCTTCCGGGGTGGTGAATGCCACCAGCTCGACTTTATTGAACTGGTGGACGCGAATCAGCCCACGGGTATCCTGTCCGTAGGAGCCGGCTTCTCGACGAAAACAGGGTGTCGACGCCACGTGCCGGATCGGCAAGGCGGTGTCCGGTAGAATTTCATCCCGGTACATATTGGTGACCGGCACTTCGGCCGTCGGGATGAGGAGGTACTCGTCGTCACGGAGGTGAAACAGGTCGTGCTCGAATTTCGGGAGTTGCCCCGTACCGGTCATGGCGTCGCGATTGACGAGATAGGGAGGGAGCACCTCCGTATACCCATGCTCGCGGAGATGGATGTCGAGCATCAACGAAGTCAAGGCGCGTTCGAGTTGGGCGCCGGCGCCCAGGGCAATGGAAAATCGGGCTCCTGTGATTTTGCCGGCCCGTTTGAAGTCCAGAATGCCCAGAGATTCTCCGATTTCCCAATGCGGCTTCGGTGGAAAACCAAACGAAGGCGGCTCACCCCATCGACGAATTTCAACGTTCTGCCTCGCATCGGTTCCTTGCGGAACGGTCTCATGAGGGACGTTGGGAATGCGTAGCGCATGTGCTTCGAGTTGGGTTTCAATCGTCCGTAGGTGTTCTTCATGAATGGCAATGTTATCGCCCAGTGCCCGCATGGCGGCCACGGCTTCTTCGGCCGGTTGCTTCGCACGCTTTAATCGAGCAACGTCATCGGAGCCTTGTTTGAGTTGGTGCCGGAGGGCTTCAACCTGGGCGAGCCGGTCGCGGCGGTCCTGGAGCAGTTTCTCAACCTCCTCCCACGGCACGTCGGCGCCACGGGGGCCGAGTTGATCGCGAATGGCGGGTAACCGGTCTTTAAGGGATCGAAGATCATACATGGAGAAAATCCCAACTCATTGAAAATGCGGGTAAAAGTTAGCATGCCTCTTTGAGGCAGTCAACGAGATCGAGACGTACGGCGATACTTGCAGTGGCATGTGGTTTCTCCTACTCTGTGGCGATGCCGTATGTGTTTCCATATGAGGATTTTTTTGTCGCGGGTGTGGCATGCGTGATTCTCGGGTTGTTACTGGTGCGAGTGATTGTTGCGAAACAGCAGAAGGAAAAAGGAAGAGAAGCTGATGAATGAAATGTCTGGTTTACGACGAAGTGATGGCCGGCGATCCGATGAAATCCGTTCGGTCAAGGTGACTCGGCCGTTTATCAAATACGCGGATGGTTCCGTTCTCATGGAAATGGGCGAAACCAAGGTCATCTGTACGGCGTCGGTCGAGGAAAAGGTTCCGCCGTTTTTGCGGGATAAGGTACAGGGTTGGGTGACGGCCGAATATGCCATGTTGCCGCGGGCCACCCATGATCGCATGCCCCGCGAAGCGGCGCGAGGCAAGCAAAGCGGCCGGACCCTGGAGATTCAACGTCTGGTGGGCCGGGCGCTGCGCGCGGTGACGGATACGTCGGCGATGGGGGAGCGGACGGTGTGGATCGATTGCGACGTGATCCAGGCTGACGGCGGCACACGCACGGCATCCATTACCGGAGCCTTTATCGCGCTAGCCGACGCGTTTGCGTCGTTGAAAGAGAAAAAAATGCTGAAGCAGACGCCGCTGGTGGATTATCTGGCTGCCATCAGTGTCGGCCGGGTCGGCGGGGTGGCCATGGCGGATTTGTGTTACGAAGAGGATTCGCGAGCTGAAGTGGACATGAACCTCGTGATGACCGGCAGGGGGCGCTTGGTCGAGGTGCAAGGGACGGCCGAACGCGGTTCGTTCGGAAAAGAGGAGTTGGACCGATTCCTGGAGTTGGGATGGAACGGAATCCAGCAATTGATCAAGCTGCAAAAAGACTGTGTCGGTGATCTTCGGTAGAACTTCATGGATCTTGTGTTGGCAACGGGGAACCGGGACAAACAGCGGGAGATGAAAGTGTTCCTGCGGGACCTCGCTTTGACCATTCGCACGCTGGATGAGTTTCCCGCTGCTCCGGCCGTGATTGAAGACGGCGAGACGTGCCGGTCGAACGCCGTGAAAAAAGCCAGGGAAATTGCCCGGTTTACCGGCATGTTAACGCTCGCCGATGACACCGGACTGGAAGTGGACGCCTTGGGCGGGCGACCGGGCGTGTATGCCGCCCGCTATGCCGGTCCCCATGCCACATATGAAGACAATTGTCGCAAATTGTTGGACGAACTGACGGGTGTCCCGGTAGATCAACGAGGGGCGCGCTTCCTGACGGTGGTGGCCATCGCCGACTCTGATGCGGCCGTTGAGTTCGTCGAGGGGACGTTGCAGGGACGGATTGCGGACCACGGTTCAGGCCTGCACGGGTTTGGGTACGACCCGGTTTTTGTGGTCCCGGAATTGGGAAAAACCCTGGCGGAGTTGACGCTTGACCAGAAAAACCAAATCAGTCATCGTGGACAGGCATTGGCGAAGGCCAAAGTCGTGTTGAAACGCAAACTTAGGAGAAACATCGGGGCGTAGCGCAGCCCGGTAGCGCGCCTGCTTTGGGAGCAGGATGTCGGAGGTTCAAATCCTCTCGCCCCGACCAGTCCCAACGCGTCATCTTGCCTCACTTATCGAAGCATAAGGCCGAGCGCCCGTAGCTCAGTGGATAGAGCATCGGCCTTCTAAGCCGAGGGTCGCAGGTTCGACCCCTGCCGGGCGCGCCAATCCATCCTGAAAATTAATAGAAAAGAGGCACAACGCGTCCGGGTTGTCATCTTATCAATGTTCACTAATTCCCTTCGACTGCGCTTCCTTCGACTTCGCTCAGGACAGGCGTTGACAGAATGCTATGCACAGTGAAGTAGGAACGTCCTGTTCCTCCCCTTTGTAAGGGGAGGATAGGTGGGGTAGAGTCAATCCTGCACGGAGCAGAGTTCACTATGATCGCCGAAACTCTACCTCCCCTACGCCCCTCCTTACAAAGGAGGGGAATCGAGGGCTCTACCTCCCAACTGTTCTCTCTTCGGAAAAAGTTCCCGTCCTTACAAAGGAGGGGAAAGAAAAGGCAGAGATGTCATGGGGCATAATCCAGGGTTCGAACGGCTGGTTGAGCAAAGAAAAAGCCATGTTCGGGAGTGCAGACCGAGTGAGGTGATGGGGCGTTTCGAACGTGGTGAAGTCTTTCATTTCATTGATATCCGGGAAGATCATGAGGTGGTGCAGGGGTATGCCCGTGGAGCTGTTCACAAAGGCCGGGGCATCCTGGAACGCGATGTTGAGGCGATGATTCCCGATAAGAATGCGGAAATCATTCTCTATTGCGGGGGAGGCTATCGATCGGTGTTGTCGGCTGCCAACCTGCGGGAAATGGGCTATACGCAAGTTTTTTCTATGGCGGGGGGAATCAAGGCGTGGAGGCAGGCAGGATATCCCATGGAGTCAAGCCCCGCGATTTAACCCCGGAACGCGATCATCCTGCCAGACATCCCTCGCAGAGAAGCTTTGGGCTTCTTATTTGTAGGTTTTATTAAACTCCTCGACGACTTCGCCGGTGATATCCATCCCCTTGGCCGAGTAAATCACGATTTGCATGATGGCTTCGTTGCCCTTATCAATGACCAAAGTCAGTCCACGCCGTTCCGCGACGGTTTTGGTCGCCCCTTGGATTTTCTTCATGTAATCCACCATCAGATTTTTTTGCTTTTCCTGAACTTCCTGCTGGAACGTTTGGCGCCGCCGTTGGTATTCTTGAATCTTGCCTTGCAACGTTTCCCCTAAGACTTGCGTCTCGGTTTCGCTCCGGCCCGTGCCGGTCTGAAGTTGCTGTTCGAGTTTCTGTATTTCCGCTTCGTCCGTTTCCAGCAGCTTTTGACGAACCATCACGTGTTCCTTTAACGTCGCCAGCGCCTTTTGTCCCGCGTTGGAATTTTCCAGGACCGCTTGAGGATCGATGACGCCTATCTGTAGCGATTCCTGTGCAAATGCGGAGGGGAGGCCACAAAACAGGATTGGGATCATGAACCATCCCAGCAGGGAGATGATCACCGTGCTGCGTTTATGTAAAGTAAGCGGTTGACGTTCTTGCATAAGCCGGAACTCCTTCCTCAAAACGGATGATTGTCGGTAAGGGAAAACAAGCGTTGTTCTGGAAGCGAACGGTCTTAAAAGTAAGGCTATTCATTGAGACCGCGTGCTGTCAAGAGGATGGTCGCCCAGATGCCTGAAAATTTGAAGTCGCAAACCGGTTCCCCTCCGCTACTCGTGTGTTTCGGCGATAGTCTCACCGCGGGGTATCAAGTTCAGGCTGAAATGGGGATACCTTTACCGGATGTTCCGTATGGCGGGTTTCTCCAGGAATGGTTGGGCGCACGCGGACGGGTCTCCGTCAAAGGCATTTGTGGTGAAACGACGTCGGACATGATGACCAGATTCTCACGCGACGTCATTGACGTGGGGCCTTCTCATACCGTGATTTTGGGCGGAACGAACGATCTGGGATGGAACGTTTCTCCCTCGACGATTATGACGAATCTGGAGCGGTTCTATACGTCGGCGTTGGCAGCAGGGATCCAGCCTGTCGGCGTAACAGTTCCCTCCATCAGGGTCGAGAGGCACGGCGGCGGCCCGTTGCTTGCCTGGCTTCAGGAACATCTGCGGTATCGCTTGGAATTGAATCGCCTGATTGCGGAACGGTGTGAACGACTCCACATGCCGTGCGTGGATCTGTTTCAGGGAACCTCGGAAACCCCTTCTTCCCTCCTGGCCGCCCGTTTTTCCAGCGACGGCCTGCACCTCAATGACGTGGGATACCTGACGTTTGCCCGCCTGGTGTGGAACGCCGTGTTTGCAGACCGTTTCGGTGCCTGCCCGGCGTAGTCCTGAGCGATTATCGGCTGCGAGGAATCAGGCTGCGGAACCCGAGGAGGAGCCTGAAGACGAACTTGAGGATTCAGAACTCGATGGAGAAGAGGCCGGGGCCGGTGCTGTCGTGTCAGAGCCGGCCCCGGATTCGCTTTTGGCCGGAGTTTTTTCCGATTCACTGCCGGCTTTGTCCTTGCCTGCCTTGGCCTGACTGCCGCTCTGATTGGCTTGGCTGGGATCTTTCAACTTGTTTGAATAATCCGTCACGTACCAGCCGCTCCCTTTGAACATAATGCCGGGAGCCGATATGAGTTTCCGGACACCCTTCCCGCACCGTACGCATTTGTCGATCAACGGGTCGGAAAATTTTTGCCGGACTTCGAATTGATGGTGACAGGTTTCACATTTATATTCGTAGAGTGGCATTATGATCCTCTCGTGTCACAATAAATCAGAGGTTCCGGTTCTCTGTTCAATAATATTCGTATCGGCAAAGTCAAGGCGCTTCGGAGTCTACGTCAGGGCCCGAATCGCCTGTTCGACCCTTTTGAGTCCTCGTTCGATCGCATCCAGCGTTGGAGTATAGGTCATCCGCAGATGGTGCGGGCTTCCGAAGGGATCGCCGGGCACACAGGCCACGTGCGCTTCGTGTAATAAGTAAGTGGCCAGGTCCGCGGATGTTGTGATGGTCCCATTGGCATGTCGTTTGCCCAAGATGCCCGAGACATTGGGAAAGGCGTAAAAGGCTCCGGCCGGAGTCGGACAGGTGATGCCGGGTATTGCGTTCAACGTGTCAACCATGAGGCGACGTTTGGGAAGGAGATCCTCCAGCAACTCCTTGAAAAACGGTGTCCCGTCCCGGAGGGCGGCCACCGCAGCTTTTTGGGAAATCGACGTGGGATTCGACGTACTCTGGCTTTGAATGACCGACATCGCGGCGATTAACGCTTTCGGTCCTCCTGCATAGCCGATCCGCCATCCCGTCATGGAAAACGCTTTGGACACGCCGTTGACCATTAGCGTCTGATCGGCGATCTCGGGTACGGCGGACACGATACTCGTGAACGGCGTTTCTCCATAGACGAGTTGTTCATAAATTTCGTCGGAAATCACGAGAAAGCCGTGGCGTTTGGCCACCTCGGCCACGGCTTCAAGGGTTTCCCGGGTATACAGCGCGCCGGTCGGGTTGGACGGGCTGTTCAGGACCAGCGCCTTGGTGCGGGGCGTGACTTTGGCTTCCAATTGTTTCGGATCAAGGGCATACCCATCGCTTTCCCTGGTGTCCAGGATCACGGGGTGTCCATCGGCCAGTCGCACGATATCCGGGTAGGATACCCAATAGGGAGCAGGGATGATGACTTCGTCCCCGGGGTCCAACAGGGCCTGCGCCGCGTTGTACAGGGTGTGCTTGGCCCCGCAGGACACCAGGATTTGCGAGGTCTCGTAGTGGATGCCCTGGTCCCGAGAAAATTTGTCGACGATGGTTTGTTTGAGTTCGTCAATGCCGGAAGCCGGCGTGTATTTGGTAAATCCATCCGTGATGGCGGCCTTCGCCGCGTCTTTCACCACGTCCGGCGTGTCGGCGGCCGGTTCGCCCGCGGAAAAATTCACCACGTCCACGCCTTGGGCCGCCATGGCCTTGGCCGCGGCCGAAACGTTCAAGGTCGCGGACGGGACGACGCGGGTGGTACGGTCAGCCAGTTTCATGGTGAGGGATGCCCGTATTTTTTGCGAAGGTGTTTGGCCACCTCGGGGATGAGAAAGGCCTCCAATTCGCCTCCGAACAGGGCCAGTTCTTTGACGATGCTCGACGTCAAATACGAATACTCTTCGCTGGGCATCAGAAAGACCGTTTCCAGGTGTTCATCGAGCTTGCGGTTGAGTAAGGCCATTTGAAACTCGTGTTCAAAGTCCGAGACCGCGCGTAATCCTCGAATAATGGCATGGGCTCCTCGCTGCCGCACGTATTCCACCAACAGGCCGTTGAACGATTCCACTTCCACGTTGGGAAAGTCCTTCGTGGCGAATTTTGCCAGTTCGACCCGTTCTTCGAGAGAGAGGAGCGCGCCTTTACGCGGGTTGGGAGCCACGGCCACGACCAGCCGGTCGAAGATGCTCAGACTCCGACTGACAATGTCCGTGTGCCCACGGGTAATGGGGTCGAAGGTACCCGGATAGACGGCTAGTCGCATGTCTCCTCCGCGGCACGTTGATAGAAGGTGAGCATGGTGTCGCCGTATCGCGATTGACGAGTCCGGACGAGATCTCCGGTTCGGTCAGGGACTGTCTGTTTGAAAAAATGTTCAAGGACAATTGTCCCATGGGCAGCGATTTTTCCGCTCAGGCGCAGCCGTTCAAGCAAGAGGGCCAAGTCGGTCGTGTGGTAGGGCGGATCCATAAAGATAAGATCGAACGCCGGCGGTTGGCCGAACGATGGGGGTGACGCTAAAAACGTCTCAACGTCTTGGGAAACGACCAGGCATTGGTTGTCATAGCCGCACCGGGTGACGTTTTCCAGAAGGATGCGTGTTGAAGCGACGTCATTGTCCACAAAAACGACTTGGCCTGCCCCGCGACTCAGGGATTCGAGCCCCAAGGCCCCGGTTCCGGCATAGAGATCCAACACGCCCGCCCCTTCCAGGCGAGGGGCCAGGATCGACAATAAGGCCTCGCGGACCCGGGCCGAAGTCGGTCGAAGATCCTGTCCATCGGGTTCCTTGAGGCGACGCCCTTTTTGTATGCCGGCAACGATCCGCATGGCTGTTCCCTCCAAACGGGAAAAGGAACCTCTGATTTAGTGCACTATCGGGCGCATGGCTGCGTTGTGTCCTCGCTCAACCCTCACCTATCTCTATGATAAGCCTCGGGTTTCGCTCCGGGACGCCTTGCCCTGCATCCCGCTATCACAACAAATCAGAGGTTCCAAAACGTAGCACACTGGTTTGTGAGCGGCAAGATAAACGCAGGGGGAATGATGAAGATACCCTGACAGACAAATTGTGGATTGGAAGAATAGCCGCTCGCTTTGCGGAACATAGCAAAATCATAGCAAGGCATAGCAGGAGCGCAACAAAACATGGCAAAATCATAGCAAACTCCCTCTCCTCCGGTGGGAGAGGGACGGGGTGAGGGGGGAGAGGAAAACACATACGGGAATGAGAAGAGGGAGAGTCGGGGAATTGTAAAAGATCAGTTATTCCCTTCGACTGCGCTTCCTTCGGCTTCGCTCCGCTACGCTCAGGACAGGCGTTGACACTTTCCGGCTTCGGGAGGGCGGCGCTTTGATCGTATGTGATGGTTCAGTCTAATTTGTTGTATGCTTGCGATACGCGCCGTCGAAGACTTCCGGTAAGAGACGATCTAGAAGAGATGGACGAGAAACCTGTAAAAGGCATCCTGCATTGGCCGAAAGGCGAACGGCCTCGCGAGCGACTGTTGGAAGAAGGGCCGGAATCGCTGACGGAGGCGCAACTTCTGGCAATCTTGCTTCGCGTGGGCAGGCACAAGACGTCGGCCGTCGGAGTCGGCAGGGATCTGCTGAAACGCGTGGGTGGGTTACAGGGGTTGGCCAATCGGAGTGTCCGGGAACTCTGCGCCGTCCCGGGCATCGGTCCGGCCAAGGTGGCCCAGATCATGGCGGCCATCGAACTGGGGAAACGCGTGCTGGCGACCCCGTTGACAAAGGGGACGGTGATTGCCAACAGTCAAACGGTCTTCGAGCATTACTATCCCTTGTTGCGGGATTTACGCCGCGAAGTGTTTAAGGTGATTCTTCTCGATGCCAAACACGCGGTCATTCGGGAAAAGACCGTGTCCGAAGGGAGTTTGACGAGCAGCCTGGTGCATCCGCGCGAGGTGTTCAATCAAGCCGTGCGCGAGTCGGCGGCGGCCGTGATTTTTTTGCATAACCATCCGAGTGGGGATCCCAAGCCCAGCAAAGAAGACCGGGCGTTGACGGCACGCCTGCAGGATGCCGGTGAGATTCTGGGTGTCCAGGTTCTTGATCACGTGATCATTGGTGACGGGCGTTATGTCTCCTTCGCTGATGAGGGGTGGATGTCGCCGCCTTCGCTTTCGAGCAAATCTCTGCGTTAAAGAACGTCGTTCTGCCGTAAAATCCTTCGCTTGTTCAAGGTCTTTCGTAGCTTTCCGACCGCCCGTCATGATAGGATGGCACACTCTTTGTCGTATGTCGGCCCTAATGATATAATTCTTTCCCGGGAGCGACAGGAATATTCGACCCGGAGAGGACTCGTGTCTTATCAATGAGTATCGAGATGAATCAAGTGGAGCACGTGGCGAATCTTGCGAGGCTTCAACTGAGCCGTGAGGAACTGGAGCGGTTGAGCACCCAACTGAGTCGCATTTTGGCCTATATGGAAGAGCTGAACGCCGTTGATACGGCCGGGATTCCCGGGACGACGTCGGTGGTGGCGGGTGACGCCAACGTGTTGCGTGAAGATGAGGTCCAACCGTCACTGTCACAAGATCAGGCGTTGCGCAACGCGCCGGACGCGGTTGACGGCTTGTTTCAAGTGCCGCAAATTATCAGTGATCGGTAATTCGGAGAAAGTCGAGGATATCATGTTACGACACATGTTACGGGCGAAAATCCACCGGGCGTTGGTCACGGATGCCTGTCTGGAATATGAGGGCAGTCTGACGGTCGATGAGGACTTGTTGGATGCAGCCGGCATTTTGCCCTATGAACTCGTGATGGTCTCGAATTTGAACAATGGAGAACGGTTCACGACCTATGCCATTAACGGAAAACGGGGATCAGGCGAAGTCGTGCTCAATGGTCCCACTGCCAGAAAAGGCGTGATCGGAGATCGGGTCATCATTTTTTGTTATGAATATTACAATGACGACGAAGCCAAGCATCATAGCCCTCGGATCATTCAAGTCGACGACGACAATCGAATCGCCAATTGCGCGTAATGCCGGATTTGACTGCCGGTCGTTGCTTCTTCCTTCACACGTAAGCCCGTTTCACCATCATGTCACTTGTTAAAGGTACTCTGAAAGAGCTTCAGGATAGCTTTACGCGCGGGGACGTCAGTGCCGTGGAGATCGTTCGCGCCTACTTCCTGCGGATCAGCGTGGTGGAGCCAAAGGTCAAAGCCTACGTCACGCTGAACGACAAAGAGGCCCTGTTGTCTCAGGCCGACGCGCTGGATCAGGCGTTGAGTGCGTGGAGAAAGACCGAGCCCATGATGGCGATGCCGATTGCCGTCAAGGATAACATTTGCACGGAAAGCCTGCCGACCACGTGTGGCTCCCGCATTCTCGGAGGCTTCGTCCCGCCGTATTCCGCCACCGTGGTGGACGCGTTGCGGTCGCAGCAATGTTTCCTGATCGGCAAGACCAACTGCGATGAATTCGGGATGGGTTCGTCTACGGAATATTCGGCTTTTGGCGCTAGTCGAAATCCTTGGAAACTCTCCCACGTGCCCGGCGGTTCGAGCGGCGGATCGGCCGCGGCCGTCGCTGCCGATGAATGCGTGGCCGCCTTGGGGACGGATACCGGTGGATCGATCCGCCAACCGGCCGCGTGTTGCGGAGTCGTCGGGTTGAAACCGACGTATGGCCGCGTGTCTCGCTATGGGCTTATCGCGTTCGCTTCTTCTCTGGATCAAATCGGGCCGATCACCAAGGACGTCATGGATGCCGCGTTGCTGTTGAACGTGCTGGCCGGGCACGATCCCCGGGATTCGACCTCCGCGGACGAATCCGTTCCCGATTTCACGCGCGTATTCAAAAAGAAGGACGTCAAGAAACTGAAAATCGGAGTCCCCCTGGAATTTTTTGCGGAAGGCCTGGACGAAGAAGTTTACGATGCCGTGGGCGAAGCGCTTGCCGTGCTGGAAGATTTGGGCGGGACGCTCGAAGAAGTCTCGCTCCCGCACACGGGCGTGGCGGTGGCGACTTATTATATCGTGGCGACGGCGGAGGCGAGTTCCAACCTGGCTCGTTATGACGGCGTCAAATATGGATTCCGGGCCAAGGAAAGTCCTGACCTTCTGGAGATGTACCGGTCCACGAGACAGGAGGGATTCGGGCCGGAGGTGAAACGCCGGATCATGCTGGGCACCTATGCGTTGAGTAGCGGCTACTATGACGCCTATTATGCCAAGGCCCAAGCGGTGCGGACCCTGATTCGAGAAGATTTCAACCGGGTCTTTCAGGACGTGGATTTGCTCGTGACCCCCGTGATGCCGACCCCGGCGTTTCGCCTCGGTGAAAAAATCGAAGACCCTTTGCAAATGTATTTGTCGGATCTGTATACCATCTCCGCGAGTTTGGCCGGGATTCCGGCGATTTCCCTGCCTTGCGGGTTCAGCCGGAAAGGGTTGCCGATCGGCATGCAAATTTTGGGTCGCCCCTTTGAAGAAGACGTCGTGCTTCGGGCTGCACGGGCGTATGAATTGGCAACGGACTGGCGCAAGAAACGACCACTTATTCGATAAGGAAGGTGACGTATGATTGAGTTGGCTGCCGTGATCATTGCCGTAGCGCTTGTAGTACTTGTGAGCTTCATTATTCCGACCTTGATTCAGGTACGCAAGACCGCGTCGCAAGCCGAACAATTACTGTCACAGGTCAATGCCGAATTGCCGGGAATTTTGAAAGAGATCAAGCAGACGAATGAGAATGTCCGGGCCATGTCCGATCACGCGCGCGAAGGCATGGGCCGGGTGACGGTGTTGATGCATGCCATTGGCGACGTGGGTGAGACGGTCAATCAAGTCCATGGGATGATTCGTGGACAAAGTGCGTCACTCGCGAAGAACGTCGTTAAACTATTGGGTGGCGTGCGAGCCGTCTTGCTCAGCATCAAAGAGCGCGCACAACAAAGGGAGGGCAGGTGAATGGGAAAAAGGAATGAAGAAGCCGGCAACGTCGCCGTGGCGTTTTTGAGTGGGTTGGCGTCGGCCGGTGGTGTGGCCATGGCTTTTCTGGGCGGGTTGACGATCGGGGCGGTGGCCGGCTTGTTATTGGCTCCGCAAAGCGGCAGGGAATCACGGGAGACCGTGCGTCGCGTGGCCCGTCAAGTGGGTGATGACGTACGCGATTTGTCGGAAAAAGCCTCCGACGGCTGGTGCGACGTGGTGACCAAAGGCCGGGAATTGTTGAATGAGGCCGAGACGGTCGTCAAGGACGCGGTGGATGCCGGGCGCGAGTCGGTCCAGCAAATGCGGCGTCCTTCCTCGGAAGAATCCGATTCGTCACGGTGATGTTCGAAACCGTCATCGGGTTGGAGGTTCACGCCCAACTTCAAACACAGTCGAAGATGTTTTGCGGTTGTGCGACGGAGTTCGGCTCGCCCGCCAACACCCGGACCTGTCCCGTGTGTCTGGGATTGCCGGGTGCGTTGCCGGTCGTGAATCAACGTGCGGTGGAAATGGCCATCCGGACGGGCTTGGCGTTGCATTGCACGGTGCAGTCAACGAATCAATTCGCCCGAAAAAATTATTTTTACCCTGATCTGCCGAAGGGCTATCAAATATCCCAGTATGACCGGCCCATTTGCGAGAACGGCTGGCTGGAGCTGCAGGCCAATGGGACGTCCAAGAAGGTCAGAATCCGTCGAGCGCATTTGGAAGAAGACGCGGGGAAAAACATTCACGCGGATGCCGGCAGTCTTGTCGATCTGAATCGGGCGGGAACGCCGTTGATTGAAATTGTGACCGAGCCTGATATGCACTCGGCAGAGGAAGTCGTCTCGTATTTAAAGTCCCTGAGGGACGTGTTGATGTATATCGGCGTCTGTGACGGCAACATGGAGCAGGGCAGTCTTCGTTGCGAGCCCAACCTTTCATTGCGGCCCGTGGGGTCCGATGCATTGGGCACCAAGGTGGAACTCAAGAATATCAACTCGTTCAAGTTCGTCAAGGACGCCATCGAGTATGAAATCAAACGGCAGACCAAAGTCCTCAGCGAGGGAGGAACGATTCACCAGGAAACCCGGTTGTGGGATATCGAACGGAACCAGACCGCGGTCATGCGAAGCAAGGAAGAAGCCCATGATTACCGGTATTTTCCCGATCCCGATCTCGTTCCGCTCGTCATTGCCGAGGAGTGGATAGAAGAACTGCGAGCCACGATTCAAGAGTTACCCAAGGATCGCCACCAACGATTTCTCCGGGACTACGGGTTGCCGGACTACGATGCCGGCGTGCTGACGAGTTCCCGGGCATTAGCCGACTATTTTGAGGCCTGCGTCACGTTGTTTGCGGAACCCAAACTCATCAGCAATTTTCTCATGAGTGAATTTCTGCGTGAGCTGCATCAAGCCGGGATGACCGTGGAATCGTCCCCCGTGTCTCCGGAACGGTTGGTGGGCTTGTTGCAATTGGTGCACGATGACACCATCAGTTTGAAAGTCGCCAAGGAGATTTTTCCCGAACTTTTCGCCGGCGACAAATCGGCGGCGCAACTGGTTGAAGAAAAGGGGCTTCGGCAACTCTCTGATGAAGGGGAATTACTGGCCTTGATCGATGCGGTCATCGAGCAGCATCCCGCTCAAGTGGCCCAATATCGAGGAGGGAAAGAAACGGTGATCGGGTTCCTGGTCGGCCAGGCCATGAAACGTTCCGGAGGCAAAGCCAATCCCCAAAAAGTGAATGCGTTGTTCAAGACGCGGCTTGCGCCATAGCGTCGGGTGTTGCCCCTCCTGAACCCCCCTGCCCCCCTTATCAG
>JAJEJG010000014.1 GCA_022828225.1 Nitrospirales bacterium | reverse complement strand
TTAGCGGAGTTTCAGGACGAATTGGAGCAATACTTGCTCTACTACAATGAGGTGCGCCCGCATCAGGCGTTGGAGGGGAAAACCCCGAAACAGATCAACGAATCTTGTCAACGAATTACTGAACACATACAGGGATGACAGAAGGAAAGACGGTGATAGGAACGCGGCGTTGGTTGTTCGTTCTCTCACGCTACGTTAAGATTTGCGGAAGATGCTTTCACCGCCCCCGACGTGAAACCCGATGACCAAATCGATTCCTCACGACGTTTCCCTGATCGCCGACCCGATTCATCATTACATTCAATTTACGGTTCCCCGTTCCTCACCCGGCTCAGCCGAAATCACCGAAAAAGATCTGATTGATTCTCCCTGGCTTCAACGCCTTCGGTATATCTATCAATTGCAGAGCGCACGATGGGTCTATCCGGCAGCCGAGCACAGCCGGTTTCAGCATTCGCTGGGCGCCATGCATCTGGCCGGGCAATATGCCAAGCACGTCTATCCCAGTCTGGCCCAAACGGTGCGTGACGTCCCCTCCCTCCCTTACGTCGAAGCCTTGCTCAGGATCACCGCCCTGCTCCACGACGTGGGGCACGGTCCCTTTTGTCATTTTTTCGATCACCACTTTCTTCACCGATACGGGTTGTCCCACGAACACGTGAGTCAGGCCATTATCCGCCATGAAGTCGGTCCGCAGATCAAGCAAATCCGGCGGAGCCCTTCAGGAACGCTTGGCGACCAAGAAACGATCGACCCCGAGTACGTGGCGTTTCTGATTCTGAAAGAGCCCAATAAACCGAATCGACGTTACCCCCGGTGGCTGCAACTGCTTCGACCGCTGATCGGAGGGTTGTTCACGGCGGATAACTTCGATTACGTCCTGCGCGACTCCTACATGTGCGGCGTCGCGGTAGGACCGGTGGATATTCCCCGGCTGATCCATTACACCCTGATCACTCCCAAGGGGTTGACCATTCACAAGAACGGATTGCCCGCCCTCCAGATGTTTCTCAACGCCAGGCTCTATCTGTATGCCAACGTGTATTTTCACCGTACCTCTCGCGCCATCGATCTCCACCTTTTGGAAATTTTCCACGAAACGATGGAATGTATTTTTCCTTACAACCCCCTGCAACACATGGACAAATATCTACGACTGACGGATTGGTCGTTGCTGGAAACGGTCCGCGCCTGGGAAACGTCAGCGAATCGCAAACAACGACGGATCGGACAAGACTGGGCCAGGGTGTTGGGACGACAGATCAAATGGAAAACAGCGTACAGCAGGGTACTGACGATTCGAGACTGCCGTCCGCGAGGACCGGCGGCGACACCGGCCAAGCTGGAATCCCGTATTCGTCAACATTTACCGCGGCAACTGCGAGGACTGACCTTTCGAGTAGACATCGCCAGCAAGGATACCCGGCCCTTCAACGTGTTGAACATGGGCCAATTCCAGTTTTATCTCTACGACCCCGCAACCGGGTCCGTTGAAAAAGAGAAACTTCAAGAATTGATGGAATTTTTGCCCTCGCAGATCGTCCAACTCCGGATCTTTGCCGAAGATCATCAGGCCGACGCCGCCTTGGCCATGGCGACCGAACGGGCCCTTGAGGGCCGGTGATGGGATGAGTGTCCCCGCAGGTCGGATGAGCGGAACGTCATCCGGCGCCTGGGTTCTACCCCACCCTGCCCTCCCCTTACAAAGGGGAGGAAACAATGAGCATGCTTTCTGATGCCCCGCCGTTGTAAGGAGGGGTAAGGGGAGGTAGAGGATTGCAGGGTTGCGCCTGCGGCTAACCCTACCGACTCAGGACCACGGCAGATCCTGTTCATCCTGCAGAAGCGGACCCAGAATGCGCTTGAAGATTTGCGTGCCCAATCCGGTGGTAGCCCCCAGACCACGCAACGTGAAGAAGAAATTGAATTGATTGCGCTCGGGAAGACCGTTACCGGCCGATAAGTGAATATAATTCAACCCCAGCGACCAGCATTGACAGGGGTTTTCATAGAAGCCCACGACGTCCCATTCGGGGGTCTGCCCCGTGACGAAATCATGATAGGCCTTGGTCCCCACCGTCCATCCACCCGGCAGACGGACCGCGCCGCCCGCGCTAAAAAAGTTGATTTCCGATTGCGTGGCCAAGACTTCATTAAAGGACACCGGATTCCAGATATCTCCCCGGCGGGGAAGCAGGCCCGATCGTGCATAGCGATACCCCAACTGCACGTAGGCCCGTTGGTGAGCCTGCACCATGACGTCTGAATTGAATTGCGAGAATTCACCGTCCTCCGGACGATAAAACGTATCGAAACTCAGGCGGAAACGGTCCAGGACGTCCGGCAACTGCGTCACCGGAATTTCAAACGCCGCCCTCCCCCACACGTCCGAGAACCTTTCCGCCGAACCCGGCGCGGAACCGAGATGATAACTTTGGGCAAGCATCACGTCCATCAACGTGGCCGGCCGTTGACCGCTCCGCTCATCCTGTAATCTGGTTCTCAGGGAATACGTCACCAGGTGTTTCTTCAGAAGATTATCGGTCGCATCGATCTGTAAAAGATCGGACTGCCCGGTCTCGGGCACGTATTCGTAGAACACTCGCGGCTCAATCGTGTGCCGCAGTCGATGCCCGGTCCCGACCTGAAACCCGCGCGAGACGTTGGAGACCGCATCCAGGCCCAGCCAGAACGTCCCACGATCCCGGGCATCATCCTGAACCCGCCCCCGGGAATAGAGGACTTCCCTGAATTTGAATTGCGGGCGAAGACCGACCACGTGCCCCAGGTGCAACCCGTGAACGGCCAGGGTCGGCATGACGTCGAAACGACTCACGTTGCTCCCTTGTTCGCGGGCGAAGTGTACAAACGTCGAATCCAGTCCGATATCGAGACTCACCGATTCCGAGCCCAGGGGGAAGCGATGCCCGAACCGGTGACCGATTTCCGGCAGCCGTTGAAACGTATCTCGGCCGCCGGCATCCAGCGGTTGCAGGTATTGGGCTCGGAGATAGGCCGCACCTCCCGGCAAGCGGCGGGTGACGTGCAAGACGGATTCCTGGCTGGGCAACGCCCGGAAAATCCCGGAAGCGCTCAGATCCCGTATGAACCTCCGGTCCGTGGCATAGTTGACTTTGGCCTGAATCAGCAGGTTGTCCTGCACGTGATGAACGTGCGCTCCCGTCACTTGTGCGCGAGCCCGGTCCACGTGGGTATCATTAAACGCATTGACCAGCCATCGCCCTCTCGATCGACGATTCAGGACGTAACGATACGTCACGTCGCCTCCCTGACCCCGTTTAGTCAGGATTTGCGGGGCGATGGTCAGGTCCTGGCTGGGAGACAGCGCCCAATAGAACCCCTGTCGATATTGAAGACCCAACACGTTGTCGTACCCGATGGTCGGAACCAGAAATCCGGTTTTTCTGGCACCCGGCATCGGATAGCGCAAGACGGGGACCGGGAGGATCGGCTGGTCGCGAATGTTCAACCATGTATCCTTGGCGAAAACACTGTCGCCCTGTTCCACGTCCACGTCCTGAAACGAAAAACTCCAATCGGGGATTTGCCCGTCATCCGCATCGCAATTCGTAAACGTGCCGTCTTTCACGCGATAGTGGGTTTCGGAAAACCGTTGGAGGAGACGACCCCGAAGCCACGTCCCCGTTTCTTTCAAGAAAATCTTTCCATTGACCACAAGTACGGACTCCGTATTCACGTTAATGGTCAGTTCCTCCGCCCACATGTCGTTCACTTGATCCTTCAGATGAACGTGACCCGTGGCCGTCAACCGCCCGGAGAGTTTGTGGAGCACGGCTTGGTCGGCGGTCAACCGAACGACACCCTGCGTCACGACCACCGAGCCGGCGGCTTTGAATTCCTCCGTGACTTGATCGAATTCGGTTCGTTCGGCCGTGATGCGAAGCGCGGAAGCCTCATCAGGTCGCTCCCGCGTGACGGGAAGAGAGGAAGCATGTTCCGTTTGTAAGGGTTCGGACGCGGGAAACAGGGGCAACGCATGGACCCAACCCGCCATCGTGAAGACGATCTGCACGGCGCACAACGTGCCGATTGCAGCGACCCGCCTGGTGGCACGCGCTCGGCTGCGCTTATCCCAGAACAGGTTCATACGCCTTTCCCGCCATCAGGCTTTTCACGTGCCCCACAAGGAATAAGGATCCCGTCACACAGATCAGATCGTTTTCACCTGCCAGACCCGTTGCCAAGTCGAAAGCCGCTTCCGGCGCCTCACGCTCATATGCCGGACGAGCAAAGACCGGCAGGGCCTCTTTCAGCGCACGCACGGTGGCTGACCTGGAAGAATTGATCCGGGTCAAAATCACTGCATCGGCCAGCGGGACCAACGTGTTCAAAAATGCGGGAAGGTTCTTGTCCTGCATCATCCCGACCACCAGGATGAGACGACGTTCTTGTTGTTCCGAAAGACGGCGTTGCAAATAAAGTTTGAGGCATTCCGCCGCAGCCGGATTGTGGGCTCCATCGCAGAGGACTTCAGGATGATGCCTGAATCGTTCGAGCCGGCCCGGCCAGGAAACCTGCTCCAGGCCTCGTCTGACGGCCCGTTCGGGAATCCGGCTCCTGGGCATCACGCCGGCTTCGAGGAGAGCGATGGCGCAGGCCGCATTGATCGTTTGATGCTCGCCGTCAAGCGCACAGTGAAGATTCGCGTATTTGCGATCCATCCCGACGAAATCGAAAGCACCGGATGAATGAGGCATGCTCCTGAATTCGCTGCCGAATTTGAACGTCCGTGTTTGCTTCTGCCGCGCCTGCTCTTCCAGGACGCCGGCGACCGACGGCTCGACCGGCCCCACGACCAGCGGAACGTCCCGTTTCACAATTCCCGCTTTCTCAAACGCAATCGCTTCCAGGGATGAGCCCAGGTGTTTCTCATGATCGAATGAAATATTGGTAATGACGGTTCCGATCGGACGGCAGACGTTCGTCGCATCGAATCTTCCTCCCAGACCGACTTCCAGAACCGCGATGTCCACCCGTTCTTCGGCAAAATACTGAAAGGCCATCGCCGTGGCCACTTCAAAAAACGTGGGAGGTACGGCGAAGGACGGCAGGGCTTGAATTGTGCGGAACAAGTCGACGACGCGATCTTCGGGAATGCAACGCCCTTGAACCCGGATTCGTTCGGAAAAATCAAGAAGATGCGGAGACGTATACAACCCGACGCGGATTCCGGCAGCCTGCAGAATCGACGCGGTGATGGCGGCTACGGATCCTTTCCCGTTGGTTCCGGCCACGTGCAGGGCAGGAACACGATCTTGGGGGTTGCCGAGTTCCGACAATAAGGAGGAAATCGTGTCGAGTCCCAAGTGGATGCCGAATTGTTGCAACTCGTAGAGACGTGTTCGTGCGGCTTCGTAGGAAGGCTTCATCAACACCTCTCAAGACTAGCCTGCCAGCATCGAAGCCTGGCATGAACATAGCCCCTTCTGTCATTCCCGTACGTGTTAAGTCATTCGTTGCTACTTTTCGTCGTCTCCTTCTGTCATCCCCGACCCCGATCGGGGATCCAGCGTCTTTGTTTTTTCCTCCGTTTGTGAAGAATAAAGACACTGGATTCCCGATTAAAGATGTCGGGAATGACAGAAAGAGAGACCGGGGTCAAGAACGACATCCGCTCAGGCGCAGACGGCAAATTCGCATAGCGACAGGGAGCGTGGCCGCGCAACTTCCTGTCAGACGCCGGCCCCCAAATGCCGAAACACGGAGTGAAGCGTCTGCCGAAGACGAGGCCGGCTCACGATGGCGTCGATCATACCATGTTCGAGCAAAAATTCCGCGCGCTGAAACCCGTCCGGCAGCCGCTGTTTGATGGTCTGCTCAATGACGCGGGGTCCTGCAAACCCGATGAGGGCTTTCGGTTCCGCCAGGATGACGTCACCCAACATCGCCACGCTCGCGGTCACGCCTCCAAAGGTCGGATCCGTCAGGAGCGAAATGAACGGCACTCCGGCTTCATGAAGCCGGGCCATGGCCGCCGACGTCCTGGCCATCTGCATGAGAGAGAGGATGCCCTCTTGCATTCTCGCCCCGCCCGACGTGGTCACGAGTAAGAACGGCGTGTTGCCCTCGATGGCCCGGTCGGCCGCACGACAGATCTTTTCTCCCACCACGGACCCCATGCTGCCGCCCATGAATCCAAAATCAAAAATACCCACGATGACCGGAGAAGTCTGAAGTTTTCCTTTGCCCGTCACGATGGCGTCGCGTCTGCCGGTCTTCTTCTGATAGATCTCGATTCGACCGAGGTAGGATTGCGTATCGGTAAACGCCAGGGGGTCGCCGGGGGATAAGTCGGCGTCCCACTCCTGAAAACTGCCGGGGTCGAGCAAGACGTCAAGCCGCTCGGGGACCGACAGGGGAAAGTGGTATCCGCACTTGGGACAGAGTTTGAAGTTCTGATCGACTTCTTTTCGATAGACGACGGCGCGGCAAAAGGCACATTTGATCCACATGCCTTCCACGATGTTCAGCTTGCCCTTTTCCCGTTCTTCAGACGAGCCCTTCTGAAACCAACCCATCGAGACCTGTTCCTTAGAAAAAGATGCAAGAACCAACCACGGCGTGGACCATCAGCCGCCGCGCGCGTGCATTTCCAGATGCGGGTCCTGGCGCAGTTCGTCGATCCGAATGAATTGACCGCGCTCGCTGGAGGACTCCAGCGCTTTTCGGTCTTCGGCGCCGCGGTCGATCCGCTGCTGCCATCCAGACCGGATGCGGGCCCGCAGGCTCGCGTCGTCGTTCATCCGAAGCGGTTCCCGCAGATCCAATCCGTGCCGGGCATAGAGACACAGATACCACATGCCGTCCGCGGTCAACCGGCTCCGGTCGCACGTGGCGCAAAACGGCGTGGTGGTGGAGGGAATGATCCCGAACGTCGTGCCATCGGGCAATCGATATCGCCGGGCCGGAGCCGAACTGTTCTCCTGAATGGACTCGACCGAGCCATAGACCTGCCGAAACGTCTGCAGGATTTCGGCCTGGGAAAAGACTTTTTCCATGCCCCAATCATTCGCACCGCCCACGTCCATGTACTCGATGAATCGCACCTCTCCCTCGACCCTTTTCCCATATTCGATCAACTCGACCAATTCGTCGTCGTTGAATCCCTTGATCGCGACAGTGTCGATTTTGAGTCCGGTCAGGCCGACCGTCTTGACGTGCGCAATGCCCTGTAAGACCCGATCAAACGTATCCCGTTTGGTGAGCGTTTTAAACTTGTCGGGTTTCAGGGTGTCAAGGCTGACCGTGATGCGATCCAAACCGGCGTCACGAAGTGATTCGGCCTGCTCATCCAACAAAATACCATTGGTGGTCAGGGCGATGTCCTGAATGGCAGTCTGTCGTTTCAACAGGCGGATGAGGGTGGGAAGATCACGACGAAGCAGGGGTTCGCCGCCCGTCAACCGGACTTTATCCACGCCGAACTCGGCAAAGATCTCCACCAACCGATTGATTTCTTCGAAACTCAGGAGGGTTTCACGGGGCAGCCACGCATACTCGTCCTCGGGCATGCAATAGCGACAACGCAGGTTGCACCGGTCCGTCACGGATACACGCAGGCTCCGCAAGGGACGACCGAACGTATCCAACAGATCCGAAACGATAGGCTGGGCGTTCATGGATGCTGTTCCACCCATACTTGTCCGTCCGGCGTCTCTTCACGCTTCCAGATCGGCGTAATCTGCTTCAGTTCGTCGATACACCATTTGCAGGCCTTGAACGCATCCGCCCGATGCATGGCGCCCACGACGATCAGGACAATGTTTTCCCCGATGTCGATCTCGCCGTACCGGTGCAGAATCAGCACCTCAAGGACGTCGAAATCCTGCAACGCGCGCTCACGGATTTCCCGGAGCTTCTTCTGGGCCATCCCTTCATAGTATTCAAACGTGATCCGGCTGACGTCCCGGTCATTCGATCGATCACGCGCGGTGCCGAGAAAGGTGGCAATGCCGCCAATGCGCGTGGAACGGTTCCGGACACGGTTGATTTCCTCATCAATCGAAAAATCCTCTCGTTGGACCCGGACCAACGAAGCTTCGGTATCAACGGTAGACATCGGCAAGCATCTCCCCTGGTGTAGATGATCCGCCGGAAAACGGCGGAAGCAACGCGATTTCATCAGTGCCGGTCAGTTCGGTTTCCCCGTGAGCGACCTCATGGTTCACCGACACGAGAATTTTTCTTTTCAGCAACAAATCGCCGACGTCGGCATTCATCGACTGGATGGCTGCGATCAGATCATCCACCCGGCACCCGTGATCCAACGGCACCTTCAGTTCGGATTCGTTCAGTTTGGAGTCGTGGTGAAGCTGCGTTTTCAACATACCGAACAATTTCACCGTGACAATCATGACGATGACCCATGAGCAGGGGCCACGGCCTCGACGCCGGCTCGTTGATAGGTCCCGGACTTGCCGCCGGATTTCGAGACCAGACACACGTCTCCGAAACTCATGCCTTTGTCCACGGCTTTACACATGTCGTAGATCGTCAACGCCGCGACCGCCACCGCGGTCATGGCTTCCATTTCGACCCCGGTCTGGCCGCTGGTCTTGACCGAGGCCTGGATGGTCAAGGAACATTGTCCGCTCTCATCGGGCGTCGCATTTTCCAGAAAGTCGATGTTTACGCTCGTCAGCATCAAAGGATGACACATGGGCACCAGGTCCGGCGTCCGTTTGGCGCCCATGATTCCGGCCACCTGCGCCACGGCCAGGACGTCGCCCTTAGCGATTTTCCCTTCCTGAATACGTCGTAGGGTTTCCGGAAGCATCGAAACCCGGCCCTGCGCCACAGCGATACGTTCGGTCGAACCCTTGGCCGACACATCGACCATCCTTGCACGGCCGGATTCATTGAAGTGCGTAAAATCAGCCACTTGGCGCACCCTCCCTTAAGCGTTCGTCCCTATTATAGGAGCCCTCTGAAAAGCGGGTCAAGCAGAACCGGCCTGCTCGTGCCGACTCGAAGGGGTCAAGGCAACCGGGCTTGACACGTATTTTCCCCTCCTCGACAATGCCGCTGTGTCCGAAGCCATCATCATTGAAGGGATCAGATTCCAGGCGAGGTGCGGGGTCACGCCGGACGAACGGCAATGCCCGCAGCCGCTGTTGGCGGACCTCGAACTCACCTGTTCGGTCGAAGACGCCATTCATTCCGACAGCCTCGCTAAAACAGTGGACTACGCTCACGTCGTCCAACGGGTCATTGACGTCGGAACCGCCAATGCGAACGCATTGATCGAACGATTGACGGACCGGATCGCCCAAACGTTACTGCTGGAATTTCCGATCCAACGGTTGACCATCTGGCTCCGGAAAGCCGCGCCGCCGCTCCCGGACGTGTCGGGTTCGGTCGGCGTCCGTCTGACCTACCCGCGCACGCACGCCGTCAATTCGGCTTCCCCCTTCCAACCTTCGCCGTTTCTGCACGCGACCGCGCACATGATCCCCAAAGGCAAAGTCCTGGACGTGGCCGCCGGAGAAGGCCGACACGCCTTGTATCTGGCTGCTCAAGGTTATGAGGTGATCGGTCTCGACCGAAACGAACAGGCATTAGCCACCCTGACGCGTAAGGCCGGCGAGCACCACCTTCCCAATCTCTCGACGTGGAACACGGACCTGGAACAAGATCCGGAAGCTCCCCCTTCACTGGGCAATCAGGAATACGACGGGATTCTGGTGTTTTTCTATCTCTTCCGGCCGCTCTTTCCGTCTCTCCTGCAAGCCCTCAAGCCCGGCGGCGTCCTGATCTATGAAACGTTTTTGATCGATAACCACGTACGGCACCGGCATCCCCGGAGAAAGGAATTCTGTCTGGAACACAACGAACTGCTTCGCTTAACCCATCCGTTACGCGTGTTGCACTACGAGGAAGGCCCGCAGCCCGCTTCGTCTCATCAACAAGGGCCTGCCATTACTGCACGACTCGTCGCCCAAAAATCTTGTCCTGAGCCTGTCCTGAGCAACGCGAAGGACCTGCGAAGGAAGCCTGTCGAACGGGCTTGACCGGGACCCGACCGGCAGTACGAAAGCAATCACCCGTCGATGGCACGAATCGATCTTCACCTGCATACCCGCTTCTCCGACGGCAGCCTGACGCCGGTGGAAGTCGTGGACCTGGCCCATCAAGCGGGCGTTACGGCCATGGCCATCACGGATCACGACATCGTGGACGGCATTCCCCATGCCCTGGAGGCGGCCGCGCCGCTGGGCATCGAAGTCATCCCCGGCGTGGAAATAAGCTCTCGTTTCAACGAGCAGGAACTCCACGTCCTCGGCTATTTCTTCGATTGGCAGGATTCGACCTTCCGGGATCATCTGGCGCAACAACGTCGTTCTCGACAGATCAGAAATCCGCGGACCATCGAACGCTTGAACGCCTTGGGGCTTGAGGTAACCGAGGAAGAAGTCAACGCTAAAGCCGGATCGGACTCCATCGGCCGTCCCCACGTCGCACAGGTGTTGGTTGATAAGGGATACGTGCAGGATACCCGCGAAGCCTTCGACCGCTACTTGAAGGAGGGGGCCCCGGCCTACGTGCCTCGGACGCTCTCCGACACACGGGAAGTCATTGCCTGGATTCGCGACGCGGGTGGAGTTCCGGTTCTGGCGCACCCGACGTGGACCCGGTGTCAGGGGGAGCCTCTCTATCGTTTATGCGCCTGCTTAAAGGAGGCCGGATTGTTGGGATTGGAAGTGTTTTACAGCAGTCATGACCGGAGGCAGACTTCGCGGTTTCTCGAATTGGCCAAACGATTGGACCTGCTGGTCACCGGGGGGAGCGATTTCCACGGCGCGACGAACCCGGGCATTCAAGTGGGTCGAGGCAAGGGAAATCTGAAGGTCCCGGACACGTTGTTGGAGCCCTTGCGCCAGGCCGCCCGGCCATAATCTTTCTCCCCCTCACCCCAGCCCTCTCCCACAAGGGGCGAGGGAGTGGAGAGAATTTCCTCTCCCTTGACGGGAGAGGATTAAGGTGAGGGTGATGAGTCTCGTAGGATGTTTTCCGAGGCTGTCCCTGACAGCTTTGCCGTTCAAGGCAGACAGAAACCCCTGAAAAAGTATCATTAGTGATACTATATAGTGTACAATGGCAAACATTGAAGACATACTCGTTCAAATGAGACGCAACCCAACGGGTATTCGTTTCGATGAGTTGTGTAAAATCTGCAATTTCTTTTTTGGCAAACCGAGACAGACCGAGTCCAGCCACAGGGTGTACAAAACACCGTGGCAGGGCGACCCTCGCGTGAACATCCAAAACGCCAAGGGCATGGCCAAACCGTACCAGGTCCGCCAAGTTCTGCGGGCAATAGATCGTCTGGAGGCTGAATCATGAGCAAAGCCTATGATCGTTACACGTACCGGGTCACGTGGTCTGAAGAAGATAGCGAGCACGTCGGCTTATGTGCGGAGTTTCCCGGCCTGAGTTGGCTTGACACGTCGCCGGAAAAAGCGCTGGCGGGTATTCGCCGGCTTGTCAGCGACTGCCTCAGAGATATGCGAAGGAACAGGGAGGACGTACCCGAACCCATTGCGCTGAAAAACTACAGTGGAAAGTTCATGGTACGTGTTCCACCGGAAACGCACCGGATGCTCTCCATTCAAGCGGCTGAATCCGGGGTCAGCTTGAACCGGCTGGTAGCCGGCAAATTACGCTGATCCGCTAATTTTCCGGAGCTTCGACGATGTGGTTTTCGAAGCGGGTGCAACCTTCGGCCAGCAATCGATTCGTCAACATCTCACCGGGCCATTCGATCGGCAGATCCGCGGTAAAGACCCAGACGTCAGGCGAGGTCCAGATCGGGCCGTGGTCTTCCGGCAAATCGGGATCGAACAGGTCCGTCCAGACGGGCATGTAGACCCCGTTCCCGCATTGCGTGTGTAAATGGACGATGGCCCGGCTCCGAACCGGAGGATCGAGGTCATGCCAGACCGCGGCCGTTTCGTCGGCCAAGCGATGGAGTCGTACGGCATTCTGCGCGTCGAACATGCCGTACGCGGCATACACCGGCACCTCCAGCATATTCGGCGCCAGGGCAATTTCCGGACATTGCGCCATCAGACCTTGCAACAGGGTTTCCCGTTCCTTGTCGGGGATCGTTTCCGGCAGGGATGAATCTCTCGCGCCTATCAACTCGAACAGCAAAAATGCCGTCGACTCGACGGGCGGATGCAAGCGAGCGGTAATGGGTTGCCGGCGCTGGGAACCGGCCATGCAGGACACATGTTCGTGAAGTTGTTGAAGGGTCAAGAAATCAAGCGTCGTATCGGTCAGCAATCGCGGTTCGACCGTGACCACGGTTCCCGGCGGAATATGCAAACACTCCCGGAGCAATTCCGCGGTTTTTTCCGGATGAATCTTCAACCCGAGGGGAGCGGCGAGATTCGCCTGCAGCGACAACTCGATCGCCCCCAAAATAGCATAGGCCGCATCATCATCGTGATCGCTTTCAATCAAGACCGAACAGGCGGCCTCCGCCAACAGGTCAAACAGCCACTCGGCCATTTCTTCATCCAACGCGGCCAGGACGGTGAGCACGTCATGCTCGCGATCCTGCTCGAGCAAAGCCTGCAGGACTTCGATGGCGAGTTCGGAATCACCGTGATCGTGCCGGCGGGCATTGATCAGGTGAATGAGGTCTCGGGTTAAGGGGTCCGGGCGATACCAACTGGACATGTGCGAAATTCAAAATCCGCGAGAATTTGATCTCACTTCAACTCGAGAGTGAGAACGGCATCAACTTGATGGGCCGTCTTTTGTCTGTGCCGATTACAGAATGCATTCTGCATACGGAAAATTCGATATGCAAGCCATTTTCTCCAACGCCGGAAGCCCTGAACCATTTCCGTTGCTTCTCGACGCGTCGCGCCCTCACGCCCTTGCCGCGGTTTGACATGCCTGAAGGCGAGTGGTATGAAAAGGATCGGCAAAAAAGGCCGGCATCCTGACGCCCGTCTGTTTTCCGGACACTCTTCTCACGGGGCACTCATGACAGCGACAGCACTCCCTCACATGCGGTCCCCCTTCTCTCCCCTTCTCTTTGCCCGGGACATGGACCAGGAGCTTGATTTTGACGATGATCTGGACGATTTTGACGACCCTCGGCAGAAACCTCCTCGCCGATGGTTGACGTTCACCCTGCTCATCCTCTTGGCCGTGGGAACCTGGTACGTGATAACCGATCCGGAGTTACGGTCCACCGCCGCACAAATGGTGAACACGGTGCGCACCGCAATCGATTCGTTCACTCAAGATCCCCCGCCCCAACCCGAGCCGATAGTCCGGCCACCGGCGCCGGAGGTCCCTCCCGTCCCGGCCTTTCGCGAAGGACAACAGGTCAACGTTGCACCAAGAGATGGCCGTCAGGCTCGCTTCAGGTTACGCAATGGGGCCGAAGGAGAACAAGTGGGGCCTCTCGTGAAAACCGGCGACACCCTCACGATCCTCGACGGGAGTCTCATCAAGAAGCGGTGGGTCTATCTCGTCCGAACACGTTCCGGGGAATCGGGATGGATTAAGGACACGTACCTGAAACCCCTGCCGTAAGTCGCCTCCACCAGATGCCCACCATCACGGAAGCGCATTCCTATTGCACGCTCAAAGCGAAAGACAGCGGAAGCAACTTTTACTATTCCTTTCTCTTTTTACCCCGTCCGCGCCGGGAAGCCATGTATACCGTGTACACGTTGTGTCACGAGTTGGACGCGGCCGTCGATCACCCTCCTCCCGGTGAAGATCCACACAGTCAACTGGCGCAATGGCGCCGGGAAATTCAGGCGGCCTATGAAGGCACCCCGCAATATCCGGTGACCGTCAGTCTTGCGGATCACGCCCGGAAGCTGGACATTCCCCAGGACTATTTTCAGGAATTGATTGCCGGCATGGAAATGGACTTGACGATCAGACGATATGCCACTTTCGATGATCTCTATCCCTATTGCTATCGCGTGGCGTCGGTTGTGGGGCTGATCTGTCTCAAGGTGTTCGGAACGAAGGACCCGCGTGCCCGGGACTATGCCGTCAACCTGGGCGTGGCCTTTCAACTGACCAACATCATGCGCGACGTGGGCGCCGATGCCGACCGGGACCGGATTTACGTCCCGCAGGAAGACCTGGTCCGGTCCGGCTGTTCCGAGGAACACCTGTTGACCAAGACCACTTCGCCCGAATTCATCCGGCTCATGGAATTCCAGGCCGCCCGGGCCCGCGAATATTATGGAAAAGCCCAAACCGTGTACGACGCTCTGGCCTCGGCCGACCGGCAGTCGTTGCTGTCCGCGGAAATCATGCGCGCCATCTATTTCAATCTACTGACCCGTATAGAAGGCACGCGGTTTGCCGTGTTTTCTTCCCGCATTCGCGTTCCGCCGTTTCGTCGTGCAACCCTGGCCCTGACTGCGTGGGCGCGCCGGTCGTTTCAAAATCGTATCTCCCGCCGGTCGTGACGCAGAACAGGTTGATCGATATGAAAAGAACCGACGCCAATTCAGTTCTGTCATTCCCGACGCTTGTCCCCGACTTGATCGGGGATTGTAGATGTTCACTAATTCGTTGACAGAATGTAGGGTCACTCATCCCATCATCTGGAGGCGAACCCATGCGACACAATACTCAGGATAAGACCCTCTACCGCAATTATGTCCGGAAGTGGAAATTGCTCATTC